>NZ_CADIKL010000008.1 GCF_902859945.1 Paraburkholderia caffeinitolerans | reverse complement strand
TCGTCGGTGACCGAGCTGATGAAATCGGGCGATACCTCGGTGCCGTAGCTTTCGGCCAGAAAGGCCTGAATCTCGCGCACACTCATGCCGCGCGCGTACATCGCGATGATGTGACCTGCAGCGGAGCGGCTTAGCTCAACGAATTTTTAGCGGAGCGGAAACGGCTTGTTCGCCGTGCCCGTGGCCAACTCTCTGCGCCATTTCCGCTCCGCTAAAAATCCTCTGGATTATCGCGGCTACATCACTGGCTCTGCCGCGCCGTCTGGGCGGAGTCCTTCCATTGCTTTCTGTTGCCTTACTTGTTTCAGTTTTTATTGGGTGACACTCAGGCGCCTGTTTTCGTTTTTGTTGTTTTCTTTTTTCATTTTTTTTGTGCTCGAACACTTACACCGCATGGTTTACTTATCCGGAAAATAAACTACACTGATGAGTCTACTTTGTGGGAAGGTTCCATGGCATCGATCCCTGATTCTCTTGGTCGCACACTCGGATTCGCCGCCGCGCGGCGTTCGCGCGTCATCTCGGGCGGCTCGCCGCAGCACGACGGCACACGCTTTCGCAACGTGCGCCCGCGTCCGCAGGAGCGGTTCACGAAGACCCTCGGCATTGCGTGGAACGTGCTGTTCAGGAAGCCGCAAGGCACGGCGCCGGCTGGCGCGCTGCCCGTCGACGCGCTGAGCCGCGCCGACCTCGATGCAGCGCCCGACCGCAGCCTGTACCGGCTCGGCCATTCGACGCTGCTTTTGAAACTGCGCGGCGAATACTGGCTCACCGACCCCGTGTTCGGCGAGCGCGCCTCGCCGTTCAAACGCATGGGCCCGAAGCGCTTTCATGCGCCGCCCATTGCGCTTGCCGACCTGCCGCCGCTGCGCGGCGTGATTCTTTCGCACGATCATTACGACCACCTCGACCGCGAGACCGTGCTTGCGCTCGACGCTCGTACCGGGGTGTTTCTCACGCCGTTGGGCGTGGGCGATCGGCTGATCGAGTGGGGCATCGATGCGGCCAAGGTGCGCCAACTCGACTGGTGGCAGAGCGCGGAGGTGGCGGGCATTACCTTCACGGCCACGCCCGCGCAGCACTTCTCGGGGCGCAGCCTGTTCGACGGCGACAGTACGCTGTGGGCCTCGTGGGTGATCGCCGATGCCGATCTGCGCGTGTTCTTCAGCGGCGATACGGGCTATTTCGACGGCTTTCGCGAGATTGGCGAGCGCCTCGGGCCGTTCGACGTCACGCTGATCGAGACCGGCGCTTATGACGCGCAGTGGCCATATGTGCATATGCAGCCCGAGGAAACGGTGCAGGCGCACCTCGACTTGCGCGGCCGCTGGCTCGTGCCGATCCACAACGGCACCTTCGATCTGGCGATGCACCGCTGGCAGGAGCCGTTCGAGCGCGTGACGGGCCTGTCGCTCGCGCGCGGCGTGGCGCTGGCGACGCCGCGCATGGGCGAGCGACTTGATCTAGTGGAGCCGCAGCGCGGTGAGCGGTGGTGGCGCGAGGCGGCGAGCGAGGTGGAGGCAACGCGCGGACGCGCGCGTGGGTGGTGGCTGTGCAGGGAGGAGGGTGGGACGGGGTCGTGAGGGGACAACTCGCCTCCTTTATCGACGCTTTCAAAGCCTCGGCGTCGATTGCGCAGCGAATCGCTTGTGTGTCATTGGCGATTGAAGTTTGATGGCTTCTTTCGAAGTTCGATACGGTAAAACGTCTTTACGCCGGTAGCCGTGACCAATTCCTGCTGGGACCAGGCGAGCAGCGCATGTGCTGCTCGCACCTGTTTTGACGTGAGATCGGATGGAGGAGTAAATCGGCTCTTGGTCATATAAAACATATGACATTGCTGTTTTTGGGGATGGAAAATGGTCCTTTGTGTCGATAAATGGATATTTTTGCCGACAAGTAGTAATGCCAAGGCTCTATCTTCAATGACTCATCGACCATGCGCGCGTTATCTGGTTCGGGAGCGCGGCGAGAACAACGCCTATCTGCCGTGGTGGGGCCGCCGTTACGACACACAGTATGGCCAGCAAGGCTGGTCGTGGTGAACCTGGATTCTGCTCCTGCGTTAAAAACAAAAACCGCCGGCGAGAGCCGGCGGTTTGAACAGCAAGGCGGTTAAACCCTGCGCGCCCCTAGGCCTTGATCCCCGGCGACCGCGTTGGCGCGGTCGGCGGCGCCACGGCAGGCGCCGGAGCGCGCTGCACTGGCTCCACGATCACCACCGGGTCCGGCATGGCCCACAGCGGCACCGCGAAGACCACGTTCTGCGGCGCTGGCACCGCGAATCCACCGGCGAATGCGGAATGCTGGAGTACCACCATCTGCTGTTGCATGGCCATCATTTGCTGCTGCATCGCCACCATTTGCGCCTGGGCCATCTGCATCTGCCGCAGCGCGACGGCGGACGGCGCGCCACCCGTGCTCGTCTGCATTTCATAGCTGGCGCTGCCGCCCGGGCTGTGCCAACTCCACGTACTCACCTTCATCGGGCCCATCGCCGTCTGGACGACGTGGGTTTCAGCCTTCACCGGCACCGCCTGACCGTTGACGTTGACGAACATCGGCTGGGCGGCGTGCTGGGCATCCATCTGGGCACTTGCTTCACCGGCAAGCGCAAGCATCGGGGCGAGCGCCAGCGCGCCCAACGCCAAATACGAACGTAATCGCATTTTCGTACCTCCTTCGATCGATATTGCTCGAATCAAGACGAAAGACTCATGCAACTCCCGGAGGGAGTCGCCAAAAACTATGCGGGCGCAGCCTTAAGCGAGGATTAAAGCCCCGGTCCAACGAGCGCGCGCCGGTGCCGTGCCGCACATCCTGACGAATTTCCACCAGAGGCTTTCAAAACGCATAAGGCTTTGCTAAGATGCCGCCCGATGTGTAATGAGAATGAGTCGTATTTGTGTTCCGGAAATTTTCCGGCGCGGAAGGCTCCACCAACTCTGGCCGATATGAACAACCAACGAATCACACGCCGTACGGGGCGCGTGCTCCACCGCCCCGTGCGGATTGCCGCCTGGCTGACGTTTGCCGCCGCGGCCCAGTCCGCTTTCGCCCAATCCGCAGCGGACGGGGGCGCTGCCCAGCAGGCGCATCCCGCAAGCGGCGCAAACGCCGCAAACGCCGCGACACCCGACGGGGCCGCCCCTGGCACAGCGTCGTCCACCGCAGCGTCGTCCGCCACCGAGCAGTCGCTGCCCGCCGTGAAGGTGAGCGCTGCCGCCGTGACTGACTCGCCGCTGCATCTGGACACGCCGGTGTCGAACGGCGCGCTCGGCACGCGCTCGCAGCTCGATACGCCGTTCTCGACCACCGTGGTCACGGGCGAAGACCTCGCCGACCGTCAGGTCAACAAGCTCGGCGACGTATTCGCCGGCGATGCCTCGGTCACCGACAACAGCAACGCCTATAGCGCGTGGGCGACCTACATCACGATTCGCGGCCTGCCCATCGATTGGCAGAACGGCTTTCGCATCGACGGCAATCCGTTCATTTCATACGGCATCACCATGCCCTACGAAAATCTCGAGCGCGTCGAATTGCTCAAGGGGCTCGGCGGTTTCATGTACGGCTTCGCGCAGCCGGGCGGCGTGGTCAATTACGTGACGAAGAAGCCGGGCCAGGACCCGGTCTCGAGCCTCGACCTCGGTTATCGCATGGACGGCGTGCTCACCCAGCACGTCGATTTGAGCCGCCGCTTCGGCCCCGACGGCATGTTCGGCGCGCGCATCAACTACACGCATGAGGCCGGCAAGACCTACAACGCGGGCGACATCAACCGCAACTCGCTGGCGCTGGCGCTCGACGGGCAGCTCACGCGCGACCTGCAGGTCTATTTCAACGCGATCTATCAGCAAAGCCGTTCGAGCGGCCAGACGCCGGCCATCTACACGGGCAGTTATACGGCTTCGAGCCTGCCCGCGACGATCAGCGGCGGCACCAACTGGCTCGCCGGCCCCGATCAGCATCTAAACACCAACCTGCAGCTCTACACGGCTGGCGTCAAATACCAGATCGCGCCCGACTGGACCTTCAACACCTCGGCGAGCTATAGCAAGTCCACGCGCGACCGCAACGAAAGCACGCTCACGCTGCTCGACCAGGCGGGCAACTACACCGATAGCCGTTGGAACGGCGATGAAGGCCACCAGGACATCTACTGGCAGGGCGCCTTCGAAGGCAAGGTGAAGACCGGGCCGCTCACGCATCATCTGGTGTTGGGCGCGGCGGTCCAGCATCAGACCAACGACTATGGCACGGCGGCGAGCACGGTCATCAAGACGCTCGGCGAGGGCAATCTCTACGAGCCCAATCCGTTCCGTTATTACTCGGGCAGCGGCCTGCAAAAATACCGCGCGAGCGAGATCAACCAGAAGTCGCTGTTCGTGAGCGACACCGTCGATCTGACGAGCCGCTGGTCGCTGCTCGCAGGCGTGCGCTACACGAATTACGATCAAGAATCCTTCGCCGAATCGGGCGCGACGACTGCGTCGTATGGGCAGAACGGCGTTATTACGCCGACCTTCGCGCTCATGTACAAGCTCGAACCGCAAACCACGCTCTATGCGAGCTATGTGGAATCGCTGGAGCCGGGGCAAATCGTTTCGGATATCTATGCAAATGGCGGGTCAGTGCTGAAACCGCTGCGCTCGCGCCAGTACGAGATGGGCATCAAGAGCGAGCATGCGCGCTGGAGTGCGAACGCTGCGCTGTTCCGCATCGAGCGCGGTGCGAGTTACGCGAACGCGCAGAATGTGCTCACGCAGGACGGCGATTCTATCTACCAAGGCATCGAGGCGGGCGGCAGCGTGCGTCTTGGGCGCAGTTGGGAGGTGGCGGGCGACCTCATGCTGCTCGATACGTGGTACGCGAAGGGCCAGCAGTACAACGGCAATCGCGTGGCCGGCGCACCGCAGTTCGTCGCGGCGGCGCGCGTGAGCTACGACGTGCCGTTCGTGCCGGGCCTGCGCCTGGGCGCCGACGCCAAGTACACGGGCAACACGGAGGTGCGTCCGGCCGGCAATCTGGAGACGGGCGGCTACATGCTCGTGAACGTCGGCGCGAACTATATGACGCGCATTGGCGGCCACGACGTGACGCTGCGCGCGGCCATCGACAACCTCACGAACCGCCGCTACTGGATGTTCCAGTACGACAACTACATCGCGCCGGGCGATCCGCGCACGGTGAGCCTCAACGCGAAGATTGATTTTTGATGGGGGGCGCCTAGCTCGGGCCGCGTAGGTGGGGGCGCCTGGCTCGGGGCGCGCAGCCGGGGCGCCTGGCTCGGGCCGCGCAGGTGGCAGCCTGGCTGACCGCGGTCCGGCGTTCGCTTAAAAACCGTGTCGTACATTCAGCGTCGCGCCGGTGCTGCGCGAATGCAGGATCGCGACGCGCGCCGTGCCGGAGAACACCCAGTCGTTGACGGTCAGCGACAACCGCCGCTGCGGTTGCGCGCCGATCGTCAATGTGGCGTTCGGGATTTCGGTGAGCGCGAGTGCGGGCGCTGTCGATTGGCCCATACGGAGATACGCGGATGGCTGCTGGGGCCGCGCCACCCCTGGCGTTGGGCTGAAGCTCTCGCTGCCGAGCCGGAAATCATGGTCGATCTGCACGCTATAGAAGTTCTGCAGTTGCGCGTCGAAGGGCGCGCGCTGCGCTGCCTGATACTGGAATTCATAGCGATGCAAATAGGTCTGCGGTCCCGGAATAGCCGAAACGACTTCCATGGGCAACGGCGCGATACTGGCGACCGTCATTTCCTCGGGCGGAGCTGCGAGCGGGCCGTCCGCGAGCGCGTACCCGCTCAGCAGGAGGCATACCGCGCCGACAATCCTTTCGTTCAGGCACGCCATGGACATGCCTCCTTTGAAGGAATGGAAACGTCACGCCATCAGAATCGTTGTGTCAGAACGGATCGCCCTTATCGCCTGGCGTGCATTCAGACATTCTAGTCACCGAGACGAAGCTTGCTATCCGAATGTATGCGGCAGCGCACAGTCGGGGCGCTGGCGGTCTGCCGCTATCGGTTGTCAGTTTTGCGCTATATGACTTGATCCAGACGCAGGAATACTACGTTAATCAAGAACAAAACTCGGCGGTTCGGCAATGAGAAAGCATGTGGATGGCGCGGCACTGGCCATCATGGTGACGCTGTGCCTGATCTGGGGCTTTCAGCAGGTGGCCATCAAGGCGGTGGCCGGCGACATCGCGCCCATGATGCAGGTGGGCGTGCGCTCGGGCGTCGCGGCAGTGCTCGTCTGGCTGTTCAACCGATTCGTGACGCGCGAGCGCTGGGTGCCTGGCGTCGCGCTGCGTTCGGGGCTCGCGGTGGGCGTGCTGTTCGCGCTCGAATTCCTGTTTGTTGCCGAGGCGCTGCGCTGGACCCACGCCTCGCACGTGGCCGTGCTGCTCTACACCGCGCCCATGTTCGCCGCGATCGGCCTGCATTTGAAGCTGCCCGATGAACGCCTTGCCGGACTTCAATGGGGCGGTATCGGCCTTGCGTTCGCGGGCATCGCCCTCGCGTTTCTCGGGCCAACACTCGTGGGCGGGAGCCGCGGGGCCGGCCCCAACTGGCTGCTCGGCGACTTCATGGCGCTGTGCGGCGGCGTGGCGTGGGGCATGACCACGGTGGTCGTGCGTACCACGCGCCTGAGCGAGGCGCCTCCCACTCAGACGCTCTTCTATCAGCTCGCCTGCGCCTTCTTCCTGCTGTTGCCGTTCGCCTGGGCCACTGGACAGACCACATTTAACAGCGCACCGCTCGGGCTCGCGAGCCTTGCTTTCCAGGCCGTCGCGGTGGCGTTCGTGAGCTACCTGACCTGGTTCTGGCTGCTGCGCCGGTATTTTGCGGCGCGCCTTGGCGTGCTCTCGTTCATGACGCCGCTGTTCGGCGTGGCGATGGGCGTGGTGCTGCTGCACGAGCATGTCGATGCGGCGTTTCTCGTGGGCTCGGCGCTGGTGCTCACGGGGCTTCTGATCGTGAACGGCGAGGCGTGGCTGCGCCAGCTATTCGTGCGCGGCGCCCGCGCCGAGGGCGGCGCGAGCGTTTGAGGGGCGCGGCCTGACGCATCGGGCGCCGTACTCGGCATGACGCCACGCGCGCTATGCTGAAATCGTCATAGCCGTTGCGCCGTTCGAGCAAGACGGCCACGCGGGCGAGACCTACGATTGTCGCCATGAAAACCCTCACCGTAATCGACTCCCATACCGGCGGCGAGCCCACCCGGCTCGTGACCGAAGGCGGCCCCGATCTGGGCCGCGGCCCGCTCAAGGAGCGGCTCGACATCTTCCGCCGCGACTTCGACCGCGAGCGCGCCGGCATCGTCAACGAGCCGCGCGGCTCGGACGTGATGGTCGGTGCGCTGCTGTGCGAACCGCACGATCCCAGTTGCTCGGCCGGCGTGATCTTCTTCAACAATGTGGGCTTTCTCGGCATGTGCGGCCACGGCACGATCGGTCTGATCGTTTCGCTCGCGCATATGGGGCGCATCGCGCCGGGCGTGCACCGCGTCGAAACGCCGGTGGGCGTGGTCGAGGCCGAACTGCATGCGGACCGCAGCGTGACGGTGCGCAATGTGCCCGCGTACCGCTACCGCCAGGGCGTGCCGCTCGACGTGCCGGGCCTCGGCCGCATTCACGGCGATATCGCGTGGGGTGGCAACTGGTTCTTCCTCGTCTCCGATCACGGCCAGCAGCTCGAATTCGCTAACGTCGAATCGCTCACGGAAGTCTCGTGGGCCATCCGCCAGGCGCTCGAAGCCAACGGCATCACGGGCGAAGGCGGCGCGCAGATCGACCATATCGAGTTGTTCGCGCATTCCGATCAGGCGGGCATCGACAGCCGCAATTTCGTGCTGTGCCCCGGCAAGGCCTACGACCGCTCGCCTTGCGGCACCGGCACGAGCGCGAAGATCGCGTGCCTCGCCGCCGACGGCGTGCTCGCGCCGGGCGCGCGCTGGCGCCAGGAGAGCATCGTGGGCAGCGTGTTCGAGGCGCAATACGAAAACGCTGCGGATCTCGCGCCCGGCTACGTGCGCCCGAGCATTCGCGGCACCGCGCACATCAGCGCGGAAGCCAAGCTGATCTTCAGCGACGACGATCCCTTCGCCTGGGGCATTCGCGCGTGACGAAGCCGATGGGTTCCTGTCCCGATGTGATCGTGGTGGGCGCGGGCATCGTGGGCGCAGCGTGCGCGCACGAGCTTGCGCAGCAGGGCGCCGACGTGCTCGTGCTCGATCGAGCGGGCGTGGGTGGCGGCGTGACCGCGGCGGGCATGGGGCACCTCGTGGTGATGGACGATTCGCCCGCGGAGTTTGCGCTTTCCGCATGGTCGCGCGAGTTGTGGCTCGATCTCGCGCCGCGCCTCACTGCGCGCGAGGCGTTCGTGCGCTGCGGCACGCTGTGGGTTGCCGCCGACGACGAAGAATACGCGCTCGCGCAGACGCGCCAGCAGGCGCTTGTGAGCCAGGGCGTGGCGTGCTCGATGCTCGACGCGCAACAGGTGCGCGAAGCGGAGCCCGCGTTGCGCAAGGATTTGCAAGGCGGCATGGTGATTCCCGACGACGCGGTGGTCTACGCACCGGCTGTCGCGTCGTGGCTGCTCGCGCAGCCGGTGAAAGGGCGCGTCACCTGCCGGCTTGGCGCGAGCGTGGCGCGCGTGGATCGCACGGGCGTGGTGCTGGCCGATGGCGAGACGCTGGCGGCCGGCGCGGTGCTGATCGCCAACGGCCTGCAAGCCGCCGAATTGTTGCCCGGTCTGCCGATGCAAGCCAAGAAAGGCCATCTGCTCATCACGGACCGCTACCCCGGCACGGTGCGCCACCAGATTCTCGAACTCGGCTACATCAAGAGCGCGCACAACGCGACCGGCACCTCGGTGGCGTTCAATGTGCAGCCGCGCCCCACGGGGCAATTGCTGATCGGCTCGTCGCGTCAGTTCGACAGCCTCGACGCCGCCGTGGAGCCCGCGATCCTCGCGCGCATGCTGCGGCGCGCCGCCGAGTATCTGCCTGAACTGCCGTCGCTCAACGCGATTCGCGCATGGACGGGCTTCCGGCCCGCGACCAGCGATGGCCTGCCGCTCATCGGCCCGGCCGCGCAATTTTCTGGCGATGTACATCACCCTTCGACATGGCTCGCAACGGGCCACGAAGGCCTGGGCGTGACCACGGCGCTGGCCACGGCCAAATTGATCGCAGCGCAAATGCTCGGCATGCCGGAGGTGTCGAGAATCGACGCCACGCCGTATTTGCCCGCACGCTTCGGGGCAACGGCCACGGCACAAGCGGCAACGACAGGAGCCACGCATGGCTGAGACGATCACGCTCAACGTGGATGGCCAAAGCGTCAGCGTCGCGCGAGGCAGTTCGGTCGTGGCGGCCGTGGCGCTTGCGGCGGGACTACACAAGAGCGATTCGGCCGTGATTACACGCCGCTCGGTGAGCGGCATGCCGCGCGGGCCGCTGTGCGGCATGGGCGTGTGCCAGGAATGCCGCGTGACCATCGACGGCGTGCGGCATCGTCTGGCTTGCCAGACCCTCTGCGCGGACGGCATGAACGTGGTCACGGGGAGAGCCGCCGCATGAAGTTCGACATCCTGATTATTGGCGCGGGCCCGGCGGGACTGAACGCGGCACGCGTGGCGGCGCATGCGGGGGCGAAGGTCGGCATTGTCGACGACAACGCCTTGCCCGGCGGCCAGATCTGGCGTCAGGGCCCCGAGCATCCGCCAGCGGGCCATGCGCGCGAGGCCATCGAGGCGCTCGCGAAACTGCCCAACGTCACGCGCATGAGCGGCACGCGCGTCGTGCAGGCCACCGGCGCGCGGCAATTGCTGCTTGAAGACGCTACGCGCGGCTACACGGTCGACTACGGCAAGCTCATCGTTGCGACGGGCGCGCGCGAACGTTTCCTGCCGTATCCGGGCTGGACGCTGCCGGGCGTCACGGGCGCGGGCGGCCTCCAGGCGCTCGTGAAGGGCGGCATGCCGGTGCGCGGCGAACGCATCGTGATCGCCGGGACGGGGCCGCTCTTATGGGCCGCAGCCGTCACGGCGCGCGAGCACGGCGCACGGGTGGCGGCCATCGTCGAGCAGGCGCAGCCCCATGCGGTGCGCCAATTCGCGACCGGGCTCGTGGCGACGCCCGCGAAGCTCGTGCAGGCGGCGCGCATGCGCTTCGATCTGCGCGCCACGCCGTACTTGTGCGGCGCGCATGTGGCGGCGGCGGGCGGCGAGACGCAACTCACGCACGTGCGCATTCGCAAGGGCAGTGAGGAAACCCGCATCGATTGCGAGCGCCTCGCATGCGCTTATGGACTCGTGCCGAATACGCTCGTGGGCGCGGCGCTCGGTTGCAAGATCGACGAAACGCAGGGCATGGCTGCGATCGTCGTCGATGAGATGCAGACTACCTCGCTGCCCGATGTCTACGCGGCGGGCGAATGCACGGGTGTGGGCGGCATGGAACTGGCGGTCGTAGAAGGCCGCATTGCAGCGCACGCGGCGCTTGGCGAGGCGGATCAGGCGCGGGCGTTGTTCGCTCAACGCGCGCGCTATCGGCGCTTTGCCGAGCGCATGCACGCAGCGTTCGCGCTCGATCCGCAATTGCGCACGCTCGCGGAGCCCGATACGGTGCTGTGCCGTTGCGAGGACGTGCGCTTCGGCGACGCCGCACAGCATCGCTCATGGCGCGACGCCAAGCTGCAGACGCGCTGCGGCATGGGGCCTTGCCAGGGCAAGATTTGCGGCGAAGCGGCGGCGTTCTGCTTCGGCTGGCCGCGCACTGGACAGAATGGCCAGCGCCCGCCGTTTTCGCCCGCGCGCATCGGCACTTTGCTCGAAGTGAGCAGCGAGGCATAACGCCGGATCGATGCGTTCGCGCACCCGACGGGCGGCCCGGCACTTCGGCCGCCCGATTTATTTCGCGGATGCCCAAGCCCGCAAGGCAAGGGCATAATCGAGCGGATCCCGACTCGATACGCCGCGCAATGTCCGCTCTGGTTCTGCCCGCCGCCCTGGAAAACACGACGCTGCCGCAGATGGTGGCGCACTTCTCCCTGCTCGAACCGCTCTTCGACGCCATGCCCGATGTGGTCTTCTTCGTGAAGGACCACGAGGCGCGCTATGTGATCGCCAACCTCACGCTCGCGGCGCGCTGCGGCTTCAAGGACAAGCGCGCGCTGCTCGGCAAGACGGCGGAAGAAGTCTTCCCGAGGCGTTTCGGCCGCATCTACACGGAGCAGGACCAGGCCGTCGTGCGCCTGAACAGCCGGCTCATCGACCAGCTCGAACTGCATCTGTATCCGGGGCGCCAGCCGGGCTGGTGCCTGACCTCGAAGGTGCCGCTGCAAGACGCCCAAGGACGCGTGCTGGGCGTGGCCGGCATCTCGCGCGACCTGCAGGCGGCGGAGGGCACGCATCCCGCGTATCAGCGCCTTGCCGTTGCCGCGAAGTACATCCAGGACAACTATGCGCAGCCGCTCAAGCTCTCGCACCTGGCCACGCTCATCGACATGTCGGTTGCGCAGATCGAGCGCTATTTCCACAAGATCTTCCACCTCACGCCGCGCCAGATGCTGCTGAAGACGCGGCTGGACGCGGCCTCGGAACTGCTTGCGGGCGACCTCAGCATCACCGACGTGGCCACGCGCTGCGGCTATAACGATCACAGCGCGTTCACGCGGCAATTCAAGGCCACGGTGGGGCTCACGCCGAGCCAGTACCGCGCGCTGCTGCATCCGCAATCCGGCGACGCCGATTCCGCCGGCGCTTAAGCCCCGCGCCGGTGCGATTCCCCCGAGATTCTCCTGGGGTTGTCCCGGATAAATCGGCATGCGCGCGCGCCTGGGCGCCCGACTGTGCCGATTTCGTCTTCCTGGGTCGCGAAAGCTCTCAAGATTTAAACACGCCGGATAGCGATACTTCTCCCATCGCCACACCCCATGTTGGCGGATCCATTCACCGAAGGAGATTGTCACCGTGAGCCGTAACGCTATCCAATGGAGCGGGGTGTTTCCCGCCGTCAGCACCCAGTTCAAGCCGGACTTCTCGGTCGACATCGAGGCAACCCACCGGGTGGTGAGCAACCTCGTCAAGGACGGCGTGTCGGGCCTCGTGGTGTGCGGCACCGTGGGCGAGAACACTTCGCTGAACACGAGCGAGAAGCTGGCGGTGATCGAAGCCGCGCGTGACGCGGCGGGCGGCAAGGTGCCGGTGATCGCGGGCGTGGCCGAATTCACCACCGAGTTCGCGCGCCAGACCGTGCGCGAAGCGCAGCGCGTGGGCGTGGACGGCGTGATGGTGATGCCGGCGCTCGTGTACTCGGCCAAGCCGCACGAGACCGCTGCGCACTTCCGCGCGGTGGCGTCGAGCACCGACCTGCCGGTGATGGTCTACAACAACCCGCCGATCTACAAGAACGACGTTACGCCCGACGTGCTGATCGCCATTCAGGATTGCGAGAACATCGTCTGCTTCAAGGATTCGTCGGGCGATACGAGCCGCTTCATCGATCTGCGCAACGCCGTGGGCGACCGCTTCGTGCTGTTCGCGGGCCTCGACGACGTGGTGGTCGAGAGCATTGCCGTGGGCGCCGAAGGCTGGGTCTCGGGTATGTCGAACGTGTTCCCGAAGGAAGGCGAGACGTTGTTCCGCCTCGCGAAGCAAAAGCGCTTTGACGAAGCGCTCGCGCTCTACCGCTGGTTCATGCCGCTGCTGCACCTCGACGCACGCCCCGACCTCGTGCAGTGCATCAAGTTGTGCGAAGAACTCGTGGGCCGTGGCAGCGCGCTCACGCGTGCGCCGCGCCTCGCGCTGGAAGGCGAAGCGCTCGCGCACGTGAAGGCCGTGATGGAGAAGGCGCTCGCAACGCGCCCGCAATTGCCCGACGTGGGCCTCTAAAGCCTGGCGTTCTTGAACGCGAGTTTTCCATTCGTTTTGAAATCGGGCCTTACTGGCCCGGTTTGCATTTTTGCAGGTGCAATATGACCATTACCGGCCAGTCGCTGATCGGCGCGGCAAGCGTGCCAGGCACAAACGGCGCATTTCACGGCATCGACGCGCGCACCGGCGACGCGCTCGAACCCGCATTCGGCGGCGCGACCCAGCACGATCTCGAGCGCGCATGCACGCTTGCGGAAGCCGCTTTCGACACTTACCGCGAGACCGATCTGGAAGCCCGCGCGGCCTTTCTCGAAACGATAGGAGAACAGATCAATGCCATCGGCGATGCGCTGATCGAACGCTGCATGGCCGAAACCGGTTTGCCGCGCGCGCGCATCGAGGGCGAGCGCGGACGCACGGTTACGCAACTCCGGCTCTTTGCGGCGGTGCTGCGCAACGGCGATTGCGTCGATGCGCGCATCGATCCGGCGCAGCCCGAGCGCAGGCCGCTGCCGCGCGTGGACCTGCGGCTGCGCAATATCGCGCTGGGGCCGGTGGCGGTGTTCGGCGCGTCGAATTTCCCGCTGGCGTTTTCGGTGGCGGGCGGCGATACGGCATCGGCGCTGGCGGCCGGCTGCCCCGTGATCGTGAAGGCGCATGGCGCGCATCCGGGCACGTCCGAACTCGTGGGGCGCGCGATCCAGCGCGCCGTGCAAATCTGCGGCCTGCCCGAGGGTGTGTTCTCAATGCTGTTCGACAGCGGGATCGCCATCGGCCAGGCGCTGGTGGCCGATCACCGCATCAAGGCGGTGGGCTTCACGGGCTCGCGCGCAGCGGGCGTGGCGCTCATGAAGATTGCGAACGCGCGCCCCGAGCCGATTCCCGTCTATGCGGAAATGAGCGCGATCAACCCGGTGGTGCTGCTGCCGGGCGCGCTGGCGGCGCGCGGCGCGGCGATTGCGCAGCCGTTCACGGTTTCGCTCACGCAGGGCGCGGGGCAGTTCTGCACCAATCCCGGCCTGGTGCTCGCCGTGCAAGGCGAGTCCCTGGATGCATTCGAGCAGGCCGCGAGCGCGGCGCTTGCCAACATCGGCGCAGCGACGATGCTCACGCCCGGCATTCACGCGAACTACTGCAAGGGCGTCGAGCGTCTCGCCGCGAACCCCAACGTGGAACAACTGGCAAGCGGCGCGGAAGGCGGTCGTTTCGACGCTCAGGCGGCGCTCTTCGCGACCACGGCCGATGCGTTCCTCGCTCAGCCCGCGCTGCGCGACGAAGTGTTCGGCCCGGCGTCGCTGATCGTGCGCTGCAAGGATCTGAACGAACTGCATGGCGTGCTCAAGGGGCTGGAAGGCCAATTGACGGTGGCCGTGCATCTGGACGCCGCCGACCATGAGGCTTGCCGCATGCTTTTGCCGACGCTCGAGCGCAAGGCGGGCCGAATTCTAGTAAACGGCTTTGGCACGGGCGTGGAAGTCGGCCATGCGATGGTGCACGGCGGGCCGTTCCCGGCAACCACGGATGCGCGCACGACCTCGGTGGGCAGCCGCGCCATCGAGCGCTTCCTGCGCCCGGTCTCGTATCAGGACTTGCCCGACGCTTTGCTGCCCGCAGCGCTGCGCGCCGCCAATCCGCTTGGGATTACGCGTCGCGTGGATGGCGTGATCGATCACGAGGTGCGTAAGGATGACTAATCAAAATGCAGGCGTCGTGCTTTCGCTCGACGAACTTTTTTCTCTGGCGCGCAAGGCGCTCGTGCACCATGGCCTGTCGCTCGCGCACGCGGAGGCGATCGCGCACGTCATCACTCAGGGTCAGCGCGACGAGTGCCATTCGCACGGCATCTACCGCTTGCTCGGCTGCGTGCGTTCCGTGCGCAGCGGCAAGGTCGATCCGAGTGCGGAGCCCACCTTGCGCAATGTGTCGCCGGGCGTGCTTGCCGTGGATGCGCATTACGGCTTTTCGCTGCTCGCCTTCGAGCGCGGTTTGCCGGTGCTCGCGGAAAAGGCCCGCACGCAAGGCATCGCAGCGATGGCGATCAATCGCTGCTTCCATTTCTCGGCGCTATGGCCCGAAGTGGAGGCGATTGCGGCGCAAGGCCTGGTCGGCCTCGCGATGAACCCCAGCCATAGCTGGGTCGCGCCGGCCGGCGGCACGCGCGGCGTGTTCGGCACCAATCCGATTGCGTTTGCGTGGCCGCGCGAGCACGGGCATCCGTTCGTGTTCGACTTCGCGACCAGCGCGATCGCGCGCGGCGATATCGAACTGCATGCGCGTGAGGGCAAGCCCATCCCCGATCATTGGGCCATCGACAGCGAAGGCAAGCCGACCACCGACGCGCGCGCCGCGCTGGAGGGCGCGATGCAGACCTTCGGCGGCCACAAGGGCTCGGCGCTGGCGGCCATGGTGGAATTGCTCGCGGGCGCGTTGATCGGCGATCTCACGAGCATGGAGTCGCAGGCCTTCGACGATGGCGCAGGGGCAAGCCCTTGCCACGGTGAACTGGTCATAGCCATCGACCCGCGCCGGTTCCTCGGTGCGGATTACGCGGCGGGGCAGGAGCGGGCCGAGCGGTTGTTTGCGGCGGTGGTCGACCAGGGCGCGCGTTTGCCTTCGCAGCGGCGGTTCGAGGCGCGCGAGCGCAGCGAGCGCGATGGCGTGCGCATTCCGCAGGCGCTTTACGACGATGTGATGAAGCTGCTCGACTGATCGCGCCCCAAATCGGTCTCCACGTGGAGATTTATTGCAAATTTGGCAATTTTCTCCAATTACGCCGATTAGCATCATCCGCTGCGGCGAGGCTCAAGCCGTGGCGGTTGCCGGTGCCTCGCTCAGCGTCGTGATCGAGCGCAAGCGCACCGGTTGCGAGACCGAGATGATCGCAAGCTGCACACCAAAGCCGATCAGCACACCCACGAGGCAACTGCCGATGCCGAAGCGCGTGCTCAGCCAGGCGCCCAGCATGGCTCCCAAAGGCCGCGCGCCGGCTGTCGCCATCATGATCACCGAAGACACGCGCGCAACGAGCGGGGCAGGCGTCACAATCTGGCGCAGCGACGTGGTGGAGATGGTCCACACGATGGGCCCGAAGCCGAACAGAAAAAACGCCGCGAAAACCGGTGCCTTTGCGTGCACCACGGCGCTGCCCGCCATGAGCGCGGCGGCTACGGCAGCGCACGACGGGCCAAGCAGAATCTGCTGGCCGAACGGGAGCCGCCTGGCGACGCCGTTGTAAAGAAACGCCCCCGCGACCATGCCGAACCCATAGACGCCTAGCGCGAAGCCCACCTCCGGCGCGCTGAACCCGAGCCGATGAATCGCGTACCACGCGAACACGGACAGCAGCAGAAACCACGACGTATTGAACACGAAAGCGGTCGCGACGATGGGGCGCAACCAGGGATTGCCGCCGATAAAACGCAGGCCATCGGCGAGTTCTTGCGCGACGCGCCGGCCCGAGGGCGCACGGCGCGCTTCACGCGGCAGGCGGCCCATGAAGCACGCGCTCGCGAGCGAGAGCGTGAACGCGGCGAGAAAGGCGAGCACGCCGGAACCCCAGCCGGCAAGGATGCCGCCTGCCGAAGGCCCCGCCGTGTAGGCAATGCTGCGTGCGATCTCTAGACGCCGGTTGGCGGCGAGCAGGCCGTCGGCTTCAACCAGCGCGGCCACGAGCGACGGCGCGGCCACGCTGAACACCACGGTGCCGGTGGCGATGGCGAACCCGAGCGCGCCCAGTGTGACGAGCGTGAGCGCGTGAAGCCAGAACAACGCGAACAGCACGAAGAGGGCGGCGGCGCGCAGAAGCTCTGTCGTCACCATGAGATTCTTGCGGCGCACGCGGTCGGCAACGAGGCCTGCGGGCAGCGAGAGCAGCAGAAACGGCAGCGTGTTGGCCGCTTGCAGCGCGGCGGTTTGCTGAGCCGTGGCGTTGAACACGACCACAGCCGCAATCGGAATGACGGCGATGGACATCTGCTCGCTGAATTGTGCGGCGAGGCTCGCGTGAGCGAGACGGTTGACCACGGATGGCGTGTGCGGATGGCTCATGGTGCGGTTTCCGATGCCCGGTTGATTTACCTGGTAGTGCTTTGGAATTGAATCTTCAAAGCAGGCTTATTGGACGACGCGGTTCACAGGCTATGGGATCGAGTTTAGCGACGGGAGACGAGCGGGGGATATCCGGTTCTTGTGGTTCAATTGCGGGCCGCAATCAGCGGGGCGCCGCGGACGTCACGCTGAAATTATTTTCGTACGATCGTACTTAAATCGCCATCTTGGGCGGAACGTGAGAGAGAATGGCGTAGCTTGGCCGCCGCCCTTCCGGCTGGCCACACGCTCAGCGAACTCAACTGCAACGGATCCGCTTCATGGCGCTTTTCGAATTCAACGGCATGCGTCCTCGCGTCGACGCGTCCGCGTATGTGCACCCTTCCGCGGTCGTGATTGGCGACGTGACCATTGGCGCGAATTGCTATATCGGCCCGCATGCGAGCCTGCGCGGCGATTTCGGATCAATCGTGATCGAAGAAGGCAGCAATGTTCAGGATAACTGTACATTGCATGTCGGCATTCGCGAGACCTGCTGGCTGGGTGTCAACAGCCATATCGGACACGGGGCGGTCGTGCACGGCGCCCGTCTCGAACCGGATGTGATGATCGGCATGAATGCCGTTGTCATGGACGGCGTCGTTATCGGCAGGCAAACCATCGTCGCAGCGTGCGCTTTCGTCAAGGCGGGCTGGGAGGTGCCAGCCGCCGTGCTGGTGGCGGGCGTGCCGGGGCGCGTCGTGCGGCGTCTGGATGAAGCGGAGATTGCCGGCAAGGCGGAAGGGACGCGGCTTTATCAGCAGCTAGCGCGGGATTGTTTGCGGACGATGAGGGAGGTGGAGGGGGAGACGCGGTGAGTGCCGTCCGGCGCGCGCCCTACAGACTCTGGTTACGAGCAAGGTTTTGCGGTTGCGACGCGGTTCAGATTGCCCACTTGCACGGTGGCTTGAATCACAAGAGCACGATGCGCATGTGGAGGAATCCACACCTTGAATTCCCCGCTATATCTGCGGTCAGCAATAGGTTCGGGGACATTCCCGCTTGCTCACGCAGATTCTAGGCGTTGCATCGACTGGTTGAATCCGCCGCCATTTTCCGCCGTTTAGCGGCACGGTGCTGGCGCCACTCCAACGGCTTAGGTATGTTTGATAGCCGCCGTTAGCGCAACAGACAGAGGTCGGCCGTCGTGATAGCTGGATCTCAGACGTCGACAATAAGTGATGTTCATTTTACGGCGCGGCGTCTGGCTGTCTGCTCGGATGCGCGTTCTGAAAGGCATGCAATGCGTTGCAGGCGGCGTCGATTTCCAGCAAACGCGGGTATTTGGAGAGATCGATCTCGAAACGTCGCGCATTAAACAGCTGAGGCACCAGACAGCAGTCTGCCAGCGTGGGTCGATCGCCATCACAGAAGCGCCCGGATGAACCCATATCCGCCAGTAAAGCTTCCAGCGCCTCAAGCCCGATCTTCATCTAGTGGCGCATCCATCCCAGCCGTGTTGCCTCGTCGACCTGTATCTCGCGCTCCAGATATTTCAGAACCCGTGGATTGTTGAGCGGATGGATTTCACAAGCGATCGATAGCGCCAATTGCCTCACCTCTGCACGCGCAAATGGTGTGGCGGGCAGCAACGGCGGTTCGGGGTGGCATTCGTCGAGGTATTCGATGATGGCCAACGATTGACGGATGGTTCGACCGTCCTCGCGGTAGCTCGGCACGAGCCCGAAAGGGTTGACCGCGCGGTATGCGGGTTGATGTTGCTGTCCACCGTCACGAAGCAAATGAATGGCGACAGCGCGGTAGTCGAGGCCCTTCAGGTTGAGCGCAATGCGCACCCGGTACGCCGCAGAACTGCGGAAATACGTGTATAGGACGCGATCTGAGACCGCGGCTTCCGGCTTGACCGAATCTGTCATCGATAATTCCCTTCTTATGCCAGGACGGTGCCACGGACTTCGCCGAGTCCGATGCGAACCGCGCCGGGACGTTCGCACCAACCACGCAGAATCAGCGTGTCGCCGTCCTCCAGGAAGGTCCGCTGCTCGCCGTTAGCCAGCACGACGGGCTTTTTGCCACCCTCGGTCAGTTCGAGTAGCGAGCCCGCTTCATTGGCGGCGGGTCCCGACAATGTACCGGAACCAAGCAGATCGCCAGACTGGAGATTGCAGCCGTTGACCGTGTGGTGGGTCAGCAACTGTGCCGCCGTCCAGTAGGCTGCGGTGCCGGCATTTCCCAGCGTCAAGCGTTCAGGTGGGAGGCCGGACTCGACCATGCGCTCTGTCAGGATCAACACTTCAAGCGTGATGTCGAACGCGCCCGCCTTACGATTAAAGCCGCCGTCCAGGTAAGGAAGCGGCTGCGGGTCGCCGTCGGGACGCGTCAGAGCCGCGCGGAAGGGGGCCAGTGCCTCGGTCGTGACCAACCACGGCGACACGGTTGTCGCGAAGTTCTTCGACAGGAAGGGGCCGAGCGGCTGGTACTCCCACGCCTGGATGTCTCGCGCGGACCAATCGTTGAGCAGTGTCACCCCGAACAGATGATCCTCCGCGTCTTCGATGGAGACGGGTTGCCCCAACGCGTTGCCGCCGCCGACGAAATACCCCAGTTCGAGTTCGTAGTCCAGTCGTCGGCTGGGACCGAAGGTCGGTTGCGCGGCGTCTGGCGCCTTGGTTTGTCCGCGCGGACGCCGGAACGTCTGACCACTCACGCGAATGGATGAGGACCGACCGTGATAACCAATGGGTACCCATTTGTAATTCGGCATCAGCGGCTGGTCGGGCCTGAACAGCTTGCCGACGGACGTGGCGTGGTGAATGCCGGTGTAAAAATCCGTGTAGTCTCCGATCCGGCAAGGCACTGCCATCTCCACCGCGTCTTGCGCGATGAGCCGCTTCGACCATGTCTGCTGTTGTGCGCTGCCCTTCGACAAGCCTCGGGAAATCTCACGGCGCAACCGCTGTCGCGCTGCTGTATCGAGCGCCATCAACGCGTTCATATCCGAGGTGTCGATTAGGTCGGCCCCTTGCAGATCCAGGATCTGGTTGCCAATTGCGACACCGATCCGAAAGTCTTCATCCACGCCAATAGGTCGATAGCGACCGAATGGAAGGTTCTGGATCGGGAAATCGCTTCCCGGCCGGTTTGCCTCTTCCACCCAACTTTTCAGGGCGGGGTCGTGCGTCTCATTGATCAACGACATGTGATTTTCTCCAATGTCCTAACTCAGGCCTGTGCGGGGTTGAAATGCTTCTTGAGGCCTTGCCAGCACCGGTAGTACTCGCCTTGCAACTGCGACGATTCGAGCGCGTAGCGCGTCGGCCGGATGACGGCGGGCGTTTCAAACATGAACGCCAGCGTGTTCGTGATGTGATCAGGCCGAGTCGTGTCCGCAGTGCTTGCCTTAGCGAAGGTTTCGGCATCCGGGCCATGGCCGCTCATGCAGTTGTGAAGGGACGCACCGCCTGGCGCGAAGCCTTCAGCCTTCGCGTCATACGCGCCATGAACGAGTCCCATGAACTCGCTCGCAAAATTGCGGTGGAACCATGGCGGACGAAAAGTGTTTTCCATCGACAACCA
Organism: Paraburkholderia caffeinitolerans; assembly: GCF_902859945.1. Lineage (GTDB taxonomy): Bacteria > Pseudomonadota > Gammaproteobacteria > Burkholderiales > Burkholderiaceae > Paraburkholderia > Paraburkholderia caffeinitolerans. The sequence continues at coordinate 224,224 of NZ_CADIKL010000008.1, read as the reverse complement.
ACGTGGCGGGAAAATGACAAAGTCGATTGAATCGACGCCGGGGGTGTCAGTAGGAGCTTGGAGCACCAGGAAAATCGAGGGGTCGGGGTGGTCGTAGCTGATCGAACCAATCGTGTTGAAGCGCCGTAGGTCGTACTTGTACGGCGCATAGTTTCCGTGCCACGCGACCACGTCAAGCGGAGAATGATCTATTCGGGCGCGCCAGAGATTGCCTTCGAACTTCGCGATCAGTTCGTAATCACCCTCCCGGTCTTCGTACGACGCGACGGGCGTCAGAAAATCACGCGGATTCGCCAGGCCGTTGGAGCCGATCACGCCAAGGTCCGGCAGCTTGAAGAGCGCGCCATAGTTCTCGCACACGTAGCCGCGTGCCTCGCCATCGGGCAGTTCCACCCGAAAACGCACGCCTCGCGGGATGACGACAATCTCCTGAGGCTCGACTTCTATCAGTCCCATTTCGGTTGCCACGCGCAGCCGTCCTTGCTGCGGTACGACGAGCAATTCGCCGTCGGCGTTGTAGAAGAAGCGATCGGTCATGGAGCAGTTGGCGGCATACAGGTGGATACCGCATCCTCGCCCTACATCGGGGGCACCGTTGCCCGCCATGGTTACAAGACCGGCTACGAAATCGGTCGGCGCATCGGGCATTGGGAGGGGATCCCAGCGCAACTGATCCGGTGGCGTCGGTACTTCGTCGAAGCGGCTCAGCAGGCGTGTGTTTTCGATACGCTCGAACGGCGAGTGCATGGCGGCTGGCCGGATCCGGTACAACCACGAGCGCCGATTGCTATGCCGCGGCGCCGTGAATGCAGTCCCGGAGAGTTGTTCTGCGTATAGGCCATAGGCCACGCGTTGCGGAGAGTTACGTCCCACGGGAAGCGCACCTGGCAGCGCCTCGGTGGCAAACTCATTGGCGAAGCCGGTTTGATAGTTGAGGGGCATTGTTTCGGGTTCCTGCGAAGGATATTGGATGCCAGAAAAAGCACGACGAAGTGGCTTTGTGGATCGGAACCCTACTGCTGCATTGATTCAGTCATTCCTTCACTTGCATCGTCGATTAAATTAAGTGCGACGGTCGGGTCGTCGATCTTGTCGATCGCAAGCATTGCGAACCGTGCAAGGAAGAGCAAAGTGTCAGGCTGGCCCAGTTCAGTCATGGTCTTGCACAGCCGGGTGTAAACGATGTCGAGGTCGCTGTCGGTCATGGCGTTCTCCTTTAACGGGTTAATCGTGATCACATTTGAAGGGCATGGTGGATGGCCGCCGCAACATTTGCAGCCGCTGCCGCATGCCAGCGTCCCAGTACATGACCGTCGGGGCGAACCAGGTATACGGTGCCGGGTCTGGCGCCGTACATGGCAAAGAGCCGACCCGTATGGTCCCAGTTGTGATCGCTTTTTGTCTCAGGGTGCAGATGCGAAGCGACAGGGATCAGCTTGAAAGGCAGCTTCTTTTCTTGAAGCGTTGCTTCGAGTTCGGCGAATTCCACCGGTATCCGTCCGTCTTCGCTGAAGTGCAAAGCGGTGAATCTCGGCGTGATCAAGTCTGTCAGATGAGCCGCCCTCGCGTTGCCCCTCTCGACGATGGTCAGCGAGCATTCGGTCAACACGGCCCCCGGCGCAGGACCAGCCTCAAACGCGCCCGACTGCGCTTCCGGCGTGTTGAGCGGCGACGCCGTATACGCGATGGCCGACGTTTGCCGCGGGTTGATCAGAGAGCGCACGCGTTCATGTTTGATCGCGAGGCCCAATACGGCTTTGCGCATCAACTCGAAGGCGAATGAGGGAGGCGCCATGAACTCAGTGCTCTTGGTACCGTAGCTGAGATTTTCGTGGGCGGCAAAAACACGCTCGTCTGAATAGCTGTCGAGCAGTCCTTCGGACGCAAGGCCACGGACCACGAACGCCAGTTTCCACGCGAGGTTGTCCGCGTCATCGATTCCTGAATTCGCGCCGCGCACCCCAAAAATCGGCACCAGATGGGCGGCATCGCCGCCAAACAGCACGCGTTCGTGACGATAGCTCTCCAGGGTCAAGGCATTGGCTTTGTAGATCGTGATCCAGATGGGTGCCCAGGCGCCGTGTTCGCCCATCATGTCCAACAGGCTTTGCACCCGTGGCATAACGTTTTCAGGCTTGACTGCCTGTTCGGCGTCCTCGCCGTCCCGCAATTGGTAATCGATGCGCCAGACATTGTCAGGCTGCTTGTGGACCAGCACCGTGGAACCCGGGTTGGACGATGGATCAAAGTAGGCAAGACGTTCGGTCGGCCGGTCGCTGTCGAGCTCGATATCGACGATGACGTAACGGCCCTCGTAGCTCGTGCCTTTGAGCTGTAAGCCCAATGCCTCTCGAATCGTGCTGCGGCCGCCATCGCAGGCGACAACCCAGTCCGTGTTGAGCGAATAGTCGCCTTCAGGAGTCGAGAGGCGAAGCGTGGCACCGTCCGCACGCGACTCGATGGCCGTCACTTTTGTCTGCCAACGGATGTCAATCAGCTCAGACTTCTGTTGCGCGGCGTCTAGGAGAAACTGCTCAATGTGATATTGCGCAAGGTTCACCATTGGCGGCAGTTTCTGGTTGTCGTCTTGCGGCATCGTGAAGTGCAGCACTTCGGTGTCGCGGTAGAAGCTGCGCCCACCGGCCCACGGCAGTCCGGTTTTCAGAAAGCCGTCCACTGCACCCAGGCGCTCGATGATTTCCAGGCTCCGACGAGAGATACAGATGGCCCGGCTTCCATAGCAAACGGAATCGTCGGCTTCGATCAATACGGAAGGCACGCCATGATTTGCGAGGCCGAGCGCCACTGCCAGTCCGACCGGGCCACCGCCGACGATCGTTACTGCGTGTCGCTTTGTCTCAATGCCGTTGTCAAGCTTCGGCACCTGGCCGGCGTACTTTTTTGCAGTGAAGGGATAAGTTTTGAATTCCATCGTTTGCTCCTTAACGAATTCTGATAAGCGGCGGGCAACGGGCCGTGCATTGGCTGCGCCTCGTTGTTGTCATCACGCCATGGTTGTAATTCCCCTGGTCGGGCAACCCGCACTAACATGCGTTGCTGGATAGTTCCGCGTCGCGGGAACGCCTGGACTGAACGGGCAGCACTGCCACCACGGCGGCGCCGATCACTAGCAATGCCGCTGCATAGAGCAAGCCGGCCGAGAAGCTATGAGTGAGATCCTTCAGCCATCCCACGACCAGTGGGTTCAGCGCCGACCCAATGTTGCCGGTCGCGTTGATCACTGCGATACCGATGGCACGAGCCCGGAAGCTCAACGCGTGATCAGGGGTTGTCCAGAAGATCGACATGGCGGTGTACGATCCCGCCGATGCGAGGCAGATGCCTGACATCTGAATCACCGGGTGGGTGGAGTAGGCGGTGCAAAGCCAGCCAGCAGCAGAAAACAGCATCGGCAACATCAGGTGCCATTTGCGTTCCTGTTTGCGATCGGAGCGCTTTCCCCACCAGATCATTGCAACGATGGTGCAAATTTGCGGGATCGCAGCCAGGAGGCCGACGGTGCGGTTGCTCGCGTCAGCGCTGAAGCTTTTGACGATCAGAGGCGTCCAGACAGCAACCATTGCGAGCGTGTTGACCAGACAGAAATAAGCGAGCGCGAATTTGATGACGGTCGGCGAGACGAGTTCACTAAGAAGGCTTCTTTCTTCAGTTTCCGACGTGCGTGGTAGGGACGCGGTTTTGTGCTCGGTCGCGAGCGCCTCCGATAGCGTGCGCTTTTCATCGGCGTTGAGCCAGGTTGCCTTCTCAGGGACATCGCACAGATAACCGAATACGATCAGGCCCAATATCGCCGAGGGCAGACCTTCCAGACAGAACAGCCATTGCCACCCTTTGAGCCCAAGCGTCCCATCCAGTGCCAGCACATATCCCGAGAGCGCGGAGCCGACTGCGGCCGTCACGGGCATCGCGATCATGAACAAGGCATTGGCCCTTGCGCGATACGCGTTCGGAAACCAGTAAGTCATGTAGAGCAGGATGCCCGGCAGAAAGCCGGCCTCCGTCACGCCGACCAGGATACGTAACAGGTAAAGCGTTCCCGGACTGGACGCAAACATGGTTGCTGTGGATGCCAGCCCCCAGGCGATCATGATGGTCCCGATCCATTTCCGCGCACCGATGCGGGCCAAAGCCATGTTGCTCGGAATGCCGAACGCGATATACGCGATATAGAACAACGTCGTGGCCAAGCCGAATTGGACTCCGGAAAGGCCGAGGTCCTTCATCATGGTAAGTCCGGCAAATCCGATATTGATCCGGTCCAGGAACGAGAAGAAGAACAGGATGAAGAGAAACCCGAGAAGGTGCCGAGATACCTTGGCGATGACATGCTGCTCTTGCAATGAGTCGCTCGGTCCGGCGCCGTTCGCCGGGCCGTCAGGAAGTGGACGGCGGTCAGCCAATGGGGTTGCATCCATATGGGTTGTCTCCAGAATCATTTCTATGTCAAGCGCCGCAGCACTCAATGCAATCGCGTCAGACTCGTCAGGGCGGCGAGGTATGGCGATGAGTGGAGTATGGGAGTGCCGCCCCAGCGGGCTGTCCTCAAAATGGGTACAACCTGAAGGGTGAGACGCGTTAGGACAAACCCTTAGCGCTACGCGAGTAGACGAGCGGGCGGCGTCGGAGTGGTGGTGCAGTGCGGAATCATTCCCGACCGGGAGCCAGGCACAAGGCAAACAACTGACGCTGGCTCGATATGCCGAGGCGGCGGAAGGCGCGCTTCTGATAGGTCACAACGCTGGAGGCCTTGACGCCCATCAGTTCACCGATGTCTTTCGCCGTACGGCCCTCCAGAACACCGCTCAGCACATCGAGTTCTCTCTTCGACAAATCCGGGCAGAACCCGCGGAGACGCGCCAGCATCACCTGAGGAATGCCGGTCTGAATCTGGCCGCACAGCGCGTAATGATGCTTGGCGGTTTGGGCGATGAGCGGTGCAAAGGCTTCGATCAGCGCGATTTCGCTCGGGTGAAAGTGTCCGCGCTTACGGTCGCGGTAGAGATTGACTGAGAGCCAGATGTCCTGCGAAGGCTGCAACAACAGGGAGAGTCGGCCCAAAACGTCAGGCTGGTGATAGCAAGCGGCTCGATAGCCCTCATGCGAGATATCCTCGATGGCTTGCTGGTGGAGCAGGACGGCCGTATCGAGTTTCTCGGGCCGGGCAGAAGAGATAATCGTCTGGTTGCCGTCCAGTGCGTAGAAAGTCTTGGCGTAGGTATCAGCCACATTGTGCAGGTATCGGCCGCCGCGGTGGTCCGCCACAGAGACCGTCCGGGGGCGATTGTTGAACTCGTAAGCAAATACGGTGCACTGTGAGATGCCTGCCGCATCCCCTAGTAACTTAAGGACTTCTGCGGCGAATGCGTTGGCATCGTCAGACCCAATGGCTGAAACCAGGCTCGTCGCCCGGGAAAGATCGAGGTGACCTGAGAGGGTGGGACGATCAAGCCGCCATGAACGCATGATTGCCTTCGGCGCGTGCCGCTAGGGTAATTTAAAGCGACATCTGCGGCAAACGATCGTTCGCTTTCTTTTCCATTGGAAGTCGCGGAGAAGATCGGAAGACGGCGCAGAGCGTTTGCCCAATATACTACTCGTCGCGTTCAATCGCAGTGACGTTGCCCGCGAATCTCGGATCCCTTAACTGAGCGGAGATTATGCCACCCGTTTGTTCTGGGCGGCGTACCAGTCCTGCTCGAATTGCATCGGGCTTCGCATGCCCTAGCCCTTAAGCAGGTCCTGGACGTCATGACTGCATACTGGCTCCCCCTGTCGCTATGGACGGTCAGGCCCGCTTCCGGCCGGCGGCGAAACCATGCCATACGTAGCGCGTCAGACACCAGTTCCGTGCGCATGTGTTGCTGCATCGACCCGCTCACCACCTGACGGCTGAACAGGTCGAGGATGACCGTCAGGTACAGCCAGCCTTCGTCAGTCCAGATGTCGGTGATGTCGGTACTCCAGGCCTGATCGGGGCGAGCAGGTGCGAAGTCGCGTTGCAGCAGGCTCGGCGCGGCCGGCAGATTGTGGTTACTGTCGGTGGTGGTCTTGAAGCGGCGTTTGGTCTTCGCCTTGATGCCGTGCAGCTTCATGAGCCACTGGACACGATCCTTGCTGACACGATTGCCCCGGACAAGTAGCTTCTTCCACACCCGCGGCCAGCCATACTCGCCTTTGGATTCAGCGTGCACGGCCTTGATGTGGACCGGCAGGGCGTCGTTGCTGATGCATCGGCGCGGACGCGCCATATCGACTTCCCGGGCCTTGCGGGCGTGGTAACCGCCGGGGCTGACACCCGGCACCTAGCAGGTCAGGGGAAATTTCAATCCAGACGTACTTCAATCCGACACCTTTGCGAAGTACGCGGTGGCTTTTTCCAATATGTCGCGCTCCATCTTCACGCGTGCCAACTCCGCGCGCAGCCAGGCAATCTCCATCTGTTCAGGAGAAACCTGCTTGCCTGCGCCACTCAGCTTGCCCGCGGTATCGGCCTTAACTCAATTGTGCAGCTGATGCCCAGTATCTTTGCCACCGCCGCCATGCTCTGGCCGCCGCGGACCATGCGCACGGCTTCTATCATGAATTCCTGTGGGTACCGTGCGCTCGGATTTCCCATCTTTCCTTCCTCCTTGCGCGTGCGTGGGTTGTGCACAAATTGTCAAAGCGCGATCAGAAGCGCGCTTACCGCCGCTTGGGCATTTCCAGCCAGCGCCAGCTATTCGCGCTGTGCCTGCCCACCGACGGTAACACCTAAGGGTTTTCCGTAGGCGTAGTGCTCCGCAGCTTGTACCCAAATTGGGGACAAGCGCAACCGCCGTGCCGTCCATACTCCGGCCATCGCCATGTGTCACCCCGTGACGCACCGAGCGATTGCATCAAATACTGCACTACAAATTGTCCAAGCCTAGGAGACAAAAATGCAGAACAGACGCGCTTATGCGCTTGCAGCAGTACCGGCGCTGATTGCGTTAGGAGGTTGTGGAGGTGGCGGATCGGACTCCCCGAGTGCCACGAATGCTGCTAGCGCGAATATTGCTATCGCTCCGGTCGTCCCATGTACGTCTTTGAACGGGAAGCAATTCGAGGACGTCACGGTGACTTCCGCTGCACCTGTGGCCGCATCGGGAACGTTGCCCGCGTATTGCAAGGTGACAGCGACGCAAAATGGCACTCAGCACGATATTCAAGTCCTTTTGCCGGACGCGTGGCAGGATCGTTACTATCAGCAAGGAGGCGGTGGCTTTGATGGTGCGATTCCGGATTTGACACCCGCAGTAGATCAAGGCGGAAATGACGGCTCAACGGCACTTCGATCTGGAGCAATGGTACTGGGAAACAATGGTGGACACCGTGATTCCACCGGAGCTGACTTTCTGAATAATCCGACTGTCGTCGAACTGTATTCCCATACCGCAATAGTCATCGCGCGCGATTTCGGCGACGCGGTCGCACAAAGCTACTATGGAAAAACTCCGAAGTACGCATACTACGATGGCTGTTCCAACGGCGGACGAGGCGCCTTGAATGCTGCCGCAAAATATGGCGACAAGTTCAATGCTGTGATTGCGGGCGCGCCGACAATCAATCTCGAAGGGCAGGTGTCCCAGTGGACACGTGCTGCTGCGCTGTCGCTTCCCTCTCCGGACAAACTGAAGCAGATCGCCAGCGCGGCGATCGCCAAGTGTGACGCGCTCGACGGTGTCTCCGACGGCATCATTAGCAATTGGCAGAAGTGCAACTTCGACCCCACGGCTGACGTTCCCGCTTCCGTGCAACTCACGAGTAGTGAAGCCGCCGCCGTTAAGGCACTGATGACGGACCTCAAGTTGTCGAACGGCACCGTTATCTACTCCGGATACAGCTTCGGCGACATGTCGTCATGGGGCCCATGGTATGCCGGGCTTGGGCTCGGTTTCATGAAGAACATCGTTCTCAACAATCCTGCCTGGGACGTTTCAACGTTCAACGTGGATCAGTATTTCCCCACGATTTCGAGCGTCCTCCAAACTAACTACCATTTTGATGCCGAGATAAACGGTCTGGTGCAGTTCATGGCTGCCGGAAAGAAAATCGTCATCTGGCACGGATCTGACGACGCTCTGCTTTCTCTCAAAGATACGATCAGAACGTGGCAGGGAGTTGCCAATGCGGCTGGAGCCTCACTGACTCAGGACAATTCAAGAATGTACATCGCTGCCGGCGTCAACCACTGTGGCCAAGGACCGGGCGCTGACACCTTTGATCTTTTCACGCCAACCATGAATTGGGTCGAGAAAGGAACAGCCCCGGCGGTGCCAATCGCATCGAAACTGACGACGGATCAGACGAAAACCCTGCTCACGCGGCCGCTTTGCACGTACCCACAATATCCCCAATACAAGGGATCAGGAGATGTCAACGACGCCGAGAACTTCACTTGCGTGTCGCCTACGTAGATGGTCGTGAGCCAGCTGCTCTGAGCGTGTGTTCTATAGGCGGCTGGCTATGATAAGCAAGGCTCCACTCATTTTATTCGCGCCGGTGCGCGTCCTGCGAATTCGTGAGTCGATAAGCCCGGCATCGCCGGGCTTGAGAAAGTGAGCAAGCACCTTCCAGCGCGCTGCTCGCAGGAACAGTCTGGTCCGTGGCCACGGAGTAATGCCGACTCGCTGGCTGATTGAAGCAGTTGACCGATGGCCGGCCCGCAGGGCTCAATGGGCGAGCGACCGCTCTACATTAGGAAGGGACGTAAGACCGGCCGAGTGTCGAACGGCCGAAGGGGGGGCGAACAGAGCCCGTTCCTGGAAGTCCGCGAAGAACCTGATTAAAACTGTCTGAGGCGCGCACCTCGCGAAGCGCACGCCACATTAACGCCCCAGCCCGTCCCTCATCAACACCGCCCCTCACGCAACGGCCTTTCCCATTCAGGCCGCCCATTGGCGCGCGCCAGATCCGCGGCTGCGTCCCAGTCGTACTCCACCGCATGAAACTCGACGCCCCAGCCTGACTTCGTGCGCGTGACCGTCGCATAGCGCGCGTGCGGCGAACCCGTTTCGATGCGATGCGGCCACGGCATGTCATCGTCATAAGCCTGAAGCCCCACGCTGCCAGGATTTACCACGAGCCGTCCATCGCCGAGCATCGCGCTGCGCGGCATATGCGTATGTCCGCACAGAATCAGGCGTTCGGCGCCATCACCCGCGCGGCGCTCGACTTCCTCCTGGGTGGCGGCGCGGCATCCCGCTTCAGTCACGGTTTCGAGAAAATAGTCGAGATCGTTGTCGGGCGTGGCGTGGACCATGAGCACGTCGTCGGCGATGCGCAATGTTGCCGGCAGCCGCGCGATCCAGTCGAGCTGATCGGCGCGCAGCGCCGCGCGCGCGAAGCGGTCGGACTGCCTCATGCGCTCGACGTCGTCGGCCAGCAATTGGCGCTCGTGATTGCCGCGGATGGTGGGCAGGTCGAGCGCCATCAGCTGGTCGGCCGTTTCGGCGGGCAAGAGCGATCCGGACACGATGTCGCCGAGATTGACGATCAGGTCCGCGCCCTGTGAGCGGAGGTGGTGCAGTACGGCGTCGAGCGCGGCGAGATTGCCGTGAATGTCCGAGATTGCGGCGATTTTCATGACATCGCAATGAGTGGGAGGATGTGCCCATTCTCGACGATGCCAGCGCGCATGTGCAATGTTTTGTATCGCCCATTCGCCCGGATACATTGGGATACATGCCGCCGCACGCGCTGCGCTATAAAGTATCCATCGCTATCGACGCAACGGGGAGAATGCTCCATGAATGCCGAAACGCTGCACGGATCGTGTCATTGCGGGGCCGTGCGCTTCGAGGTCCGCACTGCGCTCACGCCTGCTTCGCGCTGCAATTGCAGCCTGTGCCGCCGCAAGGGCGCGCTGATGTCGCCGCTGTTCGCCGCGAGCGAGCTGACCGTCGTGAGCGGCGCAGACGCCCTCACGCTCTATCAGTTCAATACGCGCGTGGCGAAGCACTACTTTTGCAAGCACTGCGGCATCTATCCGTTTCATCAGACCCGCAAGGACCCCGCGCTATGGCGCGTGAACCTCGGTTGTCTCGACGGCGTGGATCCCTATGCGCTGGAAGCCGGCCTGAACGACGGCGCCAGTCTTTCCGTGGTGGAAGACGCATGAAACGAATCTTCGCGGTGCTCGCGCTGCTGGCGGGCGGGCTGGCAACCGAGGCAATGCATCCGCTGTCGTGCTCGCTCGCGACGCTCACGCACCGAGGGAAGCTCGTGCCCAATGGCCGTCGCAAGGCGGCACCGCGCGGCGTATGATCGGCGCATGGAAAAGACCGATCACATTCTGATCGTCGACGACGATCGCGGCATTCGCGAGCTGATTGCCGAGTACCTGGAAAAGAACGGCATGCGCGTGTCGCTCGCCGCGAACGGGCGCGAAATGCGCGCGGCGCTCGAGAACGGCGCGCCCGACCTCATCGTGCTCGATCTCATGATGCCCGGCGAAGACGGTCTCGTGCTGTGCCGCGACTTGCGCGCGAGCCGCTTTCGCGCGGTGCCGGTACTCATGCTCACGGCGCGCGGCGAGGAAACCGACCGCATCGTCGGCCTCGAAATGGGCGCCGACGATTACCTCGCTAAACCGTTCGCCGTGCGCGAACTGCTCGCGCGCATCCGCTCGGTGCTGCGCCGCACGCGCATGCTGCCGCCTGGCATGGAGGTGAGCGAGACGGCGTCGATGCTCGGTTTCGGCGAATGGCGGCTCGATACCACGGCGCGCCATCTGCTCGACGAGGAAGGCACGCTGGTCGCGCTATCCGGCGCGGAGTACCGGCTGCTGCGCGTGTTTCTCGACAACCCGCAGCGCGTGCTGACGCGCGATCAACTGCTGAACCTCACGCAAGGGCGCCAGGCCGATGCGTTCGACCGCTCGATCGATCTGCTCGTGAGCCGCTTGCGGCAGCGTTTGCGCGACGGTGCGCGCGAGCCTCGCTACATCAAGACGCTGCGCAACGAGGGCTATGTGTTCTCGTCGGCCGTGAACGCGATCGAAGGGCCGCAATGAGCACCGCGAGTCACGATGCGCAGCGCGACGTGTCCGCTGCCGCGGCGTCGCGCCGCCCGCTGTTGCACTGGCCGCGCACGCTGTTCGCGCGGCTCGCGCTAATACTCTGCGTGGGTCTCGCGCTGGCACAGACGCTGTCGGTTTGGCTCACGCTCACCGAGCGCGACGCATCCACGGCCAATATGATGATGGATTACGTCGAGCGCGAAGTGGCCAGCTCGGTGGCCTTGCTCGACAATCTGCCGCCCGCGCAGCGCATCGCCTGGTTGCCGAAGCTCGCGCGGCGCAGCTATACCTTCGTGCTCGGCCCGGGCATATCCGGCGTCGCGCCCGACGCGCAGCTTTCGCGGCGCTACGAATCGGCTATCGAGAAGGGCATCGGCAAGCATTTCGCGCTTACGGTTAATGCGATTCCAGGCGAGCGCGAGCATCTGCAAGTGCATTTGCGGCTGACCGACGGCTCGCCGCTCACCATCGACGTGCGCCCGCAACCGGCGCTGCCGCTTTCGCGCTGGCTGCCGCTCGTGCTGATTCTGCAACTCGTGGTACTGGCCGTGTGCTGCTGGCTCGCAGTGCGCATCGCGACGCGTCCGCTCGATGCGCTCGCGCGTGCCGCCGACGCGCTTGGCCCCGACCTCAAGGCCGAGCATCTGGACGAGGGCGGCCCTGCCGAAGTCGCGCGCGCGGCGCGCGCCTTCAACGCGATGCAGGCGCGCATCGCGGGCTATATGACCGAGCGCATGCAGATTCTCGCGTCCATTTCGCACGACCTGCAAACGCCGATCACGCGCATGCGCCTGCGCGTGGACACCATGGACGACGACGTCCAGGGCGCGAAGCTCAGGCAGGACCTCCAGGAGATGGAGCAGCTCGTGAAAGAGGGCGTAGCCTACGCGCGCACGTTGCATGGGACCGCTGAAGCGCCGGTGCGCGTGGACCTCGATGCGCTGCTCGACAGCCTCGTATGCGATTACGCCGATGCCGGCAGCGACGTGCGCTACGAGACGCGCGCACCGCTCGCGATGGTCACGCGTGCGCAGGCGCTCAAGCGCATCGTCGGAAATTTCGTCGACAACGCGCTGAAATTCGCGGGCGCAGCGGAGATTGCATTGAGCAAGGGGCCGGGCGACGCGCAGGTCACGATCGCAGTGCTCGACCGTGGGCCGGGCATTCCTGAGGCCTCGCTGGAAGCGGTGTTCGAACCGTTCCACCGGCTCGAGACTTCGCGCAATCGCGGTACGGGCGGCACCGGGCTGGGTCTTGCGATAGCGCGTCAACTGGCCAGTGCAATGGGCGCGCGGCTTTCGCTGCACAACCGCCCGGGCGGCGGGCTGGAAGCGCGGCTCGTTTTGAATGATGAGCGCATGGGTGCCACTGCCAACCAGTAGGACAGCCAGGTGCTTGAACGGAATCATTGACGCATTTTCGACGCCACCAGATTGCGCGGAATTCATTTTTGAGTTTCGAAGCACAAACTTGAGGAGGTATCGATGGCGAAGGATTCCAGCACTGGAAAGGATCGCAAGGCCGAGAAGAAAAACAAGTCCGTAGACGCCGCGAAACCGCAGCGGATGAGCGAGAAGGCGTACAGGAAAGAGCTGGACCGCCTCAGCGTCGAATGGGTCAAGCTGCAAGAGTGGGCCGCGGCAACGGGCGCGAGAATTTGCGTGCTGTTCGAGGGGCGGGACGGCGCGGGCAAGGACGGCACGATCAAGGCCATCATGCAGCGCGTGAATTCTCGCGTGTTTCGCGTGGTCGCGCTGCCCGCGCCCAGCGAGCGCGAGAAGTCGCAAATGTACACTGTCCGCCCGTGGAAATCAGATTCCATGGATGTCTACTTTATTCCAGCATCCAGTGTTGCAGCACTGACGAATTGCACGCCTTCGTCGTCGGGACAATAAGGGGGGCACACATGCGATCCTGCTTGCGCGACAGGATCGATGCGCTCGCGTTGAAGCGATGCATGCTCGAGTCTTGCCAGTACTGTCACGTCAGCGCGTCACCTGTTTTGCGTTCTTCCGCACCGTTGCTTGCGCTACCGTCTGAGCCGCCACCCGCGGCGACATCATCTTGCGTCCGCGATGGCGCACTTCCTTGCTGAATTCCAGACAGGTCTGCGTCATCAGATCGGGCGAGCGGTACACCATGAAGACTTGATAGTCCGGCAGTTCGTCGCGAATCGGCAGGGGCTTGAGCGCATCGGGGTTCAGCACGAGCGGTCCGGAGCGGCCGTAGAACACGAAATCGGACCATACGCTGATGAGGTCCGTGCACGTGGCCAGTTGCAGTCCGAGCAGGTTCGAACTGCTCTGCACGACGTTGCGCGGCATCTCCAGCCGGTGCAGGCGCATCAGGCTCGCGAGCGGGCTGCCCGGGTCGTCGAGTGGGTCGAGCGTGAGCCACTCCGCATCGACTAGCGAACGAATGCGCGTCGCGCGCGCGAGCGGATGCCCGGTCCGCGCGGCCACCAGCATGCCCACCGAAAAAAGCGGCTCCCATTGAAATGCGCTGGTGCCGGGGCCGCTGTTCGTCGAGATGAGCGCCAGATCGAGATGACCTTCGCGCAGGCCTTCGAGAATCTGCTGCGGGCGCATCTCGTAGGCGCGAATGGCGACGGCGGGAAAGCGCGCGCGAAAAGCGGCGATGGCCTCCGGCAAAGGCCCGCTCGAAGCGACCGCCGAGAAGCCGATATTGAGTTGCGCCTCGGCGTGGCCGCGCATCGATTCGATGTCTTCGAGCGCGTGCCGCAATTCATGCTCGACCACGCTCGCGCGCTTGACGAGTGCGCGCCCGTAATTCGTGAGGCTTACCCCGCGCACCGAACGCGAAATGAGCGTCACGCCGAGTTCGCGTTCCAGTTCGGCAATCGCCTTGGAAAGCGCGGGCTGCGAGACGTGCAGGCTGCGCGATGCCTCATGCATGCTGCCGTGCTGAGCGAGCGCGAGCAGTACGCGCAGTTGGTGCAGTTTCATTCGATGAATGCCTCCAGTGCTTCGCATGACCGGCGGGGCGCATGCCCGCGAGCGTCGGTATTTGTCCCGATGTCCGCTGACCGATGGTTATGACGGTGATTCTATCTGGTTATCACGATGAAAATTTCTCACTTTCTTCGAAAGTGAAACGTGCCTGAATATCGACCCGTACCCGTTGGGTCCGCCCAGGCGGCACGACGAATCCCACGAACGCAACGTTCAACCCCGCCTGCGGAGATCCGCCATGAATGACGCCACGCTCGCCATCGCGAGCGCCGCCGCTCCCGCCCACGCACCCGCGCGCCAGAGCCAGTTCCGCCTGATTGCCGCGTGCTCGATCGGCAATGCGCTAGAAATTTACGACTTCACGGTCTACAGCTTTTTCGCGCTGCTGATTGGCCGGCTGTTCTTTCCCTCAGAAAGTCCATTTGGCTCGCTGTTGCTCGCGGTGGCCACCTTTGGCATCGGCTTCGTGATGCGTCCGCTCGGAGGCCTCGTGATCGGCAGCTATGCCGACCGGCGCGGGCGCAAGTCGGCCATGACGCTCACCATCGCGCTGATGGTGGCGGGCACCCTGTGCATCGCGCTGGCGCCCACCTATGCACAAGCGGGCGTGTACGGCTCGCTCGTGTTGCTCGCGGGACGTTTGCTGCAAGGTTTTTCGCTTGGCGGCGAGGTTGGCGCGGCCACCTCGATGCTGATGGAGTCGGGCTCGGTGGGGCAGCGCGGTTTTCGCGTGAGCTGGCAGTTGGGCAGCCAGGGTATCTCCGCACTGCTTGGCGCATTCACGGGCGCCGTGCTTTACGCAACGCTTACGCCCCATGCGCTCGAAAGCTGGGGCTGGCGCGTGCCGTTTCTCATCGGCCTCGCGATCGCGCCGGTGGGGCTCTATATCCGCGCGAAGCTCGACGAAACGCACGAGGCCGCGCCCGATGCGCCCAGCCCGCTCGGCACGCTCATGCGCGAACACGGCGGCAAGGTGCTCCAGGGCATTCTCTCTGTTACGTCGGGGACGGTCGGCATGTATCTCGTGGTGTTCTTCATGCCCACCTACATGATTCGCGTGCTGAAGATGCCGCCTTCGCTTTCGCTGCTGTCGGGCTGCGCCACGGGCGTCACCATGCTCGTCGCCTCGCTCGTTTCGGGACGGCTCGCAGATCGGCTCGCACGCCGCAAGCCGCTCGTGATGGGCGCGATCGCCTTCAACCTCGTCGCGGTGGTGCCCGCATTCTGGCTCATGACGCGTTTTCCCAGCGTGCCGCTGGTGCTGGCGCTTTCGGTGCTGCTGACGGCAGCCGCGAACCTCGGCTCGACGCCCATGCTGCTCGTGCTCATGGAATTGCTGCCGGCCGGGGTGCGCGCAAGCGGCCTCTCGGTGATCTACAGCGTGGGCGTGACGGTGTTCGGCGGCAGTTCGCAGTTTGTCGTTACCTGGCTCATTGCGAAGACCGGCAACCCGCTCGCGCCGGCGCTCTACATGGTTGCCTGCGGGCTCGTCACGCTGCTCGCGGTCTGGAGCATTCGCGAGCACCGCGCTGATTAACGATTGATGCTTCGATTCCGTCGAACCTCTGGAACACTACAAGGACCTTGTTCATATGAAGCGCGAACCCACGCTCACGCCGTTTCAACTGCTGCCCACGCTGCTGCCCGAGATTGAAATCGACGCGGAAACGTTCATTGATATCCGCAGGCAGATTCATTCGCAGCCCGAACTGGGATTCGAGGTGGGCGCCACCGCGAAACTCGTGGCCATGTTGCTCGAGAAGTGGGGCTACGAGGTTCACACGGGTATCGGGCGCAGCGGCGTGGTGGGGCAACTGAAGGTGGGCGACGGCAAGCGGCGCCTGGGCATACGCGCCGACATGGATGCGCTGCCCATCGTCGAGAACACCGGCCTGCCGTATGCGAGCCAGAACGCGGGCAAGATGCACGCATGCGGTCACGACGGCCACACCGCCATTCTGCTCGCGGCGGCCAAAACGCTCGCGCAGCGGCGCGACTTCAACGGCACGCTCAACCTCATCTTCCAGCCCGACGAAGAGAACCTGTGCGGCGCGAAGGCGATGATCGACGACGGGCTGTTCGAGCGCTTTCCGTGCGATGCCGTCTACGCGCTGCACAACATGCCGGGCGTGCCGGCCGGCACGTTCCGCGTGCTCCCGGGCCCAGTGAGTCTTTCGTCCGATGTGGCCGACGTCACGCTCAAGGGCGTGGGCGGCCACGGGGCCATGCCGCATCGCGTGAAGGATCCTGTCGTGGCGGCTGCCGCGTTGATCACGGCGTTGCAGACGATTGTTGCGCGCAACGTCGCGCCCGACGACACCGCCGTGGTTTCGGTGGGCTTCATCAAGGGCGGCGCGACGCACAACGTGATACCGGAAACGGTGACGCTGGGCATCAACGTTCGCGCGGCGCGCCCCGAGACGCGCGAGCTGGTGGAGCAGCGCGTGCGCGAGATCGTGGCGGCCACGGCGCAGGCGCACGGCGTTCAGGCGCAGATCGACTACCGGCAACTGACTCCGCCGATGGTCAACACGCCCGAAGAAACGTTGCTTGCACAACAGGTTTGCGCGGAGCTGGTGGGTGAAGAGGATGTTGTCGTGCAGGCGCCCAAGGGCCTGAACGGCAGCGAGGACTTTGCGTGGATGCTCAATGCGGTGCCGGGCTGCTATCTGCTGCTCGGCAATGGCGAGGGCGAATTCGGCGGCTGCATGGTGCACAACCCTGGCTACGACTTCAACGACCAGGTGCTGCCGCTTGGCGCGGCGGCATGGGTGCGGCTCACGCAGCGCTATCTTGCAGGATGAAAACGTTGCGCTGACAAGTGGCTTTCATGGTGGCATGAAAGCCACTCGTGCGTGGCGGCACAGCAGTGCGCTTAAGCTTCCCTTCAGCCAGGCTTGGCTAACATCGTGGAGCCTCTGCGCTCTGAAGTGAGTCTTGCCATGAAGCCGCTGCCGTCTGCACCGTTTTTTGCACGATTGCGTGCAGATCTGTTCGTCATCGCCTTGGTGACGATGTTCATTCAAGCTGCCGTGTTCGTCGCGATGGTGGTGCTGCGCGTGCCGGAGATCTCGTTTGCGACACCGGAGTTTCGTCTGGGCGTAGTCGGAATCGCGATTGCAACGGTGTTCGCGGTGCGCTGGATCGAACGGCGCGCGGCGCACGACGCGATCGAAACGCATTCGCCGTGGTGAATCGTCATAGCAAAGCCATATTGCAGCGATTCGAATTAAATCGCGCTATGGGCGATAGTCGCCATCACCCGCTCGCCGTTGTCGATGAGCTTGTCGACGATGCTGCGGCCCACGCCGTAGCCTCCCATCAACGCTTCCGCTTCCGATGCAAACGGCCGCCCCGCCACGCGGTCGATGCGTAGCGAAGCGTACGGCATGGTTTCATCCGAGGAAATCAGGAGCAAGGCGACGTGGTCGAGCGCGGCGACGCCTTTGCGTGTGTGGCAGACGGTTTCGACGCTCACGTGGAGCGTGTGGCCGCGATATTGATACGTGCGTTTCATGCGTGAAGCCCGGGGCGCTAGCAGTGTGCTGCGTATTGTGGAGCCGGGCATTATGCGGGTGCGAAACTTAGGAAACACTTAACAACACCGGCGCAACGCGCGCCCTCATGATGCGGGTACGCGCTGCGTCAGCCAGGCAAGGCCGGGCGAGATCAGGCCGCCGCGCTGCTGGTGGCTGCGGAGATAACCGGGCCGCCGGGCGGCTGGCCGGTCTGCTGGCGCGAGCGGCCCGAGCTCAGATAGGCGGCAATCGAGTCCTGGGTGATTTCGCCGATCCATGCGCCGTCACCGTCTAGCACCGGCATCCACGACGCGCTGAACTGGTACATCTTCGAGAGCACGATGCGCAGGTTGTCGTCCACCGAGACGCTGGCCGGGAACGGCGTCACGCGATCGCCGCAGGCCCCGTCGCCGCCGCGCGCCGCGCGCCGTGTCACGTAGCCGAGCGCATGGCCCGCATCGTCGAGCACGGTCAGATAGCGGCAATCGGTTTCGTCCATCACAGTGAAGGCGTGCGTGAGCGGCGTGTCCACGCGCGCCGTTTCGGGCTGCGTGGCGGCGTCGCCGGCCCTCACGAGCAACAGGCGCTTGAGCGTGCTGTCCTGGCCCACGAACTGCGCGACGAATTCATCGCGCGGGCGTGCGAGCAGCGTGTCGGGGTGATCGTATTGCACGAGTTGGCCGCGCCGGAACACGGCGATGCGGTCGCCCAGCTTGATGGCTTCGTCGATGTCGTGGCTCACCATGATCACGGTCTTCTTCAACTGCCGCTGCATCTGGAAGAACTCGTTCTGAATGGCTTCGCGGTTGATCGGATCGACCGCGCCGAACGGCTCGTCCATGAGCAGCACGGGCGGGTCGGCGGCCAGCGCGCGAATCACGCCCACGCGCTGCTGCTGGCCGCCCGAAAGCTCGCGCGGGTAGCGCTTCAGATACTGCTTCGGATCGAGCGCGACCATCGACATGAGTTCCCGTGCGCGCTCGGCGCAGCGCTTCTTGTCCCAGCCGAGCAGGCGCGGCACCACCGTGATGTTTTCCTCGATGGTCATGTTCGGGAACAGGCCGATCTGCTGGATCACATAGCCGATATGGCGGCGCAGATCGACTTCGTTGAGGCCCGAGGTGTCCTCGCCGCTGATGAGCACGCGGCCCGAGGTGGGCGCGATGAGCCGGTTGATCATCTTGAGCGTGGTGGTCTTGCCGCAGCCCGAGGGGCCGAGGAACACGCAGATTTCACCTTCGGCCACCGAAAGGCTCACTGAGTCGACGGCGCGCACGGGCTGGCCGTCCTTCTGGGTGAAGGTCTTGGTCAGTTTGTCGAGTTCGATCATGTCTTCTGTACTCCTTTCGGTGTCAACGCGCGCTGCAGCAATTGCAGGAACAGGTCGGCGACGATCGCGAGCACGCTCACGAGCACCGCGCCCACCAATAGCTTCATCATGCTGCTCTGGCCGATGGCGCGCAAAATCAGCGAGCCGAGACCGCCCGCGCCAATCACGGCGGCAATCGTCATCACGCCAATGTTCATCACGACCGCGGTGCGCACGCCCGCGAGAATAACGGGAACCGCGAGCGGCAGGTCCACGAGGCGCAGGCGCTGCCACGAGGTCATGCCGATGCCGGTGCCGGCTTCCTTGATGCCGGCCTCCACGTTGCGCAGCGCGAGGTAGGTGTTGCGCATGATCGGCAGCAGCGAATAGAGAAACACCGCCGTGATCGCGGGCACGGCGCCGATGCCTTGTCCGAAGCGCGAAAAGAACGGAATCATGAGGCCGAACAGCGCGATCGAAGGTAGTGTGAGCACGATGGTGGCGAGGCCGAGCAGCGGGCCCGCGAGCCATTCGTGACGATTGATCAGGATGCCTAGCGGAACGCCCGCGATGATCGCGCAACCCACCGCGATGCTCACCAGCCAGATGTGCTGCAAGGTGAGTTGCAGCAGCTCGGGCCAGCTAGAAGAGAGATAGTCGAATACGCTCATGAAATCTCCTTCAAGGCAGCGCGTGCGTGCGCAGGAACGCGTCGGCCACTTCGCGCGGCGACTTGCCGTCGAGGTCGACCGCCTTGTTCATGTCCTGCATCACGTCGTTGTTGATCGCCGCCGAAAGCGCGTTGAGTTGCACCGCGAGTTTCGGATTGCGCTTGAGCGCCTCCTTGCGCACCACGGGCGTGGCGTTGTAGGGCGGGAAGAAGTGCTTGTCGTCGTCGAGCGGCACGATGCCGAAGCCCTTCACGCGGCCATCGGTCGTGTAGACGAGGCCGATCTTCAACTGGTTGGTGTGCAGCGCCGTGTAGACGAGTCCCGGGTCCATCTGCTTCATCTGCGAGCGCTTGAAATGCATGTCGTAGGTTTCGAGCAGCGGCTTGAGGCCGTCGGGGCGGTTCGCGAATTCCGCATCCATGCCGAACACGATGTGCTTCGCGTCGGGGCTGGTCTTCAGATAGTCGGCGAGCTGCGAAACCGTTTTGATGCCGGTGGCCTGCACGAACGGGCTAGGCAGTCCGATTGCGTAGGTGTCGTTGAGCGGCGAGGCGTCGAGCCAGACGAGCCCGCGCGGCACGTCGAGCGCCTTCACGCGCTGGTACATTTCTTCGGGCGAAAGCTTTTCGGTGAGCTTGTCGTAGACGAGCGCCGCCGTGCCGGTGTAATCCCATGCGAGATCGAACTGGCCGTTCTCCAGCGCGCTGCGCATGAGCGTGCTGCCGAGCCCGGAGCGGACCTCCACTTCATAGCCGCGCGAGCGCAGGTACTGCGCCGTGACTTCCGCGAGCACGTACTGCTCGGTGAAATTTTTCGCGCCCAGCACGAGCTTGGCGGCGAACGCCGAAGAGCTTGCCGCCACGCATAGCGTGCCCACCGCGCACAGGCGCGCAATCGATCGAATCGTACTGCGAAACATGGGAAAGCCTGAGAACAAGGTGCTCATGCTGCACCTCCACGGCGCGCCTGCCATTGGCGGCTTCCGGCCGCGACGGCGCCGTCCAGCACGAGCGCGAGCACCGCGGTGAGCGAGGCTCCCAGCAGCAGCAACGGTTGATCGTTGAGGTAGATGCCTGGGAAGATCAGCGAGCCGAGACTGTCGGCGCCAATCAGATAGGCGAGCGGCGCAGTGCCCACGTTGATCGCGAGCGCGGTGCGCACGCCGCCCACGATGATGGGCAGCGCTTTGGGCAATTCCACGCGGGTAAGCGACTGCCAGCCGGTCATGCCGATACCCTTGGCGGCTTCGCGCAGCGCGGCAGGAACGTTCTTCACGCCTTCGTAGGTGTTGCGCGTGATGGGCAGCAGTGAGGCCAGAAACAGCGCGATGATGGCGGGCAGGTCGCCGATGCCGAAAATGCCGAGCGCGATGGCAAGCACGGCAAGCGACGGAATCGTGTTGCCGATGTTGAAGATCTGCATGAAGCGTTCGGCCTGGCGCTGAAAGCGCGGCCGGCTGAGCAGCACGCCCGCAGGCACGCCAACGATGATGGCGAGCGCCATGGAATAGCCGACGAGCAGCAAATGCTGGCACGCGTAATAGGCGAGGTCGCCGGCATGGCTGGCGAACGTCTCA
The DNA here is from genome assembly GCF_902859945.1 of Paraburkholderia caffeinitolerans. Taxonomy (GTDB): domain Bacteria; phylum Pseudomonadota; class Gammaproteobacteria; order Burkholderiales; family Burkholderiaceae; genus Paraburkholderia; species Paraburkholderia caffeinitolerans. The sequence goes on along the minus strand of NZ_CADIKL010000008.1, from coordinate 203,119 downwards.
GCGCCGATGCCACGGGCGAGCGCCCAAGCGATGACGGCAATGGCTATCAGGCTGCCCAGCAACTGGACAGTGCGTCGAGTCATGAAGATACGCCCCCTCAATCTCGGTGCGGCGCGCGTGAGCGAAACAATGCGCGTGCGCCGCGAAGACGCCAATTGGCGCCGCGATGGAAGTTCGTGATCCCGGCGTGGCCGCGATTGAACTGACGGAAACAGTCCTTGCTGGCCGCAATAACAGGCGGTCAGCAGTCGAATGAACGCGCCGATGCGTTCGTCTGATTGTCATGTTCAGCCCAGCAGCGCAATAACACCGTAACGCGCGCGCTGAGGGCAGGGCACCGTCCTGCAGGGACGGCATGGATGCGGAGGGCAGAGCCCCAGACCGCTGAGGCCGGTGGCCCCCTTGATATGGCGAAACGGATGCGTGCGCAACGAATTCGTTGTTGCCGCTGTTGCGTTACCGCAGTTACATCACCGCAGTTACATCACGTTACGCAAGAAGTCGTACTTTTTGTGACAGGAAGGCGAGTATAGGCCAATCGATTAAATGCGTCTACCTTCGGGAAATCTCAGTATGATTCGCATCGCCACGAATGGCCGCTGAAAATGCGGGGAATGTGTCATATCGGGTAAATGATCTGGATGCCGAAATAAATGAGGCAGGTATCATTTCCCGATTGGAATTTCGTCGCGGCAGTGGGAATAAATGTAATTGCGCATGCGCGAGTGCAGCGGGAAAAAGCGGCCCGCCCCACTCGCACCTCGACGCTATGGCGTCACGCTTCGCGTTCCGCGGCCGCGACGCCGAGCGTGCGCTCGGCCAGCACGGCATCGCGCTTGGCCAGCAGGTGGCCGCGCAGGATCTTCGCCAGCGCGGGGCCGTTGCGCGCTTCGAGCGCGGCAATCATGCCTTCGTGGTCGCGTATCGCGCTGTCCCACTTGCTGGTTTGAAAGTTGGAGCGAAAGCGCAGCGCTTGCAGACGCCGGTTCAGCGTCACGTAAGTCTGGCGTAGCGCCGCATTGCGCGCCGCGATGTTGATGAGGTCGTGAATCGCATGATTGCGCGAGTAATAGCCGGACAGGTCGTTCTGCGCGCGGCTCAATAGCATGGCGGCATGCAGCGCCTTGATTTGCGCAAGCTCCGTTTCGCTGATGCGCTCGCACGCGAGTTCGCCCGCGAACGCCTCGAGCCCGCTCATGAGTTCGAACATGTCGCGTATCTCGGCTTCGCTCAGCTGCGCGACCGTGGCGCCCCGGTTCGGCGAGATCTCGATGAGTCCTTCGGCGGCGAGCACCTTGAGCGCTTCGCGCAGCGGCGTGCGCGAAATGCCCAGTACTTCGCAGAGCTTGCGTTCATTGAGCTTCACGCCGGGCGCGAGCTGCCCTTCGACGATGAATTCGCGCAGGTGATCGACCACTGTGTCGTGCAGGCGCTGGCGCGCGAGCTTCGGCAGCGCGAGTTCTGGCGCGTCAGGCTGGGCGGACGCGAGTTGCGCGTCCGGAATGTCTGGATTTTGCATACGAGATCCCAATCGTCCGACTTGCCCCCATTCTAGCCTGAACGCCGCCGGCGCTTCGTTGCGCCGCACCGCCGGGTTTCCCCTGGGGGATTCCTGCCAATTTCGCCTTGTATCTGCTCGATCATGCACTAGAGTATTTTGCATGCAAAATGCCATTAAGGGCAAATTATTGCATCGATTGAAGGACCTCCGCCCTTCCCTGAACGTGGGACCTTTCCATGCTGAAACTCGATTTCCATCCCGCCGGCCGCCATTTCCTGCAAATTCCCGGCCCGAGCCCCGTGCCCGACCGCATCCTGCGCGCGATGAGCTATCCCACCATTGACCATCGCGGCCCCGAGTTCGCCGCGCTGGGGCTTGCGGTGCTCGACGGCATCAAGAAGGTCTTCAAGACCACGCAGCCCGTGGTGATCTATCCGGCATCTGGCACCGGCGCATGGGAGGCGGCGCTCACCAACACACTCTCGCCTGGCGACGCAGTGCTGATGTACGAGACCGGCCACTTCGCAACGCTGTGGAAAAGGATGGCCGAGAGTCTGGGCCTCAAGCCCGAGTTTCTTGGCTTGCCCGGCGTGGAGGGGTGGCGGCGCGGTGTGCAGGCGGACATGATCGAGGCGAGATTGCGCGCGGACGCGGACCACGAGATCAAGGCGGTCTGCGTTGTGCATAACGAGACCTCCACGGGCGTGACATCGGATATCGCCGCAGTGCGTCGCGCCATCGATGCGGCGGGGCATCCGGCGCTCTTCATGGTCGACACCATCTCGGGCCTCGCGTGCGCCGACTATCGTCACGACGAATGGGGCGTGGACGTGACGGTCTCGGGCTCGCAGAAGGGCTTGATGCTGCCGCCCGGCATCAGCTTCAACGCGGTCTCGCGCAAGGCGCTGGAAGCGAGCCGCGCAGCGAAACTGCCGCGCGCATTCTGGAATTGGGTCGAGATTGTCGAAATGAACCGGCAGGGTTACTGGCCGTATACGCCCAATACCAACCTGCTGTATGGCCTCTCCGAAGCGCTCGACATGATTCTCGGCGAAGGGCTCGACAACGTGTTCGCGCGTCACCAGCGCCTGGCGGCCGCGTGCCGCGCGGCGGTTCAGGCGTGGGGGCTCGAAACGCAATGCGTGGATCCCGCCGCACATTCGCCCGTGCTCACGGGCGTGGTGATGCCCGCAGGCGTGGACGCGGACGCGGTGCGCAAGCTCATCTACGAACATTTCGATCTGTCGCTTGGCACGGGGCTGGGCAAGGTGAAGGGGCGCATGTTCCGCATCGGGCATCTCGGCGACTGTAACGACCTCACGCTGATGGCCGCGCTCGCCGGCTGCGAAATGGGTTTGCGGCTCGCGGGCGTGCCGCTGCGCGCGAGCGGCGTGGGCGCGGCGATGGACTACCTCGCGCAGCACGAAAGCGCGCCGCGGCTGAAAGCGGTGGCGTGAGGCATCGCGCATTTCAATGTTCAAACGCCCACCGTTGCGACTGACCATCAACTGACTGCGCGATGCTCAAGCCCACCACCCAACCGCTCGTTCAACCGATCCAACTGATGCCCGCGTCCGCGCGCGCCGCGCTCACGCCGCTTGCCGCGCGGCTCGCGCGCGAACTGCGCGGCGACGTGCTGTTCGATCGCGCATCGCGCGGCCGCTATGCCACCGATGCTTCGATCTACCAGATCATGCCTGTCGGCGTGGCGGTGCCGCGCGATCAGGACGATCTGCGCGTCGCACTCGACATCGCGCGCGATACCGGCGTGCCGGTGCTCGCGCGCGGCGCAGGCACGAGCCAGTGTGGGCAGACCGTGGGCGAGGCGCTCGTGATCGACACGAGCAAGTGGTTGAATCGCATCGTGGCCTTCGACGCGCAAGCGCGTACCGTGACGGTCGAGCCCGGCATCGTGCTCGACCATCTCAATGCATGGCTCAAGCCGCACGGCCTTTGGTTTCCGGTGGATGTCTCCACGGGCGCGCAATGCACGCTGGGCGGCATGGCCGGCAACAACTCGTGCGGTTCGCGCTCGATCGAGTACGGCATCATGGTGCACAACGTGGCCGCCATCGACGCGGTGCTCGCCGATGGTTACGAGACCTGCTTTGGCAAGCTCTCCGAAATGTCTCGCGATGCGCGCACGCGCGGGCTGGTCGATGGCGTGCGCGCCATTGCGGAGCGCGAACGCGACGAACTGCGCGAGCGCGTGCCGAAGGTGTTGCGCCGCGTGGCCGGCTACAACCTCGACTTGTTCGAGTGCCAGAATCCGCTCGCATTCGAGCGCGACGGTGAGCCCAATCTTGCGAACCTGTTGGTGGGCTCGGAGGGCACGCTCGCATTCAGCCGCCAGTTGACGCTGCGCCTCGAACCGCTGCCGCGCCACAAGGTGCTGGGCGTGGTGAACTTCCCGACCTTCCACGGCGCGATGGACCTCACACAGCACATCGTCAAGCTGGGGCCGACGGCGGTCGAGCTGGTCGACCGCACGATGATTGAACTGGCGCTGGACAATCCCGCGTTTCGGCCCGTGATCGAGCGTGCGCTGGTGGGTGCGCCCGAGGCGGTGTTGCTGGTGGAATTCGCGGGCGAGGAGCGCGCGGCCCAGCTTGCGCGTCTCGCCCAACTCGTCGAGTTGATGGGTGATCTGGGTTTGCCGGGCAGCGTGGTCGAAATGCCTGATGCCGCTGAGCAGAAAGCGCTGTGGGACGTGCGCAAGGCGGGCCTGAACATCATGATGAGCATGAAGGGCGATGGCAAACCGGTTTCGTTCATCGAAGATTGCGCGGTGCCGCTCGAACATCTCGCCGATTACACGAGCCGCCTGACTGAGGTGTTTCATCGGCATGGCACGGAAGGCACGTGGTATGCGCATGCGAGCGTGGGGACGCTGCACGTGCGTCCGATACTCGACATGCGCCGCGACGGTGCGCAGAAAATGCGAGCCATTGCCGAAGAAGCGGCGGCGATGGTGCGCGAGTACAAGGGCGCGTTCTCGGGCGAGCACGGCGACGGACTGTGCCGGGGCGAGTGGGTCGCCTGGCAGTACGGGCCAAAGATCAACGCGGCATTCGCCGAAATCAAGGCGCTCTTCGATCCCGCGAATCGCATGAGCCCGGACCGCATCGTTCATCCGCCGAAGATGGACGATGCCGCGAATTTCCGCTTCGCGCCCGGCTATCGCGAGCGCGCGTGGCGGCCCGCGCTCGACTGGTCGGCGTGGAATGTCACGCGCGATCCGCTCACGGGCGCCGAAGGCGCACCGGGCTCGGGCGGCGATGCGAGCGAGGGGCTCGCGAAGGCCGTGGAGATGTGCAACAACAATGGCCATTGCCGCAAGTTCGATGCGGGCACGATGTGCCCGAGCTATCGCGTCACGCGCGACGAGCAACATGTCACGCGGGGGCGCGCGAATACGCTGCGGCTGGCGTTGTCTGGGCAACTGGAGTCACCCGGTGAAGCGGGCGAAGGCGGTCTCGCGAGCCGCGCCGTGAAGGACGTGCTCGACCTGTGCGTGTCGTGCAAGGGCTGCAAGCGCGATTGCCCGACCGGTGTGGATATGGCGCGCATGAAGATCGAAGCGCGCGCCGCATGGCAGCGCGAGCATGGCCTCGCCGTGCGGGAGCGGCTGGTTGCCTGGCTGCCGCGTTATGCGCCGTACGCGAGCCGCGTGCCCGGCGTATTGCCCGCGATCGAGCGCTTGCCGCGCGTGGCGGCGTGGCTCAAGCGGCGCATCGGCTTTGCGCCGGACCGTGCGTTTCCGCGTATTGGGCGAGCGTTCACCGCAACTTCTGAGGCCGTGGCGAACCCCGCCGTGCCGGCATCTTCAACGCGCGAGGTCCTGCTTTTCGTCGACACGTTCAGCAACTACATCGAGCCCGATGTGGCGCGCGCCGCGCAGCGTGTGCTGGAGGCGGCGGGCTACACGGTACGGTTGAATACAAAAACGGGCGAGCGTCCGCTGTGCTGCGGACGCACGTTTCTCGCGGCGGGCCTCGTCGATCAGGCGAAGGCCGAGGCGCGCCGCTCGCTCGATGCGCTGCTGCCCCTTGTCGAGCGCGGCGTGCCCATCGTGGGCCTGGAGCCTTCGTGCTTGCTTACGCTGCGCGATGAATGGACGGCCTACGGCTTTGGCGAGGCCGCCGCGAAGCTTGCCCGCCACGCGCTGCTGTTCGAGGAATTTCTCGTGCGCGAACATCAGGCGGGGCGGTTCGACTTGAAGCTGCGCACGCTTCCACAAGCGCGGGCGGTGGTGCACGGACATTGTCATCAGAAGGCATTCGGCGCGTTCACGCCGGTGCAGATGGTGCTCGGCTGGATCCCGGGCCTCGCGGTTGCGCCCGTCGAATCGTCGTGCTGCGGGATGGCGGGTAGCTTCGGCTACGAAAGCGAGCATTACGCCACGTCGCTCGCGATGGCGGAGCTGTCGCTGCTGCCCGCCGTGCGCGCGGCGCAGGCAGCCGGCGACGCGCTGGTGGTTGCCGACGGTACGAGCTGCCGCCATCAGATCGCCGACGGCGCCAGTGCGCAGGCGCTGCACGTCGCGCAGGTACTGGAGCGCGCGCTGGACTCACCGCGCTGAAGCACACGCGAGCGGTGCTATGCGCGCTCGCGGCACAAGCAAGAACATCCGGAGTCCTGAAGTTAAAGCCGCCAAGGCAAAGCGTAAAGCGAGCGCCGCGCCTGCACACTTCCAACAAGGAGACGATGATGTTGCGCCGAGCCACCACCCGCGTGCTGCTATTGCTGTGCGCGATGTATCTGATCACTTACGTCGATCGCGTCAACGTGAGCACCGCTGCGAGCCAGTTCGCGGCCGAGCTCCACCTTTCGCATACCGAAGTCGGCATTGTGTTTTCCGCTTTCGCGTATCCGTATCTGCTGTTTCAGATCATCGGCGGCTGGGTGGGCGACCGCTTCGGCCCGCGCCGCACGCTCGCGCTGTGCGCCGTGATCTGGGCCGGCGCGACGGTGCTCACCGGTCTCGCGGGCGGCTTCGCCTCCATGATCGTGGCGCGCGTGCTGCTGGGCCTAGGCGAAGGCGCGACCTTCCCCACGGCCACACGCGCGATGTCGAACTGGATGCCCGCAAGCCGGCGCGGCTTCGCGCAGGGCACCACGCACGCGGCCTCGCGCATCGGCAACGCCATCGCGCCGCCGCTCATTGTCTGGCTGATGCTGATGTCGGGCTGGCGCGGCGCCTTTATCGTCACTGGCATCGCGAGCTTTCTCTGGGCCGTGCTGTGGATCTGGTACTTCCGCGACGACCCGCGCGCGCATCCGCGCATCACCCAGGCCGAGTGCGAAGGGCTCGAACGCTATTCGGGCGCGAAGGAGCGCGCGCCGGTGCCGTGGCGGCGGCTGGTGGCGCGCATGTCGCCGGTCACCGCCGTGTACTTCTGCTACGGCTGGGTGCTGTGGCTGTTCCTCGGCTGGATTCCGCAGTACTTCCTGCACAACTATCACATGCAACTGGGCAAATCCGCGCTGTTCGCCTCGGGCGTGTTCTTCGCGGGCGTGCTGGGCGACTGGCTCGGCGGCTCGTTGACGGACCGCATTCTCAAGAAGAGCCGCAACCTGCGTCTCGCGCGCAATGTGATGGTGGGCGTGTGCATGCTGCTCACGCTGCTCTCGCTCGCGCCCATACTGCTCGCACAGAACGTGACGGTGACGCTTGCCGCGCTGTGCCTGAGCGCGGGCTTCTTCTTCAACGAAATGACCATCGGACCGATGTGGGCCGTGCCGATGGATATCGCGCCCCGGCATGCGGGCACCGCTAGTGGGATCATGAACACGGGTTCGGCCGCCGCGGCCATCGTGAGCCCCGTGGTGGGCGGCTGGCTGATCGACCGCACCGGCAACTGGAACCTGCCGTTCACGATCTCGATGGCGATCATGGCCGTGGGCATCGTGCTGTCGTTCACGATGCGCCCGGATCGCACGCTCGAAAACGAATCGGGCGCGGCGGACGGCGCGCATGCGCATACGACCGCCTGAGCACGACGTTTTCGAAATGGACCGTTAGCGAGGAACGAACATGAACGATAACGCCGCGAATCAAGGCACGAATCAAGGCACGACTCAGGGCACGACTCAGGGCACGACTCAGGGCACGATCCGCACCGAACGCGACGGATCGATTGCCATCGTCACTATCGACCGCCCGGCAAAACTCAATGCGCTCACGCGCACACTGTGGCGCGCGCTCGGCGAAACCTTCGAGACGCTGTCCGCCGATGCAAGCCTGCGCTGCATCGTGTTGCGAGGCGCGGGCGAGAAGGCGTTCTCGCCCGGCAACGACATCGGCGAATTCGCCACCGACCGTGCGAACGTCGCGCAGGCGCGCGAATACGGCGCGCTCATGCATCGCACGCTTGGCGTGATCGATGCGTGCCCGGTGCCGGTGGTCGCGATGATCCACGGCCTATGCGTGGGCGGCGGGCTGGAGATCGCGGCGCTGTGCGATCTGCGCATCTGCGGGGAGTCGAGCCGCTTTGGCGCGCCCATCAAGAATCTCGGGCTCGTGATGGCGCACGCCGAACTCGAGGCGCTGCTGCGCCTCGTGGGCGAGGCCGTGGCGCTGGAGATCCTGCTCGAAGGCTGCATTCTCGGCGCACATGAAGCGTTGGCCAAAGGCCTCGTCACGCGCGTCGTGCCCGATGCTGAAGTGACCGGGCAGGCGCTCGAAGCGGCGCAGCGCATTGCGGCTGGCGCGCCGCTGGCCGCGCGCTGGCACAAGCAGTTCGTGCGCCGCGCGCGCCATGCGGCGCCGCTCACGCAAGCGGAGCGCGACGAGGGCTTCGCATGTTTCGGCACCGAGGATTTCCGCATCGGCTATCAGGCGTTTCTCGCCAAGGAAACGCCGCAATTCAAGGGACGCTGAGATGGATGAAACGCAACGCGCGGGTCCACTGGCCGGCTTGAAGGTGATCGAGCTTGCGCACATCATGTCGGGGCCGGTGTGCGGCATGATGCTTGCCGACATGGGCGCCGAGGTCATCAAGGTGGAGAAGATGCCGGGCGGCGACGACTGCCGCCGCTTTGCGCCGATCCTTGCGAGCGGCGAGTCCGCTTCGTTCATGATGGTCAATCGCGGCAAACGCGGCATCGCGCTCGACCTGAAGACCGAGGGTGGGCGCGCCGTGCTGCGCCGCCTGCTCGCGAGTGCCGACGTGGTGACCGAGAACTACCGGCGCGGCACGATGGAAAAGCTCGGCATGGGTTACGAGCGGCTCAAGGCGGAGAACCCGGGCCTCATTTACTGTGCGATCTCCGGTTATGGACGCAGCGGGCCGTATGCGGACAAGGGCGGCTTCGACCTCATCGCGCAGGGCATGAGCGGATTGATGAGCATGACCGGCGAGCCGGGGCAGGCGCCGATCAAGGCGGGCGCCCCGGTCACGGACATCAACGCGGGCATTCTGGCGGCGCTCGGCATCTGCGCCGCGTATGCGGGGCGGCAGCGCACGGGGCTCGGGCAGATGGTCGATACGTCGTTGTTCGAAGCCGGTTTGCAGCAGATGTACTGGGCCTTCGCCAATTACTTCGCGGATGGCACCGTGCTCGAGAAAGCCGGCTCGGCCAATCCCACGAGCGCGCCTTACCAGGCGTTCGAAACGCGCGACGGCTGGATCAATGTGGGCGCGGCGAACCAGAGCAATTACGAGCGCCTGGTCGCGGTGCTTGCGATCCCGGGCCTCGCGGACGACGTGCGCTTCGCGACCAACGCGGGGCGTCTTTCGCATCGCGCGGCGCTCGTGGAGATTCTCGCGGCGCGACTGCGCGAGCGCACCACGGCGGAGTGGCTCGCAATCTTCGACGAAATAGGCTTGCCGTGCGGCCCTGTGCTGAGCGTGCCGGAGGCGGCCTCGCACGAGCAGGCCATCGCACGCGGGATGATTGTGCAAACCGAGCATCCCGTGAGCGGGCGCGTCAAGGGTATCGGCCTGCCGGTGCACTTTTCGGACGGCGCGGCAACGGATGCGCGTCCCGCGCCGCTGTATGGCGAGCACACTGTTGAAGTGCTTCGCGAATATGGCTACGACGAGCAGCAGATTCGTGCCCTCGAAACCGAGGGCGCGGTGGGCGTGGCGCTTGCCGGGGCGGGCTGAAACTTAAAACTCGTCGGGGCGCATCGCGTCAGGCCACGATGGCCGGATGCGCCTGCACCGGCCCGCCTAGCTGCTCGCGATGCGAGGGCGGTTGGCGTCCGTCGATATCGGTGATGCCGTACTCGTGCGCGAGTTCGGCGCCCACGAGCACGAGGCCGGATTTTTGCGCGCGTTGCGGATCGCGATAGAGCGCATCGACCAGCCGCCCCGTGAATTGCGGGCTTTCCGCGAGTTCGCTGAAGCCGGCGTACTGGTCGGGGTGCGCGGCGACCACGCGTTCGGTGCGTTCGGTCTTGAGCATGCCCATCCAGATCGACACCGCGGCCACGTTGAACTCGCGCAGATCCACGGCCATGTCCTTCGCGAACTTGTCCACGCCGACTTTCTGCGCCCCATAGGCGGCGCCGTGCATGTAGCAGCTCGCGCCGAACGACGAGGTGAACGCGATCAGGCCGTCGCGCTGCGCGGCCATCATGCGTGCCGCGTGCCAGCTTGCGACGTAGGCCGAGCGCAGGCCCACGTCCAGAATGTTCACCAATTCCAGCGGTTTTTCCCAGAACGGCGCGGGGCGGATCAGTTCGTCGTGCAGGACTGTGGCATTGTTCACCAGCACGTCGAGTCGGCCTTGTTCGTTGCGGATGCGCGTGAAAATGGCTTCGACCTGGGCGTCGTCGGCGTGGTCGCAGGCTAGCGCGATGCCGTGGCCGCCCAGACGGGTGACCTCTGCTGCGGTGGCGTGGATGGTGCCGGGTAGTGGCGCGTTGCCTTCTTGTTGCGAGCGGCCTGTTACGTAGACGGTTGCGCCGGCGGCGCCTAGTGCGAGCGCGATGCCTTTGCCGGCGCCGCGCGAGGCGCCGGTGACGAGAGCGATATAGGGATTGGGCATTAAGGAATCCTTCGGTTGGTTATATCAGCGAAAAGACGCGCGACTCAAACCGCCTTCACGCCTCAACAAGCTTGCGCGCATCCAACTCGGCAAACGCTGCGGCACGAATCGCCCCGACCGCATCGGCGGAAACATCCGGCAAGTCCCCAAGCGGAATAAACGCGCTGATCTCGAGCCCATGCCCAGCGAGCGCGGGCAGCTTGAGCGGCGTGGCAAGCACGTTAAGGCGCGACAGACCCAAATCACGCAGAATCTGCGACCCAATACCGTACTGGCGGTTACCCGATTCAGCACCGTGGCCGCTGCTCGCATGAGCCGTCTCACGCGCGCCCGTGCGCAAAGCACAATCGAGCAGCACGGCCACGCCACAGCCTGCCTGCGCGATGCGCGTGAGCGCGCCATGCAACGCAAGCCCATGCGCGTCCGGGTCTTCATCGAACAAATCGAGCAGCGACGCGCGCTCCTGCACCCGCACGAGTGTGGGCACGTCGGCGCTGGGCTGCCCGCGCACGAGCGCGAGATGCGTCGCGCCGCGCACGCGGTCGCGATACTCGATCGCTTCGAACGGTCCCCAGGCCGTGGCGAGCGTGCGCGAGGCCACGCGCTCCACCAGCGATTCACGCTCGCTGCGATAGCGGATCAAATCGGCGATGGTGCCGATCTTCAGGCCATGCTCGCGCGCGAAGGTCATCAGCTCGGGCAGGCGCGCCATGGTGCCGTCGTCGTTCATCACCTCGCAGATCACAGCGGCGGGCGTCAGGCCCGCGAGCGCGGTGAGATCGCAGCCGGCTTCGGTATGGCCCGCGCGCACCAGCACGCCGCCTTCGCGCGCGACGATCGGAAATACATGGCCCGGCTGCACGAGATGTTCGGCGCGCGCGCCCGGCGCGATGGCCGTGCGGATCGTATGCGCGCGATCGGCTGGGCTGATGCCCGTGGTCACGCCTTCGGCCGCCTCGATGCTCACCGTGAAGGCCGTGCCGTATTGCGTGCCGTTGTTCGCGCTCATCGGGCTCAGTTGCAGGTGCGCCGCGTGACCGGCGGTCAGCGTGAGGCAGACGAGGCCGCGCGCGTGGCGCGCCATGAAATTGATGGCCTCGGGCGTGACACAGTCGGCGGCAATCACGAGATCGCCTTCGTTCTCGCGGTCTTCTTCGTCGACGAGAATCACCATGCGGCCTGCGCGCAGTTCTTCGACGATGGCGGGGGTGTCGGCCAGTTTCATACGGTCTGCTCCTCGCGGCTGGCGCGATTGGCTTGATGAGGGGTGTGATCGGTGCTGCGATTGGCGGCGCCGAACACGGGCGCGCGGCGCTCCGTGAATGCGCGGGTGCCTTCGCGGAAATCGTCGTGCGCGGTGCAGGCGAGGAAGGCGCGCTGCTCGGCCACGAGTTGCGCGCCCAGCGTGTGGCGCGGCGCATCGGAGATCAGATGCTTGGTGTGCGAGAACGCGGCGGGCGAGAGCGCGGCGAGGCGTGCGGCGCGCTCGGTGGTGGCCTTGGCCAGCTCGGCGGCGGGCACGACCCAGTTCACGAGGCCGACGCGCAGCGCGTCTTCGGCGCTGTAGCGTTCGTCGAAATAGAGCCATTCGGCGGCCGTGCGCGCACCCATCAGGCGCGGCAGTGTGAAGGTCGCGCCGCCATCGGGCGAGGTGCCGAGACGGTTGTACGCCGAGGTGAAGATGGCGTCGTCGGCGGTAATCGCCACATCGCAGGCGGCCACGAGCGAGAGGCCGAAGCCGGCCGCCGTGCCGTTCACGCTAGCCATCACCGGCTTGGACGAGCGGGCGATCAGTTCGACTGAGCGCTGCGCATGACGCACGAGCTTGCCGATGGTGCGTTCGCGGCGCGCGGGGGAGAGTTCGAGCGCGGCGCGCATGGCGTGCACGTCGCCGCCCGCCATGAAGGCGCGGCCCGCGCCGGTCAGCACGATGGCCCGCACGGCGGGCTCCTGGGTGAGGCGCTCGAGCCGCGTGCACAGCGCTTCGGCCATCGCCTCGCTCAGTGCGTTGAGCGTGTCGGGCCGGTTGAAGGTGAGCGTGGCTACGCCGTCGGCGTGCGTGGCGAGAATCGTGTCGGTCATGGGGCGCTCACGTGCGAAGGTGCGGGTATGTCCGTAGAGGTCTCAGGGGTGCAGCGCGGCGCGCAGTGCGCGCGCGCTCAGGTCGAGCGCCGCGTTCGCGGCGTCGAGCACGCCGATCATGCTGGCGAAGCCGTGCATCTGGCCCGGCCAGCGCACGTGCGTGACGGGCACGCCCGCCTGTGAGAGGCGCTCGGCGTAACGCTCGCTCTCGTCCCGCAACGCGTCGCATTCGGCGCTCACGATGGTTGCGGGCGCAATCGCTTCGATGCGCTCGGCGCCCAGCGGGCTCGCGAGCGGCGAGGCGCGGTCCGCCTGCGACTCGAAGTACTGGTCCTTGAACCAGCGCATCAGGCCCGCGTCGAGCAAATAGCCGCTGCCATAGGTTTCGTATGAAGGATGCTCGTGCGAGCAGTCGACCACCGGATAGAGCAGCAACTGGTGCGCGATCGCCACTTCGCCTTGCAACTGCTGCGCGCAGACGGCGGCCAGATTGCCGCCCGCGCTGTCGCCGGCTACGGCGAGCGCGCCGGGAATCGCGCCCAGTTGCGCGGCGTGGGCCGCGGCCCAGCGCACGGCGGCGAGCGCATCATGCGCGGCGGCCGGGAAGCGCGCCTCGGGCGCGAGCCGGTAATCGACCGAAAGCACGAGCACGTTGGCGCGCGCCGCGAGCGTGCGGCAGAGGTTGGCGTGCGTATCGATCCCGCAGGCGACGAAGCCGCCGCCATGGAAGAACACGACGAGCGGCAGCGAGGCCTGCTGACTGACTGGTCGGTAGAGGCGCGCGGCGAGCGGCCCGGCTGCGCCCGGCAGCGTCAGGTCTTCTTCGGCGGCCACGGCGTCGCCTTCGCCAATCGTGCCGGCGGCACGGCCCGCCTCAATGGCGGCGCGATAGCTGGCGGCGTCGAGCCGGCTGTAATCGGGGGCGGGCATGCCGGCGAGCGCGGCGAGCAGTGCGGCGGCCTGGGGGGCTAGCGCCATGAAGGTGTCTCCTGAAAAACGTCATCGAAGCGCGCCTTTCCGGCGCCATTTAGCGCATTGGAGCGCTTGCGCGAACCGCTTGCATCGTCCGATTAGACGAGGGGGGCGGGCCGCGAACAGCGTAATGTCTGGTACAAGCGCGGCCTTCGCGCTGCCCCCGAAAAAAAAGCGCACGAAGCGGCCGGGGGCGTGGGCTAGCACAAAAAGCGAAATCGAACGCGCGGCCAGGGGAATGTCCCGATGCCGGCGGCGGGAGAGCCCCGTAAAGTTGGCCGTCGCTTTGGGCGGCATGGAGGACGGAGACTGTGTTGATGGAGACAAGATGGGCCCCGGAAGAGGGCCAGGACGCCGGTGTCATGGCTGGCGTCGACCTTTCGCAATTCAGCGCGCTGATGGCGCGCGTGTACCAGGGGCCGCTGGAAGCGGTGCCATGGTCGGGGGCGCTGGAACTGGTGCGTCAGCACCTGGACGCAAACTACGCGACGCTGATCCTGCGCTCGCCCTCAAGCGAACGGCGCGGGCTGATGGTGCATGCATCGGGAAGCGGCATACCCGATGAGGCGTCGTACAACGACTACTACTATTCGCTCGATCCCTTCGTCGGCCTGCCGGCGGACCGCGTCGTGACCGTGGACGAGGTGTTCGGCGAGACCGGCTGGCTCTCGAGCGAGCTTTACAAGCAATTCCTGCAGCCCGCCGACGTGCGCTACATCATGGGCGCGGACCTGCGCACCGAGTCGGGCGTGGAGTGCCGCTTCCGCGTGTGCCGCAAGCACGGCAGTGCGCATTTCACGGCGCGCGACAAGGCGTTTTGCGCGCTGCTGCTGCCGCATCTACGCCGCGCGGTGGAGTTGCATTCGCGTCTGGACGTGGTGGAGTCGGAGCGCACGCTGTACGCGAGCGCCATCGACCGCATGCTGGTGGGCATGGTTACGCTCGACGAGAGCGGGGCGATCATGAGCACCAATAGCGTCGCCGATGAAATCCTCGCGGAAAGCGACGGCCTGCGCCTTTCGAAGGGCGCCGTCGAGGCCATGGACAGCCAGGAGAACCGCACGCTGCAGCGGCTCATCCGCCACGCGATGATGGGCCACTTCGGCACCGCCGGCCCGCTCGTGGAGGCCATGCCCGTGACGCGCAGCGGCGACCGCCCGAAGCTCGGCGTGCTGGTGCGTACCGTGCCGCTTTCCGACTGGTCGGAGGACAACCGCCGCCGGCCCGCGACCGTGCTCTTCCTGCGCGATCCGGACCGCAAATCGCAGCGCTCGCAGGAAATCGTGCGCAAGCTGTTCGATCTCACGCCTGCGGAGACCTCGCTGGCGTTGCTGCTGACCAACGGCCTTACGCTGGAAGAAGCGGCTGAGGAGCTGGGCATCAGCAAGAACACGGCGCGCGCGCATCTGCGTTCGATTTTCTCGAAGACAGGCGTGACGCGGCAGGCGACGCTCGTGCGCATTCTGCTGGGCAGCGTGGTGCCGCTGGGCTGATTTCGCCTGATGTTTTCTATCGTTCGTAAAGGGCGGCCTCATGCAGGCCGCCCTTTTGCATTTCACGGACGATTCTTTTGCGTGAGCACGAGCAGCGCGCCGTTGCGATCCTCCAGAACCGCGCGCAACTCGTGCGGGCCCTGCTGCACAGGGGCGCGCACGCTGGCGCCCGTGGCCACTACGCGCTCCATGGCGGCGTAGAGATCGTCATCCTCGGCAATCCGAAACGTTAGCGCGGGCCGCTCGACGATGCGCTCGTCGCCCGCCACCAGCGCGATCGTGAGCGGACCGCCCTCCAGCGCGCAATAGCGCTCGCCGTCGCGCATTTTCACCGTGAGCCCAAGCCCGTCGACGAAGAACGGCAGCGCCGTCTCGATCGCGTCCACCGGGTACAGCATCATCGAAGCCTTCATTGCATTTTCCCCTTGAGTTGGTCTGGCGTGGTTGTGCCATATGGGGATGCTAGCGCGCGTGTGGGCGCGCGCCATGTCCGATTGGACTAGGGGCGTGCCTAAGGTCCCGCTAATCCAAACAGACGATGCAGCGCTTGCCCGGCGCACAGAAACTTCATCTCGTGGACCGTCACGATTACACCTGCGGCGGCAGCGCGGCACCCGCCGCCCCCGTCCGACAAACAAGGAGACAGCTGCGATGAAGTTTTCCCTGATTTACGAAGCCCAGACGACCGATGCTTCCCGCGAAGGCGACCACCGCGTCTTCAAGGAGACCGTCGAGCAGGCGCTGCTCGCCGAGCAGATGGGCTTCGACACCGTCTGGTGCGTCGAGCACACCTCGCTCACCAACTATGCGCACATGAGCGCGCCGGAAACGTTCCTCGCCTATCTCGCGGGCCGCACCACGCGCATCGGTCTCGGCCATGGCGTGGTTTGCCTGCCGCCTGCGATGAATCATCCGATCAAGGTGGCCGAGCGCGTCGCGCTGCTCGACATTCTTTCGCAGGGCCGCGTGCACTTCGGCGTGGGCAAGGGCGGCAGTCAGCAGGAAGCGGGCGCGTTCGGCTACGACCTCAACGAACTGCAGCCGATGATCGACGAGTCGATGTATCTCGTGCCGAAGATGTTCGTGCAGGACGAAATCGAGCATGACGGCAAATACATCAAGATTCCTAAGCGTCCGATTCACCCGAAGCCGTATCAGGACCCGCATCCGCCCATGTATATGGCCTGCACCAACAGCGACGCGCTTTCGCGCGCTGGCCAGCGCGGTCTTGGCGCGCTCGTGCTCGGTTTCGGCGGCCCCGACGAAGTGGCGAAGAAGAACGCGCTCTATCGCCAGGCA
This sequence comes from Paraburkholderia caffeinitolerans, assembly GCF_902859945.1. Lineage (GTDB taxonomy): Bacteria > Pseudomonadota > Gammaproteobacteria > Burkholderiales > Burkholderiaceae > Paraburkholderia > Paraburkholderia caffeinitolerans. Next base: position 186,775 of record NZ_CADIKL010000008.1, on the reverse strand, counting down.
TACAGCACGCGCAAGGCCGAGGACCAGGTGGGCTTCCGCCCGACCGAGCACCTCGCCGCGCTGTGCCCGGCCATCGTGATGGGCGACGGCCAGCAGGCCCGCAAGATCGGCATTCGCGGCCAGCGCTATTTCATGGAATCGCTCGCGTACTGGTACACGGGCGGCGAGCGTCCCGACCCGTCGAAGTGGGGCGACGACCTCGTGCAGGCCGATAGCGGCGAGATGGTGATCCGCTCGCGCTTCGCCTCGGAAGAAGTGGTGGTGGACTTCAGCGATCCGGCGCTCTCGATGATGAACCCCAACCATGCATACGGCACGGTGGACGACTGCATCGGCTACGTAGGACGCCTGAAGGAAGCCGGCGTGGACGAAGTGCTGTTCCTCGTGCAGATGGGCACGGTGCCGCACGAGGCGTCGATGGAGTCGATCCGCAACATCGGCGAGCACGTGATTCCGTACTTCAACCGCGTGAAGGCGCGCGCCGTCGCCTGATACAGGCGCAAGCGCGCACGCGCCCCGCCCGGCGCAGGTCGTGGCAAGCAACGACTGAGCAGCAACGGAGCAGCAACTGAGCAGTGACGCGCCGGGCGTGGGCGCACCAGCAGATCGAATCGACGACGAACCACCGTGGCGCACGGCGCCACCGAAGAAGACATAGGAGACAGCGGTGCACCGAGACCACGAATCGAATGCCCTTGCGGCCGAACTGATCGCACGCGCCCACGCGCTCGCACCCGTGCTGGCCGAGCGCGGCGACGCGGCGGAGGCCGCGGGCCGCATCCCGGCGCAGACCATCGCCGACATGCAGGCAGCCGGCTTCTTCAAGGTGCTCCAGCCGAAGCGCTACGGCGGCTATGAACTGGACCCGCAAACGTTTTTTGAAATCCAGATGGCGCTCGCGCGCGGCTGCATGTCCACCGCATGGGTGTACGGCGTGGTGGGCGTGCACAACTGGCAGCTCGCGCTGTTCGACGAGCGCGCGCAACAAGATGTCTGGGGCAAGGACCCGGCCACGCTCATCGCTTCCACGTATATGCCGGTGGGCAAGGTCACGCCCGTGGAAGGCGGCTTCCGGCTCTCGGGCCACTGGAAATTCTCCAGCGGCAGCGAACTGTGCGAGTGGGTGTTCCTCGGCGCGCTGGTGCCTCCGGCGCGCGCGGGCGAGCCGCCCGAATACCGCACCTTCCTGCTGCCGAAGTCCGACTACACGATCGAGCGCGACTGGGACGTGCTGGGCCTGCGCGCCACGGGCAGCCACGACATCGTGGTGAACGATGTATTCGTGCCCGAGTACCGCACCCACAAGGCCGTGGACGGCATGATGGGCACGAGCCCTGGCCTCGCGTTGAATGATGCGCCGCTGTTCCGCCTGCCGTTCGCGCAGATTTTCGTGCGCGCGGTTTGCACGGCGTGCATTGGCGCACTGCAAGGCGCAGTGGACGACTTCCGCGCTTACGCAACCAATCGCGTGAGTTCCAATAGCGGCGCGAAGACCTCCGACGACACCGGCGCGCAAAGCGCCTGCGCGAACGCGGCGGTTGCCATCGACGAAATGCAGGTGCTGTTGCGCCGCAACTTCGATGAACTGCTCGCGGCGGTGCAGGGCGGCCCCGAAGTGTCGATCGAGCGGCGCGTGCATTTCCGCTATCAGTCGGCGCAGGTGGCGGAGCGCTGCGCACAGGCGGCCAATGCGCTGCTGCGTTATGCGGGCGGCAACGGCATTTACCGCCGCAACCCGCTCGTGCGGCGCTTTCTCGACCTGCACGCGGCGCGCGCGCACTACGCCAACAATCTCGACCGCTTCGGCCAGAATCTCGGCGCGGTGATGCTCGGCCGCACCAACACCGACTTCTTCATCTGAGGCGGCGCTCATGAACGATCAAGCCATGGAAACTGAAACGTTCGATGTGCTGATCGTCGGTTCCGGCGCGGGCGGCCTGCTCGCTGCGTGCCGCGCCGCCGATCTCGGTCTCTCGGTGCTCGTGCTCGAAAAGAGCCCGCACTACGGCGGCACGTCGGCGGTGTCGGGCGGCGGCATCTGGGTGCCGTGCAATCACCATATCGCCGAGGAAGGCGGCACGGATACGCGCGAGGCCGCGCGCACCTATATCGAAGCGTGCACGCAGGGCGCGGCAACCAACGGGCGTCTCGACGCCTATCTCGACACCGCGCCCGAGATGCTGCGCTATCTGGAAGCGCGCACGCCCGTGCGCTACCAGTCGCTCTCGCGCTATGCCGACTACTTCCAGAGCCAGCCCGGCGCGATGCCCGGCTATCGCGCGCTCGATCCGCTGTCGTTCGACGGCGGGCGTCTAGGCGCGGAGTTCGCGCGGCTGCGCCAGCCATCGCCCGGCACGCTGATCGGCGGGCGCGTGGCGGTGACCTCCAAAGAGGCGCACACGCTGCTCGCGAAAGAGCGCGGTTTTATCACGCTCGCGCTGCGCGAATTCGGGCGCTACTGGTTCGATATCGGCGCACGGATGCGCTCGCGGCGCGACCGGCGGCTCACGCTCGGCAATGCGCTGGTGGGCGGCCTGCGTTACGCGCTGCTTGAACGCAAGGTGCCGCTGTGGCTCTCCACGCCCATGCGCGAACTGATCGAAGAGAACGGCCGCATCACGGGCGTGGTGGCCGAGCGCCAAGGCAAGACGGTGCGCCTGCTCGCGCGGCGCGGCGTGATTCTCGCGGCGGGCGGCTTCGAGCGCAACCAGGCGATGCGCGAGCGCTACCTGCCGCAGCCCACCGAGGCGCAGTGGAGCGCAACGCCGCCGTTCAACACCGGCGACGCCATCGTGGCCGGCGAGCAGGCGGGCGGCGCGCTCGCGCTCATGGAGCACGTCTGGGGCGCGCCCACGGTGCGCGTGGAAGGCGAGGAAAAGCAGCGCGCGCTGTTCGTGGAGCGCAACCTGCCTGGCTGCGTGATCGTCAACGCGCTCGGACGGCGCTTCGTCAACGAGGCCGCGCCGTACTCGGAGTTCGTGCCCGCGATGTATCGCGACCATGCGGCAACGGGCGCGAACGTGCCCGCATGGATGATCTTCGACGCGCGCTTTCGCAAGAACTACCCCTGTGGCCCGGTCATGCCCGCATCGATGATGCCGGACTCGCGCATTCCGGCCGCGTTTCGCGCGCTGCTGCACCGCGCGGATTCGCTCGACGCGCTGGCCGCGAAAATCGGCGTGGAGGCAGCCGGCCTGCGCGAGACCATCGTGCGCATGAACGGCTACGCGGCAAGCGGCGTGGACGAGGAATTCGGCAAGGGCGGCAATGTTTTCGATACCTACTATGGCGACCCGTCGGTGCAGCCCAACCCGTGTCTCGCGCCGATCGGCGAAGCGCCGTTCTACGCGGTGCGCATCGACGCGGGCGACATCGGCACGAAGGGCGGCTTGCTCACCGACGCCGACGCACGCGTGCTGCGCGCCGACGGCAGCGCCATCGCGGGCCTCTACGCGATAGGCAATACGAGCGCCTCGATGATGGGCGCGAGCTACCCCGGCGCGGGATCGACGCTCGGGCCGGCGATGACCTTCGGCTATCGCGCCGCCAATTACCTCGCCGACCCAAAAAATTCGGCATACGAAACAACTGATCACCCCGGCCAGCGTCAAAACCAGGACCAAGGCCACGAGCTTCGTGGAGTCACACAATGAGCGAACTTTCCCTGGAACCGCTGCGCGCGGACATGCTGCAAGCGATGCGCCGCCTCGCGCGTTCGGTCACCGTCATCAGCTGCTGTGACGGCGAGCGCCGCTATTCGATGTCGGCCACGGCGGTGGATTCGCTGTCGACCGAACCGCCTTCGCTGCTCATCTGCATCAACCGGTCTTCGTCGATTTATCCGCCGCTCGCGGCGGGTGCGGACTTCTGCGTGAACCTGCTGGCGGCGCAGCAGCAGGGCATTGCCATCGACTGCAGCGGACGCCTGAAGGGCGAAGATCGCTTCTCGACCGGCGACTGGCAGCGTTCCGTCGATGGCGTGCCGTATCTGCATGGCGCGCAGGCCAATCTCGTGTGCCGCCAGGACGGCCGCTTCGACTACGGCACGCATACGGTGTTCATCGGCCGGCTGCTCGAAGTGAAGCTGAGCGGCGAGATCGATCCGCTCCTGTACGTGGATGGCGCTTACACCACGGCAGGCACGGCCGCCACGGCTGCGGCTTCCGCCGCGCTCGCACGCTGCGCCACCGCATGAACGCGCGCGCCGCTCACGCCATGAACGACGCGAACACGCACGCCCAGGCAGGCGCGAGCGCGACGCCTGTGGAGCCGCCGCTCGTCGTCGCCGATGTAAGGGCGCACCGCTGGGACGACGCGTGCGGCGTGCTGATTGCGGGCTTCGGCGCGGCGGGTGCGTGCGCCGCGCTGGAGGCGGCGCAGGCCGGCGCGCGCGTGCGCATCGTCGAGCGCTTCGAGGGCGGCGGCGCGAGCGCGAAGAGCGGCGGCGTGGTCTACGCGGGCGGCGGTACGACTTATCAGCGCGAGGCCGGGTATGCGGACACGCCCGAGGCAATGGCCGCCTATCTGCAAGGCGAAGTGGGCGATGCGGTTTCGCCGGACGCGCTCGAACGCTTTTGCAATGGCAGCGTCGCGCAACTCGCGTGGCTCGAACGCCAGGGTGTGCGCTTCGGCTCGACGATGCCCGCGCGCAAGACCTCCTATCCGCCCGAGCACGCCTATCTCTACTACTCGGGCAATGAAGCGGTGGGCGACGCGCCCGCCGTGCCGCCCGCGCCGCGCGGGCATCGCACGAAGGGGCGCGGCATGTCGGGGCGCGTGCTGTTCGACACGCTGCGCCGTGCCGTGCAGGCCGAGCCCAATGTCGAGATCCTGCGCCACGCGGGCGTGCGCAGGCTCATCGTCGATACAACTGGCCGAGTGATCGGCGCGCAGGTCTGGCGCGTCGAGCCGGGCCGCGCGCAGCGCCAGCATGCGCGCCTCGCCCGCTGGGCCGACAAGCTGCACAACGGCCTGCCCGCGCTCGCCGACCGTCTGCGCGCGGCGCTGCTTCGCCTGGAACTGCGCGCGAGCCGTGCGCTCGATATTCGCGCCGATGCCGTGGTGCTCGCCACGGGCGGTTTCATTTTCAACCACGAGATGCTCGCGCAGCACGCGCCGCGCTATCTCGCCAACTGGCGTCTCGGCACCACCGGCTGCGACGGCTCGGGGATTCGCCTCGGCGTCTCGGCGGGCGGCGTCGCGGACCGCATGGAGCGCGTTTCCGCGTGGCGCTTCATCAACCCGCCGTTCGCCTGGGCGCGCGGCTGCGTGGTGGATGCGCGTGGCGAGCGCTTCTGCAACGAAGAGGTCTACGGCGCGACGCTCGGCCATGCGATGTGCGAGACGCGCGACGGGCGCGCGTGGTTGATTCTCGATGCGGCGCTCGTGCGCGAGGCGTTGCGCGAATGCGTGCGTGGCCGCCTGTGGGCATTCCAGAGCGTGCCCGCGCTGATGCTCATGCTGGGCGGGCGCAAGCGCGCGGCCACCGTGGCGCAGCTAGCCGAGCAGATCGGCGCGGACGCCGCCACGCTCGAACGCTCGCTGGCCGCGTACCGCGCCGCCGCGCGGCAAGGGCGCGACGCGGGTTTCGGCAAATCCGCCGCGATGCTCGCGCCGCTCGCGCAAGCGCCGTTCTACGCGCTCGACATCTCGGCGGCGAGCCGCGCGTTTCCATGCCCCGCGATCACCCTGGGCGGCCTGCGCGTGGACGAAACCACCAACGCCGTGCTGCGCGCTAAAGGCGGCGCGGTCGAAGGGCTTTACGCGGTGGGGCGCGCCGCGCGCGGCCTCGCTTCGAATCACTACGTGAGCGGACTCTCGCTCGCGGACTGCATCTGGTCGGGCCGCCAGGCGGGCCGCGCGGCAGCGCGCGAAACGCAGGCCGCACGCGAGCGGATTTTCAATGATCAGGATGCCGAACGTAAAGCATCCGCGATCAAAACAGCAAGCGCGAAAGTCATTCCGCTTTATCCACTGACACACTGACGAAGAGAGAGAACGAAGATGGGAGACAGACTCAAGGGCAAGATCGCCGTGATCACGGGCGCCGCGAGCGGCGTGGGCAAGTGCGACGCGTTGCTGTTCGCCGCTGAAGGCGCACGCGTCGTGCTCACCGACTTGAACGAGGAAGCGGGCCGCGCCGTGGCCGCGCAGATCGGCGACGCGGCGCTGTTCGTGCGTCACGACATTGCCTCGGAATCGGGCTGGAACGATGTGTTCGGCGCTGCGCAAAAGCAGTTCGGCACGCCTGACGTGCTCGTCAACAACGCGGCCATCCTGCAACTCGGCAGCATCGAAGACGCCACGCTCGAACAATGGCAGCGCGTGCTGCGCATCAACGCGGACGGCTACTTCCTCGGCTGCCAGGCCGCGGTGCGCGCGATGAAGGAGAAGGGCGGCTCGATCGTCAATATGTCTTCGGTGGCGGCGCTGGGCGGCCTTGGCGCATTCTGCGCGTACTCGGCTAGCAAGGGCGCGGTCACGGCCATGACGCGCTCGATCGCCGCGCACTGCAAGCAGCAGGGCTACAAGATCCGCGCCAACACCATTCACCCGGACGGCATTCTCACGCCCATGACCGAGCCGTTCTTCGGCTCGGCCGAAGCGGGGCGCACGCAGATCACCGAGTCGGTCGATCCGCGCTCGCGCATGTGCCTGCCCGAAGACATCGCGCAACTCGTGCTGTTCCTCGCCTCCGATGAATCGCGCTTCATCAACGGCAGCGAGTATCGCATCGACAACGCGCAGATGATCATGGGCGTTGCCTGAGGTAATACACCATGACCGAAGCGCGTTTTCATCGGCTGCGGGTAGCCGACGTGATAGCCGAAAGCGCCGATGCGCGCTCGTTCGTGTTCGAACTGCCCGTGGCGCTGGCCGACGCATTCGCGTACCGGCCCGGGCAGTTTCTGACGCTGCGCCTGCCGGGCGAGCAGGCGACGTTGCAGCGCTGCTACTCGCTGTCCAGCGCCCCCGGCGTGGACACGGCCCCGAAGATCACGGTCAAGCGCGTGCGCGAGGGCCGTGCCTCCAACTGGCTGTGCGACAGCGTGCACCCCGGCGACGAACTCGACGTGATGGCGCCCGCGGGCGTCTTCACGCCGCGCTCGCTCGACGACGACCTGCTGCTGTTCGCGGGCGGCAGCGGTATCACGCCGGTACTCTCGATTCTCAAGGCGGCGCTGGTGGGCGGGCGCGGCATGCTCACGCTGATCTATGCGAACCGCGACGAATCCTCGGTGATCTTCGGCGCGGCGTTGCGCGATCTCGCGCAGCGGCACCCCGGCAGGCTGCGCGTGATTCACTGGCTCGACAGCGTGCAGGGCGTGCCGCAGCAGCGCCACCTGGAAGAGCTGGCGCGGCCATGGAGCCGGCAGGAATGCTTCATTTGTGGACCGGCGCTCTTCATGGAAAGCGCTCTGGCCGCGATGCTCGCGCTCGGGCTGCCGCGCGCGAAGATTCATGTCGAGCGCTTTGCTTCGCTGCCCGACCGGCCCGCGCAGGCGGGACCGTCCGCGCGCACGCAGCCGCCGGCACAGGCACAAGGCATCGAGCGTGAGGCAACTGCAAGCGTGACCGAAAGCGCGCCGCAATCCGCGCACATCGAAACGCAACTCGACGGCGCAAGCACGCAGTTCACCTGCGAACCCAACGAGACGCTGCTCGACGCGATGGAGCGCGCCGGTCTCTCGCCGCCCAGTTCGTGCCGCAGCGGCCTGTGCGGCGCGTGCATGTGCCGCGTGGAGGCAGGCAGCGTGACGCTGGCGGAGAACAGCGTGCTCGACGAAGAAGAACGCGCGGCCGGCTGGACGCTTGCATGCAGCGCGACGCCAGCGAGCGCCGAACTGCGTATCGTGTTTCCCGACTAGGCGCCGCGCGTGCACGCTGTGCATGCGAGGTTCCTGGCCCTGAGCGCCGCCGCAACGCGTGCCGTCGTGGACGCACGCAGCGGCGGCGCATGTATTTCCGGAGTCCCTAAATGACGCCCAATCCGACGCCCAACCCGGCAACGCTCCACGAAACCCTGACCACCCCCGCGCTGATCGCACGCGGCGCGGCGCGCTACGGCGCGCGCATTGCGATCGAAACGCCCGAACAAAGCCTGAGCTATGCCGAACTCGACGCTGCGCGCATCGAAGCGGCGCGCGCGCTGATGGCCTGCGGTATCGAATCTGGCGAGCGCGTCGCCATCTGGGCGCCCAATCTGGCTGAATGGATCGTTGCGGCGCTCGCGATTCAAAGCGTGGGCGCGGCGCTCGTGCCTGTGAACACGCGCATGAAAGGCCTTGAAGCAGGCGCGATTCTCGCCGACAGCGGCGCGCGCGTGCTGTTCAGCTGCGGCGCGTTCCTTGGTGAAGATTACCCTGCGATGCTCGCGCCGCACCGGCCCGCCACGCTGGAACGCGTGATCGTGTTCGGCGGCGCATCAACCGCGGATGGCCGCGACGAAAACTGGCAGCAGTTCCTCGCGCGGGCTCCGCAAACGCCGCTCGAAGCGTTTCGCGCGCGCGAAGCGCAAGTAGGCCCCGACACGCTGATGGACGTGATGTTCACCTCGGGCACCACGGGTCGCCCGAAGGGCGTGATGACCGCGCACGGCCAGAACGTGCGCGCGGCGCACGGATGGGCTGAGATCGCGACGCTGCGTGAAGGCGACCGTTATCTGATCGTGAGCCCGTTCTTTCACGCATTCGGTTACAAAGCGGGTTGGCTCGCGGCGCTCACGAGCGGCGCGACCGTGCTGCCGCATCTGGTGTTCGATCCGAAGGCTGTTCTCGAGCGCGTCGTGCGCGAGCGCGTTTCCGTGCTGCCCGGGCCGCCGACCCTCTATCACGCGCTGCTCGAAACGCCGGGGCTCGCGGGGCTCGATCTGTCTTCGCTGCGCGTGGCGGTAACGGGCGCGGCGGCGATTGCGCCCAGCCTCGTCGAGCGCATGCGCGCGGAGCTGAACTTCGAAACGGTGCTCACGGGTTATGGCCTCACCGAATCGTGCGGCTTCGCCACGCTATGCCGTCATGGCGACGATGCCGTGACGGTCGCGCAGACCTCGGGCCGCGCGATGCCGGACATGGAACTGCGCATCGCGGGCGCGGATGGCGAGCCGCTCGCAGCAGGCGAGACCGGTGAGGTCTGGGTGCGCGGGTATAACGTGATGCGCGGTTACTTGAACGATGAGGCGGCCACGACGCAAACGGTGGATGCGCAGGGGTGGCTGCACACGGGCGACCTGGGCACGCTGGACAAGCGCGGTTATCTGCGCGTGACCGACCGCATCAAGGACATGTTCATCGTGGGCGGATTCAATTGCTACCCGGCGGAAATCGAGCGGCTATTCGCGGCGCACGAGGCCGTTGCGCAGGTCGCCGTCGTTGGCATGCCCGACGAGCGCCTGGGCGAGGTGGGGCACGCCTATGTCGTGCTGCGCGCGGGCGCTCAAGCGGATCCGGCTTCGCTTACCGAGTGGGCGCGCAGGAACATGGCGAACTACAAGGTCCCTCGGCGCATCGAGATTGTTGAAGCGCTGCCGGTGAGCGCGGCGGGGAAGGTGCTGAAGTATCGGCTCAGGGAAGGGGTGGCTGCCTAGCGCAGGCATGGCGAGCGGAAGGCGTCATCCCCGCAGCGAATCAGCGAGCAGGTGAGGCGATATTCGCCTCACCTCGATGTGAGCCAGACCCCGGCGATAATGGCGCCAATGCCCGCCACGCGCGTCATTTCGAGCGGCCGCGCCGTAGCCCCGAGCCAGCCGAAATGATCGAGCATGACCGACACGGCGAATTGCGTGGCAACGATGATGGTGAAGGCCGTTGTCAAGCCGAGCCGTGAAGCGGTATAGCCAATCGAACCCGCGATTACGAGTCCAAGCGCGCCCGCCGAGAGTGCGTACCACGGCACTTCGGTCCACGCCTTGAGGCTGCCGCCCTGGACTGCAAACAGCAAAATCATCGCAAGCACGGCGCCGCTAAAGTAATTCACAAAAATGCCGCCCGTGGTGCCAATGCTCTTTGCCATGACACCCATGAACTGCCCCTGCAACGCGACCGCGCAGCCTCCGAGCACCGCGATGGCGCCAAGGCCGATTACGTTGTTTGCCATAAACCCTCGTTGAGAAATAACTGTCGATAGGGACGATATCGGCGCTGTGGGCCAGGTGGCGCCAAATACTGTCCGTAACAGTATCGATGTGCGCAGTTCAAACGTGAAACGGTATATTTTCACGCGTGCCATCAAATAAATTCACAACAAGGGGACGCGCAATGCTATCTATCGAATCACTCGAACTCGTCGAGTTGATCGCGCGAACCGGTAGCTTTACCGCCGCCGCGAAGGCGCTGCATCGTGTGCCTTCGGCAGTGAGTTATGCGGTTCGCAATATCGAAGAGGAACTTGGCGTTGTGCTGTTCACGCGCCAGCACCGCCGCGTCGCGCCTACCGAGGCCGGGCAGCATTTCGTGATCGAGGCGCGCGGCATCCTCAACAAGATGGAGGAAATCCGCCGCGAAACGCGGCGCGTGGCGAATGGCTGGCAGCCCAGCCTATCCATTGCGCTCGACAACATCGTTTCGAGCCACCGCATCAATGCGCTCATGGCCGACTTCTATCGGCACTTCGACAACGTGGAGTTGATCGTGCGCATCGAAGTGTTCAACGGCGTCTGGGAAGCGCTGGCCACGGGACGCGCGGATATCGCAATCGGCGCAACCACGGCGGTGCCGGTTGGCGGCGAGTTCTCGTTTCGCGACATGGGTTCGATCGAATGGGCGTTCCTTGCCAGTCCGCATCATCCGCTCGGTGATGTGCAAGCGCCGCTCAGCACCGAACTGCTCGCCACTTTTCCTTCGATTTGCCTGGAGGACACTGCGCGCGAAATCCCGCGCCGCGATACGTGGCTGCTGCCCAACCAGCGCCGCCTCGTGGTGCCCGACTGGCAACGCGCGATCAACTGCTTCGTGGAGGGACTGGGGATCGGCTATATGCCGGTGCATCTCGCGCGGCCTTTTATCGAATCGGGCCGGCTTGTTGAAAAGACGATTTGCAATCCCAAGACGCCGAGCCCATGCTGCGTGGCGTGGCACAGCCAGAAGATACCGCCGGTGCTGAGTTGGGTACTCGATTATCTTGGCGATAGCGAGAAACTGCACGCCGAGTGGATTTCGTAGGTCCGGTGGCCTACCCAAATATTAGGGTTGCATGAACTCGAGCAGCGCTCCGGTTTCTTGCCGTCCGACACCCGAAGGAAGCGGGATATTGACCGTGACCTTCAACATGGCCAAAGCGCCGTAATCCCCGCCAAACCCCCGCCAGAACACCTCCCCAACCCATAGTCCCAACAGACGATGTTGCCACCGCCCCCGGCGGCCAGAATAGACCTCACTACAACGGGCTTTCTGGAGGGGCGAAGATGAGCGATGTGCGAGCGTTGGGCTACGTCGTCGTGCAGTCGGCACAGGTCGACAAGTGGCGCGACTATGCGCGGGACGTGCTCGGCATGGAGGCGCGTGACGCAAACCAGGGCGCTAGCGGTGAAAGCGGCGCGCTCTACCTCAAGATGGACGAGCGCGATTACCGTTACCTGATCGTGCCAGGCGACGAAGACCGCTATTTTGCCTCGGGCTGGGAACTGGCCGACGAAGCGGCGCTCGCCGCGATGGTCGCGCGGCTCGAACAAGCCGGCGTCGAGCCGCGCCGCGCCAGCGCCGAAGAAACGGCGCTGCGCCGCGTCCAGGCGATGGTCTGGTGTCTCGACCCCTCGGGCAACCGTCACGAATTCTTCTGGGGCGTGCGCTCGGACTTCCGCCGCTTCGTCTCGCCCGTGGGCGTGCCCGGCTTCGTAACCGGCGCCATGGGCCTCGGCCACGCGGTGCTGCCCGCACCGGCGTTCGACGCCACCGACAGCTTCCTGCGCGACGTGCTGGGCTTCGCGCTCTCCGATATCTTCCGCGTGCGCTTCTCCGCCGATCCGGCCGAGCCCGAAAAGCGCATCCACTTCCTGCATTGCGGCAACGCGCGCCATCACAGCCTCGCGATCATGGACCTTGCCGTGCCCTCGGGCTGCATTCACGTGATGGCCGAGGTGCCTTCCATGGACGAGGTGGGCCGCGCGCTCGACCGCATGAACGCGCACGGCGTGAAGCTTTCGGCCACGCTCGGCCGCCACTGCAACGACCACATGACGTCGTTCTACATGAAGACACCGGGCGGCTTCGACCTCGAATACGGCTATGGCGGCCTGGTGGTGGACTGGCGCGAGCACAACGTCTACGAAGCCACGCGCGTGAGCCTGTGGGGCCACGACTTCAGCATCGGATTTTAAGGAACCCTGATGAAAACGCTCGATAAACGCCTGAGCGCGCGCGACGTAGTCGCTCAGCTTGAAGACGGCATGACCATCGGCATCGGTGGCTGGGGCCCGCGCCGCAAGCCCATGGCGCTGGTGCGCGAGATTGCGCGCTCGTCGCTGCGCGATCTCACCGTGGTCGCCTATGGCGGCCCCGACGTGGGTCTGCTGTGCGCGGCCGGCAAGGTCAAGAAGGTGGTGTTCGGTTTTGTGTCGCTCGACGTGATTCCGCTGGAGGCGCATTTCCGCCGCGCTCGCGAAACGGGTGCGATCGATGTCTGGGAACTGGACGAGGGCCTGCTGCAACTGGGCCTGCGCGCCGCTGCCGCGCGCCTGCCGTTCCTGCCCACGCGTGTGGGCCTCGGCACCGATTTGCTGCGCCACGCGCCGCATCTGCGCACGGTCCGCTCGCCTTATGACGATGGCGAAACCTTGCTCGCGATGCCGGCCATCGAGCTCGACGCCGCGCTGCTGCACGTCAACGCCGCCGACGCGATGGGCAATACGCGCATCGACGGTCCCGATCCGTTCTTCGACGCCTGGTTCGCGCGCGCCGCGAAGCGCACCTTCGTGAGCTGCGAGACGCTTTCGGAGTCGCTCGCGAGCGCCGATCTCGAGGCGGCGCGCCGCAATCCGTTCGAGCGCTCGCTCGTGACGGGCGTGGTGCACGCGCCGTGCGGCGCGCATCCCACCTCGTGCGCGCCGGCCTACGGCTGGGATCTGCCGCATTTGAAGGCCTATAGCGCCGCTGCGGCGAGCCCGGAGCAAACCGCCGCGTATCTGCGCGACGTCGTGGGCCCCGACGAGTCCGCCTGGCTGGCGGGCGCGGGCGGTCCTTCCCATATCGCGGCGCTGCCGCTGCCGATTCTGTAAAGGAGCGAGCGTGAACGAAGCAATCGACTATTCCCTCGCCGAGCTGATGATCGTCGCCTCGGCCAGACTCTGGCGTGACGACGGCGAAGTGCTGGCCACCGGCATCGGCACGGGGCCGCGTCTCGCGGCGGGCCTCGCGCGCCTTGCGTACAACCCCGGCCTCATGCTCACCGATGGCGAGGCCTATCTCGTCGAAAATCCGGTGCCGCTGGGCCCGCGCGATTCGACCTATCGCGTGGCGGCGAGCGGCTGGATGACCTACGAGCGCGTGTTCGACTGCGTGTGGCACGGACGCCGCCATGCACTCGTCATGCCCACGCAGATCGACCGCTTCGGCCAGGCCAACATCTCGTGCCTCGGCAGCGACTACGCGAAGCCGAAGACGCAACTGCTGGGCGCACGCGGCTTTCCGGGCAACAGCATCAATCACGCGAACTCGTTCTTCGTGGCGGGCCACAGCACGCGCACTTTCGTGGCGGGCGAGGTCGACATGGTGTGCAGCGTGGGCTACAACCCGGCGCGCGAGATCGAAGGCATGCGTGCGTTCACGGATCTGCGCGCGGTCGTCACCGACCTCTGCGTGATGGACTTCGGCGGCCCGGACCACGCGGTGCGCGTGCGTTCGCTGCACCCAGGCGTGAGCTTCGAGGAAGTGCAGGCGGCCACGGGCTTCCCGCTCATCGCCGCTGACGACATCGGCACGACCGCGCCGCCCAGCGCCGAGGACCTGCGCATCGTGCGCGCCCTCGACCCGCATAACCTGCGCGCAGCAATCCTGCGCGACAACCCCGCGCCGCGGCGCGTGTAAAGCGAAGCGAGGCCATCATGCAGGACAGTCTTTCGCACAACGATGAAGTCGTGCTCTACGAAGTGAAGGATGGCATCGCCACCATCACGATGAACCGCCCCGAGTACCACAACGCGCAGAATTCGCAGATGACTTATGCGCTCGACGCCGCGTTCAAGCGCGCGTCACACGACGACGCGGTGAAGGTCATCGTGCTCGCGGGTGCGGGTAAGCATTTTTCGGCGGGGCACGACATCGGCACGCCGGGGCGCGACATCGACAAGTCGTTCGAGCGCCAGTCGCTCTGGTACGACCACGTGAACAAGGAAGGCGGCGAGTTCCTCTACGCACGCGAGCAGGAAGTCTATCTGGGCATGTGCCGCCGCTGGCGCGACCTGCCCAAGCCGACCATCGCGATGGTGCAGGGCGCATGCGTGGCGGGCGGCTTGATGCTGGCGTGGGTGTGCGATCTGATCGTCGCCTCGGAAGACGCCTTTTTCGCCGATCCCGTCGTGCGCATGGGCATTCCCGGTGTGGAGTATTTCGCGCACGCCTATGAGTTGAATCCGCGCATCGCCAAGGAGTTTCTGTTCCTTGGCGAGCGCATGAACGCACAGCGCGCCCAGCAGATGGGCATGGTCAACCGCGTCGTGCCGCGCGAGTCGTTGCATGAGAGTGTTCAGGAAATCGCCGCGAAGATTGCAGCGATGCCGCGCCTCGGCCTCACGCTCACCAAGCAGGCGATCAATCACGTGGAAGAGCTGCAAGGCAAGCGCGCGGCGATGGATGCCGCATTCGCCTGGCATCACTTTGCGCATGCGCACAACGAACTCGTGAGCGGCGACCGCCTGGGCGGCTATGACGCGCGAAAGATGGCGCAGTCGCAGCGCGCGCCGGGTTCGGAGGCGAAGGAACCTACGCCGGAGAGCACGTCATGAGCGCGCTTCTGGCTGAAGTTCCAGGCACACTGCGCACGCCGCTCACGGACCTGCTCGGTTGCCGTTACCCAATCGTGCAGACCGCAATGGGCTGGGTGGCCGATGCACGCCTCGTCGCGGCCACCTGCAATGCGGGCGGTTTCGGTTTTCTGGCGGGCGCGACGCTGGAGCCGGATCGCGTGGAGGCCGAGATCCTGCGCGTGAAATCGCTCACCGACCGGCCCTTCGGCATCAACTTCCATATGTTCCAGCCCAACGCGGCGCAGGTCGTGGATCTTGCGATCCGCCACCGGCTGCGCGCGGTGAGCTACGGGCGCGGCCCCGATGCCAAGACGATTCGCCGCTTCAAGGACGCGGGCGTGCTCTGCATCCCCACGGTGGGCGCGCCCAAGCACGCGGCCAAGGCCGTCGAACTCGGCGCGGACGCGGTAACGGTGCAGGGCGCCGAAGGCGGCGGCCACACCGGCTCGGTGCCGACCACGCTGCTGCTGCCGCGTGTGCTCGACGCCGTGCAGGTGCCGGTGATCGCGGCGGGCGGCTTCTTCGACGGACGCGGCCTTGCTGCCGCGCTCGGCTACGGCGCGGCGGGCATCGCGATGGGCACGCGCTTTCTCATGACCGAGGAATCGCCCGTGCCGCGCGAAACGCTCTCGCGCTACGTGGCCGTGAAAGATCCGGCGCAGATCCGCGTTTCGGCGGCGCTCGACGGCCTGCCGCAACGCATGATCGACAACCCGTATCTGCTGCACCTGGAATCGCTCGGGCCGCTGCGCCGCACGCTTTTCGCGCTGCGCACCGCGCAGGCCTGGCGCAAGCAGAACGGCTTGTCGCTCGCGCAGATGGCGTCCATCGGCATGAAGGCGCTGCGCGAGCACGGCTACACCGCGAGTCAGACGCTCATGGCCGCGAACGCGCCGTACCTGATCCAGCGCGCGATTGTCGAGGGTCAGCCCGACGAAGGCGTGCTGCCGGGCGGGCAGGCTGCCGCGATGATCGGCGCAATCGAGCCTTGCGAGACGGTGATTCTGCGCATCGTGCGCGAGGCTTGCGAGCGGCTCGATGCGCTTGCGGCGCTGCGCGGCGAGCGCGCGCAAGCAGAAGCCGCCACGGTGCGTGCGTAACGAATATTCACCCATTCACGAGATGAGGGACGGGGACATGACACAAGCAAGCCATAACGGAACAACACAGGGGGCGACCCCGGCCACCGCCGCCCAAAATGGACGGCAGCCGGCTTTCTCGATCGCACGCGTGGGCAAGGAGGGTGCGGTAGCCGAGCTCGCGCTCGACCGCCCGCCCGTCAACGCGCTCGACAGTGAGGACTGGTACGCGCTCGCCGCCGCCATCGACGCGCTTGGCCGCGACGAGAGCGTGCGCGTGATCGTGCTGCGCGGCGAAGGCCGGGGTTTTTGCGCGGGCGTCGACATCAAGGAATTGTCGGCGCATCCCGAGCGCATCGTCGCGGTGAACGCGGGCAACTACGCCACGTTTCGCGCGGTGCACCGCAGCCCGAAGCCGGTGATCGCGGCGGTGCACGGCTTCGTGCTGGGCGGCGGCATCGGCATTTGCGGCGCGGCCGATATCGTGGTGGCCTCGCAATGCGCGCGCTTTGGCGTGCCCGAGATCGACCGTGGCGCGATGGGCGGCGGCGCGCATCTGCAAAGAATGTTCGGTGTGCAGAAGGTTCGCGCGATGTACTTCACCGGCGACATGGTGGGCGCCGACGAGGCATGGCGGCTGGGCGCGGTGGAGCGTGTCGTGCCGCGCGAGCAGTTGCGCGAGGCGGCGCTCGAACTCGCGCAGCGCATTGCCGAGAAGAGCGGCACCATGCTCGCGCTCGCAAAGGAAGCGCTCAACGGCGTGGAAGACGGCGACCTCGAAGACAAATACCGCTGGGAGCAGGGCTTCACGCTGCAGGCGTATATGTCGAACGATTCGACCGAGGCGCGCAGCGCCTTCGTGGAAAAGCGCGAGGCGCGCTTTGATGCGACCCAATCGGGGACACAATCGGGCGAGGGCCGCGCATGAAGCTCGACTACACACCGCAACAGCGCGCGTTTCGCGAGGAAATCCGCACGTGGCTCGCCGAGCACGTGCCGCGCAAGCCACTGCCGAGCTTCGACACCGAAGCGGGTTTCGCCGCGCACCGCGAATGGGAGCGCACGCTGCATTCGGGCCGCTGGAGCATGGTCACGTGGCCGCGTGAGCTGGGCGGGCGCGGCTGCGACTTGATCGAGTGGCTGATCTTCGAAGAAGAATACTGGCGCGCCGATGCACCGATGCGCGTGAACCAGAATGGCATCTTCCTGCTCGGCCCCACGCTGATGGACTTCGGCACCGACGAGCAGAAGGCGCGCTTCCTGCCCGCGATGGCCTCGGGCGAGCATGTGTGGGCGCAGGGCTGGTCCGAACCGAACGCGGGTTCGGACATGGCGGCGATCCGCTCGAGCGCGTTCCTCGACGGCGACGACTACGTGCTCAACGGCCAGAAGATCTGGTCGACGCGCGCGGTCTGGGCCGACTGGCTGTTCGGCCTGTTCCGTAGCGACTCGCAGTCCACGCGCCACCACGGCCTCACGTTCCTGATGGTGCCGCTCAATGCGCCGGGCGTGACGGTGCGGCCGATCCGGCAATTGAACGGGCAGACCGGCTTTGCCGAAATCTTCTTCGACGACGTGCGCGTGCCGGTGGCGAACCGCATCGCGGGCGAAGGCATGGGCTGGCACGTGGCGATGGCGACGGCAGGCTTCGAGCGTGGCCTGATGCTGCGTTCGCCGGCACGCTTCCAGCGCACGGCCGAGGCGCTGCGCGAATTGCTGCTCGCGCATCCCGAGGCGGCGCGGCGCGACCCGTCGCTGCGCCAGCGCGTGGCCGCCGCGTGGATGGACGCGCAGGCGTATGCGCTCTCCACCTACATGACGGCGAGCCGCTTGCAGAAGGGCGGGCATATCGGCCCGGAATCGAGCACCAACAAGGTGTTCTGGTCGGAGCTGGACCTACGGATGCACCAGACCGCGCTCGACATCCTGGGCGCGCAGGCGGAGGTGATGCCGCACGGCGACGAAGCCCACGCGCGACTGGGCAACTGGCTCGACGGATTCCTGTTCGCACAGGCCGGTCCGATTTACGCGGGCACTAACGAAATCCAGCGCAACATCGTCGCCGAACGCATGCTGGGCATGCCGCGCGGGTAGCGAAAACAACGACGCAGCCATTCGCTGCCGCATGCCGTTCGATTCGGAATGCTGATGAATCGAAAAAGGGAGACATATGGACTTTTCATTCGACGAAGATCAGGAAGCGCTGGCCGATTCCGCGCGCCGCTTCTTGATGACCGAGCTCACGCCGGAATTGCTCCGCGAACTGTGGGAGACCGAAAGCGGACGCTCGGAGCCCCTCTGGGCGCAATTGGCGGCGCAGGGCATGACCGCTGTATCGGTGCCGGAGGAGCAGGGCGGCCTGGCCATGTCGGCCGCCGAATGGGCGTTGCTCGCGCAGACCTGGGGGTATTTCGGCGGCGCCGACACGCTCATGGACACCGCGTTCGTGACGGTGGCGATGCTCGCACGGCTCCCCGCGAGTGACTGGCGCGACACGCTGCTTGCGCAGATCGCGGCGGGCAATGCGCGGGTGGCGCTCGGGCATCCGGTGAATCCGCACGTTGCCGACGCGCACGTCGCCCACGTGCTGCTGTGCGAGCGCGACGGCGAGTTGCATCGCGTGGCGCCCTCGGCTTGCACGCGCAAGGCCGTGCAAAGCATCGATCCGTCGCGGCGCATCTTCGAGCTTCAATGGACGCCCGGCCCGTCGACGCGCATCGCAACCGCAGCCGAAGCCGCGCCGATTCTCGACGCCGCGCTCGATCACGGCGCGTTCGCGGTGGCCGCGCAATTGCTCGGCCTCACCCAGCGCGTGCTCGACGCCGCCATCGACTACACCTCGCAGCGCAAGCAGTTCGGCAAGCCCATTGGCGGGTATCAGGCCGTCAAGCACCTGCTCGCCGATGTCGCGATCCGCTATGAGTTCGCGCGCCCCGTGGTCTACCGCGCAGCGTGCGCGCTGGCGACCGACGACCCGCAGCGCGCGCTCTACGTCTCGCACGCGAAGCTCGCCGCGCTGGAAGCCGCGCAACTGGCCGCGCGCAACGCCATCCAGGTGCACGGCGCGATGGGCTACACGTGGGAGCTCGACCTGCAAATCTTCGTCAAGCGCATCTGGGCGCTCGCGGGCAACTGGGGCGACGCCACGTTCCATCGCGAGCGCGTCGCCAGCACGCTCATCGACGCGCATACGCCCATCGGCCCCGCGCGCACCTTCGAACTGGAGTGACCATGAAACAAGCCTATATCGTCGACGCGCTGCGCACGCCCACGGGCCGTCGCAAGGGCACGCTCGCGCCGGTGCACGCCGCCGACCTGGGCGGCTTCGTGCTGCAGGAACTCGTCAAGCGCAACGCGATTCCCGCCGAGGACTACGACGACGTCGTGTTCGGCTGCGTGGATACCATCGGCCCGCTCGCCGGCAATATCGCGCGCACCTGCTGGCTGGCCGCAGGCCTGCCGCTCACGGTGCCGGGCGTGACCGTGGACCGCCAGTGCGGCTCCTCGCAGCAGGCCGTGCACTTCGCGGCGCAGGCCATCATGAGCGGCACGCAGGACGTGGTGATTGCGGGCGGCGTGCAGACCATGACGCAAATCCCCATCTCCTCGGCGATGACGGCGGCGGTGCCGCTCGGCTTCACCGACCCGTTCTCGGGCAGCAAGGGCTGGCGCGCGCGCTTTGGCGATGCGCCGGTCTCGCAGTTCGACGCGGCCCAGCGCATCGCCGATCACTGGAACCTCTCGCGCGAAACGATGGAGCGCTACGCGCTGGAAAGCCATCGCCGCGCGGTGGCCGCGATCGAGGAAAAGCGCTTCGAGCTCGAGGTCGTGCCGTGCTTCGGCCTCTCGCGCGACGAAACTCCGCGCCCCGACACCACGCTCGAAAAAATGGCCTCGCTCGAACCGCTGATGCCGGGCGGCTCGCTCACGGCGGCCGTGTCGAGCCAGACCTGCGATGCGGCGGCGGCGTTGCTGATCGTCTCGGAAGATGCACTGAAGCGTTACGGCCTCACGCCGCGCGCGCGCATCCATCACCTGAGCGTGCTGGGCGACGACCCGCTCTGGATGCTGACTGCGCCCATTCCCGCCACGCGCCACGCCCTGAAAAAAACGGGCCTCGCGATGAAGGACATCGACGCAGTGGAGATCAACGAGGCGTTCGCTTCGGTCGCGCTCGCCTGGCTTGCCGAAACGGGCTACGACGCGGCGCGCACCAACCCGAATGGCGGCGCGATTGCGTTGGGGCATCCGCTGGGCGCGACGGGCGCGCGTCTCATGACGACGCTGCTGCACGAACTCGAACGCACCGGCGGTCGATACGGACTCCAGACGATGTGCGAAGGCGGCGGTCTCGCGAACGTGACCATCATCGAACGCCTTTGAACGCGGCATAGCAAGAGCAACACTACGAGAGGTCAGGTATGGGAATCTGCAAGGGACGGACCGTGATTGTCACGGGCGCGGGCGGCGGGCTGGGGCGCGCGTACGCGCTGGCGCTGGCGGAGCAAGGCGCGGCGGTGGTGGTCAACGACGTGCGCGAAGACGCGGCGCGCGCCGTGTGCGAGGAGATCGCGCAGGCCGGCGGCCGCGCGCTCGCGAACGCCGACGACATCACCCGCATGGACACGGCGCAGCGCATCGTCGATGCCGCGCAGGAAGCCTTCGGCACGGTGCACGCGCTGGTGAACAACGCGGGCATCTGCCGCGACCGCATGTTCACGAGTATGACCGAGGACGATTGGGACGCCGTCATGCGCGTGCATCTGCGCGGCCACTTCTGCCTCGCGCAGATTCTCGCGCGCGGCTGGCGCGACGCTGCCAAGGCGGGCACGCCGGTGGCGGCGCGCATCGTCAACACGAGTTCGGGTGCGGGGCTGCAAGGCTCGATCGGGCAATCCAACTATGGCGCGGCCAAGGCCGGCATTGCGGCGCTCACGCTGATGCAGTCCGCCGAGCTCCAGCGCTACGGCGTGTGCGTGAACGCGCTCGCGCCGGCGGCGCGCACCGCGATGACCGAGGCCGTGTTCGCCGACGTCATGAAGAAGCCCGAGGATGGCGGCTTCGACGCCTTCGATCCGGCCAACGTCGCGCCGCTCGTGGTGTGGCTCGCGAGCGAGGCATCGGGCGAGGTGACGGGGCAGGTGTTCGAGGTCTCGGGCGGCATGATCGCGGTGGCCGAGGGCTGGCGCACGGGCCCGAGCGTGGACCGTGGCGCACGCTGGCCCGCGCACGAAGTGGGCGCGGCAGTGGCGGCGCTGGTCGAGCAGGCGCGGCCCGCACAGCGCGTGTACGGAAGCTGACGCCATGGACCTGGTACTCACCGAAGAGCAGGTCATGATTCGCGACAGCGCGGCCGAGGTGCTCGCGCAGCAGAGCGCATCCGCCGACGTGCGCCGCGCGATCGCGCGTCATGCGGGCTACGACGCGGCGCTCTGGCAAACCGTGGCGGCGGAACTCGGCTGGTGCGGCCTGAGTGTGCCGGAGCACGCGGGCGGCGCGGGGCTGGGCGCGACGGCACTCGTGCTGCTGATGGAGCAGCTCGGGGCAAGGCTTGCGTGCGTACCGTACTTCGGCACGGCGGTGCTGGCCGCGCAGGCGCTCGCGCGTTGCACGGGCGACCCGGCCGAAGCCGATGCGGATGAGGGTTCCGAGGAAGCCGTGCGCTGGCTCGCGCGCATCGCGGCGGGCGAGACGCGCGCCGCGCTGGCGATTGGGCATGCCGCGCCGTCCGACGCGGGTGAATGCCAGGCCGTGAGCGTCGAAGCGCATGAAACGCCCGACGGCTTCCGCCTGAGCGGCACGCTCGCTGCCGTGTTGGACGGCGTGATGGCCGACCTGCTGCTCGTGCCCGCGCGCCTGGCCAATAACGATAGCGGCGAGATCGCGCTGTTCGCCGTCGAAACGGCGCAAGCGGGCGTCGCGCGCACGCCGCTCGCGACGCTGGACACCACACGTGCCTTTGCCGGCATCGTGCTGGACGACGTGCAGGTCATGCCCGCCGCGTGCCTCGCGCGCGGTGTTGCGGTGCGGCGCGCGCTCACGGAAACGGCATGGCTTGCGGCGCTCGGGCTTGCGGCCGAGCAGTTGGGCGGCGCGCAGCAATGCCTCGACCTTACGCTGGCCTACACGGCGGAGCGCGTGCAGTTCGGACGCGCCATCGCCTCGTTCCAGGCGGTCAAGCACCGCTGCGCCGAAATGCTCGTGGCCGTGGAGGCGGCGCGCTCTGCGGTGCTCGGCGCGGCGGCTGCGTGGGATGCCGCGCAAGGCGTGCCCACGGCTGCGCTGTACGCCGATATTGCGGTCGCCAAGGCGAGTGCGAACGACGCGTTCCGCTTCTGCGCCCAGGAAGCCATTCAACTGCACGGCGGGGTGGGATTTACCTGGGAGTACGATCCACAGCTTTATTTCAAGCGCGCACAGGCTAGCGGTGCGCTGTTCGGCTCGACGTCGCAACTCTATGGCTGGCTCGCAGGTCACGTGATCGACGGCGCGAGCGGCAACGCTGCGGTCGAACCCACGAGCGCAGCGGCTCTTGCAGGAGCGAACGCATGAACGCACGCATCGATGCGAATTTCAACGCGAATTTCAACGACCAGAGCGGTAACCGCGAAGCGCGCCTGCGCGCCGGGATTGCCGCCTGGATGGCCACGCACCTCACGGGCGAATTCGCGTGCCTGCGCTACCGTGGCGGCCCCGGCGACGAGGACGCATTCCCCGAGCTGCGCAAGGCATGGGAGCGCGAGCTTGCCGAGGGTGGCTGGACCGGCCTTGGCTGGCCCGTGGAAGCAGGCGGGCGCGGCTGGAGCATTGCCGACCAGGTGATCTTCCACGAGGAATACGCGCGCGCGGGCGGCCCGGGCCGCATGGGCCACATTGGCGAAGGGCTGCTCGGCCCCACGCTGATCGCCTGCGGCAACGCCGATCAGCGCGCCCGCTTCCTGCCCGGCATCCTCGCGGGCTCGCAGTTCTGGTGCCAGGGCTATTCGGAGCCCGGCGCGGGCTCGGACCTCGCGAACGTGCGCACGCGCGCCGAGCGTCAAGCCGACGGCGCGTGGCGCATCGACGGCCAGAAAGTCTGGACCTCGCTCGCGCACGACTCCGAGTGGATTTTCGTGCTCGCGCGCAGTGACCCGCAATCGCGCGGCAACAAGGGCCTCTCGTTCTTCCTCGTGCCGCTCGACCAGCCCGGTGTGGAAATCCGCCCGATCCAGCAGATGAACGGCGGCGCGGAGTTCAACGAGGTCTTCTTCGACGGCGCCCGCGCCGAAGCCGCCGACCTCGTGGGCGAGCCCGGCGACGGCTGGCGCATCGCCATGACGCTGCTCGGCTTCGAGCGCGGCATCTCCACGCTCGGCCAGCAGATGCAGTTCATCCGCGAGCTCGACTGGGTGATCGAGGCCGCGCGCGAGGCGGGCGTGGCCGACGATCCGGCCATTCGCGCGCGCATTGCGAAGGCGTGGGCCGGGCTGCGCACGATGCGCTACAACGCGCTGCGCATGCTCGCGAGCGCGGGCGAAGGGGGCGCGGGCGAAGGGGGCGCGGCGTCGGGTGTGCTCGACAAGTCCTCGCTCATCTACAAGTACTACTGGTCGAACTGGCACCGCGATCTGGGCCAGCTCGCCATGGACGTGCTCGGCGAACGCGCGAACCTCGTCGATGCCAACGACGCGAAGCGCAGCCGCCTGCAGGGCGTGTTCCTGTTCTCGCGGGCCGACACCATCTACGCCGGCACCAACGAAATCCAGCTCAACATCATGGCCGAGCGCGGGCTCGGCATGCCGAAAGAACCCAGAGGTCAAGCATGAACGTTTCTCAAGGTCTCGCCATTGCGCCGCCCTATGTGGCGGGTCATCAACTGCTCGCGGGCAAGTCGGTGCTCATCACCGCCGCCGCCGGTGCCGGCATCGGCTTCGCGGCGGCCCGGCGCAGCGCCGAGGAAGGCTGCCGCGCGCTGTTCATCTCCGATATCCACGAAAAGCGCCTGACCGAAGCCGTGGCCAGGCTGCGCGATGAAACCGGTCTGGACGCCGTTTATGGCCGCCTGTGCGACGTCTCCAACGAGGAACAGGTGAGGGCGCTGGTGGCCGAAGCCGAGGACAAAACCGGCGGCGTGGACGTGCTCGTGAACAACGCGGGTCTGGGCGGCTCGTGCCGTCTAGTCGATATGGACGATGCGCAATGGTCGCGCGTGCTCGACATTAGCCTTACCGGCACGTTCCGCATGATGCGTGCGATGTTGCCCCACATGCAGGCGCGCGGGCGCGGCACGATCGTCAACAACGCGTCGGTGCTGGGCTGGCGGGCGCAGGCGGAGCAGGCGCATTACGCGGCTGCCAAGGCCGGTGTGATGGCGCTCACGCGCTGTGCGGCGCTGGAGGCCGCGCCGCATGGGGTGCGCATCAACGCGGTGGCGCCGAGCATTGCGCTGCACGATTTTCTGAAGAAATCGGCTCCGGCCGAATTGCTCGAACAACTGGCCTCGCGCGAAGCATTTGGGCGCGCAGCCGAAGTCTGGGAGGTGGCAAACGTGATGGTGTTTCTTGCAAGCGACTACGCGTCGTATATGACTGGCGAAGTGCTCTCCGTGAGCAGCCAGCAGGCATGATGAGCACGCTCGACGTTTCCGCCGAAGCCACGCCCGTGCGCGTGTTCGCGCAGCCGGGCGAGCTGCTCGATGCGGTGGGCGAGCGCCTTGGCGCGAGCCCGTGGTTCGACATCGACCAGGCGCGCATCAACCAGTTCGCCGACGCCACGCTCGACCATCAGTGGGTCCACGTGGACCCGGCGCGCGCCGCAAGCGGCCCGTTCGGCGGCTGCATCGCGCACGGTTATCTCACGCTCTCGCTCGTCAACTATTTCCTGCCGCAAATTGTGCGCATCGACGGCGCGAGCATGGGCGTGAACTACGGCTGCGAGCGCGTGCGCTTTCCGGCGCCGGTGCGCGTGGGCGCACGGGTGCGCGGCGTGGGCGAGCTGCTGCGCGCCGAAGCGCTGGAAGGCGGCGTGCAGGCATGGATCCGCGTGAGCGTGGAGATCGAGGGCGAGGCGAAGCCTGGCTGCGTGGTCGACACCATCAGCCGCTATTACTTCTGACTCCGTATTTATCTGATCCGAAACAGGAATGCATTCGATGAACGAAGCCGTGATTGTCTCCGTGGCGCGCACGCCCATCGGCAAGGCCTACCGGGGTGTTTTCAACGATACCGAGGCGCCCGCGCTGGGCGGCCACGTGGTGCGCGCGGCGGTAGAGCGCGCGGGCCTGGAAGGCCGTGAGATCGACGACGTCATCATGGGCTGCGCCGCGCAGCAGGGCACCCAGGGCTATAACATCGGCCGTCTTTCGGCGATTGCCGCCGGGCTGCCCGCGAGCGTGCCGGGCATGGCGCTCGATCGCATGTGCTCGTCGGGGCTCATGTCGATCGCGGTGGCCGCGCGCAGCATCGCATGCGGTGACGCCGACATCGTCGTGGCGGGCGGCGTGGAGTCGATCACGCTCACGCAGAACCGTCACAAGAACAGCTACCGCGCGCGCGCCGAAAGCGTGCTCGCGCAACAGCCCGCGGCCTATATGGCGATGATCGAAACGGCGGAGGTGGTGTCGCGCCGCTACGGCATCAGCCGCGCCGACCAGGATGCGTACTCGCTCGTGAGCCAGCAGCGCACGGCGGCGGCGCAGGCCGCAGGGCGCTTCGACGCCGAGATCGTGCCGCTCGACGTGCGCCGCGCGCTCTTCGATAAAGAGGGCAATGTCACCGGCCACGAAAACGTGCGCGCCGAACGCGACGAATGCAACCGCGCCGAAACCAGCGCCGAAAGTCTTGCCGCGCTCAAGCCGGTATGGAGCGGCGGCGAAGCCGTTGCCCAGGGCGAATTCATTACCGCAGGCAATGCCTCGCAGCTTTCGGACGGCGCGGCGGCGGTCGTGGTGATGAGCGCGCAAAGCGCCCGCGCGCGCGGCCTCACGCCGCTGGGCACGTTTCGCGGCCTCGCGGTGGCGGGCTGCGAAGCCGACGAGATGGGCATCGGCCCGGTCTTCGCGGTGCCGCGACTGCTCGAGCGCCACAAGCTCACAGTCAGCGATATCGGCCTGTGGGAGCTCAACGAAGCCTTCGCGTGCCAGGCCATCTATTGCCGCGACAAGCTCGGTATCCCGATGGAGCGCCTGAACGTGAACGGCGGCGCGGTTTCGCTCGGTCATCCGTTCGGCATGTCGGGCGCACGCATGACGATGCACGCGCTCATCGAGGCGAAGCGGCGCGGCGCGCGGCTCGCCGTGGTGACGATGTGCATCGGCGGCGGCATGGGCGCGGCGGCGCTGTTCGAAATCGCGGCGTAGACCGCGCGAACACGCAGTACAGACAGTACAAGTAGTACCCCAATGAAGCAGCAGTAAAAAAACGCACTACCTGGAGGAGACACTCCGTGAAAACTACGCTTCCCGGCCTGCTGATGTCGGCGGCGGTGCTGGGTGCGGCGCTCTTCGCGTTCGCGCCGCGCCCCTTGCCCGCATTCCCGGCCAGTACCATCGCAGCCAATCATCTGCAGATCAACGGCCTCGCGCAGGCCGGCTCGCGCGCCGTTGCCGTCGGCGAGCGCGGCGTGATCCTGCTCAGCGACGACGCCGGCGCAAGCTGGCGGCGCGCCACGGTGGACTCCAAAGAGCCGTCCACGTTGACCCAGGTGTTCTTCGTTTCGCCGCGCACCGGCATTGCCGTGGGCCACGACGGCGTGATCCTGCGCACCGTGGACGGCGGCGAGCACTGGCAGCAAACCCACTTCGATCACCGCCACTCCGACCCGCTGCTCGCGATCTGGGGCCAGCCGAACGGGCCGCTCTTCGTGGCGGGCAGTTTCGGTCAACTCCTCGTGTCGCATGACGAGGGCGCAACGTGGAGCGTCGAGAAGACCCCGGCCGAAGACCGCCATCTGAACGCGATCGCGGGAGACGGCAAGGGGCGCATCGTGATCGCGGGCGAGACCGGCACGCTGCTGGTGTCCAACGATAACGGCGCGACCTGGGACAAGCGTTCATCGCCCTATGCGGGGTCGCTGTTCGGCGTGCTGCCGCTCGCCGATGGAACGTGGTTCGCCTACGGCATGCGCGGCAACGTGCTGCGTTCGACCGACGGCGGGCAGACGTGGGCGCATGTCGACAGCGGCGTGGGCGTCTCGTACTTCGGCGCGGCGCAGTTGAATGGCGGCCGCCTCGTGCTGGTCGGGCAGGGCGGCGCCATCGTCACCTCCGACGACGCGGGTGAGCATTATGCCGTGCGCAAGGTGGGCGGCGTGCAGAGCCTGGCCGCCGTGCTGGACGAAGGGCAGGGCCGCCTGCTGGTGGCCGGCGAGCCCGGCGTGATGCGCTGGACGCTGCCCGCGCAGACCGTGCCCGCGCCGCGCGATATCGCCAACATCGGCGCCAACACCGGCGCCAATGGCAAGAATGCCGCGAAGCTCGCGGGCTCCGAAGCCACCAAGGACGCATCGCCCAACCCACCCGCGGCCGCCCAGGCCAACGCGCCTTCCTGAAATGGCGGCGTTGTGAGTTCTTTCCGCTGCTCCAGTTGCACTGGTTCGCAGTGCAAACCGTTGTGCCATTCGTTGTGAGACGCACCATGACCGCCTCTACCCGCTCCACCGCGCTCGCGCGCTTCGTCGACCGCTGTGCCGGCGCCATCATGCGCCACCGCCTCGTGCTGCTCGCCGTGTGCCTCGCGCTGACCGCTGCCTTTGGCGTGTCGGCCACACGGCTGCGGCTCGACCCGGGCTTCAACAAGATGATCCCGATGGAACACCCGTACATGCAGGTGTTCAACCGCTACGCCAGCGCGTTTCCCGGCGCGAACACCGTGCTCGTGAGCCTGCGCTGGAAAGGCCAGGGCGACATCTATAACGAGCAGTTCATGGACGAACTGCGCCACGCCACCGACGACGTGTTCTTCATCCCCGGCGTGAACCGCTCACGCGTGTTCTCGCTCTTCACGCCGAACGTGCGCTACACGGAAGTGACCGAAGCGGGCTTTCGCGGCGACGTGGTGGTGCCGGGCCAGTTCAGCAGCGCCCACCCCGAGGATCTCGCCAAGGTGCGCCGCAACGTGGCGCGCTCGGGCCAGATCGGCCGGCTCGTGAGCAACGACCTCAAGTCGGCGCTGATTCGCGCTGAACT
Organism: Paraburkholderia caffeinitolerans; assembly: GCF_902859945.1. Taxonomy (GTDB): domain Bacteria; phylum Pseudomonadota; class Gammaproteobacteria; order Burkholderiales; family Burkholderiaceae; genus Paraburkholderia; species Paraburkholderia caffeinitolerans. The sequence goes on along the minus strand of NZ_CADIKL010000008.1, from coordinate 158,580 downwards.
GCGCGAGGCCGATCCCACCACCGGCAAGCGGCTCGACTATGGCCATGTAGCGAAGCAGCTCGAACAGATTCGCGCGCGCTACGCCAACCAGAATGTGGAAGTGGACATCATCGGCTTCGCCAAGCTGGTGGGCGACGTGGAGTCGGGCATCGCGGGCGTGATGGTGTTCTTCGGCATCGCCTTCGCGGTGACCGCCGCGCTGCTGCTTCTCTACACCCGCTCGCTCAAGACCACGGCGCTCGCGCTGTGCGTTGCGCTGCTGCCGGTGGTGTGGCTGCTGGGCGCGCTGCCGATGCTCGGCCTCGGCATCGACCCGATGTCGATCCTCGTGCCGTTCCTGATTTTCTCGATTGGCGTCTCGCACGCCGTGCAGATGACCAACGCGTGGAAGCAGGCGCTCGCCACCGGCCTGTCTTCCGTCGATGCCGCGCGCGACGCGTTCCGCAAGCTGTTCGTGCCGGGCACCGTGGCGCTGCTCACGAATGCGCTGGGCTTCATGGTCATCATGCGCATCCAGATCGACATCGTGCGCGAGCTCGGCATTACCGCCTGCCTCGGCGTGCTGCTGATGATCGTTACCAACAAGGTGTTCCTGCCGATCCTGCTCTCGTACACGCAACTGGAGCGCGGTGCGCTTGCCCGCGCTCAGCGCGGTGCCGCGCACGCGCAAAACGGCGGGTGGGCGCGCTTTGGCGTGTTCGCGAAGCCGCTGCCGGCGCTGGGCGTGTTCGCGGTGGCGCTCGTGCTGCTCGCGTTCGGCGCGCAGGCCTCGCGCGGTCTGCAGATTGGCGACATCGGTTCGGGCGCGCCCGAACTGCGCGCGAACTCGCGCTACAACCTCGATAACGCGCGCATTACGAGCCAGTACAACATTGGCGTCGATGCGCTCGCTGTGATCGTGGAGACCAAGGGCTACGACGATGCTTGCCTCCATTACCCGGTCATGAGCGCCATCGAGCGCTTCGAGATGCAGATGCGCGGCGTGGCCGGCGTGCAGTCGGTGGTGAGCGTGCCGTCGCTCGCGAAGGTGTCGATTGCGGCGTTCAACGAAGGCAACCCGCGCTGGGCTGCGCTGCCGCGCTCCGCCGATGGCCTCACCCAGGGTTCGAGCGCGTTCGACCCTGACAGCGGCATGAACACTGAGAACTGCCAGGCGATCCAGGTGCTCATCTACACCGACAACCACGAGGGCAGCACGATCGCGCACATCGTCGACGAGATCAAGCGCTTCGCGGCCGAGGACGAAACCAAGGGCGTGGCCTTCCGCCTCGCGGGCGGCAACGTGGGCGTGATGGCGGCCACCAATGAGGCCGTGGCCGACGCCGAAATCGCCATGCTGCTCTCCATCTTCGGCGCCATCGCACTGCTGTGTCTCGTGACGTTCCGCTCGTGGCGCGCGGTGCTGTGCGTGATCGTGCCGCTCACGATCGTTTCGATCCTCTGCAATGCGGTGATGGCGAAGCTCGGCATCGGCCTGAAGGTGGCGACGCTGCCCGTGATCACGCTGGGCGTGGGCGTGGGCGTCGATTACGGCATCTATCTCTACGAGCGTCTGCAACACGAAGTGCGCGCGGGTGCCAGCCTGCCCGAGGCGTTCGGCGAGGCGATGCGCCAGCGCGGCACCGCCGCGCTCTTCACGGCCGCCACGATGTTCATCGGCGTGGGCACGTGGGCGGGTTCGGCACTCAAGTTCCAGGTGGACATGGGCGTGCTGCTCGCCTTCATGTTCCTCGTGAACCTGTTCGGCGCGGTGTTCCTGCTGCCTGCGCTCGCCGCCTGGCTGGGCGTGGAGCGTGCGGAGCGGCGCGCAGGCGAGCGTGCCGCGAGCGTCGCAACCGCAACGGGCGTCGCTACGCCGGGCGTCGAGGCCGCAGCCCGTCACGCGAGCGTGAAAGAACCCGCGCATGCACGCTCCTGAAGCCCTTCATCAGCAAACCTGAATAACGTAAAGCATGCGCCGCGCGGAACGACCGTGCGGCGTCCACTCAAGGAAGGAGAACCCTATGTCCGCACGTCCGTACAAGATCGAAGCGCAGCCGCTCGTGCAGCGCTATGCCCGTGGCTGGCACTGCCTTGGACTCGCGAACGACTATCGGGACGGCAAGCCGCATACGCTCAACGTGTTCGGCCGTCGCCTGGCCGCCTTCGCCGATTCGACGGGCCAGATTCGCGTAGTGGACAGCTATTGCCCGCACATGGGTGCGGACCTCTCGACGGGCCGCGTGGAAGGCGACACGCTCGTCTGTCCGTTCCACGGCTGGAAATGGGATGGCGACGGCCAGTGCCAGTCCATTCCCTATTGCAAGCGCATTCCGCCCAAGGCGAAGATCGGCGCGTGGCGCACTTGCGAGCAGAACAAGCTGCTGTTCGTCTGGCACGATCCCGAAGGCGGCGAGCCGCCCGAGAGCGTGGCGATTCCGCCCATTCCGGCTTGCGAATCGGACGAGTGGTCCGACTGGGTCGTGGACAAGATGGTGATCGGCACGAACTGCCGCGAGCTGGTGGACAACATCTCCGACATGGCGCACTTCGCGACCGTGCACGGCGCGCCGGTGGACTACTTCGCGAATCTGTTCGAGGAGCACAAGGCCACGCAGTTGCTCGTGGGCCGCAGCGCGCGGCTGGGTGACGATGAGCTGATTGCGCTCTCCACCTACTTCGGCCCGGCGTATCACATCACGGAGATGTCGGGAACAAGCGGCGGCCACCCGATCAACTCGATCCTGCTGAACTGCCACGTGCCCATCGACATGAACAGCTTCGAGCTGCGCTATGGCGTGATCGTCAAGAAGATCCCGGGCCTTTCCGAAGAGCAGAACATGGAAATTGCGCGCGCCTATATTGCCCAGGCGCAGGCGGCGTTCTATGAAGACGTGGTGATCTGGGACAGCAAGACCCGCATCGACAATCCGCTGCTTTGCGAGGGCGATGGCCCGCTCTATCAAATGCGCGACTGGTACAACCAGTTTTATCTCGATGCCGCCGACGTGCGGCCCGCGACTCGCGCACGCAAGGTCTTCGAGATCACGGTGAACGAGGGCGGCTCGGTGCCGCCGCTGCATCACGTGTTCGAAGGCTGAGCACAAAAAGCTGGAGTGCGAGGAAGGGGCGCGGCGCGGGCCGCGCCCGATTCATTTTCGAGCACTTTGCCGGCGCAGGTTCACGCCGGCGCAGTCAGGTCCTCACTGCATATTCGGTGCCATCGTGGGGGTGGTTTGGCCTGGCGTCGTACCAGGGGCTGCTGCAGCAATACGGGCCTGGGCTGCGTGCAGGTTGGCAGGATACTGGTTGTCGCGCCCAGTCGATCTGTAGCCGGCTTGCCGAAGCTGGGCTAATTCCGCGCGCACCTGGGCACGCGTGAGCGGCCCATTGGATGCCTGGGGTGCTTGAGCGAAAGAAAGGGCCGGTACAAGCAATGCAGCCGCAAACGCGGCCAGTTTAAGTGTCCGATTCATCGTCTGTGCCTCCAGCTAGTGAGGTATCAGCGCTGTGGACCCGGGGCGGGGCAGCGGCTGGCACAGCTAGCTTGAGGGCGCAGACTTAAGGAACAGTTAACGAGCGACGGGCGCCAGGCAATTGCGGCAGAAAACACCGCGTTGGCTGGCGCCCTGATGGTGCTGGAAGCAAGGGGCTGGAGGCGACGCCTATATCGGCGCTTTCCAGCCTTCCTGCTTTCCCGTCGCGCATACCCGCCAGCGCGGAGCCGGCGGCTGCGCTCATTGAGCCTGGAGTACCGGAGCAACCTCCTCACTCATGCCCGAGAACCAGCGCTTTCTCATGGGCGCGAGAATGAACTTGGCCGACACGCCCGCGACGATCGACACCACGGCGGAGCCGATCAGCACGTGCTCCCACGACCCGCCGGCAGCCACCAGCGACGCGATCGGAACGAGCAGCGACGCCGTGCCCTTGGCGGTATAAAGCGTGCCGGCATTGGATGCCGCGTATTTGCTGCCGAACGTATCCGCACAGATCGCGGGGAAGATCGAGAAAATCTCGCCCCAGCACAGGAAGATCAGCGGCGCGAAGATCAGAAATGCGTACGGATCGTGACCGTAAGCATTCATCCCGAGCAACGCGAGCCCTTCTCCGACGAACACGATCAGCATGGTGTTTTCGCGGCCGATCTTGTCGGACAGGAGGCCACAAATGGGGCGCGTCAGCCCGTTGAGCAAATTGTCGACCGAGAGCGCCAGCGTCAGCAGGGGCAATGTCGCGCCAAGGAATTGCACGGGGAGTTTCGCGAAGCCAAACGATTTCGCAATCGGACCGAGTTGCGCCGTGGCGATCAGGCCGCCGGCCGCTACGAGCACGAAGAGCAGATAGATCATCCAGAAGAGCGGCGTTTTGACCATCTGGCCCGGCGAATAATCGACCTTGCTCATCACGACGCGCGCCACCGGTTTGATGCCGGGACCCGGATTCGGGCGAATCAACGCGATGCCCAGGATGAAGATCGCGATGCCCTGAATGACGCCGAACACGAAGAACGTGTGCCGATACCCGGAATCGTGAATCATGTTCGCGATCGGAATGACCGTCAACGCGGCGCCGGCGCCAAAGCCCGCGGCGGTCAGGCCGGCGGCGAGCCCGCGCCGGTCCGGGAACCACTTGAGCGCGTTGCCGACACAGGTGCCGTACACGCAGCCCGCGCCGAGGCCCGCGATGACCGAGGCGGCGTAGAGCATTGGCAGCGTGGTGGCGAACGAGTCGATCACCCAGCTAAGCGCGACGAATACGGCACCGGCCATGACGACGGGGCGCGGGCCGAAGCGGTCCACCAGCCACCCCTCGACCGGCACGAGCCAGGTTTCGACCAGAATGAAAATGGAGAATGCCGTTTGAACCTCGGCGGCGCTCCAGAGATTCTGGGTTTTCATTGGGACAACGAATAGTGTCCACGCATATTGCAGATTGGCGACGAGCGCCATGCAGGCAATGCCGATGAACAGTTGAGTCCAGCGGTTTCCGAGCAAGGGCTTACCTGCCGGCGAGGCAGCGGATGACATGACGACTTCTCCCACAAATTAAAGGTCGGGTGACGGCTCGCGTCGATGCGATCTTCCGCGATCTCGCGCGCCGCACCGTGTTTCATTCATGCAGCACAGGCGCCGCACGGGCGAGGCAGGAGACCATGCCGCTGCGCCACCCGAAGCCGGCGTGCGATATCAGGACTTCTGCTCGTACACCCCGACCTTGTTGCTTTCGTTGAGATAGACGTAGACGCGATGGGTTGCCGTGTCGACCGTCAGCGTGTGGACCTTGGGCTCGGTCTGGATGTGGTCGATGACCTGATTCGTGTCCAGGTCGACCACTTCGAGGTTGCCGGTTTTGTCGCCGATGAACGCGCGGCGCTTGTCGGTGTCGATGGCCGTCTGGTCCACCGCGCCCGCGACGTCGATGGTCGTGACGAGCTTGCCCGTCGCCGGGTCCACCACGAGCATCTTCTTGTCGCTGGTGCCGAAGATCAGGTGATTCGTCTTGCTGTCGTACACGCCGCCCTTGGCCGCGCCCTTCAGGCCGAAGTCCCATACCGCCTCGATCTCATGGGTATTCGGATTGATCACGTCGATCTTGCCGCCAACGGGTTGATACAGGCGGTCGGTGGAGGCAACGTAGAGCGCAACGTCCGGGCCGTCCTTGTCGTCCTCGGGCTTCAGCTTGAACGTCGTGGTGAGTTTGTACGGCGCCTTCGGCTCAAAAACGGCTTCGTTGTTGCTGTCGTCGTTTGCGAGCAGGATGGAGCCCGTCTTCGTGTCCACATTCACGCCGTCGGGGGTCTTGCCGCCGCTGTCGACGGAGGCGACGCGGTCGAACGAGTGTTTGTCATAGACGATCAGCTTGCCCGTGGTCGCATCGGTGACGTAGGCGTGGTTCGCGTCGAAGTCGATGCCGTTGCCGGAATCGACGCCCGAAAGCGTCTTCTTGATCGCCATGGTCTTCGCATCGATCACGACCACATTGTGATTGGGCGACTGGGACAGCCAGACCGCGTGGGTGTCCTTGTCGTAGGTGACCCAATCGCCGTGACCGCCCTTGCTGCCGGGCAGATCGATCGTTTTGACGAGCTGGTACTGCGACGCCTGCGCGTAGGTCGCGACGGCGCACAACCCCATTGCGGCGAGACTGATCGTCAACGCTTTGTGTTTGAAAAAAGCCATGTTGCCTCCAGTAGAAAATGAACGCGTTTTTTTGTGGTTTTTATCGACTACCTTGAATGCGACTTCAGAACTTGTGCGTGATGCCGATGATCGCCACGACCTGCGAACGGGTGCTCGAACTCGCGGCGAGATCGCCTACCGTGCCGCCTGCCGCGACGAGCTCGGAACCGTCCTCGCTGAACGTCGTGCCGCTCGCGTGGGAATACGCGACGTCCGCATAGAGGCTGGTGCGCTTGCTCAACGAGTAAGTTGCGTTCGCACCGACGTTGTTGTAAGTGGCCGAGGACGCGCCGCTCGAGTGCGTGTACACGTAGTTGAGCGCGCCGGACAGCGCCGGGGTGAATTGATACTGGAGCGCCGCGCCGCCAACATTGAATGTTTCGGTGCGGTTGAAAGCGCCGTAATCCGTGTACGGCTTGTACTGCGCGTTGCTGTAGCGAATGTTGGCGGTCAGGTTGCCGATGACATACTGAGCCGCGACCTGGACGATCTGCCGGGAGCCGAACATGGGCGTCGCGCCAAAGAGGGGCACGACCGAGTTAGTTTGCGTAAGGTCCGCTGCGCCAGTGCCGTTGACATCGTTCTTCGAGAACAGATAGCCAGTGGCGAGCGTCAGTCCGCCATGGTTGTACGAGGCGGCCGCCCCGTACGAGTGGCCGCCGGTGGTATTGCCGGCGATTCCGCCCACCCCGTACATCAGCTCGTACTGGAATCCCGCGTAGGTCGGGCTCGCGTACTTGATCGAGCTATTGATCCACACTGAGTTGTCGTTGTTGTCGGCATCGCCCGGTGTGGTGAAAACGGGTCCCGCGAAACTGTCGCCGGTAATCGGCTGAATCAGGTCGACCGTTGGATCGAATTGCCGTCCCATCGTGAGCGTGCCGTAGGCGTCGCCGCTAAGACCGACGGTGGCCTGGTGGGCGAAAATGCGATTGTTCGACAGCGATCCGTGGGTGATGTCGAAAGAGCTTTCCAGGGTGAAGACCGCATTGAGGCCGCCACCGAGGTCTTCCTTGCCTTTGAGGCCCCAGTACGTCGATCCATTGTCGGCGTTCTGCATTGCCACGAGCGAGTGGCCGCCCGTGTTGTTGTAGTAGGCCGCGGCCTCGTCGATTGAACCGTACAGCGTCACGCTGCTCTGCGCGTGCGCCGCAGCCGATGCCGATGCGATAAGGACTCCGATAAAAATGGATCGGTATCTGAAATTGACCACAACATCTCCTTGCATTAGTAGTAGTTTGTAATGCGAATTTAAGAAAAGAAAATTCGGTGCCGAAGATCGATACTTGGGAACGGATGGAGGTACTCCAACTGCAGCTTTGCGCAGCCGCATCGGCAGTCGTTTTTTGCGTCGTGTCGAACGCACTCACCGGGGATACGCAGCGGGCATCAATTGCTCCGGATCGAACTTTGAGGGCGCGCCAAGCTTAAGGACAATCGAATAATCTTATGCGGACGATAAGAGGGAGCTTATGACTGAAAGCCGTTTAAATGATCGAGGATTACGATCTGGCTGCAGTGCTGCCGTTGCGCGCCCGGGCAAACAACCACGCTATTTTCTGGAGAGCACCGTGGGGAGCGGCTGGCGGACATCTTGACGATTGCCGAGGCCGGCCCACGGTCGTGGATTTCGTTTGATCGTCGTAAAGGAAAACGTAATGAGGCAAGAGCGCTGGTAACGCAAGGTTCCGCCAGTGCGGATCGCTGGTCAGGGAATTCACTGAGCGTTTGTCTGCTTTAAAAAATCCGCTAAACCTTAAGCTGTTGCAAATCGGTGGTGCTGCTTTCATGGAAAGTTTTTCTTAACACGGTCAATTCATGCGGCAATCGCGATATATCGCATCGAAATTATTGGCTGGCAGTGCATTGAATAACGGGGAACACCATGCGCATATTGCTCGTGGGCGATGACGCATCGATAGACGGTGAATTGCAGCGCGGCTTGCACAAGGAGGGCTTCGCCGTCGACTGGGCGGAGCACGGGGACTCGGCCATGCTGGCGCTTGGCACCACCTCGTATGGCCTGGTGCTGCTCGATATCGGCAGCTCCGGAAAGCATGGGCTCACGCTGCTCGCGAGGTTGCGCCGGCGAAACGATGCAACGCCGGTGATCGTGATTATCGCTCGCGATGCCGTGCCGGACGGGGTCGCGGGCCTCGACGGGGGCGCCGACGATTATCTCGTCAAGCCGTTTGCGCTCGACGAGCTGCTGGCCCGCATCCGCGTCGTGAACCGGCACCAGACGGGCCGCGTGCAACCCTTGCTGCAAGTGGGCGCGCTGCGGCTCGACCCCGCGCAACACCGCGTATGGCTAGGCGAGCGGGAGGTGCCGGTGACGACGCGCGAGTTTGCGCTGTTGCAGGAACTCATGCGCGATCCCGCTATCGTCGTCACGCGCGCGCAGCTCGAAGAACGCCTGTACGGATGGAACGAGGAGATCGAGAGTAACGCCATCCAGGTGCATGTTCACAATCTGCGTCGCAAACTGGGTACCGACGCAATCCATAACGTGCGAGGCGTGGGCTATCGCATCGGGGCGCTCGCATAGCTCCATGACTGGTGAATCGACAAGCCATCGGGATGACTGGAGACCAATGTGAGGGTGCTACTGGTTCAAGATGACGATTCGATCGCACTGCAGATCGTTTCGGTAATGCCTCTCATGGGGCATGAGATCGACTGGGCGAGCAGTGCCTACGAGGCCGAATTGAGCTTGCAATCGCAATCTCACGATCTTGTGCTGCTCGACTTCGGATGCGCCTGCCTGAACTCGTTCGATCTGTTGCGGCGTTATCGCAAGCGCGAAGCTCAAGCGGCTGTCGTTGCCTTGATTCCTCAAGGTTTATTCGCGAGCCCCATGGTCGTGCTGGACAGCGGCGCTGACGATTACCTCATGAAGCCGTTCGAGCTGGAGGACCTGAGAGCCCGGGTTAGGCTGTCAATGCGGCGTCCGTACCGCCTTCAAGGCAGGGTGGCGCTCGGAAATTTGTCGGTGAACTCGCTCGATCATTCGGTATTGCTCGATGGCCTGCCGGTTTCGTTGAGGCCCAGCGAATACCGGATTCTGATTGCGCTGGTCAACGAGCCCACGCGGGTATTCACGCGCTCGGAACTGGCATTGCACCTCGACGGGCAACCGCGCGCGGCGCTGGACAACAATGCCGTGGATGTGGTCGTCCACGGCTTGCGGCGCAAGCTGGGTGCGGAGAAGGTCGTGACGGTGAGAGGCGTCGGCTATCGGTTGTGCCAAAGCGCGTGAGCGCTATCAAGCAACAGCAGCGCAACAGCAGCGCAACAGCAGCGCAAAAGCACGATTCCCGGCGCGAAGGTTTTTCGTAGCATTCAACCGTTGCTGCTTTCCCGCGAATTCACGATTCGACGATCGGCTCGGGTGGATGCGCGTTCCTCAAATCTTCGAGGAAGGCCTGCACGATCGGATCGTGGCTGCTGCGCTTTTGCGTAACCATGTGAAACGTCACCTCGTAGGTCAGCTTCGCGGGGTTGAGCGCCGCGAGCCGCCCGCTGCGCACGAGTGGCGCCGCGAATTGCTGCGGCAAGTAGCCCAGGTGATGGCCCGAGAGAATCAGGAGCGACACGGCCTCCATGTTGTCGGCCTGCGCGGTGACCTTGCTCGCGCTTGTCGAATGTTGCGCCTCCGGCGTGGGGTAGGTGCGCCAGACCCATTCGTGGTGAGCGGCTTCGGCGGGAGAGAGCTTGCCCGCGCGCTCGAACAGCGGATGGCCGCGCCCGCAATACGCGATCTGCCGCTCGATAAAGAGCGGCGTGTATTCGAGCGTGGGCACGCGATGCCAGAAATAGCCCACGGCAATCTGAATGTCGCCATTGAGCAATTGCTCTTCAAGCTCGCCGGGCGATTTCACGGAGATCGAGAACCGCACCGCTTCATCGCGCTGCTTGAACGAGGCGATGGCCTCGCTGATGCGCGCGTTCTCGCCAATCGGCGCGTGGCCGATCAGGCCGATCGCCAGGGTGCCGACCAGCTTGCGGTCGAGGTGCCGCGCCTTGAGCGCGAATTCCTCGGCGGCGGCGAGCAGCGTAATGGCCAGGTCGTACATGCGCTCGCCCTTTTCGGTCAGGCGAAAGCCGCTGCGGCCGCGCTCGCACAGCCGGTAGCCCAGGCGCGTCTCGAGCGTAGAGAGTTGCGCGCTGATGGTGGGCTGGCTCACGTTGAGCGTCGTTTGCGCGACGCTCACGCCGCCGGCTTCCACCACGGCCACAAAAACGCGCAGCAGGCGCAGGTCGAGGTCGGTCAGGTTGCCGAGCATGGCTTCTCCGGGAAATTCATCGATACATAGCAGTTTATCAATGTGAACAGTGGGGAATCGTTATTTATCTTTGCTTGACGGATGCTTAAAACTGCGCCTGTAGCCGATTCGCACGATACGGCAGGGTCAATGAGAACATGGAGCGCAGATATGTCTGAACAATTCTTCCAGCCCCTCGGGGGCAACGTCATGCCGCGCTGCGGCGGTATCGCGACGATGATGCGCCTGCCGCAGGTCGAGAACGCCAAGAACCTGGACGCCTGCTTCGTGGGCGTGCCGTTCGATCTGGGCACCTCGAACCGCACCGGCGCGCGCTTCGGCCCGCGCCAGGTCCGCAGCGAATCCGTGCTGCTGCGCCCCTACAACATGGCGACGCGCGCGGCGCCGTTCGACTCGTTGCAAGTCGCCGACATTGGCGACGTGGCGATCAATCCCTATAACCTCGCCGATTCGATCACGCGCATCGAACACGCGTACGACGCGATTCTCGAACACGACTGCCGGCCGATCACGCTCGGCGGCGACCACACCATCACGCTGCCGATCCTGCGCGCGATCCATCGCAAGCATGGTCCCGTGGGCCTGATTCACGTCGATGCGCACGCCGACGTGAACGACACGATGATGGGCGAGAAGATCGCCCACGGCACGCCGTTCCGCCGCGCCGTAGAAGAGGGGCTGCTCGATTGCAACCGCGTGGTGCAGATCGGCCTGCGCGGCACGGGCTACGAGGCAGAAGACTTCGACTGGTGCCGTCAGCAGGGCTTCCGCGTCGTGCAGGCCGAGGAGTGCTGGAACCAGTCGCTTGCGCCGCTGATGGAAGAAGTGCGTGCGCGCGTGCAGGGCGGCCCGGTTTATCTGAGCTTCGATATCGACGGCATCGACCCGGCCTATGCGCCTGGCACTGGCACGCCGGAAATCGCGGGCCTGACCGTGCCGCAAGCGCTCGAAATCATTCGCGGCACCTGGGGCGTCGACATCGTCGGCGCGGACCTCGTGGAAGTCGCGCCGCCGTACGACCCGTTCGGCACCACGGCGCTGCTGGGCGCGAACCTCGCGTTCGAAATGCTTTGCGTGCTGCCGGGCGTGAAGCGCCGCGCGTGAGCGGGCAGTAGCGAAACAGCAGCGAAGCAGCAGAAGAGCAGAACCATCAGGAGACTAGTTGCATGACACCACACGAGCACGCCGGCATCGCGACGGCAGGGGGCGAGGGCGTGGAGATCGAAAGCCATTCGATCGACTACATCCCCGAAAGCGAACGCCACGCGAAACTCAGTAGCCAGGGGCCGTTCTGGTTCCTTGGCAACTTCCACTTCTTCACGATCTCGATCGGCTTCGTGGGCCCGAGCATGGGGCTCTCGGCCGGCTGGACGACGCTTGGCGGCGCGCTCGGCATCATGTTCGGCACCATTTTCATGGCGTTCCACGGCTCGCAGGGGCCGGAAATGGGCCTGCCGCAGATGATCCAGTCGCGCGCGCAGTTCGGCTATCGTGGCGTGGCGCTCGCGCTGCTCGCGACGCTGTTCGTGTTCGTGGGCTTTAACGTCGTCAATGTCTCGCTGATCATGAGCGGGCTGAAAGAGGTGTTCGGTCTGAGCCCGGCGCTGGTGGCGGTGGTCGCGGCGGTGGCGGGCGGGCTGCTCGCGGTCTTCGGGCACGACGTCATGCACAAGGCGTTCAAGTGGGCGCTGATCGCGACGCTGCCGCTCTATGCGCTCGTCACGCTCGCGCTGCTGTTCGGCGTGGGCAAGGGTGGCGCCGGCGCGGCGAGTGCCGCGACCGCAGTGAGCGCGGCTGGCGCGCATGCGGGCTTCAACTGGGTGGCCTTCATCACGCAGTTCGCCATTGGCGCGAGCTACAACATCTCGTATGCGCCTTATGTGTCCGACTATTCGCGCTATCTGCCGAAGCACACGAGCCGTGCGAAGCTGATCTCGGCGATTTTCCTGGGCGCGTCGCTCTCGGGTACGTGGATGATCGGCCTGGGCGCGTGGCTCGCGCAGCAACTGCAGGCCACGGACGCGCTCGTCGCGCTTAACCAGGTGGGCGCAAAGTTGTTCCCGGGCTGCGGCGCAATTCTGGTGGTGGTGTCGGTGGCGGGCTTCCTGCCCATCATCGCGCTGAACACCTATAGCGCGATGCTCACGCTGCTGACCGGCGTGGACTCGTTCCGCAAGATCCAGCCGACGCGCCGCGCGCGCGTTGGCGCGGTGCTCGCGATCAGCGCGATCGTGCTCGTTTGCACGCTCTCGATCCCGGGCAATGGCGTGGCGCTGCTCAACACGTTCCTCGTGCTGATGCTGTACTTCCTCGTGCCCTGGACCGCTGTGAACCTGGTCGATTACTTCTTCGTGCGCAAGGGCCGCTACGCGATCACGCACTTCTTCACGCCGAACGGTATTTACGGCGCATGGCAGGTGCGCGGGATTGCGGCGTACCTGGTGGGATTCGCGGCGATGATCCCGTTCTTCTCCATCGTCGATAACGAGTCGGGCAAGGAGATTTTCGTGGGCTACTTCGCGCACCAGATGAGCGGCGTCGATCTGGCCTGGCTCGTTGGGTTGATCGTTGCTGGCGCAACCTATTACGTGCTCAGTCGCTCGCTCGATCTCTCGGCCGAGGAAAAGGTCATCCGCACGATCGGCGAGCGCGACATCCTGGCGATGACGCGTCAGTCGGCGGAGCATTGATCGTTCAAAGCCGGCCTTCGCGCGAACCCTGAAAGAAACGCGGTGATATGCTCGCCGCGTTTCGTATGGGTTCGGAGAGGCGATGTCGGGAATGGAAGCGCGCTGGCGCAGCTAGTGCCGTATCAGGTGGTGCTGGCCGTTGTGCTGATTTCGGTGTTCGTCATGATCTGCGCTTTCGCCGCGAGCCAGTGGCTGACGCGGCGTCGCCGGCGCTATCACCTCTGGCTCATCGAACTGGTTCTGCTCACCAAAGTTTCAACCCCTGCGCCACTGCGCCGGTTGAATCGCCGTATGCAGAGACCCCCTCACTCCGTCACAGCAACAAGATAACCACGGCGGATTTTCTCCACGTCTACATGCAGCACATCGGTCAGATAGTGCTGCATCCCGCCATAACGCGTGTCGATCACCTCCATCGCCGCGCCAATGTAATCGGGGTCGACATTGAGCAGCGGTTGCACGACCTCCGGTTCCACGCCGATCTTCTGCAACTGCGCCACTGCCCGCGCGTTGCCCGCCGCGTTATGGCGGTTCGACTCCAGATAGTTCGCCATGACCGTGGCGCGGTCCACGCCGAGCGCGGAAAGCAGCAGCACCGTCGCGAAGCCCGTGCGGTCCTTGCCGGCGGTGCAGTGGTACAGCAAGGTTTTGTCCGCCTCGGCGAGCTTCAGGAAGCGGGCGAACTGTGGCTGGTAATCCTGCGGAAACCGGCGGTAGAGATCGACCATGAACTGGTGCATCTGTTGCGGGGTCGAGCGCTTGAGCATCGGCACGACGCTCGCGGGCGAGAGGTCGCCTGCGAGAACGGGATCGGCTATCCAGGGAAAGCGCTCGGCGAATGCGGCTTCAGCCGACGTTTTTTCACTGGTGGCGCGAAAGTCCACCACGTCGTCAAGCTGCAAGGATGCGAGGCGCGCGAAATCGGCGGGTGTGCCGAGCGCGGGATTGCCGCTGCGATAGAGGCGGTGCGGCGCGATGCGGTGGCCATTTGCGCCAATGAGCCCACCGAGGTCGCGCAGGTTCTGCACGTGGTCCATGGCGATGAGCTTGTCGGTGTCGGTTTGTTCGGTGACGATGTTCATGCCGTTAGTGTAACGAGTTTCGCTAGCGGCTACAGGTCCGACCGGCGTGGGCGTCGCACTTTGAACGGTCGCGGCGTGAGCGGTCGCGCTCGTGGCCAGCATGGTGGCCGCTGCTAACGACAGCCCGGCGACCCAGCCACAAAAAAGGCGGAGAAATGGTTGCATGGACGATCAACAATGACAGAAAAAAAGCGCGCGCCGTCTAATTCCGGCGCGCGCTTCATGACGCGGGCGCATTGCAAGCCCCGCAAAAAAACTACTCAATAGCCATCACTCAAGCTGCCACCGCCAAACCTCGCGCACGCGCCATGTTGATCGCCGTATCCTCGATCATGTCTTCCTGCCCGCCCACGAGGCGCTGGCGGCCCAACTCCACGAGGATGTCGCGCGCAGGCACGCCATACTTTGCCTCGGCGCGCTTCGCGAACAGCAGGAACGACGAATAGACGCCCGCGTAACCGAGCGTGAGCGCGTCGCGGTCAACACGGATTGGCGTGTCCATGATCGGCAGCACGAGGTCTTCGGCCACGTCGGAGATCGCGTACACGTCCACGCCCGTCTTGATGCCCATGCGATCGCACACGGCCACGAACACTTCCATGGGCGTGTTGCCCGCGCCCGCGCCAAGCCCGGCCGCTGCGGCGTCGATGCGACGCGCGCCGGCCTCGATGGCCGCGAGCGAGTTCGCAATGCCCATGGCGAGATTGTGATGACCGTGAAAGCCCAATTCGGTTTCGGGTCGCAGCGCGTCGCGCACGGGCTTGAGCCGCGCGGTCACGTCGTGGGGGAGCATGTAGCCCGCCGAGTCGGTGACGTAGATGCAGTTCGCGCCGTACGATTCCATCAGCTTGGCCTGCTCGACCAGCAGTTCGGGTGGCGCCATGTGCGCCATCATCAGGAATCCTACGGTGTCCATGCCGAGCTCGCGCGCAAGGCCGATATGCTGGCCGGAGACGTCGGCTTCCGTGCAGTGCGTGGCCACGCGAATCGTATTCACGCCGAGCGAATGCGCCATGCGCAGGTGATCGACGGTGCCGATGCCGGGGATCAGCAGCGCCGAGACCTTGGCCTGCTTCAATTCGCCGATCACGGCTTCGAGGTAAGCCTCGTCGCTATGCGCGGGGAAGCCGTAGTTGACCGATTCGCCGCCCAGGCCGTCGCCGTGCGTGACTTCGATGAGCGGCACACCCGCGGCATCGAGTCCGCGCGCGATGCCGCGCATCTGGTCCAGCGAGATCTGGTGGCGCTTCGGGTGCATGCCGTCGCGCAGCGTCATGTCGTGCACGGTGATGCGCGTGCCCGCGAGCGGGTGCAGGGGTGCTGCGTTGCTTTGTTCGTTGGTGGTTTGCATCGTGACTCCCATCGTGTCGGTTTCAGGCGGTCGTGGCGGCCAGCATCTGCTCGGCGAACACTTCGCCGGTGCGGGCGGCGGCGGCCGTCATGATGTCGAGGTTGCCGGCGTAGCGCGGCAGGTAGTCGCCCAGGCCGGCCACTTCCATGAACACGGAAACGCGCTTGCCGTCGAACACCGGGCCGTTCTTGAGCGTGTAGCCCGGCACGTAGCGGCGCACTTCTTCCACCATCTTGTGCACCGAAGCGGTAATGGCTTCGACGTTGGGTTCGTCCTCGGTGAGGCAGTGGATCGTGTCGCGCATGATGAGCGGCGGCTCGGCAGGGTTGATCACGATGATCGCCTTGCCGCGCTTCGCGCCGCCCACGGTTTCGATGGCGCGCGCCGTGGTGCGCGTGAATTCGTCGATGTTCTTGCGCGTGCCGGGGCCGACCGAGCGCGAAGACACCGTCGCGACGATCTCGCCGTAGGCCACGGGCTGCACACGCGCGACTGCGTGCACGATGGGGATGGTGGCCTGGCCGCCGCAGGTGACCATGTTGACATTGAGCGTGTCGCCCAGGTGCTCGCCGAGGTTCACGGGCGGCACGCAGAACGGGCCGATCGCGGCGGGCGTGAGGTCGATCACGCGCACGCCGCGCGCGGTCAGCTTGTCGGAGTGCTCGCGGTGCACGTAGGCCGAGGTCGCGTCGAAGACGATGCGGATCTGATCGGCTTCCAGGTGCGGCAGCAGGCCGTCGATGCCTTCGGACGTCGTCTTCAGGCCCAGTGCCTGGGCGCGCGCGAGCCCCTCGGAGGTCGGGTCGACGCCGACCATCCAGACCGGTTCGAGCACGGCGCTGCGGCGCAGTTTGTAGAGCAGATCGGTGCCGATGTTGCCGGGGCCGATCAACGCGCATTGAATCTTGCTCATGGAGTTTTCCTTGTTCATGGGGTCTTCAAAACCGTTCGAGCTGGGCCATTGGGCTTGGGCCATTGGGTCTGCGGAGGATTCATGCCTCGTTCAGACGAAGCTCACCTCGCAGCCGCCAATGCCTTCGATGCGCATCGAGAGCCGGTCGCCCGCGCCCACCGGAATCAGCGCGGCCAGCGCGCCCGAGAGCACGACTTCGCCCGCGAGCAGCGGCATGCCGAGTTCGCCGAGCGTGTTGGCGAGCCAGGCCACGGCGTCGGCCGGGTGGCCGAGCGCGGCCGCGCCCACGCCTTCACCGGCGTTGACGCCGTTTTTCTCGATGCGCATGCGGCACGCGCCGAGATCGACGTCATGCGGCGCAACGCGTTCGGAGCCGAGCACGTAGACGCCGCTGGAGGCGTTGTCGGCCACGGTGTCGCCGATGCGGATCGCCCAGTCGCGAATGCGTGAATCGACGATCTCGAAGCACGCGCCCACGGCTTCGGTCGCTTCGAGCACGGCTGCGCGGTCCACGCCCGGGCCGCGCAAGTCGCGGTGCAGGTAAAACGCGATTTCGCCTTCGGCGCGCGGCTGGATCAGCGTGTTGGCCGCAATGGCCGCGCCGCTTGCGTACTGCATGTCGGAGAGCAGCATGCCGAAGTCGGGCTGGCGCACGTCGAGCATGTCCTGCACGGCTTTGCTGGTAACGCCGATCTTCTTGCCGACCACGACAGCGCCCGCTGCCATGCGGCGCGCGATGTAGTGTTGCTGGATGCGGTAGGCGTCGGCGAGCGCGAGTTCGGGCAGGCGCGAAGTGAGCGGCGCGATCGGCATGCGTTCGAGCCAGGCCGCGTAGAGCGCGTCGCCTAGCGCGGCGTGTTGGGCAGGGGTCATGTCGGTGGCGTTCATCGTGAATGAGGAAAAAAAACCCGCATACGCTCAGGCGTGGGCTTGAGGTATGCGGGCAAGCTCGCGAAAGGAACTGCTTAGACGCCGTCGCCGCGAATCGCGTCGGGCGAGTAGTAGGCCTCGTTCGACTGGTTGTTGGGCGTGAGGATCGGCATCGGCTCCTGGTTCGACAGGCGGTCCGCGTAATAGGCGCCCGAGATCAGGTCGTGATAGAACACCGACGTCGCATAGAAGGTCTTGGCGTCGAATGCGTAGACCGTCGGTGCGAAGTTCGTGCGCCACAACGTTCCGCGCGCGTCATAGTTGTCGGCGGCCACGGCAGCCCAGGTGTCCTCGTCCAGGTAGATCACGCGCTTGGCGTACTGGTGGCGGAAGCCCGGCTTGAGCGTGGCCTGGAGCACCCATACGCGATGCAGCTCGAAGCGCATGTCCTGCATGTCTTCATGACCCTTCGTAAGCAGCGCCGTGTACTTGATCGACGGGTCCATCAGCTTGTAGTTGTCGTACGGTACGTAGACTTCGCGCTTGCCAACGATCTTCCAGTCGTAGCGCTCTCCCGAGCCGTTGAAGAGGCGGTCGTCGTCCACGGTGCGGAATCCGCCCGGCCCCTGGGGCTGGTCGAAGCCGAACTCCGGCGACTGGCGCACGCGTCGCGTGCCCGGGTTATAGGTCCACGTGCGGCGCGTGTCCGAGCCTTCCTGGTCCCACATTTCGTAGCCCGTAATGATCGTGCCACGATCCGAAAGCGGCAGTGCGACGGTCATACGGAAAAAGCTGCGGCCGTTGAGACTGTTCTTGGGGTCGTACTGCGCGGCCGCGCGCGGGCCATAGATCGAATACTTCACCTTGCCCCACGCGATATTGCCGTCCGGGTAGACCACGGCCTGGTCGTAGGTGGCGTTCTCCGATTCGATCATCGAAGAGAAGCGCAGATTCCACATCGCTTCCACGCCGTTCTTCGGCACCGGGAAGGGCACTCCGGGCGGGAAGTCCTTCAAGCCGTTCTGGTCCTTCGTCATCGTGGTGTGGGGCGCGTATTCCTTGATCGCCTTGTACACGGACTCGGGCGCGCCGAAGTCGCGATGGCTCGGGTAGACGGTGATCTTGAACGTATCCGGGTACTTCTTGAAGAGCGCCTTCTCGCCGTCGGTGAGCCGCGCGGCGTACTGATCCATGTTTTGCGCGGTGATCGTGAAGAGCGGCTTGTCGCTCGCGTACGGGTCGGGGTAGCGCTCGCCCGGCTTGTAGTTCACGGTCGACGGCGCGCCGACCCACTTGCCGGTCCAGGCCGGGATCGTGCCGTCCGCGTTGCCGGCGCGCTCGGCGCCGAACGGCGTAAGCGTGGTGTCGAGCTTGGCGATGTCTTCGGCGCTCGTCTTGGCGAACGAGCCGGTGGCAAGCGCGACGCCTGCGGCGATAGCGCAGGCTTGCATGGCGTAGTGAAAGGTGCGACTCATATCCATTCCTCTTGCAGTAAAGATACGGCTGGATCAAAAGCCTCAAAAGCGGGCGCCGAACGGTACGGCGCCGTGGCTTCAGAAGGAGTACGTAGCGGTTGCGAGAACGTAATCGCGGTCGGCGAGCTGACGCATGTTGGGGTCCGGCTTGCCCAGGAACTTCGCGTAGACCAGCCCGAGCTTGAGGTTCGAGAGGCGCGTGAAGTTCACACCCACGGTGACGCGGTGGTCGCCCACGCCGGTGAGCGAACCGAGTGCGCCCGAGAGCGCCGAGGTGCCCGTGAAGTCGTCGGAGTAGGTGAGCGGCACGTCGAGGTCCCAACCGTTGAAGACGTTCTTGTAGCTGAGCGTCCAGGCCACTTCGTAGGCCGCCGCGTTGCGCGAGTTCGCGAGCGTGGTCGAGCCGTACACGGGTGTGACGTTGCCGGTGTGCACGTACGAGACTTCGGCAACCAGCGTTTGCGAGGCGGCGAGGAACGTCGGCCCGATCGTGTAGATGGCCGAAAGGTTCGACTGCCAGACGTCGCCGCGCGTGGCGGTCGGGCCCGTGGGTGCGTTCACGAGCACGGCGGCGCCCTGGCGGTACGAGGTTTCGCCGGCCACGTTCACGCCGGACACGTCGGTCGAAAAGCTCAGGCCGGTCAGCTTGATGTGATCGAAGTACTTTTGCTGATACTGGAGCGTCGGGTAGTAGCTGAACACCACGCTCGGGTTCATGTCGTTGTAGTGCAGGTAGTACGCACCGATTTCGGTGTCGCCGAACACGCGCCAGCGCGCGCCCACACCCCACTGGTCGTAGTTGTTCGGCTTGATGTCGCCGCCGCGCGGAATGATTACGCCGCCCGGCCCGATCAGGAATTGTGCGCCCGGCCCCGTGATGTCCGAGTAGCTGAAATAGCTGCCCGGCGCGGTGAGCTGGTTGTGCTCGAACGCGAACTGCCAGTAAGCCATCAGGCTGAAGTCGGGGTTGATCTGCCATTGCGAGGAGATCTGCGGCACCGGCAACAGGATGTCTTTCACTTCGGCGCCGGCCACATACGACTTGGTGGCGTCGGCGGGGCCTTGCGCGCCCGCGATGTTCGGGAAGAACACACTTTCGCCCCACGCCAGCACCTGGTCGCCCACCTTCACATTGAGGTTGGTCTGGCCGATATGGAAGGTGTTGTACACGTAGGCCGCGAGCAGTTGCGGCCGCGCCCCGGCCCAGTAGCTCGTGTCGCCCGTGAACTGGTTGTACGTGCCCGAGTGGTTGACCGTGAACGGCTCGTCGTTGTAGTTCGGACGGTGATAGACCTGGTCGTAGAACGCATCCGCGCGCACGAAGACGCCCCAGTCGTCGTGCTTGAGGTTGACCTCGCCCAGGATGTTGGCCTGGTTCTCCATCAGCTTGCCGGCCTTCTGGAAGTTGCGGTCGCCGTCGTCGCCGTTGATGTTGCTCGGGCTGAGCAGGTCGCCGCTCGCTGAGCGTGTGCGCATGCCGAGCCCGTAGCCGAGCGTGAAGTTGTAGTCGAGCGTGGTGTTGTTGCCGAAGTCGATCTGGTCACCCGCCCACGCGCTCGTTGCGGCGCTCACGCACGCGGCTGCAAGGGCGAGCCGGCAGGCGGCGGTGATCGGTCGTAACGCACGCGGTGTGTCGATTCTCATTGTGTCTCCTCTGATGGCTCCGTGATGGCTCTTACGTGGCTCTTGCATGGCACTACTGGCGTTGCAATGTTTTGCCGTGGCGCTTCGAAAGTTCGCCCCAGAGGCGGTCTTGCGAACCGGGGCTTTGTTGTGGACAGAGGTTAGGGCGCTTATGCGAGGTGAGAATCGTCAATACGGACTAGTTGGTTCCCCTCAGTGTTGAGAGCGTGGCCGCACAACGTGCATCGATTCGTGCTTATGCACTGCCGAATGCCTTGCCCGCTTCGGTCGCGGCGAGAAAGGCGGGCACTTCGCCGCCGCCTTCGAGCACGAGATTCGAGCCCGATGCGTACGACGCGTGCCCGGAAGCGAGAAAGAGGCAGGCGTTGGCCACGTCCGCGGGTGTGGCGAGGCGACCTGCGGGCACGGTGGCCGCCGCTGCGTGCAAACCCTCTTCGCCTACGTGGTCCGCTGCGGCGGCATCGGTGTGCACGAGGCTCGGGCTCACCGCGGCCACGCGCACCTTGGGCGCCCATTCGACGGCGAGCGAGCGTACGGCGTTGATCACGCCGGCTTTCGCGGCCCCATAGGCGGCTGTGCCGGGCGAGGGCCGCAGGCCGCTCACGCTGCCCACGAAAAGCAGCACGCCGCCTTCGGCCTGGCGCTGCATCACGGCGTTGGCGCGCTGGGCGAGCCACAGCGGCGCAATCAGGTTCAACCGGATCACCGACTCCGTGAAGCGCGGCGACGCCTGCGCGGCGAGCACGAACGGCGCGCCGCCCGCGTTGCTCACGACCACGTCGAGCCGGCCGGTCTCGGCCTCGATGCGCGCAATGAGCGCGTCGATGGCGTCGATGTCGCGTACGTCGGCGGCGAGTGCGCGCACCGGTGGCGCGGCGGTGGCGTCCGCATGGGTGCTTTTGTCCGCGGCGTGGTTTGCGTCCGCGTTTTCCGTCACGCTGCGTCCGCAGACGTAGACGGTCGCGCCGGCGTGCCGGAACGCCTGCGCGATCGCCGCGCCGATGCCGCGCGTGCCGCCCGTCACGAGCACGGTCTTGCCTCTGAAATCAAAGGGTGTCATGGGCCTCGTCTCCTGAATGCGCCGATCTGCGCCGATATGGGCTGGTAAGTGTCGAGGCCGATGGTAGGGGAAATGCCGGAGCGCTTCTTAGTCTGAAAAGACGATGCGGCGCACCTTGGCGCCCCCGATGATCGGCATGAGAACAGGAGACAAGCGCATGACGACAACGCCGAACATCGCTCTACCCGCCGGCACCATTGGATCTTTTACCGATGTGCCGGGCGGCCTGAGGCTGCATCATTTCGAAGCCGGCAGCGGCGAGCCCGTGGTGTTCATCCACGGCAGCGGCCCCGGCGCGAGCGGCCTTAGCAATTTCCGCCATAATTACGCGCCCATTGCGGCGGCGGGCCACCGTGTCATCGTGGTCGACCTGCCGGGCTATGGGGCGTCGTCCAAGCCCGCCGATGCCGAATACACGCTCGACTTCTTCGTCGCGGCGCTGCGCGAGCAGTTGGTGGCGCTGGGCGTGGGCCGCGCTACGCTGCTCGGCAATTCGCTGGGTGGCGCGATCGCGCTGAAATACGCGCTCGATTACCCGGACGACGTGAAGGCGCTAATCATGATGGCGCCCGGCGGCGTGGAGGAGCGCGAGACGTACTTCCGCATGGAAGGCATCCAGAAGATGGTGGCGCTCTTCACCAATCGTCAGATGAACCGGCAGACCATGCGTTATCTGCTGGAATTGCTGGTGCACGATCGCGCCCTCGTGACGGATGCGCTTGTGGAAGAGCGCCTGAAGGTGTGCGAAACGCAGCCGCCCGAAGTGCTTTCGACCATGCGCGTGCCCAACCTCACGGAGCGTCTCGTGGAATTGCACTGCCCGGTGCTGGGTTTTTGGGGCACGCAGGACCGCTTCAATCCGGTGAGCGGCGCGATGCAGTTTCTCGAGCATTGCGAAGACGCGCGCTTCGTGCTGATGAACCGCTGCGGGCATTGGGTGATGGTGGAGCACCGCGAATACTTCAACCGCGAATGCGTGGATTTTCTCGCCGATCTCGGCAAGCGCACGCAGCAGGCGGAAACAACGAACGAAACACAGGACAAGGAGACGGCATGACGGCTGCACAACCCCAGGTGCAACAACTGTTCGACCTGAGCGGCAAGGTTGCCGCGATCACGGGCGCGGCGCGCGGGATTGGCGCGCAGACCGCGCGCACGCTCGCCTCTGCGGGCGCGGCGGTCGCGGTGCTCGACGTCTTGCCGCAAGGCGAGGCGCTTGCGGCCGAGATTGTCGCGGCGGGCGGCAAGGCCCATTTCTGGCGGCTCGACGTGACGCAGGAAGCGGACGTGCAG
This sequence comes from Paraburkholderia caffeinitolerans, assembly GCF_902859945.1. Taxonomy (GTDB): domain Bacteria; phylum Pseudomonadota; class Gammaproteobacteria; order Burkholderiales; family Burkholderiaceae; genus Paraburkholderia; species Paraburkholderia caffeinitolerans. The sequence goes on along the minus strand of NZ_CADIKL010000008.1, from coordinate 135,755 downwards.
CGCGTGTTCGGCGAGATCGTCGCGCGCTTCGGTCGGCTCGACGCGCTGGTGAACAACGCGGGCATCGAAGGCGCGAATGTGCCCACGCACGAAATCACGCTCGAGCAATGGCGTCAGGTGATGGACGTGAACGTGACGGGCGTGTTCCTGTGCACCAAGTACGCGATTCCGGCCATGCAGCAGGCGGGCGGCGGCTCGATCGTGAATGTCTCGTCGATGTACGGGCTCGTGGGCGGGCCGGACGTGCCCGCGTATCACGCGTCGAAGGGCGCCGTGCGCCTGATGGCGAAAACCGATGCGATGCTGTACGCCGCGCAGAACATTCGCGCGAACTCGGTGCATCCGGGTTTCATCCGCACGCCGCTGCTCGAAGAGGCGTTCCAGAAGATTGGCGACCCCGAGCAGATTTTCGGGCAGATGAAGCAGATGGTGCCGCTCGCGAAGATCGGCGACCCGCAGGACATCGCGTCGGGCATCCTGTATCTCGTCTCGCCGGCGGGCCGTTACGTGACGGGCGCCGAACTCGTGATCGACGGCGGCTATACCGCACGCTAGGAGCCTGCATGTCGAACGACACCGAACACATGAAGGCGCGCTTGCGCGAATACGTGGAGGCATTCAACGCGAACGACGCGGCGCGCGTTACCGCGCTGTTCGCCGACAACGCCACGGTCGAAGACCCCGTGGGCACGCCGGTCAGGCGCGGGCGCGCGGAGATCGACGCGTTCTTTGGCCACGCCACCACGGTGGGCGCGCGGCTCGAACTGGTTGCGCCGCCGCGCGGCTCGCATGCAAACGCGGCCACCATCACGTTCAAGGTGCATATCGCGGGCCCGGATGGCACCGCGCATATCGACGTGACCGACGTGATGGAGTTCGATGCGTACGGCAAGATCGTGAGCATGCGCGCCTACTGGGGCGCGGATGACTATCACCGGGCGGGAGCGGCTTGAGTTCGTTCTGAACCCGACAACGGGGGCGCGCGCCGCGGGAGGGTCCGCGGCGCACTGACTGTCCCCGCTTATTCGTCCATCAAGCGCGCGCGCACCTTCTTGCCCTTCACCTTCCCCGCGTTGAGCTTGCTCACCGCCTTGCGCGCAATGCTGCGCTCCACGGCCACGTAGGTCGAAAAATCCGTGACGTTGATCTTGCCGATCTGCGCGCCGCTAAAACCCGCTTCGCCGGTGAGCGCGCCCAGCACGTCGCCGGGACGGATCTTTTCCTTGCGTCCGCCGAGGATCTGCACGGTTTCCATCGGCGGCAGCAAGGGTGCGTCGCTGGCGGGCGTGAGCGCCGCGAGCGGCTGCCATTCGACTTCGCGCTTGAGCGCCTGCTCGATGCCGCCCACGCGGCCCATCTCGTTCATGCTCGCGAGGCTCAGCGCCCAGCCGTCCTGATCCGCGCGGCCCGTGCGGCCGATGCGGTGCACGTAGACCTCGGGGTCGGGCGTGACATCGACGTTGATCACGGCTTCGAGCTGCGCAATATCCAGACCGCGCGCGGCCACGTCGGTGGCCACGAGCACGGAGCAGCTGCGGTTCGCGAACTGGATCAGCACCTGGTCGCGCTCGCGCTGATCGAGCTCGCCGTGCAGCGCCAGCGCATGAAAGCCCTGCGCGCGCAGTACATCGAGCAGATCGCGGCATTGCTGCTTGGTGTTGCAGAACGCGATCGTGCTAACCGGGCGGTAGTGGTTCAGCAGCAGGCCGACCGCGTGCAGGCGCTCGTCGTCGGCGACTTCATAGAAGCGCTGGCGGATCTTGCTGTTGTCGTGATGCTCTTCGAGCTTCACTTCCTTGGGATTGCGAAGGAATTGCTGGCTCAGCTTCCCGATGCCTTCGGGGTAGGTGGCAGAGAACAGCAGCGTCTGGCGTTCCTTGGGGCATTGCCGCGCCACCTTGGCGATGTCGTCGAAGAAACCCATGTCGAGCATGCGGTCCGCTTCGTCGAGCACGAGCGTGTTGAGCGTATCGAGCGAGAGGATGCCACGCTCCAGGTGATCCATGATGCGTCCCGGCGTGCCGACGATGATGTGCGCGCCGTGCTCGAGGCTCGCCGCCTGCGGCTTCATGGGCGTGCCGCCGCACAGCGTGAGCACCTTGATGTTTTCTTCGGCGCGCGCGAGCCGGCGGATCTCCTGCGCGACCTGATCGGCGAGCTCGCGCGTGGGGCAGAGAATCATCGCCTGCACGTCGAGCCGGCGCGCATCGAGCTTCGCGAGCAGCGCGAGCGAAAAGGCGGCGGTCTTGCCGCTGCCCGTCTTGGCCTGGGCGATGAGGTCGTGGCCCGCGAGCGCGATCGGCAGGCTGGCGGCCTGGATGGGCGTCATTTCGACGTAGCCGAGCCGCGTGAGGTTTTCGAGCGCGGCGGGCGCGAGCGCAAGCGCGCTAAAGGGCGTGGCGGTGGGTGTGTTCGTCATTCGTGGTCTCGCGCCCCAGGGGCGGATGGCGCGCGGCGGTTGCCCGAGGGGCGCGGCGCGGCGGGGATGGATCGGGCGGCGATGGCGGCATCGCGCGTGGCGCAATTCTAGCCGATGCGTGCGGGAGAGCGTTCCGTTTGTGGAAGGTCAAGGGGATGGATCTTTCCCGCGGCTTTATGCGCGGCGAATTGGCGTGCCAGTCGAATTTAGGAATTTTCGTGTTTCAAGCTAAAAATGGCTTGTAGAAGATAGTTGCCGGGTAACTCTACGCGAGGCATCGGCATGATTTCCTCCACCGAACGGTTCCGCACACTCGGCCTGCGCGGGCGCCAGGACGATATGTCGTGGAAGCAAGACGCACGGCAACTCGCGCGCGTGAAGCTCGAAGCCGAATACGGCGCGCGGCTGCGCGCGAAAGGCCGGGGCCGGCTGCGCGGCATCGAGGTGGGCAAGACATTCGGGCTTACGCATCACCCCCACGCGGCGGCGAACCGCGACTATCTCGTGCTCGCCTGCACGCTGGACATCCACGAGGCCGGTATCGTCTCCGACGCGACGCGCGACTATGTGGTCGATGCCTCGTTCGATCTTCATCCCGCTGGCGAGCCCTATCGCATGGCGCAGGTCACGCCGCGCCCGCGCATGGAAGGGTTCGAATACGCGGTGATCGTGGGGCCGCGCGGCGCCGAAATCCATGTCGATGAATATAACCGCCTGCTGATCCAGTACGCGTGGGACCGCGACGGCAAGTTCGACGGCGCATCGTCGATCCGGATGCGCGTGGCGCAATCGTGGCAGGGCGACCAGATGGGCACGGTGATGCATGGCCGCTGCGGGCAGCAGGTGCTGGTGGGCTACGTCAACGGCGATCCGGACCGGCCCTTCGTGGCGGCGTCCGTGCCGGATGTGAACAACATGCCGGCGTGGAAGCTGCCCGAAAACCACGCGCTGAGCGGCATCGTGAGCGGCAGCCTCGGGCACGGCATCACGACCAATCATCTCGCGCTGGACGACACGAAAAACCGGCAGCAGGCGCAGCTTGCGAGCGACCACGGCAAGTCGAGCCTGAGCCTGGGTTACAACACGCGCATCGACGGCAACCAGGGCCGGCAGGACGCGCGCGGCGAGGGGCTGGCTGTTCACGAGCTTCGGGCGCGAGAAGGCGGCGGGCAAGGCCAGGGACATGGACGAGACGCACGCGCGCCTGAGCGAGGCAGGCGGTATTCACGAAGCGCTGGCGCAGCGCGCACAACAGCACGGCGCGCAGGAGGCGACGGGCAACCAGACGGACGTGACGCGGGCCATCCACTACGCCAACGCGGCGCTGCGTGGCAAGGGCGGCGGCGAGTTCCCCGGGTTCGACAGCCCGGATATTGTGATCTCCAGCGCGGCCAGCCTGCACGCCACGGCGGAACACAGCACGCACCTCGTGAGCCGCGAGGACATGGCACTCACGGCGGGCAGAAATATAGCCATTGCGGCGGCGAAATCACTGTTCGTTTCGGTGCAGCGCGCGGTGTCTTTGTTTGTCTGCCAGTCCATGAGTTTGATTGCTCGTGAGCGCGTGCGTATCGAATCGCGCACGGACGGGGTCGACGTGAGCGCGCCGGGGCACTTGCACAGACGACTATATCAATACCCTCAAGGTCGTCGGGGCAATCTGAAATGAGTCGCACCGTTACTGATGTTCAGCGCAACGCCATCTTCCGCATGGTCGATGAAGTCATGGCGATCATGCGTGACAACAAGCCATTCAATCCGGATAGTGGCGTATTCGGGAGAATTCGTTCGTCGGAAAGTGAATCTGGATATCCGGGCGCTCGTTACTCGTTCAAGAATGTGGAAATACCTCCCGCAAGCATCGAGTTCTTGACCGAGTCTAATCCCCTCGATTATTCCGAAGACGGAATGCAGGTACCCGTCGTTCCGATTCATTTCAAGCTGGATTTCGGCCCGTCAATCTATGGCATAACCGAGGAAATACTCAAAGAAAGGCTCGACCTCGCCGACTACTGGATCGACTGGGATGGGACAAGACAGGAAGGAAACGTAATGCCGCCAGCTCCGGGCCTGTTGATGAAGCCCTACCGGTACCGCGCGAGAACGCATGCCGACAGCCGCTTCCCCGTCGACGTCGAGATTGTATATGGCCTTCCAACAGGCGATGAGCCGAAATACATGCTCTCTCTAATGTTCCTCACCATCGAGCGCGCCTATAAGCCTGTCACTTCGGACGACCGCAGAAGAATACGCGAGGAAAGGGAGCAACGCGCGCATGAAATCTTCAGCAAGCCGGAGGCGGCCAAATGACCCCGCGATTCAAACACACGATCTCGCGGATCCGCCACGCCTCATCGGCCGCATCGGCAATCGCGGAAGAACATTGACCCGCACCTGGACCCCACAAGAGATTGCACTACTCGGGGCAATGTCCGATGCCCTGGCCGCCAGGAAAATCGGCGGCATTTCATTTGCCACCGCGCAAAAGAAGCGTCGGGAATTGGGCATTCCTCCTGCTGCGCCGGCGCATCGCTCATGGCCGCCAGAGCACATCGCCATGCTCGGCGCGCTACCCGATAGTGAAGTGGCGCGGCTCACGGGCCGCTCGACCCGGGCCGTCAATCAGAAGCGCAACCAGCTCGGTATTCCTTCGGCACAGCGCAAAGGCATCCAGCGCGTCCAGCGGCACAGCGCGCCGAAGCAGCAAGAGACGCCGCCGCCCATGAAAAAAGCGGGGATTTCATAATCTCACCCGCGCGAATGCTGCGCGCCCACCTCTTCAAGATCGAGATCGCGCTCGATCATATGCAGCATCTCATCGTTGATGAGTCCCGCGCGGTGCAGCCGCAAGACTTCCGCGCGGCCCGCGCTCACGGCGGCCAGCACGACGTCGTAATGCGCGGTGCGGACATCATTCGGTAGCGCGGGTGCGCTCTCGAACGTGCGCGAAATATTGGCCCGATACGTGTACTGCTCCAGCAGACGCGGGTGAATCACGCTGCCGTCCGGCCCGTGCACGAGCGGCAGGATGGCTTCCAGCTGCACCGCGAGCAGCCGTGCCCATGCTTGCGGCTCGGTGAGGTAGCCGGCGGTGGCTTCCTCGTCCTGCAGCGGTTTCACGATCCGGATCAGCGGGCCGATGGTCAGGCCTTGCAGCAGCACCGTGAAAAGAATCACCGCGAACGCCGCGAACAGGATGAGGTCGCGCCCGGGCAGTGACTCGGGCAGCGTGAGCGCGATAGCGAGCGTGACCACGCCGCGCATGCCGGCCCAGCTCACCACGGCAGCCGAGCGGAAATCGGCGGCCGCTATGCGCCGTGGCGCGAAGCGATGCACCAACACGCGGATCGTCTCCAGGCCGAACGCCCACACGCAGCGCGATAGCACGACCGCCGCGACAACGGCGAGCGCGGCCGGGCCGAGCTGCGCGATGGCCTCGCCCGCACCGCCGAGCCGGTGGATCACGCCGCGCAGCGATAGCCCGATCAGCACGAATACCAGCGCTTCGAGCACGAATACGAGCACTTCCCAGAACGCCGTGCCGCGCATGCGCACGCGCGCGGAGAACACCTCGTGCTGATGCCAGCCCAGATACATGCCGCACGTGACGGTGGCGATCACGCTCGATACGCCGGCCATTTCGCCTGCGATGTAGCTGAACCAGGCGGCGCTGACGCTGGCGGTAATGATCAGATAGTCGTCGTCGAGCAGGCGCAGCAGGGTGACCGTGAGGTAGCCCACGAACCAGCCGATGGCGATGCCGCCTAGCGCGAGTCCCGAGAAGCTCAGCAACGCGCCCGACGTGCTGAACGCGCCCGTGAGCGCGGCGGCCACGGCGAGGCGGAACAGCACGAGGCCCGCGGCGTCGTTGAGCAGGCTTTCGCCTTCGAGCAGCACCATCAGGCGGCGCGGCAGCGCGAGGCGCTCGAGCACGGCTTTCGCGGCCACGGCGTCGGGCGGCGAGACCACCGCGCCCAGCGCGAAGCACACGGCCCACGGCAGCGAGGGCGCCATCCAGTGCGCCACGAGGCCGACGGCCCAGGTGGTGAACGCCACCGCGCCAATCGCGTACAGCAGGATGGGCGTGATATGCCGCTTGAAGTCGGCCCAGACGAAGAAATAGGCGCCGTCCATCAGCAGCGGCGGCAGGAACACGATGAGGACGAGGTCGGGGTCGATGACGACGGGCGGCAGCCCCGGTGCGAACGCCATGGCCGCGCCGCCCACCAGCAGCGCGGCGGCGGGCGGCAGGCGCAGGCGTTTGGCAAGCAGCTCCAGCGCGACGATGGCGATGAGCGAAAGCAGAACGAGCTTGAATGCCGAGACTGCCGACATGGTCTCTCCCGTGAAATGCCGGATCGATGCAATGGATCGGCAGGGCGGCTTCAGCTCTCCGCAAGAACCTGCTTGATGGCGTTCTCGAAGGTTTCGACAGGCTGGCCGCCGCTCACCAGATACTTCTGGTTGAGGATGATGGCCGGCACCGACTGGATGCCCATCGTCTGCGCGTGTTGTTCTTCCGCGCGGACTTCGTCGGCATAGGCGCCGCTTTGCAGCACGGTGCGCGCCTCGTCGGCGTCCAGTCCCACCGATTGCGCGGCGTGGACCAGCATGTCGTGGTCGCTCGTGTCCTTGCCTTCGCCGTGATACGCACGCAGCAGCGCGAGCTTGAGCGGCAACTGCTTGCCCTGGAGGCTGGCCCAATGCAGCAGGCGATGCGCGTCGAAGGTGTTGAAGATGCGTGTGCGCGGCCCGAACGTGAAGCCCACACTCGCGCCGCGCTCGCGAATCGCTTCCTGCGTTTGCGCGATCTGCTCCGGTGTGCGGCCGTATTTCTTGCCGAGATAGTCGACGATGGTCTCGCCGCCCGGACCCATGTCCGGATTCAGTTCGAACGGGTGCACGGCGAGGGTGGCGTCGACGGTGTTGCCCAGATTCTTCAGCGCCTGGAGCAGCGAGGAAAGGCCGATCGCGCACCAGGGGCAGGCGATATCGGAGACAAAATCGATTTGTAGCGCTTGTTTCATGGCGTTTCCGATGGAGTGAAGGGGGATGCCCTGGATTCTCGCACGTCCTCGTGGACCATGATGCAAGCTGTGCCGCTCGCGCGAGCGCCTAGGCGTTCACATCGACGACGAGCCTTCCGCGCACGCGCCCTTCGAGCAGATCGCTCGCGGCCGGAATGGCTTCGGCAAGACCGATCTCGCGCGTGATCGTGTCGAGCGCATTCAGATCGAGCGATTTGGCCAGCGCCTGCCAGGCAAGCTGGCGTTCGGCGAAGGGCCGTGTCACGCTATTCACGCCGATGAGACTCACGCCGCGCAGGATGAACGGCGCAACCGTCGTGGGCAAGTCCATGCCCTGCGCGAGGCCGCATGCCGCCACGGCGCCATCGGCGCGCAGGCTCGCGCACACGTTCGCGAGCGTATGGCCGCCGACCGAATCGATGGCCGCTGCCCAGCGTTCCTTTTGCAGCGGCTTGCCCGGCTCGGAAAGCGTCGCGCGGTCGATGACCTCGGCCGCGCCCAACTGCTCCAGGTACGCGGCTTCCTGAAGCTTGCCGGTCGAGGCCACCACACGATAACCGCGCCGCGCCAGCAGCGTAATCGCAAAGCTGCCGACGCCCCCGCTCGCGCCGGTCACGAGCACCTCGCCGTGGCCCGGCCCGATGCCATACCGCTCGAGCGCGAGAATACAGAGCATCGCGGTATAGCCCGCCGTGCCGATCGCCATGGTCTGACGCGCGCTCAGGCCCTGTGGCAACGGAATCAGCCAGTCGCCTTTCACGCGGGCCTTTTGGGCGAGGCCGCCCCAATGCTGCTCGCCCACGCCCCAGCCGTTCAGCACGACGGTATCGCCCACGGCATAGCGCGGGTCCGCGCTTTGCGCGACGGTGCCGGCGAAATCGATGCCCGGCACCATGGGAAAGCTGCGCACGACCGGGCTCTTGCCGGTGATCGCGAGTCCGTCTTTGTAGTTGAGCGTGCTGTATTGGACGTCGACGAGAACATCCGCATCAGGCAGACGCGGTTCGTCGAGTTCGGCGATACGCGACGAATATGATCCGGATTCCTTATCAATAAGAATGGCTTTGAACATGGGGCCTCGTTGATGAAACGAAAGAGAAAAGGGGCAGGCCGAAGCGTTTCTTTGATCCACTACTGCGTGGATTTCAGCCCGGCGATAAAACCTCGGAAAAACGTATCAAGCGGTGCAGCGTCGCGCACCAGTCGCGCGCGCAGCACGGCGCCTTCCCAGCCGATCCAGAAGAACGCGGCCTGCGCGTCGAGATCGGCATGCTTCGGGATCGCGCCTTCGCGCCGCGCATCGCGCAGACAGGCGACCACGCGCGCCTGCCAGCCTTGCAGGACATCTTCCAGGCGTTCCCGAAAGTCTTCGGGAAGCACGTCGACTTCCACGCCCAGGTTCCCCACGAGGCAGCCTCGCGTGAAGTCATGACGCGCCATGCCCGACTTCGCGTCTTCAACGAACGCGCCGAGCCGTTCCAGCGCGGGACGCGTTTCATCGAGCAGCCAGCGGTCGAGCTTCGCGCAGAAGTAGCCGTCGTAAGCGGCCATGAGTTCGCGGCCGAAGGCTTCCTTGCTCTCGAAGTAGTGATAGAACGAGCCCTTCGGAATACCGGCGCGCTTGAGCATGGCGTCGAGCCCCGTGGCAGCGAAGCTTTGCCCGGTCAGCATTTCCAGGCCCGCGCGAATCAGCAATTCGCGCGTGTCGGCGTGAGCGCGCGGGTCTTTCGGCGGGCGGCCGCGGCGCGGCTTGACGGTTGGATCGTTCATGAACGCGATATTAGACTGATCGTCTCGAAAATTCAATGGCCGCGTTTCAGGGTGTCCACCGCTGCACCACCACGCTGCTGCCGTTGTAATTGTCCTTCGTAATCACATACTGCCCGCTGGAGGTTAAATACGCGCGCAGGCCATACATCGAGTCCACGTCGTTGCCCACGTCCATGGTGGCGGGATTCGCGTTGATCAGCGTGGTGACCTGCTGGCCTGTCGTGAGATCGAACACGTCGATATTCGGCACGGTATGCACATAGCCGACAAACAGATAGTTGCCCGCTGCCGCCATCGATTTGGGATTGGCGCTGGTGAGGTTGATGACCGGTCCCGGCGTGCGATTGCCTGCTCCCCAGCCGTGATACACCTCGATGTGGCCGTTCATGGCGGTCCAGTCCCAGTTTCCAGCCAGCCCTTGCGCGAGAATCATCGTGTCGCTTTCCGGTTGATAGACGATACGCGTGATCGGCCGCGCGCTCATGGGCGTCGAAAGGGTGATGGCGGGGCCCCATGAGGGTTTGCCTGTGCCGTCGAAACCGGAGAGCGGGTAGTGATAGATGTGGTTCGTGCGATCGAGCCCAGCCCACACGTCGCCCTTGCTGTCGATGCAGAAGCCGCCCGTGACGGCGATTTTCGTATTGAACAGCGTGCCGGGCAATGAGCCGTCGGGAATCGCGATGTAACCGCTCGCGGGATTGAAGTGGAAGAAGTAGAAGATTGCAGGGTTCTGGCCGGACGCCACGAGAATGCGATTGCCGCCCACCGAGGCGAGCTGGCCGAAGTGCTCGTCGCGCTGAGTGTCGTTCATGTTCAGGCGCGGGTCGTTCGGGTAGGTGAAGGGATCCACCGTATTGGCGACGAAGGTGCCGCCCGCCGTGCCCGTGAATATCGCCGTGCCGCTATAGAACAGCGTGGCGTCGGTGGCTGGATCGGGCGCGGCCACACCTTCGAAGTTCAGCGCCTGGAGCTTCCAGAGCAGATTGCTGTTGGGATCGTAGGCGTGAATATCGGTGCCGCCGTTGCGGCCGAGGTCCCACGCGCCACCCCAAGGATTGTTGAGCACGTAAAGGTTGCCGGCCGTGTCCTTGCCAATGCCCGTGATGCGCGTGAAGCGTTTGGCGCCCACCTGGCCTTTGGTGCCAGTCGTGGTGTCCAGGTAGCCGCCCGTCACGCCGAAGGTGCCTGTGAGCGTGGGCACGCCCGCGAGGCTGTAGAGCTTGATATTCATGTCGGGGCCTTCGTCGCCAACCATTAGCAATCCTGTGGATGCATCGACGTAGAGCGCGGAGGGCTGCGCGCCCGCGGGCATCTGGATCGTCTGCAATTGCGCGCCCGTGGGGCTGAATTCCACGATCGTTCCAGCGCTCATTTGCGCGACCCAGACGTTGCCCGCGCTGTCGAGCGCGAGCGCGCCCGGGCTCGCGATGGGGATATCGCGCTGCCACGCGCCATCAGTCGTGAAGACGCGCACGCGGTTGCCGGGGAAGTCGCTCGCGTAGAGCAGCGCGTTTTGCGTGGCGAGGCCCGTGATGACATCGGCGCGGCTGATCGACTTCGATGCGCTCACGTTGATGGTCAGGTCGCGCTGGCCGCTCGCGCGGTTGTAGCGTCCGACCGTGCCGCTGCCATAGGCGGTGCCAGCCTGCATGGCGGCGAAGATCGAGGTGGAGTTGCCGGTGATGGCGCCGCCCTGGAATTCGTTATGCAAGCCGATCGAGCCGATGCTCTTGCCGTTCTGATAGATGGCCATGCCGCCTTCGTTCTCGTCCCAGAACGATGCCGTGTAGATGACGCCTTCGGGCGCGACCCACATCGAGCGTGCGCCATTGCCCACGTGTGCCGCGAGGGTGCCGTAGGTGTTGGCGAGCCAGTCTGTGGTGTATTGCTGCGCGTGTGCATCAGGCGCGAGTGTAGCGACGGACGTGGCGAAAATCGCGGTCGACAGCAGCGCGCAAAGGTGCGTTTTGTTCTTGTTCATGAAAAAATTCCTGATACAACGAGTTCGAATCTGGTCGAGAGGCGAGGCTTGCCGGGTGCGGCGGGCGCATCAGCAATTGGCGTGCCTGGGCCGAAAAGAGGCCAGGAAAGCAATGTCGCCGTACTCGAGAATTCTCCGCGTTTATTAACGGGATTTAATTCAACGGGCATGCGGCGTATTTTTTATTGCATTTTGTTTACGCCGACTTTTCGCGTGATGAAATGTTGGCGGAGCGATGTACCGGCGCGAGCCATTTCGATGCAGAATGCTTGTTTTTGGCAGGTCCGGCCATAGGTATGGAATCCATGTCTGAAAACAGGGACAGCAAGCCAGTGAAAACGGAATTCGTCGAAGCGAGCAGCGCCCGCGCGGACCTGCTTTGCTACCTTGTGGCCGTTGCCGCGTCGTCTTACGCCCTGACGCAGGAGTGGCGCGTCGATCATGTCGTTTCGTGCTGCCGCGAATGGCTGCAAAAGGGCGGCCTGACGATGCATTGGCTCGATCGCGTCCGCCTCGGCCAGTTAGCGCTCAAGATCGCAAGCCGCGACTTGCTGGGCGCCGGCATTGCCGTGCGGCTTTCCAGCGTCTCGGTTCTGTTCACGAACGACATGGAACTCAATGAGGCGTCGACCATGGTGCAGCGCATGATGTCGTTGTGTCAGGCCAATCTTTGAAAAATCGCGGCGCAAGCCGCCATATCCGGGCTATTCAACGCTCAAGCGCTCTCCGATCCGCGCGGCTGCGGCACGAAGATCATCCAGATGGCGCGCCGCCATATCCTCGACCTTAAAAAGCCGTTCGAACCAAACGATATTGACGCAGCCGGCAATCGAGCCATCGGGCGCCTCGATCGGCACGGCGAGCGCGGACAGACCGTCGTTGTACTGCGCACGCGACTGGTTATACGAACCGCCAAAGTTGCGTTCACGCGAACCATACCCAAGCCGCCGTGTTTCATTAATCAACTGCCGGACATAACGCCCGTCATGCGCACGCTCATCGCCGGGCCGCTGACCCGCACGCAAGGCTGCGAGCAGCGCCTCGCGCTCCTCATCAGGGCAAAACGCCAGATACGCGCGTCCGACCGCCGAGCGCAGCATGTTGATCTCATATCCGAGCTTGTCGCGGTTGACGAGGAAGTACGAGCGCGTACGGTTCGACTCGCACAGCGCCATCGTCGTGCCGCGCCGCACGGCGAGATCCGATGGCCAGAGAATGCGACTCTGCAACTGATCCAGTTCCGGTGCCGCGCATTCGATCAGGTGGTCCACTCTGTCGATGCGCCGCGCGCGCGCCTGCAGCGTGTAGCTCGGGCGAAACAGCCCGTCGGCCAGCCGCTGCCAGATCAGCCCCTGCCGCTCTAACGTCAGAAGAATGCGTAGCAGCGTGGCCTTCGCAATGCCGGTGTGCAGATGCAGGTCGTGCAGGCTCGCGGCCTGCAACTCTTGCAGGGTCTTGAGCGTGACGAGGCCTCGTTCGAGCGCGTCGATGGTTTTGACTTTCGGCGACCACATGGCCAAATCCTTTGCGTTTCACTGAGTGAAATCTTCTCAGAAATTGCTGGGTCGCGTAAATGGGCTGTTCTACGCTTGCCTCAACTCAAGGAGACAAGCGATGGAGACAGTCAGGAACATCCTGTTCGTCATGTGTGATCAGTTGCGCTGGGACTACCTGTCCTGCTACGGCCACCCGACGCTGCAAACGCCCAATATCGATGCGCTCGCGCAGCGCGGCGTGCGCTTCGAGCGCGCGTACGTGCAAAGCCCGGTTTGCGGGCCGTCGCGCATGTCGTACTACACCGGCCGCTACGTGGCGAGTCATCGCGCGTACTGGAATTTCGTGCCACTGCCCGTTGGCGAACTGACGCTCGGCGACTACCTGCGCACGCGCGGCATGCGTGTCGCGCTGGCGGGCAAGACCCACATGGTCGCCGACAGGCCGGGTATGGAGCGGCTCGGCATGACCCATGAGTCGCCGGGCGCCGTACTGCTGGAAGAGTGCGGCTTCGAGCCGTTCGATCGCGACGATGGCATTCACCCCGGCCTCTTCGGCAAGCGTGTCGAAACGCCGTACTGCGAGTACCTGCGCAGCAAGGGCTACGAAGGCGACAATCCCTGGCATGACTATGCAAATTCCGCCGAGGGACCGAACGGCGAGATTCTGAGCGGCTGGAAGATGCGCCATGCGTCGAAGCCGGCGCGCGTGAGCGAGGAGCACTCGGAAACGCCGTACATGATCGACCGCGCAATGGCGTTCATCCGCGAGCAGGGCGACGCGCCCTGGTGCTTGCACCTGAGTCTGATCAAGCCGCATTGGCCGTACATGGCGCCGGCGCCCTACAACGATATGTATGGCCCCGAGCATGTGAAGCCCGCCGCCCGCACGCTGGACGAGCGCGAGCAGCCGCATCCGGTGGTCGGCGCGTTCATGCACCACGACGAGAGCGTGAGCTTCGCGCGCGACGAGGTGCGGGAGACGGTCATTCCCACCTACATGGGGCTCGTGAAGCAGATCGACGATCACCTCGGCCGCCTGTTCGCGTTCCTGCGCGAAACCGGACGCGACCAGGACACCATGATCGTGTTTACGAGCGACCATGGCGATTACCTGGGCGACCACTGGCTCGGCGAGAAGGAGCTTTTTCACGATGCATCGTCGCGCGTGCCGCTCATCGTCGTCGATCCGCGCCCCGAGGCCGACGCCACGCGCGGAACGGTCGAGCGGCGGCTCGTCGAGGCAATCGATCTGCTGCCCACGTTCCTCGATGCAGCGGGCGTGGAGATTCCCGGTCATATCGTCGAAGGGCGCTCGCTGCAGCCGCTGCTGCATGGCGCAACCGGCGTGACGTGGCGCGATGCCGTTTTTAGCGAGTTCGATTATTCGTTTCGTTCGCGTACGCGCACGCTGCTGGGGCGCAGTCTCGACGGCTGCCGCTGCTTCATGGTGTTCGACGGCCGCTGGAAATACATCCATTACGACGGCTTCGCGCCGCAACTGTTCGATCTCGCGGCAGACCCCGACGAACTGAACGACCTGGGCCGCGATGCGCAACACGCGGGCGTGCGCGCCGAAATGCATGAGCGTCTGTTCGACTGGCTGCGCCACCGCACCTTGCGGCAGACCGCGCCCGCACGCTTCGTCGAGCGCTGGACGGAAGTTTCCGAGAAGGGCGGCATTCTGCTCGGCGACTGGTGACGGCGGAACGTGGCAGGACGTAGCGGGAAGGGGCGCCGCCCCCCACAGCGGTAGAGCAGGCAAATAACTATTCGTACATGCAGGAGACAACATGTATCGCCTCATCGCAGCCCATCTTGTGGCGCTGGCGATGGCGTTGCCAGCCATGGCGCATGCCGCCACGACGCTGGTCGTCAACGCCTTTTTGCCGCCACAGCATATCTTCAACGTCGAGGTCATGAGGCCGTGGGCCGAGGACGTCGAGCGCGTCACGCAGGGGCGCGTGAAGATCGTCTTTCCGCCCACCAGCATCGGTTCGCCGCAACAGCAGTGGGACGTCGTGCGCAAGCGCATCGTGGATGGCGCCTACATTTTCAACGGCCTCATCCAGAACAAGGCAAGTCTCGTGCAGCTCGCGCATCTGCCGCTCGGCTCCTCGTCCGCCGAGGGCATGTCGGTCGCGCTCTGGCGGACCTACGAAAAATACTTCGAGCAGGCCGGCGAGTATCGCGACGTTCATCTGCTCGCGCTCGTGGTGTTTCCGGCAGGTGAAATCTATAGCCTCAAGAAACCCGTCACGTCGCTTCAGGCGATACAGGGCGTGAAATATTGGGCACTGCCAGGTGTTGCTTCGACGCTGATGGATCGGGGCGGCGCGGGCGTGGTCGCCACGCCCGCCGCGAAAATGAGCGAGCTGGTGGCGGGCGGCACGGTGGACGGCTTCGTCGGCATCCCCGAGATGGACGCTGCGCGCTTTAACGTGGTCCGCTATGCGCGCTACGAAACGACGGTGCCGGGCGGCATCACCGCGCCGAGCTTTTCGCTGTTCGTGAACCGGCAGGTGTGGGCGTCGATCTCACCGGCCGACCGCGCGGCCATCACCGCGCTTTCGGGTGAGGCGTTCGCGCGCCGCATGGCCGTGATCGACGCGTCCAACAACCTTGCGCGCCAGGAGGCCGTCGCGAACGGGCTCAAGTTGATCTTGCCGTCACCGGCCTTTGTCGACGCGCTTCGCGCGCTGGCGCAGCCCATGGACACGCAATGGGTCGCCCGCGCGGACCAACTGCACGTTGACGGCGCCGCCGCGCTCGCCTACTACCGCAACGAAGCAAAGCAGGAGGCAAGATGAGCCTCAGTCAACCATTCGATGTCTCGCCTCTGCCCGAAGCGATCGCCCCGGCCGTGCGCGAGAGATTTGCCTCGCGCTGGCTGAGGCGCGTGCTCGGCACAGTCGTCGCGCTCGTGCTGCTCTCGATCATGGGGATCACGTTCTGCGATGTGTTCATGCGGTACTGGTTCTCCGCACCCATTCGCGGCGCATCCGAGATCGTGCGCTTTGCCATGGCGATCCTCATTTTCTCGGCGTTTCCGCTCGTCACGCTGAGCCAGCAGCACATCACGGTGAACCTGCTGCACGGCCGCTTCGGGCGTCTCGGCAGCTGGCTGCAACACCTGTTCGTGCTGCTCGTGAGCCTTACGGCAGTCGGCATCATGACCTGGCAGCTCGCAAGCGATGGCGCCGACCTTGCGCGCAACCGCATCACCACGACCGTGCTGGAATGGCCGCTCGCGCCGCTCAGCTACTACATGAGCGCACTTTCGGGCGTCACGCTGATCGTGCTGCTCGCGCTCATCGCTGACCACTTCGCCGCGCTCGGCCGCAAGGAAACGCCATGACACTCGCACTCTCCGGCTTCGCCGCCGTGCTTCTGTTTGCATTCGTGGGGGTGCCGCTCGGCTTTGCGATGCTCGGCATCGGCGTGGGTGCGTTTGCGCTGATTCGCGGCTGGGAGCCCGCGCTCGCGATGGCCGGCATGACCATCGCCGACCTCGCGGCCAACGAGAATCTCTCCGTGCTGCCGATGTTCATCCTGATGGGCACGTTCATCTACAAGGCCGATCTGGCCGAGGAACTCTACGACGCGGCCAACGCATGGATCGGCCACTTCAAGGGCGGCCTTGCGCACGCTACGGTGCTGGCCTGCGCCGGCTTCGCGTCGATGTCGGGCAGCTCGATCGCCACAGCGGCCACCATGACCAAGGTGGCGATGCCGCCCATGCGCCGCCACCGCTACGCAGACAGCCTCGCGGCGGGCTGCGTGAGTTCGGGCGGCACGCTGGGGGCGTTGATTCCGCCGAGCTTTCCCTTGCTCATTTACGGCGTACTGACCGATCAGGATATCGGCAAGCTGTTTATCGCGGGGATCGGCCCGGGATTGTTGCTGGGCTCGCTGTTTCTGCTCTCGATCTGGTGGACGGTGCGGCGCGATCCCGCCAAAGGCCCGCGCGGCGAGCGGGTGGACTGGCCCACGCGCTTCGCCAAGCTCGGCAAGATCTGGGGCGTGCTCGCGTTGTTCCTGATCGTGGTGGGCGGCCTGTATGGCGGCATTTTCACGGCTACCGAAGCATCGAGCGTGGGCGCGACCGGCGCGCTCGCGTTCGCGGGGCTGCGCCGCAAGCTGAGCTGGGCGCTCTTGTTCGAGTCGCTCGTGGAAGCGGGCAAGACCACCGCGATGATCTTCGCCATCGCCTTCGGCGGCATGGTGTTCGCAAACTTCATCACGCTCTCGGGCCTCACCGCTACGCTGGTTGCCTGGATTCACGCGCTGCATTTGCCGCTGATCGGCGTGATTGCGGTCATCACCTGCATCTACATCGTGCTCGGCTCGCTCATGGAAGCGCTGGCGATGATGCTGCTCACCATTCCGGTGTTCGCGGCGGTGGTGCAGCCGCTTGGTGCGAACATGATCTGGTTCGGGATTTACGTGGCGATGATGATGGAGATCGGCATGATTCATCCGCCCGTGGGCATGAACGTGTTCATGGTGAAGACCATGCTGCCGGAGTTGTCGATTCGCACCATTTTTCGCGGCACCGTGCCGTTCCTCTGCGCGAACATCATCGCGCTCGTGGTGGTCATTCTCGTGCCGGGCGTGGCGCTCGGGCTGGTTAATCTCATGCGCTGAATGCTCACCGCCAGGCGCGCAAGCGCACGTCTACCCGTGATTGTCCTGGGGTGGCCGCGTCGCGCCAATACCTGCTGCACGCTCCACTCACGGCGCCCCGGCCGCCTTGCCTGGCGGCCTGGCGCGCCCGATTGTTTGCGATTCGCGAATGACGTATTCGGACCTTATCCGGTACTGATTACGGGGCGCTTGCGACTATCTTTGCGACGTCGATGCCGATGTCGAAAGCGTCCAGCGTAATGGCGCACGTCGCGTCGGCCACCGTTTTCGAACATGACCGATGGCGCGGCACCCGGCCGGCCCAAGGAGACAGAGATGAAACCGAACACATGGGACACGGCTTACGAGCGCAAGGCCGTGACATTGCTGGCGCTGGGCTTCGGCCTCGTGGGCCTCGACCGCTGGCTGATCGCGCCGCTGTTCCCGTCCATCATGCAGGACTTGAACCTGAACGCCCAGGACGTGGGCAACTGCATCGGCATACTCGGCCTTTCGTGGGGCGTGTTCGCGGTGGTCATGGGCGGCATGTCCGACAAGGTGGGCCGGCGCAAGGTGCTGATTCCGGCGATCATCGCGTTCTCGCTGCTCTCGGGCTTTTCCGGTCTTGCGGGCAGCTTCGTGAGCCTGCTGGCCGTGCGCGCGCTGATGGGCGTGGCCGAGGGCTCGTTCTGCCCGACGAGCTTCGCGGCCACGGCCGATGCCTCGCACCCTAAGCGCCGCGGCTTCAATCTCGGGCTGCAGCAAAGCGGCTTCGCCTTGTTCGGGCTCGCGCTCGCGCCGATTATCGCCACGCAGTTGCTGGGCATGATGAGCTGGCGATGGGTGTTCGCACTCGTCTCGGTGCCGGGGCTGATTCTCGGCCTGCTGATGTACCGGGTGATTCGCGAACCGAAGGCCGTCGCGACGCCTGAAGCCGGCGGGCCCGAGCGTGGCCACTGGCGCGACGTGATCCGCAGCCGCAATATTCCCGTGGCGATGGTGGCGCTCTTTTGCGCGATGACGGGCGTGTTCGTGCTCGGCGCGATGCTGCCGCTCTACCTCATGCAATACCTCAAGCTCGACACGCAGCACATGGGCGTGGTGGCGTCGGCCATCGGCTTTGGCGGTTTCATCGGACAGTTCGGCCTGCCGGGGCTTTCCGATCTACTGGGCCGGCGTCTCGCCAGCGTCATCGGCTTCGTGGGCACGGCGATCATGCTGATCGTGTTTCGCGGCCTCGGCGCGCAGCCGCTGGAACTTTTCGCGGTGCTGTTCGCGGCGTCGTTCTTTACGCTGGGTCTCGTTTCGCTGCTTTCCGGGCCGATCGCCACCGAGGCGGCACCGCTCGGCATGATCTCGACCTCGATCGGTCTCGTTGTGGGCGCGGGTGAAATTTTTGGCGGCGGCGTGGCGCCGGCACTGGCCGGCTTCGTGGCCGCACATTTCGGTATCCAGAACATCTTGTGGCTGCCCATTGGCGCGGTCGTGCTGGGTGTGCTAGTGAGCCTGCTGCTCAAGGAAACGGCGCCGGCCATGCTGCGCCGCCGCGAGGCAGCGGTCTCTGCCGCGCAGATCGCCGTTACCGGGCAGGCCGAGTAATCACAACGGGTCATTCACGTTGTCCTCTCCCGCCACGCCGCCGATGCCGCCGCGGCGCGGCGGAATAGAGTCGGGCCCTATACTTGGATGGCCCGAACCCATAAAGAAGAGAGGAGCATGGACCGATTCCTGAGTATTGAAGCGTTTGTACGCGTGGCGGAAACGAGCAGTTTTGCGGAAGCAGCCCGGCAGATCGGCGTGACCAGTTCGGTGGTGACGAACCGTATCCAGCAACTGGAGAAGTTCGTCAACGCGCCGCTCTTTCATCGCAGCACGCGACATGTGCGCCTCTCCGAAGTCGGGGAGGCGTTTTATCGCGAATGCGCGGAGGTGGTGGGGCGCGTGAACGAGCTGACCGACCAGATGCGCGAGCTGCGCGCCACGCCCACGGGGCGGCTGCGCATCCAGATACTGCCGGGTTTTGCGCTGGGTCATTTCGGTGCGCCGCTTGCCGAGTTCAATCGGCGCTATCCGGGCATTCAGCTCGATGTGATCGTCAACGACCGCGTGGTCGATCCGATCGAAGAAGGCTTCGATGTGGCGTTTCAGATCTTTCCGCCGATTTCCGAGTCGCTGATCGAGCGACGGCTCTTTACGGTGCGGCGGCTCTTTGTTGCCACGCCCGCTTATGTGGCGGAGCATGGCGCACCCCAACATCCGCGTGAATTGCTGCAGCACACCACAGCGCTTTATTCGGGCTATCCGTCGCGCAATCGCTGGACGATGACGCGTGGCGATGAGGTCGTGGAGCTGGAGCTGCCTGGCATGATTCGCTCGAATTCGGTGCATTTGTTGCGCGATTACGCGCTTACGGGCGGCGGCGTGGTGTGCCTGCCTACGCTTGTGGCGAGCGCTGCGCTGCTCGAGGGCGCGCTGGTGCCGATCCTCACCGATTACCACCTTTCTTCGTTGAGCTTTGCGGCCGTGTATCCGTCCACTCAGCGCCAGGCGCTGAAGGTGAAGGCGCTGGTGGAATTCCTGGCGGAGTATCTGGGCCCCGAGCCCGCGTGGGACGTGCCGCTGATCGAGCGCGGCTGGGTGCGTTGACGCCGGGTTCACGTTGCGTCAACGTTTGCTTTGATCGCGATCACCTTTGATTATTTGCGAAACGCGAATGCCATAGTCGCCCGGGCGCCGGTTGTTGTCTGTGCGCAGTGCTCCTAAAGTTGAACGCAACGACACCTTCCAAAACAGGAACAGGAGACAGCCATGACCGATACGTCATTCCACACCGTGTTCGGCTCGCTCGAGCAATACCGCAAAGGCGAGATCGAAATCACGAGCGGCGACGCCCGCCACTATGTTTTCTCGAACGTCTTCGAAGTCGCCGCGCAGTCGGCGCCCTACGAGAAGGTCGTGGTCGGTAAGAACCTCGAATACGTGATCGAGGTGTTGCGCACGGAAGGTCAATCGAGCTGGTTCGCCTGCGCTCACGATGAGTTCGCAATCCTGATGGACGGCGAGGTGCGCATCGACTTCATCAAGCTCGATCACCCGCCGAAGGACGGCACGGGAACGGTCGCAGCAGGCGAGCAACCCGCGGGCCGCAAGATGGGCCATGTGGTGCTGCGCCGTGGCCACCAGGCGCTGCTGCCGGCCGGTTGCGCGTATCGCTTCAGCGCGCAGAAAAGCGGCGTGGCGCTCGTGCAGACCATGGTCGGCGCGCTCTCCGTGCAGAAGTGGGCGGATATCTGCCTGCACTGAACTCGCACACACGAACCGATCATCCCCAGGAGACACAGACATGGCCAGCCTCGAAAACCACGATCACCTCGCAAGCTTCGCCGCCGATACCGTATGCGCGAGCGAACCCGACGCCGTGACCGGCTATTGCCGCTTCAAGCTCGGCGCCTTTGAATTCACGCGCGACGAGTATTTCGTCAAGGTGCTGTGGCCCGCGAAAGGCCAGACCCGCACCCACGCCATTCCCGCCGATGCCTTCCTGCGCGCAATGATGCGCGACGTGGCATGGGGCTTCTTCTACGGTTGGGTGAATTTCGACCACGTGTTCGGCACACGCAACCATTACGGCAAGGTGGACGTGTATGCGGGTTCGTTCAACGGCATCATGAAGGATGCCGGCGTGGACTATACCGAGACCTTCGAAACGCCCACCATCATGGCGACCTTCAAGGCAATCCTGCACGACTGGACCAACGAAGGCTTCGACCCGTTCGCCGCGCCCGAGGAAACCGGCACCGCGTTTGGCCGCAAGCACGGCGATAACGACGCCGCGATCGAGCGCACGCGCATTGCCACGCGCCGCATGCCGGGCCTCGAAGGCGATTCGCCGCTGCGCGACGACCTGCCCGTGAACCGCGCCTTCGCCGACGTGCCCCAGGACAACCCCGAGGTGCACGTGGAACCGGGTTTCGAAGGCGAGCTGCACGCATTCAATCTCTTCAAGTACCTCTCGCGTTCGGACGTCACGTGGAATCCGTCCGTGACTTCGGTGTGCGGCCAGAGCCTGTTCTGCCCGACGACGGAGGAGTACATCCTGCCGGTTTTCCACGGCAACGACCGCGTCGAATGGTTCCTGCAGCTCTCGGACGAAATCGTCTGGGACATCGGCGACAAGAGCACGGGCACGCCGCGCGCTCGCATTACGATGCGCGCCGGCGACATCTGCGCGATGCCCGCCGACATTCGCCACCAAGGCTACTCGACCAAGCGCTCGATGCTGCTCGTGTGGGAGAACGCCACGGCCGACTTGCCCAAGCGCTACGAGCGCGGCGATCTCAAGCCGTATCCGGTCGAGTTCTGAACGAGTTGTGCAGCTATTTAGCATGACAAAGCATCAATCAAGGATTTAATCATGCAAACGCAATTGTTCATCGACGGCCGTTTCGTTGACGCCGTCGAAGGCGGCACCATCGACGTGCTCAATCCGCACGACGGCTCGCTGATCACGAAGATCGCCGCGGCTACCGCTGCCGATGTCGATCTTGCCGTGGCCGCCGCCACGCGCGCGTTCCCGAAGTGGGCGGCGCTGCCCGCCGCCGAGCGTGGCCGCCTGCTGCTGCGCCTCGCCGACGCCATCGAAGCCAACGCCGAAGAGCTCGCGCAACTCGAATCGCTCGACACGGGGCACCCGATTCGCGATTCGCGCGCGCTCGACGTGCCGCGCACGGCGGGCTGCTTTCGCTACTTCGGCGGCATGGCCGACAAACTGCAAGGCTCGGTGATTCCGGTCGAAACGGGCTTTCTCAACTATGTGCAGCGCGCGCCCATTGGCGTGGTCGGTCAGATCGTGCCGTGGAATTTCCCGCTTATGTTCACGAGCTGGAAGATGGGCCCGGCGCTCGCAGCCGGCAACACGGTCGTGCTGAAGCCTTCGGAAATCACGCCGCTCTCCACGCTGCGCATTGTCGAGCTGATGGCGGAAGTGGGCTTCCCCGCGGGCGTGGTCAACATCGTGCCGGGCTATGGCCACACAGCCGGGCAACGGCTTGCGGAGCATCCCGGTGTAGGCAAGATCGCCTTCACGGGATCGACGGCCACGGGGCGGCGCATCGTCGAGGCCTCGCAGGGCAACTTGAAGCGCGTGCAACTCGAACTGGGCGGCAAGGGCGCGAACATCGTGTTCGACGACGCCAATCTCGATGCCGCCATCAATGGCGCTGCCTGGGCGATCTTCCACAATCAGGGGCAAGCCTGTATCGCGGGCTCGCGCCTCGTGCTGCACGAGCGCATTGCCGACGCGTTTCTCGAACGCTTCGTCGACCTCGCTTCGTCGATTCGCGTGGGCAATCCTTTGGATCCCCAAACGGAGATGGGGCCGCTCACGTCGCTGCAGCATCTGGAGCGCGTGAAGGCTTATGTGGAGCTGGCGCGCGAGCAGGGCGGGCGCGTGCTCACGGGCGGCAGCGCACCGCAGGACCCCGCGCTGGCGAATGGCTACTATGTGCGCCCCACGGTGATCGAGGCGAAGACGCCGAAAGATCGCATCGCTCAGGAAGAGGTGTTCGGCCCGTTCGTGACCGTGCTGCGCTTCAAGTCCGACGAAGAGGCGCTGGCCATTGCCAACGGCACCGAATACGGTCTCGGCAGCGGCCTCTGGACGCGCGATCTGTCGCGTGCCCACAGCATCGCGGGCAAGATCGACGCGGGCATGTGCTGGATCAATTGCTACAAGCGCGTGAACCCGGGCAGCCCGTTCGGCGGCGTCGGTCAGTCGGGCTACGGGCGCGAAATGGGCTTTGAGGCGATGCACGACTACACGGAGGCCCGCTCGGTGTGGGTCAACGTGGACGCCCAGGTGCCGCCGCACTTCAAGCGCTGAGGCTCGTATGGATCGCTTCGTCTATCAAGGTTTGCCGTCGCGCGTGGTATTCGGCTGGGGCAATCTCGCGCGGCTGCCCGAGGAAGTGGATCGTCTCGGCGCGCGCCGCGCGCTGATTCTCTCGACACCTGAACAGCGCCCGCTCGCCGAGGAAGTCGCGCGTTTGCTCGGCGATCGTGCCGCGGGCATTCACGCCGAGGCGGTCATGCATGTGCCCGTGGAAGTCGCGCGGGCCGCCTGCGAAAAGGCGGCGGCGCTGGACGCGCAATGCTGCGTGGCCGTGGGCGGTGGTTCGACCATTGGCCTCGGCAAGGCCATTGCGCTTGAATCGTCGCTGCCGATCGTCGCGGTGCCCACCACCTATGCGGGTTCGGAGATGACGCCGATCTACGGCCTCACCGAAGGGCGCCTGAAGAAGACCGGGCGCGATTTTCGCGTGCTGCCGCGCACGGTGATCTACGATCCGTCGCTGACCGTGTCGCTGCCCGCGGGCATTTCGGCGGCCTCGGGCATCAATGCGATGGCGCACGCGGTGGAGGCGCTCTACGCGGAAGATGCCAATCCCGTGATCAGCCTGATGGCCGAAGAGTCGATTCGCGCCTTGGGCGAGTCGCTGCCGGCCGTCGTGCAGCGTCCCGACGATCCGGCGATGCGCGGCCGCGCGCTCTACGGCGCGTGGCTCGCGGGCAGTTGCCTCGGCGCGGTGGGCATGGCGCTGCATCACAAGCTTTGCCACACGCTGGGCGGCACGTTCAATCTGCCGCACGCGCAAACGCATGCGATCATGCTGCCGCATACGGCGCACTATAACCACGCGGCCGCGCCACGGGCGCTCGATCGCGTGGCGCGCGCGCTCGGTGCGGAGCAGGCGGCGCAGGCGGGGCCACGGCTCTATGATTTGAACGCGTCACTGGGCATTGCGACGGCGCTCAAGGACATCGGCATGCCCGAAACGGGCCTCGACGAAGCGGCCGATCTGGCCTGTACTAATGCGTATCCCAATCCTCGCGCGCTGGAGCGCGAGGCGATCCGCGCGTTGCTGCAGCGCGCGTGGGAAGGTGCGGCACCGCAATAGCCGGGCCCGGCTGTGCGAGCGGCGCGCGAGAAAGACGAAAGGAGACAACCATGTCGATGCATGGAAACGAGGCCGAGCAGGCCTTGACGGAACAGGTCGTGGCACGCTTCGCGAATACGTCCGACGCGCGCCTGCGCACGCTGATGCAAAGTCTCGTGCGGCATCTGCACGCTTTCGTGAGCGAAGTGGAACTGACCGAGGCGGAGTGGTTCGCGGCCATCCGCTTTCTCACCGAGACGGGGCAGATGTGCGACGGCGTTGTGCGTCAGGAGTTCATCCTGTTGTCCGACACGCTCGGTGTGTCGATGCTGGTCGACGCGATCAATCACCGCTACGCGACGGGCGCAACCGACACGACCGTGTTCGGCCCGTTCTACATCGAAGGCATGCCCGAGCGCGTTTATGGCGAGAACATGGCGTTCACGCCGGGCGTGCCCGCGATCGTGCACGGCCGCGTGCTGACGACCGAAGGCGCACCCGTGGCGAACGCGCTGCTCGACGTGTGGCAAACCGCTGAGAACGGCATGTACTCGGGGCAGGACACCGAGCAACCGCACGGCAATCTGCGCGGCCGTTATCGCACCGACGCCGAGGGCCGCTACGCGATCCGCACCATCGTGCCCGTGTGCTACCCGATTCCCACCGACGGCCCGGTGGGCCGCATGCTCGAGGCGACAGGGCGGCACCCGTGGCGGCCCGCGCATCTGCACTTCATGATCACGGCGCCCGGCCACAGCACGCTCGTGACGCATCTGTTCAACCGGCACGACCCGTATCTCGACTCGGACGCCGTATTCGGCGTGAAGCCGTCGTTGCAGGTGGACTATTGCGAGCGCGCGGCGGGCGATGCGAACGCACAGCAGTTCGGCTTCGAGGGTGGCTTTCGTGAGGCCTGCTACGACTTCGTGCTGGAACGCGCATGAGACCGTCGACCCGCTACTACGCGGTATTCGCCACCGACAAGCCGGGCATGCGCGAGGTGCGCGATCGCATACGGGCGGTGCATCGCACGTATCTGCGCTCGGCACCGCAGCACGGCGTGTTCGTGAGGCTCGGCGGATCGACCTTCGCGCCGCGATGCGATGGGCACAACGGCACCTTGCTCGTGGTCGAGGCCGAGGGTTACGACGACGTGATGCGCTTCGTGCGCGACGACCCGTATACGTTGGCGGGTGTGTTCGAACGTGTCGAGATCCGGCCGTGGGACTGGAATGTGGGTAATCCTGAGCAGAGGGTTTGAGTGATGAGCGCTCGCTTTCTGTGCTGCGTCGACGACGTGCCGGACGGTGGCGCACGCGTCGTGGACGACTCGCCCGGCGACGGTGCGGTCGTCGTCGTGCGGCGCGGCGCATCCGTGTGGGCGTATGTCAATCGCTGCCCGCATTTCTCGGTGCGACTCGATTTCGAGCCGGGCGAGGTCTGCACGTATCGATCGAAAGTGCTGATGTGCGCCCATCACAGCGCGCTGTTTGCTTTCGAGAACGGTCACTGCATCGAGGGACCGTGCGAAGGTGCTGCGCTGACGCCCGTCGCGGTGCGCGTGGTCGGTGCCGATGTGTGGTCGGGCGTGGCTGGTTGAATGGGGGCCGCGAAGTGTTCGAACCATGCCCACGGGAAAATACCCCGGTCGTGGCCGTCGCTGAAGACGAGTTGCACGCCATAGCCCATCGGGACAATGCCGGTCAGCGTGAGATCTTCATGTGCGGTGTCGCCGGCGCGGTCGCCCATGTTCGCCCCCGTGTTTCCATTCATGCGCTCACGGCGGCAGCCCGCGCAGGGGCATGCGCGGCGCAGACTCGCGAGCGGAAGATGCTGGCGCAGGCCGCCTGACCATACGAGAATGAGCGCGCCCGTTTCGCAACGGACTTCCAGAGGCACGTTCATGGCGCACCGCCTTCGAATCGCCCCGCGAGTTGCTGCAATGCGATCCGCACGGCTTTGCGCACTTCCGGGTCGCGGTCGTCGAGTGCTGCCTGCAATGGCGCGAGGCTCGATGTCGATGGAAGCTCGCCCAGCGCGAGCGCGGCCTCCTTGCGCAGGTTGCTGATTGGATGCACGAGCAACGCGCTCACGGCGGGCGCGGCGTGAGCATCGCCGATGCGCCCCAGCGCGCGCACCGCGCGCAGGCGCACTTGCCAGTAGTCGTCGGCGAGCGCATGGATCAGTGCGTCCCGAGCGGCGGGCAGGCGCAATTTCCCCAGTGTGGTCGCGGCTTCCTCGCGGACTTGCCAGTCGGCATCGGCGAGCGCGTGGAGCAGCGCCTTGCCTGCATGGCCCTCGTTCACGGCGGCGAAGCCGAGCGCGCCCACCGCAGCGCGCCGCACCGCGCCATGCGCGTCGCCGGTAGCGAGCGCCGCGAGCGGCGCCACGGCGCGCCTGTCCTTGAGCCAGCCGAGCACGGCTACCGCTTCGAGACGCACCTCGGCATCGGCATCGGCGAGCGCGGCTTGCGCGGGTTCGAAGGCCGCCGCGTCGCGCAATTCGCGCAGTCCGCGCAACGCCGCGCGCCGCGCGAACGGTTCGGGCCGCGCCGCCCAGCGCCGCAGCACGCGCGCCGAGCCGGGCTCCTTGAGTTCGGCGAGCGCTTGCTGGGCCGCTTCGCGCACGCCCGGGTCGGCGTCCAGCAGCGTGGCGCAGAGCGCTTCCACCACGTCTTCCTGTTCCCACGATGCGAGCACGGACGCGGCTTCGCGGCGAACCTCGGGCGAGGGGTCGTCGCGCAATGCTGCTATCAGTGGCGCAATCAGTGCACTGTCTTCCAGATCGCCGAGATCCAGCACGGCGATGCGGCGCACGGCGGCGTCGGCGGCCGCGAGACGGGTGAGCGCGCCGGCCGCTTCGGGCGGCGCTGCATTCAATTGAATAGAGTCGGTCATAACTTTTTATCGATATGGAATCCGAAATTAATGCGAGAGGTAGAGTCCGAATGTAGTCGCGCCACGGCTAGCGCAGCAGATACGGAATCTCGACTTTCACTGCGCCCGTGGGGCAGTCGCGCTCGCAAGGCATGCAGTACCAGCATTCGTCGAATTGCATATAGGCCTTGCCCTTCGTCATGTCGATGGCCAGCAGGTCCAGCGGGCAGACGTCGACGCATACGGTACAGCCCTTGTCGGCAATGCAGAGCGACTCGTCGATCGTGACCGCTGCGCTGCTGCGCTGGAAGATGTCGTGGGGCGTGTAACTCATGGTGTTTTCCTCGCTGCGTTCGTTCGGGAGTGAGTTCAAAGCGGGGCTCAAAGCGCTTCCGCCGGTTCGGGTGCGCGTTCGCGCTGGATGCGCATGCGGCTGTATGCGCCGAGATCGGCGGCGTCGACTGGCACGACATAAGGCGCGATGGCGCGCTTCTCGCAGGTCATGCGGCCGCTGGCGTCCTTGCGCAGGTCGGTGTGGCAGAACCAGTTGGCGTCGTCGCGCTGCGGATAATCGACACGATGGTGATAGAGCCCCCAGCGGCTTTCGGTGCGAAACAGCGACGCGCGCGCGGCCATTTCCGCGCAATCGCGAATCGCGCGTACTTCCGCTGCACGCATGAGTTCGTGCGGGTTATGGGCCTTGATCGCGCCGATGTCTTCGGCGATTTCGTCGAAGCGCTGCAGGCCGATCTCCATCTTGCGCGTGACCTTGGGCGGCTGAAGATAATCGTTCACCATGCGCCGCAGCTTGTATTCGACCTGCGCGGGCGCGAGGCCGTGTTCGCGTTCGAGCGGTGCGTAAATACGTGCGCGCTCGGCGTCGATCTGCGCGTGATCGAGCGGCGCGTGCTCGCGGTCGGCCACATAGTCGGCGGCGTCGTGCCCGGCGAAGCCGCCATAGGTGAATGCGCCAAGCATGTAGT
This sequence comes from Paraburkholderia caffeinitolerans, assembly GCF_902859945.1. GTDB lineage: Bacteria > Pseudomonadota > Gammaproteobacteria > Burkholderiales > Burkholderiaceae > Paraburkholderia > Paraburkholderia caffeinitolerans. The sequence continues at coordinate 107,645 of NZ_CADIKL010000008.1, read as the reverse complement.
TGTGCGGCACGGCGGCCATGTCGCCCGCGGCGTAGAGGCCGCGCACCGTGGTTCGCGCGCGTGCGTCCACATACACGCCGGATGCGCTGTGGCCGCTGCAAAAGCCGATTTCGGAAATGTGCATCTCGATCATCTGCGTACGGTAGTCGTTGCCGCGTCCCGCATGGAAGCGTCCCCGGCTCGGGCGCTCGTTGGTGTGCAGGATCTGCTCGATGGTCTGGATGGTTTCCTCGGCCAGGTGGTCGAGCTTCAGGAACACGGGACCGTTGCCGCTTTGCAGTTCCTGGTAGAACTCCCACATCATCTGGCCGCTCCAGTAATCGCATTCGATGAAGCGTTCGCCCTTGCCGTTCGCGGTGAAGCCGCCGAGCGGACCCGTCACGTAGGCGCAGGCGGGGCCGTTATAGTCCTTGATGAGCGGATTGATCTGGAAGCACTCCAGATTGGTGAGCGCCGCGCCCGCGTGGTACGCCATCGCATAGCCGTCGCCCGCGTTGGTGGGATTCTCGTAGGTGCCCATCAGATAGCCCGAGGCGGGCAGGCCCAGGCGTCCGGCCGCGCCGCAGCACAGGATCACGGCCTTCGCGCGCACCACCACGCATTGCGCCGTGCGGCAGTCGAAGCCCATGACGCCGCACGCGGCGCCTTGCGCATCGGTGAGGACGCGCGTGGTCACGATACGGTTGGTGATGCTCACGCGCGCACGCTTGAGCTGGCGGTACAGCACTTTCTTGATGTCGTGGCCTTCGGGCATCGGCAGCACATAAGCGCCCATGTGATGGACCTTCTTTACCGCGTAGTCGCCGTTGCCGTCCTTTTCGAACTTCACGCCCCAGCGGTCGAGTTGTTCGATGGTCGCGAAGCTGTTCTGCGCGTAAGCGTACACGGCCTCCTGATCGACGATGCCATCGTTCGCGATAGTGATTTCGCGCGTGTATTGCTCGGGCGTTGCGTGGCCCGGAATCACGGCGTTGTTCAGGCCGTCCATGCCCATCGAAATCGCGCCGCTGCGCTTGACGTTGGCTTTTTCGAGCAGCAGCACCTTCAGTTCGGGATTGCGCTCCTTCGCCTTGATCGCGGCCATGGGCCCAGCCGTGCCGCCGCCCACTACCACGATGTCGTATTCGAGTATTTCGGTGTTCATTGCAGTTTCCTTACGTAGTTGCGCAGGCAGGGGCTTTTTCGCGGTCGACGCGCAGGCGGTACTGGAACGCATCGCCGCGAAAGTAGAGGTATTCGAAATCGATCGGCGTGCCTTGCACATCGTGTGTGGTGCGCTCGATGCGCAGCACCGGGCTGCCTTCCTGCACGTGCAGCGCGTCGGCGATCTCGTCGTTGGCGAGCATGGCGTCGATCGACACGTCAGCGTGGCCGAGCCGCACGCCGCAGTCGTTTTCGAGGATCAAAAAAATATCGCGAGTGGCAAGGTCTGCGCTCGCGAGGCGCTTGCCGAGCGGCTCCGACACCCAGGTCAGCTCGAGCGAGATGGGCTCGCGATCGAGCAGGCGCACGCGGTGAATTTCGGCTACGCGTGCGCCTTCCGGTAGATCGAGTTTTTGCGCGATGTAGCGACTGGCCTCGACGATGCGTAAGGCCAGCAGCGTATTGACGATCTCATGCCCCATCGACAACATCGCTTGCGCGAAGCCCTGCAACGAGGTCACGTTCTGGAATGCCTTGGGCTTCGAAACGAAGGTGCCCTTGCCATGCACCCGGAAAACCAGCCCCTCGTTGCGCAGATCGCCGAGCGCCTGGCGCACGGTAATTCGGCTTACGCCGAACATGGCGCACAGCGCGTACTCGGAGGGCATCTGGCTGTTCGGGCCGTAGGTGCCGTCGAGAATGCGCGTGCGCAGGGTGTCCTTGATGCGCGCGTGGAGTGGCTGCGGTGCGCTCGCCTGGAGATTCGTTTTGGGCATGATCCACTTGTCATGACAAGATGGATCGCAGTGTAATCAGGCCGTTTGCCGCCACCAACGAAGCATTTCTGCTATCTATTTTCCCAGGCGCCATACGGCACTACAGGGCGCTGTGCGGTGCTATACAGCGCGCGCGGGCGTCCGTTCGAAGGCGGAAAGATCCGGTGCTGCCATGACCTCCCTGAAGCGGGCGTAGTTCCAGGGCCAGCTCGCGGGCACGCCTTCGCCGTCGAGGTACCAACTCTTGCAGCCCGATGCGAAGATCGTGTTCTTCGCGGCCGCAAGGCGCGCGGCCTCATAGGCATCAAGCGAATCCTGCTTCACGGAGATTTCCGTGCAAACGCCGCTGCGCAGCAAGTCGAGCAGTTGCGCAATATAACCCCATTGCTTTTCCGCCACGTCGATCAGCGAGAAGTTGCCAACCGGGCTCGTCGGGCCGTTGAGCATAAAGAAGTTCGGAAACTCGGGGATGGAGATCGCCAGGTAGGCGTGAGGCCTTTTGGCCCACACGTCGTCGAGACGCCTGCCATCGCGCCCGGTGATCTGCATCGGCCGCATGAACCGGTCCGCGTGGAAGCCGGAGGCCAGAACCAGCACGTCGAGTTCATGTTCGACGCCGTCGCGCGTGAGCACGCCTTTGTGGGTGACAGTCTCGATGCCTTCGGTCACCAGTTCCGCGCTCGGGTGCTGGATCGCCTGATAGTAATCCGGCGAGAAGATCAGGCGCTTGCATGCCGCCCGATAGTTGGGGCGCAGCTTCTCGCGCAGCACGGGGTCCTGCACGCTGCGTTCGAGGTTCTCCAGCACGATCGCTTCGATGGTGGCGATTTCGGGGGAAGTCGCATCGGCCACGGCGGTGGTGAAGCGCTCGACGTTGGCGAGATAGGTTTCGTCGTTTTGCATGCGTTTGAGCAGCGCGGGATCGTCGCGAAACGCCTGCTTCTGCTCTTCGGTGAACGATGGATTCTCCACCGGCATGATCCATTGAGCGGTGCGCTGGAAGTGCTTGAGTTTCCCGGCGCGGCTTGCGAGTGCCGACACCAGTTGCACGCCGGTCGACCCATTGCCGACGATGCCGATGCGCTTGCCGTCCAGCGCGACCGAGTGGTCCCACCGCGCGCTGTGAAGCAACTCTCCGCCAAAGCTCTTCAAGCCAGGAATGTCGGGCGTGCGCGGGTGATGCAGCACGCCGGTGGCCGCGATCACCACGTCGGCCTCGTCACGCAGGCCACTGGCCGTTTCCAGATGCCAGCGTCCGCCGACGAACGCGCAGCGGGTCACTTCCTGACCGAAGCGAATTAGTTCGCTCACCTGATATTTTCTGGTCGTGCGTTCGAAGTATTCCTGGACCTCGGCGCCCGGCGGCAGCTGGCGGGTCCACTCGGCGTTCGGCTCGAAAGAGTAGGTGTAGGCGTGAGAGGGGACATCGCAGGTCAAGCCCGGATAGGTGTTTTCGCGCCACGTGCCGCCCACGCGAGTCGCTTTCTCGTAGATCGTGACATCGCGGTAGCCGGATTCGAGCAGCTTGATGCCGCTCAGGATGCCCGACATGCCCGCGCCGAGTACAACGACGCGCAGGTCGCGATTGGAGTTGTGTTGCTTCATGGCGTGATTCGTCCTTGTGCAAAGTTATTCGAATGAGTTTTGCGTCGTCGAGAGCAGGAACTCGACGGCGCGGTCGTGTGCTTCGGGGGCGCCGGCGCAATTGATCTTGTCAGTGCCGCCCTGTTGCTCGCTGTAGCGGCGCACAGTGGCTTCGATCCAGGGACCGTGACGCCCGCACTCGCACGGTTCGTCCCAGCCGCCGATCGTGACTTCATCGCCGCTGACGAGCCCGCCCCAGTAGGTGTCCGGGAGCAAGTCGAGGTAAGCAAAGCGGCCCGTCTGGCGGCCTTCGCGCGGTAGCGCCTTGCCGGTTTCCGGGTCCAGAACGAAGGGGACGAGCACCGGCGGCACGTGATAGTGACCGTGTTCGCAGCGCGGGCAACTGACCATGAGTTCGCTCATGCTGTAGAACTCGAATACGCGCTCGAAGCCGAGGAACGTGAAGATCCGTTCGCGGTAGTCGTCGGGAAGCGCGCGCCCCTTGTTGCCGCCGCCGCTCATCAGCACGCTGCCCGTGCCGAAGGCGCCGCGCACGCCGGTTGCAAGCGCCTCCTCGGCCCATTCAAAGAGAATCGGCCAGACGGCGAACAGGCAGATGTCATGGCCGCCGTATCGCTGGATCGCCGTGTCGAGAAACGGCTTCATGCGCTGCGGCCGTGCCTGTTCGCGCGCGGCGAATTCTTCGCGCCGCGCCAGCAGCGCAGGCGAGAGTTCCAGCCGGCCTTGCTCGCCGCGCGCTTCCGCGGCGCGCAAACGCCCTGCCAGCGAAGCGATATCGGCGCTGAAGTATTCGTTCGGATAGAGGAACAGCGCGTTGTCGTCGCCGCCGGCCCAGCGCTCGACCATCTGTCCGACGCCGCGATAGGTCGCGCCTGCTCCGTGCCGATAGCCTGGCTGGATCATCGGCATGCGCGCGCCGTACAGGTCGGGACCGGAGTCCGGGCCGTTCCAGTCGCGCACGCAATGCGTGGTCAGGCGGTTCGCCTCGATCCATTGCGACGCCGTGCGCGGCACGAACGACAGCTTGCCGCTCGTCCCGAACGTGTGCAGCACGCGCAGGTCCGTGCTCTCGTCGAGTCGCTTGATCCAGGCGTCGATAGAGTCGATGCCGGCATGATCGATGCGGCTCAGGTCGCACGCGGTGAGTCCGCTCAGCCAGCGCGTCAAGCGTTCGAACTGGCCGCGCTCGATGATCGAGAACGGATACGACTTGTAGACCGTATGCGGAAACAGCAACGGCACCACGTCGTCGAGCGATGCGATGCGCTCCACCTCCTGTTCTTCAGCGAGCTTGCGCAACACGGGAATGCGCTCGCGCAGCGCTTCGAACCGCTGTTGCGCGCCCCTGAGGTGAATAGCGTCGAGTTGCGCGCGCGTGAGCCGGAATCCGTCGTCATAGCGTGCGTCGAGATACGACTTCGGGTCGTGCATCAGGTCTTCGGCAAGTGCTTCCATCAGGACTCCTTTAAAGAATGGGTGCCAGTGGCAAGCTGCTCGAGCATCGTGGCGTCGCTAGTCTGCTCGACGATCCACTTGCACATGCGCCGCACCGGTTCGATACCGTCCTGCGGCGTGGCTGCATCCTCGAAGATGGCAGCCGCGCCGAGCGAGACGAGCCGCTGCGCACCCTGAAATGCGAGACGGTCACGCAAGCGCACTTTCAACGCTTCAGGGTAGATGCCGATTGTCTGCGTGTACGCGTTGACCGAGCGCACGGCCACATCCACGTCGTCGATCGGTACGAGGTTCGCGACCCGGCAGGCGAGGGCGCGCGCGAAGTCGACGGGCGCGTCAGTGCGCGAGACGATGATCGCGCCTTCGTTGCGGCGCCCGCCGAACACCCTATATTCATCACTGGCAAAGCGCAGGCCGTCGATCTCGTCCTTGAGCGCGGTGTCGAACGCCTTGTGCGGTGTGCTCAGGTGCGGCGGCAACTGCTGAAGCGCTTCGAACGTCAGGCGTCCGAACTGCTCGATGCGCTCGAGCCCGGCGTCGTCCGTGCCGGAGGCCACGTACACCACGCGGGCGTTCACGCAGCCCTCCTGGTTCATTGCGCCGATATCGACGGCCAGGCGCTTCGCGACGTGCCGAAGCGTTTCATCGCTGGCGAACGCTTCCGCACCAATGAGCGTTGCGCTGTGCTTGGGATCGAGTGTGATTAAATCGAGCCCGGGCTGGAGGTAGCCGGAGATGTGCTTGATACTTGCGAAGCCGCCCCATGCGACGATTTTCTCCACCGCGCGCGGATCGTAGATTTCCCGCTCCACACGCGCATCGCCGCCTTTCCAGTAGACGACGCTCAGATGGCGCGTGAGGGGGTGGTCGGGTTCCATATCGATCATCGTCTGCGCAATCGCAGTGGCCGTGAGCGGATCGTTCGATGGCGTCTTGATGATGGCGTCCGAGCGCGTGAATGCATTGCGAATCACCGTGCCTACCCCGACCATCGGCACGTTGCCGGCAATCACGTGGACGCAGCGCGCGCCGAATGCGCGGATGCGCGTGGGCTCGCCCGTATGCACGGTGGACGGTTGCGGTACCCAACCTTCGAGGTAGTCGATACCCACGAGACGGTCGGCGGTTTCGCGCACCACGGCGGGCAGGAACGATGCAGGAATCGCCTCGTAGAAGTGGCGCAGTATCGACTCCGAGAGGCCGGAGGTGCGTCGCGACAATTCATAGGCGGCCTGCAGGTGTGCGTTGCGGTGGATGTCCAGACGCTCACCCAGGCGCGCGAGGTAAGCGACGATGTCCTCGAAGCGCAGCGCATGGAGATCGGCCATCTGCGAGGGATTGCGTAGCAGCAGGTCGGAGAGGTGCGGTATGAGGTCGGGCACGGCGAAGCGCACGCCGTCGAGGCGTGCGCCGAATTCCAGCGCGCAGTCGTCCAGCACCTGGCCGCGAATGACGATCGGCACGCGAAATGGGGATTGCATCATCGGTGATCTCTTCAAGAATGGCTGGCTCTTTTCGCTCACGTCAGCCGAATAGGCGGATGGGTTCGAGGCTCGCCAGATCGACCTCGATCAGATACGGTCCGTCAACAGCCAGCGCGGATTCCAGTGCGTGCGCAAACGCATCGGCCGAGCGGACTAGCGTGCCGGGCATGCCCATGGCGGCAGCCAGCGCGACGAAGTCCGGCGTGTGCAGATCGACCGCGTACGGGCGTCCCGTGGTCACGCGCTGCAGGCCCTTCAGCACCCCGTAGCCGCTGTCGTTGAAGACGCATAGCACGAGGAGCGCACGCGTTTGCACGGCGGTGGCGATCTCCGCGAGATTGAGCATCACGCCGCCGTCGCCGTGAATGACCAGCGTCTTCTTGCCGGTGCCGAGCGCGGCTCCGATCCCGATCGGCAACGCCGGACCAATCGCGAGCCCCGTGCTGTAGTGGCCGATGCGCGGGGCGCGGATGGAAAGCAGGTAGTTGCCCCAGGTGTTGGCGGTGATGGTGGCGTCGCCGACCACCGGGCTGTCGGCGGGGAGGAGGGCCTCGATCGCCTCGACGATGCGCTGATGATCGGGCCCGATCATCCGGTTCACTGTCTGTTTCAGCGTATGGCGGACCTCTCGGGCGAGCGCGGCGAACCCGCTGTCGATGTCGATGGGCGCCACGCGGGAGAGCAAGCCTTCGACGGCGAGCCGCGCATCGGCCACCACGGAGAGCGCTGCCGGATAGTTGCGGCCGATCACGCTCGAATCGGCGTCGATGTGGGCCAGGTTCTTCGGCATCGGCTGCTGCCAGTACTGGCTCGCGAGCGCCTGGAAGCGCGTGCCGATCGCGAGCACCAGATCCGCTTGCGCGAGCAGCTCGTTGAAGGCCGGCAGATGGGTCTGGCAGCCGACATAGAGCGGATGACCGGCCGGCAGCACGCCGCGCCCGTTGACGCTGCTTACGACGGGCGCACCGAGGCGCTCGGCCAGCTCGCGCACGGCGCTGGCGGCGTTCGCGCTCACGCAGCCGCCACCGACCCAGAGCAAGGGCTTGCGGCTTTGGCCCAGGCGTTGCGCCACAGCGTCGAGCATCGCGTCGTCGGCGGGCAGCGGCGCGGGGCTCGCATATTCGGACGTTTCATCAGGCAGCGTTGCCAGCAGAAGGTCGGTGGGAATCTCCACCGCACCCGGTTGCGGGCGTCCCGTGGCGATGTCGGCCATCACGCGATGGATCGTCGCGGCGATGTCGCGCGCATGCAGCACGCGCTCGCTGCGCCGTGTGACCGTGCGCAGCATCGCGAGTTGCTGATCGGCGTCGTGGATAAAGCCCTTGCCCCGGCCCAGATAGCGCGTATCGACCTGAGTCGTGAGCAGCAGCACCGGCGACGACGCGAAGCCGGCCTCGTACAGGCCGTTGACGGCATTGACCGTGCCGGGCCCCGTGCTGACGATGGCGACGCCGAGCTTGCCGGTCGCCCGTGCATAGCCATCGGCCGCATGCACGGCCCCTTGCTCGTGGCGCGTGCCGATCACACGAATGTCGCCGTGCCGGCACAACGCATCGTAGAGGCCGAGGTTGTGCTGGCTGGGGATGCCGAAAACGCAGGATACGTTCGCGGCCTTCAGTGCGTGGTAGACGGCATCGCCGCCGGTCATCGTCGACATGGAATCGTCCTTTGCGGTGAGCGGTCCGGAATTCGAGGTGACCCACGATGCCAGCGCGCGGCGAGACGCACATCGGACAAATGAACTAGGCGCGAACCCGCAGCCGCGCCTGGCCCGCTGATTAGTGCGCTATTTAGTGCGCTATTTAGTGCATTTGGCGGATGCACGACGCCATGACGTCCGACGATGATGGACCGATCAACCGCCAGACCAGGCAATCAGCCAACCAGCCGAGAGAGACAGGAGCGCGCCGCCCATGCTGAAGATCGTCCAGACACTTGCAATGGATGGCGTCCGCGAGACGCCTGCGGATTACCTCCCCGCGTTCGCGGCGCGGGAGATGACGCCCGATTTTCGGGTCATGCACTGCACCGGAGAGGACGAGTTGATTGCTGCCTGTGCCGATGCGGACATCGTGTTCGGGCAATGCAGCGTTCAACGTTTCAGCCGGCGGGTGCTCTCGGCCCTGCGGGCGTGCCGGATGATCGTGAGCATGGGCATCGGCTTCGAGAATCTCGACCGCGATGCGGCCAGCGAAGCCGGCATCCTCGTGGCCAACGTGCCGGACTTTTGCCTGGAGGAGGTCGCCGACCACACGCTCGCGCTGATCCTTGCCTGCACGCGGCGGATCGTGGCCTTGCATGGCGCGGCGCGCGAAGGGGGCGGCAGCGACGCCATCCGGCGGCTGCGCCAGCATCATTGGCCGCGCATGAGCCGGCTGAGCGGACGTACGCTCGGGCTTGTCGGGTTCGGCGCCATTGCGCGAGCAGTGGTCCCGCGCGCGGCGGGCTTTGGCCTGAATGTCATCGCCAGCGACCCGTATGTCGATGCGGGCACGATGGCGCTTGCCGGCGTTCGTGCGGTTTCACAGGACGCGTTACTGGCCAATGCCGACATCGTCTCGCTGCATGTGCCGCTGAACGACGGCAACCGGCACCTGCTGGGGGAGGCGGCTTTCGCGCGGATGAAGCCGGGGGCCATCGTCATCAATACGGGGCGGGGCGGGTTGATCGACCATGCGGCGCTCAGCATCGCTTTGCGCGATGGCACGTTGGCGGCGGCGGGGCTCGACGTGACCGAGCCGGAGCCGCTGCCGCCCGCGCACGATTTGTGGGGCCTGGATCAAGTGGTGATCACGCCGCATTCCGCGGGGATCTCGCCACAAGCCATGAACGCGTTGGTGCAACGCCCCTGGCAGGAGACCCTGCGCTTGCTCGATGGCGAATGGCCGGCCGGATGGATCAATCCGGAGGCCAAAGCGGCGTACCAGGCGAGGTGGCGTTGAACGGACGACTGCGTTTGCGGGCGGTTCGCGATGATCGTGCCGCGGGCGATATCATCGAGCATCGTTGATCGTCGGCACGCTTTCCGCCTATGGCACACAACCTCATCGGCCTGATAGACGCCCTGTTCGCCAGTACGCTGGACACCCCGCCGTGGACTGCGTTTCTCGAGGCGATGGGGCGCTCCATGCCGTGCCGTCATCCCACGCTGGTGTTGCGCAAGCCGCGTTCCGGCGATCCGGGCGTCGTGATCTCGGCCGATGCGCATACCGATGCGATCGTCGCGTTGCAGGAGCGCGTGTTCCGCGATTCGCCGTTTCTGGAGTTGCCGCAAGGCCAGGTGTGCATCCTCAGTCAGATGATGAGCGAGGCCGAGCTGGCACAGCGCTTCCCGGTCTATCACGCGTATCTCCGCGAGTATGGCGACGTCATCGACCTGATCGGGCTCGATCTGGCGGAGCCTGCTACGGGAATGATCTTTCGCCTGCGTGGCGCGCGCCTGCGAGGCGAGGCCGGTTTCGGGGAGGCTGAACGCAAGTTTCTGGAAGCGCTGGCGCCGCGCCTGCAAACCGCGTTCGCGATCTATGCGCGCCTCGCACATCAGCAATACCGGCTGCGCGTGCTCGACGATACGGCGGAACAGTTGACCGTGGGGTGTCTCGTGTTGAACGAAGACGGCCGTGTGCTGCTGAAAAACGCGGTGGCGGACCGATGGCTCGAGCAGCAGGATGGCTTTGCGCTGCGGGAAGGGACGCTGTATTGCACCGATTCGCGCAGCGAACGGGCGATGCGCGACGCGCTCGCCAGGGTGGTGGCCGCAGAGGCTGGAGGGCCGGACGACGCGCAGGTGTTTCGCGCGACGCGTGGCGGTGGTGCTCAGTCGTGGAGCGTGCTGTGCCGGCCGCACGGGGTGCGTGCAGGCCTCGCCGAAAAGACGACGGCAGCCGTACTGATGCTGATACGCGATGCGAACCAGCAACCCGAAATTTCGGTAGGCGTGCTGATCGAATTGTTTCGCTTGACAAGGGCGGAAGCCGTGCTCGCGACGCGCCTGGTGCAGGGTGAAAGCGTCAAGGAGGCGGCGGCTTCGCTGGGGATTTCTCACTACACGGCGCGTGCGCAGCTTGCGGCCATCTTCGGCAAGACGGGCACGCATCGGCAGCCGCAATTAGTCAGTCACATTCTGCACACGGTGCACAATCTGTGGCCGTGAGGCCACGCGCCAGATGCGCGATGCGGCCGGGGGCGCGTGTCTTGCGCGCCCCCCGGCACGCTAGAGGCGTGCTATCAGGCCTCGGAGACAGAAGGCAGCGCTTCGAGTTCGGCGAGTTTTTCGCGTTCGTCGAGGTACTGCGAGCGATAACCCGAGTTCACGCCCCAGTAGTAGAAGCCGAGCGAGATGATCGCAACCACCAGCATGTCCCAGCCGTAGGGAATGAGGTCGTGGCCGCCGAACTGCTTGCTGCCGATCAGCGACAGGACCGCCATCACCGGCAGGTACGCGCACAGCCACCATGCAGCCTTCAGATCCTGGCCCCAGCCGTCGAAGCCCGTCTTGCGCTGGAAGTAGAAGTACACCGGCAGCGCGACGACCATCAGCAGGATGATTTCGCCGGTCAGCGGCCACTTCGCCCAGTACAGGATCATCGACGCGCACACGAACGCGAACGGCGCAATGACCTTCATGAACGGCACGGTGAGCGGGCGTTCCAGATCGGTTGCCGCGCGCTTGAGCGCCATCAGGCTGATCGGGCCGGTGAGGTACGAGATCACGGTCGCCACCGAGATCACCGCCGCGAGCGAGCTCCAGCCGCGGAAGAAGAACATGAAGATGAACGAGACTAGCAGGTTGAACCACATGGCCTGGCGCGGCACGCCGTAGAACGGATGCACATTGCCGAACATCTTCGGCATCGTGTTGTTGCGCTCCATCGCGTAGATCATGCGCGAGGTCGTGGCCATGTAGGTCGTGCCGGTGCCGCTCGGGCTCACGAACGCGTCCACGTAGAGCATGATTGCCAGCCAGTTCAGGTTCAGCGCGATCGCGAGCTCGGCGAACGGCGACTTGAAGTTGAAGGTGTTCCAGCCTTTCATGACATCCGTCGGCGAGACCGCGCCGATGTACGCAATCTGCAACAGCACGTAGATCACGAGCGCGCAGAGGATCGAGCCGATCACCGCGAACGGCACGCTCTTCGACGGGTTGCGTGCTTCACCCGCGAGGTTGATCGGGCTCTGGAAGCCGTTGAACGCGAACACGATGCCGCTGGTTGCCACAGCCGTGAACACCGCCGACCAGCCATAAGGCGCGAATTCGGTCGACTGGCCGAAGTTCTCGTGATGGAAGCCGGTCGCCATCAGGCCTGCGATCGTGAGACCCGGGATGATGAACTTGAAGATCGTGATGGCGCTATTGGCGCGCGCGAAGAGCTTCACACCCCAGTAGTTGAGCATGAAGTAAATGATCACGAGCAGCGCGGAGAGCAATAAGCCCGATGAGGTGAGCGATCCGTCGACGAACAACGCGTGCGCCCATGGGTAGGGCCAGGTGCTCATGTACTGGATCGAGGCTTCGGCTTCGATCGGAATCACCGAAACAATGGCGATCCAGTTGGCCCATGCGCTGATGAAGCCTACGAGCGCGCCGTGCGAGTAACGCGCGTAACGCACCATGCCGCCCGATTCGGGGAACATTGCGCCAAGCTCGGCGTAGGTGAGCGCAATCGCCAGAATGACCACGGCGCCGATGATCCATGCGCAGATGGCTGCGGGGCCGGCAATCTTGGCTGCCTTCCACGCACCGAACAGCCAGCCCGAACCGATGATCGACCCAAGGCCGGTGAACATCAGTGCGAACGGCCCGATATGTCGTTTAACAGAACTACTCACATTGTCTCCTTATCTCCAGATCGCAAGAAATCGTCGCGACTTTCGTCCGAATCTTGTTCTCGTCATACGCATTTTTGCTGCGCCTTGAATGCCTGTATGCGCATTGAAAGGCTGGTGCGGCCAGGCAGCAATAAATGGTGAAGGCGGATACTCGTGTGACTTCCCTGGTGCGTCCAATGCTGAATGCACATAGCTTCATGCGAAATTTGCATGATGGAAATAATAGTGGCTATATAAAGGGGATTTGCCTGCGCGTGACATGCATGGAGTAGCGTCGAACCTATGCATATTCATCTATTTAATTCGCACATTCGATTAGCTTTCAAGACATTCAGGCAAATGAAGCGGATTTTCCGGCATGGCAGGTTCTGCATGCCGCGACTAGACTCCACAGGTTATTGCTCCGTCCGCCCACGCCAGGCGTTGGTACTTACACAGCACAGAAAAGGTCGAACAACATGGTACAGATCGTGGTGAATGGAAAGCGCCATCAATTCGATGGCGATCCCGGGATGCCCTTGCTCTGGTATCTGCGCGACGAGCTTGGGCTCACGGGCACGAAATTCGGCTGCGGCATGGCGCTGTGCGGCGCATGCACGGTGCATCTCGACGGCCAGCCCACACGCGCCTGCGTGACGCCGGTCGGCTCGCTGGAAGGCCGCAGCATTACGACCATCGAGGCCATTCACGAGCAGAAGGTCGGCGCCGCCGTGCAGGCCGCCTGGATCGAGAAACAGGCGCCGCAATGCGGCTACTGCCAGTCGGGCCAGGTGATGTCGGCGGTGGCGCTGCTTGCGGCCAAACCCAATCCTACCGACGCCGACATCAACGACGCGATGAGCGGCAACATTTGCCGCTGTGCGACCTATCAGCGGATTCGCGCCGCGATTCATCACGCATCGGAGGAGCTCAAGCATGCGTGATCCGATCCTTCGTGATGAGGCCGCGCAGGGCGGCGCGGAACCCCGTGCGACGCTTACGCGCCGCCAGTTTCTTGCCGGCATGTCGGCGTTGACGCTTGCGGTCGGCTTTCGCGGCGGCCTTGCGGTGGCGGCATCGCTCGATCCCGCGAAGCTGCCGTTCGAGCCGAATGCGTTTGTTCGCGTGAATGCGGACGGCACGGTCACGGTCATCTCCGAGTATCTGGAGATGGGCCAGGGCACGTTTACGGGGCTGGCCACCATGGCCGCCGACGAACTCGACGTGTCGCTCGACAAGGTGAAGGTCGTTCCCGCGCAGGCCGACGTGAAGAAATATGCGAACCCCATATTCGCAACGTTTGGCTGGACGGTGCAGGGTACCGGCGGCAGCACGGCAATGGCCGGCGCGTGGAAGCAGATGCGCGAGGCCGCTGCGGCTGCGCGCATGATGCTGGTGTCCGCCGCCGCGAAGACCTGGAAGGTGGACGCGAACACGCTGCACGTCGAAGACGGCGTGATCGTGCACGCGCCATCGGGCCGCCGTGCGGGCTATGGCCAGTTCGTTGCCGCCGCCGCGCGCGAAAGCGTTCCGACGCACGTGGTGCTCAAGCATCCCGACGACTTCAAACTGATCGGCAGCGATAAGACCCGCCGCGTCGACGTGCCCGCGAAGGTGGACGGTTCCGCGATTTATACGCAGGACATCAAGGTGCCGGGCATGCTGGTGGCGGTGATCGCGCATCCGCCGCGTTTGGGCGGCAAGGTCCAGCACGTGGACGCGAGCAAGGCGAAGGCGATCAAGGGCGTGGTCGCCGTGGTCGAGGTGCCGGGCGACGGCGAAGTACAGGGCGGTGTGGCGGTGCTCGCCCACAACACGTGGATCGCCCGCCAGGGTCGCGACGCGCTGGCGATCACGTGGGACGACAGCCACGCGTTCGCCCTGAGTTCCGACGACATCTACAAGCAGTTCCGCGCGCTTGCCGATCAACCTGGCGTTGTAGCGGAAAAACGCGGCACGGTGCTGAACGCGGCGCCCGAGGGCGGCAAGTATCTGGAAGCCGTTTATGAGCAGCCCTATCTTTCGCACGCACCGATGGAGCCGTTGAACTGCCTCGTGCATCTGCAGGGCAGCCGCTGCGAGATCTGGAACGGCGAGCAGTGGGCCACGGGCGACCAGGCGATGGCCGCGAAGGAGCTAGGGCTCAAGCCCGAGCATGTCACCATTCATCAACTCTATGCGGGCGGCAGCTTTGGCCGTCGCGCGAATCCGCAATCGGACTATGTGCGCGAGGCGTGCCGCATCGTGCGCGCGGCGCACGCGCAAGACATCAACGCGCCCGTCAAGCTCGTGTGGATGCGCGAGGACGATATGCGCGCGGGCTATTACCGGCCGCTCACGGTCCACAAGGTGCGAGTCGCGCTCGACAAGGCGGGCAACTTGGTGTCGTGGAATCACGATGTGGTCGGGCAGAGCTTCATGCAACTGCCCAAGCCGGATTCGGTCGATCCGGTGCTGGTCGAAGGCACGGCCGACATTCCCTACGACATTCCGAACTTCAAGGCCACGCAGCACGCGCCGAAGCTGCCGGTGCAGACCCAGTGGCTGCGCTCGGTCGGGCACACCCACGCCGCCTTCGTGGGCGAAACCATGATGGACGAAGCGGCGCGGGCAGCCGGTAAGGATCCCTATGCATTTCGCCACGCGCTGCTGGCGAGCAAGCCACGGCATCGCGGCGTGCTCGATCTCGCGGCGCAAAAGGCGGGCTGGTCGACGCCGCTGGCGGCGGGCGCGCAGGGCACGAAGCGTGGCCGGGGCATTGCGCTGCAATTCGCGTTTGGGACCTATGTCGCGCAGGTGGCCGAGGTGACCGTGCAGCAGGACGGCTCGTTCACGGTCGACCGCATGGTCTGCGCGGTCGATTGCGGCACCGTGATCAATCCGGATATCGTCGCGGCACAGGTGGAAGGCGGGATCGGCTTCGGCCTCGCGTTCCTGCACACGGCCATCACGTTCGACAAGGGGCACGTGAAGGAGGGCAACTTCAACGACTATCCGGTGCTGCGCATGAGCGGCATGCCCGTGGTCGAGGTGCATATCGTGCCGTCGAAGGAGGCGCCCACCGGCATTGGCGAGCCCGGCGTGCCGCCTGCTGCGCCCGCGGTGGCGAATGCGCTGGCAGCCGCTACTGGCGCGACGATTCGCACGCTGCCGCTCGGCGACACGCTGCGTCCTGCCTGATAGCGGATTGGGGGCCGGCAAAGCTGGGGCCTGTGGGGCGTGGCAACTACGCAAGGCGCGCATGATGCGATGAGGGCGGCAGTGTTCGCGAATGAGCAGGGCAATCGCGGATAAAATGTCCGGCCGAAGCATTCACGCGCCTTGCGGCAGTTCGCGCTCGCAACAGGAGAAAACATGACGGACCCCGGCATTATCGAGTTGACCCGCTTCCTGCCTCACACGCCTGAGCACGTATGGACCACCTTGACCGATCCGGTCATCCACGCGAAATGGTGGGCGGCGGGCGACGTGCGCGCGAGTGTCGGGCATCGCTTCACGCTCGACATGGGTCCGTGGGGGCAGCAACCTTGCGAAGTGATTGCCGTGGAGCCCGAGCGTTTGTTCGCTTATGCGTTCGCAACGGGCACGCTGAACACCACGATTACCTGGCGCCTCGCCCCGGAGGGCGACGGCACGCGCCTGACGCTCGAGCACAATGGGTTCGACCTCGACGCACCGTTGGGCAAGACGGCTTACCAGGGCATGGGGCGCGGCTGGCCAGGCGTCATCGAGCGGCTTCAGGACGTGCTGGCCTCAAACTGAGGCCGCATGCGCGGCTTCGATTAGCTGCGCACGCTCAGCAAATTGGCGTCGCGCGCGAGGCGCCACTTTCCATCGGCCTCCTTGCGCAGCAGCGTGAGCGTATAGCCCGCGCGGCGCACCGTGCCGCCGTCCGGCGGCGTGATGGCAATATCGATGCGATTGCGGATGAACGCCCAGTCGCCGAGGATCTGCAGTTCGACGATCTCGCTGTTGCCATCGACCTTCATGCCTTCCATGCCCTTCGAGGCGGCAGCGAACGTTTCCTTGCCGAACGGCTCCTGACCCGGGACCATGAAGATGACATCGTCCGTCATCAGGCTCAGAACGGTTGCCGTATCGCCGCGCTTGCTGGCGGCCATCCAGGTTTCCACGACTTGCCGAATGGCGCGTTCATCGTCGTTCATGGTGTGCTCCTCCAATTTGTTCAGACGTGGTGGAAGGCTACACCTTGTTGAACGTCACTTCCTCGTCTTTCTTGTCATAGTCGATTTCCACGCTATCGCCGGATTTGAGTGCATCGCCGAGTATTTCCTTTGCAAGACGGGTTTCCACTTCCTGGCGGATTTGCCGTTTCAACTCGCGCGCGCCGAACTCCGGTTGATAGCCGACTTCGGCCAGATGGTCGACCAGCGAGTCGCTCAGCTTCAGCGTGATGTCCTGCGCGGCCGCGGCCCGAACGACACGATCGAGCTGAATCTGCACGATCGCGCGAATATTCTCCTTTGAAAGGGCGTGGAACACGATAATGTCGTCGATCCGGTTGAGGAACTCGGGCCGGAAGTGGCCCTTGAGCACCGTCATCAACTCGTCTCGCACGGCCTTTTCGCTCTTGCGCTTCGCCTCGGGTTGTTCGAGGTTCTCCATGATGATCGAAGCGCCCAGATTGCTCGTGGCGATGATGATCGTGTTGCTGAAATCGACCACGCGGCCCTTGCCATCGGTGAGACGCCCGTCGTCGAACACTTGCAGAAGCACGTTATAGACATCCGGGTGCGCTTTCTCGATCTCGTCGAGCAGGATCACGCTATACGGACGCCGCCGCACGCGCTCGGTGAGTTGCCCACCCTCGTCGTAACCCACGTATCCCGGCGGCGCGCCGATCAGCCGGGCGACGGCATGGCGCTCCATGTACTCGCTCATGTCGATCCGGACGATTGCCTGTTCATCTCCAAAGACGCTTTCCGCTAGCGCTTTAGCGAGTTCGGTCTTGCCAACGCCCGTTGGCCCGAGAAACAGGAAATTCGCAATGGGCCGGTGCTCCTGGCCCAGGCCCGCGCGCGACAAACGCACGGCATCGCTCACCGCGACAACCGCATCGTCCTGGCCGACCACGCGCGCTCTCAGCGTGTCTTCCATCTTCAGCAGTTTTTTGCGCTCCTCCTGGGTGAGCTCAGTAACCGGAATGCCCGTGAGCCGCGAGACGACCTCCGCGACGGACGCCACCGTCACTTCCAGCGTTTCCGTGCCGGTCTTGCGCTGCCATGCCTCCATCTGCTCTTCGAGCTGTTTCTCTTTCTCGTTGATGCGTTCTTCAAAGGCCTTCGCCTGGTCGTAACGCTTGCGCGAGGAGGCATAGTCCTGTTCGCGCTTGAGTTGGGCTACTTCGGCCTCCAGCTCCTGAATGTCGGCTGGCCGCGACGTGGCGCCGATGCGCACGCGCGCGGCCGCCTGGTCGATCAGGTCGATGGCCTTGTCCGGCAGAAAACGCGAGGTGATATAGCGATCGGCGAATTCTGCCGCGGCGACGAATGCATCATCGGAAAACGTGACCTGATGGTGCGCTTCAAGTTTGTCGCGCAGACCGCGCAGGATAACGATGGTTTGCTCGACGCTAGGCTCGGGAACGAGCACGGGCTGGAAACGACGCTCCAGCGCCGCATCTTTCTCGATGTACTTCTGATACTCGTTCAGCGTGGTCGCACCGATCAGGCTCAACTCGCCGCGCGCGAGTGCGGGTTTCAGCACGTTCGCGATGTCGAGACCGCCTTCGCCGCCGCCTTGCCCGGCGCCAACGATCGTATGCAGCTCGTCGATGAACAGAATGAGTTCGTCCTGCTTGGCCGTCACCTCGTCGATCAATTGCTTCGCGCGCTCTTCGAATTCGCCACGATACTTCGCGCCGGCGACCATCGAGTTGATATTGACTTCCACCAGGCGTTTGCCGCGCAGCACCTCGGGGACATCGCCGTTGACCATGCGCTGCGCGAGTCCTTCAACAATCGCGGTCTTACCGACACCCGGTTCGCCGATGAGCACCGGGTTGTTCTTCTTGCGGCGCGCCAGGACCTCAATCGTGCTTTCAATCTCTTGAGCGCGGCCAAGCACCGGATCGAGCTTGCCCTGACGCGCGAGCGCGGTGAGGTCGCGCCCGAACTTGTCGAGGTTCGGCGTACCCGTGGGCGTTTCAATGCGCCCGTCTTCCGCGCCCTTGCCGACAACCTTGACCACTTTCTGGCGCAGCGCCTCTGGCGTCACGCCATATTTTTTCAGCAGCGTGCCCGCCAGGCTTTCCGGCACGGCGGCCAGGCCGATTAGCAGGTGTTCCGGACCCACGTATGAATGTCCGAGATCGCGCGACGCCTGGAATGCGAACTGAAATGCCTTCTTCAGGCGCGGCGATACGGTCATTCTTTCGAGCGATTCGTCGTCGCTGGCCGAGCCTTGCTTTGCGTGCTCGTCGATATAGCCCCTGATGTCCTGGGGGGAGAGCTTCAACTCTTTGAGTAGCGCCGCGCACACGTCGGTATCCGCGAGTACGTAAAGCAGATGCTCCGTATCGAGTTCGGTGCGGTGCAATTCGTGAGCCTTTTCGGCGGCGCGTTGCAGCAACTCCATGGTTTGCTCGCTGAACGCATCGGTGGCGTCGACGGACTCGCGAGGCACGCTCGCGCTCATTGCGGAATCGTCGCCGTATTCGCCGAGCAAACCTGAAAGATCGCCGCCTCCGCCGCCAAGCAGCGAATCGAACGGATTGAGCATGCTTTGGTGGCGCATCAACTGCCGATAGTGATAGTCGCAGATCGACAGCGACTTGCGCTCGCCGTTTTCGGTTACGACGACGCGCGCGACAGCGGGGCGAGCGTGGCAGATATCGCAGAGCGTAGACATGGCCGGAGTTCCTGTTCACAAGCGCCACGGACACCCGATGAGCGCGCGATGGCAACCCAAAAGGGACAATTTGACGATTGAATTTTATGGTTGGATTCAACCGGTGTGAACGTTCGGCGAGCCGATACTTTATATCGGAGAGCTGGCGGTCGAACTTTCTGCTCGATATTGGGTATCGTATTAAGCTGTACTATCGGTGTAGCGTGCGTGGCTGGCGCTGACCATATAGCTCTTTCGATCGGGATTCAATGATGAAAACTGACACCGAAGCGAGTGCGCGTGTTGAAGAGCGCAAAAAAGCCGGGCCGCATCTTACCGCGCATGAGCATGTGGGGCTGAACGGCAGGATTGCCGTCGCTATCACCAATGTCGTTGGAACGATGTGGTGTGCCTACGTTTTTGCGGCAATTGCGCTTGTGAGCTTGCCGTCGGCCATCCAAGGCGGCGTTGCCGCGCTCGTTGCGTGGCTCGCCCAGACGTTTTTGCAACTCGTACTGCTTTCCGTCATCATGGTTGGGCAGAAGGTGGCGGCTGCTGCATCGGATAAACAGGCATTGCAAACCTACAAAGATGCCGAGGCGCTTCTGAAACTGCAGGACGAAATGCGCAGGCTCATTGAAATCAACAACACGCTAACGGAAGCAATCCATGGCGCGGTACAGGAAATGCGAAACCCGGCGGCCAGACAGCCGTCCGTGACGGGGGAGTCCCGGCCGCAAACTAGATGATTACGGAGACAGCGGATGGCTCGAACCGAGAGTATGACGTGTCACGGGTTTGAAATAACGACGCAATCCCGCGACAACGGGCGAGGCGGCTGGATTGCGCACGTGGAGGTCCGTCACGATGGCCGCTTGTTTGCGACCTGTAGCCCGGACACCGTGCAGCCGGAATGGTTAACGGAGGAAGAGGCCAATCGCGATGGCCTGGAGCGAGGCTGCAAATTCATCACCCATATAAAGACTGGCGGTGAGGATCGCTCATGGGTCGCCATTCGCGAGCACGCTGAGCGCTGGTTTTTCAGAATCGAATCCTCGCAGGAGGCGGAGCAAATCGTTCGTGACCTGCATGACCGTTGATGTGACCCATTCGTGGGTTTTAACCATGCGATACACGGGGATCGCATGGTTCTGAGTTAGCTATCGGGACAGCGTATCGGCGATATAACCCCTGAGCGTGTCGACTACTTTACGGACCCGCAACGGAATTGGACGTTGCGGCTGGATAAGCAGGTTCAGCGCCAGCGCAGGCATTTCGTACTGTGGGAGCACCTGTACCAGTCCGCCCGTTTCGAGTGCGTCCTTTGCAGCCGGCGCTTCGAGCACGCCGAGCCCGAGTCCTGACAAAACCATTTCATACATCGGGCGCCAATGCGTGGTCTTGATGACCGTCTGAATCGGAACGCTCTCGATGAGTGCGCCATCTCGCGAGACCGGTAGCAGGTCGGCGTCGAACGATCCTTTCACGCGAATCAGATTGTGCCTTGCGAGATCCGCGAGATCGTCAATCGCGTCGTGCCGCTTTAGATAATCCGGCGATGCTACGAGCACACGCTCGATGTCCCCAAGCGGCCAAGCAATATACGCACCATCGGCTAGCTGTCCGAGGCGAAACGAGATGTCGACGCCCTCGGTGACCAGATCGGTGATCTTGTCGTTGAGCACGAGTTCGATGTCGATGCGCGGAAAGCTTTCACGGATACGCTTCACGCCTTCCGGCAGAAGCGTTTCACCGAAGCAGTGCGGCGCTGCAATACGGATCGAACCTTTCACGGCCTGTTCGTCGTTCGAAACCTCGGCCACGGCCTGCTCCACGGCCCCTAGAACCGCCTTGCTGCGCTCGTGAAAAATCGTTCCCTCCGGCGTGCATTTGAAGGCGCGTGCGTTGCGTTGCAGCAGGCGGCAGCCGAGGAACTTTTCGAGCCGCTCGATGCGCTCGCTCACGGCCGGCTGGCCGATGTCCAGATCCCGTGCGGCGCCCGAAATGCTCCCTCTTTCGACGACTCTCACGTAAATCCGCATGGCCTCCAGCAGGTTGACATTACGTTCCTTACTGTGGGTGGCGATATTCGCGGTGCGTCCTTCAGCAAATGGCGTTGACATATGATCCCTCTCATCTTTAACTCCGATTCTTGCTTCGCGTCCCGAAGTGGCGACGCGGCGATGGGATAAGAGTAAGAGCGATCACTCATGCGTGGAGCGCACAAATCTGGCTCATTGAATAGAGCACAGTTTGAATGAAGCGAGCCCCGTTTGAGCGTAGAGATAACAGTCGACGCTCAGGTCAGCTGATAGGGGCGAACCGGCTCGACCGGATCGGGAACGGGACATCCACAGAGTTCGAGAACGGAGCGCTCGATATTGCGCGACATCGCGTCGAGGGCGAGCGCGTTGGGCGCCACGCTGAACGGATCGGCCACTTCACTCGCAATCGCTTCGAGTGCGATCAGCGTATAGGCAATGAACACGCACAGTAGCGGCGTAAAAAACTCCGTGGAATCCACCAGCCCGAACGGCAGCAAAACGCAATAGGCGTAGACGGTGCGATGCAGCAGCACGTTATAGGCGAACGGAATCGGCGTAGAGGCAATCCGCTCACAGCCACCCAACACTTTGCCCAACTCGCCGATCTGGGCGTCGAGCATCCACAGCCTGGTATCGGATGGGTGAATGCGATGCTTCGGGGTTGAGAGCTCGCGCCGTATTTCGTTGAGAATGGACATCGGTCTATAGATCTGGCTGCACACGCTTTCAGTCTGTTCGGGGCCAAGTAGACGCTCGAGATCCATCGTGGGATCGGTGCCGCGCAATTCGTGCTTGATGGCGTAAACGAATCCGATGACCTGCTGCGCGATACGCAAGGTATCCGCGCGCTCCGGAATGTAGCAAAGCATCTGCGAAGTCAGCGTGCGCGACGCGATCAGCAAACTGCCCCAGAGATGCCGTGCTTCGTTGAAGCGCTCATAACTGGCGTTGTTCCGAAACGCGAGGAAGATAGCCAGCGCGACGCCGAACAGCGTGAAGGGCGCGGTGTTGAGCGGAATCTTTTCCCCAAACACGCGCCCGTGTGTGAAGACCGCAAGCGTGCTCACCACCGCCATGAAGCACAGTTGCGGAATGATTGAAGACAGAACCGAACCGTTCCAGACGAACAGCAACCGGAACCAGTTCTCGCGGGGCCGGACGATCATGATGGCCTTTTATACATTCTCGTGTACTTCAACTTCAGTGATAGCCGTGATCGCCTTCGCGCACCTTGCCCCGGAACACGCGATATTGCATGGCGTTGTAGACGAGAATGACCGGCAGCACGATGACCGTGCCCACGAGCGCGAAGAGCTGGCTCGAATGGCTGGACGAGGCGTCCCAGATCGTGAGTGAGGGCGGAATGATGTACGGCCAGATGCTGATTACCAGCCCGGTATAACCGAGAAAGCAAATCGCCAGCGAGAGCAGGAAGGGCATCGCTTCGTGGCTCTGGTTCAGCGAGCGGTAGATGCCCAACGCGCACAGCACCACGAGAATCGGCACCGGCAGGAACCAGCCGAGATTGCCGCTGAGGAACCAGCGTTGCCGCACGGCGGGCAGGCCTAGCACGGTCCAGAGGCTAACGATGGCAATCGCGAAGAGCAGCACGGCAAGGAGCGGACGCATCACCTGGCGAATCTTGCGTTGTAACTCGCCGTCGGTCTTCAAGATCAGCCAGCCGCAGCCGAGCGTCGCATACGTGAGCAACACACCGAAGCCGCAGAACACGCTAAACGGCGAGAACCAGTCGAACGGATCGCCCGCGAATTTGTCGTCGACAATCTTGATGCCTTGCAGGAGCGATCCCAGCGTGATGCCTTGGCACATGGCAGCGAGCGCCGATCCACCGATAAACGCGAGATCCCAAGCATGCTGCGTACGCGTGGCTTTCGCGCGCAACTCGAAGGCCGCGCCGCGAAAGATCAGGCCCACTACCATGAGAATCAGCGGCATGTAGTTGGCGGGCAGCAGCGTCGAGTAAACCACGGGAAAGGCGCCATAGAGGCCCGCGCCACCTAGCACGAGGAAGGTTTCGTTCCCGTCCCACACCGGCGCGACGGTATTGAGCATCACTTCGCGTTCGGCTTTTCCTTCGAAGAATGGAAATAGCAGGCCGATGCCCAGATCGAAGCCGTCGAGCATCACATAGATGAAAACGCCGAGTCCGATGATGGCGGCCCAGATCACAGGAAGATCGATTTGCATGGTCTCAGTCCCCCACCACAGCGTCGAGTGCGCGATTGTGCAGTCCCGGATACTTGAGCGATTCAACACTTTCGATGCCGGTAGCCGGTCCCTTTCTCATCATCTTGAGCATGTAATAAACGCCTGTTCCGAAGACGAGAAAATAGACAACCACGAAGATGAGCAACGACACGCCGACCTGTTGTGCGCCGATGGGCGACACCGAGTCGACGGTGCGCACGACGCCATACACGGTCCACGGCTGCCGGCCCACTTCGGTCGTGATCCAGCCCGCGAGCAGCGCCAGAATGCCCGAGGGTCCCATGCAGAACACGAACCACTGAAACCAGCGTGCTTCGTAAAGGCGGCCACCGCGACGAAGTAAAAGTCCGACTACGGCAGTCAATAACATCAGCATGCCGAGCCCCGCCATGATCCGGAATGTCCAGAACACAATGGGCGAAAATGGACGATCCTCTGGTGGAAACTCCTTGAGTCCGCGAATTTCGCCGTTCCAGCTATGAGTGAGAATCAGGCTGCCGAGATGCGGCACCTTGATCGCGTAACGCGTCACTTCTGCATTCATGTCGGGAAAACCGATCAGGTTGAGTGCGGTGCCGCCATGCTCGGTTTCCCAGAGTCCTTCAATGGCGGCGATTTTCGCCGGCTGATACTCACGCGTGTTGAGGCCGTGCGCGTCGCCGACCAGAATTTGAATGGGTGCGAGAAAGAGCAATATCCACAGCGCCATCGAGAAACTGCGCTTGACCGGCACGTCGCGCCGCCCGTGGAGCAAATGCCATGCGCCGCAGGCGGCCACGATAAAGGCCGCGACGATAAAGGCCGCGATCGTCATGTGCGCAAGACGGAACGGGAACGAGGGATTGAAGATCACCTTGAGCCAGTCCACGGGCACGATGCGGCCATTCTGAATCGCATAGCCCTGCGGCGTTTGCATGAAGCTGTTGGACGAGAGAATCCAGAATGTCGAAATGAGCGTGCCGACCGCGACCATGAGCGTGGCGAAGAAATGCGCTTTCGGGCTCACACGACTCCAGCCGAACAGCATGACGCCGAGAAAGCCCGCTTCGAGGAAGAACGCCGTCAAGACTTCATAGGTCAGCAGCGGACCCGTGATATTGCCCGCAATGGTCGAGAATCCGCTCCAGTTGGTCCCGAACTCGTAAGCCATCACGACTCCCGAGACCACGCCCATGCCGAACCCCACCGCAAAGATCTTCGACCAAAAGCGGTACATGTCCTTGTAGGCCGCATCGCCCGTGAGCAGCAGGCGCCATTCGAGCACGGCGAGGAAACTCGCCATGCCGATGCTGATTGCCGGAAAGACGATATGAAAAGAGACGGTAAATGCGAACTGCAGCCTGGCGAGATGAAATGCGTCGAAGATGTCCATGATTTTTTAGTGCTCCCAGGTGACGGCTGCATTCACACGCCAAAGACATGCCAGCCGGGGACAACCTGACCACGTGGCGCACCCGGCCGGACTACCGAAACTGCCCGAGACTAAGTCCCTGCCCCGCGCACCACGCGCACCGGCACAGACTTGTATGAGGGCGTGCCACTTTCTTTGTCGATATAGTCGAGTGGAACCAGCACGTTGGCTTCCGGGTAATAGGCCGCGACGGAACCGCGTGCGATGCTGTACACGATTGCAGTAATGTTCTTCAAGCGCAGCGTACGGCCCGGCGTGACCGTTTCGATATCGACAAGATCGCCGTGCTCGATGCCGTACGCGGCCATGTCGTCGCCGTTCATGAAGAGCACGTCGCGCCGGCCGAACACGCCGCGGTAGCGGTCATCCATTGCGTAGATCGTCGTGTTGTACTGGTCGTGGCTGCGTATCGTGATTAACCGCAGCACGTTCTCCGCGCCCAATACGTCGGCGTCTTCCTTCACGCCTCCATAGACGGAGAACTCGGCTTTGCCCGATGGTGTGTGCCACTGGCGTTCGGTTGGCGGAAGCGGCAAGCGGAATCCGCCGGGCACGCGAATACGCCGGTTGAAGTCCTCGAAGCCGGGTACGGTCTGCTCGATCAGGTCGCGGATCTTGTCATAGTCGGCTGTGAGGTCCATCCACGCCACTTTCGTATTGGGCAGCGTGGCGCGCGCGATGCCCGCAACGATAGCGGGCTCCGAGCGCAACTGGTCGGATGCGGGCGTGAGTTTTCCGGCCGACGCATGAACCATGGACATCGAATCTTCCACCGTGATGGACTGACGCCCGCTGCTCTGCATGTCGAGTTCCGTACGGCCGAGGCACGGAAATACATAGGTTTCCTTCGCAACTAGAAGATGCGTGCGATTGAGCTTCGTGCCGACGTGAACGCTCAAGTCGAGCGCCGCCATCGCGGGGAACGACTGTTCGGAGTCGGGCAGCGCAACCGCGAAATTGCCGCCCAGACAGAGCAGCGCCTTGGCCTTGCCGTCGATCATCGCCTGCATGGCCTGCACTGCGTCGTGACCGTGGCCGTCGGGCGGCGTGAATCCGCAGGCCTGCTCGATCAGCTTGAGAAAAGCTTTTGACGGCTTCTCGGTGATGCCCACGGTGCGATTGCCTTGCACGTTCGAATGGCCGCGCAGCGGACAAATGCCGGCGCCGGGTTTGCCGAAATTGCCGCGCAGCAACAGCAGATCGGCGATCAGGCGTACGTTTGCGGTGCCCTTGTTGTGCTGGGTCACGCCCATGCCGTACGTGACAATTGTCGCGTTCGATTTCGCGTAGGCAATGGCCACATGTTCGAGGTCGGGGCGCGTGAGGCCGCTGGCTTTCTCGATGTCTTCCCAGGCGGTCGCCTCGAGATCGGCGGCGAAAGCGTCAAAGCCTTCGGTGTGCTGCGCGATAAACGCCTGGTCGAGTACGCCGCCTTGCTCCGCCTCCATTTGCAGCAACACTTTCATGATGCCCTTGAGCGCAGCCGCGTCGCCACCGGCGTCCAATTGGAAATAGGTGGACGCGATGCGTGTCGAGCCGAACGTGGCCATTTCAATCATGCTTTGCGGGTCGGCAAAGCGTTCTAGCGCGCGCTCGCGCAATGGATTGAAGACGATGATGGGCACGTTGCGCCGCGAAGCTTCGTGCAAGGTCCCCATCATGCGTGGATGGTTCGTGCCCGGGTTGTGGCCGATGGAAATAATGAGTTCGGTCGAATCGAAATCTTCCAGCGAGACCGTTCCTTTCCCGATGCCGATCGATTGCGGCAGGCCAACGCTGGTCGGCTCGTGACACATGTTCGAGCAATCGGGGAAATTGTTCGTGCCGTACTCGCGCGCGAAGAGTTGATACAGAAACGCGGCCTCGTTGGAGGCGCGGCCGGACGTATAGAACTCAACCTGATCCGGCGAGAGCGAGCGCAGGATTTCGCCGATGCGCGCGAATGCGTCTTCCCAATCGACAGCGCGAAACGTGTCGCTGGCGCGGTCGTAGACCAGTGGGTGAGTGAGCCGGCCCATGTCTTCGAGTTCATAGTCCGTCTTTTGCAGCAGCGAGGCGACGGTGTTCGCAGCGAAGAATTCCGGCGTCACGCGCTTCGTTGTGGCTTCCCAGGTCACGGCCTTCGCGCCGTTCTCGCAGAATTGAAAGGTGGAACGATGCTCTTTGTCAGGCCACGCGCAGCCGGGGCAGTCGAAGCCGTCGGGTTGATTGGTCCGCATCAGGATAATGGGCGCCTCGATGCTGTCCATTTGATCGTGAATCGCTTGTGCGGTTGCTTTAAGCGCGCCCCATCCGCCTGCTGGACCCGTGTAGGGATGGATGCCGGGTACATCACGTAGTTTCGTCATGGGAAACTCCATTGTGTTTTCTACGCATGCAGCGCAAGGCCGGGGCCACGCTGCATCGGGGACCGCACAGGTCCGGGAATTCGTAGCTAGAACGAATATTTTCCACCTCATTCTAGGGAGGCGGCGTGTTGCCGTGAACGGTCGGCAATCCGATATTAGCTATCGGTTGTGAAACGCTTATACGCAAGCGTAAACGTTAAGGACTGCCTCTATGACACACAGAATTCACCGGTCGCTTAGAGTACAGTTTCGCCCACAGCAGTACACTGCACGAACTGTGCTGTGAGCGACCAGCGGGGAGAACGCGGTGAAGCTCTATGAAAAGCTCGCGGACGATATCGAGACGCTGATTCGCAAGGGCGTTTACCGGCCCGGCGACCGCGTGCCGTCGGTTCGCCAGGCGAGCCAGCAGCATCGCATCAGCATTACCACGGTGATTCGGGCGTACTTGCTGCTAGAAAGCCGTGGGGTGGTGGAGAGTCGCCCGCAGTCCGGCTATTTCGTGAGCGCGCGCATGGGCGATGGGGGCGCGGATTCGAATGAGTTGCGCACGAGCCGGCCGATTGCGGTGTCGGCAACTGTAGACGTGAGCCGTCTCGTGCTGTCCACTTTGCGTTCTATTGGCACGGACGACGCGGTGCCGCTCGGTTCGCCGTATCCAGACCCGCAGCTTTTTCCATACGAAAAGCTCAACCGCTATGCGTCGGCGGCGGGACGCAAGAAGTCGCTATGGGGCGTAACCAACGCGCTGCCGCCGGGTACCCCGGAGCTGGTTCGCCAGATCGCCCGTCGCTACCTCGAGAACGGCATGGCCGTGGACCCCAACGAGATCATCGTGACGGTCGGCGCGACGGAGGCGATCAATCTGTGTCTGCAGGCTGTGGCCAAGCCGGGCGACGTGATCGCCGTGGAGTCGCCCACGTTCTACGCCATGCTGCATGCTATCGAGCGATCGGGCATGAAGGCGATCGAGGTGGCGACGCACCCCGAGTACGGGATCGAAATCGAGGCGCTGGCGAAGATCATTGAAGCGGGGCCGATCGCCGCTTGCATGGTGATGCCGAATTTTCAGAATCCGCTCGGGTTTCAGATGCCCGACGAGCGCAAGCGCGCACTCGTCGATTTGCTCGCAAAGGCGGGGATTCCCGTGATCGAAAACGGCGTTTATAACGAACTGTATTTCGGCGATTCGCATCCCACCACGCTCAAATCCTATGACAAAAAAGGCACGGTGCTGCACTGCGGGTCATTTTCGAAGAGTTTGACAGCGGCGTATCGCATCGGCTGGGCTTTGCCGGGCCGCTATCGCGATGAGGTCGAAAAGCTGAAGTTTCTGAATACGCTGACGACTTCGGTCATTCCTCAATTGGCCATTGCCGAATACCTCGAGCGCGATGGCTATGAGCATCATCTGAGGCGTATCCGCAAAAATTACGCTCAGCAGGCCAATTTAATGAAGTCGATGGTCATGCGTTTTTTCCCGGCGGGCACGCGCACGTCGACTCCGATGGGCGGATACGTGCTCTGGATCGAGTTGCCTGCGAAGGTGGATTCGATGACGCTTTATCAGCTCGCTCTGGCGCGCGGCATCACGATTGGTCCGGGTTATATGTTTTCCGTGTCGGACAACTATCGCAACTTCATTCGGCTCAATTACAGCACGCCCTGGTCGCCGGAAATCGAGCAGGCGGTCATCACGGTCGGAAAGCTCGCAGCCTCGTGCGCGAAGTAGGCAAAAGTTCGTGCACCGCTACTTCCTCATCATGGCCATGACGAGAAAGTGAAACGGCAACACGAGTAAAACGGTTGCGCCGAATCCCACGCACCAGAGAATGATTGTCCACTTCAGGTCGCGCAGAAAACGGTGCGGTCGGTCCTTGGGTTCGCGCGTCACGATGGGCTCCCGTTCGTCATCCGTAAGGGCATGATCGCGTCGGCATGTGCGGGCGATCAGTACGCATTGAAGCAAACGGGGATTGAATTGCCAACGTTCAACGGGCGATTTTAAGTATCGGAGCAGGAAGGTCGGATAGCGAATTGCGGGCCGATGACGTCCTTCACCAGGCGAACCCAGTGTGCAGACAACTGCACACTGGGCGTCCTCAAGCCGGTGCGCCGTCCACGCTGCGCGGCAATCCGGCCGGATTGCCGGCGCGCAGCGTCTCGGGCAACAGCGCATCGGGCAGGTCCTGGTAGCTCACGGGCCGCAAAAAGCGCGTGATTGCGAGGCTGCCGACCGAAGTCGATCGGCCATCCGAAGTCGCCGGGAAAGGTCCGCCGTGGACCATCGCATGGCCGACCTCGACACCGGTGCCGAAGCCGTTCACGAGCACGCGGCCGGCTCGCCGTTCGAGTGTCGGGAGCAGGGTGCGCGCGAGGGCGTGATCGGCATCATCGAGATGGAGCGCTATCGTCAACTGGCCTTCGAGGCGTTCGACGATGGCGTGCAGCGTTTGCGCATCGGGGCATCGCACGACGAGCGAAGCCGGTCCGAAGACTTCCTCGTGAAGCGCCGCCTGCTGTGCGAATACCTCGGCGCGGGTCACGAAGAGCGCGGCGCGGCCTGCGTGCGCGCAGGCGCCGCTCGAGTCCGCGCCCATGCCCGCTTGCTCCACGCCAGGCTGGGTCCTCAGGCGCTCGATGCCGCGCAGATACGCGCCGTGAATGCCCGCGGTGAGCATCGGCGTGGCCGGCTGCGTCCCCAGCGCTGCGGCGGCCGAATCGACGAAGCGTTGCAGGTCCGGTCCGTCGATCGCGAGCACAAGGCCCGGATTCGTGCAGAACTGGCCGGTGCCGAGCGTGAGCGCAGCGGCGAATGCCTGGCCGATTGCCTCGGCACGGGCGGCGAGCGCATGCGGCAAGAGCAGGACCGGGTTGATGCTGCTCATTTCCGCGTAGACGGGGATAGGCTCGCTACGCCGGGCCGCGAGCTGCATGAGCGCGACGCCGCCCGTGCGCGAGCCCGTGAAGCCTACCGCCTTGATGTGCGGGTTCTCCACCAATGCGACGCCTGCGCCGATGCTATCGTCGAACACGAGCGAGAACGTGCCATCGGGCAAGGCGCAGTCGTGCACGGCTTGCTGGATCGCGCGGCCGACGAGTTCCGAGGTGCCCGGATGCGCGGGATGGGCTTTCGCGACCACGGGGCATCCCGCCGCGAGCGCCGCGGCCGTATCGCCGCCGGCCACGGAAAATGCGAGCGGGAAATTGCTCGCGCCGAATACCGCTACCGGCCCGAGCCCGATATGCCGCAGGCGCAAGTCGACGCGCGGTGCGGGTGTGCGCTGCGGCTGCGCGGGATCGATGCGCAGGCCGAGAAATTCACCGCGGCGCACGACATCGGCGAACATCTTCAACTGGCCGATCGTGCGCGCCCGCTCACCCTCGATGCGTGCGCGCGGCAAGCCGGTTTCCGCCATGCAGCGTTCGACGAGCGTATCGCCGAGGTTGAGCACGCATGCGGCGATGCGCTCGAGGAATGCGGCGCGTTGTTCGAGTGGCGTTTCGCGGTAAGTGTCGAATGCCTTGGCGGCGAGCTCGCATGCGAGTGCGACGTCCTGCGCCGATGTGCGCATGAACGCGGGTTCGAGTGGTGCGCCCGTGACCGGGTTGACGGCGCGGAACGCGGACGAGCCCATGACATTGTGTTCGTCGTGTTGAGCGCTGCGCTGACCGATCAGCGCACTTCCTGAAATCTCCATGAACCTTCCTGACTAGCTGTTTTCCGAAACGGGAGCGGTTTGTGATGCAAGGCGAGGCTGCGGACGCTCAGCGGCCCCAACGCAGCACGAGCGGATCGAGCCGCCGCGCGATGCGCAGCAGGCTCGCGCGCGTGGGTTCGGACATGCCGGGCAGCGGGGCGCGCACGGCGTCCGAGGCGATCACGCCGCCTGCTTTCATGAGCGCCTTGGCCGTGGCGATTCCACCCTGGCGGTTCTCATGATTGATCAGCGGTAGCCAGCGCTGGTATTCCTCCTCGGCCGCCTCGGTCTGTCCTGCCGCCCATGCGTCGACGATGCGGCGGATACCGTCCGGAAAGCCGCCGCCCGTCATTGCGCCGGTCGCCCCGGCTTCGAGATCGGCGATCAGGGTAATCGCCTCTTCGCCGTCCCAAGGCCCGAGGATCGTGTCGCCGCCCACCGCGATCAGTTCGCGCAGCTTGGCCGCTGCTTGCGGCACTTCGATCTTGAAGTAGCCGACGTTATCGAGCTCGCGCGCCATGCGGGCGAGAAAGGGGACGGAGAGTGCGGTGCCGCTCATCGGCGCGTCCTGGATCATGACCGGAATCGTGATCGCGTCCGAAACGGCGCGGAAGAACGCGTAGATGGCCGCCTCGCTCGCGCGTAGCGTGGCGCCGTGATACGGCGGCATCACCATCACCATGGCGGCGCCCGCATCCTGTGCCGTGCGGCTGCGCTCGGCGCATACGCGCGCGCTGAAGTGAGAGGTCGTGACGATCACCGGCACGCGGCCCGCGACGTGTTCGAGCACGGTGCGCATGACGGTGTCGCGCTCGGCGTCGGTGAGCGAGAACTGCTCGGAGAAGTTCGCGAGGATGCACAGACCGTTCGAGCCCGCGTCGATCATGAAGTCGGTGCAGCGGCGCTGGCCGTCGAGATCAAGCTCGCCGGTTTCGGTGAAGATCGTCGGCATGACCGGAAAAACGCCGCGATACGGTGTAGTGGAAGCTTGCGTTGCCATGAGCGGGTTGAGTCCTCGTAAATGCTTTGTCGATGTCGAATGATGTGTAGCGATTGCTCGAGCAGCGCGCCTCAGGTGATCGCGCCGATCTGCCACGGCACGAACTCGTTCTGCCCATAGCCATGCAATTCGCTGCGCGTGCGCTTGCCCGAAGCGGTGTCGAGCATCATGCGGAACAACGCTTCGCCGAGCGAGTCGATGTCGGCCTCGCCGTCTACCACGCCGCCGCAGTTCAGGTCCATGTCGTCGGACTGGCGCTGCCACAGCGCGCTATTGGTCGCGAGCTTCAGCGAAGGCGTGGGCGCGCAGCCGTAGGCCGAGCCGCGGCCCGTCGTGAAGCAGATGAGGTTGGCGCCGCCGGCGACCTGGCCCGTGGCCGAGATCGGGTCGTAGCCGGGCGTGTCCATGAACACAAAGCCCTTCGCCGTGACCGGTTGTGCGTATTCGTAGACTTCGACGAGATTGGTGCTGCCCGCTTTGGCGATGCCGCCGAGCGACTTTTCGAGTACCGTCGTGAGTCCGCCGGCCTTGTTGCCCGCCGAAGGATTGTTGTTCATCGAGGCGTGGTGGCGCGCGCAATAGTCCTCCCACCAGCGGATACGTGCGACGAGCTTTTCGCCCACTTCGCGAGTTGCCGCGCGGCGCGTGAGCAGATGTTCGGCGCCATAGATCTCCGGCGTTTCGGACAGGATGGCGGTGCCGCCGTGGCGCACGAGACGGTCCACCGCCGCGCCCAGCACCGGATTCGCGGTGATGCCCGAATAGCCGTCCGAGCCGCCGCATTGCAGGCCCACGCTCAGATGGCTCGCGCTCACGGGCTGGCGGCGTACGTCGTTGGCGGCCGGGAGCATCGACTTCACGATTTCGATGCCCTTGGCGATCGTCTTCGCCGTGCCGCCGCTGTCCTGGATCGTGAACGTGCGCAGGCGTGCGTGCTCTTTCAGGCCCTGCGTTTCGAGCAGGCGCGGAATCTGGTTAGTCTCGCAGCCGAGGCCGATGACGAGCACGCTCGCGAAGTTCGGGTGGCATGCGTAGCCGCCTAGCGTGCGTTGCAGCAGCGCCAGCGCTTCGCCTTCGGTGTCGACGGCGCAGCCCACGCCATGCGTGAGTGCAACGACGCCATCCACGTTCGCAAACGCAGCCAGCGCCTCGGGATGGATGTCACGGCGGAAGTGATCGGCAATGGCGCGCGCGACTGTCGCGGAGCAATTCACGGAAGTCAGGATGCCGATGTAATTGCGAGTGGCCACGCGGCCATCGTCGCGCACGATGCCGTCAAAGGTGGCGCGCTGTGTCTCGGGAACGTATTCGGTGGCGCGCGCGCCCTGGCCGAACGCGTAATCGCGTTCGAACTCGCCGATGTCGAGATTGTGCGTATGCACGTGTTCGCCCGGTGCGATCGGCTGGCGCGCAAAGCCAATGATCTGCCCGTAGCGATGCACCGGCGCGCCTGTCGCGATCGCGCGCGTGGCGACCTTGTGGCCGGGCGGAATCAGGCCGCTGACCACGACGCTCTCGCCCTCGAGGGGCGTGCCGCCGATCAGCTGTTCGAGCGCCACGACGACATCGTCGTCGGGATGCAGGCGGATGATGCGTGCGCGACGTTGCCGTTGGTGCGCAGGGTCGCTTGAGTGCAGGTCCGCAGTGGAAATGGAATGCATGTTTTGATACCGGGAGAAGGGGGATAGCCCTCAGTCGAGGCCGCGGTCGCGATAGTCGACGAGGCTCGCACACACGGCGAGGCCGAATGCTGCGGCGACGAAGAACATCAACGCGAGGAAATACGTGCCGGTCGTCTGCACGATGACGCCGATCAGAATCGGCACCACGACACCGACGATGTTGCCGCAAAAGTTCATGGAGCCCGCGAGCAGGCCTGCACGGGACTGGCCGCCGAGCGCGGCGGGCACGCCCCAGAACATCCCGCACCAGCGGATGAAGAACAGGGCAACCGAGAGCAGCACGATGACGCTCACAAAGCCCGTCGCGTAGCTCACCGCGAGTATCGCCGCTGCCGAGAAGAGGCCGGCGAAGCCGAACATCGATTTCATCACGCGGTTGGCATCGCCACCCGCCGCGCGCCATTTGTCGGCGAGCCAACCGCCGAACAGCTCGCCGAAAAAGCCACACAGGAAGATCACGAAGGTCGCGCCCCCCATCTGCTTGAGGTCGAAGCCGTGGGCCTTGTGAAGATAGGTCGGCATCCAGGTCATCAGACCGTAGAACACGCTGTTGTAGCAGGCCCAGCTCGCGAACATGCAGAGCACCGAGCGATCGGCCAGCACGGCGCGCAGCGGCAGGCGCTCGCGCGGCGCGCTGGTTGCGGGCTTGCGGCGCGCGGATTCCACGTGCGCGCGTTCTGCGTCGTTCACGCCCGCATGTTCGGACGGATCGTTGCGGATGTACCACCACGCCAGCACGCCCACGACCACGGTGCCCACGCCGGCTACCACGAACGCCAGCCGCCAGGAGCCGAGCCACGCGATCAGCGCGGTGATGATGATGGCGCCGAACGCCGAGCCGAGCGGCGCGCCGCCGTCGAGCAGCGCCGCACCGCGGCCGCGCTCGGAGGGCGTGAGCCAGGAGCCGGCGAGCTTGGCGCCGGCAGGCATGATCGGCGACTCCGCGACGCCGAGACCGAGGCGCGTGAGCAGCAGCGGTAGCCAGTGGAAGCAGCCCGCGGCGAATGCCTGACACGCGCCCCAGGCGATCGTCGCCATGCCGACGATGTTGCGTGCCTTGAAGCGGTCGACGAGCAGCCCGCTCGGAATCTGCATCAGCGCGTAGGTCCAGAAGAAGGCGCTCAGAAGCACGCCCTCCGTCGCGGGCGTGAGATGAAACTCGGTCGAGATGATCGGCAAGGCGACCGAAAGCGAAGCCCGGTCGATGTAATTGATCGATGAGAGCAGCAGGAGGATCCAGAAAATGCGCCAACGCACGACCGTGGGCGCGGCGACCTGATGCCCGGCCTGGCTCATGACCGGTACGGCGGCGCGCGCCTCTCCGGGATCGCGGCGGGATGCCGAGTCTTCGAATTGCATGGTGTCTCCTGCGTGAAAGTGGCTTACGTGGATTGATGCACTAGTCAACTAATATATTAGTACGCAGATGATAAGAGAAGCGCGATACGAGGGCAACCATGGCATGGGGATTTAGGGGAAAACCCTTGGATGGTGAAGCGCTGGAGGCAGAAGGATTAGGACACTAATATACTGACGCCCGCTCCGAGGCTTCGATGCCGGAGCGCGAAGCAACTCAAAACCACCTATGACAGAAGACCGTAACGAGCCGTCCGTATTCGTCGCCCGGCTGCTTCCCGCCGATTTCACCCTCGATCGTTCGAAGGCGCTGTCAGTGCAGCTCTACCAGTTGTTGCGCGATGCCATTGTGACAATGACGCTGCAACCCGACGACGTGATCTTCGAGCGCGCACTTGCCGACGCGCTCGGCATTTCGCGCACACCGGTGCGCGAGGCGCTTCTGCAGCTTTCGCGCGAGGAGTTGGTGCGCATCGCTGCGCAGTCGGGCACCTTCGTCGCGCCCGTGAAGCGTGAGCAGTTCGCGGAGAGCGCCCTTATTCGCAAGGTGCTCGAAACCGCGAGTATTCGCCGCGCCGCCGAAATCATCACGGCGCACGAGCTCGAACAATTGCATGACATTCAGGAAGCGCACCGGCGTGCCATCGAGCGCAATAACACCGTGGCGGCGATTGCGTGCGACAACGCTTTTCACGCCACCGTATGCGCGGCCGCGCGTTTGCCGCGTGTGCAGCAGCTTGTGGAGTTCGCGCGCGCGCCGATCGACCGTGTGCGTCATGTGACGGTACGCGACCCCGTGGTCGCCGACCTGACGCTGAAGCAGCATCAAAAGGTACTTGAGGCGCTGGAGCAGCACGATCCCGACGCGGCCGAGCGCGCGCTGCGTGAACATCTCGACGACGCCTACGCGCGACAGCAGGCGGCTTATGACGCGAACGTCGAGCTATTTCTGGGCAGATGAACGGGCTGATGCGCGCTCGAGATGGCAGCCTCGCCATCCTTGCGCATCAGGCTTCCCATGAAAGACAAAGGCGCCAGTCATCCCTGCCCTCGCGCCTCGATCACATCATCAAGCCTTTTCAGGCAAGAACCAGTTCATCACGAGCGCGCAGATGCCGCCCGTGGCCACGCCCGATTCCAGCACGTTCTTGAGCGCGTGCGGCAGGTTCGCGAGAATCTCCGGCACCTGCGAGACGCCGAGGCCCAGCGACAGCGAGACCGAGATGATGAGCAGCGCGCGGCGGTCCAGCCGGATGCCCGCGAGAATGTTGATGCCCGAAGCGGCCACAGCGCCGAACATCACCATGGCCGCGCCGCCCAGCACGGGCTCGGGCACGGCTTGCAGCGCGCCCGCGACCGGCGGGAACAGGCCGAGCACCACGAGCATGGCCGCGATCCAGATGCCCACGTGACGGCTGGCAATGCCGGTGATCTGGATCACGCCGTTGTTCTGCGCGAAAACCGAGCTCGGGAAGGTGTTGAACACGCCGGCGATCAGCGAGTTGGCGCCGTTCACGAGCACGCCGCCCTTGATGCGCCGCATCCACACCGGGCCCTCCACGGGCTCCTTCGAGATCTTGCTGGTGGCCGTGACGTCGCCGATGGCTTCGAGCGAGGTGACGAGGTAGATGATCAGCATCGGCACGAACAGCGACCACGAGAAGCTCAGGCCGAAGTGCAGCGGGGTCGGAATCTGAAAGAGAGCGGCTTCGCGTGCGCCTGTGAAGTCGAGCCGGCCCATCATGCCGGCCACCACATAGCCGACCGCGAGCGCGCTGACGAGCGCCGTGCTGCGCACCCAGACGATGGGCACGCGGTTGAGCACGATAATGGTTCCGAGCACGACTAACGACAGCGTGAGGTTTTCGGCGCTCGCGAAGGTGTGGTTGGCGATTGCGCCATAGCCGCCGCCCATGCTGATAAGACCGACCTTGATGAGGGTGAGGCCGATCAGCAGCACCACGATGCCCGTGACGAGCGGCGTGATGAGCCGCTTGATGAAGGGCAGGATGCGCGAGACGCCCATCTCGACGAACGAGCCCGCGATGACCACGCCGAAGATGGCCGACATCACGGTGGTCACGGGTGTGCCTTCATGGACCATCAGGCTGCCGCCGGCGATCAGCGGGCCGACGAAGTTGAAGCTCGTGCCCTGCACGATCAGCAGGCCCGCGCCCAGCGGTCCGAAGCGCTTGCACTGGAGGAAGGTGGCGATGCCGGAGATCACGAGCGACATCGATACGATCAGCGTGGTGTCGCGGCTCGAGACGCCCAGCGCCTGGCAGATCAGGAGACCCGGCGTGACGATCGGCACGATGATGGCCAGCAGGTGCTGCAGGGCGGCCACGAAGGCCAGCGTGGGGGCGGGCTTGTCGTCGGGACCGTAGACGAGGTCGCGGGCGAGGTCGGCGTCGTCGTCGACGCCGTGAGAAGTGCGTTGTGCGGAGGAAGCGGGTTGCATCTAGGGCCAGCGGGTCGAGAGGGTCAGAAGAAAACTGCGGGAAACTGCAGAAAGTGCGAGATTTTAACGGCAAGACCGCGCCCGCACCCGGAAAATCAACGAGCGTCATAGGATTGGAGCGCACTATTCGTGCAGCGATATGCATCGAATATGCTGGTGCGTATGATTGCAGCGGCAAGGAATCGGCATTCGTTGTGCCGGGTTCATATCACGCGCATGTTGCAGGCACTCCCGAAGGAGGGCGAGATGACGAACAGATTCAAGCCCGGAGACCGGGTCGGATGGAATTCCGAGGCGGGCTGGGTCACGGGCACGATCGTCGCGGTGCACACGGCGGACTTCGACTATAAGGGCCACACGCATCGTGCCTCGCCGGACGACCCGCAGTACGAGATCAAGAGCGACAAGACCGATCACATTGCCGCCCATCGCGGCCGCGTTCTTCAACGGCTTTGAAGCGGAGGCAGCCCGTGACGCTTCCATTCTTTACGATCGGCCACTCGAATCGCACCCTCGACGACTTCATGGGTTTGTTGAGCGGCGCGGAGATCGCGTTGCTCGCGGACGTGAGAAAAATGCCGAGGTCGAGAACTCATCCGCAGTTCAACGAGGCGACGCTTCCCGATGCGCTGGCGGCATTCGGCATTGCGTATGAGCATGAGGCTGCGCTGGGTGGCCTGCGCGGCAGGACGCGCACGGTTGCGGAAGACGTCAACGGCTTCTGGACCAACACGAGTTTTCACCATTACGCCGATTACGCGCTATCCACGCCATTTCATGCGGGCCTCGATCATCTGATCGAGCTGGGGCGAGCGCGGCGCTGCGCGGTCATGTGCTCCGAGGCCGTGTGGTGGCGTTGCCATCGGCGCATCATCGCCGACTATCTGATCGCGCGCGGCGAGACCGTTTTCCACATCATGGCGCCGGGCCGCGTCGTGCCCGCCACGCTGACCGACGGCGCGGTGGTCCAGCCGGACGGAACGATCGTCTACCCCCGCGAGCCGGGCGGGCAGATTATTGCGTGACGTACCAGAGGGCGCTGGTTCCGAGGGTACTCGCTTGCGGTTTGCGCGCGGGAGCCGAGCTGGCGCTGACTGGCTGGGCAGCTTGTGCCGTTGGTGCCGCTTGTGCGGTTGGTGCCTCCCGTGCCGTTTGCGGCGCGCCCGTTTGTGGCGCAGGCGCGCTCGCCGCTGGTGTTTTGCCCGGCGGCGACGTGGTTACATACCAAAGCGCGTCCGTCGAGACGCTGGAAGCGCCACGCGCGCCGGCGGTCTTCGATACTGGACGCACGCCCGCGTCCGGCGCCGCCGCTGCGCCTGTCTTTTGCGCGGTGGCTTCGGCCGAGCCGATCTGGAAAACGAGCTTGCGCTCCGGCGACGAAATCACGGCATAGGGCGGCTGCGCTTCCCAGCGCAGCACGACGCGCCCGCGCGGCGTGTCCGCGAAGATGGCCGGCACGCGCTTCATGTCGCTGAACTGCACGTAGACCCGGGTGCCGTCGTCGAACACTTGCACCGGTTTCGCGGCGTCCGCGCCGGTCACGTTCCAGCCGAAGTTATAGGCGCCGGGCGCGGCGGACGCCATCGCGGGCGGCGGCGCTGCGGGAACCGACTGCGCGCCGCGCGGCGCGCTCATCTTCACCTGGTTGACCTGCAGGGTCGCGAACGGGCTATAGGTCTCGGGCGGCACATACGACGGAGGAAGGATAGGCATGGGCGAATCCGGCGAGCTGGTGATGGATTGCGCGGTGGCGTAGACCTTGCGCGCATAGGCGAGGCGCTTGTCGGGCGACGTCGCGTTGTAGGCGCCGATCGCGCTCCACGTAGGGCCGTAGTGGCGGATATTTTCCGAGAGTATCCAGGCGCCAACATAAGCATTGGTGCACGGATCGAGCAGGCTGGGCTCCGAGATGCCTTCGCGCGCGAGGCGCGGCAGCCAGGAACTGTTGATCTGCATGAGGCCGATATCGACCGTGCCATTGCTATTGGTGTTGATCGCGTGCGTTTGCGTGCCCGACTCCACTTGGGCAATGGCGCGCATCAGGCTCACGTTGACGTGATGAAACGACGCTGCATCGTCGATGCAGTCGGCATGGGCCATGACCGGCATGGCGCATAGCATTGCGGGCAGAAAATGGCGGAACGAGGCAGGGTTTGAATACCGCATGATTTTAACGGCGGGGACGACTATCGCGTCCGATTCTCGGGTACGGGATTTTATCGAAGAATTAACGACATCGCTCGCGTAGATGCCGAACGCAATTCAATTTGATAAGGATGCCATATCATTGGGCAGCGCTTCACGCCCGCAGGGCGCGATGGCTATATGCACCTTAGGCGATGCGCAGCGTCGTGTCGATGCGCGTGCCGCGCTTGATGAAGCGCGTGACCGGCGTCTTCTCGCAGATCTCGGCAAGCCGCGCGCGTTGCATTTCGTCGAGCGGGCCAGCCACAGCGACGCCTCGGCGGATGTATTGCGTGCCGTCCTGGTCGGCGTGCAGGCTGACTTCCACGTCGATCACCGCATTCGGCCAGGTCTTGCGCTGCATGTACATGCGCAGCGTGGCGGCCGTGCAGGCCGCGAGGCCCGAAAGCACGAACTCGAACGGCGCCGGGCCGCGATCCTCACCGCCTTCGTGCGGGCCTTCGTCGCCGGTCAGCGCATGGCGGCCGGCCTCGATGGCGACGACATAGTTGGGCGCATCGGCGGCAAGACGGGCGGTGGCGGTGGCGAGCGGCATGGTCGACTCCTCGGGGCAGGTGTTTTTGTGGCAGTGCGGCGGTTGCGGAGATTGTGCCATCGACGCCGCGGCACGTGTCGGGCTGCCTCCGCATGAGCACGCCGTGGGCGTGAGTGCTACTGCGTAGCCTGTGCGCGACACGATTTATGCGTGATAGGTAATTTTGCTTCGGATAATTCCTAAAAATCCAGAAATTGCCGCTCGATTGACAATGTTTGTCCATTCCGAGATACGAACTGCAAGAAAATCGCTTGTACGGGAACAGTGATTGAATATTAAAAAAGGGCGATATCGAATCGGATGCCGTCTCAATACAACAGGAAGACCAAGCAAAGCCATGATTAATATTTCGCAGAAACAAATCGCATGTGGTGTCTGGAAACTCGTTGAGAGCGGCATTTTCCAGTACGTGGCCGATCACGGGCGCAAGCCGGCCGCGCTTATTCTGCACCCGGAGCAACAGGCCGAATTGATGCGCGAAATGGGGCTGAAAAGCGCGCTGCTCGACGGGATATCCATTTTGAGCAGCCCGTGTTTCGACATGCCGATACTCGCGGACAGCTACGGAAATTTTGTCGAGCTGTAATTGAAAATCCACAAGAGGTTGGCGGCGCTGCCGCTCACAGCCCTCGTCGCGCTCGCGTCGCACGCGCAACACGCACCAGGCCCGGCTGACGAAGCCGCAGCCGCACGTGCGAACGCAGAACAAAATCGCCAGCTCCAGCAACAGCACGATGCACAGCAGCGCGAGGCAGCCGTGCAGACGCCTTCAGTGCGTTCGACCTTGTCCAATCGTGCCGTGTACCCGGAACTGCCCGGCGAGACGCCGTGCTTGCGCATCGACGCGTTCGTGCTCGAGGTGCCCGCCACACTGTCAGAATCAGCACGCGCGAAGGGCGCGTCGGCACTACCGCAGGACCCGTTTGCATTCGCGCGCGAGTGGCTGGACCACTACAAGGGCAAGTGCGTGGGCAAGGCGGGAGTGGACGTGCTCACGAAGGGCGTGCAGCAGACCATTCTGGGTCATGGCTATGTCACGACGCGTGTGCTCGTGCCGCAGCAGGATTTGTCGTCGGGCGTGCTGAAGCTGTCGCTCGTGCCGGGCGTGGTGCGGCAGGTCCGCTTTGCCGATCCGTCCACGCGGGGTACGTGGAAGACCGCCTTCCCCGTGACCGGCGGCGACTTGCTGAACCTGCGCGACCTCGAACAGGGCCTCGAGCAGATGAAGCGCGTCGCGAGTCAGGACGTCGACATGAAGATCGAGCCCACCGACCTGCCCGGCGAAAGCGATGTGGTGGTGACCGTGACGCGCACGAAACCGTGGACCTTCGTTGCATCGGTCGACAACTCGGGCAACGAGGGCACGGGCAAGTGGCAGGGCAACGTCAGTCTCGGCATCGACAATCCGCTCGGGCTGAACGACATCGTCACCCTGGGCGCGAACCAGGACCTGTACTTCAGCAACAAGTCGCTCGGCTCGCACGGCTTCAACGGTTCGTATTCGGTGCCGTTTGGCTACTGGAGCGCGACGCTCTCGGGCAACACGAATACCTACTACCAGAACATCGCGGGCGTGAACCAGACGTTCGTTTCCAGCGGCAATTCGCAGACGGCGGCGCTGAGGCTGGCGCGCGTGCTCGCACGCAGCCAGAACGATGTTTTCGGCGCTTATTTCCAGCTCTCGAAGCGGTTTGGCGAGAGCTTTGTCGAGGACACCAGCATTGCCGCGCAGGCGCGCAACAACACGTTCATCGAGGCGGGCTTGACCGACCGGCATTACATCGGCGCCTCGCAGTTCGACGGCTCGCTGGCGTGGCGTCATGGCATTGGTGGACTGGGCGCGACGGCCGATCCGGTGCAGAGCGATGGCACGCCATTTTTCAACAATCCGACTTACCGCTTTCAGATGGCGGTGCTCGACGCGAATCTCTCCGTGCCGTTTGCGATCGCGAACCAGCGCTTTGCTTACGTGACCACCTTCCACGGCCAATACACCGACGACGCGCTGTTCTACATCGACGATCTGACGATCGGCAGCCGCTACACGGTGCGCGGCTTCGACGGCAACACGATGCTTGCCGCCGAGAAGGGCTTCTATTGGCGCAACGAGTTGCAGTGGCCGGTGTTTCAGACCGGGCAGACGCTTTATGCCGGGGTCGATTACGGGCGGGTGTTCGGGCCTGCCACTGAATTTCTTGCGGGCACCCAGCTTGCGGGCGCGGTCATCGGCATACGCGGCGGCATTCCCGCGAAATATGTGGGCCTCAGCTACGACTTGTTCGTGGGAACGCCAAT
Source organism: Paraburkholderia caffeinitolerans (assembly GCF_902859945.1). Classification (GTDB taxonomy): domain Bacteria; phylum Pseudomonadota; class Gammaproteobacteria; order Burkholderiales; family Burkholderiaceae; genus Paraburkholderia; species Paraburkholderia caffeinitolerans. The sequence goes on along the minus strand of NZ_CADIKL010000008.1, from coordinate 65,257 downwards.
CTACAAGCCCAGCGGCTTTCCGACCGCAAGCGTGACGGTCGGGGTTCAGGCCACGGCGCGGTTTTGATCAACCATGGCGCACGCGGCGGTTTGCACAAGCAAACCACCGCGTGACGTTCACGCCGTTATCGCGCGTTTCCCGCGGCTTCCCTCGCGATCTGGCCAAACCGGCCGCTATTGAAGTCCTGCACCGCCTCGCGGATTTCATCGGCCGTGTTCATTACGAACGGGCCATACGCCACCACGGGCTCGTCGATCGGCTCGCCGCCGAGCAGCAGGATCGTCGCGTCGCTGGACGCGTCGATTTGCACCCCGGTGCCGGTGCGCTCGAACAGCACCATCTCGCCGTCTCCCACTTGCTCGCTGCCGTTCACCACGATGCGCCCACGCGACACGATGAGTGCAAGCGAGCGTCCGGCGGGGTAGTCGAGCTGCGTGCCGTGCCCGGCCTTCACGCGCATGTCCCACACGTCCATGGGCGTGAACGTGAGCGCCGGACCTGCATGGCCCGCGTACTCGCCCGCGATCACGCGCACGCTGCCAGCGCCCCCGGGCAATTCAACGGTCGGAATCGCGCTCGCGAGCAAGGTTTGATAACGCGGCGGCGTCATCTTGTCCTTCGCGGGCAGGTTCACCCAAAGCTGAGCCATTTCCAGCGTGCCGCCCGACTTCGCGAAGTCGCCCGAGTGAAACTCCTCGTGAAGAATGCCCGCGCCCGCGGTCATCCATTGCACGTCGCCGGCGCCGATCTTGCCGCCGCCGCCCGACGAGTCGCGATGTTCGAGTTCGCCCTCGTACACGATCGTCACGGTTTCAAAGCCGCGATGCGGGTGTTGGCCGACACCGCGACGGTGCGTGGTCGGATCGAATCGGGCGGGGCCTGCGTAGTCGAGCATCAGGAACGGGCTCAGCTGGCGGCCCACCGTGCGGTCCGAAAACAGCGAGCGAACCGGAAATCCGTCGCCCACCCAATGCTGGTTGGGGTTGCTGTACTTGCCGATGATCTTCTTCATGGTGCGAATCCTTATCTTCCGGCCGTAATGGCCTCGTTGTCATGTAGGGAAGATAGGACCGGGACAGGGTTTCCGGTAGGGGGCGCCGGTAAGCCACTGTGTCTCATGGATGAAACAATCGAACGAACGTTCGAGTTTCGTTATTCCGATCTGTATACCAGCTTAGTTATGCAGATGTTTTGATCGGTAATTTATATGGCCGTAGATCATAGGAGATCGCACGCGCGCCTGGAATGCCTTTCGCGGGAAATCAGTATTGCGCGTGAGGGATAACCTTATTCGAGCGTTGATCCATAAGCTATTGGCAGATTTTGATCCATTGCCAGGGGTTTTCCAGCGCTATCCGGGCAAGACGGCATTTTCTACGCTGTCGCGCTATTAGAGGCACAGGTTCCAGCCAGGTGTAGCGGTGCTGATCCCAGTGTCTCATGAATGCAGTCCAAGATTCACGAACGTTCATGAGTTTCGCGCGCCCCTCATTGGTGGGGGCGGCGAGGCACGCAGTCCGCGGAGAGGAAATGAAGCGAAACCGTAATGCAAAGATCATCGCCACGCTCGGGCCGGCCAGTTCGGACCCGAAGGTCATCCGTTCGCTTTTCGAGGCCGGCGTCGATGTCTTCCGTCTGAATTTCAGCCACGGCACGCACGAAGACCATAGCCAGCGTCATGCGGAAATCCGCCGGCTCGAACAGGAATACGGCCGTCCGGTCGGCATCCTGCTCGATCTCCAGGGGCCGAAGCTGCGTCTCGGCACGTTCGAGACGGGTTTTGCGGAGCTCGCCGTGGGCGCGCGTTTCCGTCTCGACCTCGATACGAAGCCGGGCAATCAGGAGCGCGCGCCGCTCCCGCATCCCGAGATCTTCAAGGCTGTGAAGCCGGGCTCGGAACTGCTGCTCGACGACGGCAAGGTCCGTCTGCGCGTGGAGGCCTCGGGTGAAGATTTCGCCGAGACCGTCGTGCTGGTGGGCGGACGCATTTCCGACCGCAAGGGCGTAAACGTGCCGAGCTCGCATCTGCCGATCTCGCCGCTCACGAAGAAGGATCGCGCAGACCTCGCGTTCGGTCTCGAACTCGGCGTCGACTGGGTGGCGCTGTCGTTTGTCCAGTGCGTGGAAGACATCGAAGAAGCCCGCGAGCTGATCGGCGACCGCGCATGGATCATGGCGAAGCTCGAAAAGCCGCTGGCGATCGATCACCTCGAAGGCATCGTCCAGCGCAGCGACGGCGTGATGGTGGCGCGTGGCGACCTCGGCGTCGAGCTGCCGGCCGAGCAGATTCCGGAGCTGCAGCGCCGTATCATTCGCGAAGCGCGCCGCGTCGGCCGCGTGGTGGTGGTGGCGACGCAGATGCTCGAATCGATGACGAATTCGCCGGTGCCCACGCGTGCGGAAACCTCGGACGTCGCTGGCGCGATTTACGAAGGCGCTGACGCGGTGATGCTGTCGGCCGAATCGGCGAGTGGCAAGTTCCCGCTCGAAGCGGTCAGCACGATGAACCGCATCATCGAGCGCGTGGAAGGCGATCCCGCCTACCGCGAGCAGATCGACGCTTCGCACACGCGTGCCGATGCGACCGTCGCCGACTCGATTTGCTGCGCGCTGCGCAAGGCCGTGCAATTGATCCAGCCGGTCGTCACCGTCACCTACACGAGCTCGGGCTTCACGAGCCTGCGCGCGGCCCGCGAGCGTGCTCCGTCGCGCATCGTCGCGCTGACGCCTTCTGAGCAGGTCGCACGCCGTCTGGCGCTGACCTGGGGCGTGCACGCAGTGCCGCGCGTGGAAGCGTCCAACGTGGACGAGATGATCGGTCTCGCCTGCCGCGCGGCAGTGACCGAGGGCTTCGGCCGCGAAGGCGACCTCGTGGCGATTGCCGCCGGCCTGCCGTTCGGCGAGTCGGGCACGACGAACCTGCTCCAGATCGCGAAGATTGCGGGCTGAGAACGTCGATCGAGTTAGCCTGCGCTAGTTGCGCAGGTTTGCAGCGCCCCTCACAGCAGTGGCAGCGTCAGCCGGATGTGTTCGGCAAACGCTGCGACGAGATGTGAGGGGCGTTTGCGTTCGAACTTCAGCGTAATGCCGACGCTGGGCAAGGGCGGCAGACCGGGCTCGCCGTGCAGGATGGCAAGGTCCGCGGGCACGGCCGCCTGCGTCATCACGGCGAAGGCTTGCCCGGAGCGCACCAGCGCGGTCAGACCGGAGAGGCTGCTGCTCGCATAGGCCACGCGGTAAGCGCGGCCGATACGTTGCAGCGCCTCACACGCGGCCATGTGGTCGAGCGTGTCCGGGTCGGAGAGCGCGAGCGGCAATGGATCGAAGTGCTCGGGTTCCAGCCCCGGATAGCCGATCCACACGAGCTGCTCGTGGCGGATGATGTCGTCGTCCGCATGGCCGTTGGCATCTTCCGGCAATGAAATCATCGCGAGATCCACGGAGCAGCTTTCGAGTTGCTCGATGAGGCGCGGCGTAGGTCCGCAAACGACCTCCACGAGCGCCTGCGGGTGTTGGCGCGAAAACTGGCGCAGCAGCGAAGGCAGAAACACGGCGGCATAGTCGTCCGGGCAGCCGAAGCGGATCGTCCCCATCAATCCCTTGCCGCACAAGTCGGCCATGGCCTCGTCGTGCAGCCGCAGCATGCGCTGCGCGTGAATCAGCAGGCGCTCGCCGGGATTCGTCAGCGCCACGCCACGTCCGGTGCGCTGAAACAGCGGCTGATCGACGATCTCCTCCAGACGTTTCATCTGCTGGCTCAACGCGGATTGCGTGCGGCCGACCCGGCTGGCCGCGCGGCTCAGCGAGCGTACTTCCGCAACGACAGCAAACGAACGCAGCAGATCGATTTCCAGCGACCGGCTCACGGTATTCGTCACGATATTCGCCCCGGATATTAACGGCCGAAGTGGGTTGCCGACGCCGGCCGCTGAAATTGGCCGCCGATATTAGCCATACTGCTGGCTCGCATTAAAACTATTCGTTTCTATAAAAACAGAGGCGCGCCTACACTGCAAGTCATTCCCGCCAAGCCCTCGTTTGGCAGCCAACCACCAGGAGAAGCACGGTGTCCCGGAACGACGACGCAACGTTTTGGCGCAATGCCAGGCAGCACCTCATCCGCTATGGCGGTACGTTCGAACCGATGATCATCGAGCGCGCCAAGGGCAGCTTTGTCTACGACGCGGATGGCCGCGCGATCCTCGATTTCACCTCGGGGCAGATGAGCGCGGTGCTGGGGCACAGCCACCCGGAAATCGTCTCGGTCATCAACGAGTACGCCGGCAAGCTCGACCATCTCTTCAGCGGCATGCTCTCGCGGCCCGTGGTCGATCTCGCCACGCGTCTGGCCGAAGTTACGCCCGACGGGCTCGACCGCGCGCTGTTGCTCAGCACCGGCGCGGAGTCGAACGAGGCCGCCATCCGCATGGCGAAGCTGGTCACGGGCAAGTACGAGATCGTCGGCTTTGCCCAGTCGTGGCACGGCATGACGGGTGGCGCGGCCTCCGCGACCTATAGCGCGGGCCGCAAGGGCGTCGGGCCCGCGGCGGTCGGCTCGTTCGCGATACCGGCGCCATTCACGTACCGGCCGCGCTTCGAGCGCGACGGCCATTACGATTATCTTGCGGAGCTGGATTACGCATTCGACCTGATCGATCGCCAGTCCAGCGGCAATCTCGCCGCCTTCATCGCCGAGCCGATCCTGAGCTCTGGCGGGATCATCGAACTTCCCGAAGGCTACATGGCGGCGCTCAAGCGTAAATGCGAAGAGCGCGGCATGCTGCTGATTCTGGACGAGGCGCAAACCGGGGTGGGGCGCACCGGCACGATGTTCGCCTGCGAGCGCGACGGCGTGACCCCCGACATGCTCACGCTCTCGAAGACGCTGGGCGCCGGACTGCCGCTCGCGGCCGTCGTGACCTCCTCGGAGATCGAAGAGCGCGCGCATGAACTGGGTTATCTGTTCTACACGACGCACGTGTCCGATCCGCTGCCGGCCGCCGTGGGCCTGCGGGTGCTGGACGTGGTGGAGCGCGAGGGGCTGGTTGCGCGCGCGAACGTCATGGGTGACCGGTTGAGGCGTGGTCTGCTCGATCTGATGGAGCGCTTCGAGTGCATCGGCGACGTGCGCGGGCGTGGTCTTTTGCTCGGCATGGAGATCGTCAAGGATCGCCGCACGAAGGAGCCCGCCGATGGGCTGGGCGCGAAGATCACGCGCGAGTGCATGAACCTCGGGCTCAGCATGAACATCGTGCAGTTGCCTGGGATGGGCGGCGTGTTCCGGATCGCGCCGCCGCTGACCGTGAGCGAGGAGGAGATCGACCTGGGGCTTTCGCTGCTGGGTCAGGCGATCGCGCGCTCGGTCTGAGCGCGTGATATCGCGTCGAGCGCTATTTCCCGGGCACCAGCACGACCCTGAAGCGCGCCTTGCCGCTCATCATCCGCTCGTAGGCTTCGGCCGCACGGTTGAGCGGATATATCGCATCGTCCAGCACCACGTCGAACGCGCAGGCGCCGCCAGGCTGAGTGGGATCCTGGTGTTCCTCGAACTGCATGCGCACACGCTGGCGGACGCGTTGCAGGTTGGTGCGCCGTTGCGCGGTGTCTAGACCCGCATAGCGTTCGAGCTGCGCGCGCATCGCGCGTTCCCGGGCCGGACGGGCATGCCATGTGCTTGCGATGCATCGTTAAGCGCGAGATGCCTGCGACCCGAAACCTGCCTGTGCGATGCATACGACCGAAACGCAATCCATCGTCGAAACCGATCTTCCCGCGCGCCTCGACCGCCTGCCGTGGGGACGCTTTCATGTGCTGATTGTCGTGGCGCTTGGCGTCACCTGGCTGCTGGACGGGCTCGAAGTGACGCTCGCGGGCGCCGTGGCGAGTGCGCTGAAGACGAGCCCGATGCTCCATTTCGACAACACCCAGGTCGGGCTTGCCGGCAGCGCCTATATTGCCGGTGCGGTGTGCGGCGCGTTGGGCTTCGGCTGGCTCACGGACCGGCTGGGGCGGCGCAAACTCTTTTTCATCACGCTCACCGTCTATCTGATCGCCACCGCTGCCACGGCGTTCTCGTGGAGTTTCGCGAGCTTCGTGGTGTTTCGCGCGCTCACGGGCGCGGGCATCGGCGGCGAATACGCGGCGATCAATTCGACCATTCAGGAGTTCACGCCGGCGCGCGTGCGCGGCTGGACCGACCTCGGCATCAACGGCACATTCTGGGTGGGCGCGGGCATTGGCGCCGCGGGTTCGCTGGTCGTGCTCGAACCGCATCTGCTGCCACCCGATTGGGGCTGGCGCGTGTGTTTCTTCATCGGCGCGGTGCTTGCGCTCGTGATCCTGCCGATGCGCTCATGGATACCGGAAAGCCCGCGCTGGCTGCTCACGCACGGCGAGCATGACGAAGCCCGCGCCATCGTCGAGACGATCGAGGCGCGCTTTCGCAAGGCGGGACATGTGCTTGGCGATCCTCCGGGGAAGCCGTTGCGGCTGCGCGCGCAAAGCCATACGCCGCTCTCAACCGTGCTGCACGCGATCTTCGTGCAGCACCGCCGGCGCGCAGCGGTCGGACTTTCGCTGATGACGGCACAGGCGTTTTTCTATAACGCGATCTTCTTTACCTACGCACTGGTGCTCACGGACTTCTATCACGTGGCGGGCGGCGACGTGGGCCTCTACCTGCTGCCGTTCGCGCTCGGCAATTTCCTGGGGCCGCTCGTGCTGGGGCGGCTGTTCGACGTAATTGGACGCCGCAAGATGATTGCCGCGACGTATGCGATCTCGGGCCTGTTGCTGACGGGAAGCGGCTACTTGTTCGCGCAAGGGATGTTGACCGTCACGACACAAACTATTGCGTGGATGGTGATTTTCTTTTTCGCTTCGGCGGCGGCCAGCTCCGCTTATCTGACCGTGAGCGAATCGTTCCCGCTCGAAATCCGCGCGCTCGCGATTGCGGTGTTCTATGCGTTCGGCACGGCGCTAGGCGGGATTATCGGGCCGGTTTTCTTCGGACATCTGATTGATACGCATCAGCGCGGCGAGGTATTCACGGGTTACCTCGTGGGTTCCGCGCTGATGGTGGGGGCGGCGCTGGTCGCTGCGATCTGGGGCGTGGATGCCGAGCGCAAGTCGCTGGAGCAGGTGGCCGCGCCGCTTTCGGCGGTGTCGGACGAACCGTGAGCCGATGGTTGCCATCGTTCACGGCCCATGTGCCGTGCGTGGCGCTTACGACCCCCACACCTGCATTTCGTCGAGCGAGTAGCCCCACTGCGTTGCGCGCTTCGTGCCGTACATCCGCACATAGCGGCCCTGGCCGTTGAGATTCGACAGCTTGACGTGGCCGTAGGCGACGCCGTTGCTCGTTGAGTAGAGCGTCGTCCAGTTGACGTTGTCGTTCGAGGTTTGGATTTGATAGACGCTGGCGCCAGCGTCCCAGTACAGATCGACGCCACTGATGCTCTTCACGGCGCCGAGGTCCACGGAGATCCATTGCGGATCGACGCCCGCGCCTTCGGGCGAGTCCCAGCGCGTGCTGGTCGTATTGCCGTCGAAGGCCTTGTCGGGCGTGAGCGACGCGTTGTAGCTGGCCGAAGCGCTGGCGGGATGCCCCTGCGAAAGCAGCGCGGTCTGGTTCGCAGCCGGGCCGCCGTAATAGCTCGACCCGAGCTTGGCCTTGGTGGAATCGGCATTCACGCCGAACTGCGTGAGGCTCCAGCGCTGGCCCGTGGTCACGTCGGCCATGTAGAGCTGGTAGCCGCCCGCCGTCGTCGACGAGAAGAACAGGTAGTTCGTGCCGTTCACCGGGGCCGGGTCGGAGTTGTTGCTGACGCAGTCGTTGAGCGACAACGGGTTCGGCGTCGAAGCCGGGTCCTGCGTTTTCTCATAGATCTGGTCAAGCCCGCTGGCGTCCTTCCAGCGCGCGTAGAACACGTTGCCGTCCGCGCGCACGATCGGGTAGTAGGTTTGCAGCGAAGCGGGATGATCGAATACGGCCGTGACGCCGGTTGCGAGCGTGCGCTTCATGAGCCCCATGTTCGCGCCCGCGCCGGTGGCGTAGTAAACGGCGCTTGCGTCGGGCGCAAGAAAGGGCATTGAATACTCGGCGCCCGAGGGGGCGTTGGTCAGGCTCACGACCGAAGTGAAGGTCGGGCCCGCGCTCGTGTACGAGAGCGTTGCTTGCTTGACGTCGCCGTTCTGCTTGAACACGAGGGTCTTGCCGTCCGCGCTGAATTTCGGGTCTTCATTGCGCGTGGCGCCCGTGCTGTTTGTCATGTTCACCGGCGCGTTGCTGGTGCCAAGCTGGTACATGAACACATTCCACGCGTTGTTGGTCACGCCCATGAAGGCAATCCATTTGCCGTCGGGGCTGAACACGGCGTTCATCGGGTCCTTGATGCCCCACGAGGCCTTGCTCAACTGCGTGAGCGAGCGCGCCGAGAAGTCGTAGAGAAAGATCTGGCTCGTGCCGTCGCCGTATGTCACGTAACTGTGATAGACGAGCTTGCCCGTAAGCGTAGCGGGAAACGAGGCGTCAGGCTGGGCGGCGGGGTTGGTGACGCAAGCTGCGCCGGCGACGCCGGCAAACATATTGAGGGTGAGACCGGCCATCATTCTGGCAACGAGATGTTTCACTTTCACAATCAGTTATCCTTATCAAACTAAACTGGGTAATGCGCAGGATCTTCCAGCGAATTTGAAAAAACTCGCGAGGGTTTGCGGGCTGTCTGCTGCTGAGGGGCGCTTGAGGGGCTAGCCAGGCAAGCGCCTTTGCTGGGCCGATCTCAGGGTCCTTCGGGGCTGAACCGATAGCCGCCGCCAGAACGCTTGGCGTCGTACATGGCCTGGTCGGCTCGCTCGACGAGGTCGGCAAGCGTTTCGCTCGCCGCTTCGCGGATTGCAATGCCGATGCTCAGGCCCACAAAGCCGAACTCGCGCGCCAGCGGGCCTACCGCTGCAATGAGCCGGGCGCAAAGCTGATCGACGTCCGCGCGGTTTGCGAGGCCTGGTGCGATCAGCACGAATTCGTCGCCGCCCACGCGCGCGAGCAGATCGCCGGAGCGCTTCACTTGCCGCATCCGCTCCGAAACGCGGCGCAGCAGCGCGTCGCCGGTTGCATGTCCCTGGGTGTCGTTGATGAGCTTGAAGCCATCGAGATCCATGAACAGCGCGGTGACAGGGCCATGGGCCGTCGCCGTGTGGCCTTCGAGCGCGCGTAGCCGCAGATCCAGATCGCGGCGGTTCGGCAGGCCGGTGAGCGCGTCGCGCAGCGCGGCGCGCGTCATGCGTTCGGCGCCGCGCACGACGCCCGTGAACGCTTTTCTTTGCATGACGGTGGCAAACGCCAGCAGCGCGAGAACACCCAGCAGCAAGCCGGCGAATGCGTAGCCCGTGCGCTCGACGCGCAAGGTTTCGTCGCGCAGCGCAGCCGCGCTTTTTGCGTCGCAATCGGCAGCGATCGCCTCGATGCGCTCGCGAAGCCGGTCCATCGCCGCCTTGCCGGCATTGGTCCTGACCACGGCCAGTGCGCGCTCATGCTGGCCGTTGCGCTCGAGTTGCACGGTCTGGGCCAATTCGGCGAGCTTTTCGTCCATGTCGCGGCGGACGTCCCGCAGCGCGGCAACCTGCTCGGGGCCGTGAAGCAAACCGGAGAGCCGGCCGAGCGCGTCGAGCGCTTCCGCCCTGCCGCTCACATAGGGCGCCAGATACTGTTCGTCCGCGGTCAGAAGGAATCCGCGCTGCCCGCTCTCCGCGTCCTTCATGCCGCTGAGCAAGGCGTTGCTGGTGCTCACGAGCAAGGATGCGCGGTTTTGCACGCGGGCATCGGCGACAACCGCGCTTGCCTGCCAGGCGGAAGCCACGGCGCTTGCGAGGAGGGCGGCAATGATGCTTGCATAGACCCGCAGCGAACGGCGCCGCTCCGCAACAATGGCTCTTCGCACCTCGATCACCGCTCGCTCCCCAACGTCGCTGGCGGAAACACTCCGCTTCAGCATTGCGAACCCAGTCTATCTTTCTGTATGAACATCAATTGGGGGATTAGAGGTAATTCGTGCCGGCAGCTTACTCATTTGAGCGTGGGCGGTAGATCTTGCTGACCATGCGGGTTTTTCACATTGGCATATGAAAATCCGGGTCGGAAACGCAAATATCACCCTGTCGTTGCGGCCAGAATTATACCGTCTGCGGAAAGCGTTTCCGGTTAACGAGAGGGAGGTCAGGCACAATAAAGTTGTGCACACAACAGATTGTGTCGTAGTGCAAATAGAACTTATGAAAGCGCACGCAACTGCTTGCGTAACCGGTCGACTTCTCCTGCAGAGAAGTCCTGTTCGATTTCGGCATGCGTGCGCTGCCACACAGGGAACGCTTCGGCAAGCAGGCGTTCGCCCTCGGGGGTCAGGCTGAGCAGGCGGCTGCGCTTGTCGTCCGGATCTTGCACGATGCCGACGAGCCCGCGGCGCTCCAGCGGTTTTAGCGCGGCCGTGAGCGTGGTGCGATCCATGGCCAGCAGCGTGGAGACATCTTTGATGGCCGGCGGATCCGGCCGGTTGAGCGACATCAGCAGCGAGAACTGGCCGTTCGTGAGATCGAGTGGGCGCAAAGCCTCGTCGAAAATGCGCGCGAGGTTGCGCGCCGCGCGCTGCATGTGCAGACACAGGCAGCAATCACGCACCATGAGCGTGGTTTCGAAAGGGATTTTCTTTGCGCGTGACATGTTGCAATTATGTTGATATCAACCTATATTGTCAAGGCCGGATGAGCAACATCCCGTTGCTCTCAATGCAGACGGAGGACGCATGAGCGATCAGAAACTGTTTCTCGCCATTTTTCTCGGCAGCCACGACAACCCGCGTGCGCAGGCATGGTGGGCGCTTCCCGAAGACGAGCGGCACGCCCGCGAGCGCGAGGGCATCGCAGCATGGAAGGCGTGGGTGGAAGAGCACAAGGCCGACATCGTCGAACTCGGCGGGCCGCTCGGCAAGACCAAGAGCATTGGCCCGAACGGTGTCAAGGACACCAGTAATGCGCTAACAGGCTTCACGGTTGTGCGCGCCGCATCGATCGAGGACGCCACGAAGCTGTTCGAAGGCCATCCGCATTTCACGAAGTTTCCCGGGGATGCTGTCGAGGTGATGCCGGTGCTGCCGATTCCTCCCGGCTGAACTGCGGATTCAGCCCCGCCAGGCGGCGCAGGCGTTTTTCGACTGCGCTTTCGACTGATTGCTTTGGAGAGTCGCGATGAAGCTTTACGGATTTGCGGGAACTCGTTCGCAACGCGCGCTATGGGGTCTCAAGGAAGTCGACGCCGATTTCGAGTTCATATCGGTCAATCTGCTCGAAGGCGAGCACAAGCAGCCGGAATTCCTGCGCGTCAATCCGGCCGGAAAGGTCCCCGTGCTGATCGACGGCGACCGGGTCATTCCCGAATCGGCGGCGATCGTGCTGTACCTCGCCGACAAATATCCGGAGAAAGGCCTGATGCCCGCCGACCTGGATGCGCGGGCGCAGACTTATCGCTGGATCTTGTTCGCGGTAACGGAGCTGGAGCAGCCGCTGTGGCGAATCACGAGGCACTCGATGCTTTATCCGCCGGACAAGCGCCTGCCGGCCGATATCGAACTGGCGCGCGACGAATTCGCGGCCATGGCGGCCGTGCTCGAAAAGCATCTGGAAACGCGCGAATTCATCGTAGGGGACCGGCTCACGGCGGCCGATTGCGTGACGGTTTATCTAATGGACTGGGCCAACGAATTCCAGATGCTCGGCGGCTTTCCGCGTTTGCAGGCGTATCTGGAGCGGCTCTATGCACGCTCCGAAGCGCCGCCGCGTATTGCCGACGCACGCAAGGCGGCATGAGCCTGGCCGATTGAGCCGGACTGGCGGCTCAATCGGCCACTCAACCGCCATTCAATCGCCATTCAACCGCCCGCGATCAGCTTGCGCCGCGCCGCCTTCACGCGGGCGAGATGTGCTTCGTCCCAGTCGTAAAAGCCCGCGCCGCTGCGCACGCCAACCCGTCCGGCGTTTACCTGCTCGCGCAGCAGATCGATCACGTCTTCGTCCTTCGCGAGCGCGGGCATGAGGTGCGAAGCGATGTCGACGAAGGTATCGAGGCCGCCCATGTCCGCGCTTTCGAGCGGCCCGACGATGCCCCAGCGGCGGCCAAGCGATGCCTTCATCACGCGATCGACCACGTCGGGGCTCGCCGCGCCCGAGCGCACGATGTTGAGCGCCTCGCGCAGCACCGCGAATTGCAACCGGTTGCCGACGAAGCCCGGAATCGACTTGGCGAGCACGACCGGCTCCATGCTGATCGCGCGCATGAGCGCCTCCGTGCGCGCCGTGACCTCGGGCGCGGTCGCGCGGCCCGGCACCACCTCGACGAGCGGAATCATATGAGGCGGGTTCCAGAAATGGGCGATCACGAAACGCTCGGGCGCGGGCAGGGGGCCGGCGAGCAGATCGGGCTCGAAGCCGCTCGTGTTGCTCGCGAGAATCGCATCGGGGGCGAGCACAGCGCCGAGTTGCGCATAGAGCCGATGCTTGAGATCGAGCACTTCGGGCACGGCTTCGAAAACGAACTGTGCCTGCGCCATGGTGCCGAGCTGCGCGGTGGTTTCGATGCGCGCGAGCGTGGCTGCACGCGCGGCCGCGTCGATGCGTCCGGCGTCGATGAGTTCGTCGAGCACGGCCTCGGCCTTTGCCGCCACGCTCGCGAGCCGGGCGGGATCGACGTCATGCACGATTGTGCGCAGGCCATGCAGTGCACATTGCGTCGCGATGCCGACGCCCATCAGACCCGTGCCGACCACGCCCGCCACTGTCACCGTTCTGTCCATGACCACTGGCCTCCTTGCCTGGTCTTTGTCGAGACCGCAAGCATAGCGCGTTGCGTCTAGTCGACTGATTCAGGCGGGCAGTCGTTGCTCGGGCCGCGGCACGGGTTTCAGTAGCTCCTTTGCTGGATCGCCGGGGCTGCGCCCGCCTTATGTGCACAACGGCGGCCGTCACGCACCAAGCGCCGGCCCAAGGGGCCGTATACACCGTCCGGTTCCGGGAACAGCGTCAGCAGTGTCAGATACAGCACGCCGCCCATTAGCAGCGACACCGGCACGCTGAGGTCGATCCCGTCCGCGAGCTTGCCAAGCGGCCCGACGAATTGGCCCGGCAGGTTCACGAACGACAGGCCGATGAACGCGGCCGGCAGCCACGCGCCCATCGCGCGCAGGTTCCAGCCACGCGTGAACCAGTAGTGCCCGCCGTGCAGCCCGCGGTTGAATACCTGCAGGTCATCGGCAAGATAGTAGCCACGGCGCGTCAGATAGCCGATCGCCATGATCGCCATCCAAGGGCAACTGAATGTGTCGATCAGTGTCGAGAACGTCGCAACGCTTTCAACGAGGTTGAATGCGAAGCGGCCGATAAAGATGAATGCGATCGCGCAGGTGCCAATCAGCAGCGTGGCGCGGACGCGGTTCAGGAAGCGCGGGAACATGCTCGACACGTCGAGCCCCGTGCCGTACAGCGCGGTCGTGCCGGTCGACAAGCCGCCGACGATCGCGATCAGGCACATCGGCAGCAGGAACCAGCGCGGAGACACCGCCAGCAGGCCGCCGACGTAGTCGTTCGAGACGATGAAGGCAGGGGCTTTCGTCGCGATGACCGTTGCGGTGGCGAGACCGAAAAAGAATGGCAGGAAGGTGGCGATCTGCGCGGCGAACACCGCGCCGATCACCCGGTGCTTCGGTGTGGGCTCGGGAATGTAGCGCGCCCAGTCGCCGAGCGCCGAGCCAAACGACACCGGATTGCTTAGCGCCACCAGTACCGTTGCGACGAACGCGGCCCAGAAGCCAGCACTGCCTTCGTGCACTGTGCCCGCATAGTTCAGATCGAACAGGTTCGCGAACGCGATCAGGCCCACGATGAACATCGGGGTCGCGGACCAGACCGCAATCTTGTTGACCCACAGCATGAAGCGAAAACCGTACACGCACACGATCAGCACGAGTACCGCGAAGACCAGGTATGCGGCACCGAGCGTCCAGCTGTTGACCGGGACGCCGGCCACACTGTTTGCGCCGCCGACGAGCGCATCGCCGGAGCTCCAGACGGCGAGCGAGAAGAATGCGATCGACGTGAGCAGCGCAAGGAACGAGCCGACGATCCGGCCGTGAATGCCGAAATGCGCGCCAGACGACACGGGGTCGCTAGTGCCGTTGCGCGGGCCGAACAGGCTCATGGGGGCCAGGATGCACGTGCCGGCGAGCACGCCCAGTACGATAGCGCAGACGCCGGCCTTGAACGACAGCCCGACCAGCACGGGAAAGCTGCCAAGTACCGAGGTGGAAAACGTGTTGCAACCACCAAACAGCAAGCGGAACAGATCGATCGGTCGCGCGTACCGCGACGCATCCGGAATGCGCTCGAAACCGAACGATTCCACCTGCGTAATGCTGCCTTCACTCATTGTGTCTCCAACTTTTTATTGTCCATCTTGCCGGGGCGGTTGCCCCGGCCGGTCGTGGCGTCGCCGTCGAAGTACGGCATCAGGGCCAATGGCTCACGATCTTCCGGATACCATCAGGCGCTAGCCGCCGGACTTCAACTGCGTCCACAGTCTGCTTTCCAGTCGCTTGATCGTTGGCGGCAGCGGCTTGAGCAGGAACAGCGTTTTCAGCACCGGCTCGGGTGGATATACAGTCGGATCGTTCAGAATCTCGGGGCGAACAAACTTGCGTGCGGCCGCGTTGGCATTGGGATAAAACACCTCGTTGGTGATGCCCGCATGCACTTCGGGCTGCTCGATATAGTTGATCCACTCGAGCGCCGCTTGTGGATGCGGCGCATCTTTTGGAATCGCCATCATGTCGAACCACACCGGCGCGCCTGCGGCAGGAATGAAGTATTTGATCTCGTAAGGCTTGTTGGCCTCGCGTGCGCGATGACTCGCCATCGACACATCGCCCGACCAGCTCAGCGCAAAACAGATGTCGTCGCCAGCGAGATCGTTGATGTACGTGGTTGCGTTGAATTGCGTGACATACGGGCGAATCTTTTTGAGCGCCTCATAAGCCGCTTGATAGTCAGCGGGGTTTTCGCTGTTCGGATCCTTGCCGAGGTAGTGCAGCGTGACCGCAAACACATCGGCGGGCGCGTCGAGCATGGATACGCCACAACTCTTCAGCTTGCTCAAATATTCCGGTTTGAAGAGAATGTCCCAGCTATCGAGCGGCGCATCGTTGCCGAGAATCTTTTTGACATGGGTGATGTTGTAGCCAAGCCCTGTGGTGCCCCACGCCCACGGCACTGCATATTGATTGCCGGGGTCCGCATCGGCGACGAGCTTCAGCAGATTGCGGTCCAGGTTCACCAGGTTCGGCAATTTCGATTTGTCGAGTTTCTGATAAATGCCCGCTTCGATCTGTTTGGCGAGAAAATTCGAGGTTGGCACGACGACGTCATATCCGGTTGACCCAGCGAGCAGTTTCGCTTGCAAGGTTTCGTCGCCGTCGTAGACGTCATAGCGCACGTGAATTCCGGACTCCTTTTCGAAGTTCGGCACGGTGTCTTTCGCAATGTAATCGGCCCAGTTGTACAGATTGAGCTGCTTTTCTTCGGCATGCACGCTTGCGCCGGACGCGCATGCCAGCAGTGCTGCCAGTAACGGCTTCATGATGGTGTGGGACATGAGGGTCACCCAGAAATGGTTCGATCAAACCGGCTGTGGATTTACATGCGCTGGTGGCGGGCGAGCTTCTGATTGCGCATCAGGCACAGCATGTCGACGGCAAGATGAGCCGCGGCGAGCGCAGTCACATCGCTGTGATCGTAGGGCGGCGACACCTCCACCACGTCCGCGCCTACCAGATTGACGGGGCCCAGTGCACGAACGATTTCGAGCGCCTGCGCGGAACTGAGGCCGCCGGCTACCGGCGTGCCGGTGCCGGGGGCAAAGGCCGGATCGAGGCAGTCGATGTCGAAAGTCAGGTAAGCCGGCGCATCCCCCACAATGGACAGGACTTCGTCGATGGTCGCCTGCGTGCCGTTGCGATGTACCCACGGCGCGTCCAGAACCCGCACACCCATGAAGTCTTCGTTCCACGTGCGAATGCCGATTTGCACCGACCGTGCGGGGTCGATGAGTCCCTCGCGGATCGCCTTGTAGAACATCGTGCCGTGATTCAGCGAGTCGGGGTTGTCGTCCGGCCAAGTGTCGGAATGCGCGTCGAAGTGGATCAAGCTCAACGGTTTGCCGTACTTTTCTGCGTGCGCGACGAGCAGGGGGTAGGTCACGTAGTGATCGCCGCCGAGCGTCAACATGCGCGTGCCGGTCGCGAGAATGCCGCGCGCATGGGCGATGATCGCGTCGCGAATGCTGACCGGATTGTGGGCGTCGAACCAGCAGTCCCCGTAGTCGATCACGTTCAGGTGATCGAACGGGTCGATGCCCCACGGGAACGCGCCCAGCTCCGACAACATGACCGTCGCGGCCCGTACGCCCGCCGGACCGAAGCGGGTGCCGGGGCGGAAAGTCGTGGCAAGGTCGAGCGGAATACCGGATACGGCGACATCCACGCCGGCGAGGTCTCGCGTGTATGGCCGCCGCATGAAGGACAGCACGCCGGCGTAAGTGGGAGGGGAGGGTTGCCCGTCGATACCCGCTGCAGCGGTTGGCGTGAGGTGGGCAGGCGCAAGATTCAGGGTCATACGAATGGATCCGGTCAGTTGTGGTGGGAGCGTCACACAAATATTCCTCATGACTGCCTTAAAGCAGGACGCGTGTGGTGACGGCTGGCTGTATCATTGCGAGTAAGAATTCCGCTGAAAAGCGAAAAATCTTGCTGGAAGTATCGATATTTTTAATAGCTACTCGCCGCCACTCCATGCGCAGACTTCCCCCTTTGCAGGCCTTGCTTGCCTTCGACGCAGCGGCGCGGCTCGGCAGCTTCACGCGCGCGGCGCAAGAACTCGCATTAACGCAATCGGCAATCAGCCATCAAATTCAGCAACTCGAGGAATGGACGGGGCAGCCGTTGTTCCGGCGCATCGGGCGCGGTGTCGCGCTCACTGCCGCTGGATCGCTGTATGCGCAGACCGTGACGGCAGCGCTGACCACGCTCGCCGACGGTCGCGACCGTATCGAGCCGTATGGCAATCCTGATTCGGTAATCGTTGTGTGCACAGCCGAGTTCGCTTCGGGCTGGCTGATGCCGCGCATGCGGGCGTTTTCGGAAGCGTTGGGGAATATCGAGGTCTGGCTCGTGACCGGAGAAGATGTCAACGAGATCGATCGTGTCGATGTCGATCTGGTCGTATCACCCAAGGAAATCCGCACGCCTGAAGTCGTGTGCGAACACTTGCTAGACGAAGAAGCCGTCGCCATATGCGGGCCGGCGACGGAGCGCCGTTTGCGCTCTGTGCCGTTTCCCGACGTGTTGACGCAAGCGCCATTGCTGGTTCATGAGGCGCGCCCGGAATGGGCGCCATGGTTGCCGGATCTGAGGCGAAATGGCTTGCGAACGCGACGTGCCATGACCGTCAGCGATCCGCGTTTCCTGGTGGCGGCAGCCGGGCAGGAACTGGGGATTGCCATGGTGTCTCGCCTCGCCGCCGGGGATGCTTTGACGAGCGGGCGCATTAAGGTACTGCCGCAGGTGCCGGGATTTGCGCTCGCGCCGCTGTGGTTGATGCGCTCGGCGCAGCCTGCGCGCTCTGCTGCGGTGAATGCGGTTCACGAGTGGATGCTAAGGCTCAGCAGGAGTCAGGGCGACGGTTCAACCCGATAGGAGCCGCAAGACGCTTGGCGGCTTGTTCAGCATTTCAAAATACTCAATGGCTCGACGCTGGCACAACAGACCCGGTTACAGAAAGACGGCGCCAAGGCGGCGGAGCTGCAAATGGGCAAACGTATGATTTTTTGCGCGAGTGCGCGATGGTAACTTTCGCCGAACAATGGCGATGTGTCGGCTATGATGGGTTTCATCTTGTCACCGTGCCACGACATTCGCGCCCGCCGCGCCGAGGAGATGAACATGACTGCCCACGACTTTGCCGAGTTTTCCTGGGATGAACAGGCGGACGTCAAGGCGGTGCTCACGAGCCGGGGATTCGACCTCGGCGAGTTCAGGATCACGGACAAGAATCAGGACGACGGCGCGGCCAGCGGCGCGAAGGCTGCCGTCCGGCAGGTTTCTGTCACACGCATTGCCAACGGCAAGACAGAGACTTACGACACCGACCATTTCGCGCCGTGGATCACGGATTTCGACGAGGCGCTACAGGCCGGGAAATTCGACGACTGAGCGCAGCGCGCCCGCGCAGTTTCCCACCCCCGCGTCAGCGGAGGTGGGAATCGTGAAATCAGGCAGAAACTCAAGAAACTAAGGAATCCGATATTCATCGCCTCGTAAAGGTGCTCAAGGGAATATCGGCGTGGTTGGTTCGGCGCCTTCCGGATCGGCCCTTGGAACATGTTTCGCAACCGTCTGCGCGATTTCCTCTTCCCGCGCGGCGGGTACATCGGCCATGATCAGAAATTGCCCGTCTTGGATCGCTTCGCGAAAGCGCTGGAGCCGGGCATTCGGTTCGTCCACGCCTATCATGGCGGCGGTCCACGCGCCGAAGCTCGCGCCCGCCAACGTCAACGTCACGACCGCGCCGCCGCCGATGATGAGTCCGGCCGGCGGAAAAACCAGCGCCGCCAGACCCACAATGGCGCCGGCCGCGCCGCCCAGCGCCACGCCGCGTTCGAGTGCATGCACGACGTCGCTGCTTTGCAGCAACGAGGCGCCTGGCAATTGATCGAGCTGGACGGTGTGATTCGCGAGAACGTGCAGATGCCGCCACGTAATCCGGGCCAGCAACAGGTCGTCCACGACCGCTTTTGCCGTGGGTATGTCAGGCGCCAGGAAGTAAAGACGTCTCATGTTGGCTCCCCTCTGATCAAGCGGTGTTCGCCGCAGGGTAAGAGTTGATGGTACGCCTGCTGCAGCGAAGTGGCGCACCGTTCTTTCAGTGATTGCGCGGGTGAAATGGCAAGTCGGCGTGCAATTGCGTCGGGGCCGTGTACGATAGAAGCCGTAATGCCGTGCAGTTCCAATCAACGCAGGTGCCCTCATGATTTCAACCTCTCGCGAATCTCACGACGCCGACGCCGATGCCGAGGCATTGGCCACGCTGGCCGAATATCTCGAGCTTCTGCTCGACAAGGGCAAGAGCCTGATTCTGGTTCGAAACCAGGCGGAGAGCAGCGATGTGTTCCTCGGCGATGCGGGCGAGCCCGAGGAAGAATGGACACGGCACGGCAAAATTCGCAATGCAGTGGCGAGCGCGGTGCTGGGCGTGACAAGTTCGGGCTTCAACGAACTCACGATTGGCGGGCAGACTTACCGATTCGTGCGGGCGTTTACCGAGGTCGCTCATCATGGCGCCGTGGTTTTCAGCGCTGCGTAAAGCCGTCGTCACCAGCACACCCGCGAGATAAGACCTACGATATTTGAAAACACCAAGGAGGCCGTCATGACCACGGCTGCCAGTTTTCAAATCGGCTACACGCAGTATCTCGGCCCCAGCGGCGAACCCGTTCATCCGCTGCCACCCTTCGCAAGCGACCCCGCCGCGCTTTTGCCGCTCTATCGCGCCATGGTGCTCACCAGGGCGTTCGATACCAAGGCCGTGGCCCTGCAACGTACGGGCCAGCTCGGCACCTTTGCTTCGTCGGTGGGCCAGGAGGCGATCGGCGTGGGCGTGGCCAGCGCGATGCGGCCCGAAGACGTGCTGTTTCCCTCGTATCGCGACCACGCTGCGCAATTGCTGCGTGGCGTCACGATGACCGAAAGCCTGCTCTATTGGGGCGGCGACGAGCGCGGCAGCGACTTCAGCGTGCCGCTCTCCGACTTTCCCAATTGCGTGCCGATCGGCACCCAGGTCTGTCATGCGGCTGGCGCGGCCTATGCTTTCCTGCTGCGGCAGGAGCCGCGCGTGGCGGTGGCGATTTTCGGCGACGGCGCCACCTCCAAGGGCGATTTTTACGAGGCGATGAATTTCGCCGGCGCGTGGCGCGCGCCGCTCGTGCTCGTCATCAACAACAATCAGTGGGCAATTTCGCTGCCGCGCAGCCAGCAGAGCGCCGCGCAAACGCTCGCGCAAAAGGCCATCGCCGCCGGCATCGACGGCGTGCAGGTCGACGGCAACGATGTGATTGCCGTGCACCAGGTGGTGGGCGCGGCGCTCGCGAAAGCGCGGCGCGGTGAAGGCCCCACCTTGATCGAAGCGCTCAGCTATCGCCTCGGCGACCACACGACCGCCGACGACGCCACGCGCTACCGCGACGCCGAGATGCTGAGCCAGCAATGGGAACACGAACCGCTGCGCCGCCTGCGCGCCTGGCTGATGCGCATGAACGTGCTGGACAAGGCGCAGGACGAGCAACTCGGCAAGGCGTGTCACGAGCAGGTCGAGCAGGCGGTCGCCGCGTATCTCGCGGTTGCGCCGCCCGAGGTGGCGTCGATGTTCGACCATCTCTACGAGGTTCTGCCGCGTGCCATGCATGAGCAACTGGCGATGGCGCAGCGGTTTGCTTCAGTGGCTCCGGCGGATCCGGCCACGGAGAACGGCCATGGCTGATCTGAACATGGTCGAGGCGATCAATCTGGCGCTCGCCTGGGCGCTCGAGCATGACCCGGACGTCGTGCTGCTCGGCGAGGACATCGGCGTGAACGGCGGCGTGTTTCGCGCCACGGCAGGCTTGCAGGCGCGCTTCGGCGCGCAGCGCGTGATCGATACGCCGCTTGCGGAAACAGCGATCGGCGGCGCGGCGGTCGGCATGGCGGCGATGGGCTTGAAGCCCGTCGCCGAGATTCAGTTCAGCGGTTTCATCTACCCCGCGATCGACCATTTGCTCAACCATGCTTCGCGTTTGCGGCACCGGACGCGCGGCAGGCTTGCGTGTCCGCTCGTGGTGCGCTCGCCGAGCGGCGCGGGCATCCATGCGCCCGAGCATCACTCCGAAAGCCCCGAAGCGTTGTTCGCGCACATACCGGGCTTGCGCGTGGTGACTCCATCGTCGCCTGCGCGCGCTTATGGGCTGCTGCTCGCGGCGATTCGCGACCCGGATCCGGTGATTTTCTTCGAGCCCACGCGCCTTTATCGGCTCTTCAGGCAGTCGGTGGAGGACAACGGCGAAGCGCTGCCGCTCGACTGCTGCTACGTGCTGCGCGACGGCGCGGACATCACGCTGGTCAGCTGGGGCGGCGCGCTGCAGGAAGCGCTGGCGGCCGCCGACTTGCTGGCGCAAGAGGGCGTGAGCGCGGAGGTGATCGACGTGGCCACGCTCAAGCCGCTCGACATGGACACCATTCTTGCTTCGGTGTCCAAAACAGGCCGCTGCGTGATCGTGCACGAAGGTTCGCGCACGGGCGGCGTGGGCGCGGAGATTGCCGCTGGCATTGCGGAGCGCGGTCTTTATTCGCTGTTGGCACCGGTGCAGCGCGTCACCGGATACGACGTAGTGGTCCCGCTTTACCGGCTCGAAAGCCACTATATGCCCGGCACGACGCGCATTGTTGCGGCGGCAAGGCAAGCGCTGGAGGCGCAGTGAAGCCATGAAAATATTCAAGCTGCCCGATCTGGGCGAGGGTCTCCAGGAAGCGGAAATCGTCGAGTGGCACGTCAAGAGCGGCGACGAGATTCTTGCGGACCAGCCGCTCGTTTCGGTCGAGACGGCCAAGGCTATTGTCGAGATTCCGTCGCCGCAAGCGGGGCGCGTTGCCAAGCTGTTCGGCAAGCCGGGTGACATCGTGCATCTGGGCGCGCCGCTATGCGCATTCGAAGGCGCGGGCGCTGAGGATGCCGATGCGGGCACCGTGGTCGGCCACATGGAGGTGGGCCGGCAACTGGTGCAGGAAGCGCCCGCCGCGCTCGGTGGCGGCGCGGGGGCAGGGCAAGGCGCGATCAAGGCGATGCCCGCGGTGCGCGCGCTCGCACGCAAGCTCGACATCGATCTGGCGATGGTGACGCCGTCTGGTGCCGAAGGCGTCATCACGGCTGCGGATGTTCAACGCGCGGCGAAGCTGCTCGCCGAACTCGGGCCGCCCGAAGTCCTGCGCGGCGTGCGGCGCGCGATGGCGCAGAATATGGCGCGCGCGCAGAACGAAGTGGCGGCCGCCACGGTCATCGACGACGCCGACATCTACACCTGGCCATCGCACACCGATGTCACAATCCGCCTGGTCCGTGCGCTGGTGGCCGGGTGTCGCGCGGAACCGGGACTGAACGCCTGGTTCGACGCGAAGATGGAGCGGCGCCACGTGCTTGCGAAAATCGATCTCGGCATTGCCGTCGATTTGCCCGAGGGCCTGTTCGTGCCGGTGCTGCGCGATGTTGCGCAGCGCGACGCGGCGGGCTTGCGTGCCGGGCTCGATCGCATGCGCGCCGATATCCGCGCACGCAAGATTCCGCCCGAGGAAATGCGCGGCAATACGATCACGTTATCGAACTTCGGCATGATTGCCGGCAAATATGCGGCGCCCGTGGTGATGCCTCCCACGGTGGCGATTCTGGGCGCGGGGCGCATGCACGATCAGGTCGTGGCGCACGAGGGCGCGCCCGCCGTGCACCGGATTTTGCCGCTTAGCCTGACGTTCGATCATCGGGTTGTCACGGGTGGGGAGGCGGCGCGTTTTCTGGCCGCCGTCATCAAGGATCTGGAAATGGCGCAATGAACGGCACGATGGGCAGCACTCCGGCGCTCTCCCGTTAGAATTGCGCACGACCGGCGCCGTGTTGCGCGCCGGCGCTTTCCGAATTCCTTGCCATGGCCGGTTCCGTTCACGCGTGAAGATCTCTACCCTCGAACAACTGCGCGCGGGCCAGCTCGCTGGCGCACGACAGCTCAAGCTCGCCTGCGGGCTGAGCGAATTTCCGCGCGAAATCTTCGACCTCGCCGATACGCTCGAAGTGCTCGACCTGTCCGGCAATGCGCTGAGTTCGCTGCCCGACGATCTGCCGAGGCTGCGCAAACTGCGCATCCTGTTCGCCTCGAACAATCCGTTCGCGGAGTTGCCGGCCATGCTTGGCGACTGCGCGTCGCTGAGCATGGTCGGCTTCAAGGCGAACCAGATTCGGCACGTGCCGGCGAGCGCGCTGCCGCCGCAATTGCGCTGGCTGATACTGACCGATAACGCCATCGACGCGCTGCCGGCCGAGATTGGCGAACGGGCGAATTTGCAGAAGCTGATGCTCGCCGGCAACCGGCTGCGCACGCTGCCCGACACCATGGCCGGATTGAGCCGCCTCGAACTGCTGCGCATCTCCGCGAATCGACTGGATGCGTTGCCGGACTGGCTGCTGCGTCTGCCGCGGCTCGCGTGGCTTGCCTACGCCGGCAATCCGTTGAACGCCGCGCGCGAGCGCACTGCGTTGGCCGGCGCGCCGGTGCCCGATATCGACTGGCATACGCTAGCGCTCGGGCAGACGCTGGGCGAGGGCGCATCGGGCGTGATTCATCGTGCGACGCGCCTTTTGCAGGACGGCCATCCGTCCGGCGCGGTCGCGGTAAAGCTGTTCAAGGGCGCGGTGACGAGCGACGGTTTGCCGGACCTCGAAATGGCCGCGTGCCTGCAAGCCGGGCAGCATCCCAATCTGATTCCGGTGCTGGGCAAGATCACGGGGCATCCGCTCGACGAGCATGGTCTCGTGATGGCGCTGATCGACCCGGCGTTCGGCAATCTTGCCGGGCCGCCGAGCCTGGATTCATGCACGCGCGACGTGTATGCAAACGATGTGCTGTTCTCGCGGCCGACCGCGTTGCAGATCGCGCGAGGGATTGCTTCAGCGGCGTGTCACCTGCACCGGCGCGGAATCATGCACGGCGACCTTTACGCACACAACATCCTCCACGATGGCGCGGGCCACGCGTTGCTCGGCGACTTTGGCGCGGCGTCGTTTCATGACGCGGACGATCCGGCACAAGCGCAGGCGTTCGAGCGGATCGAAGTGCGTGCGTTTGGCTGCCTGCTCGAAGAGCTTGCGCAACGCGTGGCCGAGGTTTCAACCGATGGCGCGGCCGGGTTTGACTCGCTAATCGAGGACTGTCTGAGCGATCAGGTCGAAATGCGGCCATCATTTGATGACATTCTCAATCGCTTGAATGCGCTTTGAATATACTTTGAAGGCGTTTTGAATGCGGTGGAATGGAAATTGTCAATATTGCAGAGGGCAAATTAAAGGATCGACTTTTCCCGCCGATAGGCAGATGAGGCATTATTGCGGACACGAGTCCCAATGAAGCGCCATCCTCAATCTGAAAACGAGCCTTGCATGGGACGAGCCAAATTCTTCTGGTGGTGGCGATACGGTTTGACGGGTCTGGCGTGCCTGTTTTTCCTGTCTGGTTGCCACGCGCACAAAGACGCCACGCCAAGGACGACTGCTGCCGCCCGGACCACCATCACCGCATTGGTCTGGGCGCCCGACTGGCCGCAGGAGATGCTTCAGATCGCCGCCGAATTCAGCAAGCTCAATCCCGACGTGCGTGTGGACGTTCAGTTCATGATCGGCAATTCGGTCGAGGAGAATATCAAGCCGCGCGTGGCGGGGGGCACGCTGCCCGATTTCGTGAGCGTGAATCCCAACGCCTACGCGGCCGAACTCGCGGACCAGGGCGTTCTTGCTGATTTACGGGGGACCTCCGCGTGGAATAACATGCTGACTCCCCTCAAGGCGGATTGGACCAGCCGCCGGGGCAAGGGGTTTGGCATTTCGGGCGGCGTCGCGACAACCATGATCTATTACAACCGGGAAATGTTCGCAAAGGCCGGCATTACCCAGTTGCCGACCGACTTCTATGCTTTCCTGCGGGTTTGCGCCCAGCTCAAGCGGGCGGGTTTTACGCCCATCATGTGGAGCGGCGGTTTTCCGAATATGCTCGGCAACGGGCCCTTTGCTTCGGGCTTTGCCAATGACGTAGTGGCAAACGATGCGGATTGGCGCAACAAGATGGCCGACGGCACGCTGAATCTCGACACACCGGCGGTGGCCGACATTTTCGCCAAGATGGCGCTGATTCCGGAACGCGGATACGTGCAGCCCGCTTTCATGACGACGGGCTATGACGAAGGCATCCGGCTCTTCAAGGAGGGCAAGGTGGCGATGGCTTTCGAAGGCAGTTGGTCGGCTGGCTCGATGCTGCACGGCAATGCCTTTCAGACCGGCGTATTCGTGCCGCCGTGGAATGCGCGCGGCGCGCAGGTGGTGCCGGTGCTCGGCAGCGAGACGGGTTTTGCCGTGTGCGAGACGCCGCGCAAGGCCGCTGCGTTACGCTTTCTGGAATTTATGGCGGGCAAGGGCTTCCTGATTCTGCAAAAGAAACGGCATAACATTTCGCCGTTCCGCGAGAATGCCGGCACGGCGGTGAGCGATCCGGTGATCGTCGATTACACCAACGCGGTCCGCCGCTATCCGGTCACCGCGAGTCCGTATTATTCGTCGTTGCCGTCGAATACCATTGAATACGTGCATGGGCTCATGCAGGACGTGCTGCTTCACAAAATTACGCCGGCACTAGCGGCGAAGCGACTGGATCAATCGGTCAAGAACGAAGCGAATATGCACTACAAATAATGAACTTGATTCCTGTTCCGCTACGCCCCGCATTCGACTACCTCTCGCAGGATCTGCTTCGTCGCGTCGAGATCCGTTACCGGCTCATGGCGGCTTTCGTACTGCTGTGCCTGCTCCCCGTGATCATCTCGGGCTGCATCTCGTACGTGAAATCGGTTGCTGCGATCAAGGAGAATGCGGAGGTCCTTTCGCGGGAAGTGGTCGAGCAGGTGTCCAAGAACGTGCGCATGCGCATGGAGCAGATCGAGACCGAGAGCAAGCTGCTGGTGGTGTCGAGCCGGCTGCAAGGCGCGCTTGCCGGCGCAACGAGCACCGGGCACGGCAGCGAGGCGCGCGAAGACATGGCGCGGCTGCTGCTCGAGCATTTCGGCTCGATGGATTTCATCAACCAGAAATATCTGCTCGACAAGAACAATCGCATTCTGGACACGCAGGCGTTTGCGCAATTGACGCGTGGCGTCAGCAGCCTCGTCGGGCGCGCCGAGGCCCAGCCCGAACGCACCTACTGGGGTAGCTACGACAACGGCGTGGGCGAGCAAAACCTGGGGATGGTCACCGGGATCTTCGACAAAAGCAACGACCAGAAAATCGGCAATCTGGTTCTGGTGGTGAGGCCGCAGTACTTTTCCACGATCTTCAGCAACGTGGCTTCGCGAAGCGGCATGGAGATCTGCATTCTCGATGCGGACAGCAAAGCCGTCGTTATCCGGGCCGACGACGCCCAGGCGCATGGCGGCAAGCCGTGGGTGTCCCGCCTGATCGGGAGCATCGAGCACAACGGCACAGCAGGCGATGCGAGCCGCTTCCTGACCGTGACGGGATTGCAAGGCGAGCGCTACCTCGTCGCGTATGCGCGCATTCCCGACACGAGTTGGCTCGTGGTGAGCATGATCGCGGAGACGAGCCTGACCGCCGAGGTGCGTGCAGTGCGCAACCAGATCGTGCTGGTGGGCATCTCGGGTTTTCTGCTTTCGCTTTTTCTCGCGTACTTCATTTCGCGCAGCATTTCGGAGCCGCTCAGCAAGCTGTTGCGCAAGATGCACGATACCGGCGACGATGCGGGCGTGCCGTTCGAGGACGGCGCGCCGGCGGGAACCGCGGCGCGAGGGCAGGACGAACTGGCGAGGCTCGAATTGCGCTTCGAGCGAATGCGTGCTGCGATCGGCCAGAAAATACAGAAGATCAACGAGATCAACGCTTCGCTCGAACAGACCATTATCGAGCGCACGGCAGAACTCGTGGCGCGCGAGCGCGAGTCGCGCACCTTGATCGAAAATTCGCCGGATACCATTACCCGTTACGACCGCGACGTTCGCCGCATTTATGCGAACCCCGCGTTTTGCTCATCCTCAGGAAGCAGTCTGGTTGAAGCGCTTGGGAAGCGGCCATCGGAACTTCCCGGCGGCCCGAACGCGCTGATTTACGAAAGGAAAATTCGCGAGGTCATTGCCAGCGGAAAAAGCACGCAATTCGAGCTGAGATGGGTCGGCAAGGAAGGCTCCGAGCAATGCTCCCATATTCGCATCACGCCGGAAATCGACCTCTTTGGCGAGGTCAATTCCGTGATGGCAGTCGGGCGCGATCTTTCGGACCGCATGGCGTTCGAGGCGACGATCTGGCGGCAGGCCAATTTCGACGCGCTCACGGGCCTGCCGAATCGCCAGATGTTCCATGAGCGTCTCGACCACGAAGCGCAGCGCTCACGCCGCTCGGGCCGGCGTATGGCGCTGATGCTGATCGACCTGGACCGCTTCAAGGAAGTCAACGATTCGCTCGGCCACGACACGGGCGACGTGCTGCTGGTAGAGGCGGCGAGGCGTATCAATGCGTGCGTGCGCGAAATGGATACGGTGGCGCGCCTGGGCGGCGACGAGTTCACGATCATTCTTCCGGAGCTCGAAGACGACGAGCGCGTAGAGCGACTCGCGAGAGCGATCAATGCCAGCCTCGCATTGCCATTCAAGCTCGGCGCGGACGAGGAATTCATTTCCGCGAGTATAGGCATTACGTTCTATCCCGACGACGCCGACGAACTCGACGTGCTGTTCAAGAACGCCGATCAGGCCATGTACGCGTCCAAGAATGCCGGGCGCAATCGCTTCTGCTATTTCACGCCCGCCATGCGCGTGGTGGCCGAAAGGCGCTTGCGGCTCACGAGCGACTTGCGCGCCGCCTTGCCGGAAGGGCAGTTTCAACTTTTCTATCAGCCGATCATCGAGCTGGCGACCGGCACGGTGTGCAAGGCCGAGGCGCTGATTCGCTGGTTCCACCCGGTGCGCGGCATGATCAGCCCGCTCGAATTCATCCCGCTGGCCGAAGACACGGGACTGATCGTGCCGATCGGCGACTGGGTATTCCGGCAGGCAATGAGGCAGGCGCGACGCTGGCGCGAGCGATATCACGGCGCGTTTCAGGTGAGCGTCAACATGTCTCCGGTGCAGGTTCGCCAGGACAGCATGCAATGTGCGCGATGGTCCGAATATCTCGAACAGGAAGGCATGGCTGGCGGGAGCGTTGCCGTCGAAATTACCGAGGGCGTGTTATTGCAGCCGGAGTCGAATATCGATGAGAAACTGCTGACGTTGCGCCGCGCCGGCATTGGCATTTCGATCGACGATTTCGGCACGGGTTATTCATCGCTTGCTTATCTTCAGCGCTTCGAAATCGATTATCTGAAGATCGACCGGTCGTTTGTGCAGAATCTGAGCGTGAATGTAGATAATCAAGCGCTTTGCGAAGGGATGGTGGTGCTCGCGCACAAGCTCGGTATTCAGGTGATTGCCGAGGGTGTGGAGACGGCGGAGCAAGAGGCGTTTCTTAAAGCGGTGGGATGCGATTTCGCCCAGGGCTTTCTGTATTCGAAGCCGGTGTCGCCGGATCAGTTCGAGGCGTGGGCCTGGCGGCCCGTTGCTGAACTGGCGGACGAGGACTAGCGCGGCCAGGAAAGCGGGCGAGGCCGAATCGCAGGAGAATTTGGGCTGGACGATGCAGGGGAGCACATCATGCAACGCGATTCGAATGACGCCCAGGCCGCTGTGGTGACCGTTCATCCGGCGAGGGAGATCGCCACGTCACAGCGCCTGCCGTATTTCGTCGGCATCTCCTCCGCTACGGCGGGAGCGAAGGGCTTGTCGATGCATCTCGTCGTCGTCCCGCCCGGCGGGCATGCCGAGCCGCATAGTCATTGCGGCTACGAAACCGGCATCTACGTGCTCGAGGGCCAGGTCGAGACGCGCTACGGCCCGGGGCTGCGCCAGTCGGTGATTACCGAGGCCGGCGATTTTCTATTCATTCCGCCGGGCGTGCCGCACCAGCCATTCAATTTGAGCGAGACGACGCCCGCGAGGGCGATCGTCGCGCGCAATCATCCAGAGGAACAGGAGCAGGTGGTGCCGTATGATCCGTCGCGCGACGAGTGAGGGCGCCTGGCGCTACACGGCGCAAATCGGCCGCGGGAGCCTTGCGGACATGTATTGAAAGCGCTGTCCGAGGTTCGGCGACGCAAGCCATGATGGCGGTGGCAAGCGAACGCCCGCCGGTCTGTTCTCCAGATGAAAGCAATAAAAAACGCGCCCCGTATCCAGCCATGCCGGATACGGGGCGCGTTGCACTGCGGTGCGCACTAACTACGCAATAACGCGTCAGCTCTGCTTCGCCATCTCGCGCTTTTCCTCGCTCGAAGCGGGCGTGCCGTTGAGCTTGCTGCATGCCCACCAGCCCACCGTCATCAGCGCGATCCAGCCGATGCCGACGAACAGCGCGATGCGCGTGTCCTGCTCGTAGCCCAGAATGCCGATCACGAAAATCATGAACGCGATCGCTACAGCGGGGCCGACAGGCCACAGCGGCACCTTGAACTTCAGTGCGCGCACTTCGTCGCTGGACAGACGCCGGCGCATGGCCACCTGCGAAAGCAGGATCATCAGCCAGACCCAGACCGTGGCGAACGTCGCGATCGAAGCGATGATCAGGAAGATCTGGTCCGGAATCAGATAGTTGAGCAGCACGCCGCCAAGCAGCGCCACGCCCATCACGAGCACCGTCACCCAGGGCGCACCCGCGCGCGACGTGATCGCGAAGACGCGCGGCGCCTGGCCTTGCGCGGCCATGCCGTACATCATGCGGCACGCGCCGAAGATGTCGCTATTGATTGCTGAAACCGCTGCGGAAATCACGACCACGTTCAGGATCGTCGCTGCGGACTTGATGCCGAGGCCCGAGAAGATCTGCACGAACGGGCTGCCCTGGCCGTCGATCTTGGTCCACGGGAACACCGCCATCAGCACGACCATGGTGAGCACGTAGAACAGGAGGATACGCACCGGCACCGCATTGATCGCGCGCGGCAGGACTACTTCGGGATTCTTCGCCTCACCGCTCGTAATGCCGATGATCTCGACCCCGCCATATGCGAACATCACCACCGCAAGCGAGGCGATCAGGCCACCCATGCCGTGTGGCGCGAAACCGCCATGTGACCAGAGATTCGAGAGCCCATGTGCCTGCTCGCCATTCATGCCGATGCCCATCACGAGAATGGCGGCGCCGCCAATGATCATCGCGCCAATGGCGATAATCTTCGCGAGTGCGAGCCAGAACTCCATTTCGCCGAAGATCTTCACGTTGCACAGATTGAGGCCGCAGATCAGCAATACGATCGCCAGCACCCAGATCCACTGCGGCGTGTGCGGAAACCAGAAGGCCATGTAGATGCCGAAGGCCGTGACGTCCGCGAGGCCCACGATGATCATTTCGAGGATATAGGTCCAGCCGGTGAGAAAGCCGGCGAGCGGGCCGAGGTAGTCGCCGGCGTAGCGGCTGAACGAACCTGAGATCGGATTGCGCACGGACATCTCGCCGAGTGCGCGCATGACCATATAGACCGCTGCGCCACCGAGAATATACGCGAGGATGACTGCCGGGCCGGCGAGCTGGATCGCGGATGCCGACCCGTAGAAGAGCCCCGTGCCAATGGCCGAGCCGATCGCGAGGAACCGGATATGGCGGGCGCCGAGATTACGCTGAAGATTTTCCAATGTCTCTTTCCTTGAGCGGGCCGGCCCCGATGGCTGGCGCCAACGGGGCTAACCGCCGGCCCGCTTCATCTTCTCCTGGACACGGCCGTGGGGTGGCACCGGGCAATGCCGATGCATTGCTCAGTATTCCTGACGGCCGTGCATGCTTGATACGCGATGCGGGCCTTTACAGGCTCGGCAGCGTGGCGGCGGGCAGCAGCGCGCTCAGATGGCGCTGGGCGATCAATGCGCTTGCTGCTTCGATGTCGGGCGCGAAGTAGCGGTCCTTATCGTAGAACGGCACGGTCTGGCGCAGGATATAGCGCGCGGTTTCCAGGGCGTCGGTGGTCTTCAGGCCTTCGCGGAAGTCCAGGCCCTGGCATGCGCCGAGCCATTCGATCGCGATCACACCCTTGACGTTGTCGGCCATTTCCCAGAGACGGCGGCCCGCATTGGGCGCCATCGACACGTGGTCTTCCTGGTTGGCCGAGGTCGGCAGGCTGTCGACGCTGGCGGGGTGGGCGAGCGCCTTGTTGTCCGAGGCGAGCGCCGCGGCCGTCACCTGCGCGATCATGAAGCCCGAATTCACACCGCCGTTCGCCACGAGGAACGCGGGAAGCTGCGACATGTGCTTGTCCATCATCAGCGAGATGCGGCGTTCGCTGAGCGAGCCGATTTCAGCAATCGCGAGCGCGAGATTGTCGGCGGCCATTGCAACGGGTTCGGCGTGGAAGTTGCCGCCCGAAATGACGTCGCCTTCTTCGGGGAACACGAGCGGGTTGTCCGAAACCGCGTTCGATTCCACTTCGAGGACTTCAGCGGCGTTGCGGATCTGCGTGAGGCACGCGCCCATGACTTGCGGCTGGCAGCGCAGCGAATACGGGTCCTGAACCTTCTCGCAATTCTCGTGCGATGCGCCCACCTGGCTCGATGCGCCGAGCAGGTGACGATACACAGCAGCCGCGTCGATCTGGCCGCGCTGGCCGCGAGCGGCGTGAATGCGCGGATCGAACGGTGCACGCGAGCCGAGCATGGCTTCCACGCTCAACGCGCCACACACGCTTGCGGCGGCGTAGAGGTCTTCGGCGAGGAACAGGCCCTTGAGCGCGTACGCGGTCGAGGCTTGCGTGCCGTTCAGCAGCGCGAGGCCTTCCTTCGCGGCGAGGCTGAGCGGCTCGAGGCCGGCGATCTTGAGCGCTTCGCGCGCCGGCATCCAGCGGCCGTCGTGGCGCGCTTCGCCTTCGCCCAGCAGCACGAGCGACATGTGCGCGAGCGGCGCGAGGTCGCCCGATGCGCCCACCGAACCCTTCACGGGAATGCGCGGATACACCTCGGCGTTCACGAGCGCGATGAGCGCGTCGATCACCGAGCGGCGGATGCCAGAAATGCCGCGTGCGAGGCTGTTGATCTTGAGCACCATGATCAGGCGCACGAGCGCATCGTCGAGCGCTTCGCCCACGCCTGCAGCGTGCGAGAGCACCAGCGAGCGCTGGAGATTTTCGAGGTCTTCGCGAGCGATGCGCGTCGAAGCGAGCAGGCCGAAGCCGGTGTTGATGCCGTAGGCCGTGCGGTCTTCCGCGATGATCTGCTCGACGCAGGCCACGCTGCGCTCGATGGCTTCATTGGAGCTGGTGTCGAGCGAGAGTCGTACGGGGTTCTGATGCACAGTGCGCAACTGCGGGAGCGTGAGCGTTCCGGGGGTGATGCACAACGCCGTAACTTGATGAGTATCCTGGCAACGCGAAGTCACGGACTTCCTCCACATAAAAAATTGATAGCTAAGGCAGGTAGGTTTACTGCCACGGTCGAAGCATATTGTATAGACAACTTTGCCGATATGAGGGTTTACGCATAGGCCAATGTGGGCCGAATTTGCGTGATTCTGCGAGATGGTGTGCCGTGTAAGCCTGCCGAAAGTTGTCTAATCAATATGAATTGGGGAGGGAGCGTCAGGGGGCGCCGGGAGACTGGCAAGATCGGGCGAATAACGGCGAGCCGCGTAGCGCGTGGGGCAGTATTGGGAGGACTACATCAACATTCACGGTCGAGGAACCCACGCCTGCGCCGGCCGCCGCAGCGCGAGTGCGCAAAAAGGGGGCGGGCGGCCGCGAGATGCCCCTTGTCGTCGGCATCGAAGTAGGCGTGCGGCTGCGTAGATCGCGCAAATCTCCGAACACTTCTTCGATGCCTGCCATTGGCCGCAGGAATGTGCATGCCTCCGCGCATGCCGGCAAGCGTCGAATAAGCCCGATGGAGGAAACCGCGGAGTGCCCCAATGCGGTTGGGGGCTTCACGGCTATAACGATTGATAGATCGGGATGGTCAGTGGTGTCGGATTCGACACGGTCAGGCGGTGTGCCGGACGGTCGCTAACGCCATAGCGAAGCGGTGCAGTCGGGCATTCACGATGATGAAACGGGCGGGCGAAGCGCCAACGTTCGCCAGGCAGTTAGAGGGGGAAATTGGTTATACACTGCAAATGCGTCACGGCAGTGCTTGAATGCGCCCAATCCATGGAGAACAAATCATGCTCAAACGTCTGATGTTGACGCTCACAATCCTGCTGTTATTGCCTGTCTCTGCTGCTCGGGCCGACGAGTATTCGGACACACTCAACCTGTTCAAGAATGCGGGAGAAAGCGGCAGTCTTCTGCATAGTGCCTACGCCTACGCCGTGTTTCCGAAGATTGGCAAGGGAGGAGTCGGTATCGGCGGTGCCCGTGGCAAGGGCCGCGTCTATAAGCAAGGGAAACATATCGGCGATGCGACGATGACTCAACTCACTGTGGGTTTGCAACTAGGCGGCCAGGTGTACAGTGAACTCATCCTGTTCGAGGACGAACGCGCACTCAAGGAATTCACCGGCGGCAACTTCGAATTCGGCGCAGATGCGAATGCAATCGCGATCACTGCTGCGGCGGGCGCACAGGCAGGCACGACCGGAACGTCTGCTAACGTCAGTGGAGGCAAGAACGACGCAAAAACTACGGGATCCTATCGAAAAGGCATGGCCGTATTCACTGTGGCCAAGGGTGGGCTGATGTACGAGGCAAGCGTCGGCGGCCAGAAGTTCTCTTACAAGCCCCGGTGATTTGCGGCGACTGTTCCAGTGAGTTATGGCCCAGGGAGAAATCGAACGTCTCCATACCATGCCCGCGTCGTAGTGCCGGTGTTGTCGGTATCGGTGAGCAGGCCGTAGCTGGTGATCCGTCCTGGCGGCTCGTGAAAGACTTTCTCATAGTCCTGCACGATGTTGCGACGGAGGGTTTGCCACTGGCCGGCATCGCCCGGTTGGCCGGAAACGACGATCATCTGAACACGGTCCGTGTGAGGGTTGGCGATGACGCTGCCTTGCGCGGCCGAGGTCGACCAGATGTACATAAGCGTCGCGTAGGGCAGGTCTTGGCCGCCCATGCGCTTTGCCATTGCCATGCTCGTGCGAGCAAAAATCGAAAGCTTGCTCACGTCGCCGTCAAATGTAAATACCAGTCGCGTGGGTGCGTCTTCCTTCGAACCGACACGATTGTCGGCGCCCTCGATAGGCTTTTCTGCTTTCCAGCGCCATGCCACGACGGGTGTCTGCGTCAGTTCGATATTGCCTTTATGCATCAGCGCGGAAGCGGAACGATCCGCGTCTGCCTGAAGGACCGTCGTGTTGCCGTCGCGAACTAGTGTGTATTGCGTCATCGCCTTGCCGTGCACCACCGGCAAGTTCTTCCACCCCGCTGGCAGCGGTCCGCCCGGCTCGAGCGTGGAAAAGGCAATACCCGGTGTTTCGTCCTGGGCAGGCAGGGCAAGTGGTGACAGCAAAAAAGCGATGCACGCAGCGATACGGATTGGCCTGGCTGTTCGTTTCCACGCTCGCGTGATCGAGATGCGGTGCATGATGGACCCCGGTAGTCTCCTGGTGTTCATTCATTTTAGTGGATGTAGCCGACGACGGTCCGGCCCGGATGCGGTGCGCCCGCCGTTGTGCGGCCGCAGAACCACGAACTTCCGTGGTCGACCCTAAGCGGCCTTCCACTGTTGTATTGGCATAGCGGCTGTTTCCAAGGTGAAGCGGCCATTCAACCTATAGTGACAGTCGACAAGTCATATGCTTTCGTGGTCATAGAACTTCGTCGGCAAAAAAGCCGCTGAGCGTCACGAACAGGACGCGCAGTTGCGTGCGACTGTCCAACATTCACGCTCGCACTTTCGATTGTGGCGAACACCGCGAGTAGTTGGGACATAAACAACCCCGTTACTGGCCGGGGTGCTTGGCCAGCCTCATGAAATTACTCGCAGCAAAATTTGATCGTACGCGTGATATCGGCTTACTTTTCTTGTAGTATCCCGTCTATTGCCAAAACATCCAAATCATCGTGAGAGACCGCATGTGGACGGAAAATTCTGTTCCGCTGAAACCACCACATCCGCTATGACAGACGAACTAGACCAAGAACGGCATTCATTGAGCGCTACACCTGGCGATGTTCTCCTTTCACGCTGGCGCGTTCCGTACCCAGGGCTAATTCTTCAGGGCTTCAGCAGACAACGTAGATCTGAACCTGAGATTGAACCTTATTTTT
The DNA here is from genome assembly GCF_902859945.1 of Paraburkholderia caffeinitolerans. Taxonomy (GTDB): domain Bacteria; phylum Pseudomonadota; class Gammaproteobacteria; order Burkholderiales; family Burkholderiaceae; genus Paraburkholderia; species Paraburkholderia caffeinitolerans. The sequence goes on along the minus strand of NZ_CADIKL010000008.1, from coordinate 30,050 downwards.
CCTTCAAGGTATTGCGCGAGTTTCTTGAATTCCTCGAATTTGTGGTTTGTACCGAGCGGATCATTGTCCCGATCCCAGTCTTCTCAAAGAGGACAGATAGGATAGTCAATAGTAAGCGAAACTGGGTTGATTTTTCTGTTTTTCACCTTAAGGGCGACCTTGACCTAGACGACGAAGCGATCATCGATCGGCTGGCTAAGGCAGGCGTACTACACGCGGCACATATAGGCGTCGGCGATCCCACAGCCGATGATGTTGCGGCCCGCCTCACTCCCACTAGCAGAGCTCTGCAGCGCGAATTTTCAAAGTTCTTGGCGATAGAGCAGCCGAGGCGTAGGGCCCACCTTCCGTTCGCGGCTGCTCAGATGGCATTTTGGTACGGAGCCCCGCTGCATGTAGCAGAATCAGCTTCGTTGGCTCGCGTCCCATATATTTTATCTCACGTTGATGAGAAAAATCTCGCCGGCTACGAAGGTGAACTGCTTCGAATTCGAAAAGGGGCGACAGAGCTACTTCTAGATCGATTGAATGCTGGTGCGAAACGCGAAATATCCAAGCTTGCCGAACTTGGAGCTGCGGTGAATTTTCCCGAAACGCCAATTGCATCGATGATCGTGCGAAACGCTACGTCTCCTTCTGGGTTAATCGACGCTGCATTGGAGCTGCGTAGGGAATTTGCAGAGTACCGCGCGCAGATGAATCAATTGGAAAGCGATCTTACTGACCCTGACGTTCCCCTAAAAAGGCGACTAAAACGAGCGAGAGAGCTTGACCTATTGGCCAATTCACTTTGGCCGGATGAAAGGCAAGACCTTCGGACTGCGGCGACTTCTGTGTCTGAGGCGTTTCTTGCCATTCCCGAAGTTATCGCGTCCCCTTCCGTCAAAACAGTAAAGACGCTTGCCGAGAAGCTGATCTCTCTCCCGGTTGAGAGAGTCGTCGATGTATACCGTAAGCGACGTGTCCGTCTGTTAATGAAAGCTAGGCGCCAATTTCTTCATGCACCGGATCTTTCCGGAAGACTCGCCAAGATATTTGATATTCCATTCGAGGTCGTTGAGCGATCGCGCCACCTTTCCGAACCTCGGCAATCGTCACGACACTCCAAGCTTCACCTTTCAGTGGCGGAAAAATGGCAGGATAGTGACGAAACTGACGTGGCCTAAGTCACGCGGTACGCCTGAGAAAATTACCTCAAGAAGGAAGTTCGATTTTATGCAGTCGCTCACATACGTGAATCGAATTGCCGTTCGCAGGCCGCAGCGGACGTTCGAGTGTCAGTGCCGCAAAGCTAACGAATGACACTTCATGGCCGATAGTGTTGAAAAACTCCTATCTCCGCGGAGCAGGACCGACTCGCGAAAAATCGGCCTCTCAGATCGCTCTACAAGCCGCTCGTGAGCATCGGTTAGGGGTAAGAGGACCCACGAAAACCTCGTTGAACTCGTGGTCGGGGAGTTTTTCAACACTATCGGCCGATTACAGCCTGTCCGCAATCGGCCTCCACGGAAATCCGCGAAGAACCTAAAAAAGACTATCCGTGTCTCGCGGACGTCGAACTCGTGTTCGAATGAAGGCCGGTGGCAACAACCGCCAGGCCAGAAGATTGCTAGACCCGCACTGAAATAGAAACGCGCCGCACTCGCGAAACACACGAGCGCGGCGCGCGAGTATCTTATGCCTTACTTCTTCGTACCCACGGTCTGCAATGGCACCCACTTGCCGCCCTGGACCTTGTACACCGTCACGCCGCCGTACTTCAGGTCTCCGTACTGATCGTACGAGAGCTCGCTGGTGGTAACACCCTTCATGTTCGTCGCCTTCAGCGCGGTAAGGAACACATGCGGATCGGTCGAGTCCGCCTTCTTCATGGCATTAAACACGGCCATCGTGCCGTCGTACGCGTACGGCGCGTACAGTTCCACCGGGTGATTGAAGCGCTTTTCATAACGCTCGGCAAACGCCTTGCCGCCCGGCATCTGGTCGAGCGGGCTGCCTTCCGATGCGGCCAGCGTACCTTCAGCCGACTCGCCCGCAATCTTGATCAGGTTTTCCGACTGAACCATGTCCGGCCCGATCAGCGTCGACTTGATCGCCAGCGAGCGCATCTGCTTGAGCATCGGCGCGGCCTGGGTGTCGGCGCCGCCGTAGAACACCGCATCCACGTTTGCCGACTTGATCCTCGTGAGAATCGCGCGGAAGTCCACGGCCTTGTCGTTCGTGAATTCCTGATCGACGATGGTCGCGCCCGCTGCCTTGGCGGCCTTGGTGAACTCCACGGCCACGCCTTGCCCGTAGGCGGTGCGGTCGTCGACGATCGCAATGCGCTTGAACTTGAGACCCTTCACCGCGTAGTCGCCCAGCACGCTGCCCAACTGCGTATCCGAAGTCAGCAGACGGAACGTGGTGGGCAGGCCAAGACGCGTGTAGGTGGGCGCCGTGGCCATGGCGATTTCGGGGATGCCCGCCTTCGCGTAGATCGGCGCGGCCGGAAGGCTGGTGCCCGAGTTGTAGTGGCCGATCACGGCGGCCACGCCGTCGTCCACGAGCTTTTGCGCGACCGTCGTGCCGGTGCGCGGGTCGGCCTGGTCGTCCTGAGCGTCAAGGACGAAATGCACGGGCTTGCCGCCGATGACCGGGTTGGTGGCGTTCATGTCCTCGATGGCGAGCTCTACGCCGCTGCGGAAGTCGGCGCCGTAGTGAGCCTGACCACCCGTGAGCGGCGCGGCAAAGCCGATCTTCACGTCGACCGGCGAGGCTGCAAAGGCGCTGGAGGCGCTTGCCAGGGTAAAACCCAAGATACATGCGGCGGAAAGGGCAGTGCGATGAAACGTCATTCTTGTAGTGCTCCTCGATGGTGAATCGTGCTGGTGCCCGCACCTACGATGGCCTTGCAGGCACATGTCTCCTCGCGTTCCGTTTTTACGGTCGGCTGCCACCAATATACGAACCCGGAGCTTGTTGGGTCTTGTGGGAAATAAACCCCGCCGATGCAGAAATCGGCATAGTTGCAAGACCCTGTCCGAGGCAACGTTAGCCACGCGCGTCCGCTGTCGTTCTGAACACCGCGACCGCTTCCTGAAGACGATGCGACTGCTCCTCCAGCGATTGCGTGGCCGCAGCCGCTTGTTCTACTAGTGCTGCGTTCTGCTGGGTCTTGTCGTCCATCTGTGCGACGGCGGCATTGATCTGTTCCAGCCCATTGCTCTGGTCCGCTGCCGCCGCCGCGATCTCGTGAACGATGCTGGTCACGCGTCCGATCGCGCTTTGTGCTTCGCTGATCGTCGCGCCGGTGGCCTCGACGAGTTCCGCACCGTTGCCCACGCGCTCGACCGCCTGGCCAATCAACGCGCGGATTTCCTTTGCCGCGTTCGCGCTGCGCTGGGCGAGCGTGCGCACCTCGGCCGCCACCACGGCGAAGCCGCGGCCTTGCTCGCCGGCGCGCGCCGCTTCCACGGCGGCATTCAGCGCAAGAATGTTGGTTTGAAACGCAATGCCCTCGATCACGCCGATGATGTCGACCATCTTGCGCGATTCGTCGCGAATCTCCTGCATGGTTGCGACGGCGCGCGTGACCATGTCGCCTCCGCGGTTCGTGATCTGTGCGGCAGTGCCGGCCAACTCGCTCGCTGCCCGTGCGTTTTCCGAGGTGTCGCGCACCATTCCAGTCAACTGATGCATGCTCGACGCCGCTTCTTGCAGCGCAGCGGCCTGGCTTTCGGTACGCGCGGACAAGTCCATGTTGCCGTTCGCAATTTCGCCCGCAGCGGCCGCGACGTTGCCGGCGCTTGCCCGTATCTGCGCGACAGTCATCGCAAGTGCGTCGCGCATCTGCCTGATCGCGAACATCAGGCTGCGTTGATCCTTCTCGCGAATGGCGAAAGGTGTCGCCAGGTCACCGGCGGCAATCGCACCGGCCATGTGCGCTGCCGTGCGAGGATCGCCGCCGATCGTGTGCTCGATGCTGCGGTTCGTGTACACGACGATCAGCGCGAGCAGCGCGGCCACCACGGCGAACACACCGCCCGACACGTAGAGCGACTGGATGAATGCACCTTCGATGTCGTCGATGTAGGCGCCTGTCGAGATGATCCAGTCCCACGGCGCGTAGCGAATGACATAGCCGAGCTTGTCGACAGCCTTGGCCGGCACGACGTTCGGATGCGGAAACACATAGTCGACGAAACCGCCCGCCGGGGACTGGGCAACGGACGCGAAGCTCAGGTAATGGTGCCGGCCATCGGCGTCCGCCACCTGAGAGAGGTCCTTGCCCTCGGTGCCAGGCTTGATCGGATGCATGATCATGCGGGGCGCCGAATCGATCACGAGCAGGTAGCCGTCGCTGCCGTAGCGCAGGCCGCGCAACCGTTCCAGCGCTTCCTTGCGCGCCTGCGCCGGCGTGAGCGCACCGCCTTGCGCAAGCGCGGCATATTCCTCGACGATGCTGAGTCCGACCTGCGCGATATTCTTCAGATCATTGCGGCGCTCCTCCATGCGTGTCTGATAGGAGAGCCATGCGGAGCCGATCGATACAAGGAGCAGTGCGGTCAGGCTGACTACGAGCGGTAGCCAGAGTTTTTGCCGGAAGCTGAGCGTGTACATCGAGGAATATTTCCTGGTAGGTCGTACCGTTGATTCGGTCGTGAGAATGCTCATTACGAACCTTTCCTAACGGCACGACAAACCGTTGATTGATAGTGTTAAACCCGCATGAAAACGAGTTGCATATTATTCAGGATGCCGACGCAATAATGCTGTCTGGTAATGCGCCATACGCATTGAAATGCCAGTTCACCTATGGCCCGATTCGCTCCGACCCCGCTAAGAGGCCGCTGCCATCAGAGGCCTGCCAGCGCACTCGCAACACGAGTGAGCGACAGTCATGAATTGGGGAAACCCCCAAATGCGATGCATGAACGGGACAGATTTAACAAAGTTAGAATTAACACTCTAAATTGATCGGCGCATCGATATGCAGGCAGCGGAGCTTCTGGCTGCTGTGACGCCGGTCATTGGCCGCTGTGGCAACGGCCAGCCTGTTGATGCGAAACGGGTGACGATGCGTGACTGTTCCTGAAAGAACGTCTTTTGCCACTACGCCGGAATCCAGCGCGGCTGTCCTGCTCGCCCTGGCCGGCCCCGTTGCGCCTGCAACGGTTTTGGCCCCGCAAAAACGACGACGCCCTTTTCCGGGGCGTCACGTATCGGCTGGATAGCCGACGTCCCCGCGCCACACGGCGCTCCATCGACAGTGCTGACATGCAGCCGCCGCTGCGGGTATTTGTTCATTCTGTTTTCGGCTTTACGGGTGGAAGGTAGTGTCATGTTGAGTCCTCACGAGCTTGCTACGCTGATGCTGGTGAAGAGTGCGCCCGACTGGATCGAGCCGGACCGAATCGAGCTTGGCGCGCTTCGCGAGCTTCAGTTGATCGACATCGGTCCGCCGGAATTCGGCGCTCCGCTACCTCGCGTGACGCCGCGTGGCGATGCGCTATTGCGCGCGGTGGCGCGCGTGCGCTAGGTGGTGCGGCAGGCAACGGGGATCTATCTTGAGCAACGATTTCGCCGAAAAAGATCTGGCGCACATTGGCAATGTTCTCTGCTATCTGGAGCAGTCGGCGGTGGGCGCGCGCGCGCCTGAAACTGGCCCGATGACTCGTCTCGACTATTGGCAGGCCAGGGTCCGCGCGATCCTGGCCACGCCGGCGCTGCCGATGCACGCGCAGAGGCAGGCCAAAGACCTGCTCGCGCGTCTCGACCGGCTGAAAGACTTGCGCCGATGCGCAACCAGCCCATGATGCGCCAGGGCATCGACTTCGAGTTTGAGCGTTGGATGCTCGAGTTTTATCGCCGTGCGCGGGCTCACGCACCGCACGCATGAATCAGAAACTGTTGCAGCGCGGCGGCGGGCCCGCTCATTTGCGCATTCTTCTGCCAGATCATGCCGGCTTCCATGGGCGGAATCGCGTCGAGAATGGGGCGCGCCTCAATGCGCTTGCCTTCGAGCGACCACGGGCGAAACACCATATCCGATAGCACCGTCACGCCAAAACCGTGGGCGACGAGCCCGCGCAGCGCCTCCATCGAAGAGGTGCGGAACGCGATATTGGGCTTGGCGCTTTTCTTCTTCCAGTAGCGCAGCGTCGACTGCTCGGCCTCGTCCACCGTGATCAGAATATAGGGGTGCGCGGCGATGTCTTTCAGCGACGGCGCGTCGGTCTGCGCGAGCGGATGCGAAGGCGCCATCCACAACTGCCGCCGCGAGCGATTGAGTACATGGCTGCCGAAGCGGCTCAGGCGCTCGACGTTCGACAGCAGCACCACGCCCAGATCCAGTTCGCCGTTCAGCACCGCGGTCTCGATGTCGGGGCGCTCGCGGTCCTGCAAGTCGAAATCCACGAACGGGTACGTCGCCCGAAAGCGCGCGAGCAATTCGGGCAGGAAATAACCGAGCAGCGTATAGGTTGCCGCAATGCGCACGGTCCCGCGCATGTCGTGCGCCCGAAACGGCGGTTTGTGCACTGCATCACGCGCGGCGTCCAGCACGCGGCGCGCGTGATTGTAGAAATCCTGACCGTCCGGCGTGAGCACGACGCCATGGGGCAGGCGCTCGAAGAGCCGCGTGTCCAAGCCGCTTTCCAACGCGAGCACCGCATTGGTGATCGCCGATTGCGAGACGTGCTCGTTGGCTGCCGCCATCGAGAACTGGCCCGTTTGCGCCGCCGCCACGAAGTAGCGGAGCTGCCGCAGAGTGAGATCGAACGCCATCTGTTTTTCGCATATCAGAGTTGCCTATTTGTGATTTTACGATACGAATATGGCTTCCTATACTCGCCGGAAAACGATCATCCATTGGAGACAAAACCCCCATGAATGCGCGCGACCCGATTGCACACGATGCACAGGACGTAACGATCGACTCGCCGGCCACCCCGGTTTCGCTCGACGACAAGTACACGCTCGAACGCGGGCGGGTTTACATCAGTGGCACGCAGGCGCTGGTGCGTTTGCCGATGCTGCAAAAGGCCCGCGACCGCAAGGCGGGCCTGAACACCGCTGGCTTCATTTCGGGCTATCGCGGCTCGCCGCTGGGGGCGCTCGATCAGTCGCTGTGGAAAGCCAAGAAGCATCTGCACGACAACGACATCGTGTTTCAGCCCGGCGTGAACGAAGATCTGGCCGCCACCGCCGTGTGGGGTTCGCAGCAGGTCAACTTGTGGCCGGGCGCGACGCGTGACGGCGTATTCGGCATGTGGTACGGCAAGGGCCCGGGCGTCGACCGTACCGGCGACGTGTTCAAGCATGCGAATTCCGCAGGCAGCGCGGCCCACGGCGGCGTGCTCGTGCTCGCGGGCGACGACCACGCCGCAAAGTCTTCCACGGTCGCGCACCAGTCGGAGCACGCGTTCATCGCGGCGGGCATTCCCGTGCTCTATCCGTCCAACGTGCAGGAGTACATCGACTACGGTCTGCACGGCTGGGCGATGAGCCGCTACTCGGGCCTGTGGGTGGCCATGAAGTGCGTGACCGACGTGATCGAATCCACGGCGTCGATCGATCTCGATCCGGACCGCGTGGAGATCGTCACGCCCGACGACTACGCAATGCCCACGGGCGGCCTCAATATCCGCTGGCCCGATACGCCGCTCGTGCAGGAAGCGCGCTTGCTCGACGAGAAGTGGTATGCGGCGCTCGCCTACGTGCGCGCGAACAAACTCAATCGTGTCGTGATCGATTCGCCGAAGCCGCGCTTCGGCATCATGACCGCGGGCAAGGCCTACCTCGATGTGCGCCAGGCGCTCAGCGACCTCGGCCTCGACGATCAAACGTGCGAGCGGATCGGTTTGCGCGTCATGAAGGTGGGTTGCGTGTGGCCGCTCGATGCGCAGGACGCACGCGCATTCGCCACCGGCCTGGAAGAGATTCTCGTGGTGGAAGAAAAGCGCCAGATTCTCGAATACGCGCTAAAGGAAGAGCTATACAACTGGCGCGAGGACGTGCGCCCGAAGATCTACGGCAAGTTCGACGAACGCGACAATGAAGGCGGCGAATGGTCCGTGCCGCGCGGCAACTGGCTCTTGCCCGCGCATTACGAACTGTCGCCCGCGCTGATCGCGAAGGCCATCGCTCGACGTCTCGCGCGCGCCGACCTGCCCGAAGACGTGCGGGCCCGCATGCTGGCCCGCGTGGCGATCATCGAGGCGAAGGAACGCGAGGCCGCGAAGCCCCAGGTCAGCGCCGAGCGCAAGCCGTGGTTCTGCTCGGGCTGCCCGCACAACACCTCGACCAACGTGCCCGAAGGCTCGCGCGCGCTCGCGGGCATCGGCTGCCATTACATGTCGATCTGGATGGATCGCAAGACCGAAACCTTCAGCCAGATGGGCGGAGAGGGCGTGACGTGGATCGGGCAGATGCACTTTGCCGGCGACAAGCACGTGTTTGCGAATCTCGGCGACGGCACCTATTTCCATTCCGGACTGCTTGCCATTCGCGCGGCCATCGCGGCTAACGCGAACATTACGTACAAGATTCTCTATAACGATGCCGTCGCCATGACGGGCGGCCAGCCTATCGACGGCGTGCTGACCGTTTCGCAGATCGTGCATCAGGTTCACGCCGAAGGTGCGAAGCGTGTCGTGATCGTTTCGGACGAGCCGGAGAAATACGATTCGCGTATCGCGCTGCCGGCGGGCGTGGATATTTTCCACCGCGATGAACTGGACACCGTGCAGCGCACGCTGCGCGAAGTGCCGGGCACGACCGTGCTGATCTACGACCAGACTTGCGCAACGGAAAAGCGCCGCCGCCGCAAGCGCGGCACGTATCCCGATCCCGCACGCCGCGCGTTCATCAACGACGCGGTTTGCGAGGGCTGCGGCGACTGCTCGGTGCAATCGAATTGCCTGTCCGTCGAGCCGCTCGAAACGCCGCTGGGCACCAAGCGCAGGATCAATCAATCGTCGTGCAACAAGGATTTTTCGTGCGTGAAGGGCTTTTGCCCGAGCTTCGTAACGGCCGAAGGCGCGCAGTTGCGCAAGCCGCAGGCCGCGCGTAGCGCCGCCGCGCCCGATTTCGACGCGCTGCCCGCGCCCACGCTGCCCGCGCTCGCACGGCCTTACGGCATTCTCGTCACGGGTGTGGGCGGCACGGGCGTGGTGACCATCGGCGGGCTGATCGGCATGGCCGCGCATATCGAGCGCAAGGGCGTGACCGTGCTCGACATGGCCGGGCTCGCGCAGAAGGGTGGCGCCGTGCTCAGTCACGTGCAGATTGCCTCCGCGCCCAGCGCGCTGCATGCGACGCGCATCGCCACGGGCGAAGCGCGCCTCGTGATCGGTTGCGACGCGCTGGTGAGCGCATCGAACGACGTTCTTTCGCGTACCCAGCATGGCGTAACGGTGGCCGCGGTCAACAGCGGCGCGACGCCCACGGCGGACCTCGTGCGCAATCCCAAGTGGGTATTCCCTGGCGCGCAGACGGAAGCGAGCCTGCGCGAGAGCATTGGCGAGGGCTGCGAGTTTATCGACGCCAATGCACTCGCATTGACGCTGCTGGGCGACACGATTTACAGCAATCCGCTGCTGCTGGGCTTTGCATGGCAGAAGGGCTGGCTGCCGCTTCAGCTTGCGAGCCTGCTGCACGCGATCGAGCTCAACGGCGTGGCGGTCGAGAAGAATCGCCTTGCGTTCAACTGGGGCCGCCATGTGGCGCAACACGGCGAGGCCGCTATTCAGACGCAGGCGAAGCCCACGCAACAGACGATTGTCGTGCGCATGCCGGAGTCGCTGGACACGGTGATCGCCTCGCGCGAAGCGTTGTTGACTGCGTACCAGAACGCGGCTTATGCGCAGCGCTATCGCGACGCCGTCGACCGGATTCGTGCGAAAGAAATGCAAGCTACCGGGAATACGAAGCTGCCGCTTACGCGTTCCGTTGCCGCGAATCTCGCGAAGCTCATGGCCTACAAGGACGAGTACGAAGTCGCGCGTCTCTATGCCGATCCCGCTTACCTTGCGAAGCTGCGCGAGCAATTCGAAGGCGAGCCGGGCCGCGATTACAAGCTGAAATTCCATCTCGCGCCGCCGTTGCTCGCCAAGCGCGATGAACAGGGTCGCTTGAAGAAGAAGCAGTTTGGCCCGTGGGTGCTGCCGGCACTGCGTGCGCTCGCGCGCATGAAGGGGCTGCGCGGCACGTCGCTGGACGTGTTCGGCCACACGGCGGAGCGGCGCGGCGAACGTCAGTTGATTGCCGATTACCTCGCGCTGGTCGAGGAATTCTGCACGACGCTCGATGCCGAACGTCTCACGGCGGCGCTCAAGCTGGCGGGCATTCCCGATGACATTCGCGGTTTCGGCCATGTGAAGGAGAACAATATTCGCGCCGCGGCCAGCAAGCGGGAGCAACTGCTGCGCGAATACCGCAACCCGGTGCGCATGGCGGTAAGCGCGTAATCGCGCGGAAATTTCCACAAGCCGTGCATTGTCCCTCTCGCCGCAAGACGTTCCGCCGGCGAGGGGGATAGAGAGGGACAGAGCGAGATTTTTTGCATCACGCTGTGATATAAATACCCCGTGGGTGCCACCGATCCTCCCGCACCCTCCAAGGGGAATCATGAGCGAGCACAGCGAGCATAAGGGCGATTTCGCAACCGATGTCCGGCTTCTGCGCATCAGCGCCATCGCTGCGGTGGGCGGCGCGCTGAGCACCGTTGCCGCCGACTTTCTGCTGCACCTCATCCGCTTCTTCACGAACCTGTTTTTCTTCCAGACCTTATCGACCGAGAACCACTCGCCGGCGCAAAACACGCTGGGGTGGCTCGTGGTGGCCGCGCCCGTGATCGGCGGGCTGCTGGTGGGGTTGATTGCACGCTTCGGCTCGGAGCAGGTTCGCGGCCACGGTATCCCTGAAGCCATCGAGGCGATTTTGTTCGGCAAGAGCAAGATGTCGCCGAAGGTGGCCGTGCTCAAACCGCTCGCCTCGGCCATCGCGATTGGCAGCGGCGGACCGTTCGGCGCCGAAGGCCCGATCATCATGACGGGCGGCGCGATCGGCTCGCTCATCGCGCAGTTCTTCCATCTGTCGAGCGCAGAAAGAAAGGCCCTGCTGGTGTCGGGCGCCGTCGCCGGCATGACCGCGGTGTTCGGCACGCCGGTGGCCGCCGTGCTGCTTGCCATCGAGTTGCTGCTGTTCGAGCTGCGGCCCCGCAGCCTCCTGCCGGTTGCCATCGCCTGCGCCGTGGCGGGCTTCGCGCGTCCGCTGTTTCTGGGCAGCGGCCCGCTGTTTCCGCTGCATACGATACCGATCGGCCCGATCGGCATCGTTTCGGCGGCCGCTGCCGGGCTGATCGCGGGCGCGCTGTCGTGGGCGTTGTCGACGTCGCTTTACAGGGTGGAGGACCTGTTCGGCAAGCTCCCGATTCACTGGATGTGGTGGCCCGCATTGGGCGCGATTGCCGTGGGCATCGGCGGATATTTTCAGCCGCGCACGCTCGGTGTTGGCTACGACGTGATTGGTGACCTGCTGCAGAATCACCTTGCCGTGCAGGCCGTGATCGGCATCGTCGTGGTGAAGGCCATCATCTGGGTGATCGCGCTGGCCTCGGGCACGTCGGGCGGCGTACTTGCGCCGTTGCTGATGATGGGCGCGGGCGTGGGCGCGCTGGTGGGGCCGTACATGCCGGGCCACGACCCCGCGCTGTGGCCGCTCATCTTCATGGCCGCCGCGCTGGGCGGCATGATGCGCGCGCCCGTGATGGCCGCGGTGTTCGCCTTCGAGCTGACCGGCGACGCCAACGCGTTGCTGCCGCTGCTCGCTGCAGCCGCCGTGGCCTATGGCTTCACGGTCATGTTCATGCGCCGCTCGATCCTGACCGAGAAAATTGCCCGGCGCGGCTATCACATCTACCGCGAATACAGCATCGACCCGCTCGAACGCCATTACGTGGACGAGGTGATGACGCGCACGGTGGTGACGATCGATGCGAGCACAACGGTTTCCAGCGTGCTTGAGGATTATTTCGGCAAGAACCAGAAGTTTCGTGCATTCCCCGTACTCAGGAATGGCGTGCTGGTGGGCATGGTGGATCGCACGCTGCTCGACCGGATTCCGCCGGGCAAGGGCGAAATGCCTATTGGCTCCGCTTTCGCCAGAACGCAGCCTGAGATCGCCTTGCCCGGCGAGACTTGCCGGAACGTGGCGGCGCGGCTTGCCATTACGGGCCTCGACCGCGTGCCAGTCGTGGACGACGAGAAAACCTTGCGTCTGCTCGGCGTGGTGTCGCGGCACGACCTGGTCAAACCTTCGATGCAGGTTTTCGCCGAGGAGCGCGAGATGGAGCAGTTCCGCCAGGTCAGGATTCCGCGCAGCACGCTTTTTGCACCCACGCGCAAGCGCCAGGACGTGCCCGACGAGCACGCCGATGCGAGCCGATAGCACGGCCAACACAAACCTGGCGGAATAACGCCCTCCTGCTTTCGAAGAGAAATATCCGGCATGCCCGGAATAATCTCGCACGCGACTGGTTCACCCCATTGAGACTCAATGACTTGCAGGGGAGAACCATCGTGCGAACAGTCCAGTGCGCCTTCACGGCCGGCATTGCCATTCTTGCGCTGTGCGGCCCGCCTGTATTCGCGGCGGGCTCGCAGACCGTATCCTCCGACGAAGCCTCCTTCATGGCCGAGAACGACGCCGCCATGACCCGGATGATGGACGGCATGTCCGTCAAGCCGACCGGCGACGTCGACCGCGATTTCGTCGCGATGATGGTCCCGCATCATCAAGGCGCCATCGACATGGCCCAGGCCGAGTTGCGCTATGGGCACAACGAACAGTTGCGCCGCATTGCACAAGAGATCGTGGTCGAGCAACAGCAGGAAATCGTTGCCATGCGCCTCGCGCTCGGGCAACCCTTGCCGCCTCCGGCAAGCACGCCCGATCAGCAGCAAGGGCCGGCCTCCAGCCCCGCAGTCCACCTTCATCCGTCGCCACACCAGGGCATGCAGATGCGCATGCCAAATTCCGCACCGAATTCCACACAGAAGGAACCGTGATGAAACGCCTATCGTTTTGCACCGTCGCAATGTCGGCGGCGGCTATGGCAGCCGCGCAATTGGCGTGGGCTGGACAGGCCCCCGGCTTGCTATCCGCCCCCGACATTCCTGTGAGTCATCACGATCGCGTATATGCCGCCGAGCAGTTCTCGAACACGGTCTCGGTGATCGACCCGGCCGATAACAAGCTGCTTGGTCTGATTCGCCTCGGCGATCCGTCGCCGGGAAATTTCAGCCCGTTATACAAGGGGCAATTGCTCGTGCATGGCATGGGCTACGCGCCGGACCATCGCACGATCGCGGTGGTGTCGATCGGCTCGAACTCGGTTTCGTTCATCGATACGCAGACCAATGCCGTCAAGCACGTCACCTATGTAGGCCGCTCGCCGCACGAGGCGTTCTTCACACCTGACGGCAAGGAAGTGTGGGTGACCGTGCGCGGTGAGAATTATGTCGCGGTGCTCGACGGGACGACGTACGAGGAGAAAACGCGCATCACCGTTCCTGCCGGCCCAGGCATGCAGATTTTCTCGCCCGACGGGAAGTACGGTTATGTGTGCTCGTCATTCAATCCGCAGACCGAGGTGATTTCCGTGGCCGACCACAAGATCGTGGGTACGGTCAAGCAGGCCAGTCCGTTCTGCCCGGATCTTGCCGCCACGCCGGACGGCAAGCAGGTCTGGTTCACGCTCAAGGATGTGGGCAAGGTGCAGGTGTTCGACGCCAAGCCGCCGTTCGCGATGCTCAAGACCATCGACACAGGGCCGATCACGAATCACGTGAACATCGTGCATAACGCGAAGGGCACGTTCGCCTATGTAACGGTAGGAGGACTGAATGTTGTGAAGGTGTTCCGGACCGACGACTTCTCGCAGGTCGCGACGATTCCGGTCGGCAGCCTGCCGCACGGTCTTTGGCCATCGGGCGACGGCAGCCGCATTTATGTCGGCCTGGAAAACGCCGATGCGATGACCGCCATCGACACGCTCACGAACACCGTGATTGCCACGGTGCCGATTGGCCAGGCGCCGCAGGCCGTCACTTATGTGCCGGACGCCGTACCGCAAGGCGATGGCACGCAGAACCTGCAACCGCTGGGCCTCGCGGGGCAGAGCGCGCACGTTGTGCTGGTGCCGGTGGGTTCGGTGGCTTCGGGCGGGGCCACGGACGCCGCGCACGCGCCCACCACGGTTGCGTTGTTCGAACAGGGGCTCGTGCAGGTTCTGCAGGCTGCCGTGACCGGCTTGCAGCCGAAACAGCCCTATGCACTGGGACTGGCCGACCATCCGGACGGCAGTGGCGACGTGCAGGTGCTCGCGAACTTCATGACGAACCCGGCGGGTTCGGCGATCGTCAATGCGCTCGGGCAGATCCGTCAACTGGTCACGCCGGGCATGGGCGCCTCCGGCGATAAGCGCCGCTATCTCGTGGTGGCGCCGGTGGTGGAGGGCAAGCTGGGTGCGCCCGTGCAGGCGCAGACGTTATGAACGGGCAGGGCGCGCCCGCTATCGAGAGACCCGTATCAAGAGACCCGTATCATCCCATCATTGTTGCGAGCCGCTGGCTGATGATGCCTTCGGCCTCGCGCATGATGCGGTCGATCAGTTCCTTTACGGACGGGATGTCGTGAACAAGTCTGGCCACCATGCCGCAGGACCAGGCGCCGGCGTCCATCGCACCCTCGAGCATGATCTTGGGGTAGACGCCGGCCACTTCGCCGATGATGTCGTCGAACTTGATCGCGCTGCCCAGCGCGCGCTCTTTCTCCACAATGCGGTCCACGGCCTCGTTACGGAGTACGCGTTCGGTGTTGCGCAGCGGGCGCATGATCAGCCGGGTATCGAGTTCCGTGGCCGCCACAATGGCCTGCTTCACTTTTTCATGCACTGGCGCTTCCCGGGTCGCGATGAAGCGCGTGCCCATATTCATGCCCTCGGCGCCCAGCGCCAGCGCTGCTACGAGGGAGCGGCCGTCGGCCATGCCGCCGGAAGCGACGAAGGGAATCTTCAATTCGTCGGCGGCGCGCGGCAACAGAATGAAATTGGGCACGTCGTCTTCACCGGGATGACCGCCGCACTCGAAGCCGTCGACGCTCACGGCATCACAGCCGATGGCCTGAGCCTTTAGCGCATGGCGCACCGACGTGCATTTGTGGATGACCTTGACGCCGGCATCATGCAGTGCCGGGAGGTATTTCTCGGGGTTGTTGCCAGCCGTCTCGACCACTCTTACGCCACCGTCGACGATGGCCTTGATGTATCCGGGGTAGTCGGGAGAACTGACTGTTGGCAGGAAGGTCAGGTTGACGCCGAATGGTTTATCGGTCATCTCGCGGCATCGGGCGATTTCGCGCGCGAGGTCGTCCGGCGTTCGCTGGGTCAAGCCGGTAATGATGCCGAGGCCGCCTGCGTTGGACACAGCGGAGGCCAGCTCGGCAAATCCGACAAAGTGCATTCCCCCTTGAATGATGGGATGTTGAATATTGAAAAGCTCGGTGATTCTGGTGCGCATGATGGGTTCCGCCTGGTAACGATTGAATACTTTTTTTCGAGCGGGGTCGAAGGTCAGTGCATATCCGCCGACAACACACCACCCGCGTCTTGTTTGCACAAGCGTGCGCGGTCAGCCGCGGGTTGAACCAGAAGCGCCGATAGAAGGCCGCCCAGCGTGACAAAAATGCCTGCCAGCATCAGTCCGGTCCGATACCCATCAGCCTTGACGGGAGAAAGGTCGATGATATAGCCGATGACGATGGGGGTCACCAGGCCGGCGAGCGTCATGATGCAATTGTTCAGGCCCAGCATCCCGCCGCGTTGGCGCGGCGGCGTGATTTCGCTGATCATCATCACGCTGCTCACAAAGGCGAAGCTCGGCACGCCGAAGGTCCACATCACAAGAATCATCAACATGGGGCCGGCGTCGAGCCGGGTGACCAGCACCAGCGACAGGCCTGCGCTCATCACCAGCGCAGCACCCAGTACTCCACGGGACAGCCGGGTCGAGAGCCCCCGGCTTTGAAGACGTTGAGACAGCCAGCCGAGTAGCGGCGTCAGCACGATTTGCGTCATGGCGGGGAGCGCAACGATCGTTCCGACTCTGGCGGGCGAGTAGCCGACGGTCTGCTCGAGGTAGCTCGGCAGCCAGATGGTCGCGATGGTCAAGATCACGTACGCCGAGAATCCCGCCGCGAAGCAGCCGAGCGAAGTGCGCAATAGTGCGAGGCGGATCATCGGAATCTGTTCCGGCAATGCGCTGGCCGAAGCATCGGTGCCACCGTGGTGGCCGCCGCTCGTATTGTCCAGCGGCCCTTCTTTGCCCGTCACCAGCCAGAAGGCGGCCCAGACCAGGCTCGCGATCGTGACCGCGAGAAAGGCCGAGCGCCAGCCGTATGTCACGATGATCCAGATCACCACAGGGGCCACGACCCCGGTTCCGAACGCTCCGCCCATCGACAACAGCGTGGATGGCAGCGCTCGATCCTTGTCGTGGAACCATTTGTACAGCGAGTGCATGGCCACCGGATAGGCGGGCCCTTCCGCGGCGCCCAGGATGACGCGCGATACGAGCAAGGTCGCCGGCGTGGCCATCAGCAGCAGGGGGGCCTGCGCGACCGCCCAAATTACTGTCATGCCAATCAGCATCCAGCGTGTCTTGACGCGATTGGCGATCAAGCCGCCGATCAGCCCGGAAATTGAAAACAGCAAAAAGAAACTTCCTGCAATGCGGCCGAACTCGCTGTGAGACAGCTTGAGATCCCGCATGATGGGAGCGGCCGCCAGACCAATGACCGCTTTATCCGCGAAGTTCACCGCCATGAAGAGAAACAGGCCCAAGGTGATGAACCACTGATAGCGGCCCTTAACTGAAGTTGTGCTCATCTGCTTTCCATGTCTATGGGCAACGTGTTCACTGAAGCTCGGCCAATACCTCTGCTGTGTGCTCGCCGAGATGCGGAAGCTTGCCGGATCGCCGGCGATAATCGCTGAGCAGGCTGAGGCCCGGAATGTTCATCGCGGTGCGTTTCGCCGTGTGCGTGGGAACGAATAAATCCTCGGATACGCCATTCTGTCCGGGGTGAATCTGA
The DNA here is from genome assembly GCF_902859945.1 of Paraburkholderia caffeinitolerans. Classification (GTDB taxonomy): domain Bacteria; phylum Pseudomonadota; class Gammaproteobacteria; order Burkholderiales; family Burkholderiaceae; genus Paraburkholderia; species Paraburkholderia caffeinitolerans. The sequence continues at coordinate 12,914 of NZ_CADIKL010000008.1, read as the reverse complement.
TCCATGGTCCGAATCGCCCCAACGACAACGCCGGCGTCAGTCAGAAGATCGCAGACTTGCCCGGTGGAAAAATGCCTGAACGCGGCGTTGAGAATAGTCAGGAGTTCTGTTCGGTTTTGAACGCGCGAGCAATTATCGGCGAAGCGGGGATCGCTAGTGAGCGACGCCTGGCCGATCGCGGCGCACAAGCGTGGAAAATGCTGCTGGGTATAAGCCGAAACCACCACGAGGCCATCGCGGGTCGCCACGACTTCAGCGGCGGGCGCGGCCATTGGCTGTCCGTTGCCGCGCCGCATCGGCACTTCGTTCTGCAAGCGATATTCCGCCCATGCGTTCGCCAGCGAGGTCACGGCAACGTCGATGAGCGAGAGCTCGATCAAGGAACCGCGGCCGGTAACCGTGCGTCGATACAAGGCAGCGAGCACGCCGCTCACCAGCGTCTGCGCGGTCAGCACGTCGACGACGGTGAAGCCGATACGAACGGGGGCGCGCCCGGCTTCGCCGTTCAGGCTCATCATGCCGCTCTCCGCTTGAGCCGCGATGTCCAGGCCCGCACGCACGCTGGCCGGCCCCGTCTGCCCAAAGCCGCTGACCTGCCCATAGATGAGGCGTGGCAAACGCTCCGTCAACTTCTGCGCGCCGAGTCCGATTCGCTCCAGGCTGCCCGGCCGGGCATTTTGCAGGACGATGTCCGCGCGATCGACCAGGCGGTGCGCATGCTGTTGCCCCTCCGCGCTGCGCAGATTCAGCACCACGGAGCGCTTGCCGCGGTTATAGGCGCTGAACATCGGGCCGCAGTCGTCCTGTACCCAGCCAATCTGGCGAGCAGCGTCGCCGCCGTCCGGCTCGATCTTGATGACATCCGCACCGAGATCGGCGAGTGCCTGTCCCGCAGCGGGCGCCGCGATGTACTGCCCGAATTCCACGACGCGGATGCCGCGCAACGGCGCCTCTTGATCGTCGATAGGGGGCTGAAACGTGTTGGCCATCTCAAGACTCCTTAGCGCTTGCCGAACACCGGTTTGCGTTTTTCAAAAAAGGCTTGGGCGCCTTCCTGGAAATCCGCGCCGGAAAACAACCCGGGAGCGTTGTCGAGCTGAAACGCCAGGGCGTCTTCGAGATTCATGGGGGCATTGCGAAGCCCGGCCTTGATGCGGCCATAGGCGCGCTGCGGACCGTTGGCAAGTTTTTGCGCCAGAGCGAGTGCGGCCGGCAGTGCGGAACCGTCGGCCACGTATTCGTCCGCAAGGCCGATTTCCACGGCCTTCGCACCCTGGACCTCGGTGGCCATGAGCATCATGCGCCGCGCATGGGTTGCGCCGACGCGCGCGGGCAAGGACCAGAACAACGCTGCGTCCGGCATCGCGCCGACGCGTGTAAAGGCGCTGCAAAACACCGCGTCCTTGCCGGCCACCACGAGGTCGCAGGCCAGCGCCAGGCCGAGGCCGGCGCCATAAGCGGCGCCATCCACGGCGGCGATGACGAGTTTTTCGCCAAGCGCGAGGCGTCGGTAAAGCCACGTGTTGCGGGTCATGCGCCGGTGCACTTCGTCTTCGCTGCTCCCGGCCAGCAGCTTGAGGTCGCCGCCGGAGCAAAACGCGCCGCCGGCCCCGGTGAGAATGGCGACGTGCAAGTCGGGATCCTGCTCGAAGGTTTCCAGACCGGCCAGCAGCCCTTCCAGCACGCCAGGCGCCTGAAGCGAGTTGCGCACGTTTGGCGCATTGATGGTCAAGGTCAAGACGTGGTCCGTGCGGCTCTCGATCACGGCGGCCGGCGAGGCGAGTGTCGTATCCATGTTCATTGTCCGGGTTGCGTTGAAAGTGAAAGGCCGGCGAGACGCTCCTGGTGGACATGCATCGCGCCATGGAGCGAGCTGGCCAGTGCCAGGCGGCGCACGTATTCGCCCAGTGCGTATTCCTCGGTCATGCCGATCGCGCCATGAAGCTGGACCGCTTCTTCCCAGACATGGCGGGCAAGATCGCATGTGCGAATCGCGAGCGCGGCTACATTTCGCGGCATTGGCGATGCCGCAGTTGCCCGCCACAATGCCTTCACCTCTTCGATCTCGACGTACAGATCAACCAGCCGATGCTGAATGATCTGGTTGCTACTGATCGCTCGCCCGAATTGCTTGCGCATTTGCAGATACTCGTGCGTGATGTCGAACGCCGCCGCAGCCGTGCCCGCGGTTTCCGCGCAGTGCGCGATCAGCCCACGGTCCACAGTGGCCTGCACCATGGCGCGGATCGAGTCCGCCCCTGCGCTATGGACCAATACAGCCGCTGCGTTTTCCAGCTGCAACCGGGCCGCATGCCTGCCGTCGTACAGACGCTCGTTGTGAATCCGCGCGCCCGGCGTTTCCGGGGTGAGCAAAAAAATGCCCCAATACCCGGCCTGGTTATCGAGCGTGGCGGTCAGCAGCACGCCGTCCGCGCCCTCGAGACCCGGGCTGCGCCCTTTGGCGCCGGTGAGCAACCACTGGCCGCTCTGGCTTCTGGCCGTCACTTGCGGGTTGAACACCGCGCCTTCGCAGCCGGGTTCCCATGCCGCGAAAGCAAGGCGCCGCTCGCCGGCGGCCATCGCGGGCAGCCACTCGGAGCGCAGCGGCTCCTGTGCGGCGGCGATCATCAGATGGCTTGCCATCACCGCGCTGGCGACGAACGGCTCGATCAGCAGCCCGCGCCCCAGTTCTTCGGCGATCAGGCAAATGTCTTCGAAACGGCCACCAAGGCCCTGGTCGTCTTCTGGAATCGGGAACGCGGTCCAGCCCATCTCGGCCAGCATTTCCCAGCGCGCATCAGGGCAACCCGAGCCATGCGCGGAGGACGCTGCGCGCAGGGGTTGCGTACAGGCCTGATTGCTCCAGCGGCGGACGCTGTCGGCGATCATTTGCCGTTCATCTGTGTGTGCGGTGCTCATAGTCCGAGTGCCTGCTTTGCGAGGATGTTGTGCTGGATTTCGCTCGAACCGCCGGCAATGGTGTAGCCGCGAGCGAGGAAGCGGCGCGACGACGCCGTGCCGGCCAATGCGTCGCGTTCCGTGGCGTCGGGACGAGCCTCCAGCCAGTTCGGATCGAGCCCGTGTGCTTCGGCGCCGAGCGCGTCGACGGTGAGCGCTTCCCAGAGCTGGATGAGGCGGCTGCCGCGCATCTTGAGCATCGACACTTCCGCGCCCAGGATTTCGCCGTCCTGTTGCCGCTTGATGAAGCGTGCGGCATTGGCTTCGAGTGCGATCAGGCGCGATTCGAGGTCGGCAAAGCGTTCGCGGAACCACGCTTGCTGACAGACCGGCTTGCCCATCTGCGTGCGTGTCAGGGCGGCCTCGCGGGCGCGGCTCATGCGCCGTTTGTTTTCGCCGATGCGGGCGAGCTTGAGCCGCTCGAACTCCAGCAGCGATTTCGCAATGGTCCAGCCGCGGTTTTCTTCGCCCACCAGCATCTCGCAGGGCACGCGGACGTTGTCGAGGAACACCTCGTTGAACACCACCCAGCCGTGGATGCCGACGATGGGACGCACCGTGATGCCGGGCGTCTTCATATCGATCAGCAGGAATGAGATGCCTTCTTGCGGTTTCGCGGCCCGGTCGGTCCGCACGAGACAGAACATCCAGTCTGCGTATTGCGCATAGGAGGTCCAGATTTTCGAGCCGTTGACCACATAGTGATCGCCTTCGCGGCGTGCCTGGGTCGCGAGCGATGCCAGATCGGAACCGGCATTGGGTTCCGAATAACCCTGGCACCACCACTGATGCCCCGAAGCGATGGCCGGCAGAAAGCGCTGCTTTTGCTCCTGCGTGCCATAGCGGATCAAGACCGGCCCCAGCATGTCGAAGGTGACGCTGTTGAGCTCGGGCGCGTGCCCCAACGCCATCTCCTCGTCGAAAATCATTTGCTGCTGGACGGTCCAGTCCTGGCCACCCCATTCAGCCGGCCAATGGGGCACCAGCACGCTCTGCCTGCAAAGGATTTCGTGCCATTGCACCATCTGCGCCCGCGATAGCTGCTGGCCTCGCTGGCTGGTGATGCGGATATCCGGCGGCAGCGCGTCGCGGACAAATTCTTTGATTCGTTGCCTGAACAAGGCGAGGTCGTTGGAGTCGTTCATGGTGGCGGTGCGGGAAAGTCAGGCGGAAAGGCGCTGGTGCAGCGCGCGCCTGGCGATGGCGGAGCGATGGACCTCCGATGCGCCGTCATAAATGCGGAACGGCCTGAGCATCCGGAAAATCATCGAAACGGGGGTGTCTTCGGAAATCCCCATGGCGCCGCAGATCTGGACTGCGGAGTCGGCCACGCTGCAGACGGTTTCGGAGACGAAGACCTTGGCCATCGAAGAGTGATGACGAATCGATTCCCCCGCATCGAGCCGCCTGGCGACGTCGCGCGTCATCAGGCGCGCGGCATAAAGCTGGATGTGTGCATCGGCGATCATCGCTTGCACCATCTGGTGGTCGGCCAGCCGGGCGCCGAAGGACTCGCGCTGGCTGGCGTATTCCTGTGCAATATCCATCGCACGAGAAGCAAGACCGATATAACGCATGCAGTGGAACAGGCGGGCGCCTTCGAGCCGCAATTGGGCATGGTCCAGACCTTTGCCCTCTTCGCCAAGCAGCGCATCTTCCGGGACTCTGCAGTTATGCAGAACAATTTCCCCATGACCGCCGATATCGAATGGCTCCATGGTCGGGATGATGCGCGTGACTTCGAAGCCAGGTGTTCTGGAGTCCACAAGGAACCACGAAACACCGGCATCCGTGCGTGCGACGACGATGGCGAACTGCGCGTATGCGGCTCCGGTGATGAACCACTTGTGGCCGTTGATTTCCCAGTCTCCACTATCGAGCCTTCTTGCTGTCGTGTTCAGCATGCGCGGATCCGAGCCTGCGCCTGGCGCCGGTTCGGTCATCGCGAAACACGAACGTAGCTGTCCGTGTTTCAGGGGCTCCAGATAACGCTGCCTTTGGGTGGGCGAGGCCAGGGCCTCCAGTGCGAACATGTCCGGCTGAATAGGGGGCGCGCAGTGCAGTACCGCCGGACCGAGAAAGCTCCGCCCGGCGGTTTCGAGGTAGGCGCAGCATTGCTCCCATGTCAGGCCCAGACCGCCTTCTGAGCGATTGCCGCGCGGCCTGCCCAGCCCCAGGGCGAGCGCCTCGCGTTGCAACGCCTGTACTGCTTGCTGGACGGCGTGCGTGTCGTGGGCTTGAAGAAGCTGCTCTCGAGGGATGACCTGGCTGTCAATGAAGTCTCGCAGCCTGGCCGTCAAGGCTTCGTGGTCCGAGGAAGGTAGTGCAGTCACGTCCGGATCTCCTTGCGGCTATCGCAGGCCGGAATAGTCGGCCGGCCATCGACCTGTCATAATAGGTTCGATGTGGGCGATTATGCTTTACCTATTATGACAGGTTGAATGAAGGTAAACCCTTTAGATTGTTCCGGCGCCATGTTTAAACTCACCTCTCCCAGCACCGCAGTCCCGGGCGAATCATCGGATTGCGCAGACGATTTGCCTTTGTTTGCTCAGGTTCAACAGCAATTGCGTCAGGAAATTCTTGAAGGCAGTCTGGCTTCGGGGCAAAAGCTGCCTTCCGAGTCGAAGCTTCAGGCGAGATTCGACGTCAGCCGCATCACGGTGCGTCAAGCACTATCGGCCTTGCAGGCGGAGGGGCTGGTGGAGACCTTCAATGGCAAGGGCAGCTTCGTCACCAGGCCATCGAATGCTCCACGGCTGGGCATGTTGACGGGTTTCTACGAGCACATGCGAGCCCGGGGGAAAACCGCGGAAGGCCGCATCTTTTCGGTCAAGGCCATCAAGGCAACGAAGCTGCTTGCGCATGACCTCAAGATCAAGGCCGGGACACCGTTGACATCGATATCCACCGTTCGCCTGGCGGACGGCGAGCCGGTGGTGGTCGGGAAGCTTGTCATGGCGCCCGATCTGGCCACCACGATGCTGGCGCATAACCTGGAGACCGCCGACGCGATGACCCTGCTGGAGACAGAACTTGGCTACCGGCTGGAAAGCACCCACATCGAGACCAGTGCCGTTTTGGCCGGGGATGAGCGGAGTCGCATGCTCGATGTCGACCCTGGAATGCCGCTATTGCGGATCACATTTGTGCCGCACGACATCAATAACACGCCGCTGTTTTACGCCGAAATGTATTTCCGCCCCGACAAATTCACCTACAAGGCGGTGATTCGCCGGTAATTCCGGGCGGGTTTGGGCGCGCCGCTCAACCGCGCATGAGTTCGAGAATCCGGGCGCGCAGCCACAGACTGGCCTGGTCCTGCTCGCTGCTGCGATGCCAGTACAGATGCCATTCCAGATCGGGAAGCTCGAACGGCAGCTCGAAAATGCGTGCATCGTGCCGTTGCAACAGTTCGACCGGCGCGGTTAGCGCGAGATCGGTGCGCAGCGCCACGAGCGGCGCGACCATGTAGTGCTGCACGCGCATCTGGATGCGCCGCTGCCCGCCGAGCTTCTTCAGCTCCGCGTCGACGAAGCCGCTTCCCTGGCGGCGGCTCGACACCTGGATATGGCCGAGCGCAAGGTAATCGTCCATGGTCAGCGTATCGCCCGCGAACGGGTGGTCGTGACGCAGCATGCACGCATAGTGGTCGTTGCCGAGCGGCGCTTGATGCAGTTGCGGGTCGTCGACGAGCGGCACGTCGATCGCAAAGTCGATCTTGCCGGTGGCCAGCGCGGTGGACATCTCGCTGCGCGGCGTGAAATAGCATTCGATGCTCATGCCGGGCGCCTGTTGCTGGAGGACTTCGCCCAGCGCGGGCAGCAACATGGCCTCGCTCAAGTCGGGCATGCTCAGGCGGAAGGTTCGCTCCGAAGTGGCGGGCACGAACACATCGCCTTCGGTCGCGCTTGCTTCGAGCAGTTGCAGCGCTTCGCGCACGCGGCCAATGATGTTCTCGGTGAGGGGCGTGGGCACCATGCCGGCCGATGTGCTCACGAAAAGCGGGTCGTCGAACGCCTTGCGCATGCGGGCCAGCGCATTGCTGACCGCGGGCTGCGTGATGAAGAGCGCCTCGGCTGCGCGAGTCAGATTGCGCTTCTCGTAGATCGATTCGAATACGACGAACAGATTCAGATCCAGTTTGGGGGAACGCATCTCACAGTCTCCGTTTGCCTTCATCATAAACGAGAGGCGCCGTGACGATGCGTTCGTCCCTTGTCGCTGGACTGCGCTGCGCGAGGGATCAGTCGCGCAACGGTGCGTTCAGGTAGGCCGCCATGGTGCCGAGCCGTTCCTTGCCGCGCGCAAGCTCCATTTTCGCAATGGCCTGGAGGTGGACTTCGTCGGGGCCGTCGGCGTAACGCAGCGCGCGCCCCCAGGTCCAGTGATCGGCCAGCGGCGTGTCGGGGCTCACACCCATGGCGCCGAACACCTGCATCGCGCGGTCGCAAACAGCGGTATGAACCTGCGGAACCAGCGCCTTGATCATCGAGATCTCCTTACGCGCCGATTTCGCGCCCACCTCGTCGATCAGCCACGCAGCTTTGAGCACGAGCAGCCGGGCCTGATCGATTTCGATGCGCGACTTCGCGATCCATTCGCCCACCGTGCCATGCTGATGCAGATACTTGCCGAAGGTCTTGCGCTCCTGTGCGCGCTCGATCATCAGTTCGAGCGCGAGTTCCGCCGCGCCGATCGAGCGCATGCAGTGGTGAATGCGCCCCGGTCCGAGACGCGCCTGCGCGAGCGCGAAGCCGCTGCCTTCCTCGCCGAGCAGGTTCGATGCAGGCACGCGCACATTGGTGAACGTGATCTCGCAATGGCCTTCCGGCGAGACATGGTTCATGACCGTGATATTGCGCACGATCTTCACGCCGGGCGTTCCCGCCGGCACGAGAATCATGCTTTGCTGGCGGTGAGTTTCGGCATCGGGATCGGTCTTGCCCATCACGATGAAAATCTTGCAGTTCGGATGCGCCGCGTTCGTGATGAACCATTTGCGGCCGTTGATCACGTAGTCGTCGCCGTCGCGGCGGATCGACGTCGTGATGTTGGTTGCATCGGAGGAGGGCACGTCCGGCTCCGTCATGGCGAACGCCGAGCGAATCTTGCCCTCCAGCAGCGGCTCGAGCCACTGCTCGCGCTGCGCCGGCGTTGCGAACATATGGAGCAATTCCATGTTGCCGGTATCGGGCGCATTGCAATTGAAGACTTCGGGCGCCCACGAAACGCGTCCCATGATTTCGGCGAGCGGCGCATATTCGAGGTTCGTGAGGCGCGTGCCGGGTTCGTCGTCGTGCAAATGCGGGAGGAACAGATTCCACAGACCCTCGGCTTTGGCGAGGGCCTTGAGATCTTCCATGAACGAAACCGGGTAGTGGCCTGCGTGCACTTCTTCGTGCCATTGGCGCTGGCGCGGCACGATATGCTCGTCCATGAAGTTGCGCACGCGGCGGATCAGGTCTTCGACCTTGGGGCTATAACCGAAATTCATGATGTATCGACTCCGAGGGTATGTTCGCCTTAGATCGTCAGTCCGCCATCGACGACGATGCACTCGCCGTTCGTATAGCTCGCCGCGTCGGACACGAGATAGAGCACGGTGCCAGCCATGTCTTCTGGCTCGGCGTGGCGGCGCAGCGGGATTTCGCTCATCCAGCGGTCATGGATGTCCTTGTTCTCGAACAGCGCGCCCGCGAACTTCGTCTTCGTGAGACCGGGCAGCAGTGCATTCACGCGAATGCCGAGCGGGCCGCATTCCTTGGCGAACGCGCGGGTCATGTTGACGACGGCCGCTTTCGTGATCGAGTAAATGCCTTGACGGTCGCCGGGCTGCAGCGCATTGACCGAAGCGGTATTCACGATGGTGCCGCGGCCCTGTGCCTTCATCATCTTGCCGGCTTCCACCGACATGAAGAAATAGCCGCGCACATTCACTTCGACGGTCTTGTTGTAGGCAGCCAGATCGGTATCGAGGATATGGCCGAAATACGGATTCGCCGCCGCGTTGTTGACGAGAATGTCGAGCCGCCCGTGCTGCTCGCGGATATGGGCAAACGTGGCGGTGATGTCCTCCATGCGGCCGACGTGGCAGGCGAGGGCTTCGGCGCTGTGGCCGTTCTCGCGAATGCTCGCGGCAACGGTTTCGCAATCTTCGAGCTTGCGGCTCGACACGATCACATGGGCGCCTTGCTCGGCCAGCAGCCTTGCAATGGCTTCGCCGATGCCGCGGCTCGCGCCGGTCACGAGCGCGATCCGGCCCGAGAGGTCAAACAGGTTCGTGGTCAATCTCGTCTCCTTGATTCGGTGTGAGTGTCCGGACGCGGGTGAGGCGTCATGCAATCAGTTCCGCCGCGAGAGTCGCGAGCGGTTCGACCATGCTGCCCACTTCGTGTGCGTTCGCGTTCGACGCATTGCCTTGCAGCGCGCGCGCTTTCACGCCCTGGGCAATCGAGGCGAGGCGAAAGAAGCTGAACGCCAGATAGAAGTTCCAGTTGGCGATGCCTGGCAGGCCACGTAGTTTGCAGTACTGCGCAATCATTTCTTCTTCTTCGGGAATACCCAGTGCGGCACGGTCTTGTCCGCGCAGCCCTGTGATATGCCCCTTCGACGGCAGGCGCAGACACATGCAGAAGTACGCAAGATCCGCGAGCGGATTGCCGAGCGTCGAAAGCTCCCAGTCGAGTATGGCGCGCACGCGCGGCGCATCGTGATCGAAGATCAGGTTGTCGATGCGGAAGTCGCCGTGCACAAGCGTCGGGCGCTGCGTGTCGGCCGGGCAATGCGCGGGCAGCCACTCGATCAGCGCCTCCATGGGCGCGATGCGCTCTGTTTCGGCGGCGCGGTATTGCTTGGTCCAGAGTTCGATCTGACGCTGGAAATAATTGCCCGGGCGACCGTAATCGCTCAAGCCCACGCGTTCGGGATCGACATCGTGCAGCGCGGCGAGCGTCGTGACGATCGCGGAGTAATAGTCGCGCCGTGCATCTCGATCGACTTCGGACAGCGCGGGGTTCCAGAAAATGCGCCCATCCTCGTAGCTCATCAGATAGAACAGGCTGCCGAGGACGTCGCGGTCTTCGCAGAGATGCCAGACGCGCGCGACGGGAACCGGCGTGTCGGCCAGCGCGCTCAGCACGCGAAATTCGCGGTCGACGGCGTGCGCGGATTTGAGCAACTGTCCTGGCGGCTGGCGGCGCAGCACGTAACTGCCGCTTGGCGCTTCGATCAGCCAGGTGGGGTTGGACTGGCCGCCCGGGAATTTCGTGGCGCGCGCGGGGCCGCGAAAGCCCGCGAGATGCTGCTCCAGGTAGGGCGTGAGCCGGCCGAGGTCGAGCGACGGGCTGGAGAGTTCACTGGTCATATCGTTCAATGCCGGACGTGTACTTGTATGCCTGGTGGACGGCCTAGCCGTAGGTTCGAAACGCGTGGCGCTGCGGATCGTCGAGATGGGCGAGGCCGTTGAAGCTCGACAGTTGCAGCGCCTCGCGGTTGAAGTAGCAATGCGTCACGCTGCTATTGAGGATTTGCATGTTCAGCGCGATGGCCGTTGCAGCAGGGGCTTGCAGGATCTGCTGAACGAATGCGCCAATCACGCCGCCCGAGGTGACCACCAGTACGCGCTGCGCGCCGCTTTGCTGAATGGCGGCCCGGGCGTTGGCAACGCGCTGCTGAAATGCGCTCCACGTTTCGGGCGCGCGCTCGACGAGCGTGCCTTCGGTCCACAAGCGCAGCACTTGGCGCAAGGCCTTGAAGAACTCGCGCGAACCGCGCTTGACGGCATCGGCAAGGTGGCGATGCTCGTCGGGCAGCGCGGCAAAGAGCGCGTAAAAATCGTATTCGTCCAGACCGGGATGGATTTCGCACCGCGCGGGAAGGGTGGGCAGTGCGTGGCGGATCGCGTCGAGCGTTTGCGCGTGGCGGCGCAGCGTGCCCGTCACGATGTGGTCGAACCGGACATCATCGCGCACGAAATGCTCGCCAAGCCAGAGACCTTGCTGCTCGCCCGCCGCTGAGAGGCAGTCGTAATTGTCCGCGCCGAGTGACGCCTGGCCGTGCCTGATCAGATAGAGTTCAGCCATCGCTTCGCTAGCCATTGGAGGAGTGGGGCTAGATTAGCGGTAGCTTTGGTATTGATGAAGTTTATTTGATGAATGGGTGGGAATTCATGCTGATGATGGTGTGCGGGTAAATCAGGTAGATGATTGCGCAGGTGCTCTGCGCAGCCGCCAGGACATATCAGGACGATCGATGTCGGAGGGACGCGTCGAGAGGAAGGCATTGAAGCCGAGCCGGCCATTGCTGCCGAGTTCAACCGGGTTCACGCCGTCGCGACGGAGTACGAGGCAGACTTCATATTCGAGCGTCATGCCCGCTAGCAGGTACAGCATGCGGGCAAGCGCAAGCGCACGCTCGGAGCCTGGGAGGAGTTTGTCGTACTGTGCTGCTGTCAGTGGCCCGATGACCAGACGCACGCGCAGGTTGCGCAGCCAGATCCGCTCGCCTGCCAATGCGTTTGTGCCAAGGACGATGTTGCCCTGCCCAAGTTTCGACTGCTGCCTGGGCGGGACATCGTACATATGGCCGACAAACTGTTCGATACGTATCCGCACATCGAAGTAATCGGATAGCGTGCGCTGGAGGTAATACGCGGAGACGGCGCGATGGCGCGCCACGGCGCCATGTCCGGCCACCGCGTCGCTGATAAGCGCGCCGGGTTGCTGATGCAGAGCCTGTTGCGTGCTGGCGTCGGCAATGCCGGCCAGCGACTGCAGAATCGGCAGATAGCGCGCGTTCCGGTCGAGTTCGTAGTGGTATGGCAGCCGGTACTTCTTCCATGCGGCGTAAAACCAGGCTGTTGCCCGGTTCGAGAAGATGTCGAGAAACGCTCGTCCGGAGTGGTCGTGGTTCGTGTGCTCCTGGTCCGCGATCTGCTCGGTATAGCGCAGGGGCAGTGCGCCTTGGCTGCCGAGCAGGCCAAAGAAGGCTGGCGAGAGATCGATGCGGAATACCTCTGAGGCCGTGTGCTGTGGCTTTTCTGTCAGACGTTCGCCATCGACGTTATACGAAACAATCTGCTTAATCTCGCTGGGCGGAAATGCTGTCGATAACGTTGTTCGAAATGTAATCCGGTAAGCGAGCACATCGCGTTGCCGTGCCCCGCCGTGTTCGACGAACCAGCGTTCGAGCATATGTACCGCGTTGAAGAACTCGAAGCGCCAAGGCTCGGTTAGCAGATGGTCGAGGGGGGAAGGTGATTCGGGATGGGGTGGCATGGGGAAAATGCTTCAGGTTGGTGGGTATCGGGCGCTAGTGTCGGCCGTTGCATGGTTCCAATTGCAGCAGAAGTGGCTGACGGATTTCGACGGGCGTGTCGTGCTTGCGATCATTTCTTCTCGTCGCCCTGCGCCTGGGACCTATCCGGCATTTTGTGGGCGAGGCATATCATGAGAGGTAAAAATCATGGATATGCCGATGAAGAAGAAACGTACGGTGGCGTCTCAGGCAGCGGCCCGAGGGCCGCTGCCTGAACTGCCCAAGGCGCTGCTGGACGAACTGGTCAAGGGGCCGATGACGCCAGCCCAGGTGCAGGATCTGATGCTGGCGTTCAACAAGGCGGTCATCGAACGCGCGATGGGCGCCGAGATGAACCGGCATTTGGGCTATCCGCCGGGCCAGTCCAAACCAGCCGGGCAAGCCAACGAGCGCAACGGCGCCAGTGGCAAGACCGTCATCACGGATCGCGGCCCCGTGCGCGTGGAGGTACCCCGCGACCGTGACGGCAGCTTCGAACCCATCCTGATTCCCAAACACGAACGCCGCTTCACCGGCTTCGACGAGCGCATCATCGCGATGTACGCGCGCGGCATGAGTGTGCGCGAGATTCAGGCCTTTCTGGCCGAAAGCTACGGCACCGAGGTATCGCCCGATTTCATCAGCTCGGTCACCGACGA
>NZ_CADIKL010000007.1 GCF_902859945.1 Paraburkholderia caffeinitolerans | reverse complement strand
CCGGTTGTGCGCGCCCCGAAGCCCCGGCGCCACGCGCAGGCGGCCCCGAACGCGCCGGCGCGCCGGTGTCGCGCGGCGCGGCAACGGTCATCGCGAGTTCGAACAGGCCGTCCCAGGCATCGGGCGGCAACGCGTTGCGCCAGTCAGCGCGCGACTGCCCCGAAAGCCCCTTGACCTGGCGATCGAGCCGCGCCGCGAGCGCGAGACCGCGCTCGAGCGTCGCCTCGGTCAGCCGCGAGAGCGCGGGTCCGATGAGCCGCTCGCGCGGGCCCCAAACGCGGTTCTCGCGCAACAGCATCGCGAGCGGCTTGCCCGCCGCCACGCCGCGCTTGATGCGCAATAGCGTGCGGACTTCCTCGACGACGGCCCACAGCACCAGCACCGAAGCCTCACCCTCGCCCTCCAGTCCGTCAAGCATGCGCGCGAGACGCCCGACGTCGCCGGTGAGCATCGCTTCGTTGAGCTTGAAGACGTCGTAGCGCGCGACGTTGAGCACCGCGTCGTGAATCTGCTCGAAGCTCAGCACGCCCTCGGGATACAGCAGCCCGAGCTTCTGGATTTCCTGGTACGCCGCCAGTAAGTTGCCTTCCACGCGCTCCGCAACGAATTGCAGCGCGCGCCGTCCGTCTTCGCCGGGGGCAACACGTTGCCCCTGAAGCGCGAGGCGCTGACCGATCCAGTTCGGCAGCGCCGCGCGCTCGACCGGATCGATCTTGATCGCCACACCGCTGTCCACCAACGCCGTGAACCACGCGGACTTTTGCGTGGCGGCGTCGAGACGCGGAAGCGTGATGAGCGTCAGTACATCGGGGTTCGCCGCCGATTTTGCCGATGCAGCTAGCGTCTTGAGCGCGTCCGCGCCTTCCTTGCCGGGCTTGCCCGACGGAATGCGCAACTCCACCAGTTGTCGATCGCCGAAGAGCGACATCGACTGGCTTGCGCCAAGCAGCGCACTCCAGTCGAATCCGCGCTCGACCGTGAACACCGAACGGTCGGTAAAGCCCGCGGCGCGCGCGCTCGCGCGAATACGGTCGCACGCTTCCTGGGCGAGCAGGTGCTCGTCGCCGAAGACGACGTACAGACCCGCCATCCCTTTGGCGAGGTGCGGCTCGAGTGCGTCCAGTCGCAGTTGCATGAGGTGCGCTTCAGGAGGAGGACAAGACGCGCATCACAGCGGCGGCGGCGGCAGCGGCGCGCGCGGCGCAACACCCGGCACGACCTGGGCCGGCGTGGGATGTAGCGTCTTCAGAACCGCGAGACGGCGCGTGAGCTGGTCGACGGCATCATTCTGCATGTCGGCGTAGAGCAGTTCGGATTCGGAGACCTTCGCGGTCGAGTACTGATCGCTATAGGTCATCGCGCGATTCAGCGCGATCGTGCTCGGCTGGATCAGCGGGGAGCCGTCCGGCGCCGTGAGCGCGTAGTTCAGCGAATAGTTGACCTGATATTCCTCGACCACGCCGAGCGAATTCAGCGTAAGCGTGCTGAAACTGCGCGACTCGGTCACGCGCAGCACGGCGTCGGCATTGGCCGTCGAATCGACCACCACCGAATCGCTGCCGCCTTCGACCATGCGCGTGAGACGCGCCGTCACGGGCGCCGATGCGCCAACGACAGCGAGGCGCTTGAACGCGTAATTCTGCTCGCCACGCAGCTGGAACCCGCACGCCGAAAGCATCAGCGCGCTGCCCGCCAGTAACAGGAACGATCTGCGAATCACCTGGACTCCCTGGTTCAGAACGGCGGCGGCATGCGATACGTCGATCGCGCGCCGCCGCCAGCACGTGATGTGCCAGCACGTCATGTCAGACCACGACGTTCACGAGACGGCCCGGCACGACGATGATCTTCTTCGGCGCACGCCCTTCGGCGAACTTCACGAACATCTCGTGAGCGAGCGCTGCCGCTTCGATCGCGTCCTTCGGTGCATCCTTCGCCACGGTGACAGCGCCGCGCACCTTGCCGTTCACCTGCAGCACGAGTTCGATCTCGGCCTGCTCGAGCGCCTTTTCGTCGACCTTCGGCCACGGCGCGTCGAGCAGCGTGCCGTATTCGTCGGCATAGCCGAGCGCCTTCCAGAGCTCGAACGTGAGGTGCGGCACGACCGGATACAGCACGCGCAGCAGCACGCCGAAGGTCTCGCGCTGCACGCCCGCGCCGGCGCCCTTGGCGCTTTCGATCGCGTTGAGCATCTTCATCGCCGCTGAAACGACGGTGTTGTACTGCAGACGCTGATAGTCGAAGTCGGCCTGCTTGAGCACGCCATACACTTCGCGGCGCACCGTCTTCTCGACATCGCTGAGCGCGGCTGCGTCGAACGACGCGCGCGACTTGATCGCCTCGGCGTTCGCATAGCCGAACGTCCAGACGCGGCGCAGGAAGCGGCTCGCGCCCTCCACGCCCGCGCCCGACCATTCGAGCTGCTGCTCGGGGGGAGCGGCGAACATCGTGAACAGACGCGCCGTATCCGCGCCGTACTGGTCGATCAGCACTTGCGGGTCGACGCCGTTGTTCTTCGACTTCGACATCTTCTCGATGCCGCCCAGCACCACAGGCTGGCCATCGGCATTGAGCGTGGCGCCAGTCGGGCGACCCTTTTCATCGTGCACGACGGTGACGTCGGCCGGGTTGTACCAGGTCTTCTTGCCCGCCGAGTCTTCGCGGTAGAACGTCTCGTTGAGCACCATGCCCTGGGTGAGCAGGTTCTTCGCGGGCTCGCCGAACTTCACGAGGCCGAGGTCGCGCGACACCTTCGCCCAGAAACGCGAGTACAAGAGGTGAAGAATGGCGTGCTCGATACCGCCGATGTACTGGTCCATCGGCATCCAGTAGTCGGTGCGCTCGTCGACCATGTTGACCGCGTCCGGCGCGGCGTAGCGGTAGAAGTACCACGACGAGTCGACGAACGTGTCCATCGTGTCGGTTTCGCGCTTCGCATCCGCGCCGCAGGTCGGGCACTTGCAATTCAGGAACGCTTCGGACTTCGCGAGCGGGTTGCCCGTGCCGTCCGGCACGAGGTCTTCCGGCAACACGACCGGCAGGTCCTTTTCCGGCACCGGCACGTCGCCGCAGCTCGGGCAATGAATGATCGGGATCGGCGTGCCCCAGTAGCGCTGGCGCGAAATGCCCCAGTCGCGCAGACGCCACGTGACCTGCTTGTCGCCGAGGTCGAGCGCCTTGAGGTCGGCGGCGACGGCGTCAACGGCCGCCGTGTAGGCGAGGCCGTCGTACTTGCCGCTGTTCACGCACACGGCGCGTTCCTTGTCGCCGTACCACTCCTGCCAGCCGTCGAGCGAGTACGTCTCGCCTTCCGCTGCGATTACCTGCTTGATCGGCAAGTCGTATTTTTTCGCGAACGCGAAATCGCGCTCGTCATGGCCAGGCACGCCCATCACGGCGCCTTCGCCATAGCTCATCAGCACGTAGTTGCCGATCCACACCTCGACCTTCTCTTGCGTCAGCGGATGCGTGACGAAGAAGCCCGTGGCCATGCCCTTCTTTTCCATCGTGGCCATGTCCGCTTCGGCCACGCCGCCGCGCTTGCATTCGTCGATGAACGGCAGCAGCTCCGGCTTGTCCTGCGCGAGGCGCGTGGCGAGCGGGTGCTCGGCCGCGATCGCGCAGAAGGTCACGCCCATGATGGTGTCGGCGCGCGTGGTGAACACGCGCAGCAGCTTCTTCTCGCCGTCGAGCTCGTACGGGAAGCCGAAGTTCACGCCGAAGCTCTTGCCGATCCAGTTCTGCTGCATGATCTTGACGCGCTCGGGCCAGCCAAGGCCGTCGAGGTCGTTCAGCAGCTCATCGGCGTACTGCGTGATGCGCAGGTAGTACATCGGGATTTCGCGCTTTTCCACGAGCGCGCCCGAGCGCCAGCCGCGACCGTCGATCACCTGCTCGTTGGCGAGCACGGTCTGATCGACCGGATCCCAGTTCACCGTGCCAGTCTTCTTGTAGGCGATGCCCTTCTCCAGCATCTTCAGGAAGAACCACTGGTTCCACTTGTAGTAGTCGGGCTTGCAGGTGGCGATCTCGCGCGACCAGTCGATCGCGAGACCCATCGACTGCATCTGGCCCTTCATGTACTCGATGTTCGAGTAGGTCCACTGCGCCGGCGGCACGCCGTTGGCCATCGCGGCGTTTTCGGCGGGCATGCCGAACGCGTCCCAGCCCATCGGCATCAACGTGTTGTAGCCGTTCATGCGCAGATAGCGGTACATCACGTCGTTGATCGTGTAGTTCCGCACGTGGCCCATGTGCAGCTTGCCCGACGGATACGGCAGCATCGAGACGCAATAGAACTTGGGCTTGTCGGTCTTTTCGGCCGTCCGGTAAGCGTCGCTGGCGCGCCATTCGCCTTGCGCAGCGGATTCGACGTCGGAGGGAACGTATTTTTCGAGCATGGTGTGGATGGGGAACGCGGATTCGGGCGGATTCAGCCGGGCCGGTCAGGCGCGGCCCGGACACAAGCCCGGGTGCGGCGCTCACTGGCTGCGGCAGGTTCAGCAGCCCCGCTTTTTACAGGGAAACGATGATTATACCGTCGAGTTGGCCGCGCTTTCCGCTGCCGCTTCGCATGGCGGAATTCTGGAGCCGGCCGGCGCGAATGACGAGGGCTCAGTGCTGGCCGGGCGGAGGCGGCTCGGTTACGAAGCCGATGCGCGCGAGCCCCGCCTGCTGCGCGGCGCCCATGACCTGGGCGATCACTTCATAGCGCGTTTCGCGCGCGGCGCGCAATTGCAGTTCGGGCTGCTGCGCCTCGGGCGCCTTGCCCGCGGCGGTGAAGCGCGTGCGCAGTTCGTCGAGCGAGATCAGTTGCGCATTCCAGTAGAGCTTGCCCGCAGCGTCGATGGAGAGCGTGACGGTCTGCGGGGTCTGCTGCATGGGCGCGGCCGCGACTTGCGGCAGATCGAGCCGGATGGCGTGAGTGAAGAGCGGCGCGGTAATGATGAAGATGACGAGCAGCACGAGCATGACGTCGATGAGCGGCGTCATGTTGATATCGGCCATCGGCGCCGAATCGCGCTTCTTCTCGAGTCCGCCAAATGCCATGTGCGTCGTTCCTCGTGAGTTGCCGGTCAGTCGGTGCGGCCCGATATGCGGATCAGCGCGGATCAGAACGATCCGGCGCGCACGTCTTCGCGCGGCGCGCCCTGCGCACCTTCGCGGCGCGGCGCGGCGCCCTCGGGCGCGCAAGCCCAGGCATGCAGATCGTGAGCGAAGCCGTCGAGATCGTCGCCGAGCTGGCGCGCGAGGCGGCCCAGCACGTTGTAGGCGAGCACGGCGGGAATCGCCACCACCAGGCCGAACGCCGTCATGATGAGCGCCTCGCCCACCGGCCCGGCCACGTTTTCGATCATCGCCTGGCCGCTCGTCGCGATGCTGCCTAGCGCGTGATAGATGCCCCAGACCGTGCCGAGCAAGCCGACGAAAGGCGCCGTGCTGCCCACCGAAGCCAGCAGCACTTGCCCAAACTCGAGCCGCCGCTGCGACGCCTGCAGCGCGCCGCGCAGCACCCGCAACACGCGCTCGCCGCGGTCCACGCGCGCGAGCAGTGCACCCGTCGTGTCGGCCTCCGCGCAGGCAAGCGCGGCCTCGGCGAGCGGCAGGAACACGCGCTCGCGGTCGAGTGCGCGCATCGCGCTCACACCGTCGGCAAGCGAATGCGCCTGCCAGAACCGCGCGACCGCGCGGGGCCCCTGGCGTTTCGCTCGCACGAGCACCCAGCTCTTCACCAGCAGAAAGCACCAGCTCGCAATCGACATGGCCAGCAGCACCCACGCCACCGCGTGCGTGACAGCGTCGCTCGTCTGCAGATAGTGGATGACTCCGGTACTCGCTGCCATTAAATCTCGCCTGCCTCCGTGTCACTTGCCTGCTGTCGCAGGCTCCGCGCGGCGCGCACGCGCCGCCGCACCAGCAAATGACGCTCAGCGCAAGCCGAGCACGTCCTGCATATCGTACAGGCCCGTGGCCTTGTCTTGCAGAAAGCGCGCGGCGCGCAAGCTGCCTTGCGCGTAAGACTGGCGGTTCGACGACTTGTGCGTGATCTCGATACGCTCGCCGACGCCCGCGAACAGCACGGTATGGTCGCCCACGATGTCACCGCCGCGAATCGCCGAAAAGCCGATCGTCGACGGATCGCGCTCGCCGGTCACGCCATGACGGCCGTACACCGCGCAGTCGTCGAGATTGCGTCCGAGCGCATGCGCCACGGCTTCGCCCATCGCAAGCGCGGTGCCCGACGGGGCATCGACCTTATGGCGATGGTGCGCCTCGATGATCTCGATGTCGTAACCGGTCTCGAAAAAGCGCGCCGCGTATTCGAGCAGCTTGAGCGTGACGTTCACGCCCACGCTCATGTTGGCCGCGAACACGATGCCAATCTTCTGCGCGGCGGCGGCGAGCTGCGCCTTTTGCTGGGCGTCGAAGCCCGTCGTGCCGATCACCATTTTCACGCCATGGCGCTGCGCGGCCTCCAGATGAACGAGCGTGCCTTCGGGGCGCGTGAAGTCGATCAGACAGTCGCTTTGCGCAAAGACCTGCTCGATGTCGTCGGTGATGCGCACACCGGTTTCCTTGCCGAGGAACGCGCCCGCGTCCTTGCCGATGGCGGCCGAGCCTTTGTATTCGAGCGCGCCCGAGAGCGTGATTTCGGAGGAATTCAGGACCGTTTCGATGAGCATGTGGCCCATGCGGCCCGATGCTCCGGCGATTGCGATTTTCATGGCTCTTCCTGAGAACGTGAAACCGGCAGCCCGGCCGGCCTGAACCGGCCGACTGTCAAGCAGACGCACCGCCCAGGCGGGGGCATTGCCAAAAAGCACGGCGGCCCGAAGCCGCCGATGGAATGCCTGGCGCGTGGCGCCAAGCCTTATATGTATTACCCGAGCCTCCCGGGCAGAACCTGCCCGAATCGACCCGCGCCGGCCCGCAGCGAAATCAGCCGCCCGTTCCCGGGGTCGAATTCGCGGGCGTCTGAGGCGGTGCTGTGAGCGGAGCGCTCTGCGACGGCGGCAGCGGATTCGACTCGGTATCGCCGGTGCCCTGCGCACCCGGGGCCGGGCCCACGGGATTCGCCGGCGGCACGCCCTGGATCTGCGGCATCGGCTTGCGCTGCAACTGAATCTGCGACGGCATCGTGCCCACGCCCTGCGGCAGCGCGCTCGAGGTCGGCGTGCCCGATCGCACCGACGGCGTCAGGCTCGAAGGCATCTGCACCGCATCCGTGGCGCGGTTCGCGGCCGCGGCGGCCTGTGCGTTCGCGTCGAGCGGCAATTGCGAAGTGGCGGTACCCAGTTCCGAGGACGGCGTGCGCGCCGTGTCGCTGACCGTCGGGCCCGTGGCGCCCGCGGCCGAAGCCTGCGCGGCGGCAGGCGCCGATGCGCCCGAAGCCGGCGCAGCCGCGACGGCCTTGGCCTTCTTGCCCGATTTGTCGCCGTCGATTTCGGCAAGCAATTCGAGATTCGACGGCAGGTCGTCGCCGCCCGACCAGCTCGACACGCGGTCGCCGTCGAACATCACGACGAAGTCGCGCTGCTGCACGATGGCGGTCGAGCCGCGCTTGAAGTAGAAGACGTAGTCCCAGCGGTTCGCGTGGAACATGTCGGTCAGGAGCGGCGTGCCGAGCAATTTCTTGACTTCGTCACGGGACATGCCCACGCGCATCTGCCCGGCGGCTTCCTTCGAGACGAAGTTGCCCTGCACGATGGTAATGCGGTACGGCGTGATGCTTTGGGCAAAACGCTGCGTCCAGCTGTTGTAGGTGCTGCAACCGGCGAGCGTAGCGAACGCGGCCGCAGCCAGCAGGGTGCACGCCACGCGGCGGCCGCTCAGGCGGCGGCCCATCGTTGTGAATTCTGGAATCATTTCCCTCACCGTGCGGGCTTGTCGCGAAGCCGCGCGTATCCTGTAGACGTTCGTTCGAGTTCCGCCGAAAATGCCCGGAACGGCAAAAACCCATTAACATTAGAACCCAGCATTGTACTCCAGGGACTTATCGTCATGACCAATCCAACCGATCTCAAGAACATCGGCCTCAAGGCGACACTGCCTCGCCTGAAGATCCTGGAGATTTTTCAGCATAGCCCCGTACGCCACCTCACCGCCGAAGACGTGTACCGCAACCTGCTGAACGAGGAACTCGACATCGGCCTCGCCACGGTTTACCGGGTGCTCACGCAGTTCGAGCAGGCGGGCCTGCTGACCCGCAGCAACTTCGAGTCGGGCAAGGCCGTCTTCGAACTCAACGAAGGTAGCCACCACGACCATCTTGTCTGTCTCGATTGTGGCCTCGTCGAAGAATTCTTCGACCCCGAAATCGAAAAGCGCCAGCAATCAATTGCTAACGAACGTGGCTTCAAGCTGCAGGAGCACGCACTTGCGCTTTACGGCGCGTGCACGAAGGAAAATTGCCCGCACCGCAAGCACTGAGCGGACAGCGCGGGCGCGGGGCGGGAAACCCCGGACCGTTTGCACAAAATAAAAAGCCACGGCAAACCTGCCGTGGCTTTTTCATTTAGGGCGATGATTTCGAGATCCGTCGCGGCCAGCGCCATCTAGCGCGTACGCCGCCGGGCCGAACCTCAGGCAAGCTCGACAGGCTCGTTCGCATGCACGAGCCGCCACACGCCACCCAGCTCAACCTCGTCGCAATTCGGCTGCTGGCCGCCACGGTCGACCACGAGAAAGTCGCTCACGCGGTCGAACGCGAGCAGCGGGTGGTGCCAGACGCCTTTCGCATAATTGACGCCCTGCCCGCCCCCGACCCAGAACGCGCGCAGTTGCGCCGGATCGAGTTCGCCCGCTGGCGCGACAACCACGGCGTAGCGCACCTCGCCGAGCGGCACGAACGCCTGGCTGCCCAGCGGATGCCGCTCCATCATCGAGATCTCGACCGGCCAGGCACGCGGCTGGGCGCGAAATACGCTGACGATGGGCCGGCCGCCGGCCTCGCTCGTGTCGATCGACGCCAGGTCGTGAAAGCGCTCGGTGGTGCCGCCGTTGATCGGGAAATGGCGCGCGCCATCGAGTGCGATCACGTCGCCGAATGGCGCGAAGGCCTCGCGCGTCAAAGGTTCCAGCAGCAGGGTTTTCATACGTGCTCCTTGTTCAAATCAAAGCGCGTGGGCAGGCTTGCCGCCGAGCGCCTCAACGTCCGCCTGCGCATCGTCCTCGCCGGCCGGCACGTACAGGTAGCCTGGCTCGAGGTTGAGCACGCGCTTCGCACGCGCCTTGTCGATATCACGCTCCCACACCGCGACCACCACCGTGGCAACGCAGTTGCCGATCAGGTTCGTGAGCGCGCGGGCGATGCCGACGAACCAGTCCACCGGCAGAATCAGCACAAGGCCGAGCACGGGAATCGCGGGAATCGCGGACAGCGTGGCAGCGAGAATCACGATTGCCGAACCCGGAATGCCGTGCGCGCCCTTGGAAGTGATGAGCGACACGAGCACCACCACGATCAGGTCGTGCAGCGAAAGCGGCGTATTGGTGGCCTGCGCGATGAAGATCACGGCGAGCGTGAGGTAGATCGAAAAACCGTCGAGGTTGAACGAATAGCCGGTCGGAATCACGAGGCCGACGGTGGAGTCCTTCACGCCCATCCATTCGAGCTTGCGCATGATCTGCGGCAGCACGGCGTCGGACGATGCGGTGCCGAGCACGATCGACAGCTCTTCACGCAGATAGCGGATCAGCTTGAAGACGTTGAATCCTGCGAGGCGCATCACGATGCCGAGCACGACCGCCACGAACACGATGCAGCTCGCGTAGAACACGACCACCAGAAAACCGAGTTGCTTGAGCGACGCCACGCCGTAAGTGCCGGTCGTGAACGCGATCGCGCCGAGCACGCCAAGCGGCGCGAGCTTGATGATGAAGCCCATCACGCGGAAGAACACCTGCGAAAGCTCGTCGATGAGCACGTTCACGCGCTGGGCCTTCGGGCCGAGCAGCGAGAGCGCACTGCCGAACAGCACCGAAAACACGAGGATCTGCAGGATGTCACCCTTCGCGAAGGCATCGAACGCGGTGTCGGGAATGATCTTCAGCAGGAAGCCGGCGGTGTCCTTCAGGCTCTTGGCATGCTCGGTGTAGGTCGCGAGCGAAGCCGCGTCGAGCGAATGCAGGTTCACGTTCATGCCGGCACCCGGACGCGTGATATACGCGAGCACGGCGCCAATCACGAGCGCGATGGTGGTCATGAACTCAAAGTAGACCACGGACTTCAGGCCGACACGCCCCACCTTCTTTAGATCGCCCGCGTGCGCCATGCCGCTCACGACTACGCAGAACACGATGGGGCCGATCACCATTTTGATGAGCTTGAGAAAGCCGTCGCCGAGCGGCCGCAGGGATTGGGCGAAATGGGGAAATACCGCACCGACTACGATGCCCAGCACCAGGGCAATCACTACGCGGCCAAACAGCGAATTGAGGAACTTCGTCACGACTTTCTCCTTCGGGCAAGGGCAGCAGGCAACTGTTCTTACTGGTCTGACCAGTACTGTTATGGCGAATAGTAGAAAACCGATATACTGGAGTCAAGATTGCGCTGCGCGGTGTTTACCCTTGTGTAGCCCGCCCGGCCCACCGCACCGGACTACAATACCGGTCAGACCACGCGAGGGTTCCGAGCCGTCCGATGAAGAACGTTCCGCACACCGTCACCGACGCTGCCATTGCTACGATCCGCACGCGGATCGAGGGCGGCCTGTACCCGGTCGGCAGCCTGCTGCCCGCGCAGCGGCAGCTCTCCGAGGAACTGGCGATTAGCCGGGCGTCGCTGCGCGAGGCGCTCTCCACGCTCGAAGCGCTCGGCATGCTGTCGATCCGCGCGGGCAAGGGGGTCTACGTCACGAGCGCGCAGGCCACGAGTGCTCACCCGTGGCGCTTTGCCGATCAGTCGTCGCTGCCCGACACCTATCAGATGCGCTATGCGTTAGAAGGCTTCGCCGCGCGCATGGCGGCGCTCGCGATCAGCGATGTCGATATCGCCTGGCTCGAGCACAACACCGACACCCTGCACGAAGCACTCGCCTGCGAAGAGCTCGACGAAGCCGCGCAACTGGACTTTGATTTCCACATGCGCATCGTGAGTCTCGCGGGCAATGCCGCGATCGAATCGATCCTGCGCAACAGCGCCGACATCATGAAAGAGAGCCAGCGCATGCCGTTCTACCGGCGCGAGCTCGTGCTCTCCACGCATCGCGAGCACAGCCTGATCGTGGCAGCCCTCAAGGTGCGCGACAGCGCCGGGGCGGGCGCGGCCATCGAGGCCCACATCGCCAATGCGGCCCAGCGCGCGGGCGTCTATTTCCCGCGGCCGCCCTCGCCCGCCGCCGCGCCCGCCGCTTTTCCCACTTCGGCGCCTGCCGTCGACGCCGAAAAATAAGGGCGAAAAAAAACCGCCCAGTAATGGGCGGTTTTTCGTGGCGCGCACCGGACCGCGAGGCCCGGTGGCACGGCAATACAAGCAGACTTACTTCGCGTTCGCGAAAGCAACCGCCGTGTCCAGCATGCGGTTCGAGAAGCCCCACTCGTTGTCGTACCAGCTCGACACCTTCACGAGACGGCCCGAGACCTTCGTGAGCGTGGCGTCGAACGTCGACGATGCCGGGTTGTGGTTGAAGTCGATCGAAACCAGCGGTGCTTCGTTGTAGCCGAGGATGCCCTTGAGCGCGCCTTCCGAAGCTTCCTTCATGATCGCGTTGACTTCTTCAACCGTCGTGTCGCGCTTGGCGATGAACGACAGGTCGACGATCGACACGTTGATGGTCGGGACGCGGATCGCGTAGCCGTCGAGCTTGCCGTTCAGTTCCGGCAGCACGAGGCCGACGGCCGAGGCAGCGCCCGTCTTCGTCGGGATCTGGCTTTGCGTTGCCGAGCGCGCGCGGCGCAGGTCTTCGTGGTACACGTCGGTCAGGACCTGGTCGTTCGTGTACGCGTGAATCGTCGTCATCAGGCCGGTTTCGAGGCCGATCTTGTCGTTCAGCGGCTTGACGAGCGGTGCCAGGCAGTTGGTCGTGCACGATGCGTTCGAGATGACCGTGTCCGAAGCCTTCAGCACGTTGTGGTTCACGCCGTAGACGATCGTTGCGTCGACGTCCTTGCCGCCCGGCGCCGAGATAATCACCTTCTTCGCGCCGCCCTTCAGGTGGGCGCTGGCCTTTTCCTTGGTCGTGAAGAAGCCCGTGCACTCGAACACGATGTCGACGCCCAGCTCGCCCCACGGCAGCTCGGCCGGATTGCGGTTGGCCAGCACGCGGATACGGTCGCCGTTCACGACGAGGTAGTCGCCGTCAACCTTCACTTCGCCCGGGAACTTGCCGTGTGCCGTGTCGTATTGCGTCAGATGCGCGTTGGTCTTCGCGTCACCCAGGTCGTTGATCGCAACGATCTGGATGTCGTGCTTCTTGCCATTCTCGTAGAACGCGCGAAGCGTGTTACGGCCAATGCGGCCGTAGCCGTTGATAGCGACGCGGATCGTCATGGTTCATCTCCTGATGAGTAAAAATTCGGGTGCCGCTGCTGCCTGCGCTGTGGCGCACACAGCAAAAGGCCCGCGCAAGGCGGGCCTGTATAGCAATACTTAGTTGTCCAGCGCAGCCTTGGCCGTCGCGACAACGTGATCGACCGTGAAGCCGAAGTGCTTGAACAGCACGCCTGCCGGAGCCGATTCGCCGAACGTGTCGATGCCGACCACGCCACCTTCGAGGCCCACGTACTTGCGCCAGAAGTCGGTCACGCCGGCTTCGATCGCGACGCGGCGCACGCCCTTGGGCAGCACGCGCTCCTTGTACTCGGCATCCTGCTTGTCGTACACGTTGGTAGACGGCATGGACACCACGCGGGCGCCAATGCCTTCGCGCTGCAGCGCTTCGACGGCCTTCATCGCCAGTTCGACCTCCGAACCCGTCGCGATCAGGATGATCTTGCGGCTCGGGATCTCGTCGTTCCAGTCCTTGAGCACGTAGCCGCCCTTCGCGATGTTCGCGATCTGTGCGTCGGTGCGGTCGTTGAACGCGAGGTTCTGGCGGCTGAACACGAGGCTCGACGGGCCATGGTGGGCAATCGACTCGGTCCAGGCCACCGCGGTTTCGACGGTGTCGGCCGGACGCCAGAGCGTCATGTTCGGGATCAGGCGCAGGCTTGCAACCTGCTCGATAGACTGGTGCGTCGGACCGTCTTCGCCAAGGCCGATCGAGTCGTGCGTGAACACGAAGACCGACGGGCACTTCATCAGCGCGGCCACGCGCAGCGCGTTGCGGCTGTAGTCCGAGAACGTCAGGAAGGTACCGCCGAACGCCTTGTAGCCGCCGTGCAGGTTGAGGCCATTAAGCGCCGCGCTCATGCCAAACTCGCGCACGCCGTAGTTGATGTGGTTGCCCCACTGAATGCCGGTCTCGCCTTCCTTGGCCGCGCGCACGGGCTTCGAGGCCTTCCAGTTGGTGAGGTTCGAACCGGTCAGGTCGGCCGAGCCGCCGAGCAGCTCCGGCAGCACCGCGGCGAGCCCTTCGATGGCTTGCTGCGAAGCCTTGCGCGTAGCGACGGTTTCCTTGCGCGCATCCGCGCCGGCAATGATCTGGGCCGCCTGCTGCGCCCAGTCGGCGGGCAGCTTGCCAGCCATGCGGCGCGCGAACTCCGCAGCTTCGGCCGGGTACTTCGACTGGTACGCGGCGAACGACTCGTTCCATGCGGCTTCGAACTTCGCGCCAGCGGCCTTGGCGTCCCAGTCTGCGTAAACTTCCTGCGGCAGCGTGAACGGCTCCCATTTCCAGCCCGCGGCTTCGCGCCACTTGGCGATTTCTTCCCCGCCGAGCGCCGCGCCGTGCACGTCGTGACCGCCCTGCTTGGTGGGCGCGCCCTTGCCGATGATGGTCTTGCAGCAGATCAGCGTGGGCTTGTCCGAGGCCTTCGCCTTCTGGATGGCCGCGTCGACAGCGTCCACGTCGTGGCCGTCCACGTGCGGGATCACGTTCCAGCCGTAAGCTTCGAAGCGCTCGGGCGTGTTGTCGTGGAACCAGTTGACGACGTCGCCGTCGATCGAGATGCCGTTGTCGTCGTAGAGCGCGATCAGCTTGTTCAGCTTGAGCGTGCCGGCGAGCGAGCAGGCTTCGTGCGAGATGCCTTCCATCAGGCAGCCGTCGCCGAGGAACACGTAGGTGTGGTGATCGACGATCTTCGCGTCGGCCTTGTTGAACTCGGCCGCGAGCAATGCTTCAGCCAGCGCCATGCCGACCGCGTTCGCAATGCCTTGGCCGAGCGGACCCGTAGTGGTCTCGACGCCCGGCGTGATGCCGAATTCCGGATGGCCCGGCGTCTTCGAGTGCAGTTGACGGAAATTCTTCAGTTCCGCCATCGGCAGGTCGTAGCCGGTCAGGTGCAGCAACGAGTACAGCAGCATCGAGCCGTGACCGTTCGACAGCACGAAACGGTCGCGGTCGCTCCAGTGCGGGTTGGTCGGGTTGTGCCGCAGATGGCGCGACCACAGCGCGACAGCGATCTCGGCCATGCCCATGGGCATGCCGGGGTGACCGGAATTCGCTTGCTGAACGGCGTCCATGGACAACGCGCGAATCGCGTTAGCCATCAATTGGGTGGTAGCGGGGGAGGACGAGGTCGTCATGTCGAGTCCGGGGAACGAGGGCAAAAACGGCTTGGGCGGCTGCATTCAACAGCGCTCGCGCGGCAGCGCACGGTTCCGGAAGCTCGGCAGAAATGTTCGCTGCGGCGCGCGATGCGGCGCCAGGAAGACGCAAACGGCCAAAGCAAACGGACAGGGCTGCAAAGGGCGATATTCTAACAGATTGTGCGGATTTTCCCTGGCTACAGGACCTGGCGATGTCCTCCACTGGACCGACATCCGCAGCAGCCCCACCCCGGCTACCTTTGGGCTCGCCCAACGCGCGTCGCAAGGCGGCGGCGGCCCGGCCGGCTGCCCGTATAATACGGCTACTGCCCTGATTTACACCTCAATCAGGCCCGATTTAAAATTCATTTAAACCTTGGCGCCGGCATGCCGTTTTCCAGCTTTGCGCGCAGGCTGCATGTGGCTGGCCGAATGCACCGCCAGCGCCCGTTTCACCCGCGCCACCGTCGCTCGATATCACTTTGACCTTGCCGCGCCTCCTTCGTCCCGCCCCGATACGCCGTAAGGTTTTTCCGACACGTACGCACCCGCTCACCAGCTTCCGGGGCGTGGTCGTACGACACACGCCCGTGTGCAGCGCGCCTGACGGCGCGTCCGTCCTCCCGCGACAAACTAGGCCAATTCCTACAGATTTAGGATGCGCAACGTTGGAGAATCGCAGCGTTCATCACATTTTTGCGTGCCAGCCGACCCAGACTGCCTCCAACACCCCGCTTGTCCCTAAACCCGAATCTGGAGATATCCGATGACCCCACCCCGCCCCGCAGGCGTGCCGTGGCTGACACCGTATCTGGCGGTGCGCGACGCGCGCGACGCAATCGAGTTTTTCCGGGCGGCGTTCGGTTTTGCGGTGCGCGATTGCGTAGAGGACGACGGTGCGGTCATGCATGTGGAAATGACGTATTACGATCAACTGATCGTGATGTTCGCGCCGGAGGGCGCGTTCGGTTCGACGGCGCGCACGCCGAAAAGCGCGAACGCTATCGCCCCCCAATCCTTTTACCTTTACGTCGACGACGTCGACGCGGTGTATGCGCGAGCGCTGGACGCTGGCGCGAAATCGTTGAGCGAGCCGCAGGACCAATTCTGGGGTGACCGTTTTGCTCAGGTCGAAGACCTCGACGGCTACCGCTGGGCGCTTGCTCGCCATCTGTCATGAAGCAATGAGAACTTGTCTTATGCCCCGTTTTTTCGTCGGAAACTCCCTGCAGTCCGGCGACGTCTTCACTCTCCCGGACGAAGTGACGCGACACGTTCAGGTGCTGCGACTGCAGCCCGGCGACACGATCGTGCTGTTCAACGGCGTGGGGGGTGAATACAGCGCTGAAATCATCTCGATGGAGCGCCGCGACACACAAGTGCGTGTTGGCCCGTTCCGCGACGTCGAGACCGAGCCGCCGTACCGGCTCACGCTAGCACAAGGTATTGCCGGCAGCGACAAAATGGACTGGCTGATCGAAAAGGCTGTCGAACTGGGCGCGACGAACTTCGTGCCGCTCACCACTTCGCGCAGCGTCGTGCGCCTCGTGGGTGAGCGCGCCGTGCGCCGCCAGGTTCACTGGCAGCGCATCGTCCAGGCGTCGTGCGAGCAATGCGGGCGCAACCGCATGCCTGAGGTCGCCGCCACCCGCGAAATCGGCACCTGGCTCGCCTCGCTGCCCAAAACGCCCGGCGAAGGCGAGTTGCGCGTGCTGCTTTCGCCGCGCGCGAACGTCTCGTTCTCCACCCTGCCCAACACTCCGCCGCAAGGTGAGATCACCGTGCTGGTCGGCCCCGAAGGCGGCTTTTCATCGCCAGAAGAAGCGGCAGTGCTCGATCACGGCTTTATCGCCGTGGGGCTCGGGCCCCGTATCCTGCGCACCGAAACCGCAGGCATCGCTGTGCTCGCGGCGCTGGCCGCGCGCTGGGGCGGTTGGTAAAAATGACAAGGCCCGCGGCATGTGATCATGCGCGGGCCTGCGTATTTTTGTCGCGAGAATGCGACGATACTCAGATGGCGAGCGAAATGGCCAGCGGCGGCGCCCTCAAGACGCCACGCATTGCTCAGGCGAACGAATAAAAGACGCGGAACGGCACCTTGCGCTCGCCCCAGTACTCCGAAGCTTCGCGGAACACGTCGAGCAGCGTCTCGCGCCCATCCTTGTCGAACTTCTGTGCGATCGGCAAGCCATCGAGCACGATCACGAAACCCGGTTGCTCACCGGCTTTTTGCACCAGATCGGTCAGGCAGTCGTACAAACCATCGTAGTTCTTGCCGAAATGCTTCGGAAACAGAAACGATGTGGCAATGGTTTCGAGCACTTCCTGCTTGGTCTGCGCACTGGCGCAATACGCGTAGAGGAAATGCTGCTGCAGCCGCTGCGCCTCGTCGGCGAGATCCTGCACGCGGAACGCACGGATCGACTGGACGATATTCGACCGGACGGTCGCAAACAGGTCCATGGCCTCCTCGTTCGATGAATTCGCCTCGCCCCTGCGTGCGGCTTCGCGCTGCTGGTCGTCGTGATGCATCTGCATAACGCGCTGGAACAGGTTGCCCTCGCCGGACGCGAACAGATCGCTCGCGACCCGCGGGTCGTGCGCGTAAGTGTTATCGCTCATGCCGCTTTTCCCGGTGTCATTCAACAATTCGCTTAAAACTGGCGTAGTGGTCGTCGGTGTAATAGCAGTTGTCCGTGCGCCTGAGCGGACCGCCGCAGACAATGCGCCGCGCGCCGCGGTTGTGCGCTCGGGGCGTCGGAACAGTGTATTCGTGGTAATAACCGCGCCGATGTTTCGGCAACTGCTGCTCATAGTTGCCGAACACGATGCCATCTTTCTCAAACGGATAAGGCCCGCCTTCGGCAACCAGGCTGAGTGTGTTGACCGCTTCGCGCGGCAACTCGCCCACGCTCACGGTGCCCGACGACACCCCCGATGCTCCGGCATCGTCCGGCGCCTGAGTGCGCGCCACAGCGCCTTGCGAGCACACCAGCGCCGCCGCCAGAAATGCTGCTGACGCAACTGATGCCAACCGCTGGACACCGCTCGAACGACGCCCGAAATTCCCGCCAAAACAATGATTTACATGTGTCGACTCGGCCGATGCGCCAGCGACTTTCGCCGTTGAAACAGCAGGCAGTCCTATACGTACCATCTTCGGATTCCTGCCTCTCGGATCACGCGTTCGACGACCATGAAAGATGTAAGGGTATCGCTAATGGACCCTGGAAGCAATCTCACACCGGCGACGACAAACAGGGCTTGACCGCGCACAAGCGGCAAACCGGTAAATTCTACAATCGAGGAGATGGTGCCGGAACGCCGCCGGACATCGATCCGAAGCGCGGCGGAACACCGGCGGCGGGCAGCGCCGCCGGTGTGAAACACGAAGCCGTAGAGATACGGCCTGACAAGAAGCTGCGCGAAAAAACTTAACGCGTTGCGTTCACATCCGCGACCAGCAGTGCGGTCATGTTGACGATCCGGCGCACGGTGGCCGAAGCGGTCAGCACGTGCACCGGCTTGGCCGCGCCGAGCAGCATCGGGCCGATGGCGATGTTGTTGCCCGCCGCCGTCTTCAGCAGGTTATAGGAGATGTTCGCCGCGTCGATATTCGGCATCACGAGCAGGTTCGCGTCGCCTTCGAGCGTCGACTCCGGCAGGATCTCGCGGCGCATGTTCGCGTCGAGCGCGACGTCGCCGTGCATCTCGCCGTCCACCTGAAGGTCCGGCGCGCGCTCCTTGAGGATCTCCAGCAGATCGCGCATCTTCTGCGCCGACGGCGCGAGGCTCGAACCGAAGTTCGAATGCGAGCACAGCGCAACCTTCGGCTCGATGCCGAAGCGGCGCACTTCCTCCGCCGCCATGATGGTGATTTCGGCGAGCTGCTCGGGCGTCGGGTCGACGTTCACGTGCGTGTCGACGATGAAAATCTGGCGATTCGGCAGCACCAGCGCATTCATTGCCGCGTAGACGTTGCAGCCTTCCTTCTTGCCGATCACCTGGTCGATGAAGTGCAGATGGCGGTGCGTCGTGCTGACAGTGCCGCAGATCATGCCGTCGGCTTCGCCCTTCTCCACCAGCATCGAGCCGATCAGCGTGGTGCGGCGGCGCATTTCGAGCTTCGCCATTTGCTGCGTGATGCCCTTGCGCGCCATGAGCTTCGCGTAGCTCTGCCAGAAATCGCGATAGCGCTCGTCGTGGTCGGTGTTGACGACCGTGTAGTCCTGGCCGGCGACCAGACGCAGGCCATAGCGCGCCATGCGCTCCTCGATCACCGCCGGGCGGCCGATCAGGATGGGCTTCGCGAGTTTTTCGTCGACCACGATCTGCACCGCGCGCAGGATGCGCTCCTCTTCGCCTTCGGCGAACACGATGCGCTTCTTCTCCGGCTCAGCGGCGCGCGCGAGCTGGAAGATCGGCTTCATGGTCGTGCCGCTGTGATAGACGAACTGCTGCAGATGCTGCATGTAGGCGTCCATGTCCTCGATCGGACGGGTCGCCACGCCCGAGTCCATCGCAGCCTTGGCGACGGCCGGCGCGATCTTCACGATCAGGCGCGGATCGAAAGGCTTCGGAATCAGGTATTCAGGCCCAAATTGCAGATCCTGGATGCCGTAAGCCGTGGCCACGACATCGCTCTGCTCCTGGCGCGCCAGTTCCGCGATCGCGTTCACGGCGGCGATTTCCATCTCGCGCGTGATGGTGGTCGCACCCACGTCGAGCGCGCCGCGGAAGATGAACGGGAAGCACAGCACGTTGTTCACCTGATTCGGGTAATCCGTGCGGCCCGTGGCCAGCACCGCATCCGGGCGCACTTCGAGCGCGAGCTCCGGCAGGATTTCCGGCGTGGGATTGGCAAGCGCGAGAATGAGTGGCTTCTCGGCCATCTGCTTGACCATGTCCTGCTTGAGCACGCCGCCCGCGGACAGGCCGAGGAAAATGTCGGCGCCTTCGATCACTTCGGCGAGCGTGCGCGCGCTGGTTTCGCGTGCAAAGCGCTCCTTGTCCGGATCCATCAGCTCGGTGCGGCCCTTGTAGACCACGCCCGCGAGGTCGGTCACGTAGATGTTCTCGAGCGGCAAGCCGAGGTCGACGAGCAGGTCGAGACACGCCAGCGCCGCCGCCCCCGCGCCCGAAGCCACCAGCTTCACCTGCTTGATGTCCTTGCCCACGACCTTCAGGCCATTGGTGAACGCAGCCGCCACCACGATGGCCGTGCCGTGCTGGTCGTCGTGGAAGACCGGAATCTTCATGCGCTTGCGCGCTTCACGTTCGACGATGAAGCACTCCGGCGCCTTGATGTCTTCCAGATTGATGCCGCCGAAAGTGGGTTCGAGCGCGGCGATCACGTCCACGAGCTTGTGCGGGTCGGTCTCGTTCAGCTCGATGTCGAACACGTCGATGCCGGCGAACTTCTTGAACAGCACCGCCTTGCCTTCCATGACCGGCTTCGAGGCGAGCGGCCCGATGTTGCCGAGGCCGAGCACGGCCGTGCCGTTCGACACGACGCCCACGAGGTTGCTGCGCGCCGTGAAGCGCGCGGCGTTCAGCGGGTTCTCGACGATCGCCTCGCACGCGAACGCAACGCCCGGCGAGTACGCGAGCGAGAGGTCGCGCTGGTTGATCATTTGCTTGGTCGGCGCAATCGCGATCTTTCCCGGCGTAGGAAATTCGTGATAGTCGAGGGCGGCTTCGCGAAGCTTGTTCGTGGCGGAATTCGACATGAGAGGCAGGCCCTAAGTGCGGATTAGAATGGCAATTCAAACGCTGATTCGGACGCATTGTAGCGCCAATCCCCGGCAGCATTCCTTACAGTTCGGGCGTAGCTGCCACGACCCGAATGAGGGAAACTCCCCGCCGGCGCGACTCGTGCCGAACCATCCCAGCCATTCGCCATAGACCATTCGTCATGCTTTCCGAGTTTTCCCTGATCGACCGTTATTTCGCGCAACGCGCACGCAAGAACACGCGCCGCGCCGCGCTCGGCATCGGCGACGACTGCGCGCTGATCGCGCCCGCCGCCGGCGAGATGCTGGCCGTCTCCACGGACATGCTCGTGGAAGGCCGTCACTTTCTGCCCGACGTCGACCCGCGCGCGCTCGGCCACAAGGCCCTCGCCGTGAATCTCTCCGATCTCGCCGCGATGGGCGCCGCGCCGCTCGGCTTCACGCTCGCGTTCGCGCTGCCCAAGCCGCGCGAGGACTGGCTCGAAGCGTTCAGCAATGGACTTTTCGAGCTGGCCGACCGTCATGGCTGCGAGTTGATCGGCGGCGACACCACCGCCGGGCCGCTCAATCTGTGCATTACGGTGTTCGGCTCGGTGCGCCAGAACGATGCCCTCCGGCGCGACGCCGCCCAGCCCGGAGACGACATCTGGGTGTCGGGCACGCCGGGCGATGCGCGCGCGGGCCTGGGCGTGCTGCGTGGCGAGTGGCCGCAGGTGCCGATCGATCGCGCGGACTTAGCGCATTTTCGCCATGCGCTCGAATATCCCGAGCCGCGGGTCGCGCTCGGCCTCGCGCTCGCGGGCATTGCGCGTGCGGCGCTGGACGTCTCCGACGGCCTTGCGGGCGATCTGCTGCACATTCTCGAGCGCTCGCACGTGAACGCCGAGATCAACGTGGACGCGCTGCCGCTCTCGGCTGCGCTCGCGCGCCTGCCGCGCGCACAGCAACTGCAATGCGCGCTGGCCGGCGGCGACGACTACGAACTCTGCTTCACGGCGGCGCAAGCACAGCGCGGGGCCGTTGAGGCAGCGGCGCAACAGGCCGGCGAACGCGTGACGCGCATCGGTACAATCACTTCATCCGATACCGCCAGATCGCCTGTCGCACCCGCGATCACGTGGCGCGACGCCTCGGGTGCGCCGCTCAACCTGACGTTGCAAGGCTTCGATCACTTTCATGCAGACTGACCCCACGCCCTCGCCCGCCGACAAACTCGCGACGGCCGGCCAGCCCGCACCTGCCGGCGCGAGCGCCGGGGCCGCAAGTGCCGGGCCGCGTCGCGCCGACGCGCGCTTCATGCTCACGCATCCGCTGCATCTGATCTCGCTCGGCTTCGGCGCCGGACTCTCGCGGCTCGCGCCGGGCGCGGCCGGCACGCTCTTCGCGTGGGCCGCCTACGAAGTGCTCAACCGCTACGTCACGGTGCTCGACTGGGGTCTCCTGATCATCGGGGGCTTTCTCGGCGGCATCGGCATCACCGGCTACACCGCGAAAATGCTGCGCAGCGAAGATCCGCCCGCCATCGTCTGGGGCGAGATCGTCGCGTTCTGGCTCGTGCTGCTGATGATCACGCCCATCGACTTCATGGGCAAACTCTGGGCGTTCGTCGTGTTTCGCTTCTTCGACATGGTGAAGCCGCCGCCCATCCGCTATTTCGAGCGGCGCTTCAAGGGCGGCTTCGGCATCATGCTCGACGACCTGATTGCCGCGTTCTTCACGCTGCTCGTGATCGCGCTCTGGCGCATGTCGGTCTGAGCGCCGCGCACGCCGCCGCCGCCGAAGCCACACCCGATAAAGAACACAAACCGGCACACCGCCACGGACATTTCCCCATGCCTACCGATTCCGTCGTTCACCAACTCGCCATCCGCGCCGGCAACAAGCTGCGCGACGCACGGCTCATGCTCGCCACGGCCGAGTCGTGCACCGGCGGCATGGTCGCCACCGCCATCACCGATATTTCCGGCAGCAGTGGCTGGTTCGAGCGCGGCTTCGTCACGTACTCGAACCAGGCCAAGACGGAGATGATCGGCGTGCCCGCCGAACTCATCGAAAAACACGGCGCCGTGAGCGAACCCGTCGCGCGCGCAATGGCCGAAGGCGCGTTGCGCAACAGCCGGGCACAAGTTTCGCTGGCCATCACGGGCGTTGCCGGCCCGGGCGGCGGCACGCCGGAAAAGCCAGTCGGCATGGTGT
Organism: Paraburkholderia caffeinitolerans; assembly: GCF_902859945.1. Taxonomy (GTDB): domain Bacteria; phylum Pseudomonadota; class Gammaproteobacteria; order Burkholderiales; family Burkholderiaceae; genus Paraburkholderia; species Paraburkholderia caffeinitolerans. The sequence goes on along the minus strand of NZ_CADIKL010000007.1, from coordinate 241,072 downwards.
CGTTCGGCTGGAGCAACCGGCTGCACACCAGTGTCGAAACGCTGGTTTTCAAGGGCGACCGCGAGCAGATCCGCGTGCAGGCCGCCACTCATGCACTGCGCGGGCTGCTTGCGCTGATCGACGAGAAGGAGCGCTGAAAGCGTCTGGCCGGGTCGAACGCCGGACGCGCGCGGATAACCGCCCTGACGGGAACCCAACCGCCACGTGTAATCGACAAGGAGCCCAGCCCCATGACTACCGCGAAGTCAACCGAACAAGCCGGCGCCACTCACCCCGTCGACGAACTGATCCGCCGCTTCGGGCTCGAACCCCATCCTGAAGGCGGCTACTACAGCGAAACCTACCGTTCGGACAAGCTGATCCGCCGCGACGGCGCACCGGCCAGCGAAGGCCCGCGCACGGCCTCGACCGCGATCTACTTCCTCCTCGCAAACGGCGCTTACTCGACCTGGCACCGTATCCGCTCCGACGAGCTCTGGCATTTCTATGCGGGCTCGCCCATCGAGATTCACTCGATCGATGAGCGCGGCGTGCTCTCCACCCGCAAGCTCGGCCACGCGCTCGACCATCCGGGCACGGTTTTTCAGGCAGTGGTGCCGGCGGGACACTGGTTCGCGGCGCGTTGCAGCGACCCGTCCACGTATGCGCTCGTGGGCTGCACGGTGGCGCCGGGGTTCGAGTTCAGCGAGTTTGAGATTGCGGATGTAAATGCGCTCGTCGACAAATATCCTCTGCACCGAGGGATCATCGAGCTATTCAGAAAGCCGGCGGCGGTGGCGGCAGCTTCAAAAGATTGAGCGACGCACAAAAAAGAAGCGGCGCTCCCATGGATGCGCCGCAAAAGCCCTGCCAATTGCAGACGGTGACCTATTACCATCCGCGACACGCTCCCTACAGCGTGTTCCGTTGTACCGCCGCCTGATGGCGACGATCGCCGTTCGTCGACTGGAAACGAGATGTTTGCCTGACAGAGGAAATCCTGCCACCTCCTCCATCTCGCCCCGCGTTGATTCAGATATTACTGAGGGAGCACCGGGCTTTTAATAAGAATGTTCTTAAAAATCCTAAGAAACGGGGGCATTTCTTAATATTAAGAAGCACAAATGCAGACTTCCGAGTGCAGCGCCGAGGCGGACCGGCTCCATGCGCCGGTCCGCGCCCGCATCAGCGATACGCGTTGATCTTGTCGCGCGTGCCTTGCGCGGCCTTTGCAGCCGCCTGCGCGTAATCCTCGCCCTTGCTCGCATAGATGATCGCGCGCGACGAGTTGATGAGCATGCCCGTGCCGTTGGCGCTGCGGCCCGCCTTAACCGTGGCTTCGACGTCGCCGCCTTGCGCGCCGATGCCGGGAATCAGCAGCGGCATGTCGCCGACGAGCTCGCGCACCGTCTCGATTTCCTTCGGGAACGTCGCGCCCACCACGAGGCCGAGTTCGCCGCTCGCGTTCCACTTTTGCGCCGCGAGCGAGGCCACGATCTGGTAGAGCGGCTTGCCATCGACGGTGAGGAATTGCAGATCGGAGCCGCCGGGGTTCGAGGTGCGGCACAGCACGATCACGCCCTTGCCCTCATGCGCGAGCCACGGCTCGATCGAGTCGAACCCCATATAGGGATTGACTGTCACGGCATCGGCCTTGAAGCGCTCGAAGGCCTCGCGCGCGTACTGCTCGGCGGTGCTGCCGATGTCACCGCGCTTGGCGTCCAGGATCACGGGCAGGCCCGGGTGCTTTTCGTGGATATGCGCGATCAGCGCTTCGAGCTGGTCTTCGGCGCGGTGCGCGGCGAAGTACGCGATCTGCGGCTTGAACGAGCACGCATAGGGCGCCGTGGCGTCGACGATGTCACGGCAGAATTCGAAGATCGCGTCGCTGCGGCCCGCCAGCGCGGCCGGAAATTTCGTGGGCTCGGGGTCGAGGCCGACGCACAGCAGCGAGCCGGTGCGCTGCCAGGCGGCACCCAGGGTCTGAGTAAAGGAAGTCATGGTGAAGACTCGCGGTGAGCCGGTGTAGGGAAAACGGCGCGTATTTTACCCGGCTTGGCCGCCGATGCCCCGCACGCGCGGCAGGTCCGCCGAATCGCCCCGGGCGACGGCGGTCTGCAGCGGGCAGGGAACGCGCAACAACCGTCAGCCCGCCACGCGCCGCCCACGCGAGCCCTTCGTGCCCCGCGCCCCGGCCCGCCCGCGCGCGCCCTCGCGATGCGGATTCGCCGCCGCGCGCATATCCATGCGCTCGACCGTGAAGCTGAACGTGCGCACGAGCCGCTCGCCGTGGCCTAGCACGGTCATGCCGTGCGCCCCGCCGCCGCCTTCGAGATTAACCGCGTTGATCGGATGATCGACGGGCTCGAAGCAAAAGAAGCGCTCGCCGGGCGGCGTGTAGAGCACGTAATAGTCGGTGTTCGCGCAGATCGAGAGCGACATTCGGCGGCGCTCCCACACCACGGCGGCGCGGCCGCTCCAGCCGCTGAAGGCGTGGTTCACGAGCTGCTCAGGCAGCGGATACGCCACGCCGAACTGCCACGCAGGCGGGGCGGGCACGTGACGCACCGGCAGCCAGTCGGCGCCCGATAGCCACAGGCCGCTCGCGGGCGCGGAAAGCTCGGTGCTCGCATCGCGTGCCAGGAACGGATGCACGCCCAAGCCGAACGGCAGCGCCTCGCGGCCCGTGTTCTCCACTTCGAGCGTCATCGCGAGTGTCGCGCCGTCAAGCGCATAGGTGAGCACGGCGCGATAGGCGTAAGGCTCGCCGCCACTGCGGTCGAGCACGAGACGCACGCGCTCGCGATCAGCCTCCTCGACGCTCCAGTGCGCGAGCCACCCATCGCCGTGGATCGGCAACGGCTCGCTCGCGCGATTACGCGGCACTTCGATCTTCCGCCCGCCAAACTGAAAGCGTCCCGCACCGATACGATTCGAATAAGGCAGCAGTGGGTAGCACGCGAGTTCGTTTGGGTCCATGCGTGCGCTCACGCGCTCGCAGCGCCGGAATACCGGTTCGAGCGTGCCTTCGCTGCGCCAGTCGAAGCGCGTGATGCCGCCGCCCAGTTGCGGCGCGACGTCGAGTCTCAGATACGCGTTCGCCAGCGTCACGCAGGCCACGTCGCTCGAGCCTGCCGCACCAATCGCCACCGCCGACGTGCTCGGCCCCGCAAGGACCGGATGGGTGGCGGCTTCGAGCCGCGCACGCCGTGCAGCGGCAGGGGACACAGCAGAGGCTGTTGAAGCGGACGAGGCGCCAGGCCGACGCACAGCGGAATTCGCAACACTCATGAGATGCTCCTCGAGAGGCATGATCGACACCGCCGCAACAGGCGGCTCACCGGTGGCCTGCCGGGGCGCCGTGCTCGCGCGTTCTGCCTGCTCGTGCACGGGCCCTGCGGCCGCTTCTTGTGTTCGCCCTGCTCTTTCTTCGTCTGGTGCTTTTTGTTGCTGAACTACAACGCCCTTGCGCGCGCTGGCCACCTTGCAAGTCGATTCCAGTGCGACGCCAGTGCAACACTCGATACATTGAATCAAGCGCGCCGAGCCCCTTGAAACAGCGGCTCAACAACGCCCGCCCGGCTGATTCGGACTGCGAATACACCGCCCGCATGGGGTTCGCGCGCCAGCGTCGCGGGCTCCATTTCCGCGCGCGCACTCGTCACATAAAGCATGTCCAGCAACGCTCCGCCGAAGGTAACGCAGCTTGGCTGCGCTGTGGGAATCTTTACACGCGCGGTTTCCACACCATCCACACCATAGCGCACCACTCGCTCGCCGCCCCATTGCGCGTTCCACAACCCACCTTCTGCATCGACGGTCGAACCGTCCGGCACGCCGGTCTCGTCGGTCAGCGTGGCAAAGACGCGCTGGTTTGCAATCGTTCCGTCCGCACCGCCCGCGTTGTAATCGCACGCACAGATCTTGCGTGTGAGCGAATCGCAGTAGTACATCGTCGATCCGTCGGGGCTGAACGCGATGCTGTTCGAAATCGCGGGTGCGGGCAAAGGCAGGCGTTCGAGCGTGAGGTCGCGATTCAAACGGTAGAAGCCGCCAATCGCCTGCATCGGTGTTGCCTCGTACTTCGTGCCGAACACGAAGCGCCCCTGACGGTCGCAGCGCCCGTCATTGAGGCGCGTGGGCACACCGGGCTCAACCTCGACGATGGTGTCGACCACACCCGTTTCCAGGTCGAAGAACGCCAGCCTCGATTCGAGGCCCAGCAGCAGCGTGCGCGCGTCTTCGCAAAGCGCGAAGCACCCGAGGCGCTCCGGCATCTCCCACGTCACGTGCTTGCCCTCGCGCGCGTCGTAGCGCCACAAACGCTTGCCTTCGATATCGGTCCAATAGAGCCGGCCGCTACGCGCACACCACGTCGCGCCTTCGCCCAGCTCGCATTTCGCATCCACCAGCAGCGCAGCCGCGGCGGCGTCCGATGTGTTTTCGTTAGCGTTTGCGTTAGCGCTGTCGTTATCGCTTCGGTTCGCGCTCAAGCCCAGCCTCCGTCCACCACCATCTCCTGCGCGGTGATCATGCGGCTGTCGTCGGCCGCGAGAAAAAGCGCCATGCGCGCGAGGTCTTCGGGCAGCAGTTCGGCGTCGATGCACTGCCCGCGCTTGATGTTTTCGCGCCCTTCGTCGGTGAGCCACAGGCGCCGCTGCTTCTCGGTCATCACCCAGCCCGGCACGAGCGAATTCACCCGGATGCCGTATCGCCCGAGGTCTTTCGCGAGCCCACGCGTGAGGCCCTGCACCGCCGATTTGCTCATCGTGTAGACCGGCAGGTCGGCTTGCTTGAGCATCCAGCTGATCGAGCCGAGATTGATGATCGAGCCCGCGCGCGCAGCCTTCATGTCCTCCGCCACGGCCTGCACCGCGAAGAGCTGATGCCGCAAGTTCACGGCGACCCCGGCGTCGAACGACTCGGGCGTGACTTCGGCCAGCGTGTGCCGGCGGTCGTTCGCGGCATTGTTCACGAGCACCTCGATAGGCCCGAGCGCGGCCTTCACGTCGCCGATTGCGGCGCGCAGCGCGGCGATATCGGTAAGGTCGCAGGCGAGAAAGAGCGGTTTGTGGCGCAGGTTGTGACGCTGACCTAGCGTGTCGGCCAGCGCCTGGCCCGCGCTCGCATCGATATCGAAGAACGCCACGCGCGCGCCCTGCGCGGCGAAGTGCTCGACGAACGACGCGCCGATGCCGGTCGCGCCGCCCGTTATCAACACCACGCGGCCCGCGAGGCTCGGGTAGCGCGCGTAGCCTTCATGCGAATTACTGGAAGACGTCGTCATGTTGGATTCCTGATTAATCTCTCAGTCGCTAGCTTCAATCGCGCGCGCCACGATTCTTCAACTGGTCGAGCAGCACCGCCGCGAGCAGGATCGCACCACGCACGAGGTACTGATAGAACGCGTCGATGTTGAGCAGGTTCATTACGTTCTCGACCGTGCCCATGATGAGCACGCCAATCACCACGCCCGAGATCGTCGCGCGTCCGCCGAGGAGCGACACGCCACCCAGCACACATGCGGAAATCACGTTCAGCTCGAAGCCTTCTGCGGCGTTCGGCTGGCCCGATGTAATGCGCGACGCGAGAATCACGCCCGCGAGCGCCGTCACCGCGCCCTGGATCAGGAAGATCCACACGCGCGTGCGCTCGACCTTGATGCCCGCGAGCCTCGACGCTTCCGGATTGCCGCCGATGGCGAGCGTGTTGCGCCCGTACACGGTCTGGTTGAGCATCACGCCGAACACAATGAAGCACACGAGCGTGACCCAGATCGGCAGTTGCACGCCAAAGAACGACGCCGTGCCCATCGCGATGAAGGTGTCGGAAGACACGCCCACGGCTTGGCCGTGCGAGACGATAAAGCCAAGCCCGCGCACGATCTCCATGGTGGCGAGCGTGGTGATCAGCGCATTGATGCGCAGGTACGCGATCACCGCGCCGTTCACGAAGCCGATCGCGGCGCCTGCGGCCACGGCGGCAATGATCGCAATGAACGTGTTGTTCGTAGCGTTGAGCACCATCGCGCACATCACGCCTGCGAACGCGACAGTCGAGCCCACCGAAAGATCGAAGTCGCGCGAGGCGAGACAGAACATCATCGTGCAGGCCACCATGCCGATCTGCGAGATCGACAGTGCAAGGCCGAGCATGTTCTCGATCGAGAAGAAGTGATCGACGGTCAGCGACATCGTGATGAACATGATCGCGAAGATCACGATGAGGCTGTACTCGGTGATCTGCTGCCACCACTTCTGCTTGTCGCTGGTCTTCGGCATCAGCGCGTCGGCCGCGCTGTGCGCGACGCTCTTCGCGGCATCGGCGGCGTCGGCCGCCAGATTTTCTCTCGCTTGCATTTCAGTCACTCCTCCCCGTCCACTCATGCGGCTTTTGCCCGCGCGCCTTGCGGCAGCGCCAGGTCCAGAACCGCGTGTTCGCTCGCCGCGCTGCGCGGCAATTCACCGGAAATGCGGCCTTCGCGCATCACCACGATGCGGTCCGACACGCCAAGCACCTCCGGCAATTCCGATGACACCATTACGATCGCGCAGCCGCGCGCGGCAAGCTGGTAGATCACGTTATAGATTTCGTGCTTCGCGCCGACGTCGATCCCGCGCGTGGGTTCGTCGAGAATCACCACTTTGAGGTCGGGCTCGGCGAGCCAGCGCGAAAGAATCGCCTTCTGCTGGTTGCCGCCCGAGAGAAAGCGGATCTTCTGGCGGCGGCTCGGCGTCTTGATCTTCAAGAGCTTGATGAAGCGGTCAGCCGTTTCGGCCTCCTTCTTGCGATCGAGAAACATGCCCGCGCGCAGGAAATGGCGGCGGCAACTGATGTTGATGTTCTCCGCGACCGTTGCCATCGCAACGATGCCCTGCTCCTTGCGGTCTTCCGGGCACAGCACGATGCCGTGGCGAATCGCGTCGCTCGCGCACTTCACGCGGATCGGCTTGCCGTCGAGCTCGATCTCGCCCGCACGCCGTTTATGCGTGCCGTAGATCAACTGCATGAGTTCGCTGCGGCCCGCGCCCACGAGCCCGAAAAAGCCGACGATCTCACCCGCCTTGACTTCGAAGCTGGCCGCCGCGTTGAGCGGATGCCCCTCGATGCCGCGCACCGCGAAGCGCACGTTGCCGTGCTCGCGCGGCGAGTAGTTGTAGATGTCGCTGATCTCGCGGCCCACCATTTCGGCCACGAGCGTCGTGCGCTTGACCTCTTCGAGCTTCTCGTGCGAAGCGATCTTGCGGCCGTCGCGGAAAATCGTGCAGGCATCGCAGAGTTCGTAAATCTCGTCCATGCGGTGCGAGATGTAGATGAGCGCGCGGTTGTCGGCGCGCAGCTCGCGCACGAGCTTGAAAAGCACTTCGGTTTCGCGGTGCGAGAGCGAACTCGTGGGCTCGTCGAGCGCGATCACGCGCGCATTGCGCAACAGCGCCTTGCAGATTTCCACCATCTGTCGCTGCGCGATGGAAAGCTTGCGCAGCTTCGCGGCGGGATCGAGATCCACGCCCATCGCGGCCAGGCGCTCGCGCACGAAGCGGCGCGCCTCGCCGCGCCTCACCCAGCCGAGCGCGTTGGGCAGCGCGCCCAGCAACAGATTCTCGGCGACCGTGAGATCGGGCACGTATTGCAACTCCTGATGAATCACGGCGATGCCCGCGCCGATCGACGCGGCTGCATCGGCGAAACGCACCTCGTTGCCGTCCATCAGGATGCGGCCCGAATCGGGCTGATACTCGCCGCCGAGTATCTTCAGCAGCGTGGACTTGCCCGCGCCGTTCTCGCCCATCAAGCCATGCACTTCGCCCGCCTGCACGTCGAACGACACGCCGTCGAGCGCGCGCACGCCGGGAAACACCTTGCCGATATCGTCAAAACGCAGTGTCGCTGACACTTCGGTTTCCTCTCCATTCGATGCGCCGCGTATGGCCGGCGCGCGCTTCGCTCACTTCACTGGCGCGCCGGCCGCTTTGCAGCGGAAAGCCCTTCGAACCACTTCCTTCATGCCCCTCATACAGTGACCTTGCGTGGTCTTCGCATCCTTACTTCGAGGCGAGTCCCATCTGCTCGCGCACCTGGCCCACGTTGTCGCGCGTCGCCAGCATGCCGGTCGTGAGCGTGAGCATCGGCGGCGCCTTGCCTTGCGTGATCCACGCGTACATCAGTTCGGACGTCTCCTCGCCGTGGCGCTTCGGGCTGATGATGACCGTGCCGAAGAAGCCGGTCGGCTCGGGCTTCTTGAACTCGTTGAGCGCCGAGTCCGAACCGCCGATGCCGATGCCGATCATGTTGTCGGCCTTGAAGCCGCGGCCTTCCGCGGCGCGCACGGCGCCCAGCACGGCTTCGTCGTTCAGGCCGTAGGCCACCCAGTGCTTGAACTGCGGGTTCTTGGTGAGCGCAATGTTGGCGGCGTTGAAGGCGTTTTCCGTATCGGTCTTGGCCTGCGGCGCGGCAATGATGTTGGCCTTCGGGAACCCTGCGGCCACGAGCGCGTCGGTCGCGCCCGTGGTGCGGTCGTGCGCGGTCGGCAACTGCTCGTAGGTCACGTCGATGGCGCCCACGTCCTTCATGTCCCAGCCGCGCTTCTTGATCTCGGCGGCAATGCCGTCGCCCACCTGCTTGCCGATGTTGTAGGCGGAGATACCCATGTGCGGCACGGCTTCGATCGGCTTGCCCGCGCCGTCGACGAGGCGGTCGTCAACGGTCATCATCTTGAGCTTGTCGGCACGGGCCTTGGCGACGATGCCCGGCCCGAGCTTCACGTCAGGCGTGCAGATGATGAAGCCCTGAGCCTTTTGCGCCGCAAGATTGTCGATCGCGCTCATCACCTTCTCGCCGGAAGGCGCGCCGATCTTCACGAGCGTGAAGCCATCCTTCTTGGCGGCCATCTCGGCGAACTTCCACTCGTCCTGGAACCACGGCTCTTCGGGCTGCTTCACAAGAAAGCCGATCTTGACCGGGTCGGCGGCCTGCGCAACAGGGGCCTGTGCGAGCATCGCGGTCGTAGCGGCGGCCAACAGCGTGAGGAAAATCCTGCGTTGCATGGTGTCTGTCTCCTGTCTTCTTCAGTCACGGGAAGGTAGCGGCCGCTTTTTCTTCATCCGCCCGCGCGCGGCCAGCGCTGCGGCGAAAGTCCTGCGTGTTCTTGTCTTGTCTACTCGTGATGCAGCGCCGTGCGCCCGCCATCGATCGTGATGCAGCTCGCGTTGATGAACGGCGCTTCGTCCGAGGCGAGAAACACGGCCGTCATCGCGACCTCTTCCGGCCGGCCGATGCGCTTCATCGGCGGCAGTTCGAGCGTCACGCGGCGCGCCGCCTCGGGGTCGGGCTGCGCGTTCCACCAGTCGTGCGTGAGCTGCGTTTCGATGTAGCCCGGCGCGATCGCGTTCACGCGCACGTTCCTCGGCGCGTATTCGATGCCGAGCGCGCGCGTGAGGCCAATCACGCCGTGCTTGGCAACCGGGTACGGGAAGCAGCCCGGAATGATCTGGAACGCATGCGTCGAGGCGATGTTCACGATGCTGCCCGCGCGGCGCTCGACCATGCCCGGCAACACGGCGCGGCAGCCGTTCCAGACGCCGTCCAGATCGACGGCGAAGCAGCGGCGCCAGTCGTCGTCGGTCATCGTGAGCGGGTCGGCGAACACGTTGATGCCCGCGTTATTCACGAGCACGTCGACGGGGCCGAACGCGCGCTCGGCCTCGGCCACTGCCGTCCGCACCGACGCGGCCTGCGTAACGTCGGTGGGCACCGCGAGCGTGCGCGCGCCTGGTTGCGCCTGCGCGATCGCGCGCGCCGTGGCCTCGGCGCTCGCGCCATCGAGTTCGGCAAGCACGACCGCCGCGCCCTCGGCCGCGAACGCGCGCGCGATCGCGGCGCCAATGCCGCGCCCCGCGCCGGTCACGATCGCAACCTTGCCGTTCAGGCGGTTCACGCCTTCGCTCCTTGCGCACCGGATTGCGCATCGGCTTGCACGCCGGTTTGCGAGCTTTGGGTCGCGCGCCAGCCCGCGATGAACGCAAGCGCGTTCGCGCGCGTTGCCGCCACGTCCTGGCCCGGTTTGTAGAGCGCGGAGCCCAGGCCGAAGCCGCTCGCGCCCGCCGCCAACTGCGGCCCCATGTTGTCCGCCTTCACGCCGCCCACGGGCAGAAGCGGCACGACGCCGGGAATGACCGCGCGCCACGCCTTCGTCACCTCCGGGCCCAGTTGCTCGGCGGGGAACATCTTGAGCGCGTCGGCGCCGCATTTGAGCGCCGCGAACGCTTCGGTCGGCGTCGCCACGCCCGGCACGCAAGCGAGTCCTTGCAGCTTCGCCGCGAGAATCACGTCGGTGTCCGCATGCGGCATCACGATCAGCGTGCCGCCCGCGGCCTTGACGTCGTGCACGGCCTCGGTCGTGAGCACCGTGCCCGCGCCGATCATGGCGTCGGCGGGCAGCGCCGCGCGCAGCGCCGCAATGCTATCGAGCGGCGACGGCGAATTGAGCGGCACTTCGATGAGCCGGAAGCCTGCCTCATAGAGCGCACGGCCATGGTCGGCAGCCTCGGCGGGCTGGATGCCGCGCATGATCGCGACCATCCGGCACGCGCCAAACGCGGCCATGAAACCTGCGTGAGGCGTGTACGGGGCAGGCAAGTTCAAATCGGATTCCATCGTGCGTAGTCCTGTGATTTGCGTTCTGCGCGGTTCACGCCGTTGGGTTCGTCTGGTCCGTCGGGGCAACGAGGCCCGCGCGCACCGCGATGCGCCACAGCCCGCGCTCGGTCGCCCGATGCACGATTTCCACACCACCGCAGCCGAACTGCGCGAGCGCGAGCCGGTAGCGCTCGCACAGCGCTTCGGCGCCGATCAGCCGCGGTGCGCATGCCGCGAGTTCCACGTCGCGGCGCGCGAGCACTGCGTCGAGCCCCGCCAGTTCGTGACCGATCAAGAGGCCCGAGAGATAGTCGGGCTGCTCGTCGGCGGCAAGCTGATCGGTGAGGCCGAGCGTGCGCGTGCTGAACGCCGTCGCCAGCACACCCGCACAACCGTGTTCGCGCGCCACCGTCACGCCGCGCAGGAACGCCTCCGTATCGGGCGCGGCGGGCCGCTTCATAGTGCGGCCGAGAATCGTGTGCGCCGTAAGCGCCGCGTAGACCTCGCCAGTCATGAAGGTGTAGAAGCGCGCAATGCGCGCGCCCTCCACCACGACCCATTTCGCGTGCGTGCCGGGCAGGCCGATCAGCGCGGGCTGCATGGGCTGCTTCGACGGTTGATTGGCCACATCGGCCTGCTCACCGCGCTCACCCAGCGCGCCGAAGATCTGCGTTTCCTCGCCGCGCATGACATTGGGCAACGCGCCCGGCTCCAGCACGCCCGGCACCACGGCCATCTCCACGCCGCTGGCCGTGCGCACCTTGGCGATGCCGGCCACCAGCGCGTCCTCGCCCGCGGGCGTTTCCACATACGGCGCCGACACCCAGCCTTGGGCACTGCCGACCATGCCCGCCGCGAGCACCGGCAGCGCGCTCGACTGCGCGAGCCACACGCCGCACGCCTCGTCGAATGCGGCGTCGAAGCCGCCCTCTTCGACCGGCACCGGCAAATTCATGATCCCGGCCGTCGAGATGCGCGTGTCGAGCACCTCGCCCGCCGCATCGAACAAATACGCGCGCAGCGAAGTCGTGCCCCAGTCGAGCGCAATGAGTGCGGCCTGCTTCGCCTTGGCCGCAGCCGGCTTGCCCTGCGCCTTGCGTGCCGCCGTCGTGTGTGCGCTCATCGGCGGATCCTGCGCGTTGCCGGTTGCGGCACGCGCCAGCCGAGCTCCTGCGAGATCGCGCGCGCCTCGCGCTGCACGACCGCGATCAGCTCGTCCATGCGTTCGAGCGGCATGTAGGGAATCGTGCTCGCCACCGACAGCGCCGCCACGATCGCCCCCGACGCGTCACGCACCGGCGCGGCCACGCAGCGGATCGAAATTTCGTTCTCCTCTAGATCGAACGTGTAGCCGCCCGCGGAGTACGTGGCCATGCGCTTGAGAAAGGTGTCGGGATCGAGGTTGTGATCGGGGCGAAAGCTCACGCCCGCGAGCGCGCGCCGCGACGCCTCGAACAGGTCGCGCCACGACTGCGGCGAGAGGTCGAGCATCATCGCCTTGCCGATGCCCGTGGACGCGAGCGGCATGCGGTGCCCCACCCGCGAGCGCATTTCGAGGCCGCGCTGGCCGGGAATCTTGTCGATATAGAGCACGTCGTCGCCATCGCGCACGCCGAGGTGGATGGTGTCGAGCGTGGCGTCGGCGAGCGCTTCGAGATGCGTGCGCGCGACGGCCGTGAGCGGCATCTGCTCGAGCGCGATCGTGCCGAGTTCGATGAGCTTGGGCCCGAGCAGATAGCCGCCCTGCACCTGGCGCAGATAACGCGCCTGCACGAGGCTCGAGACAAGCCGGTGCGTGGTGCTGCGCGTCGTGCCGAGCACAGCGCCGAACGAGCGCAAGTCGCGCACACCGGCGGCGGCGGCTTCGAGAATGGCGAGGCCGCGCAAGAGCGTCTGTGTGCCGGCTTGCGCCGAGCCGTCGAGCAGCGCGCCCGGCAGGCCGACGATTTCGTCGGCACCGGCACGGGATTTGGCTTGTGGTTGCGCGCGGCCAGCGGCGACGGAAGCGTCCGCGGCCGACTCAGCGGCCGGGGCGGCCTCGGCGTTCGCGAAGCGTTCGGCGAAATTCGGGGACATCGCTTTGTTCATGGCGAGGCCGATCAGAAAGACGGGGATAAACGCACGGCGTCAAACGACGGCCTGCGGACCTTGGTGCGAAAAGCAGGAACGCGCTTTCACGCGCGACGGTGGACGGCACAAGGCCGCGCGCTTCGCGGACTGGAACATGGCTGACGTCTCCGATTCTTGCCCGCTGAGCCGCGCGATTTGCGCGGCCGCGAGTTTTTGTCTGGGCTATGCCGACTTGCCATTCACCGCCCGCCTGGTTCGAAGCGTGTGGCACGACATGTCGGATGGATCGGATTGTAGGTCGGTTTTTCCGCGATCTCCAATATGTGATTGGGTCGCTCAAATATTGGGAATTTCACCCCTGGCAGGATGGCTAACGGGGCGTCGAAATGCGGTCGCGCTTGATGCAATCGGGGGCGAAAACATCCATCCATTCAGAGACTTGAGCCATGTCATCCCGGTGTTAGTCGGGTGGTTCGAACCTCTAGAATGCATATAAAATCTTGTATAAAATCAGCAATGTAAAGCCGTTGGCGTTTTGCGGTAGTGCACTGACCGATCTCAAGCGCTTTCCGGAGAAGACGCGCAACGAAGCGGGGCGGCAACTGCGCCGCGTCCAGCATGGGCTCGACCCGCATAACTGGAAGCCCATGAATCCCGTGGGCCCAGGCGTGCGCGAGATCCGCATTCGCGACGAACACGGCGCGTTTCGCGTGCTCTATGCGGCAAGCATTCGCAATGCCATTCACGTGCTGCACTGTTTCAAGAAGAAAACGGAAAAGACGGCGTTCACCGACCTTTCCCTTGCCAGGCAGCGCTACCGTGCAGCGCTGATACAGGAGGAATCCGAACTATGAAGACTCAAACATTCGACAGCGTTTGGGACGCCATCGAGGACACGCCCGAAGTCGCTCAGAACATGACGCTGCGATGCGATTTGATGATCGCGCTCGAGGAATACATCAAGCGCAACAAGATGAGCCAGGCACGCGCGGCCGAGCTTTTCGGCGTGACGCAGCCGCGCGTGTCCGATCTCGTGCGCGGCAAGATCGAACTGTTTTCGCTCGACTCGCTCATCAATATGGCCGTTGCCGCCGGCATGAAGATCGAACTGCGCATCACGCAAGGCACGCCGCGCGGCGGCGACGAGAATAAAAAAACGGCCGCCAGATAACCTGGTGGCCGTTTTTGCGTGGTTCTTGCGCAGCTATCAGCAGCTTTCGCGCAGCATTCCCGCCCGCATTACTTCCCTGCCGGCGCCTTATACGCGACGCAATCGACTTCGACCTTGCAGTCCACCACCATGCTCGACTGCACACAGGCGCGCGCCGGCGGATGCTCGCCGAAGTACTCGCGGAACACCTTGTTGAACGACTGGAAATCGCGCGCGTCGTCGAGCCACACGCCGCAGCGCACCACGTGCTCCGCGCCATAGCCCGCTTCCTTCAGGATTGCGAAGAGATTCTGGATGGTCTTGTGCGACTGCTCGACGATGCCGCCGTTGATCACCTCGCCGCCTTCCATTGGCGTCTGGCCAGAGACATACAGCCAGCCGTCGGCTTCCACCGCGCGCGCGAACGGCAGATGCTGTCCGCCCTGACCCTTGCCGCCTTCTGCTCCAATTCGTTTCATCGTTTGCTCCTTTGAGTTCGCTTGGGTCGCAACTATGTGTGCGAAAAAATAACTTAGAAAACCTCAGCGTCGCGCGTACCCCGCGCAACGAAATGGCCCGCGCGGTCGCCGGTGGGCTGGCCGTCGCGGTACGACAGCACGCCGTTCACCCACACCGCGTCGATGCCTTCGGCCACCTGCTGCGGCTTCTCGAAGGTCGCGGCATCGCGCACCTTCGCGGGGTCGAACAGCACGAGGTCGGCATGCCAGCCCACGTGCACTTCGCCGCGCTGCGTGAGACCGAAGCGCCGCGCCGACAAACCCGTCATCTTGCGCACCGCCTCTTCGAGCGGCAGCAGCGCGACGTCGCGCGCGTAATGGCCCAGCACGCGCGGGAACGCGCCCCACAAACGCGGATGCGGCAGCGGGTCGTTCGGCAGGCCGTCCGAGCCCACCATCGTCGCGGGATGCGAGAGGATGCGGCGCACGTCGTCCTCGGACATGTTGTGATAGACCGCGCCGGCCGGTTGCAGGCGCTTGCCGGCCTCCTGTTGCGAGACGCCCCATTCGGCCGCGATGTCCTTGATGAGCTTGCCCGCCTGCTCGGGATGCGGTGTCGACCACGTGATCGTGATGTCGATGTCGCCCGTCACCTGCTTGAGGTCGAGCGTGGACGAACTGCGGCTGTACGGATAGCAATCGCAGCCCACCGGCTGATACTTGCGCGCGCCTTCGAGCGACGCGAGCACTTCCGCGCTGCGCCCCCAGTTCGACGGGCCCGCGCATTTGAGGTGCGAAATGATCACCGGCACGCGCGCATGCTTGCCGATGTGGTACGCCTCCTCCATGGCTTCGAGGATCGCGTCGAACTCGGTGCGCATGTGCGTCGTGTAGAGCGCGCCAGCGACGGCGAGCGGTTCGGCGAGCGAGGCGACTTCCTCAGTCGACGCCGCGAAGGCATTGCCATACGCGAGGCCTGTGGAGAGTCCGAGCGCACCATGCGTGAGCGCCTCTTCGAGCTGCGCGCGCATCGCCGCGATCTCGTCGCCGGTGGCGGCGCGCTTGAGATCGTCCATGTGATTGCTGCGCAGCGCCGTATGGCCGATCAGCGCGCCCACGTTCACCGCGGGCTTCGCGGCGTTCACGGCGTCGACGTACGCCGCGAAGGTCGGGTACTGGAACGCCTCGCGCTCGCCGAGCAGATTCATCGGATCGGGCGGATCGCCCTTGAGCGACACCGGCGAAGCGCTGATCCCACAGTTGCCGACCACCACCGTGGTCACGCCCTGGCTGATCTTCGGCAGCATCTGCGGCGAGCGAATCACGTGCGTGTCGTCATGCGTATGGACGTCGATGAAGCCTGGCGCGAGCGCGCGCCCATTGGCCTCGATCACTTCCTCTGCGAGCCAGTTCGACAGATTGCCGATGGCGGCGATGCGCCCGTCGCGCAGCGCGACGTCGCGCTCGACGCCCGGCGCGCCCGTGCCGTCGTACAACGTGGCGCCGAAGATCAGGGTGTCGGCGGCTTCCGGATGCGAATGCATGTCACAGTCTCCTGTCGATAGTGCGTGGGGCGTTTGCGCCTCGCGCGTCCCCAAGCAGTAGGGTCATCAATCGCCCAGCGGTTGACGCTCGCCGCCGCGTCCGGCAATGCCGCGATGCGTGTCGAGCGTGAGCTTCATGCGGCGCAGCAATTCGCGGCTCGCTTCGGGCTGCGCAAGCGCGAGCTCCGTCACGAGCACGTCGATCGCCATCATCATCGCGTATCGCGACGACGAGGGCTTGTAAATGAAATCGGTCTCGCTCGCGACGAGCGGCACGAGCCAGTCGGCCAGCGCGGCCAGCGGCGACGCAGGCGCGGTGAGCGCGACCAGCTTCGCGCCATAGCCGCGCGCGATGCGGCACGCATCGAGCAGCTCGGGCACGCGCCCTGTTACGGAAAGCGCGACCACCACACAATCGGACGATAGCGTGCTTGCGACCATCCGCTGCAGCAAACTGTCCTGATACGACGCGACCGGGCGGCCGAGGCGCACGAGGCGAAAGCGCATTTCGTCGGCGAGCGCGCTGGAGCCGCCGCCCATGCCGAACACATAGATCATGCGCGCCTGGGCCAGCGCAGCGGCGGCCTCGGCGAACGGCGCCTGGCGCAGCAGCTCGTGATTGCGCGCGAGCGCCTCGTGGATTTCGTCGTAGACGCGCGTGGCGAGCGCTTCTTCGGGCTGCGCCGCCGGCGACCCTCGGCGCGGTTTGCCGGAACCGCCCTTGCCCGCGCCCCGGCCGCCGCCCTCTTCCTGAGCCGCGCGCAAGAAGCGCTCGCCCACGGCCGCGGCCTGGGCGAGCCGCAGCTTGAGTTCGCGCACGTCGTGACAGCCCACCGTCTTCGCGAAGCGCGTGACGGAGGCCACGCTCACGCCCGCGCGCCGCGCCAGCTCGCCGATGCTCGCCCGCGCGGCGGCGGCGAGGTCGTCGAGAATCAGGGCCGCGACATCGCGCTCGGCCGGACGCAGATCCGGCACGCATTGCGCAATTCGGGCGACGATGTCGAAACGTCCCGGTTCGGCGGCTGAATTCATGTTCTGTTAATAAATAACATTTCCCGAACAGATGGTACTTTGTGTACTATCTCCAAGTCAACGCCGAACCTGCGATGCACACGCAGTTTCCCTTGCAGGCAGGCGCAACGGAGAGTAGATGGAGCGAACGGAAATGAAAGTTACAAACTATCAGAGTGCAACGATCGACCCGAACAGCAAGGGCCTTGGCAACCTGCCGGGCGCAAGCGTGCCGCTGGGCGACGCGGCGCGCCTCGAATGGAATCTGCTCGCCGAAGACGTGAGCTTGCCGGCGGCGGTCCTGTATGCGGACCGCGTCGAGCACAACCTCAAGTGGATGCAGGACTTCGTCACGCGCTACGGCGTGAAGCTCGCGCCGCACGGCAAGACCACGATGGCGCCGCAACTGTTTCGCCGCCAGATGGAAACGGGCGCGTGGGGTATCACGCTCGCCACGGCGCACCAGACGCGCGCCGCTTATCGCGGCGGCATCACGCGCGTGCTGATGGCGAACCAACTCGTGGGCCGCCACAACATGGCGATCATCGCCGAATTGCTGAGCGATCCCGACTTCGAATTTTTCTGCCTCGTGGATACGGTGGAAGGCGTCGAGCAACTGGGCGAATTCTTCCGCGCCTCGCACCGCACGCTGCAAGTGCTGCTCGAACTGGGCGTGCCGCGCGGACGCACCGGCGTGCGTGACGCGGACGCACGCCACGCCGTGATCGACGCGATCGCGCGCTACCCGGACTCGCTCAAGCTCGCGGGCGTGGAGATCTACGAGGGCGTCCTCAAGGAAGAAAGCGAGGTGCGCACCTTCTTGCGCGACGCACTCAACGTGACCGAGGAGCTCGCCGCCGCTGGCCGCTTCTCGCGTACGCCGGCACTGCTTTCGGGCGCGGGATCGGCATGGTACGACGTGGTGGCCGAGGAATTCGCGAAAGGCACGCAGGCAGGCACGATCGACGTTGTGCTGCGCCCCGGCTGCTATCTCACGCACGACGTGGGCGTCTACAAGCAGGCGCAATCGCAAATCCTCACGCGCAACCCGGTCGCGCGCGAGATGGGCGTGGCGCTCCTGCCGGCGCTCCAGCTATGGGCCTATGTCCAGTCGATTCCAGAACCGGGCCGCGCGATCATCGGCTTCGGCAAGCGCGACGCCGCGTTCGATGCAGGCTTTCCGGAGCCGACGCGCCACTATCGTCCGTCGCGCGACGGCGGCGCCATGCCGCGCGAGATCGCCGCGAACGAGGGCTGGGAAGTCTTCCAGATGATGGATCAGCACGCCTATCTGCAGATTCCGGGCGACGCGGACATCAAGGTCGGCGACATGATCGGCTTCGACATTTCGCACCCCTGCCTCACGTTCGACCGGTGGCGCCAGGTGCTGATGGTCGACGGGCAATATCGTGTGACGGAAGTGATCGAAACGTTCTTCTGATCGTTCTACGGTTCGATTCACTGCGGATTCACTGAGGATTCACAGCGGCCAGGCGCTTGCAGCCTGGCCGGCTGATGGCCGGTGGCTTCAGCGGCTTCTTTAGGCGGCTTCTTTAGGCGCCTTCCTTCGCTTCAGCGGCATCGGCTTGCGCCACCGCCACGCTAATACGTTCTTCCATCATCCGCAGTGCGCCCGACAGCGCCGTTAGCGTATCGTCGGGCAGCGACATCGTCTGGCTCAGGAATGCGTTGCGCCGCGGCAGACTCGCCTCGACAGCGTCGTGCCCCGCCTGCGTGAGCTGCACATTGGTAATGCGGTTGTCGCGCGCATCGGCGCTGCGCTCGATCCAGCCCAGCGCCTCCAGCGGCTTCAATTGCCGCGTGAGCGCGCCCGGATCCACGCGCAAACGCTCGACGAGCCGCTTTTGCGACGACTCGCCATTCTGCTCATGCAACGCCATCAAAATGCGCCAGCGCGGCAGCGGATGCCCCACCTGCGCCTCGAACGCCGACATGAACGTGCGATAGGTTCGTCCGAATTGCTGGACGATGGCGACGCGGTCCTGTGTTTCCATGCTGTGTGTTCCTGCCTGTCTTCCTGTCTCTGGCAGCGTGCCTGACATGCCGTGCCCTAGGTGTCGTTGCTTTACGTGCCAAGCATCACTGCCGCTTTCTGCATCCCGCGCGACGCCCGCGCAAAGTCCGCGTGAATCCCGGACATCGCCCGCGCCTAATCGGCGTGGATCACGGGCTCAACCTTGCGCTGAAGCCTGATGGGCGGCACGCGCCGCGTCTGCCAGATCGACACCACCGCGATCACCGCCGCCAGCGCGATCCCCAGATGAATCGCGCCTACTAGCGCCTCGCGCGCGGCTTCCAGCAGCAGGGCGCCATTGTGCCCAGCCTTCGTGAGTTCGCCAATCAGCACGTGCTGCGCGTCGCGGTTGATGAGAATCTGCGGATCGGCGAGCTGGGCGAACCAGTGCGTCGCGTGATCGGCGTCCAGCGCCTTGTGCACGCCGCTCGTGTAAAGCTGCGTGACCATCGTGCCGGTCAGCGCAGTGCCGAACATCCCGCCAATCATGCGCAGCGACTGCAGCAGCGCCGTGGCAATGCCCAAATGCTCGCGGCCCGCGGTCTGCTGCGCGAATACCGTGAGATTCGGCATCACAAAGCCAAGCCCTATGCCGCCGACGATCATGAGCGCCATCAGAAACGAGCGCGGCGCGTTGTGCGTGGCGAGCGCGACCCCGAAGCAAGCGAACGCAAGCATCCCAAAGCCGATGTAGAGCATCCGGTTCGGATTGCGGATGCGCGAGACGACGCGTCCGTTCGCGATGCTGCCGATCGTGATGAACACCACGAGCGGCGTGATGACCATGCCCGCCTCGTTCGGCGTCATGCCGAAGCCGCCCTGGAACAGCAGCGGCGCGTAGAACAGCAGCGAGAACATGGTGAAGCCGCCCAGCACCGCCAGCTTGAAGAGCGCATTGAGGCTCGCGTTGCGGAACATATCGACGGGCAGGATCGCCTGCGGGCAGCGCCGCTCCCACTGCCACAGCGCCCAGCCCGAAGCTGCGGCCAGCACGAGCAGGCCAAGCGCGGAAAACGTCACCCCATGCGCGGGCAGCCGTTCGACGAACAGCTGCAGGCTGCCGAGCGTCACCGCAATCAGCAGCGCGCCGGGCCAGTCGAGCCGCATGCGCTCCTTGTGCGCGACGTGACGCAGGTGCGGCAGATACCGCCAGACGAAGAACAGCGAAAGCAACCCGACCGGCAGATTCACATAGAACACCGAACGCCAGCCGTAATACTGCGTGAGAAAGCCGCCGAGCGAAGGCCCCACCGCGTTGGCAATGCCGAACGCCGAACTCATCACCACCTGCCATTTCAGGCGCACAACCGAATCGGGAAAGAGATCGGGGATGCACGCGAACGCCGTGCCCACCAGCATGCCTCCACCGATGCCCTGCAGGCCGCGCGCGAGGACGAGGAACATCATGCTGTTGGCCGCGCCGCATAGAACCGACGCGCCAGTGAAGACGACGATCGACGCGATCACGAACGGCTTGCGCCCGTAATAGTCGCCGAGTCGACCGAAAATGGGGACGGTGATGACCGAGGCGAGCAGATAGGACGTGGCAACCCAAGCGTAAAGCTCGAAGCCGCGCAACTCGGCGACGATCGTGGGCAGCGCGGTGCCAACCACGGTCTGGTCCAGCGCGACCAGCATGCTAACGAAGGAAATGCCGAGCATCGCCAGCAGCGACTCCCGGAACGGCAGCACCTGCCCGCTCGAGTGATGGGCGGCAGTACGGACGGCCATTTTTTGATCCTGCAATGATTGATACGTCAAAGAATTCAAATCATAGCACGATGCGATCCTCTACACTGGGTGTCGAACGGCGCTTGCCGAACCGTTTTCCAGGGAGATTTATGGGGTCATATTCTGATTTTTCCGAAGCCGATCTTGCCGCGCTCAGGCGCGCGAAGCACGAACTGGAAACGCCGCCGCTCGGCATGAAGCTCGCCGCGATCGTGGGTGCGCCGGTCGAGAAACTGATCGCGAAGCTCCCCGCCATGGCCAACGACAAGGTCAACGACGCCACCCAGGCGGCGCTGCGCAAATGCCTGCAGCTTGCGCTCAAGACACTCGGCAAGCCCGGTGAGCGGACGCCCGAGATCGCTGTCGCGGGCGCGGGCGCGGCCACGGAATCGACCCAAATCGCAACATCAATCGCAAAGCAGGGAGAAAAGCCGGGCACGAAACCGAGCAACCTGCTGCACAAGTTCGCGGTCGCCACGACGGGCGCGGCGGGCGGCGCGTTCGGCTTGTTCGCGTTGCCGGTGGAGCTACCCGTCACGACGACGCTGATGTTCCGCTCGATTTGCGACATCGCGCGCAGCGAAGGCGAAGACCTCGCGAGCGCCGACACTCAACTCCAGTGCCTGACCGTGTTCGGCATGGGCGGACGCTCGACCGCCGACGACGAAGCCGACTTCGGCTATTTCATCGTGCGCGGCGCACTAGCGCAGGCGGTATCGAAAGCGTCATCGGAGATGGCGACCAAGGGCTTCGCGGCGCACGGCTCGACCGCGCTGCTCAAGCTCATGCAGACCGTGGCCGCGCGCTTTTCCGTGCAGGTCAGCGAACAGGTGGCCGCGAAGTCGATTCCGGCCATCGGCGCGGTGCTCGGCGCCATGGTGAACACCGTGTTCATCGATCACTTCCAGAACGTCGCGCACGGCCATTTCACCGTGCGCAGGCTCGAGCGCCGCTACGGCGAGGCCGCCGTCCGCGCGGCCTACGAAGAGATCGACGTCACGCTCGATTGAGCCGCTCAATGTGCGCTCGACGGCGTGCTCAACTGCGCATCCGCCCCAGACTCCGCTTGCAGGGGCGCGCTCTTCTGCGCGCGGGCGGTGTCGTCCGCCGTCGTCACGCGCTTCACGAAGCGCGCGGTGTCGTCCAGCGCACGTCGCGCCTCGGGCATGAACGGCGCGTAAATTGGCCAGACATGCGGCAGATCGCGCCCGATCCCGCACTCGACACTCACGCCAGCGGCCTGGGCACGTTCCGCGACCCGGCGCGTGTCGTCGAGCAGCGTTTCGGTGCTGCCCGCCAGCATGAAGAGCGGCGGCAAGCCGTGGAGATCGGCGTAAACCGGCGAAGCATAGGGATCGGTCGCGCTCGCCTCGCCGAGGTAGAGCGGCGCAACGCGCGCGAACACGTCGCCGCAAAACATGGGATCGCGCCCGTCATTTTCGCGTATTGATGCGCCCGTGGCCGCGAGGTCGGTCCACGGCGAATAGAGCACCGCGCCGGCCGGCAGCGGAACGCCGGCGTCGCGCAATGCGACGAGCGTGGCAAGCGCGAGCCCGCCGCCCGCCGAATCGCCCGCGATCACGAGCGACTGGGCACGCGCACCATCGGCCAGCAAGCGCCGATAAGCGGCCACCGCGTCGTCGAGCGCCGCCGGAAACGGATGCTCGGGCGCAAGGCGATAGTCGAGCGAAAAGAGGTCCGCTTCGGCGCGAGTAGCGAGGCCGAAGGTGATGGCACGGTGCGTCTTCGGCGAGCAGAAGTAATAACCGCCGCCATGCAAATAGAGGATCGTGCGCGGCGCCCCACCCTCGCGCACGAGCCATTCGCCACTCGACGGGGCATCGGCAGCATCACGCGCGTCGACGGCTCGATACTGCTCACGCAATTGCCAGCCCTTGGGGACCTGCGGCAGCCACACGCGCTTCGCGGTTTGCGCGCGTACGCGCGCAACATCGATCGGGCCGCGCGTCGCCGGAAGAAAGCTGCGGCGCAAGAACCAGCAGATCAATCTGCTTTGCAGACTCATGGGCACGGCCCCCCGCAATGCGCTCGCTGCGCGACCCTACGGAAGTTCAATTCGCCGGCAGCACCTGCCCGCGAATTTCGCCGGACGGGTTCTGTTGCGTATGAATGTTGAAATACCACTGGCCGGCCATCAGATCGGTGACCTGCTTTTCGTTGAGCGTTGCGGAACCCTTGATCGGGCTGGCGAGTTCACCCTTCGGAATCGGCACCTGTACGTTCGCGTTCTGGCCGACTGGCGCGGGACCATGGAAATGCGCAGCAGCCACCGGCCCCGACAGGCCTTCGTAAGTGACGGTCCAGTTCAGCGCTTTCGTTGAGGTGTCGAACGTGGCGTTGAGCATGCCGTGACCTTGGCTCACGCGCGGCGGTACTTCGCTGGAGGGTTCGAGATCGGCCTTTAGCGCAACGGTGTCGGCAAACGCGGCACTGGAAGCAAGGACACACAAGGCGAGAGCAAGCTGCAGCGGACGAAGCGCTTTCATGGGAGTTCTCCGTTTGTTGTGGCGCGCTGCACCATCTGGCGGCAGCCACCTCATCACATGCTAGAGCAAATCCGGCAAGGGCGTCCGATCCAGCACGATCGACAGCCGTGAAAACATCGGAACGAAAAGTGCGGGACGAAAAAAAGAGCGCCGCGAGCGGCGCTCTTAACCCAAGTACTACCTTCTACACCTTTACTTCGTAATGGATTCCGCGGCCCAGCCAGAAGCCGGGCCGCCCCCGTCATTAGAAGCGGTGACGGATACCGGTCGTGACGATGCCCTGGTTCTTCGACGACGAGTAGTTGTCCGCGCCCTGGAAACCGACTTGCGTTGTACCCACCGCAGCCTGGCCGGCACCCCACACGCCCACGCCTTCGAGGTACACGTCCGTGCGCTTCGAGAGCGCGTAGTCGGCTTGCAGACCGAACTGGTTCCAGTGTGCGGTACGACCACCGCCTTCGCTGGAGAGCAGCGAGCCGTTGGCGTTGGTGTACGTGTACATCGCGCCGATGCCGAGTGCCGGTGTCAGGTTGTAGTGCACGTTGGCTTCGATGTTGTTGTAGCGGATCGACAGATTGTCGTTCAAGCCGTTCAGGCGCGATTGCGTGAACACCACGCCACCAACGGCCGGACCATACGTATAGCTCACACCACCGCCCCAAACGCGCGCACGCTGGGCGCTCAGGCCAAACTGGTCGTTGGTGACCGCACCGTTGGGATTGTTCAGGACGCCCGCATTGTTGGCCTGCAGGTAAGCCGCCGCGACACGCAGGCCGCTGTTGGCATAGCTCATGCCGGCGCTATACGCGCGGTTGTTCGCGAAGCCTGCCTGGTTCGAGAACGCATACGCGCCACCGAACTGGAAACCCGAGAGATTCGGGCTGGTGTACTTGACCGCGTTGTTCAGCGAGAACGTGGCATTGCCGTTGTCGTTGTCGCCCACGTGCGCCGTGTACGTACCGCCCCACGTGCCGACAGCCATGAGCGGGCCAAGGTAGTCGACCACGGAGTCGTACTGGCGGCCGAGCGTCAGCGTGCCGTACTGGTCGTGCGTGAGGCCAACGAAAGCCTGACGGTTGAACAGGCCGCCATTCTGCTGGCCGTTGGCGACGTTAAAACCGCTTTCGAGGGTGAAGATCGTCTTCAGGCCACCACCGAGATCTTCCGCGCCGCGCAGGCCCCAGCGGCTCTGCTGAAGGTTGCCGCTGCCCAGAGCGTACTTGGCGTTGCCATCAACGTTGGTCGTGTAGGTGAAGCCGGCATCGACGATGCCGTAGAGCGTCACGCTGCTTTGCGCGTACGACGCCGATGCGAAAGTCGCGGCAACTGCGGCCGCGATAGCCAGACTCTTTTTCATATGCTTCCTTCGATGCAAAGCCTTTCGGCAAAAATAGACGCCGTCGCCGGCAACACGCCGGCTCGCTTGATCCCGCAGCACCAGAAACGTTGGCGCCGCATTGATACGCAGGCCAAAGTTTATTGGCGTCACTTTTAAGCCAGCCATCCCACTCCATGGCAAAAGTTTTTTCGATTAAGTCGAATACTGCCGTGACGCTCGCCGCAATCGCTTGCTCCTCAACGCCCGCACTTAATCTTGAATTCACGCGCGCGAGCGTTGATTACGCACTATCCCGATATAGCGTTGCCGCCTGGCAACATAATTAATTCAAGACAATTAACGGTTTAGGAGCAGTCTCATTCCTTGGGGCATTCCCTGTCGGTACTATCCGGCAACGCTCGCGTCGCAGTCCTGCACCGAGCGTCATTTGTACGCAGGCGAATATCGCTCCAACGCAGCCAATCCCGTCCGTCCCATGTCGATGCGGCCCAAAACAATGAATCAGCTCCAGGCGATGCGCGTATTCGTGAGCGTCGCCGAACACGGCTCGTTCGGTCGCGCCGCGGCGAGCCTCGATCTTTCGAACGCCGTTGTCACGCGCTATGTCGCGCTGCTGGAGGCGCATCTTCACACACGCCTCATCAACCGCAATACGCGCAGCATTTCGCTGACCGAAGCAGGCAACGCGTACGCCCAGGCGTGCCGCCACATGCTCGAAGACCTGGAGCGCGTCGAAACGCAGATCGCGCACGGCGTGTCGGTGCCCTCGGGCACACTGCGCGTGGTCGCGCACGCCTCGTTCTCACTGCATGACCTCACGCCGCTGCTCAAGCAGTATCTCGCCGCATTCACACAGGTCCGGCTCACGCTCACGCTGCTGCACCGCCCCGTCGATCTCATCGAAGAAGGCTTCGACGTGGGCATTGTCGCGCCGCGCCAGGTCAGCGGCGGCACGCTGATCCGGCGTCCGCTTGTGTCGGTCACGCCGGTTGCGGTGGCCTCGCCCGCTTACCTGGACGGCCGCCGCGCGCCGCGTCACCCGGCAGAACTCACGCACCATACGCTGCTTGCGCCGTCCACCGACATTCACGGCAACGAATGGCAGTTCGCGAACGCGGAAGGCGTGCGCGAGGTGGTGCGGATCGAGCCGGCCTATGCCGTCAACAATTCGGTGATGCTGCGCCAGGCAGCACTCGCGGGCATGGGCATCACAATCCTGCCGGCAAACCAGGTGGACATCGACCTCGCGCAGGGTTCGCTCGTGCGCGTGCTCGACGACTACGAGATTCGCGACGCCGATAAAGAACTCTCGCTCGTCTATCCCGGGCGACGCCACGTCCCTGCGAAAACGCGAACGTTCGTGGACTTCACCGTCGAGTGGTTCCGCAGCCGGGACGCTTCTTGCCAGACGATTACCGATATATCCGGTAATAATTAATTGATCGTTTTTATCTCGATTTCTGCCGGCGTGCGAACTATGATTTCTTCTGCGAGAAGTGACTCTTCATCGAAGGGTCTCCAACCTTGAACGCGGCTTCGGCCGCGTTTTTTTTACACGGCTTCAGCCGCGTTTTTTTCGCCGGCTTTGTGCCCGTGGCTCGACTTGATTGCATGCGGAGCGCTCAGGCGAGCAACGCGGCCTGCTGCTCGATGCCGTCGAGCATCGCGTGACAGGTGCGGATGAGCGCGAACCCTTCCTCGCGCAATTGTTCCGGCGTATGCGTGTTCATGTGAGCGCGCCAGGTTTCGAGCACGGCGAGCAGCGCCGGATAGTGCAGCACGCCCACCGCACCCGCGAGCCGGTGATGCCATTCGCGCAGCCGCGCGATGTCGATGTCCTTCAGCAACTCCGGCAGCAAATCCAGATCGTCGCGCATCGCGCTGACGAACGAGCCCAGCAATGTCTTCACCGTCGCCTCGCTGCCCCACACCTCGATCATATGCGCGAGATCGAGCGGCGCGGCCGCGCCCGTTTCGCCGGCATCATCCGACATCACCGCCTCGTCGCGCGTTCCGGCGCCGGGGCGTGGACACGGCGCGGCTTGCTCCTGCGCAACACGCAGCGCGTTCTCCACGCCGAACCAGCGCGCGAGCTGGTCACGCAGCGTCGCGACGCGCGTGGGCTTGATGAGGCACTCGTCCATGCCTGCCTCGCGACACAAGCGCAAGTTTTCGGGTGCGGTGTTCGCCGTGATGGCGAGAATCGGCAGACGCGGCGTCGCGCCCGCAGCCTTGCCCGTCTTGCGCGCCTCGGCCGCTTCGATCTCGCGCACCCGCCGCGCGAGGTCATAGCCCGATACATTCGGCATATGGCAATCGGTTATCAAACAGCCGTAGCGTTCCTTCTCCAGCGCCTCGAGCGCCTGCGCGCCATCGTCGACCACGTCGCACGCAAAGCCGAGCAGCGCAAGCTGATGGCGGATCAGCTCCTGATTCACCGGGTGATCCTCGGCGACGAGAATCAGACGCCCTGCAGCGCGTTCCTTCTCGCGATCGGGTGCCGCGAGCGCGGCTTCCGCCACCTGCGCGGGCCGCACAGCAACCGCGGGCAGGCCGGTGAGCGCCATCGCACAAGCTGCGCCCAGGCCACGCCACGAAAGCGGATTGACGCTCACCCGCACGCCGCTCTCCACCACCCGGTAGCCGCTCGGCTTGGGATTCTCGGTCAGACGGACGACCGGCACGCCCAACCCGTCGAGCACGCCCGCGAGCATCTCCGAGACGAACACGAGATCGACGCCGCCATGAGCCACCAGCTTGCGCATGGCAGCCTGGCCACGCGGACTCGACTCGATGCGCGTCATCTTCATGCCGAGCGACACGCCGAAATGCATGAGCGCGCCGGCCACGCGGACATCGTCGCAAACCACGAGCGCGCGCTTGCCGCGCAGGGCGTTCGCGTGACCGGCCTGCGCTTCGAGCGGCAATTCGATATGCAGTTTGAGACTGGTGCCCTTGCCGATTTCGCTGCGTAACTCGAGCGTGCCGCCCATCAAGGCCGCGAGCTTGCGGCTGATCGTGAGGCCGAGTCCGGTGCCACCGAAGCGCCGCGTAGTGGAGGTTTCCGCCTGCACGAACGGCTCGAAAAGCTGGGCCTGCGCCTCGGGCGCAATGCCGATGCCCGTATCAGCCACCGTGATCGAAACACGCTGGCGCCGAGGCTTGCCGCGCGCACTCGCCACATCGCGCGCCGTCACGCTTACGCTCACCTCCCCATGGAGCGTGAATTTGATCGCATTGCTGAGCACGTTGAACAGAATCTGCCGCAAACGCACGCTATCGCCGCGCAGCAGCGCCCCTACGCTGGCCGCGACATCCACGCGCATCTTGAGTCCCTTCTCGTGCGCCCGCCCCGCCAGCAAGCCCACGGCGTTGTCGACGAGCTCGCGCATGTCGAACGGTTCCGAAGCAATCGCGAGGCGCCCGGCCTGGATCTTCGAGTAGTCGAGCAGATCGTCGAGAATCTGCAAAAGCGCGCCCGCCGACTCGTGCACCATGCCGACCATCTGCGTCTGATCGGGATTGAGCGGCGTACGTTCGAGCACCTCAACGAGGCCGAGCACGCCGTTCATGGGCGTGCGGATCTCGTGACTCATCATCGCAAGAAAGTCGTCCTTGGCGCGCGACGCGGCCTCGGCAAGGTCGCGCGCGCGCGCGAGCTCGTCGGCACGGGCGTGTTC
Source organism: Paraburkholderia caffeinitolerans (assembly GCF_902859945.1). GTDB lineage: Bacteria > Pseudomonadota > Gammaproteobacteria > Burkholderiales > Burkholderiaceae > Paraburkholderia > Paraburkholderia caffeinitolerans. Next base: position 212,933 of record NZ_CADIKL010000007.1, on the reverse strand, counting down.
GACATTCGCATCCACCGCGTAGCCGCTCCAGACCACTGTGCCGTCTTCGCCGCGCCGCGGCACGAATTCCGCGCGCGCCCAGAGCAATCCCGCCGCGCCGTGGAAGCGGAACTCGGTGTTCACCGGCGTCAGCAAACGCGCCGAGCGCTCGAGCGCCGCGGCAAGCCGTGCGCGGTCGCGCCGATTCACCCGCGCAAGATCGAGCGCGCTCGCGCGCATCAACTGCGCGGCGGCGTCGCCGAGCAAGCGCTGCGTGTCGCCGCCGAGGTAGGGGAATGCGTAGCGGCCATCGGTGCCGCGCCGCAGCTGGAACACGATCGCGGGCAGCGAGCGCGTGACGTCAGAAAGCAGCCGCTCGGACGCCCGCGCGCGCATTTCGGCGCGACGAATCTCGGTGATGTCGATCATCGTGCCGAGCACGCACAGCGGCGCGCCGCGCGCGTCGCGGCACAGGCGCGTCCAGAAAATGCCGTGACGTTTGCCGGCTTCTGGGGCGCTGGTGCTGCCGGGGCCATCGAACACGAACTCGACGCGCTGGCCCTTGCGCTCTTCGAGCGTCTTTCTGTAGAGATCGTCCACGCGCAGGCTGTTTTCCGCGCCCCACGCCGCCACCGCGGCTCCCGTGCGGCCAAGCACCTCGCCGCGCCGCACGCCGGTCATCTCTTCGTATGCACGGTTCACCGACAGGTAACGGTTTTCGAGGTCGCGCACACCCAGCGGGTACGGAATCATCTCCGTCATGGTGTCTTGCAACTCGACCTGCTTCGCGAGCACGTGCTCTGCGCGCCGGCGGCGGCGCATTTCGCGCTGCAGGAGCATATAGGCCCGCAGCGTGACGAGCAGCACCACGCCGAACGCGATCAGAAGCGGCAAGAGCCTGAGCGCATTGACGCTCCACCCGCCGCTGCGCTCGGCGGCCACGGCCGTCCAGCGGTTGCGAATCTCCTGCTGCTCGACGGGCGACATCGCGTCGAGCGCGCGGTCGATGAGGACCTTGAGCGGCGCGAGATCGGTGCGCACCGCGAAGGCCATCGCTCCATCTTTGCCAATCGCCCCCACCACCTTGAGCGATTCGAGGTACTGGCGGCTGAGCGGCCCGTCGAGTGCCGCTGCATCGCCCACCAGCAAGTCCGCGTCATTGCGCTGGACCAGCGCGAGCCCTTGGGCGAGCGTGTCGGCGCGCACCGTGCTCATGGGCTGGCTCTCGCCAAACAGCACCTGCGCCGCCGGTGCGTGCGGCGCCAGCACTACCCGGCGACCAGCATAATCGTTCAGGCTGCGCGCCATCGGCTCGTCGCGGCGGCCAACGATCACGAGCGGATAGCGTTCGAAGGCCTGGGTATAAAGCGTGTCGGCGGGCAATCCGCCGTCACCCACTGTGGTCGCCAGCAAGGCGAATTCGCCACGCTGGAACGAGCTATCCGCATCCAGCCAGCTGGTTGCCGGCACGCGCTCGAACGTCACGCCCAGCTTGCGGCTCAGATAGTTGAGGTAGTCGTTCGCCATGCCCGAGACCTCCCCGCGTCGGCTCGCATGGCTAAACGGCAGCCAGTCCAAGTCGACCCCCACCTTCAACGGCGGCAGCGAACGCAGCCATGCGCGCTCGCCGGCGTCGAGGACGAACGGCGGCGAACGCCGCTCCGCGCCGAATCCGGCACCCTCGGCACCCTCGGCACTGTCGAGCCAGCGCGCCCGCAACGCAGCCGCCACGGCTGGCCGCACACCGCCTGCGGCCAGATTCAACCGATCACGCAACGCCATCTTCGAAACCGGCACGGCGAAGCGCAGCTCGCGCACCTTGATGCGCTCCTCATAGGCGACGCGCAACCCGCGGTAGTCGTTGTGGCGGGTGAGTTGATAGCGCACGACGGGCGCGAAACCCGCGTAGACGTCGGCGCTGCCCTGCGCGACGGCGTGCATGGCCAGGCTCGTGTCGGTGAACGCAAGTATTTCCGCTTGCGGAAAGCGCTCGCGCAACAGCTGTTCGAGGGCATAGCCGTTCTCGACGGCGATGCGCGCTCGGGCGAAGCGGTTGGGCATGATGGCGATAGCCTCGTTGCCCACACGCGTGACGAGTGCAACATTGCCGCTCAGATAAGGCACAGTGAACGCGAGGCAGCGCTCTCGCTGGACGTTGCGCGCAAGGCTCATGACCACATCGAATTCAGCGGCGCACGCGCCAGCGAGCAACGCGGTCATATTGGGGTAGACGCGTGGCACGAGCTTCACCCGCGAACCAACGACGAGCCGCAGATAGTCGGCGCTGAAGCCGCTCAAAGTGTTGCCTTCGTGCAGCTCGAGCGGCGGCCAGCCTCCCGCGACGACGCCCACGGTGAGTACCTTTGGAAAAACACCCGGCTCGCTCGCCGGCGTAGAAAAATCGGCCGCAAGGCCCGATTGGAGCGGTGCGTGGGACGATGGTCCGGAGGACTGCGCCGCGTCGGGTTGCCCTGCGCGCGCGGGGCCGCCTATCGCGAGACAAAACAGGACGCACGCGAACAGCGCCAGGCGGAGCGCTTGGGCTAGCGCGGCAATCGGCGCGCGCGGCACAGGCGACACAGGCGGCACAGGCAACACACGCCGCGCAATCGCTCGAACAGGCAACATCGCTTTCATGAAGGCGTCCGGAGCGGCGCTCATGCGTCGCCGAGCGCCCCGCCCGCGCTTGCATTCGGATTTGTCCGACGTTGCATCAGCAACCGGTAACAAACACCCGCAATCACGCCGCCCAGCATGGGCGCCGCCCAGAAAAGCCAGAGTTGGTCGAGCGCCCAGTCGCCGACGAATAACGCCGGCCCCGTCGAGCGGGCAGGATTCATGCCGCCGTTGCTCACCGGAATGGCAATCAGGTAGATGGCCGCGAAACACGCGCCCAGCGCGGCGGGCGCCGACCTGCGGCGTTGCGGCGAAGCCGACACGACGAGATGAACGAGCACGAATGCGAACGTCATGACCAGTTCGACGGCAAACACCGCGGCGAATGCGTACTCGGAAGGCGAATGCTCGTCGTAGCCATTGCTGCCGAAGTCCGAAACCACGAAGGCAAAGCCAGGTCGGCCACTCGCAACGGCGGCGAGCAGCGCCGCACCCACGAGTGCACCGACAGTTTGTGCGGCGACGTACGGTGCGACGTCACGGGCGGGAAAGCGACCGGAAATGGTATAGCCGATCGTGACGGCGGGATTGAAATGCGCGCTCGACGCGCGCCCTGACGCATAGCTCACGACGGCAAGCGCAAGACCAAATGCCGCGGCCATGTCGAAGATGTTCCAGCCCTGTGCAGGCGCGCTGGCATTGAGCGCGGCGCTCGCACAGCCCACGAACACAAGCCATGCCGTGCCTGCGCCTTCCACTGCCAAACGCCTACCGAGCTTCATTGCCGTGCCTCCGTGCCCCGCCGCTCCCAGCCGCAGGCCGGCGCGCGACCCTCTTGCAGGCATGCACAGCGGCTCGCCAGCGATGTCAGAGGCGAAATCGAATGAGAGTCGCGCTGTACGATAGTTCGCGCGTTGAGTGGGAAATTATGATCAGACGACTCTCATTGCCAGATAGGACAACTCTTAAAAATCGGATGGCATGACGGGATTCAGCATGACAAATTCCGACAAACGACGACACGCGCGCCTGTCGGGCTCGCCTGAACCGTTTGCGAATCCAAGGTGTGACGTGAGTGCGGCCCCACCCGCATCAGGAGGCATCATCCTGGACGACACCGCATTCGATCGCGAATCGATACAGCTCGATGTCGCTGTTGAGCGCGAGTTTTTTCATGGCTGCGCACTTCTGCGCGCTGATGGTTTTGACGCTACGCCCAAGCAGGCTGGCAATTTCGGTGACGCCGAGCCCGCCGGCGTAGTGCGTGAAAACTTCGAACTCCCGCCGCGATAGCACCTGATGCACGTGGGCCCGCCGCTGCTCACGCGACGCCTTTTCCAGCAGGTCGCGCACCACAGGACCGACGTACTGCTCGTGCGCCATGGCCGAGGCAATGGCGACAGGAATCAGGTCGATGCGGTCGCGCTTGCTGAGCACGGCCTCGACATCGAGCTCGATCGCGCTGCGCAGCGCCGTGGCATCGTTTTCCATGGTGAGCACGACGACAGGCTTGCCCGCATGCTCGCCCTGAAAGCTGCGGATCGCATCGTGCCCCTCCTCGCGCCCTTCGCCGGGCATGTAGAGATCCATCAGCACGAGGTCGAACTCATGCCGCGCGGCTTCCTGAAAGAGCTGCGCCACCGATTGCGCGCGGGCGACGATCCGCACGTTCGGCAGCGTGGCGATCAGGTTGTCGAGCGCGAACAACACGAGCGGATGATCGTCGGCGACGATGACGCGCACGGGCAACGCCCGGTCGCCAACGTCTGGCAGCGCCAGCTCCTGCAAGCTACGCACGCCGCCCTCGCGGCCGAATCCCGACGTCAGGTGTGCAGGCCAGACACGGGCGTGGGTGGTTGGCGGCGAACTCATAGGAGTCCGTGGGCCCGCACGAAGGCGAACAGCCCTGCATCGTTGTTCACGCCGAGCTTCGCCATGGCGTCGCGCTTCTGACGGCTCACGGTGCGCACGTCCCGATCGAGCGCGCGTGCGATCTCGGTGATCGTGCGGCCGTGGACGAACTGCCGGACCACCTCCGACTCGCGTGGCGAAAGGCGCGGCGCACGCGTGCTATCCGCGCGCTCCGTTCCCGCGGCGGCAAGCGCTTCCAGGATCGGCGGGCTCACGTAGCGCAGGCCGCTGCCCGCGCCGCGCACCGCGCCGGTGAGCTCGTCGATGGGCTCGCTCTTGCGGATCAGCGCCGTGACGCCCGTGTTCATCACGGCGCGCAGAATGGCGACGTTCGTGATGCTGGTCAGCACGACGATGCGGTACTGCGGCCAGTCGCGGCACAGGCGCCGCACAAGGTGCAAACCATCTTCTGCCTCGCCGGTGTCTCCAGGCATGATGAGATCGGTCAGCACGATGTCGCACGGCACTCGTTCGAGTGTGCGAAAAAGCGCGCCCGGGCCAGACGCTTCGCCGACGACCTGTATGTCTCCCGCTGCTTCGAGTGCCGAGCGTACGCCCAGCAGTACGAAAGGGTGATCGTCGGCAAGGACGACTCGTAGTTTCAAGGTGGCTCTCTCTCGATGTAGTAGGGGTATCGGATCGGCCCAGGCGTGCCCGATCTTGTAGCCGGGACTCACGATGCCTGTGTTGCGCAAGGCACAATCTTTCTGGAGCCGTCATCTGAACATCGATTAAAGATTCCCTGAATCAGAGATTTCCGAAACGTCAAAGCTTCTTTAACCGCAAAAAAGATTCAGTTATACGAATCAAATTTAAAGTTTCATTCGTGATTGCATCGTATGTCTTTCGTTATGTCGGACTATGCCGCACGCAGCGACGGTCAACATGCCGCTTCCACCTTCGCCTTTCCCTTCGGCTTGTGCGAATGCATGACGGCCGTGCTGACGGTATCTGACGGACGCGACGCGCGTGCAAATGCGGGCCATGCCAGTGCCGCGCATGCGGACGCCCCAAGCCAGACAGCAGGCCAACCGAATGCCGATAGCAGCATCGGAATTGCCGAAGGCGCGAGCCAGAAGGCCATGAAGGCGCCGGTGTTGCCCATCGCGAGCGCGGTCCCCACGCGCCCGTGTCCCGCGAGCGTAGCGAGTTCCGTGAACGCAACGCCGTGCCATGCCGAGGCAGCGATGCCACCCGACACGAGCAGCACAAACAACGCAACGAGCACGATATGGTCGTCGCCCGCCGCCGGGGATGCATGCGCAACGCGGGCGAACAGCGTCGTCATTGCCGCGAGCAAAGCAAACAGCGCAACGCTCAGCAAGGCGCACACGCGCAGATACGCATTGCGATTGCCATGCCGGTCGGTCCAGCGTCCGCTCCAGATGCGCATGCATGCCGCGCCGAGTTGCACCGCGACGAGCGCTGCGCCAATCGCAGCACTGCCTGCATGGCCAAAGTCGTGCAGGAACACGCTTGCGAACGAGATCACCGCGACCTGCGGCATGCACAGCGCCGCGATGCCGGCCACCATGCGCCATACCTGAGCGCTCGAGAGCGGCGTCCGCGCGCGCGGCACTTCGTGCGGCCTTACGTGCGCCGAATCTCCCAGCACGGGCTCCATCGGATCACGCACCCAGCACATCGTAAGGATTGCAGAAAGAATGCACATCGCCGCGAGCGTGCCGTAGACCCATGCGAAGCCCCCGCGCGCGGCCAGTGCGGGCAACAGCAGCGCGCCGATTCCCGCGCCAGCAGGCATGGCCGTCTGCCGGATGCTCATCGCCAGGCCGCGCTCGCTGGGCCCGAACCACGCCATGACCGCGCGCCCGCTCGAACCGTTCACGCTGCCGCCGAGCAATCCAATAGCCAGAAAGCCTAACTCGAGCGCGTGCGCGCCTGGCACATGAGTCGCCGCCGGCACGCACCAGAGCGTCATGGCGAGCAACGCCGCCGCAGTCGAACCCAGCCCCGTGAGCAGCACGCGCCGGTCGCCCCAGCGGTCGGTGAGCACACCCCACGGCAATTCGCTCAGGACGATGCCGAGCCCGAGCATGCCAAGCAGCAGCCCGAGCGCACCGGTATCGATGCGGTAGTCCGAGCGAATCCAGATCGCCGCAGCCGGTATGCCCGAGAACGCGGCGGCAAAGCTCGCGTTCGCCGCCACGCCGACACCCAGCACCTTCCAGCGATGCGACGCACTCCCGCTCTTTGCATCGTTCATGACAGCCTCCAGAAAGTGATTGACCGCAGCCATGCTACGAGCGCACCATCTATTGGAAAAGCTGGAATATTCAATCGATGTAATCGGAAAATCCGAACCATCGAGCCGGCATCGTACGGAACATCCCCATGAATGCACGCGGACTCGACCTCGCGCAATTGCGCACCTTTCTCGCGGTCACGGAGGCGGGCAGCGTCTCGGGCGCGGCAGAGCGCGTATTTCTTTCGCAGTCTTCGGTGAGCGAACAGTTGAAGAAGCTCGAAGAGCGCATCGGTCAGCCGCTGTTCGTGCGCAGCAAGCAGGGGGTCGCACCCACACCTGCGGGCGCGAAGCTCGTCGATCACGCACGCCGCATCGTGGCAATGTGCGACGCCGCGTTCGACGACATGCTGGGGCGCTCGCTCGACGGCGAGGTGCGCATTGCCATCACCGACTACTTCCGGCCACACGACGTGGCGGCGATCATCCGCCGCTTCGCGAACCAGCATCCGCGCCTGCGCCTGCATGTGACGGTGTTGCCGAGCGCCGTGATCGAGAGCAGTGCCGATGACAATGTTTTCGACATCGGTCTTTCGCTGCGCATGGTGGACACGCGCAGCACGCGCGCCGGGGTCAAGGCGACCGCGCGCAAACCTTCAGCGTTGCGGCGCGAAAAGCTGCTGTGGGTTGGCGCGCGCGAAACGCTGCGCGAGCATGCGGCGCTCGCACCGCCCTGGCCGCTCGTGCTGCTGCCGTCTACGTGCCAGTTGCAGCGCTTTGTGTTGAAGCTGCTCGAACGCGCGCGCATCCCGTTTCTGATTTCCCATTCGGCGTCGGGTGTCGCCGGCTTGCAGCTCGCGCTGCATGCGGGTCTGGGGATTTCGTGTTTGAACGAATCGGCGATCGGCGAGGGGCTGGTGGCCTGCCCTGCGTCGTTCGGCCTGCCCGCGCTTCCGGCGGCCGAGTTTCATCTGCTGCCGGAGCGCCCCGGCGAAAGCGCGCACGTGACGAACGCGCGCGCAGCGCTCGCGGCGTTGCTCGGCTAGCGCGCGGCCGCGTGACGCCCGATCACGACGCTGCGCCTGTCAGTGCCGCGAAGCGCAGCAGATCGACATTGCCGCCCGAGATCACGATACCCACGCGCTTGCCGCGCACGTCCACCTTGCGCTGCAGGACCGCAGCGGCCGCCAGGCAACCCGTGGGCTCGACCACGAGCTTCATGCGGCTCGCGAAAAACTTCATCGTCTCCACGAGCTCCGCGTCGCTCACGGTCACGATCTCGCTCACGCGCTCGCGGATCACCGCGAACGTATAGCCGCCCAGATGCTGTGTCTGGGCGCCGTCGGCGATGGTCTTGGGCGTGTCGATGTGGACGATCGAGCCCGTCTGCAGACTGCGCTGGCCGTCGTTGCCCGCCTCGGGCTCGACGCCGATCACGGTGCAGCGCGGCGCGAGTGCATGCGCCGACGTTGCGCAGCCCGAGAGCAGCCCGCCGCCGCCAAGCGGCGTGAGCAGCACGTCGAGCTCGCCCGCATCCTCGAACAGCTCCTTCGCCGCCGTGCCCTGCCCTGCCATCACATGCGGGTGGTCGTAGGGCGGAATCAGCGTGAGGCCGCGCTCGGCGGCAAGGCGCTGGCCGAGTGCTTCGCGGTCCTCGGTATAGCGGTCGTAGAAGACGACTTCGCCGCCGTAGCCGCGCGTCGCCTCCACCTTCACTGCGGGCGCGTCCTGCGGCATCACGATCACGGCCTTCACACCCAGCAGTTGCGCCGAAAGCGCGATCGCCTGCGCATGATTGCCCGACGAAAACGTGATCACGCCGCCCGCCCGCTGCTCCGGCGTGAACTGCGCAATGGCGTTATAGGCGCCACGAAACTTGAACGCGCCCATGCGCTGGAGGTTCTCGCACTTGAAGAACAACTCCGCACCCGCGAGCGCGCTCGCCGTGCGCGAGGTCAGCACAGGCGTGCGGTGCGCGACGCCACGGATGCGCTCGTGCGCGGCAGCCACATCTTCAAAGGAAATCGGCAGTGTGCTCATGGTCGGTGCTCGTTGGATAGGTGGGTGCAAGCGGCGGAGTCGGCCTCGCCGGGTAGAGAAACAACCATGATAAGAAAAAACCTCGCCCACGGGCGAGGTTCAAGGCAAAGCACGAGGCCGAGCGTCAGACAGTAAAGCGTTCGCTGGCGAATTGCGCGGCAGGCACGCCTGCTGCCGCCGCCACCGCCTGTGCGGCGCTCACCATGCCGGGCGGACCGCAGACATACAGATCGGGCGGCTCGTCAGCCGTTTCGAGCGCGGCTTGCAGCGCCTCGACCGGCGTGCCATGAAAGCCTGGCCACGCCGCGTCTCCCTCACGCACGCATAGCTCGACGCACAACTGCGCAAGCTCCGCCTGCAGCTGCTCGAGCTCTTGCACCATGAAAAGCTCGCTCTCGTGGTTCACACCGAAGAAGAGCCGCGCGTCGTTCATCTCCTGAAACTCGGCCATGCGGCGCAGCATCGAGAGCACCGGGGCAAGCCCCGTGCCGCCCGCCACGAACCAGCGCGGGCGCAGACTTTCCGCGAATAGACCGAAGCCGCCCTGCGGGCCGTGCACGTTGAGCTCGTCGCCCACCTGCGCACGCTCGCGCAGGTACGACGAAAACACGCCATCGGGACGCAAGCGGATCAGCAGTTCGAGCCGCCCATCCCAGTTGCTCGTGTTGGCGAGCGAGAACGGTCGGCGCGCGCCGCTTCCAGGCAACTCCAGTTCGACGAACTGCCCCGCTTCGAACTCGGCGGCGCTGCCGTGGGCATCGTCGGGCTCGAGGCGCAGTTCGAGGCGGAGCGTGTCGTCCGCGAGCGTCTCCAGGGCGGCGATGCGCGCACGCCGCACGGCAACGGGCTGCAACAGCACCTTCGTGCCGTCGTATGGCGCGGCAATGCGCAAGTCGCTGCGCGGCGTCGTGCAGCACAGCAGGACCGCGTGCGGATCGCCTGACGGCAACGCGTCGGCACTGTGCGCGCCGAGCGTGTACTCGCCTTCGGCCACGCTCGCGTGGCACGCGCCGCAACTGCCGCGCCGGCACTGCGACGGCAGCGTGATCTGCGCCGCCGCGGCCGCCCCCAGCACGTCCTGCTCCGGCTCACACGCAAACGCGAACGCCTGGCCGTCGCGCGTGGTGATTTCGATTCGATGGCTCATGTATCCCTCAGCGCCGGTGCGTTTTCACGCAGCCTTGCGTTCGAGCGCGGCGGCAAGATCGGCATGCGCGTCACCGATCGGCTGAATCCCGAACTGCTCGACAAGGATCTGCAGCACGCCCGGCGTGAGGAACGCCGGCAAGGTCGGTCCGAGGCGGATGTTGCGAATGCCGAGCGCGAGCAGCGTCAACAGCACCGCGGCGGCCTTCTGCTCGAACCACGAGATCACGAGCGAGAGCGGCAGGTCGTTCACGCCGCACTCGAAGGCCTCGGCAAGCGCGACGGCAATGCGGATGGCCGAATAGCTGTCGTTGCACTGGCCGAGGTCGAGCAGACGCGGAATGCCGCCGATGTCGCCGAACGCGTGCCGATTGAAGCGGTACTTGTTGCAGCCAAGCGTCATGACGACGGTGTCGTCAGGCGCGGCCTCGGCGAACTCGGTGTAGTAGTTACGGCCCGGCGCCGCGCCGTCACAGCCGCCGATCAAAAAGAAGTGGCGGATCTGGCCGGCCTTCACCGCGTCGATCACCTTGTCCGCCACGCCGAGCACCGTATGGCGCGCAAAGCCGATCGTGACGGTTTCTTCGGGCGCCGTCTCCAGAAATCCGGGCAAGGCCAGCGCCGCCTGCACGAGCGGCGCATACGCGCCATGCTCGAGATGGCGCACGCCGGGCCAGCCCACCGGACCGGTTGTGAAGACGCGTTGCCGGTATTGCGGCAGCGGCTCGATCAGGCAGTTCGAGGTCATCAGCACGGGGCCGGGGAAGTTCGCGAAATCCGCCTGCTGATCCTGCCAGGCGCCGCCATAATTACCCGCGAGGTGCGAGTAAGCCTTGAGCAACGGATAAGCGTGCGCGGGCAGCATCTCGCCGTGCGTGTAGATCTGCACGCCGCTATCTTTGGTGGCTTCGAGCAAGGTTTCGAGGTCGCCCAGATCGTGGCCGGAAACGAGAATCGCCTTGCCCGCCACCGGCGTCATGCGCACGACCGTGGGCTGCTGGTTGCCGAAGCGACCCGTGTTGGCCGCGTCGAGCAACTCCATCACCTTGAGGTTCAAGCTGCCGAGCGCGAGCGATTGCTCGAGCAACTCGTTGGCTTGCTCGGGCTCGCACGCGAGAAATTCGAGCGCGGCTTCCACGCCTGCGTACACCTCTTCGCTTTCATAGCCCAGCACGCGGGCGTGATGGGCGTATGCGCAAACGCCCTTCAAACCGTAGAGCACCAGCGCGCGCAGGCCGACGATGTCGGCGCCCAGCGTGTCGAGCCCCGCATTCACGCCCACGAGCTTTGCCTGCGCCTGCAGCTCGGCGATGTTCGCGCCGGCTTGCCAGTGCGCCGGGCCCGCCGGTTCCCGCACCGCGACGCCCTGTGCGAACGCCTGCGTCTCGTAGGCCTTCTTCACGCGATCGCGGTGCTGTGCGGCTTCGCGCAGCAGCCCCACGAAGCGAGCGGCGTTGAAGTTCACATTGGTGAGCGTCGTGAACATCGCATAGAGGATGAAGCGATCGGCTTCGCGGTCGGCGCTGCCGACGCCGCGCGCGAGCGCGTTGTACTGGGCGATGCCCTTGACCGCGTGGATCAGCAGGTCTTGCAGGTCCGCCGTGGTGGCGTCCTTGCCGCAGTTGCCCTTCGCCGACGCGCAGCCTGACGTTGCGTTGCTGCGGTCGGTCTGTTCACATTGATAGCAAAACACGGCTTTCTCCTTTCCTTGTGGGTGACGGCGCTGGTGCGATGTCGATGGGGTGTATCGACTGTCAGATCGCGACGAAGGGCCTTGTAAGATGCAAATTTGAAGCATCTTTTAAATGGTCACTCCAGCGAGGAAGTTTTGCCGTGATGTAGATCAGGAAATGGTTCTGTCGTAGCACCATTTGCATGTGCGAAAACGCCGCACTGCTGCGCGCAGTGCGGCGTCTGTAGGGGGGCCGGAAGGCATGGAAAACACCGGCCGCGGGTACGCCACAAACAAAAACCCCCGCACGAAGGCGGGGGTCGATCTTTACAGCGTCGGACTATCGGACATCAGAACGGAATATCGTCGTCCATCTCGTCGAAGCCGCCGCCAGCCGGCGCGCTCGAACGGCCGCCACCGCCACCGCCAGCACCGCCGCCGCTCGCGCGCGGCGCGCCGCCACCACCCGAAGCACGGCCGCCGCCGCGCGGTGCGGACTGCTCGCGGCTATAGCCGCCGTCATCGCCCATGTCGCCGCCCGCCGGGGCGCCGCCGCCGCTACGGCCGCCCAGCATCTGCATCTGGTCGGCAACGATTTCCGTCGAATAGCGGTCGGTGCCATCCTGCGCTTGCCACTTGCGCGTGCGGATGCGGCCTTCGATATACACCGACGAACCCTTCTTCAGGTATTCGGAAACGATTTCGGCCAGACGGCCGAAGAACGCCACGCGGTGCCATTCGGTCATTTCCTTGAACTCGCCGGACGCCTTGTCCTTGTAGCGGTCGGTGGTCGCGAGGCGGATGTTCGCCACAGCGTCGCCGCTGGGCAGATAGCGCACTTCCGGTTCGGCGCCGAGGTTGCCGACGAGGATCACCTTGTTCACGGATGCCATGAGTTTCTCCTGTTGATTCCGTTGCGATTGGCGGCTGCGCGATTCGCGCGCATCGGCTTCATTGAGCGATGCATCGCGCGCGGACCGCCTCTCGCGAAAAATGTTGCTGCGAACGCCGGGTTCGCTTCAAAGCAGAGGGCGGGAACGCCCCTGGTTCTGGCCCGTCAAGCGCGCTTGGGCGGCGCCTTGACCGGCACCTTCATGTAGGCCGCGATTATAAGCCAGCAAAACACGAGGCCTGAGCACGCGTAAAAAACCGCGCTCGCGCTGCCTTGCTTGAGCAGCCAGCCGCCCACCACGCCGCCGAGCGCAAGCCCGATCGACTGGGTGGTGTTGTAGACGCCCGTGGCCGCGCCCTTGCGGGTGCCCGGTGCGAGCTTTGACACCAGCGAGGGCTGCGAGGCTTCGAGGATATTGAACCCGAGAAAGTACACGAACAGCACGGTCGCCACGATTGCTATGGTATGCGCAAGCGAGCCGAGCAGAAGCTGGCCGATCAGGATAAGCCCAATGGCCGAGCACAGCACGGCCTTCATCTTGCCCCGCTTTTCCGCGGCGATGATGGCAGGCACCATCAGGACGAACGAGACGCCCATCACCGGCAAATAAATCTTCCAGTGCGACGCCACGGGCAGGCCCGCGTCCACGAGCAGACGCGGCACGACAAGAAAGAGCGCGGTCTGCGTGGCATGCAGCACGAACACGCCAAAGTTCAGGCGCAGCAGCTCCACGTTGTGCAGGACTTCGGCGAACGGCGCTCGCACGTGCACGGGCCTGGGCGCATCGGGCACGATCCACAGCACGACGCCCACGGCGAGGATCGAGAACACGCCAACCAGCGCGAACAGGCCGCTCATGCCCACCCAGTGGAACACGATGGGCGCGCCCACGATCGCCACCGCGAAGGACATGCCGATCGAGCCGCCCACCATCGCCATGGCCTTGGTGCGGTGCTCTTCGGCGGTAAGGTCTGCGATGAACGCGAGCACGGCCGATGAAATCGCGCCCATGCCCTGAATCACCCGGCCGACGATGATCCACGTGATGTCATGCGCGAAAGCCGCCACGAAACTGCCAATGGCGAAGATCAAGAGGCCGATGATGATCACGGGCTTGCGGCCCATCTTGTCCGAAAGCCACCCATAAAAGATGTACAGGAGCGACTGCGTGACGCCGTAGGCCCCGAGCGCGATGCCGACGAGCAGCACGTTGTCGCCGCCGGGGATGGTTTTCGCGTAGACCGAAAACACCGGCATGATCATGAAGAGGCCGAGCATGCGCAGCGCGAAGATCGCGGCGAGCGACACGGTCGCGCGCATTTCCGGCGCGCTCATGCGTGAAGAAGTAGCAGGTGAATTGGAGGACATCGGAGCGTTTTTTGATTGGGCCGCCGCTGTGCGCGCGTGATTGGGCCTTGGGACGGGCGAAGCAGGCATCGGGCGAAATTCGCGGCGTGCTCATTGCGGCCGTGGCGGCCTTGCATGGACGGCAACGATGCGGGCAGCCCCGTGTCGGCCAGAGCTGGCGCTTCAGCGCCTGTTACTCGGGCCCACGCCTGAAACGATCCCCGGCTGCTTCCTGTCGATCCTCTTTCAGCACCCCTCGCCGCAACCACACGGCGGCCATTCGGGACCCTTTCAGAGACCGTCAGCAAGCCGTAACGGCGGTCTGGAAAAGTCGTTATAGTAGCAGGTTTAGCCTCCCTTTCTCCCGCAGGTTCATGGAACAAATCCGTATCCGTGGGGCCCGAACCCACAACCTGAAGAACGTCAATCTGGACCTGCCGCGCCACAAGCTCGTGGTGATCACCGGGCTTTCGGGCTCGGGCAAGTCGTCGCTGGCGTTCGACACGCTCTACGCCGAAGGCCAGCGGCGCTATGTGGAAAGCCTTTCGGCCTACGCGCGCCAGTTCCTGCAACTGATGGAAAAGCCCGACGTCGACCTGATCGAGGGTCTGTCGCCGGCGATTTCCATCGAGCAGAAGGCCACCTCGCACAACCCGCGCTCCACCGTGGGCACGGTCACCGAGATTCACGACTACCTGCGTCTGCTCTACGCGCGCGTGGGCACGCCCTACTGCCCCGACCACGAGATTCCTCTCGAGGCGCAAAGCGTCTCGCAGATGGTGGACGCCGCGCTCGCGCTGCCCGAAGAAACCAAGCTGATGATCCTCGCGCCCGTGGTCGTCGACCGCAAGGGCGAGCACGCCGAACTCTTCGACGACATGCAGGCGCAGGGCTTCGTGCGCTTTCGCGTGCGCTCGGGCGGCGGCACCGCCAACGAAGGCGAGGCGAAAATCTACGAAGTCGAGTCGCTGCCCAAGCTCAAGAAGAGCGAGCGCCACACCATCGACGTGGTGGTCGACCGCCTGAAAGTGCGCCCCGACATGAAGCAGCGTCTCGCGGAGTCGTTCGAAACGGCGCTGCGCCTCGCAGACGGCCGCGCCATCGCGCTCGAAATGGACACCAGCCGCGAGCACCTGTTCAGCTCGAAGTTCGCCTGCCCGATCTGCTCGTATTCGCTGTCGGAGCTGGAACCGCGCCTCTTCTCGTTCAATAACCCGATGGGCGCGTGCCCCGAATGCGACGGCCTCGGCCAGATCACGTTCTTCGATCCGAAGCGCGTGGTTGCACATCCATCGCTCTCGCTCGCCGCGGGCGCGGTGAAGGGCTGGGACCGGCGCAACCAGTTCTACTTCCAGATGCTGCAAAGCCTCGCGGTGTTCTACGATTTCGACATCGACGCCGCCTTCGAGGACCTGCCCGAAAAGGTACGCAAGGTCCTGCTCTACGGCTCAGGCAAGCAGGAAATCCCGTTCTCGTACATCAACGAGCGCGGCCGCACTTCGGTGCGCGAGCATGTATTCGAAGGGATCATCCCGAACCTCGAGCGCCGCTACCGCGAGACCGATTCGTCCGCGGTGCGCGAGGAACTGGCGAAATACCAGAACAACCAGGCCTGCCCGCACTGCGAAGGCACGCGCCTGCGCCGCGAGGCGCGCTTCGTGCGGATCGGCTCCAACGAGGACGCGCGCGCGATCTACGAGGTAAGCGGCTGGCCGCTGCGCGACACGCTCGGCTACTTCCAGACACTGCGCCTCGAAGGCGCCAAGCGCGAGATCGCAGACAAAGTCGTCAAGGAAATCGTCGCGCGCCTGATGTTCCTGAATAACGTGGGCCTCGACTATCTCTCGCTCGAACGCAGCGCGGAAACGCTCTCGGGCGGCGAGGCGCAACGCATTCGCCTCGCCTCGCAGATCGGCTCGGGCCTCACGGGCGTGATGTATGTGCTCGACGAGCCGTCCATCGGCCTGCATCAGCGCGACAACGACCGCCTCATCTCCACGCTCAAGCATCTGCGCGACCTCGGCAATTCGGTGATCGTCGTCGAGCACGACGAGGACATGATCCGCATGGCCGACTACGTGGTCGACATGGGCCCGGGCGCCGGCGAGCACGGCGGCATGGTGATCGCGGAGGGTACGCCCGCCGAGGTAGAGAACGACCCGGCCTCGATAACCGGCCAGTACCTCTCGGGTGCGCGCCGCATCGACTACCCGGACGAGCGCATCGAACCCGGCGAGCGGCACCTGCGCATCGTCGAGGCCTACGGCAACAACCTCAAGCACGTGACGCTCGACCTGCCGGTGGGTCTGCTCACCTGCGTGACGGGCGTGTCGGGCTCGGGCAAGTCCACGCTGATCAACGACACGCTCTATCACGCGGTGTCGCAGCATCTGTACGGATCTTCGGCGCAGCCCGCGCCGTTCGAGTCCATTGAAGGGATGGAGCATTTCGACAAGGTCATCAACGTCGACCAGTCGCCGATCGGCCGCACGCCGCGCTCGAATCCGGCCACCTACACGGGGCTGTTCACGCCCATCCGCGAGCTGTTCGCAGGCGTGCCGGCGGCCAAGGAGCGCGGCTACGAATCGGGCCGCTTCTCGTTCAACGTGAAGGGCGGCCGCTGCGAAAGCTGCCAGGGCGACGGCGTGCTGAAGGTGGAAATGCACTTCCTGCCCGATGTCTACGTGCCTTGCGACGTCTGCCACGGCAAGCGCTACAACCGCGAAACGCTGGAGATCCAGTACAAGGGACGGAACATCAGCGAAGTGCTCGACATGACGGTCGAGGCGGCCTACGAGTTCTTCAAGGCCGTGCCGGTCGTGGCGCGCAAGCTCAAAACGCTGCTCGACGTGGGCCTGGGCTATATCCGTCTCGGCCAATCGGCCACCACGCTGTCGGGCGGCGAGGCGCAGCGCGTGAAGCTGTCGCTGGAACTCTCGAAGCGCGATACCGGCCGCACGCTGTATATACTCGACGAGCCGACCACGGGCCTGCACTTCCACGACATCGCGCTGCTGCTGGAGGTGATCCACAGGCTTCGCGACCAGGGCAATACGGTGGTGATCATCGAGCATAATCTCGATGTCATCAAAACCGCCGACTGGGTCGTGGACATGGGCCCCGAAGGCGGTGCGGGCGGCGGCCAGATCGTGGCCCAAGGCACGCCCGAGCAGGTCGCGAAGGCGAAAGCGAGCTTCACGGGCCGCTATCTCGCGCCGCTGCTCAAGCGCCAGATGGCCGCGCTCGACGCGGCTTCGGGGAAATAAGCACTAGAAAAGGTTGCG
The DNA here is from genome assembly GCF_902859945.1 of Paraburkholderia caffeinitolerans. Classification (GTDB taxonomy): domain Bacteria; phylum Pseudomonadota; class Gammaproteobacteria; order Burkholderiales; family Burkholderiaceae; genus Paraburkholderia; species Paraburkholderia caffeinitolerans. Next base: position 195,843 of record NZ_CADIKL010000007.1, on the reverse strand, counting down.
GCGGCCATGGCCGCCGCAACCCCGGTTGTAGCAACAACAGAGCGGGGGCGCTTGCGTCCCCGCAGTCTGAAGGCGGAATACACCCAACATGGTCAAGCGCAACGAAGCGACCGACGATAAACAGGTGCGCGACCTGCGGCCAAGACCGGTCAGGCTCACGAGCGACATGAGCCTGCCGAAACTCTCGGCGGTGGAAATTGGCAGCTATGTGGCTGCGCTCGCCGGCTTGTGGGCGGTGCTGCATCTGAACCTGCTGGGCGCGCTGCTCGCGGGGATGCTCGTCTTCCAGCTCGTGCACACCATCGCGCCGCTGATCGAGCGGCGCATGTCGAGCCAGCGCGCGCGCTGGATCTCGGTCGTGCTGGTTTCCATTGTGATCGTGGGCGTGCTCACGGGTATCACCGTGGGCGTCATCGAACAGTTCGAAAACGACGTGCCGAGCGTCCAGAAGGTAATGTCGCAAATGATGACGTTCGTGGACCAGGCGCGCGCGCGGATTCCCGACGCTATCGCGGCCTACCTGCCCGTGGACGTCGCCCAAATGAAGCTCAAGGCCATCGCGCTCATGCACGAGCACGCCACCCAGCTCGGCCAGGGCGGCAAAAACGCCGCGCGCATCTTCGGGCATATCGTGATCGGCATGATCATCGGCGCGATTGTCGCCATCGGCGCGCAGAAGAACGCCACGCGGCTACCGCTCTCGACCGCCTTCGTCACGCGCGTGGCGCGCTTCGCCGATGCGTTCCGCCGCATCGTGTTCGCCCAGGTGAAGATCTCGGCCATCAATACGGTGTTCACCGGGCTCTTCCTGCTGCTGGTGCTGCCGCTCTTTCACGCGCCGCTGCCGCTCGCGAAGATGCTTGTCGTGGTGACTTTCGTGGTCGGCTTGCTGCCCGTGATCGGCAATTTGATCTCGAACACGCTGATCGTCGCGATCGCGCTCACCGTGAGCCTGCCTGCGGCGGTCACGGCGCTTGCGTTCCTGATCGTGATTCACAAGCTCGAGTATTTCCTGAACGCGCGCATCGTGGGCGGCCAGATCGAGGCGCGCACGTGGGAATTGCTGGTCGCGATGCTCGTGATGGAAGCCGCGTTCGGCATCCAGGGCGTGATTGCCGCGCCCATCTTCTACGCCTATATCAAGCGCGAACTGATCTATCTGCGGCTCGTCTGAGGGCCCAAGCCCTGCAGAGGCGGCGCATTTGCCGCCTCTGCAGCCTCATCCCTCGCGCGGCTCGCCCATGCCGTCCGCCATGCCCTCGTGTCCGACCGCGTAGACGGCCACCTGCACACGGCTCGTGAGGTTCAGCTTGCGCAGGATGTTGCGCACGTGAATCTTCACCGTGCTTTCGGCCAGATCGAGCGCGCGCGCGATCTCCTTGTTGCTCGCCCCGCGCGCGAGTTCGCGCACGATGTCGCGCTCGCGCGCGGTGAGCGTCTCGCCGCTCGTGCGCGGCGCGCTGGGTGCGCTCGGCGCCGCCGCCGGCTTGCGCATCTGCTCGACCAGCTTCGCCGTCATGTGCTCGGTGATCACCGGCTGGCCGGCGGCCGCCTTGCGGATGGCCGCAACGAGCGCGTCGGCGTCGATACTCTTGAGCAGGAAGCCACTCGCGCCCGCGCGCATCGCCGCGGTAAGCTCGTCGGCCTCCTCCGAGACGGTCAGCATGACAACGGCGGCATCGGGCAGGTCCTGCACCAGCAATTGCAGCGTTTCGAGCCCCGAGAGGCCGGGCATGTTCAGATCGAGCAGGATCACGTCGGGCTCGTGCTGCTGCGCGCGCTTGATGCCTTCGACGCCGTCCGAGGCTTCCCCCACCACTTCGAGGTCTGGCTGGCGTTGCAAAAGCGCGCTCACGCCCGAGCGAAAAAGCGTGTGGTCGTCGATGAGCAGAATGCGGATGGTCATGGCCTGAAGTTCGGATGGTGGCGATTCTGTCTGTGGTGGCGCGAAGCCTGGCGCATCGGGTGGATCGAGCGGATCAAGCCGCCTTGCGGCTCGCGGCCGGCAGCACGAGTTCCACGCGCGAACCGCGCCCCGGCTCGCTGTCGAGCGTGAGCGTTCCCGCCAGACGTTTGGCGCGCTCGCGCATGATATGAAAACCGACATGGGCCTCGCCGCGCGCGGCAATCTCGGCAGGATCGTAGCCGATGCCATCGTCCTCGATGGTGAGGCGGAAGTCGCGCCGGTTGACGACGCTCACATGCACATGCTGCGCCTCGGCATGCTTGCGGATATTCGAAAGCGCCTCCTGCAGCACGAACAGGACCTGGAGCTGCTGATCGGCCGGCAGCGGCGGGCCGCCCTCGTCACGATAATCGAGTGTGAGTTCGGCGTCCGACTGGCGCCGAAAGCGTGCCACCGTATCGTCCACCGCAGGCCGCAGCGCGCCCGACTCGAGCTTCGAGCGGAAGTTCAGCAGCAGCTCGCGCACGTCGTCATAGCTCTCCTTCACGCCGCCCGCGAGCAGCGGCACGATCTCGCGCGCCTCGTCGAGATTGCCGTCGGCCACCGCGCCATCGAGCAGATGCACCTGCATCTTCAGAAAGCTCAGCCCCTGCGCAATGCTGTCGTGCAGCCCCTGGGCGACGAGGTTGCGCTCCTCCGAGACCGCGAGCTGGCGCGCGAGCGCCGCGAGGCGCCGGTTCTTCAACGCGACACCGAGATGGCGGCCGAGCGTTTGCAGCAGTTGGACTTCCGAGGGCGGCATATCGCGCTCGCGCCGGAAGTGCAGCGAGAACGTGCCGAGCGGCTCGCTCTGCGAAACGATGCCAAACACCGCAACGCTCGCGAAACCCGCGCGCAGGCAATACTGCGCGTGCTCGCGCTCGGCGTCGCTCATGGCGGGCATGCGTCCCTTGGCGCCCGCGCCCGCGACCAGGTTGCGCAGATCGACCACCACCACCGGCTCTTCCGCCGACGCGGCGCCGCATGCGCAGTCGTGCGCGGGCATGCATTGCTCGGCGCGCACGATTTCCTCGGGCAGGCCTTCGGCGACCAGCAGATGCAGATTGTCGTCCTCGGCGGAGGCGATGCGCACCGTCCCGCCGTCGGCCTCGAACTCGCGCATGAGGCGCATGAGGAAATCGCGGCACAGCGGCTCTACTGGCCCCGGCGTATTGAGGAAGGCCGCCATTTCGTACAGGATGCGCAGCTCGCGGTTCTGCGCCGCCAGTTGCGCGGTCTTCACGTCCACGCGCGCGGCAAGGTCCTGATACAGCGCTTGCAGCTCGGCAACCATCTGGTTGAAGCCCTGCGCGAGATGGCCGAATTCATCGCGCGTATCGACGGGCAAACGCGTATCGAACTCCTGCGCCTCGATGCGCGCAAGCCCGTCCTGCAGGCGCTGCACGGGCACCACGAACCACAGGTAAAGCAGATAGACGATGGCCACGGTGCCCACGCACGAGAGCGCCGCGAGCGCGATCTGCGAAGTGCGCAGCCACGCCGTCTTGTGCGCGTTCTCGCGCTCGATCAGCACTACGAGGTGATTGGCGTCATCGACGAAACCGGGCAGCAGCGCGAGATACGCCGACGGCGCGCCCACGCCCAGAACGCGGTCGCGCTGCACGGCCGGCTCTAGCCGTTCGTGCCACGACGTGGCAACCCGGTCGAATTGCCGGCGAATCAGCACGTCGTCAGGCAGGAATAGCGGGCGAGCCGCGTTGCCTTCGTGCAGTTGGTGCAGGGTCTCGTTGAGCTGGTCGATCTGCGCGTCAAGCCGCGAGGGGCGGCCCTGACGGCTCTCCCACAGTTCGATGGCCACCGCGTTCGCGCGCATGCGCAGGCTGCCCGCATCGTTGATCGCGGCGCCCGCGCCTTCGAGCTGCCACGAGAGCCAGAGCGTGCCGCCGATCATCGTGAGCACTATCGCGAGCACGACCGTGGAGAGCACGACGATGCGCGTGGACAGGCGCCTGCGGAAGGGCGCTAGCGAGCCAGCTGAAGTAGCGGCCCCGGCAGCCGCCAGGTGCGGCCCGGAGCCAGTGGCGGAATGGGGAGAACGGGTCATCGCCATAAAGGACACGGGGAATGAAGTGCGGCGCACGGGCGCCGGTATTCCTCATTATCGGTTGACGTATCGCAAACAGCACGACCAGCGGCCGGATTGGCTGTGAACTGCGACACTATGCGCCAGTTCGCCGAGGCGTGCCAGCCGGATGTTCGGCGAAGAAGCCTATAAAAAAAGGGAGCTCGCGTATCGCTCGCTCCCCGCAAAAGAACGGCCGATCCCCACGGCCGCCCAGAGGCAACTACTGCAACTTCAAAATGAGAATACGGGAGGCGGGCCGGCGGCCCGCCTCAGGCGCATGCCTAGCGGCTGCGCACGAGCTGCCATGCCCGCGACAGGTAGGTGACCGAAGCCAGCCCGCTCCACACGTGCACGAGACGCGTGAACGGGAAGATCACGAACAGCGTCATGCCCATGAACAGATGCAGCTTGAACACGAGCGGCGCATCGATCACGTAGCTTGCGGCGTCGCCGCGGAACGTCACGATGTGCTGTGCCCAGGTCATGAGGCGCACCATCATGGCGCCATCCATATGGCTCGCCGATGCGCCGATAGTCGTAAGCCCGAGCAGCAGCGTGACGAGGATCCACAACAGCAGCACCTTGTCGCCGAAACGCGTGACCGCCGAGATGCGCGCGTTCGTGAAGCGGCGGTGCAGCAGGATCGCGAGACCCGCGAGACACATGGTGCCCATCACTCCGCCGGCGACCATCGCCAGCAGTTGCTTGGCCTCATGCGGCACACCAAGCCAGTCCCAGACCGCGACAGGCGTGAGCAGGCCCACGAAGTGCCCGGCGAAGAGCCCGAGGATGCCAATGTGGAAAAGGATATTGCCGAGGCGCAGTTGCCCGCGATAGAGCAGTTGCGAGCTGTCGGCCTTCCACGTGTACTGCTCGCGCTCGAAGCGCGCGAGCGAGCCGAACAGGAAGATCGATGCGGCGATGTACGGATAGATGCCGAACAAAAACTGGTTGAACATGTTCATTGCATTTCCTTTGTGCGACCGGGCATGGCGGACGAAGCTGCATACGCCGCGCGCGGGTGGAACTGGACGATCTGCGGCGCATTCGCGGCACCCGCGCCGAACGGTTGCAGGAGGGGCTCGACGCCGTCGGCGCCCGGCCCGAAGCGCTCGAGCGCCTCGTCCATGTCGCGTATCGGCGCGCCGGTGACCGGCAACGGCTCGACCACGCTCATCTCGCACAGCACGGTGAAGATGGCGGCATAGGGGCTCTCGTCGCGTTCGAGCTGGTTGCCGAGCGCGGCGAGCACGTGAATCGCCTCGCCGAGCAGCGCGCTGGCCTCTTCGTCGCTGATCAGGCCGAGCACTTCGAGAAAGAGCGGCACGTAATCGGGCAACTCGCTGGCCGTGACATCGAGGCCGAAGCTGCGATATTCGTCGAGCAGATCGACCATCGCCTGACCGCGCGCGCGGCTTTCGCCGTGCACGTGCTCGAACAGATGGAGCGAGTGGCGCGGATTACGGTCGAACGTCGCCACATAGATTTCCTGCGACTCCGTGAGCGAACGCTCGCGCAGCGCCCCGATGAGCGGCGCAAGCTCGCGCACGGCGAACGATCCGTGCGGCGACGCGGCGAGCACGCCCTCGATTTCGTCGAGCGCATCGACGAGGGGCTGCTCGGGATAGTCGAGCAGCGCGGAGAGAACGGAATAGATCGACATGATGGTGCCCTCCTCAGCTTTCCGACGTTGCCTTGCGGCGTGACTTCGGCATGTCGGCGAATACCACGCTGCCCTCGTGCTTCGCCCCGAAGAGCGAGCCTTCCGAGACGCCTTCCGAGCACCCGTTGCCGAACGAGAAGCCGCAACTGCCCTTCTCGTTGAACGAGTCCTCGACCATTTCCTTGTGCGACGACGGCACGACGAAGCGGTCCTCGTAGTTCGCGATCGCCATGGTGCGGTACATGTCCTCGACCTGTTCGGCAGTGAGACCGGCACGCTTGAGCAGCGCGTTATCGTTCACGCCGTCCACCGACTGCGTGCGCTTGTACGCGCGCATCGTCAGCATGCGGTTGAGCGCGGAAATCACGGGCTTCTCGTCGCCGGCCGTGAGCAGGTTCGCGAGATAGCGCATGGGAATGCGCAGGCTCGCCACATCGGGAATCACACCGTCCATGCCGATATGGCCCGCGTCCGCGGCCGACTGGATCGGCGAGAGCGGCGGCACGTACCAGACCATCGGCAGCGTGCGGTACTCGGGGTGCAGCGGGAAGGCGATCTTCCACTCGACCGCCATGCGGTACACGGGTGACTTCACGGCCGCGTCGAGCCAGCTTTGCGGCACGCCCTGGCGCAGCGCCTCGGCCTGGATGGCCGGATCGTGCGGATCGAGGAACACGTCCAACTGCGACTGGTACAGGTCCTGCGTCGACTCGACCGAAGCCGCCTCGCTAATACGATCCGCGTCGTAGAGCATCACGCCCAGATAGCGGATGCGGCCCACGCAGGTTTCCGAGCACACCGTCGGCTGACCCGCTTCGATGCGCGGATAGCAGAAGATGCACTTCTCGGCCTTGCCGCTCTTCCAGTTGAAATACATCTTCTTGTACGGGCAGCCCGAGATGCACATCCGCCAGCCGCGGCACTTGTCCTGGTCGACGAGCACGATGCCGTCGTCTTCGCGCTTGTAGACCGAGCCCGAAGGGCACGACGCCACGCACGCCGGGTTCAGGCAGTGCTCGCACAGACGCGGCAGATACATCATGAAGGTGTTCTCGAAGCTCGAGTACATCTCCTTCTGCACGTTCTCGAAGAGCTGGTCGCGGCTGCGCGATTCGAACTCGCCGCCGAGGTCGTCTTCCCAGTTAGGACCCCAATGGATCTTGTCCATCTTCTTGCCGGTGATCACCGAGACGGGGCGCGCCGTGGGCGGCGTTTCCGAGAGACCCGCCTTTTGCAGATGCTCGTAGTCGTAGGTGAACGGCTCGTAGTAATCGTCGATGGCCGGCAGATTCGGGTTGGCGAAGAGGTTGGCCAGCACCTTGAGCTTGGGCCCCTGGCGCGGCTCGAGCTTGCCGTTGGGGTTGCGCATCCAGCCGCCCTTCCACTTCTCCTGGTTTTCCCATTCCTTCGGATAGCCGATGCCAGGCTTCGTCTCGACATTGTTGAACCACGCGTACTCAACGCCGTCGCGCGAAGTCCACACGTTCTTGCACGTGACGGAGCACGTATGGCAGCCGATGCACTTGTCCAGATTCAGGACCATCGCCACCTGAGCGCGAATTTTCATGATGCTGCTCCTTCCTTCATCGGGCCTTCGAGCCACTCGACCTTCTTCATCTTGCGAACGATCACGTACTCATCGCGATTGCTGCCGACCGTGCCGTAGTAGTTGAAGCCGTATGCCAACTGTGCGTAACCGCCGATCATGTGCGTGGGCTTGAGCACTGTGCGCGTGACCGAGTTGTGAATGCCGCCGCGCTTGCCGCTGGTTTCCGCGCCTGGCACGTTGATGATCTTTTCCTGGGCGTGGTACATGAGGCACATTCCGCGCGGCACGCGCTGGCTCACCACGACGCGCGCGGTGAGCGTGCCGTTCACGTTGAACACTTCGACCCAGTCGTTATCGACGAGACCGGCTTCCTTCGCCTCGGCCTCCGAGACCCACACGTGCGGACCGCCGCGCGAGAGCGTGAGCATGCGCAGGTTGTCCGTGTAGGTGGAGTGAATGCCCCACTTCTGGTGCGGCGTGATCCAGTTCAGCACGAGCTCACTCTCGCCGTTCGGCATTGCGCCCAGCATCGGCGCAATCGTCTTGGTGTCGATGGCGGGCTTGTAGTTGCAGAAGCCCTCGCCGAAGTCGAGCATCCAGCGGTGATCCTGATAGAACTGCTGGCGACCCGTGAGCGTGCGCCATGGAATCAGCTCGTGTACGTTCGTGTAGCCGGCGTTGTAGCTCACCTCTTCCGATTCGAGACCCGACCACGTGGGTGCGGAGATGATCTTGCGCGGCTGCGCTTGCACATCGCGGAAGCGGATCTTGTCGTGCTCGCGGCCTTCGGCCAGGTGCGTGTGGTCGCGGCCCGTGATCTTCGAGAGCGCGTCCCACGCCTTCACCGCGACGTGACCGTTGGTTTCGGGCGCGAAGGTGAGAATCATCTCGGCCGCATCGATGGCGGTCTCGAGGCGCGGGCGTCCTGCCGACACGCCTGACCTCGCTTCGCCATGGGTGCCCGTGAGGTGAGCGAGCTCGCCCACTTCATGCTGGGTGTTCCAGTTGATGCCCTTGCCGCCGTTGCCGAGCTTGTCGAGCAGCGGTCCGACCGAGGTGAACTTGTTGTAGATCTCACGGTAGTCGCGCTCCACCACCGTCATCGAGGGCGCGGTCTTGCCCGGAATCAAATCGCATTCGCCGAGGCGCCAGTCCTTCGGTTCGAACGCCTGGCCGAGTTCGCCCGGTGTGTCGTGCATCAGCGGCGTGCAAACGAGGTCGGTACGCGTGCCGAGGTGCTCACCGCCGATCTCCGAGAACTTCTTGGCGATCGCCTTGTAGATCTCCCAGTCGGTCTTGCTTTCCCACAGCGGCTGCACAGCCTCGGAAAGCGGGTGGATGAACGGATGCATGTCGGACGTGTTGAGGTCGTCCTTCTCGTAGAACGTGGCCGTCGGCAGCACGATGTCGCCGTACAGGCACGTGGTGCTCATGCGGAAGTCGAGCACCGTGAGCAGATCGAGCTTGCCCTCGGCCGCCTCGCGCACCTTCACTTCGGATGGCTTGATCGCGTCGGCTTCGTCGCCGAAGAGCGCGTTCTGCGTGCCGAGCAGGTACTTCAGGAAGTACTCGTGACCCTTGCCCGAGCTACCGAGAATATTCGAGCGCCACACGAACATGTTGCGCGGGAAGTTCACCGGATTGTCAGGATCGTCGCAGGCGAAGCTCAATTCGCCGGACTTCAGCTTCTCGACCGTGTACTCCACCGGCGACACGCCCGCGCGCTTGGCGGCGTCCACCACGTCGAGCGGGTTTGCGCCAAGCTGCGGCGCGGAAGGCAGCCAGCCCATGCGCTCGGACTTCGCGTTGAGGTCGAGCATCGAGAGGTTCTTGTAGCGCTTGCGATCGGCGCCCGGCCCGAGGATTTCGTCGAGCTCGACTTTTTCGTGGCGCCACTGGCTCGTGTGGTTGTAGAAGAACGACGTGCCGTTCATCTGGCGCGGCGGGCGCTGCCAGTCGAGCGCGAACGCGAGCGGCGCCCAGCCGAATTGCGGACGCAGCTTTTCCTGCCCCACGTAGTGCGCCCAGCCGCCGCCGCTTTGGCCAATACAGCCGCACATCATCAGCAGATTGATAATGCCGCGGTAAATCATGTCGTTGTGGTACCAGTGATTGAGGGCGGCACCCACGATCACCATGCTCTTGCCATGCGTGCGATCAGCGTTATCGGCGAACTCGCGCGCCACCTGGATCACGAGCTTGCGCGGCACCGTGGTGTGCTTCTCCTGCCACGCGGGCGTGCAGGGCACGTCGTCATCGTAGGAGGACGCCACGTTCGGGCCGCCGAGGCCCTGGTCGACGCCATAGTTGGCCATCTGCAGGTCGTACACGGTCGCAACCAGTGCGCTCGTGCCATCCCCGAGCGCCACACGCTTCGCGGGCACGCGGCGCGCGAGCAGCGCACCATGTTCGCCGCCGAAGTACGGGAAGCTCACTTCGACCACTTCGTCATGCTGATCGATCAGCGAGAGGCGCGGATCGATCTCGCGGCCGCTGCCGCCATCCTTCATTTCGAGGTTCCAGCGGCCCACCTTCTTGCCGTCGTCGTGCTCGCCTTCGCCCCAACGGAAGCCGATCGAGCCGTTCGGCGCGACGATGTCGCCCGTAGCCTCATCGATCGCCAGCGTCTTCCATTGCGGATTGTTCGCTTCGTCGAGATTGCCGGCGAGCTGCGAGGCGCGCAGGAACTGGTCCGGCACCACGGCACCATCGCGTCGGCTAAGCGTGACGAGCAACGGCATGTCGGTGTACTGCTTCACGTAATCGCGGAAATACGCAGATTTGCCATTCGCGTGGAATTCCTTGAGCACCACGTGACCCATCGCGAGCGCAAGCGCCGCATCGGTGCCCTGCTTCGGCGCGAGCCAGATGTCGCCGAACTTCACCATCTCGCCGAAGTCCGACGAAACCGCTACCGTCTTGGTGCCCTTGTAGCGGACCTCGGTGTAGAAGTGGGCGTCGGGCGTGCGCGTTTGCGGCACGTTCGAACCCCACACCATCAAGTACGTGGAGTTGTACCAGTCGGCCGATTCGGGCACGTCGGTCTGCTCGCCCCAGACCTGCGGCGAGGACGGCGGCAAATCGCAATACCAATCGTAGAACGAAAGACACGCGCCGCCGATCAGGCTCAGGTAGCGCGCGCCCGCCGCGTACGAGACCATCGACATGGCGGGAATCGGCGAGAAGCCAACCACGCGGTCAGGGCCGTACTCGCCCACGGTATAGGCGTTGGCCGCGGCGATCATCTCGGTGGCCGTATCCCAGTCGGCGCGCACGAAGCCGCCCTGGCCGCGCGCACGCTTGTAGCGCGCCGCCTTCTCGGGATTTTCGACAATCGAGGCCCACGCCTTGACCGGATCGAGCGTGCGGCGCGCATCGCGCCACATGTCCATCAGGCGGCCGCGAATCATCGGATATTTCACGCGCTGCGCCGAATAGACGTACCAGCTGTACGAGGCGCCACGCGGACACCCGCGCGGCTCATGATTGGGCAAATCGGCGCGCGTGCGCGGGTAGTCGGTCTGCTGCGTTTCCCACGTGATCAGGCCATTCTTCACGTAGACCTTCCACGAGCACGAGCCCGTGCAGTTCACACCGTGGGTCGAGCGCACAATCTTGTCGTGCTGCCAGCGGCTGCGATAGCCGTCTTCCCACTTGCGGTCTTCGTTCACCACCGCGCCGTGACCATTGGAAAAGGTCGACTTCACACGCGACATGAACTTCAACCGGTCCAGAAAGTAACTCATACGATGCTCCGGGACTGCTGATGTTTTGTCATCGACTGCGCCTGCTGTTTCGCGCCGCTTGCACCTCTTGAGCGTGCCGTTTTTGCGTACCGCGAGCAGGCCGTCGGTTTTAGAAAATCACTTTTGAGTATGCCGGGCAGGCGCTTGCCTGCCCATTCATCAGGGGGAGAGTGCGCGAGGCGCATCGGGAGTAGGCCCCTCGCACCCAACTACTCCTAAAGGACTAGTTCGACCAGTGGCCTCAGCACGGCATCGAGGCGTTGCGGCGTGCGTAGAAGAACCACGTCACGAGTGCGCACACCACGTAAAAGCCGATGAAGCACACCAGCGCCATCACGGGCGATCCGGTTATGTCGAGCGAAGTGCCGAAGCTCTTCGGGATGAAGAAGCCGCCATATGCGCCCATCGCGCCGGCGAAGCCGAGCACTGCAGCCGATTCCTTGCTCGCTTCCGCAAGCGCGCTGTGCTGCGCCGGGGCACCCTTGCCCTCGGCCGCACGCTGATGTTGCGTGAGGAAGATCACGGGAATCATGCGGAAGGTCGAGCCATTGCCGATTCCGGTCAGTGCGAACAGCACCACGAACATCGCGAGGAAGCCAGCGAAGCTGCCCTCTGCGCCTCCCAGCGCGCCGCCCGGCAGGAAGGCGATCACGCCCACGACTGCCGCGATCATCGCCACGAAGGTCCAGAGCGTCACGCGCGCGCCGCCCATCTTGTCCGAGATCCAGCCGCCGACTGGACGCGTGAGCGCACCGGCGAGCGGCCCGAGGAACGCCCATGCGGTCGGGTTGATCGCCGGGAATTCAGCCTTGGTCAAGAGCGCGAGACCCGCCGAGAAGCCGATGAACGAACCGAACGTGCCGACATAGAGGAAGCACATGATCCAGTTGTGCGCACGGCGGAAGATCACGGCCTGCTCGCTGAACGAGGCCTTCGCATCGGCGATGTCGTTCATGCCGAACCACGCGGCGAGCGACGAAACGATAATGAGCGGCACCCAGACGAAGCCCGCGTTTTGCAGCCAGATGCTCTGTTCGACGCCGTCCTTCACATACGTCTGGCCGTCGCCGAGCAGGCCCGCGAACACAGCCGTCGTGATCACGATGGGCGTGACGAACTGCACGACCGAGACCCCAAGGTTGCCAATGCCCGCATTCAGGCCCGTGGCGAAACCCTTGCGCGCCTTCGGGAAGAAGAAGCTGATGTTCGCCATTGACGAGCTGAAGTTCGCGCCGCCAAAGCCGCACAGGAGTGCGAGCACGAGCAGCGTGTTATACGACGTGGACGGGTCACGCAGCGCGAAGCCCATGCCGATGGCCGGAACCAGCAGGCTCGCCGTGGAGATCGCGGTGAAGCGGCGGCCGCCGAAGATCGGCACGAGGAACGAATAAAAGATGCGCAGCGTGGCGCCCGAGAGCGCCGGCAGCGCCGTGAGCCAGAACAGCTCGTTCTTGGTGAAGTGGAAACCGCCCTTGTCGAGATTAACGACCGTAACGCTCCACAGCGACCACACGACGAACGCCAGCATCAGCGCGGGAATCGAGATCCAGAGGTTACGGGTGGCGATCTGCTCGCCGGATGCTTCCCAGAACTTGGCGTTCTCGGGCTCCCACTTGGTCAGAAGATATTTGGACATGGTTGTGCTCTTACAGTAGGCGCCGCCCACGCGGCGCAGGAATTCAGCCGGGTTGATCCATTAGTGATGCGAAGTTTCTTTTAACGTGGCAATCTCGCTTTGCTCCTTGCGCTGCAGCACCGCGCGGCCATGCGCGACCGCCTCCGGGCGGAACGAGAAGTGCATGAAGAGCAGGCTGACCACGGTGGCACCGAACATCAGCATGAAGCAGGTGGTCCGCACGCCGGTGAGGTCCACCAGCAGGCCGAACAGGATCGGCAGGATGAAGCCCGCGAGACCGCCGGCAAGGCCTACGACACCGGAAACCGCGCCGATGTTGTCGGTGTACTCGTCGCCGATGAACTTGAAGACCGAGGCCTTGCCCACCGCCATCGCAATACCCACGATGAACATGAGCACCGTGTAGAACACCGGACCGGTGCTGATATGCAGGCTAAGCGGGCCATGCGCGCTGTGAATCACGAAGTCGGTCGGCGGATAGCTCAGCAAGAAGAAGCAGCCGAGCGCGACCCACATCACGGCCCACGTGGTGCGATACGCGCCGTAGCGGTCGGAGAGCCAGCCGCCGATCGCGCGCAGCACGCCGCCGGGCAGCGAGAAGCACGCCGCGAGGAAAGCCGCCTGCTCGATGCCGAAGCCGTACTGGTTCACGTAGTACTGCGGCATCCACAGCGAAAGGCCCACGTAGCCGCCGAACACCACCGAGTAGTACTGGGAATAACGCAGCACGCGCGGGTCGGCGAGCACGCGCATCTGGCTCGCCACACTGGTCGAAGTCGTGACGCGATGCGCGGGATTGCTTGCCGAGAACACCCAGAACAGCAGCGCAGTAACGAGCATCGCAACCGAGTAGACCTTCGGCACGATGGTCCATGAACCCGCGGCGATGATCAGCACCGGCGCGACGAACTTGTTGAGCGCCGCGCCCGAGTTACCTGCGCCGAAGATGCCCATGGCGAAGCCTTGGCGCGACTTCGGGAACCAGCGCGCGACGTAGGGCGTGCCGACAGAGAACGAAGCCCCCGCGAAACCCACGAAAAGACCGAGCACTAGGAATTGCCACAGTTGCGTCGCGTAGGTCACGAGCCAGATCGGCACGACCGTGGCGATCATGGTGAGGAAGAAGACGATGCGGCCGCCAAAGCGGTCCGTCCAGATTCCGAGCGGCACGCGGGCGAGCGATCCGGTGAGCACCGGCATCGCGGCGACAAGGCCGAATTCGGTGTCGGTGAGATGAAGCTGCTGCTTGAGGGGGATGCCCAGGATCGCGAACATCATCCAGACGGCAAAGCAGATCGTGAACGCGAATGTGCTCGAGCCAAGCACGCGCCAGGCGCGGCTGTCTGGTACGGCGTCCGCCTGTGGGGATGGGGCGGCTTTCATGGTGTTTCCTTTTCTTGTCGGACTGACGTAACAAGATTAGGAAGCACCGCACCTCGCGACTATTACCCGCAGGTAGGACGAGACGATCCGCCGCTAGGCCTTAAGGAGTAGTCCGTGGGAGTGGAACGGTGTTGAGGAGGGAGCCGCGAGATGCGGTTACACCGTCTAGCAATAAGAGTAATTCGAAAATCCGTAGCGTGCTTATGGCACGCTACGGCAGGTTGTCGCAGCAACAAATATTCAAGACGACAGCGGATTACCGGAACACCACCGTCTTGTGCCCGTTGAGCACGATGCGATGTTCGACATGCCACTTCACCGCGCGCGCAAGCGTCACGCACTCCACGTCGCGGCCGATCGCCGTGAGCTGGTCCGGCGTCATGTTGTGATCCACGCGCTCGACTTCCTGCTCGATGATCGGGCCTTCGTCGAGATCGGACGTCACATAGTGCGCCGTCGCGCCAATCAGCTTCACGCCGCGGTCGAACGCCTGATAGTAAGGCTTCGCACCCTTGAAGCTCGGCAGGAACGAATGGTGAATATTGATCGCGCGGCCTTCGAGCGCTTTGCACAACTGCGGCGAAAGAATCTGCATGTAGCGCGCGAGCACCACGAGGTCGGCGCCCTCGCCGTTCACCACATCGAGCACGCGCGCTTCCTGCGCGGCCTTGTCCGCCTCGCTGCCGCCGAGCAGCGGGAAGTGATGAAACGGGATGTTGTAGCTCGCCGCGAGTTGATAGAACTCCTTGTGATTCGAGATGATCGCGGGAATCTCGATCGACAACTGGCCGGTGCGGTAGCGGAACAGCAGATCGTTCAGGCAGTGACCGATCTTCGAGACCATGATGACCACGCGCGGCTTCACGTTCGCGTCGTGCAGCTCCCAGCGCATGCCGAACTCATCGGCGAGCGGCGCGAACGCGGCACGCAGACCGTCGAGGCCGGGGTCGCCGCCCACTTGCTGGAAGTGCACGCGCATGAAGAACTCGCCCGTATGGCTGTCGCCGAACTGGGCCGAATCGAGAATGTTGCTGCCGCGCTCGAACAGAAAGCCCGACACGGCATGCACGATGCCCGGCCGGTCGGCGCACGACAGTTTGAGAATGAAGCTGTGATCGGTCGACATGACCCTGGTTACTCCCGTCAATTGCCTGGTGATTCAAAAGGGCTTTGGGCTTCTACAGAAAAACCGGCGCCCTTTCACAGCGTCGGCGGCTCGAAGATCGCGGCAATGCCCTCGCACGCGTCTTCGTCTATCCATTGGCGGCGCAAGAGCAGATCGAGCGTCGCGAGGCTCGCGTCCACCGTCATCTTGCCTTCCTCGATCCAGCGCGCGGCTTCGTCGATGCGCGCGAGGCGGTGCTCGCCGACTTCGCCGTCCTGGTTGTGCGGCGCGAAGTCCGCGGGCAGCAGGAGGTCGTAGACAAAGATCTGCTCGGCCTGGGTACCCTCGGGCAGCGATTGCAGCACGTGCACAGTGCGGCCCGGCCGCGCCTGCGAGGCAAGCTCGGCGGCAATGCCCGCCTCTTCCCAGCATTCCTTCACGAGCGTGGCCTCGATGCCGAAGCCCCAGCCGATGCCGCCCGCCACGACGTTGTCCAGCATGCCGGGGTCGGTCGCCTTGGTTTCGCTACGGCGCGCGATCCACAACTGCGGCGCGCGGGGCGACGCGGAGCCCGCGTATTCTACGACGCCGTTCAAGTGCACCGCGTACGTCATCGTGCCGAAAAACCGCGACGCCGCGCGCTCGATGAACGCGAGCGGCGCTGCGTCGAAGGCATTGCGAATCGCGTAGGTCTCGTTGCGCCAACCGGGGATGCGGCCCTCGGCGGCCAGCGCGCCGATCACGGCGGCGAGCGCCGCGCTGCGCGCCGTCACGCTATCGAACTGCGCAGCGAGCGTAACGCGCGCATCGGCGATCTCGAAGATGTCGGGCCAGCGCGCGAGCAACGCAACGTCGCCGTGGCGAATCCAGCCCACGCGTTCGTCGCCGAAGAAAAACGGCAGATGCGCGCTCGCGTCGAAACGGCGCGCGTCGGTGATGCAAGGCAAGGTCATCTCGTGGAGCTCCGGGCGTCGCGCGCGAACATCAGTCGCGCAGCGCGACGCGAATGCCGATGGCGATGAAGGTGAGTCCCGCGAGCCGGTCGAGCCACAAACCCGCGCGCGGCCGGCGCTTGAGCCAGCCGCCTATGGTGCCCGCGCACAGGCCGAACAGCGAGAACACCACAACGGTCTGCGCCATGAACACGAGACCGAGTTCGAGCATCTGCAGCGTGACGCTCTGCGCGCCATGCGTATCGACGAATTGCGGCAGGAACACAACGAAGAACAGCGTCACCTTAGGATTCATCACGTTGCCGAGCACGCTCTGGCGAAAAATCGTGGAAAGCGGCTGGCGCGGCCGGTCGCCCGCGGCGGCGAGCCCCTGGCTCCTGAGCGCCTTCACGCCGATCCAGACGAGGTACGCGGCGCCCGCGAGCTTGAGGATCTGGAACGCGAGCGGCGACGAGCGCAGCACCGCGGCAATGCCGAGCGCGGCAAGCGTGGTGTGGAACGTCACGCCCGCGGCAAAGCCGAGCGCGGCCACGAGGCCCGCGGCGCGGCCCTGCGAGATGCCGCGCGCGAGCACTTGCAGGTTGTCGGGGCCGGGCGCGAAGGTGATCGCGAGCGAGGTGGCGAGAAAGAGCGCGAAGTTGGGCATGGGCTCAGTCCATTGGGGGAGTCAGTGTCGGCTCAGTGGCAACCTGATGGGCGCTTAATGGCCACTTAATGACCACCAAACGTGGTCACGGTGAAGAGCGGCAAGCCCGCTTCGGTGAGCAGCTTCGAGCCGCCCAGGTCCGGCAGGTCGATGATCGCCGCGCCCTCCACCACCGTCGCGCCGAGGCGCTCGAGCAGCAGCTTGCCCGCGAGCATAGTGCCGCCCGTGGCGATCAGGTCGTCGACGATCACCACGCGATCGCCCTTTGCGCAGGCATCTTCATGAAGCTCGACGGTCGATTCGCCATATTCGAGCTTGTAGGTTTCCGAGA
This sequence comes from Paraburkholderia caffeinitolerans, assembly GCF_902859945.1. Lineage (GTDB taxonomy): Bacteria > Pseudomonadota > Gammaproteobacteria > Burkholderiales > Burkholderiaceae > Paraburkholderia > Paraburkholderia caffeinitolerans. Next base: position 178,800 of record NZ_CADIKL010000007.1, on the reverse strand, counting down.
CGGTCTTGTACGGCAGCTTGCCGATCTTGCGGATCGGAATGAAGCCCACGTTCAGTTCGTACGCGACGATCGGCCCGATGATGAAGCCGCGCGCGTCGAGCCCCGCCACGTAATCGAGCTTGGCATCGACGTAACGCTCCACGAACAGGTCGATCAGCACGCGCAAGCCCTTCGGGTCGCCAATGAGTGGCGTGATATCGCGGAATTGCACTCCCGGCTGAGGCCAGTCGGGCACCGTGCGGATCAGGCTGTTGACGAACCGTGAGGCTTCGGCGCTCGCGTTCGCAGGTGCGTTGGACATGATTGCTCCGGGTGATGACAAGAATAGAGAAGCGGGTTCGGATAATCGGGACGGAACCCTGAAAATACAGCGTCCCCAATCGCGGTATTGCGTGCAGGCGCTGCGCCGGTGGACGACGCGGGCCTGCGCTCAGGCCGCCGCGCTCGCGCCGGCGGCGCCCGCCTTGCGGTGGCGCGAGAGGAGTTCCTCGGCTTGCGCCAGTTGCTCGGGCAGGCCGCGCAGCACGACGATGTCGGCTTCGCGCAGCTTCGTCGACGGGTCGGGCTCCACGCCGCGAATGCCGTGCCGGCGGATCGCCGTCACCTCCACGCCGAGGTCGAACAGCCCCAGATCGGCGAGCGTGCGGCCCACCGCCTCGGCGCGCGCGTCGACCGGTACGGATTGTAGCCGCACCTGCTCGTGACCGTCCTCGCCCACATCGTCGGTGCCGTGGAAGTAGCCGCGCAGCAGGCTGTAGCGCTCGTCGCGCATTTCTTCCACGCGCCGCACCACGCGACGCATCGGCACGCCCATCACCACCAGCATGTGCGAGGCGAGCATCAGGCTGCCCTCCACGATCTCGGGAATCACCTCGGTCGCGCCGGCCGCGAGCAGGCGCTCGAGATCGGCATCGTCCACGGTGCGCACGATCACGGGCAAGGTGGGTTCCAGTTCGTGAATGTGGTGCAGCACGCGCAGCGCGGACTGCGTGTTCGCGTAGGTGATCGCCACCGCCGCCGCACGGTGAATGCCCGCCGCCGCCAGCGACTCGCGCCGCGCCGCATCGCCGAACACCACCGACTCGCCCGCCGCCGCAGCAGCAGACACGCGGTCGGGATCGAGGTCGAGCGCCACATACGAAAGCCCTTCGTGTTCGAGCATGCGCGCAAGGTTCTGCCCCGCGCGGCCGTAGCCGCACACGATCACGTGGCCGCTCTGCTTGATGCTCTGCGTGGCGATGCGCGTCATCATCAGCGACTGTTGCATCCATTCCGTCGACGACAGGCGCAACACAATGCGGTCGGCGTTCTGGATCAGGAACGGCGCGGCGAGCATCGAGAGCAGCATCGCGGCGAGAATCGCCTGAAGCAGCGTGGGATCGACGAGATGCTTGTCCAGAATGAGGTTCAGCATCACGAAGCCGAATTCGCCGGCCTGCGCAAGACCGAGGCCGGTGCGCATCGCCACGCCCGGCGAAGCGCCGAAGAGGCGCGTGAGCGCCGTGATGGTAACGGCCTTGAGCACGACCGGCCCGATCACGAACGCGGCCACCATGAACGGGTGCTGCCAGATCACGAGCGGATTGAGCAGCATGCCCGTGGTCACGAAGAAGAGCCCGAGCAGCACATCGCGAAACGGCTTGATGTCCTCTTCCACCTGATGCTTGTACGGCGTCTCGGCGATCAGCATGCCCGCGATGAACGCGCCGAGCGCGAGCGAAAGGCCGAATTTATCGGTGATGAACGCCGCGCCCAGCGTGACGAGCAGCACGTTGAGCACGAACAGTTCCTGCGAGCGGCGCCGCGCGACCACGTTGAACCAGCGCGTCATGAACTTCTGCCCGACGATGAGCAGAATGCCGAGCGCGAGCACGATCTTGATGGCGGCCATGCCGAGCGACTCGACGAGCGACGCCGATGAACCGCCGAACGCCGCGATCACGATGAGCAGCGGCACCACGGCGAGATCCTGGAACAGCAGCACGCCGAGAATGTTGCGGCCATGCTCGGACTCGATCTCCAGACGCTCCGCCAGCATCTTGCTCACAATGGCCGTAGACGACATGGCGAGCGCGCCGCCGAGCGCGACACAGGCCTGCCAGGTGATGTGCACCCACGGCGCGAGCACGAGCCCGACCAGCAGCGCGACCACGATCGTGCCCACCACCTGCGAGAGCCCGAGGCCGAACACGGCCCGCCGCATGGTGCGCAACTTCGAGAGCGAGAATTCGAGGCCGATCGAGAACATCAGGAACACGACGCCGAACTCGGCCAGATTCTTCGCCCCCGCTGTGTCCGGCACGATGCCGAGCGCGCGCGGGCCGACCAGGATGCCAACCGTGAGATAGCCGAGCATCGGCGGCAAGTTCAGATAACGGAACAGCACGACGCCAACCACCGAGGCGAGCAGCAGAAACAACGTCATTTCCAGCGGCGAAATCATCGTGTGAGGCGTCCTCGTTCAAAACGTTGCCAACGCGTCATACAGGCGTGCGTTGCCGGCGATACAAATTTTGCCTGCGCCGGTCGGGTCAATGATCGGCGCAAATCGGGATCTATGGGAAGTACTGCGGAAGAGGGGCGCAATGGCGGCAAAAAGCCGGCGCTTTCGCGCTGAGAGCGCCGGCGCGGCGCCCATACGCCTTTGCTATACTCCGCGAATGATAGCGAAAATCAATGGTGATCGGGCGCTGACGCTCGCTCGCGACGTGCTTGACATCGAAGCCGACGCCGTGCGCGGACTTCGCGACCGGCTCGACGACAACTTCGTCGGCGCGGTCGATCTCATCCTCAGTTGCCGCGGACGCGTGGTTGTCTCCGGCATCGGCAAATCGGGCCACATTGCCCGCAAACTCGCGGCCACCCTCGCCTCCACCGGCACGCCGGCGTTCTTCGTGCATCCCGCCGAAGCGAGCCACGGCGACCTCGGCATGGTGACCGCCGACGACGTCTTCATCGGCCTGTCCAACTCCGGCGAATCGGAAGAGCTGGTCGCCATCCTGCCGCTCGTCAAGCGCATCGGCGCGAAGCTCATCGGCATGACGGGCAACCGCCCGCAGTCCACGCTCGGCCGGCTTAGCGATGTGCATCTGGACGCCGGCGTCGCGAAAGAAGCCTGTCCGCTGAATCTCGCGCCCACGGCCAGCACCACGGCGGCGCTCGCGCTTTCCGACGCGCTCGCGGTCGCGGTGCTCGACGCGCGCGGCTTCGGCGCCGACGACTTCGCGCGCTCCCACCCCGGCGGCGCACTCGGCCGGCGTCTGCTCACCTACGTGCGCGACGTGATGCGCACGGGCGACGCCATCCCAAAGGTGCGCGAGGACGCCACGGTGCGCGACGCTCTTATTCAACTCACCGCCAGGCGCATGGGCATGACCGCCATCGTCGATGAAGAAGACCGCGTGGCCGGCATCTTCACCGACGGCGACCTGCGCCGCGTGCTCGAACGCACTGGCGATTTCCGCGACCTGCCGATCGCCCAGGTGATGACGAAGGGCCCGCGCACAATCGGTCCCGACCAACTCGCGGTGCAAGCCGTGGAACTGATGGAGCGCCATCGCATCAATCAGATGCTGGTGGTGAACGCCGAGGGCACTCTCATCGGCGCGCTCAACATGCACGACCTGTTCTCCAAGAAGGTGATCTGATGAATGCGGCCCCCGGGCTTGACGCGACCGCGCGCGCCGCGCGCGTGCGCTTGATGATTTTCGACGTCGATGGCGTGCTCACCGACGGCGGCCTGCTGTTCACGGGCGCGGGCGACACCATGAAAGGCTTCAACTCGCTCGACGGCCACGGTGTGAAGCTCTTGCGCGAAGCCGGCATCGACACCGCCATCATCACCGGGCGCCGCTCGGAGATCGTCGCCGTGCGCGCGAAGGAGATGCGCATCACGCATCTGTATCAGGGTGTCGAGGACAAGCGCGTCGCGTTCGAAGCGCTGCTCGCCGAAACCGGCGTCACGCGCGAGCAGTGCGGCTATATGGGCGACGACTGGCCCGACCTGGGCGTGATGCTCCAGTGCGGCTTTGGCGCGGCGCCCGCGAACGCGCATCCGGACGTGCTCGCGCGCGCTCACTGGGTCACGGATAAAACCGGCGGCCACGGCGCCGCGCGCGAAGTCGCCGACCTGATCCTGCGCGCCCAGGGCCATTACGACGCCATGCTCACGGCGGCCTGCGCCCCGCTCGCAGCGCAGGCGCGCGTGGGGTCCCAATGAACCAGCAGAAGTTTCGCCTCACCTCGCTCGTGCCGGTGATCTGCGTGGCGGTGCTCGCCGGCTTCACGTGGTGGCTGATCCAGGCCGTCAAACCGCGCGAGAACGAAGCCGCGCCGCGCCCGCTTACGCACACACCCGACTATTTCGCCGACAACTTCTCGGTCTCCGAACTCGACCAGTCGGGCTCCACGCAATACCGCCTCACCGCCCAACACATGGTGCATTACGAGGACGACTCGAACAGCGACCTCACGATGCCGGCGGTGCGCGCGTTCCAGCCCGGCAAGCCGGTGGTCACGGCAACCGGCAAGCGCGGCACGGTCAACGGCGACGCATCGATCGTCGACCTGTACGACAACGCACGCATCCTGCGCGCAGCCGGTCCTGGCGACCCCGACATGCAGGCTGATTCCGAGCATTTCCGCGTGCTCGTGAACGACGATGTGATCCTGACCGAAAAGCCGGTTAAACTTCGTCGCGGCCAGTCGGTCATGACGGCCACCAGCGGCATGAACTACAACAACGTCACCCGGGTCATCCAGCTCTTCGGCAATGTCCGCGGCGCGATCGCCCCGGCTGATTCCGGCGGCTCGTCCTGATCCCCGGGCCGTCCACCCAAGGCACGACTGCATGAACGATTCGCTTCCACGACCTTTGTCCGGCCGCCCGCACGCGCAGGGCTGGCGCCGCGCTGCGTTCGCGACGCTGGCCGCGCTTGCGACCGCGCTGCCGCTCGCGTGCATCGCGCCCGCCGCGCACGCCGAGCGCGCCGACAAGGACAAACCGCTCAACATCGAAGCGGACAACATGACGTACGACGATCTGAAGCAACAGACCGTCTTTACCGGCCACGTCGTCGCCACGAAGGGCACGATCATGATCAAGGCCGACAAGCTCGTCGTCACGCAAGACCCGCAGGGCTATCAGTACGCCACCGGCACGGTGGCGCCGGGCACGCCTGAAGCCAACCTCGCCTACTTCCGCCAGAAGCGCGAGGGCATCGACGAATACGTCGACGGCACCGCCGAGCGCATCGACTACGACGGCAAGCAGGATCTCACCACGCTCACCACGCGCGCGACGGTACGCCGCCTGCAGGGCCTCTCGACGGTGATGGACACAGTCCACGGCAGCGTCGTCACCTATGACGGCCAGAACGACTTCTACACCGCCAAGGCGGGCTCGGACGTCGCCGGCCCCGGCAATCCGAAGGGCCGCGTGCGCGCGATGCTCTCGCCGCGCAACGGCGGCGCGCAGCCGCTCTCCGGCGGCCCGGCCACGCTCGCGCCCTCCACGACACTCAAGGGAGCGCCGCAACAGTGAACACCGCCACCGTCTCCCCCATCCATCAGCGCACGGCCGCGGGCAAGACGAGTTCGCTCGTCGTGCGCAACCTCAAGAAGCGCTATGGCTCGCGCACCGTCGTCAAGGACGTCTCGCTCGACGTGAAAAGCGGCGAAGTGGTCGGACTGCTCGGGCCCAACGGCGCGGGCAAGACCACGTCGTTCTATATGATCGTCGGCCTCGTGCCGCTCGACGCGGGCGAGATCGACCTGGACGGCGAGTCCATCAGCCTTTTGCCGATCCACAAGCGCGCGGCGCTCGGCCTTTCGTATCTGCCGCAGGAAGCGTCGGTGTTCCGCAAGCTCACCGTGGAGGAGAACATCCGCGCGGTGCTGGAACTGCAGACCGACGAGCACGGCAAGCGTCTTTCGAAGGACACCATCGCCACGCGCTCGGACGCGCTCCTCGACGAACTCCAGATCGCGCACCTGCGCGACAATCCGGCGCTCTCGCTTTCGGGCGGCGAGCGCCGCCGCGTGGAAATCGCACGCGCGCTAGCAACCGATCCGAGCTTCATCCTGCTCGACGAGCCGTTTGCGGGCGTCGACCCGATCGCCGTGCTGGAAATCCAGAAGATCGTGAAGTTCCTGAAGCAGCGCAACATCGGCGTGCTGATCACGGACCACAACGTGCGCGAGACGCTCGGCATCTGCGACCACGCGTACATCATCAGCGACGGCAGTGTGCTCGCCGCCGGCGCCCCCGGCGAGATCATCGAGAACGAAAACGTTCGCCGCGTCTATCTCGGCGAACATTTCCGCATGTAACACGCCGGACCGGGGCGCGCCAGACACCCTGCGCGCCCAGGACACCGCTCGCCACACCCGAGGCGAGCAAGGCAGCCAGGCGCGGCCGGCCAGGCGCCACCCGCCGCGCCCCTCATTCCCCCGAGTTTTCCGTTGTGCTTGCCCGCTGGCGCCGGCCCCAGTCCGCCCAGTGAAGCTCATGCGCCGCGCATCGCGCGAGGCGTGCGCGCGAGCATCTCACGCTCTTGTTTGCGCACCAAATTCGCGCTTGCAGCCGCCCTGCGCACTCCGCCATAGCACGCGCGTTTTCGCGTATGTCGCGTGGTATCGCGAGCGTGGCAAACTCTTTACAATGAATCGCACACTGCCATGAAAGCCAGCCTCCAACTCCGCCTCTCGCAGCATCTTGCGCTCACTCCTCAGCTACAACAGTCGATCCGGCTGCTGCAGCTGTCGACGCTCGAACTGCAACAGGAGGTCGCCACGGCGATCGCGCAGAACCCGTTGCTCGAGAACGAGGACGACTGGATCGCCAGCCCGCTGCGTGTGGCGGCGGACGGCTCGGTCATCGCCCAGTCGCCGGCGCCCTCGGGCGCCGAGCCGATGCAGGGCATGGGCAACGGCGCAAGCTCGTCCGCCAGCAGCAACGATAGCGGCGAAGGCGAGCCCCGGGGCGTGGACGAGTACGACGGCCTCGGCGGCGATTCGAATGGCGAGGCAAGCCAGTGGAACCTCGACGACTATGGCCGCTCCGGCAACGCCTCCGACGATGACGACCTGCCGCCGCTGCAAATTCACGAATCGACCACCACGCTGCGCGATCATCTGATGGCGCAGTTGCGCGAGACCAATGCGAGTCTGCGCGACCGCGCACTCATTACGTTCCTGATCGAATCACTCGACGAAGACGGCTATCTCTCGACGACCTGCGACGAGATTCTTGCCGATATCCCCGAAGAGCTGGAAGTCGACGCCGACGAGCTGAACGCGGCGCTCGCGCTGCTGCACAGCTTCGACCCGGCGGGCGTAGGTGCGCGCTCGGCATCGGAGTGCCTGAAGCTCCAATTGCTTCGCGTCATTTCGTCGCCCACACGTACGCTCGCGCTCGAGATCGTGTCGAACCACCTGGAACTGCTCGCTGCGCGCGATTTCACGCGTTTGCGCAAGCAATTGAAGACCGGCGACGACGAATTGCGCGAGGCGCACACACTGATCCGCTCGCTCGAACCGTTTCCGGGCGCGGCGTACGGCAAGGCCGAAGCTGACTACGTGGTGCCGGACATCTTCGTGAAGAAGGTTGGCCAGAACTGGCACGCCGAACTCAATCCGGAAGTGGTGCCTAAACTGCGCATCAACCACCTGTACGCCAACATCCTGCGCAACAACCGGGGGGACCCGGGTAGTGGGTCGCTGCGCCAGCAGTTGCAAGAAGCGCGCTGGCTCATCAAGAACATCCAGCAGCGCTTCGAGACAATCCTGCGCGTCGCGCAGGCGATCGTCGAGCGCCAGAAGAACTATTTCGTGCATGGCGAGATTGCCATGCGCCCCTTGGTTTTGAGGGAGATTGCTGATACGCTGGGCCTACACGAATCAACTGTCTCGCGTGTGACAACCGGTAAATACATGCTGACTCCATTCGGGACACTTGAATTTAAGTACTTCTTCGGATCGCATGTTTCAACGGACACGGGAGGCGCAGCATCGTCTACCGCCATTCGTGCCCTCATCAAGCAACTCATAGGAGCCGAGAACACCAAATCCCCTCTTTCGGACAGCCGCATAGCCGAACTGTTGGCGGAACAGGGTTTTGTGGTCGCGCGACGCACTGTCGCGAAGTACCGCGAGGCGCTGAAGATCCCAGCGGTTAATCTGCGCAAGTCTCTTTAAGCCTGTTCCGGTCTTTGCGGAATGGGCATTTTCCGGCCGCGGCGCCAGTTGGCGGAGATGGCCGGTCGAACTTGCCCCCTCGTGGCGGCCTTTCGGGGAGCCGCACGACCTGGGCGAGTCAGTCGACCGACACAGCCGCGCTTCACGCGCCACGCGGCCAATAGCCTGGAGAAGCACTATGAATCTGAAGATCAGTGGACACCATCTCGAAGTAACGCCAGCGTTGCGAGAATACGTGATCACCAAACTGGACAGGGTGCTAAGACATTTCGATCAGGTCATCGATGGCAATGTGGTCCTCTCGGTCGACAACTATAAGGAAAAGGACAAGAGACAGAAGGTTGAAGTGAACCTTCATCTGAAAGGCAAGGATATCTTTGTGGAGAGCGCGAACGGCGACATGTACGCCGCCATCGATCTCTTGGTCGACAAACTCGACCGTCAGGTCGTGCGCCACAAGGACCGCCTGCAAGGGCATCAGCACGAATCGCTCAAGTATCAGCCGGCCGCCCCGATCGAAGTTCCGCCGCAATAACACCGTGAACATCCGGAGTTGATTCACCCCCGATTGCTGGCGTGAGCGAATGCGCGAAATCTGGTCTCGACCGGATCTCGAGCAGGCCGCAAACGAAGCCGCCCTCGCAGGGCGGCTTTTTCGTGGATCTTCCTGTGAGCAGAATCCGTATGTCCGGCATCGAACGGTGCTTGAGAGTGCAACCGCGCAACAATGGTTGCGCCGATGCATGGCGCATCGCACCATCGGCCAGTACGGTTGTTCTATAATGGTCCAGTCACTTTCGGGGTAATACGTCCCCACGGTCCCGGCATCGCGCTGGTCGTGCCAGGCGAGGTGCCGGCTGCGCAGGGTTTCTCCTGCGCGCAACGGCGTGTCGCCTCGCGCATCAGTTGCGCCGATTGTCGGGGTGAGGAGCATTCAGGCCACGTTTTCGCCTGCCAACATGAATCGTTTAGCCAAAATACTTCCCATCGAGAACGTCGTCGTCGGTCTGTCCGTTACCAGCAAGAAGCGCGTCTTCGAACAAGCTGGCCTGATCTTCGAAAACCAGAACGGCATTGCCCGCAGCACGGTTACCGACAATCTGTTCGCACGCGAGCGCCTCGGCTCCACTGGCCTTGGTGAAGGCGTGGCCATTCCGCACGGACGTATCAAGGGCCTGAAGCAGCCGCTCGCGGCCTTCGTGCGGCTTGCCGAGCCGATTCCCTTCGAAGCGCCCGACGGCCAGCCCGTGTCGCTCCTCATTTTTCTGCTCGTGCCGGAACAGGCCACGCAGCAGCACCTTGAAATTCTGTCCGAGATCGCCCAACTGCTGTCGGATCGCGAAACACGCGAACGGCTGCATACTGAGGAAGATCGCGAAACGTTGCATCGTCTGCTCACCCAGTGGCAACCTTGATGTAACGCGCGGCTTTTTGCGCACTTGGCGCCAGGACTCATGGACACTTCCAGCATCAACGCCCAAAGCATCTTCGACGACAACGCCACCACGCTGAAGCTCAGCTGGCTGACGGGGCACGAAGGCTGGGAACGCGGCTTTTCGGCCGAGACGGTGGCAACGGCGACGGCCAGTGCGGACCTCGTCGGCCACCTGAACCTGATCCACCCGAACCGCATCCAGGTGCTCGGCGACGCCGAAATCCATTACTACCAGCGCCAGACCGACGAAGACCGCTCGCGCCATATGGCCGAGCTCATCGCGCTCGAGCCGCCGTTCCTCGTAGTCGCCGACGGCATGACCGCTCCGCCCGAGCTGGTGCTGCGCTGCACGCGCTCCTCCACGCCGCTGTTCACCACGCCCATGTCGGCGGCCACTGTGATCGACAGCCTGCGCCTCTACATGTCGCGCATTCTCGCGCCGCGCGCAACACTGCATGGCGTGTTCCTCGACATTCTCGGCATGGGCGTGCTGCTCACCGGCGACTCGGGCCTCGGCAAGAGCGAACTCGGCCTCGAACTGATCAGCCGCGGCCACGGCCTCGTGGCCGACGACGCCGTGGACTTCGTGCGCCTCGGCCCCGATTTCGTCGAAGGCCGCTGCCCGCCGCTCCTGCAGAATCTGCTCGAAGTACGCGGCCTCGGTCTGCTCGACATCAAGACGATCTTCGGCGAGACCGCGGTGCGCCGAAAGATGAAACTCAAGCTCATCGTGCAACTGGTGCGCCGGCCCGACGGCGAATTCCAGCGCCTGCCGCTCGAAAGCCAGACCGTGGACGTGCTCGGCCTGCCCATCAGCAAGGTCACGATCCAGGTGGCGGCTGGGCGCAACCTCGCGGTGCTCGTCGAGGCCGCCGTGCGCAACACCATCCTGCAATTGCGCGGCATCGACACCCTGCGCGACTTCATGGACCGCCAGCGTCTCGCCATGCAGGATCCGGACAGCCAGTTCCCCGGCAAGCTGATCTGACTCACCACGCGCGGCCATGACGCGCGATCTATGCGCCGTAGCGTCATCACCGGCGCATAGATCGAATGCTATGATGACCCAATCGGGTTCATCCTCTTTCTCATGCGTATCATCCTGATCACCGGCATTTCGGGCTCCGGCAAGTCAGTGGCGCTGAATGCGCTCGAAGACGTCGGCTATTTCTGCGTCGACAATCTGCCTCCGCGCTTTCTGCCGCAGCTTGCCCAATATCTCTCCGCAGACGGCTACGAGCGTCTCGCGGTTGCGATCGACGCGCGCTCGAGCTCCTCGTTCGACGACATGCCGCAAATGATCCGCGACCTCGCGCGCGAGCATGATTTGCGCGTGCTGTTCCTCAATGCGAGCACGCAATCGCTCATTCAGCGCTTTTCCGAGACGCGTCGCCGACATCCGCTTTCCGGGTCCGTCACGCATGACGCCAACGTCGGCATGCTCAAGTCGCTTGAAGAGGCCATCGAGCACGAGCGCGTACTGGTCGCAAATCTCGCCGAATTCGGCCATCAGGTCGACACGAGCAACCTGAGCGCCAATGCGCTGCGCCAGTGGGTCAAGGTGTTCGTCGAAGGCGGGCGCGGCTCGCTGATGCTCACCTTCGAATCGTTCGGCTTCAAGCGCGGCGTGCCACTCGACGCGGACCTCGTGTTCGACGTGCGCACGCTGCCGAACCCGCATTACGACGCCCTCCTGCGGCCGCTCACCGGGCTCGATGCGCCCGTGATCGAATTTCTGAACGCGCAGCCGGCCGTCCACGAAATGATCGACGATGTCTACGCGTTCGTCGCGAAATGGCTGCCGCATTTCCGCGACGACAACCGCAGCTATCTGACCGTCGGAATCGGCTGCACCGGCGGCCAGCATCGCTCGGTCTACATTGCCCAGACGCTCGCCACACGCTTCGCCGGCGAGTCGAACGTCATCGTGCGTCATCGCGACGCTCCACTCGACGTCGGAGAATCGTCCCGGCTGATCGCCTAACGCGGCCGCGTCGCGCGGCCCTTAACCGAAAGCGTTGCGCCATGTCCTCTTCTCCTGCCGTGCTCGCCGATTTGCCGCTCTTTCCGCTGCATACGGTGCTCTTCCCCGGCGGCCTGTTGCCGCTGAAGATCTTCGAAGCGCGTTATCTGGACATGGCGCGCGAATGTCTGCGCGAGAAAACGCCGTTCGGCGTATGCCTGCTCAAGAGCGGCGCCGAAGTCGCACAACCCGACGAAGCGACCGCGGTTCCCGAAAGCGTGGGCTGTCTCGCCGAAATCGAGCAGTGCGATGTCGAAACCTTCGGCATGCTGCACATTCGCGCGCACGGCACTCGGCGCTTCAGGCTGCTCTCGCATCGCGCGCAAGCCGACGGCTTGCTGGTGGGCATGGCCGAGCCGCTACCCGAGGACATTCCGCTCGAAGGCGCGCAGCATCTCGCGCGCTTCGGCGCGTGCGCGGAGGTGCTGGAGCGCATCATCGCAACGATCCGCGAGCGCGATGCGGCGAGTCTGCCGTTCGCGGAACCGTTCCGCTTCGACGACCCGTCGTGGGTCTCCAACCGCCTCGCGGAAGTCCTGCCGATTGCATTGCGCGCGCGCCAGAAGCTGATGGAACTCAACGACGCCGGTGCGCGCATCGACGTCGTGCATCACTACATGCAGCAGCATCAGTTGCTGTAGCGCCCACAGCCCGCATTTTTTCTCAGATCAGCGAACCGCGCAGGCCGTCTAACAGCTTGCGCACCGGCGCGGGCACGCCGTAAGCGTCGATCTCGCCAAGCGTGACCCACACCGTCTCTCCCTCGTTCGCCACGAGCGTGGCGCCATGGCGCTTGAGCTCGATCACACGCGGCTCGATGTCGAGCTTGAAGTGCGTGAACGTGTGCGTGAGCGGCATGAGCGCGGAACTTGACGCCGCGTGCTCCGGCTTCACGCCGAAGCCTCGTGCACGATCGGCCAGCGCCACTTCGCCAGCGGCTTCGGGCAGGCTCCACAAGCCGCCCCAAATGCCCGTGGGCGGGCGTTTCTCCAGCATCACCGCGTCGCCGTCGAGCAGCACGAGCATCCACGTGCGGCGCGTAGGCACGGCCTTCTTCGGACGCGCAGCGGGCAACTGGCGCTGACGGCCTGTCGTCTTCGCCACGCAATCGTTCGCAAAAGGGCAGCGCTCGCAATCGGGCTTGCCGCGCGTGCACAGCGTCGCGCCAAGATCCATCAGCCCTTGCGTGTAGGCGCTCACATCGGCGTCGCTGGCATCGGCGCCCGGCACCAGCGATTCGGCGAGCGTCCACATCGCGTTCTCTACGCGCTTCTCGCCCGGAAAGCCTTCCACGCCGAACACCCGCGCGAGCACACGCTTCACGTTGCCGTCGAGAATCGTTGCCCGCGCGCCGAACGCGAACGACGCAATCGCCGCTGCCGTCGAGCGACCGATGCCGGGCAAATCGGCGAGCCCTTCAACCGTTGATGGGAACTGACCGCCGTGCTCCTGCGCGACCACCTGCGCGCATCGATGCAGATTGCGCGCACGCGAGTAGTAGCCGAGCCCGGCCCACAGCGCCATCACGTCGTCGATGGGCGCGGCCGCGAGCGCCTCGACCGTGGGAAAGCGTTCGAGAAAGCGCGCGTAATACGGAATCACCGTGGAAACCTGCGTCTGCTGCAGCATGATTTCCGAGAGCCAGATGCGATAGGCGTCGCGCGTGTTCTGCCATGGCAGATCGTGGCGGCCGTGTTCGCGCTGCCAGGCAATCAGGCGCGGCGCGAAACTTGCGAGCAGATCGTCCGGATACGTGCCGGGAGCGGGCTTTTCGGTAGAAGCGGATGAAAGATACATGGAAGAGCTTGCCAATCAGCGCTGACAGCGCGGACAGAAATAGGTCGACCGCTGGCCCTGCACGATCTGTTTGATCGGCGTGCCGCACACGCGGCAGGGTTGGCCCGCGCGGTCATAAACGAAGTATTCGAGCTGAAAGTAGCCGCTTTCGCCGTTGCTGCCGACAAAATCGCGCAGCGTGCTGCCGCCCTTCTCGATTGCCGAGGCCAGCACGGCGCGCACGGCGTCGGCTAGCAGTTCGTAGCGCGCGAGCGAGACGCGGCCCGCTGCCGTGGTCGGCCGGATGCCCGCGCGAAACAGACTTTCCGATGCGTAGATATTGCCGACGCCCACCACGATGTCGCCGGCGAGCAGCGCCTGCTTCACGGAAACCTTGCGGCCGCGCGTCTCGCGAAACAGCAGCGCGCCCGAGAATGCAGGCGTAAACGGTTCGATGCCGAGATTCGCGAGGAGCGGATGGCCGAGCACGTCGCCCGCCTCGCGCGGATGCCAGAGCACCGCGCCGAAGCGGCGCGGGTCGCGAAAACGCAGCGTGAAGTCGTCGAAGAACCAGTCGACGTGATCGTGCTTCTCCGCGGCCGGCGGCTTTGGAAGATTACGTAACACGCGTAGCGTGCCGGTCATGCCAAGATGGACGATGAACCAGCCCTCGTCGACCTCGAACAGCAAGTACTTGCCACGCCGACCCACGGAACGAATCGTGCGCCCGCGCAGCGTGCGAGCGAGCGTGGCCGGCACAGGCCAGCGCAGGGCCGGATTGCGCACCTCGACGCGCTCGACGCGGCGGCCCGCTACCCACGGCTCGATGCCCCTGCGGGTGACTTCAACTTCTGGCAGTTCTGGCATGTCTAAAAGGGGTGAGAGGTTGTGCCGGAACAATCCGACGAGCGTAACCGTGCTGGTCTGCAACTTGCGTCGCTGTTGTGCGCGTATTGTATCCAGCGCGTTACAATCGACCGAAACATTCGACGGAATTCCATGGAACTGTCTTTCGTAAAGCTGTTTGCGAAGCGCTCGCTGCGGGGCTTCAAAGCGGGCTCCAGGGCGGCAGAGCCGCGTCTGCGCGAAGCGCTGCGTGCGCCGGGTCCCCGGCGCCTGATCGGCGCGGCGGTGCTCGCGGCGTGGGCGTTGACCACGTCGAGCGCGTACGCGCAGGATCAGCCCCCCACCTCGGACGACACTTCCGTCACCATGCCGGATGTGTTCGGGCCTGCTTCACCCGACGAAATGAAGGATCTGCCGGGCGTCGCGCTCTCAAGTCAGATCGTCTTCCAGGTGCTTGCCGCTGAGATCGCGCTGCAACGCAATCAGCCGGCGCCGGCCTATCAGACTTATTTAGCGCTCGCCCGCGACACGCACGACCCGCGCATGGCGCAGCGCGCGACGGAAATCGCGCTCGCGGCGCAAAGCCCCACCGACGCGCTCACCGCCGTGCAGCTCTGGCAACAGTACGCGCCAGATTCGGAACGTGCAGCGCAACTCGACGCCTCACTGCTCGTGCTGGCAGGCAAGCCCGCCGACGCCCAGCCGCTGCTCGCGCGCGAGCTGGCCCGCGTGCCGGCGGACAGCCGCGGCCAGGCGCTGCTCTCGCTGCAACTGCTGCTCTCTCGCGGTCCGAATCGCGCAGGCGGTCTCGACGTGCTCAAGACGCTGCTCAAGGACGACATGAATCGTCCCGAAGCGCAGCTTGCCCTCGGACGCCAGCAATTGCTCGTCGACGACGTTCCGGCCGCGCGCAAATCGTTCGAGCAGGCGCTCGCCATCAAGCCCGACTACCTGCCCGCCGCGCTGATGCTCGCGCAGATGGGCCCGGAAGAGCGCCAGGAAGGCATTGCGTCGATCGAGAAATATGTTCAGCAGAATCCGAAGTCGCGTGAAGGACGTCTTGCGCTCGCGCAAACCTACCTCGCCGCCGACCGCCTCGACGATGCGAAAAAGCAGTTCGAGTACTTGCACAAGGCCAATTCGACGGACCTGATGCCGCTGATGGCGCTCTCGCTCATCGACGTGCAGCAGAAGAAGTACGACGAGGCCAAGCAGTATCTGGTGCAGTACACGCAGGTGGCGGAAAAAACGCCAGGCGCGGATCCGGGCCAGGGCTACATTTATCTCGCGCAACTCGCCGCCGAGCAGAAGGACGACGCGGGCGCGCAGCAATGGCTCAACAAGATTCAGCCCAGCAGCCAGCAATACGTGCCCGCGCAGATTACGCGCGCGCAGATGCTCGACAAGCAGGGCAAGATCGACGACGCACGCCGCCAGCTCGCGAGCATCCAGTCCGACGACCCGCGCGACCAGGCGCTGATCGCACGCACGGACGCCGCTATCCTGTTCGACGCGAGACGCTACCCGGAAGCGGAATCGCGCCTCGCCAAGGCCACCGCGGACTTCCCGGACGACCCTGATCTCACCTACGACTACGCCATGGCGGCCGAAAAGACCGGTCACTACGAGGTCATGGAAGCGCAGCTGCGCAAGCTGATCAAGACGCAGCCCGACAACCCGCAGGCCTACAACGCGCTCGGTTACTCGCTCGCGGACCGCAACCAGCGCCTGCCGGAAGCGGACAAGCTGGTCGAAAAGGCTTCGTCGCTCGCCCCTGACGACGCGTTCATCATGGACAGCGTGGGCTGGGTGAAGTACCGCATGGGCGACAACGCCGACGCCATCAAGCTATTGCGCAGGGCCTACAGCCTGCAACCGAACGCCGAGATCGGCGCGCACCTCGGCGAGGTGCTGTGGAAGAACGGCGACCAGGACGGCGCGCGCCAGGCTTGGCGCGAAGCACGCAAGCTCGAACCCGACAACGACACACTCCTGAAAACGCTCAAGCGCTTCCAGGTCAACGATCTCTGATGGCTGAATTTCAACTGCATCTCCGCCCCACCGCCGCGGCCGCTGCGAGACGCTGCTCGCGTCTGATCCTGGGGCAGGCCATCCTGCGGCCGGCGCTGGGCGTGGCGGTGGCCGGACTGCTCACGCTCGCGGGCTGTGCGACGCAGGTGCCACACGAGCCGTCCACCGCTCGCGCCACGACATCGCTCACCACTCAAACGAGCCGCGCCTACCACGGCCGCTTCGCCGTTCAATACGACGACCAGAACGGCCAGCAGCGCAACGCCTACGGCAATTTCGACTGGCGCGAAGCCGATTCGACCGTGACGCTGCAACTGCTCAATCCGCTTGGGCAGACGCTAGCCCTCGTCACGTCGTCGCCGGCCCAGGCCACGCTCGAATTGCCGAACAAGCAGCCGCTCACCGCCGACAACGTCAGCACGCTGATGCAGCAGGCACTCGGCTTCGCGCTACCGGTGGAGGGCTTGCGCTACTGGCTGCAGCCGTCGGTTGCCCCCACGTCGCGCGCGCGCACCACGCCCGACGCGAAAGATCCGCAGCGCCTCGCGCAGATCCAGCAGGACGGCTGGACCATCGACTATCTCGCCTACGCAGACGCACCCGCCACCGGCGTAAAGCGCGTGAATCTCACGCGCGACGACCCGCCGCTTCAGATCAAGCTCGTGCTCGACCAGTAAAGGAATTGCGCCTTGCGGGCGGCAAGTGCGATGCGCTCGCCGCCCGCAAGGCGCTTACCCAGCATCATGACCGAAACCCAGGACTCGCTGCGCGACTGCCTCGCGCCCGCGAAACTTAATCTCTTCCTGCACATCACGGGTCGCCGGCCCAACGGCTATCACGACCTGCAAACCGTCTTCCAGTTGCTCGACTGGGGTGACACGCTGCATTTCACGCGCCGCCACGACGGCCGCATCACGCGCACCACGGAAGTCGACGGCGTGCCCGCCGAGCACGACCTCACCGTGCGCGCCGCGGCGTTGCTCAAGCAACATACCGGCACGAACGAAGGCGTCGAAATCGACATCGAAAAGCGTCTGCCGATGGGCGCGGGGCTTGGCGGCGGCAGCTCGGATGCGGCCACCACGCTGCTCGCGCTCAATCGCCTGTGGAAACTCAACCTGCCACGCGAGGAATTGCAAACGCTCGCGCTCAAACTCGGCGCCGACGTACCCTTCTTCGTATTCGGGAAAAATGCGTTCGCCGAGGGTGTTGGAGAGGCACTGGAGGCTGTACAATTGCCCCCGCGCCACTTTTTGGTGGTGACGCCGCGAGTTCACGTTCCTACCGCTGAAATTTTTTCAGAAAAGTCGTTGACAAGGGACACAAGAGCTTGCACAATAGCAGTCTTTCTTGCACAGCAAGCGGCGCAGAACGGATGGCCAGACAGCTTCGGCCAAAACGACATGCAAGCGGTTGTCGCAGGAAAATACGCGGAAGTAGCGCGGGTGCTCAGATGGTTTGAGAATGTCTCAAGCAGCATCGCACCGGCGCGGATGACCGGGTCAGGCGCAAGTGTTTTTGCAGCGTTTGCCAGTCGGGCTGAAGCAGAAGTTGTGCAAACACAACTTCCGGCAGACTGGAGAAGCGCAGTGACATCGAGCCTGGACACACATCCACTCTTCGCTTTCGCGGCATAGTTTTGCGTGACTGATCGCTTTGCCGGTCAGTCAGGCTCGAAGTTGAGTGTAGGGGAGTCGCCAAGTTGGTTAAGGCACCGGATTTTGATTCCGGCATGCGAGGGTTCGAGTCCTTCCTCCCCTGCCAAAAATTCTAAAGCAGTTCGCCCAAGTAGTTCCTCTCGCCCCCCCAAAGTCCGCAGCAGGTGCATGATGAGCAGCCATGACGGCCTGATGGTTTTTACTGGCAACGCGAATCCCGCGCTTGCACAGGAAGTCGTCAAGATCCTCGGTATTCCCCTCGGTAAGGCTATGGTTAGCCGCTTCTCCGACGGTGAGATCCAGGTCGAAATCCAGGAAAACGTGCGAGGCAAGGACGTCTTCGTCCTTCAGTCGACCAGCGCGCCGACCAACGACAATCTGATGGAACTGATGATCATGGTCGATGCGCTCAAACGCGCATCCGCGGGCCGGATCACCGCAGCCATCCCCTATTTCGGCTATGCCCGTCAAGACCGCCGCCCCCGTTCGGCGCGCGTCGCCATCTCGGCGAAGGTCGTGGCGAACATGCTGGAAATCGCGGGCGTCGAGCGGATCATCACGATGGATCTGCACGCTGACCAGATTCAGGGTTTTTTCGATATTCCCGTCGACAACATCTACGCAACGCCCGTGCTGCTCGGCGATCTGCGCAAGCAGAACTACGAGAACCTGCTGGTCGTTTCGCCGGACGTCGGCGGCGTGGTGCGCGCCCGTGCGCTCGCCAAGCAACTCGGCTGCGATCTCGCGATCATCGACAAGCGTCGCCCGAAGGCGAACGTCGCCGAAGTGATGAACATCATCGGTGAAGTCGAAGGCCGCACCTGCGTCATCATGGACGACATGGTCGACACCGCAGGCACGCTCTGCAAGGCAGCGCAAGTGCTCAAGGAACGCGGCGCGAAGAAGGTGTTCGCGTACGCCACGCACCCGGTGCTCTCGGGTGGCGCGGGCGAGCGCATCGCCGCTTCGGCGCTCGACGAGCTGGTCGTGACCGACACCATCGCGCTGGGCGACGAAGCCCGCTCCTGCGCGAAGATCCGTTCGCTCACGAGCGCGGGTCTGCTGGCGGAAACGTTCTCGCGTATCCGTCGTGGCGACTCGGTGATGTCGCTGTTCGCGGAAAGCTAAAGAGATTCGCGCTGAAGCGCGGCATTCGCAAGGATGCCGCGCTTCGGTGTAATCGGCGCAAGCGAACGAAGGTTTGCGCCGCATAGTAGGGGGCCTTCTGGCGGACATCCTGCCGAAAGGACCCCGTTTTATTTACTGCCTGGTCGCGGGCAGTGCATTAACTGAGAACATCATGAAAGTCATCGCTTTCGAACGCAATCTGCAAGGTACGGGTGCGAGCCGCCGCCTGCGCAATGCTGGCAAGACCCCTGGCATCGTGTACGGTGTCGGTTCGGAGCCGCAACTGGTCGAACTCGACCACAATGCGCTGTGGCACGCCCTGAAGAAGGAAGCCTTCCACTCGTCGATTCTCGACCTCGAAGTGGCCGGCAAGTCGCAGCAAGTCCTGCTGCGCGACGTGCAATACCATCCGTTCCGTCAGCTCGTGCTGCACGTGGACTTCCAACGTGTCGATCCGAACAAGAAGATCCACACGAAGGTGCCCCTGCACTTCCTGAACCAGGAAACCAACCCGGCCGTGAAGACGGGCGGCGCGATCATCTCGCACGTTCTGGCTGAAGTCGAAGTCCAGTGCCTGCCGAGCCAACTGCCGGAATTCCTCGAAGTCGACCTCGCGAAGATCGAAGCTGGCCAATCGCTGCACGCCAAGGACATCACGCTGCCCGCAGGCGTCACGCTGGTCCCGCACGTCGAAGCCGAAAACCCGGTGGTCGCGTCGGCACCCGTGCCGGCTGGCGCCCAGGCTGCTGCTGAAGGCGAAGCTGCTGCTGAGTAAGCACCCAGCACGAAGTAAGCTGATCCTCTCGATCCGTTTCAACGAAACGGACGACGTGACCCGCCGCGGTTCGCCCCGGCGGGTTTTTTTTCGCTGTTTTTTCGTACACTTGGCGGTTGTTTCAACGAATTCCGCAGGCGGAACACCACAATGATCAGGTTGATCGTCGGGCTCGGCAATCCGGGCGCCGAATACACAGCAACACGCCACAACGCGGGCTTCTGGCTCGTAGACCAGCTCGCGCGCGAAGCTGGCACCACGCTGCGCGACGAGCGGCGCTTCCATGGCCATTATGCGAAGGTGCGCCTCTACGGCGAGGAAGTACATTTGCTCAAGCCGCAGACCTATATGAACCGTTCGGGCCAGTCGGTCGTCGCGCTCGCGAATTTCTTCAAGATCCTGCCTGATGAGATCCTCGTCGCGCACGACGAACTCGACCTGCCGCCTGGCACCGTCAAGCTCAAGCTCGGCGGCGGCAGCGGCGGTCACAACGGCTTGAAGGACATTTCCGCGCATCTGTCGACGCAACAATACTGGCGCCTGCGCATTGGCATCGGCCATCCGCGCGACCTGATTCCCGAAGGCGCGCGCGCGGGCGCCAAGCCCGACGTCGCGAACTTCGTGCTCAAGCCGCCGCGCCGCGAAGAGCAGGACGTGATCGACGCGTCGATCGAGCGTGCGCTCGCCGTCATGCCCACTTTCGTGAAGGGCGAGGCCGAGCGCGCGGTCATGCAGTTGCATCGCAACGGCTGATTTTCGCGCCCGTTGCGTTCATCGCGTCCATCCTCTGCAAGCCACCTCGAAGTATCGAAGGAGAGCAACTTGAGTCGTTACTGGAGTGACATCGTCCACCGCCTCGTGCCCTACGTGCCGGGCGAACAGCCCGCGCTCGCGAAGCCGGTGAAGCTCAATACCAACGAGAACCCGTACCCGCCCTCGCCGCGCGTGCTCGAAGCCATTCGCGCCGAACTCGGCGAAACGGCCGAGTCGCTGCGCCGCTATCCGGACCCGGTCGCCAAGCGCCTGCGCGCCGCCGTGGCCAAGCATCACGGCATTCGCGCGGATCAGGTGTTCGTCGGCAACGGCTCCGACGAGGTGCTCGCCCATGCGTTCCAGGCGCTGCTCAAGCACGACAAGCCGATTCTCTTTCCCGACATCACGTACAGCTTCTACCCGACCTATGCGCGCCTTTACGGGGTCGAGTACCGCACGGTGCCGCTTGACGAGCAGTTCGCGATTCGCGTCGACGACTATCTGCCGGCGAATGGCGCAACGAATGGCGGCGTGATCTTTCCGAATCCGAACGCACCCACTGGCCACGCGCTGCCGCTCGCGGAAGTCGAGCGTCTCGTGGCGGGCAACGCCGATTCCGTCGTGGTGCTGGACGAGGCCTATGTCGATTTCGGCACGCAATCGGCCATCGCGCTGATCGACCGCTATCCGAACCTGCTGGTCGTGCACACGACCTCGAAGTCGCGCTCGCTCGCGGGCATGCGCGTGGGTTTCGCGTTCGGTCACGCCGATCTGATCGACGCGCTCAATCGCGTGAAGGACAGCTTCAATTCGTATCCGCTCGACCGCCTCGCACAAGCCGCGGCAACCGCTGCCTACGAAGACGCAGCGTGGCTGGCAACCACCAGCAAGCGTGTCATGGAAAGCCGCGAGCGCCTAAGCGCCGCGCTCGCGTCGCTGGGCTTCGAGGTTGTGCCCTCTGCGGCCAATTTCGTGTTCGCAAGGCATCCTGCACACGACGCGGCGCAAATTTCCGCGAAGCTGCGCGAAAAGGAGATCTTCGTGCGCCACTTCAACGCGCCGCGCGTGAACCAGCACCTGCGCATCTCGATCGGAACCGACGACGAATGCAATGCGCTGATCGACGCCCTGAAAACGATCGTCGGCTAAAAAATCCGCATGAAATAAAAAACGCGCCTCGATTGAGGCGCGTTTTTTATTTCTGCGCGGCTTTTATTCCAGAGCCACCAGCGTTTCAAGCATTCTTCGCCGCGATAAGCGCACGGTACTTCTCCATCAATTGCTCGTGCGACTCCACATGCTCCGGACTTTTCGGAATGCACTCGACGGGACAGACCTGGATGCACTGCGGCTCATCGAAATGGCCAACACATTCGGTGCACTTGTTCGGATCAATCACGTAGATTTCCGGGCCCATCGAAATTGCATCGTTCGGGCACTCGGGCTCGCAGACGTCGCAATTGATGCACTCGTCGGTAATCATCAGGGCCATACTACTCTCGCGTTTCCCTTCAAAAACAATTAATTATAGCGCTGCGCCCCGAGTCATGCCGGGCCTTCGATGCACGCGGCCGCAAGCCTGCGGCCGCTGGAGGAAGGCAAAAAAGCGGCGCCACACGACACGGCGCGCACCACTCGAACTCAGGCGTTGGTCACGCCGGGCCGCCGAGCTCGGCAACCTTGTCCTGCAATCGCTTTTCCACCGAGGGAAACACGAACTTGCTGACATCGCCACCTAATTGGGCGATTTCGCGCACGATCGTGCCCGAAATGAACTGATATTGATCCGATGGCGTCATGAACATCGTTTCAACATCGGGCAGCAGGTAGCGGTTCATGCCGGCCATCTGGAACTCGTATTCGAAGTCCGACACGGCGCGCAGGCCACGCACGATCACGCGTGCGTTGTTGTTGCGCACGAAGTCCTTGAGCAGGCCCTTGAAGCTCATCACCTGGACGTTCGGATAGTGGCCGAGCACCTCATGCGCAATGTCGAGCCGCTCTTCGAGCGAGAAGAACGGCTTCTTGGCGCGGCTGTCGGCAACACCGACCACCAGCGTGTCGAAAATGCTCGACGCGCGCCGCACGAGATCTTCGTGACCACGCGTCAGCGGATCGAACGTACCGGGGTACACGGCGACTACCATGAGGCTTCTCCTCTCAACTGAAATGGGGCGCAATGTGCGATTGATACGCAGCATGCGCAAGTGCCTGCGTGGCGCCAGAACCCGCCCGCCCGCTTCCTTATCGAACGCGCATTATTCCTCATTTTCGCGCTGCAGCAAATGATAGCGAACCGCCCCCGCCTTGCCCTCGCGCACCACGCTCCAGCCCGCCAGCGCGGGCTGCGTGGCGGGATCCACGGGCTCGCCCGACTCCACGTAGAGCCAGCCATTGGGTGCTACGAGCGGCGCGGCCAGTTCGAGCGAGCGCACGAGCAGCGCGGCGTCGCCAAATGGCGGGTCGAGGAACACGACATCGAACGAGCCCGGCGGGAGATTGGCGGCAAGCCGCAGCGCGTCGGCTTCGGCCACTTCGATCATACGGGCGGCAAGGTGCGCCTGGTTCGCGCGCAATTGTGCGGCAGCGCGCGCATTGCGCTCGACCATCACCACGCGTTCCGCGCCGCGCGACGCCGCTTCGAAGCCGAGCGCGCCGCTGCCCGCGAACAGGTCAAGGCAGCGCTGGCCGTCCAGGCGTTGGCCGAGCCAGTTGAAGAGCGTTTCACGCACGCGGTCGGGCGTGGGCCGCAGGCCCTCGAGATCGAGCACCGGCAGCGGCGTGCGTTTCCAGTCGCCGCCGATGATGCGGATCGTGTGCGTGCCGCCTGCACGGCCGGCTTGCGCACCGGGTTTTGCACCGCGAGCGGCACGGGCGCCCTGCGGGCGCGGGGAAGATGAACGAGGCATGCGTTTTTTGCTAAGTGATTCGGTGCCGATCTGCGCCGCCAGGCAAGCGCCGCGCCGGCCAATGCGCGAACGTTACCACAGGGCCGCTCGTGCGCTGGATATCTGCCGCACGCCTGCCGCAACGACGCGCCCGGAAGCGCCTGATAAAATGACATGTTTTCCACGCGTTGCCCGCTTGAATCACGTCAACGAGCCACGTCGACAAGCGACGTCGATGACCGTCCCTCGGTCAGACCCGCAGCGCGTTTTCCTCACATCAGACCATGTTCAGTTTCTTCAAACGACTCCGGGGCTCTAAGGGCGCCGGAAACGAGGCGGCCGAAACCGACGCGGCGCCCGAAGCGCTAGCCACGCCCGACGCACCGGCGCCTGACCTGCCCGACCTGCCCGACCTGCCCGACGAGCATTCTCCCGCTGCGCCGGTCTCCATCGCGTCACAAGCCGAAGCCGGCGAACCCCAGGACGCCTACGAAGACGAAGCCGTCGAAATCGTTCCGCCGCCCGCGCCCGACGCCAACGCGAAGAAGTCGTGGCTCTCGCGCCTGAAGTCGGGGCTTTCGAAGACCGGCTCGAACATTCAAAGCATCTTCGTCAACGCGAAGATCGACGACGACCTTTACGAAGAGCTCGAGACCGCGCTGCTGATGTCCGACGCGGGCGTCGACGCAACCGAGTACCTGCTGGAAACGCTGCGCCAGAAGGTGCGCGCCGAGCGCCTGACCGACGCCCAGCAAGTGAAGAACGCGCTGCGCCAGTTGCTCGTCGACCTGCTCAAGCCGCTCGAAAGATCGCTGATGCTGGGCCGCGCGCAGCCGCTCGTGATGATGATCGCGGGCGTGAATGGCGCGGGCAAGACCACGAGCATCGGCAAGCTCGCGAAGCACATGCAGAGCTTCAACCAGAGCGTGCTGCTGGCCGCGGGCGACACGTTCCGCGCCGCCGCGCGCGAACAGCTCGCGATTTGGGGCGAGCGCAACAACGTGACGGTCGTGCAGCAGGAAAGCGGCGACCCGGCCGCCGTGATCTTCGACGCGGTGAGCGCGGCGCGCGCGCGCGGCATCAACGTGGTGATGGCCGATACGGCAGGCCGCCTGCCCACGCAGCTGCACCTCATGGACGAGCTCAAGAAGGTCAAGCGTGTGATCGGCAAAGCGCTCGACGGCGCGCCGCACGAAGTGCTGCTCGTGATCGACGCGAACACGGGCCAGAACGCACTCACGCAGGTGAAGGTGTTCGACGACGCGCTCGGCCTGACCGGCCTCGTCGTCACGAAGCTCGACGGCACCGCGAAGGGCGGCATTCTCGCCGCGATCGCGCGTCAGCGTCCGATCCCGGTGTACTTCATCGGCGTAGGCGAGAAGGTCGAGGACCTGCAGCCGTTCGTGGCCGAAGAATTCGCGGACGCGCTGCTCGGGGACTGATCCCGCTATCAGGCGCGTGCCGGAACACAAAAGGCGTCGTTCTCACGAACAACGCCTTTTTTCATGCACGAATGCACAGACGGCGCAAGCGCGCCCGCGTCACTCCGCGTCCGGCTGCACGCCCGGCGCGGCCCGCACGAACGCATCGAGCTGCACCGCGTGATCGTGAATGCGCTGGATGGTCGGATAGCGCGTCGTATCGATCTTGAAGCGGTGCGCGTTGTAGATCTGCGGCACGAGGCACAGGTCGGCGAGGGTCGGCGTGTCGCCGTAACAGAGCTTGCCCGTACGCGGATCGTTCGCCAGGCGCTCCTCGAGCGTCGCGAACCCGGCTTCGATCCAGTGCCGGTACCAGGCATCCTTTGCCGCGTCATCCACGCCCAGCGTGCGCTTCAGGTATCTCAGCACGCGCAGGTTGTCGACAGGATGAATCTCGCACGCGATCTGCAGCGCAATCGAGCGCACGTGTGCGCGGTCGGCGGGCGACTTCGGCAACAGCGGCGGCTCGGGATGCGTTTCCTCGAGATACTCGATGATCGCGAGCGATTGCTGGATCGTGTGATTCTCGTCGTCGACGAGCGTCGGCACGATCGCATCGGGATTGATCTTGCGGTACGCGGGCTTCAATTGCTCGCCGCCCTCGCGCACCAGATGCACCGGCACGTACTCGTACGGCAGGTTCTTCAGGTTCAGCGCGATGCGCACGCGATACGACGCCGAACTGCGGAAATAGCTGTAAAGCTTCATGCTCTCCTCATGCTCCTCTGTCGACCCGGTCACGCTTCACACCACGCGCACTGAGAACTCACCGATGCCGTCAACGCCGCCCTTCATCAGGTCGCCCGGCTTCACCGCGCCGACGCCCTCCGGCGTGCCCGTATAGATCAGGTCGCCCGCCTTCAGCTCGAAAAGCGTGGAGAGAAACGCGATGGTGTCGGCAACCGGCCAGATCATCTGCGAAATGTCGGAGCGCTGCTTCTCCTCGCCGTTCACCGAAAGCCAGATCGCGCCGCTTGCCATCTGGCCGACTTGCGCAACACGATGAATCGGGCCGATAGGCGCCGAATGGTCGAAGCCCTTCGCGATGTCCCACGGACGGCCGAGCTTCTTCGCTTCGGCCTGCAAGTCCCGGCGCGTCATGTCGAGACCGAGCGCATAGCCAAACACGTGATCGAGCGCTTGCTCGACGGGGATGTTCTTGCCGCCCTTGCCGAGCGCGGCGACCAACTCCATCTCGAAGTGGACGTTCTGCGACTGCGAGGGGTACGGGAATTCAGCGGTCGCGCCCGGCGCGACGTAGAGCAGCGCATCGGCGGGCTTGGCAAAAAAGAACGGCGGCTCGCGGCTCGGGTCGTGGCCCATCTCACGAGCATGCGCCTCGTAATTGCGACCGACGCAGTAGATACGGCGCACCGGAAAGTGCGCATCGCTGCCGGCCACGGGCACGGCGGCTTGCGGCACCGGGTCAAATACGTATGTCATCGGGATCTCCGTCTTCGTGATGGGCCGCGCGCCGCTCAAGGCGCACGGCAAGCGAGCGAGGCGCGCAGGCGCAGCGGCAAGGCCCACGCAACGTAGAACGCGAGTGTAACGCGCTGCGGTGGCGGTGCGCCGCAGCGCTCGTGCGATACTTCCAGCATCTTCCCGTTTCCTGGACTGCCACAAGCCGATTCAGCCCAACGTGCAGACGAAAGCAGCCCAAATCCGCCCCAGCCGCCCCACCCACGCTCCACCCACCACGCCGCCATGAACGCCCCCGACTCCACCGACACCTTCTCCTGCGCCCGCTTTATCAAGGAAATCGGTCGCGGGCCGCACGGTGCGCGTTCGCTGTCAGCGGAAGACACGCAGGCACTCTACGCGGCGATGCTCGACGGCCGCGTGCCCGAACTCGAACTGGGTGCGGTGCTGCTCGCGTACCGGCTCAAGGGCGAAACTGCCGACGAACTCTCCGCGATGCTCGTAGCCGCACACGCGTCGTTCACGCCTATCGCCGTGGCTGAGGGCGGGTATCGCCCGGTGTCGATCCCGAGCTACAACGGCGCGCGCAAGCAGCCGAACCTCGTGCCGCTGCTCGCGCTTCTGCTCGCACGCGAAGGCGTGCCGACGCTCGTGCACGGCGTCGCCGAAGATCCGGGCCGCGTGACGAGCGCGGAAATCTTCGCAGCGCTGAACCTGCCCGCCGCGCACGATCACGCCGAAATCGAAGCCCAGCTTGGCGAGCGCCGCGTAGCGTTCGCGTCGATCGAAACACTCGCGCCGAAGCTCGCGCGTCTGCTATCGCTGCGCCGGCGCATGGGCGTGCGCAACTCCACGCATACGCTTGTCAAGCTATTGCAGCCGTTCGCGCAACCCGGCCTGCGGCTCGTGAACTACACGCATCCCGCCTATCGCGAAAGCCTGAGCGCCCTCTTCGCGGCGCACCCCGATGCAGCCCTGGGCGGCGCGCTCCTGGCGCGCGGCACCGAAGGCGAAGCCGTCGCCGACACGCGCCGCCAGGTGCAGGTCGACTGGCTGCACGACGGTGTCTGCGAGACGCTGATCGAGCCGGTGCGCTCGTCGCCGGACACACCCGAGGTCGACTTGCCCGAAGGCCGCGACGCTCCCACGACGGCAGCCTGGATCGACGCGGTGCTGGGCGGCCATGCGCCGGTGCCCGAGGCCATCGCCCGCCAGGTCGAAACGATCAAGCGCATTGCGAAGCGCGCTTAGGTCAACGGCTCAGGTCAACGGCCTGGGTCAACCCAGGCAGCGAATTCGCTGTTGACACATTCGCCAGTCCTGCCTTACATTGGATGAATGCGTTCCTTTCCGAACACCCTCCGCATTGTCTTCGGCCTACTATCGGCCCTATCGCTACGCCTAGCCTAAAGCTGGTGTAGCGCCGCAACGACCCTCTCCCTGGTCACCGCGGTCCTCCCAAGCAGTTCTCGCAGTACCCCAAACCGCAGTTTCTCTACAACCTAGTCGTCTGCATTCGTCCGTTTACCGTTCGGGCGAGTCGCGAGGGTCAAAATGCACGTCGCATGGGCTTCGTTCATGTCCGCTTCTGCCGCGCCGGTTACCGCCGTCACCGTGGCCATCTTCTTCGCGTCCGTGGTTGCCGCCCGCACGCCCGAAGTTGCGCGCATCGTGCTTCGTCGTCAGCAAGCCAGCCGCCCGCTGCCGACCGCCATCGCAAACGACACCATGAAGAACGAGGCATGTCATGTTGCGTAATCCCGCCGAGAAGTACCGCCCCTTCCCCGCCATCCGCTTGAACGGCCGCCGCTGGCCCACGCGCACCGTCGAGCACGCGCCCATCTGGATGAGCACCGACTTGCGCGACGGCAACCAGTCGTTGATCGAGCCGATGAGCATCGAGCAGAAGCTCGAATTCTTCGAGATGCTGGTCGCGATCGGCTTCAAGGAGATCGAAGTCGGCTTTCCGTCGGCGTCGCAAACCGACTTCGATTTCGTGCGCAAGCTGATCGACGAAAAGCGCATTCCCGATGACGTGACGATCGAAGTGCTCGTGCAATCGCGCGAAGAACTCATCGCCCGCACGTTCGAGGCGCTCGAAGGCGCGCCGCGCGCGATCGTCCATCTCTACAACGCGATCTGCCCTTCGTTCCGCAAGATCGTGTTCGGGCAGTCGAGGGACGAGGTGAAAGCGCTCGCCGTGGAAGGCACGCGCCTGATCCGCGAATACGCCGACGCGCGCCCCGGCACGCACTGGATCTACCAGTACTCGCCCGAGACGTTCAGCATGACCGAGCTTTCGTTTGCACGCGAAGTCTGCGATGCCGTCGCCCAGACCTGGCGCCCGACGCGCGATCACAAAATGATCGTGAATCTGCCGGCGACCGTCGAGGCCGCAATGCCCAACGTCTACGCAGACCAGATCGAGTGGATGGATCGCAACCTCGCGTACCGCGACAGCATCGTGCTTTCGGTGCATCCGCACAACGACCGCGGCACGGCCGTGGCTGCCGCCGAAATGGCGCTGCTCGCGGGCGCGGACCGCATCGAGGGGTGCCTGTTCGGCAACGGCGAGCGCACCGGCAACGTCGACCTCGTCACGCTCGCGATGAATCTCTATACGCAGGGCATCGACCCGGGCCTCGACTTCTCCGATATCGATGCCGTGCGCCGCATGGTCGAGCGCTGCAATCAGTTGCCGGTCCACCCGCGCCACCCGTATGCCGGCGACCTCGTGTTCACGGCGTTCTCGGGCTCGCATCAGGACGCGATCCGCAAGGGCTTCGCGCAGCAGCAGCCCGATGCCGTCTGGGAAGTGCCCTATCTGCCAATCGATCCCGCCGACCTCGGCCGCAGCTACGACGCCGTGATCCGCGTGAACAGCCAGTCGGGCAAGGGCGGTGCCACCTGGCTGCTCGAGCGCGGCATGGGCTTCACGCCGCCGCGCCGCGTGCAGATCGAATTCAGCCACGCCGTGCAGACGGTCACCGACGGCTCGGGCGAGGAAATTTCGGGCGACGCAATTTGCGCGCTCTTCGCGCGCGAATACTTCGAGACGCGCGGTCCGGCCACGCACGCCGGTGCCGGGCGGGTGCGCTGGGAGGGCCGCGAGATCGCGATTCCGGTGGCGGCGCAGATCGACCTGGCGCACGCGCAGGTCATGGCCGGGGCGATCGCGGCGGCGGCGGGTGAAAGCATCGAAGTCACGTCGTTCGAAACCCTGCGCACGGCGCAGGGCGCCACGGCGGTGTTCGTCGGTTGCCGCGTGGGCGGCCAGCCGCTGCGTCACGGCGCAGGCGTGGCCGACGACGCCGCGCATGCGGCCGTCGCCGCCATGGTCAGCGCGGTCAATCGCGCTGTCTGGCCTCGGATCGATCAGCGTGCGGCGGCTTGATTACGCAAACGCGCATGCCGCCACGCACAGACGCGGCGGCATGGTGAAACCAGCGGTTTAGTAGAAAGCAGTACCCGGGCTTAGCGTTGAGCGCCGGCGGCAAAACGGGCCGTTGGCGTGCGCCCGATACGCTCAGGAAGCGATATCGGCGAGTGGACCTACCGGTCGTCACTCGACAGCGCAACGCGTCGCCTGCCACGCGAGCAGACGCCAGTGGCCATCCTCCTGAGTCTGAATCGCCGTGTAGGCAATGGGATAGAGCAGCGCGCCGTTGTTCGCTTCCATCTCGATCAGCGCGCGGCCCGAGATCACGCAGGCCTCGCGTCCCACCGGCAGCACGTCCTGCGACTGGATCTCGATCTGGCGATAGCGGCGGCGCCCCGCCGTGATCGCGTCGATGAACTGCTGCTTGGTCTCGCGCTTGCCGTTCGTATGGATGAAGGTGGCGTTGTCGGACAGGAGTTGCTCCAGCGATGAGCCGTCGCCATCCACCATCGCGCGGAATCGCTCGCGCTCCAGCCCCCGAATCGCATCGATTATTTTTGCAGCCATTGCTCGAGCCCCCTGCGCAAGAGTCCGCATCATCGCGTCGATCCGCGCCGAAGATTTATCGCACGCGTCTCGGTGAAATTTATACCAGGTTTTGACGCATGGAAACTTGCGATCAACAGGATCGCACCCACATGGGGCTAAACACCATGAATGCGCGGCGCGGCGTGCCTGAATGTCGCATCGCAGCACTTTTGTCCCGCCCCGCTGTCTATTAGACAGATTCCGGCGAGGAAATTCGGGCCTGATTCAAGACATCGGCCCGAGGCGCCAGCCGTCCCCTGAAATCGCCGATTCCCGCCCGTTTTCTCGACCCTATCCGCGATGGATGGCAGCCCGTTCTAGAGTATTTCTTCGGTCCTCCGGTGCCTTCAAGACCGGGGGCACGCTGCAAACCCCGTCCAGCTTGCCTCTCGCGGATTCGTTGAAATCTATCGAAACAAATATTCCGATAGAGACAGCGGAACCTTGAAGTCCCTACAGACTCGAAGTATTAGCACTCGTTAATTGAGAGTGCTAACATCCCCCGTGGAGTCGATGTCTGACTTTTGCAAGATCCCTTAGGAGTTCGCTACGTGAGCAACACAATGACCATGACCCTTCCGAATATGCTTAGCCCGTCGTCGGCCAAGGCCGGGGGTTCGGGTGTACTGGCGCTCGCGAATGCTTCCATGCTGCCTGGCCAGCTCGGCAACATCGACGCCTACATCCAGGCCGTGAACCGGATCCCGATGTTGACGCCGCAAGAGGAACGCCAATTCGCGACCGAGTTTCGCGAGCAAAACAATCTCGAAGGCGCGCGCCGCCTCGTGCTGTCGCACCTGCGCCTCGTGGTGTCCATTGCGCGCAATTACCTGGGCTACGGCCTGCCGCATGCCGACCTGATCCAGGAAGGCAATATCGGCTTGATGAAAGCGGTCAAGCGTTTTGACCCCGAGCAAAACGTACGCCTCGTGTCGTACGCCATGCACTGGATCAAGGCAGAGATTCACGAGTACATCCTGCGCAATTGGCGCATGGTGAAGGTCGCCACGACCAAGGCGCAGCGCAAGCTGTTCTTCAACCTGCGCAGCCACAAGCAGGGCCTGCAATCGTTCACGCCTGAGGAAATCGAAGGCCTCGCGCAGGAACTGAACGTGAAGCGCGAAGAAGTCGTGGAGATGGAAACACGCCTTTCGGGTTCGGACATCGCGCTCGAAAGCCAGACCGAAGACGGCGAAGAGTCATTCGCCCCGATCGCCTGGCTCGCCGACTCGCATAGCGAGCCGACTGCCGTGATCGCCTCGCGCCAGCGCGACCGTCTGCAATCGGACGGCATCGCGAGCGCGCTGGAAGCCCTCGATGCGCGCAGCCGCCGCATCATCGAGGCGCGCTGGCTGAACGTCGAAGATGACGGCTCGGGTGGCTCGACGCTGCACGAACTGGCCGACGAGTTCGGCGTCTCGGCCGAGCGCATCCGCCAGATCGAAGCCAGCGCCATGAAGAAGATGCGCACTGCGCTGGCCGAATACGCCTGATCCGCGCCTGGTCCCTGCTTGAACGCAAAGCCCCACTCTTACTAAGAGTGGGGCTTTTTCTTTTTGGCCGGCTGTAATGCCGGCCGCAATTCGTCGATCTTCAGGCTGCCTGCAAGGCAAGCTCGCGCGCATAGCGCTGCGCTGCGCCGCCCACGACGATGTGCAGCGTATCCGCCGACACCCATGCCACGTCGAGCGCACCCAACTGGGCACGATCGACTGCCGAAGGATCGCGCACGATCACACGCAAACGCGTAACCGCGACCGCATCGAGCGACACGATGTTCGCCGCGCCGCCCAGCACCGCCAACCAGCGCGACGGATTCGGGTCGAGCGGACCCACTTCATCGTTCGTACCGGCCGATGACTGCGCCGCAGCCTGCGGAGCCACCGGCGCCGCCTTCACCGCAGCAGCAGCCGCCGCCGGGCGGCCGCTGGCGATCTCGCGACGGATCTCGTCGGCGATCATGTCGGCTTCCGGCCCGATGATGACCTGAACGCTTTCGCCGCCGCGCTTGAGCACACCGCGCGCGCCGATTGCCTTGAGCGCCGGCTCCGACACGTGTGCCGGATCGGCCACGTTAAGGCGCAGGCGCGTCGTGCACGCATCGACCACCTTCAGGTTAGCCGCACCGCCGAGCGCATCGATATAGCGGGCCGCACGCGAGAGCGCCGTGGCCGCTGCCGCCGAATCGAACGAAGCGGCCGCCACCGCCACGCCCGACATCGACGAGGCGATTGCCGTGTCGCCGGCCGAGGCTTCGCGGCCCGGCGTCGGCAGATTGAAGCGGCGGATGAAGAAGCGGAACAGCACGTAGTACACCACCGCATAGGCGATGCCGAGCGGAATCGCCTCCCAACCGTGCGTCGACAGACCGTAGTTCAGCACGTAGTCGATCGCGCCCGCCGAGAACGTGAAGCCGAGCTTGATGCCGAGCAGCGAGCAGATGGCGAGCGACAGGCCTGTGAGCACGGCGTGAATGCCGTAGAGCACCGGCGCGAGGAACATGAAGGTGAACTCGATCGGCTCGGTCACGCCCGTGAGGAACGAAGTGAGCGCCATTGAGAGCAGCAGGCCGCCCACCATCGCGCGGCGCTCCTTGGGCGCCTCGTGCAGCATCGCGAGACACGCGGCCGGCAGGCCAAACATCATCACCGGGAAGAAGCCGGCCATGAAGCTGCCCGCGGTGGGGTCGCCCGCGAAGAAGCGGTGCAGGTCGCCGGTCACGGCCGCGCCGCCGGCGGGCGTGAACGAGCCGAACACGAACCACACGAGCGAGTTCAGGATGTGATGCAGGCCGGTCACGAGCAGCAGACGGTTCAGCAATCCGTAGACGAACGTGCCGATCGCGCCCGCCGTGGTGAGCCAGTGGCCCGCCGTATCGATCACGTGCTGCACCGGTCCCCACGCATAGCCGAACACGATGCCGAGCAACAAGCACACGAGCCCGGTCACGATCGGCACGAAGCGCTTGCCGCCGAAGAAGGCAAGGAACTCGGGCAGCTTGATGTCCTTGAAGCGGTTGTACAGCAGACCCGCCACGACGCCGGCCACCACGCCCGAGAGCACGCCCATGTTGAGCTTGTCGTTGATGTCCTTCATCACGGCGGTCTCGACCAGATAGCCGAGCGCGCCCGCGAGCGCCGCCACGCCGTTATTGTCTTTAGCGAAACCCACCGCGATGCCAATGGCGAACAGCAGCGGCAGATTGTCGAAGATCGCGCCGCCTGCGTCGGCGATGATCTTGATGTTGAGCATGTCGGCCTGCCCGAAGCGCAGCAGGATGCCGGCCACCGGCAGCACTGCGATCGGGAGCATCAGCGCGCGGCCGAGGCTCTGAATCTTGAGAAACGGATTGCCATCCATTGAACTGCCTCCAGTCTCTGTCTCTTGCGTGAAGAAGATGAGGTGAGATAAACCGGTGTGCGGTCGCTGCGCCCGCCGGCGGGTTTTTATTAAGGAAAGCGAACGGTTTAAAGTGCCCGCTGCCGGGTAAATAGAGTGGCTGATTGCTCAGCCACCCAGGAAATCAGTCGAGCGGCCAGCTTGCGCGGCTTGCCGCGCGCACGGCCTGAGCCGATTCCAGCGCGAGCACCTCGAACGCACGCTCGCGGCACTGGCTGTAGTCGAGCTTGCGCACGCGCGCCTTGATCGTCGGCACGGATACCGGATCGACCGACAGCTCGGTCACGCCAAGGCCGACGAGCAGCGGCACCGCGAGCGGGTCGCCCGCCAACGCGCCACACACGCCTACCCACTTGCCATGCTTGCTCGCGCCCTCCACCGCCACCGAGACGAGGCGCAGCACGGCCGGATGCAGGCCGTCGGCCTGGGCAGCCAGATCGGGCTGGCAGCGGTCCATCGCGAGCGTGTACTGCGTGAGGTCGTTGGTGCCGATCGAGAGGAAATCGGCGTGGCGCGCAAGTTGGTCGGCCAGCAGCGCCGCCGAGGGCACCTCGATCATCACGCCCACTTCGATGCGGCCGGTGCGGCCTGCTTCGCGAGCGAACGTGTCGATGCGCTCGCGCAGACGCACGAGTTCGCCCACGTCGGTGACCATCGGCAGCAGGATGCGCACGGCGCCCATGGGCTCGACCGCGAGCAGGCCGCGCAACTGATCGTCGAGCAGGTCGGGACGCACCTGCGCGAGGCGGATGCCGCGCAGGCCCAGCGCGGGGTTCGGCTCGGGCGGCAGCGTCAGATAGTCGACTTCCTTGTCCGCGCCCACGTCGAGCGTGCGGATGATGGCCGTGCGTCCGCCGAGCGCGTCGGCAATGGCCTGGTAGCCCTCGCGATGCTCGTCCACCGTGGGCGCCGCCTGGCGATGGATGAACATGAGTTCGGTGCGCAGCAGGCCGACGGAATCGGCGCCGTTGTCCACGGCGGTGCGCGCGTCGTCGAGCGTCGCGATATTCGCGGCGACTTCGACCGCATGGCCGTCGCGCGTGGCGGCGGCCTCATGCGAAGTGCGCCGGTTCGCCTCGCGCACGCCAGCAAGGCGCTGCTTCTCGGCGCGGGCGCGTTCGACGTCCTGCGGGCTCGGAGCGAAAGCGAAGCTGCCAGCGCCCGCGTCCACCACCACAGTCGTGCCCTCTTCGATCTTGTGCAGCGCGTCGCCGAGCGCGACGAGCGCCGGAATGCCGGCCTGGCGCGCGATGATCGCGGCATGCGAGGTCGCGCCGCCGCGCGCCATCACAAGCGCGGTAACGCGCTTGCGGTCGAGCGAGGCGAGATCGGAAGGCGTGAATTCGTCGGCGGCGAGCACAGCCTCTTCAGGCAGCTCGCGCTGCGCGGCCGCCGCGTTACCCGTACCGCTCGCGTTCGCGAGCGCACGCAGCACGCGCTTTTCGAGGTCGCGCAGATCGGCGGCGCGCTCCGCGAGCAGCGGGTCGTCCACCTGGCCGAGTACCGTGATCTGCGCGCGGATCGCGTCGCGCCACGCGAAGCCCGCGCTCTTGCCGAGGCTGATGAGGTCGCGTGCGGCGTCGATAAGCGTCGGATCTTCGAGCAGCACGCGGTGCATCTGGAAGATGCCCGCTTCGCTGATCGCGCCGCGCTGCGAGGCCACGCGCACCGAGGCGTCCAGCTCGGCATCGACGGACGCAACCGCCTTGTCGAGCAAGCGGCTTTCAGCAGCCGAAGGACCGCTTGCGAGTTCGGCGGGAACGAGTTCGGCGTCGTCCCAGCGCACCAGCTTGCCGACGGCCACGCCCGGCGCAGCACACACGCCGACCAGCGTGCCCGGCGCGCCGCGCGAAGCCTGCTGAGCGGCGATGGCCGCACCAGCGGCACTGGCGGCACTCGCCGCGGTGGCCACCGGCGCGGGCGACAACTTCCGCGCGGGCGCTTCGCCGCCTTCACCCGGCGCATCGCGCAGGAGCTCATTGGCGACCGCATCGACGGCCTTCTGCGCCTCGCGGCCCATGCCGACCAGTTCGATGGTCGTGCCCTCGCCCGCACCCAGCCCAAGCAGGCCCACCACGCTTTCGATGGCTGCCTTGCGCTCGCCGTAGCGCACTTCCACGCGCGCATCGATCCCGCGCACGGCTTCACGCGCCCGCGCCGCGGGCCGCGCATGGAGGCCGCCCGCGTGCGTGAGCGTCACGCTGCGGCGCACTTCATTCGTCACGACTTCCGCAACGTCGGCAGCAGGCACTGCGCCGGCGCGCGCGCGCAATACGAGCAGCGGCGTCTCGCCAGCCTCGACATGTTCGGAGAAGCTCGCGCGCTCGATCACCTCGAACGCATCGGAGTTCGCCACCGCGATCACGGAGACGAGGCTAGGCGCGTTGCACGCCACGACATCGAGATCGAATTCGATCAGCAGGTCGCCACGACGCACCTGGGCGCCCTGCTCGACCTTCGGCGTAAAGCCCTTGCCGTTCAGCTCGACCGTGTCGATGCCGATATGCACGAGCACCTGCGCACCCTCGGCGGTCTGCAGCGTGACGGCATGGCCGGTGCGCGCGAGGTGCATGATCGTGCCGTCGCACGGCGAGACCAGCCGGCCGACGAGCGGATCGATGCCGATGCCGTCGCCGAACAGGCCTTCCGAGAACACCGGATCGGGCACCGAGGCGAGCGGCACAACTGGGCCGCTCAACGGCGCGATCAGTTCGATACGGCCCGCGGCGGAATTTTCCGGCTTCATCAGGCGAGACTCCTGGGTGCGTTCCATCAGCATTCCAATCTAGTGGGTTTCGGTGACTTTGTTCAGGTAGCGCGGCTCGTCCGGGTTGCGGCCGCGCGCGGCGGCGAGACTCGCCGCCATCACGTAGAACGAAAGAATGGCGGCAATCGGATCGAGCGCCGGGTCGGCCGTCGAGACGAGCGGCAGCGTGGCGTCCTGCACATCGGCGGGCGCCGCGAGCAGCACACGCGCGCCGCGCTGTTGCATGTCGCGCGCGAATTGCACGAGCCCGGCCTGCTCCGGCCCGCGCGGTGCAAACACGAGCAGCGGATAGTCGCGGTCGATGAGCTCCATCGGGCCATGGCGCACTTCGGCGCTGGAGAACGCTTCGGCCTGGATGCTCGAGGTTTCCTTGAGCTTGAGCGCCGCTTCCTGTGCGATGGCAAGCCCCGGGCCGCGGCCGATCACAATCATCTGCGAGACGTCGCGCAGTTCATCCACGGCCTTCGACCAGTCGAGCGCGCCCGCGCAGTCGAGCGCTTCAGGCAGCGCTCGCACGGCGTCGAGCAGCTCGGCGTCGCGCTGCCAGAACGCGACGAGTTGCGCCGACATCGCGAGCATTGCGATATAGCTCTTGGTTGCGGCGACACTCAGCTCCGGGCCGGCGAGCAAGGGCAGTTCCGCTCCCGCCGCATCGGCGAGCGGCGAGCCGGCCACGTTGACCATCGCCGCCGTGAGCGCGCCCGCGTCATGCAGCGCGCGCATCGTCGCGACCAGATCAGGACTCCTGCCTGATTGGGAGAAAGCCAAAGCAAACTGGCCCTTTACGCGCAATGGCGCTTGTTGCAGCGTCGCGATCGACATGGGAACCGAAGCGACCGGCACGCCGATGCGGCTCATGGTGAGCGCAGCGAAATAGCTCGCCGCGTGGTCCGAACTGCCGCGCGCGACCGTGAGCGCAACGTGGCGCGGCTCGGCCTCGAGCGCGCGGGCGAGCGCCTCGACGCGCGAGGTGTCCGCGAGCTGCGCGGCGACGACGCCAGCCGAGGCCAGCGCTTCTTTAAGCATATTCGACAATCGATTCTCCTTCGACGTAGGTCGCGGTAAGCGTCAGTTCACGGTCGAACACATTGACATCGGCCCATGCGCCGCGCGTGAGGCGGCCACGGTCTTCGATGCCGAGATAGTCGGCCGCATAGCGCGACAGGCGCGCGGAAACATCTGCAATCGGCAGGCCAATCGACACGAGATTGCGCAAGGCCTGGTCCATGGTGAGGGTGCTGCCGGCCAGTGTGCCGTCGGCAAGACGCACGCCGCCGAGGCACTTGGTCACGTGCTGGCTGCCGAGGCGGTATTCGCCGTCAGGCATGCCGGTGGCCGAGGTGCTGTCGGTCACCACGTATAGGCGCGGAATCGCGCGCAGCGCCGCGCGGATCGCGCCGGGGTGCACGTGCAGCAAGTCGGGGATGATCTCGGCGTATTCCGCGTGCGCGAGCGCCGCGCCGACGAGACCCGGATTGCGGTGATGCAGCGGCGACATCGCATTGAAAAGATGCGTGAAGCCACGCGCGCCGTGCTTGAGTGCGGCCACGGCGTCGTCGTAGGTCGCGAGCGAGTGGCCGAGTTGCACCCGCACGCCGCGCGCCGCCATCTCGCCGATGATCTCGATATGGCCCGCGATTTCCGGCGCCACGGTCACCACGCGGATCGGCGCGATCGACAGATACTTGAGCACTTCGTCGAGCACGGCGGACACCGCGGCGTCAGGCTGCGCGCCCAGCTTGCCCGGATTGATGTACGGCCCTTCGAGATGGACGCCCAGCACGCGCGCGCCGCCCGGCGTGCGCCGCCGCGCCACATCGCCGAGGCTCGACACCACGCTCATCAACTCGTCGCGCGGCGCGGTCATGGTGGTCGCGAGCAGGCTCGTCGTGCCGTAGCGCGCGTGGGTGCGCGCGATGGTTTCGATGGCGTCGCCCGCTTCCATGACGTCGGCGCCGCCGCCGCCGTGCACGTGCAGGTCGATGAAGCCCGGCAGGAGGTACGGCTCGTCGTTCTTCGCCGGATCGGTGGCCTCGCCTTCGATCGACGTGATGCGTCCGTTTTCGAACGTGATCGTGCCGTTGATCCAGCCGTCAGGGGTGAGAATGTTTCCGCTCAGCATGAGATTTTTCCGATTTTGCGCACGACAAATTTGGGTGCGCGGTGAGTCGTGACGATGACGTGCATGAGAGATTCGTGGCGCGGCGTCGCGTTCCCGCGAATTGCCTTCTGGATTACTGCGTTCATTGCCTGAGCTCCGCGACGAAGTCGTAAAAGCCATCGCGGCAATAAGTGTCGGTGAGCTCGATGGCATGCTGGTCGCGCGAAAAACCTACACGCGTGATCACGAGCAGTGCTGCACGCGGCTCCACATCCATCAGCCTGGCGATTTCGCCCGTCGCGTTGACCGCGCGAAAGTGCTGGAGCGCGCGCACGACCGGCACGCCGCGCCCTTCGAGATACGCGTATAGCGAGCCGTCGATCGCGCCCGGGTCCGGCACGATGGACACCGGCAGCGCCGAATGCTCAACGGCCATCACGATGCCGTCCGCGCGACGCAGGCGGCGCAGGCTCGCGACCGAGGCGCCGGGCGACAGCCCCAACTGCACAATCTCCTCGCGGTGGGCGGCGCGCACCTCGCGCTCCAGCCATACCGAATCGGGCGTGAAGCCGCGCTGCTCCATCTTTTTCGTGAAGCCGGTCAGGCGCGAAAGCGGATCTTCCACGCGCGGCGTGATGAAACTGCCTGCGCCGCGTGCGCGCCGGATCAGCCCCTGCTCGACCAGCAGCTCGATGGCCTTGCGCGCCGTGATGCGCGAAACGCCGATGGCATCCGAAAGCGTGCGCTCCGACGGCAGCGCCTCGCCCGCCGACCACACGCCGCAATGAATGGCCGTCGCAAGATTGCGCGCCAGCTGCAGATAGAGCGGCGTGACGTTGCGCGCATCGGGCATCAGGGCAGACCAACGGGTTTCCATGGAACTCCGGCCAGCGGGTGGACAGATCGTGGGGGCACCGGGGCAG
Source organism: Paraburkholderia caffeinitolerans (assembly GCF_902859945.1). Classification (GTDB taxonomy): domain Bacteria; phylum Pseudomonadota; class Gammaproteobacteria; order Burkholderiales; family Burkholderiaceae; genus Paraburkholderia; species Paraburkholderia caffeinitolerans. The sequence continues at coordinate 139,231 of NZ_CADIKL010000007.1, read as the reverse complement.
GTCATCTGGCACTTTCGACATTGCCATGTGGCGTCGGCCCGTTGCAAATTCGAGCCCATTATATAACCACAATAATACCAGTCAACAGGCACAGTCGCCGCACGTGAATCGACTAAAACCACATAAAAATCAAACAGTTATATTAAATTCAAGGGTGTGGCGCGCGTTGACGCAGTGATCGGGATTTTCCCTGGAGTGATACCTGTGGGCTCTCTTTAGGAGGCCGCTGGGCCCGTTCGCTGCCAGAGCGTTAGTTCGAGCCAAGGCTGTTGGAATAAGCGCGCGGCCCAGAAATGCAGGCGCAAAAAAAGCCGCTTCCAGGAAGCGGCTTTTTCGTTTGCTGGATCACCAGCGTGGCGGCTTTAACGCCGCGCGAGGGTCCCGCGTCGCTTAGAACGACGGAATCATCGAACCCTTGAACTCGCTCTTGATGAACTGGCGCACGTCTTCCGACTGATAAGCCGCGACCAGCTTCTTCACCCACGGCTTGTCCTTGTCCTGGGCGCGCACGGCGATCAGGTTCGCGTACGGGCTGTGCGTGTCTTCCAGCGCGATGGCGTCCTTGGTCGGCTGCAGGCCGGCGGCCAGCGCGTAGTTCGTGTTGATCACGGCGGCGTCCACGTCGCCGAGCGCGCGCGGCAACTGTGCGGCGTCCAGTTCGACGAGCTTCACCTTCTTCGGGTTTTCAGCGACGTCGAGCGGCGTCGCGTTATTGCCGTTCGTGCCCGCGCCAGCGCGCAGCTTGATCACACCCTTGTTCTGCAGGAGCAGCAGCGCGCGGTTCTCGTTCGACGGATCGTTCGGCACCGCGACCTTCGCGCCTTGCGGCAGATCGTTCAGCGACTTGAGCTTCTTCGAGTACACGCCGATCGGCGAGATGTACGTGAGGCCCGCGTTCACGAGCTTGTAGCCGCGCTGCTTGACCTGGCTATCGAGGTAGGGCCCGGTCTGGAAGCTGTTGGCGTCGAGGTCGCCAGAGTCGAGCGCCGCGTTCGGCTGCACGTAGTCGTTGAATTCGATGACCTTCACGTTCAGGCCTTCGCGCTTGGCGACCTTCTGGACCACGGCCCAGACTTGCGCGTCCGGACCCGAGACGGTGCCGACCTTGATGGCCTTGTCGTCGGCGTGAGCGCCGAAGCTGGCCGTGAGTGTGGTGGCGGCGGCGAAGCCGGCGAGGAGAGCTTTAATCAGATTTCTGCGCTGCATGGCGATGATGTTCCCGCTGGTTGCGTGTTGTTCCTGTCATGTCCCGGCTGCGGGGGCATCGTGTGCCGCCCGCCGGGTGGACGTGAATGGTCTCATATGGCCCCGGCCGCGCGAAATAAAGAAATCGCATACGGATATTCCACGGCGCTGGCTAGCGCCGGAGCACTGGGCGAACCGGGGTGTTTCCGTGGCCTGACGGCCTCAGTCGTTGGCGTCGAGCAGGATCTTCAGATCGTGCAGCCAGGGCGTGACGCCCTGCCCGTCGCGCGCGAAGAGCCGCAGCTTGCCGGTGGTGTCGAACACGTAGCTCGCGGCTGTGTGATCCATCGTGTAGCTGTCAGGCGTCGTGCCGGGCACCTTCGCGTAGTAGACGCGGAAGTCCTTGGTGATCTGCTTGAGCTGCTCTTCATTGGCCGGGCGCAGCGCGATGAAGGTGGGATTGAACGCGCTCACGTACTGGCCCAGGATCGCGGCGCTGTCACGCTCGGGATCGACGCTCACGAAAAGCACCTGCACGCGCTTCGCGGCATCGGGCCCGAGTTGCTGGAGCGCCTGCGAAAGCTCGGCCATGGTGGTCGGGCAGACGTCCGGGCAATGCGTGTAGCCGAAGAACAGCACGACCACCTTGTCCTTGAAGTCGGCGAGCGAGCGCATCTTGCCGCTCGAATCCGGCAGCGAGAAGTCCTTGCCGAACTGCGTGTTGCCGGTGATATCGAGGTTCGAGAACGTCGGCGGCTGCTGGCCGCAGCCTTCGAGCAGCAACGTGCTGCCGAGCGCGCCCGCCGCCGCAAGCGCAATGAGCGTGACACGCGCGGCACGCGCCGCGCGCGCGAACATTGAATGGGTCATGCCGTTACATCCCGATGAGCGCGCGGACGTAGTGGTCAACCAGCAGCGCGGCGAACAGCACCGAGAGGTAGACGATCGAATAGCGGAAAGTCTTGCGTGCAAGCGCGTCCGAATACTCGACGTAGATTTTCCACGCATAGGCGAGGAACACCGCGCCGAGCAAAACCGCCGTGGCCAGATACAGCACGCCGCTCATGCCCGAGATATAGGGCATCAACGTGACCGCGAACAGGATCACGGTGTAGAGCAGGATGTGCAGGCGCGTGTACTTTTCGCCGTGCGTATTGGGCAGCATCGGCAGGCCGGCGTTTTCGTAGTCCTTGCGGCGATACAGCGCGAGCGCCCAGAAGTGCGGCGGCGTCCACACGAAGATGATGAGTACGAGAATCCAGGCGTCGGCGGGCACGTGGCCCGTGACGGCCGCCCAACCGAGCGCCGGCGGCATCGCGCCCGAGGCGCCGCCGATCACGATGTTCTGGGGCGTGGCGGGCTTGAGCAGCAGCGTATAGATGATCGCGTAGCCAATGAAGGTCGCGACCGTGAGCCACATGGTGAGCGGATTGGCGAACGTGTACAGCACCCACATGCCGAGGCCACCGATCACCGCAGAAAACGCCAGGATCTGCGCGCTGGTGATCTCGCCGCGCGCCGAAGGACGCCAGGAGGTGCGCCGCATGCGCGCATCTACCTTCTGCTCGACGAGACAGTTAATCGCGAAGGCCGCGCCGGCCGTCAGCCAGATGCCGACGGTGCCGCCGACCAGTTGCTTCCAGGGCACCATGCCCGGAACGGCGAGGAACATGCCGATGACCGCACAGAACACGGCCAATTGGGTGACGCGGGGCTTCGTGAGCGCGAGATACTGCGAAATCCGGCTGCCGGGCGTCTGAGAGATGGTTGTACTTTCCATAGGGCGGGATCACACCGCAGCGGTGTCGCGCGCAGGGAGAACGGCGCGGCCGGGGCGGCTACAAGCAATTCGAAAGTTTAGCACGACGACCAGAAGCAACAGGATCGCCGCGCCACCGTTGTGCGCCACTGCCACGGGCAGCGGCCACTGCAGCACGATGTTGGATAGCCCGGTCAGAAACTGGATCACGATCACGATCACGATCCAGTTAGCGGGGCGTCGCAGCGAGGCGTAACGCCGCAACTTGAGGGCGAACCATACCAGATAAGCGACTACGATGAACGCGAACGTGCGATGCGTCCAGTGGATCGCCACGAGCGCGTCCTGAGTGATCACGTCGCCGTTGCCGTCCATGCCGAGCGCGCGCCAGAGATGGAAGCCATGGTGGAAGTCCATCGGCGGAATCCATGCGCCGTTGCAGGTCGGAAAGTCCGTGCACGCAAGCACCGCGTAGTTCGTGCTCACCCAGCCGCCCAGCGCGATTTGCACGACGAGCAGCACGAGCGCCACGAGCGCGGCCACGCGCCAGCGCGCGGCGTCGGGCTCGTACGCGGGCAGCGGCGTCATGCGCGCGGCGAGCCACGCGAGCGAGCCGAGCAGCAGGAGACCGAGCAAAAGATGCGTGGTGACGATGATGGGCTGCAGCTTCATCGTCACCGTCCAGGCGCCGAACGCGCCTTGCACGACGATCAGGCCGAGCAGCGCCGTGGGCCACCACGGCGAGACGTGCAGCGGCAGGCGCTTGATGCGCGCGCGCCAGGCGATCGCCGTCTGGGCGATGATCAGGACGCCGATGGCCATCGCGAAGTAGCGGTGAATCATCTCGATCCACGCCTTGGTCATGCTCACGGGGCCGCTGGGCATGGCGAGGTGCGCGGCCGCGATCTGCACGTGCGCGATGAACGGCGACGAGGTGCCATAGCAACCGGGCCAGTCAGGACAGCCGAGCCCCGAATCGGTGAGGCGCGTGAAGCCGCCGAACATCACGAGGTCGAGCGTCATGAAGGTCGTGAGCCACACAAGCTTGCGGAACTTGTCGTCGTCGGCCTTCACCCAGACCCACGACAGCGGCAGCAACGCGATGCACAGGCCAATCAGGCCCAGCTCAAGGATAAACATCTCTCGTACTCTTCTCTGTCAGACTCGCGCTGCGCACCTTAACCGATACGCGACCACTTGAGGAGTTTGGTCACGTCCTGCTTGATCTTCGACGGATCCGGCTGCTCCGGGAAACGCATCATCAGGTTGCCGTTCGGGTCGACCAGGTAGATGTGATCGGTGTCGTTCGTCTTGTCGGTCGCGGGCAGCCACGCGGCCACCGCGGCCGAATCGGCGCGCAGCATGCGCGTGTCCGGATAGGCGGTCTTCACCACGGCCGGCACCGCGGCGTCATCGGTGCGCAGCCAGACCGTGACGACGCGCTCGCGCTCCGCGCCTTGCGTCGCGCGTACCTGGCGCATGAAGTAAAGCTTCTGCGCGCAGGTCTCCCCACACGCGCTTCCATCCACCGAGATCATCAGCCAATGGCCCTTAAGCGAATCGAGCGGCACTTCGCGGCCATCGTCGCCGGTCACCATCAGCGCGGACGGAATCGTGCGCTGCGGCTCGATCAGCGTGCCGTAGCTCGTCGAGCCGCCCTTCGGCTTGATCACGTAGTAGGTGAAGTACGAGATCGCAATGGGTGCGCCGCAGATCAGCGCAATCAGCAGCAGCATCCAGCGGCCGCGTTGCCAGGAGGGCTTCTGCGGAGCGCCTTTAGGCGCAGCGCCCTTCTGCTGTGATGCGTTGCGCGAAACCTGGGATGAATCGGGAGAATGCGTCGACACTGCTCGAACCTCGTTTCTGTCGCTTCCAGTTATTCATGTGCTGCGATGCTGCAGCGTATCTTTGTGCCCGGCGAACGTCGCCCGGCGAACCGTCGCCCGGCGAGTCGTCAGGCGTCCTTCGTGCCGTGAGCCGGCTCCTGACCTTGCCCCTTACTGCGCTCTTTTGTCGCAGCCCGGCGAGCCGCGTAAAGGCCGAATCCGAGCGCCGCGGCCGCCATGCCCCACCACTGGAGCATGTAACCGTAGTTGCGTTCGACGTCCGTGGCCGGCACCGGCCAGTCGCGCACGAGGCCGTCCTTCAAGGCCGGCACAGCGTCCGTTTGCTGGATCACGAAGGGCTGCAACGGCAGCCCGGTTTCCGCCGCATAGGAAGCGACGCCGAGATTCTGCCGTATCTTCTTTTGTGCTGCAGAGCCCCCCGCCCCCAGTTCGAAGGCACGCGAGGCATCGGCACGCGCAATGCCCACCACTTCGACCGGCTCCGTGGGGGTCAGATAAGGCGCGATCTGCTCGCGATCCTGGATGTTGCGTGGCAGCCAGCCACGATTCACGAGCACGTAGCCACCGCCCTCCAGTTTAAGCGGCATCACCACGTAAAAGCCTGGCTGGTCGTTATACGGACGATTGTCGAGATACACCACACGCTCGGGCATGAACGTGCCCTTTGCGCGCACCCGATGAAACTCGATGTCCTTCAGGGCGATCGGCGCTGCGCTCACGGTCTGCGGGTTCGCGTTCTCGTAGCGCGTGATCTGCGCTTGCAGCGCTTCCTTCTGATGGGCGCGATCGCGCTGCCAGAAACCGAGCCGGATGGTCACGGCCATCACGATCAGGATGAGCAGCGCAGGAACGAGGCGGATCTTCATCGGGCACGTCCAATGCACTGCATTCGAATGGGCGAACCCTGCCCCCGGGAGCGCGGTGCGATAATGAGACAGGCGTTTTCAGGCATGCCAACTTCAGTGAACTTCATGCACATACTTGTCCCCATTGCATTCGTGCTGATCATCGCGAGCATGATCTCAGCGCTTTATTTCATGATGCACGACCGCGGCCGCAGCAAGCGAATGGTGTGGTCGCTCGCTACGCGCGTCGGTCTGTCCATCTCGCTCTTCCTCTTCATTCTCTTCGCGCACTGGATGGGCTGGATCCAGTCCACCGGGATTCCGTACGGCCGCTAAAGCTCAACGCTAAGCCCGCACCGTGCCCGGCCTCCGGGCAGCGTCCCGCATCATCCGGTCCTGCAAAAGCCAAGGCGCCGCGCCGACATTGTCGGAGCGGCGCCTTGTTTTTTACGCCCGCGGCGTGCGCGTTACAGCCAGTACACGACGACGTAGAGGCCGAGCCAGACCACGTCCACGAAGTGCCAGTACCACGCAGCGCCTTCGAATGCGAAGTGGTGTTCAGCCGTGAAGTGGCCGCGAATCAGGCGGACCATCACCACGGTGAGCATCGTGCCGCCGAGGAACACGTGAAAGCCGTGGAAACCGGTAAGCAGGAAGAACGTCGAACCGTAGATGCCCGAAGCGAGCGTGAGATTCAGTTCGTTATACGCGTGAACGTACTCGAAGATCTGCAGGCACAGGAAGCACAGGCCCAGCAGGACCGTCGCTGCGAGCCATGCGATGGCCTTGTTGCGGTGATCGTCGCGCAGCGCGTGGTGCGAAACCGTGAGCGTCGCGCCCGAGGAAAGCAGCAGCGCCGTGTTGATGGTCGGCACGGGCCACGGCGTCATTGCGCGGAAGTGCGAGACGAGCGCCGCCGGGCCGTTGTTCGGCCACACCGCTGCGAAGTCCGGCCAAATCAGCTTGTAGTCGAGGCTGCCGAGCTGATGGAGGGCGATCTGGCGCGCGTAGAACAGTGCACCGAAGAACGCGCCGAAGAACATCACTTCGGAGAAGATGAACCAGCTCATGCTCCAGCGATACGACTTGTCGACGCGCTTGCCATACATGCCGCCTTCCGACTCGGCAATGGCGTCGCCGAACCAGTGCCACAACGTGAAGAGCATCCACAGCAGACCGGCGGCCACGCCGATCGGCCCCCACGACTCGCCGTTGATCCACGAGGCCAGCGAGCCAAGCATGATCAGAATACCAATGGACGCGCTGATCGGATGCCGCGACGGGTGCGGTACGAAGTAGTACGGGCTATCGTTTTGGCCGCTCATGCCTGATTCTCCAATTTCCAGTTGCTCCGGACAGTGCCGGCTTTTGCCGACTGTTGCCGGCGGTCTGTCTTCGTTATTCGTTTTCGCCGTCAAGCGCGAGCGCATGCGTTCCGCATGCTGCCCCGCGCTACGCCTGGCCCACCACCGCGTGCACGATCAACAGCAGCACGACGATAAAAACCACCGCACCGATGATCCCCGCGGCAATCAGCGCCAGCGGGTGCAGCTGCGCGGCGTCCGATTCGAGGTCGGCGCGCCTGCGTATGCCAAAGAACGACCACCCCACGGCTTTCGCCAGTTGCAGCACGCCGATCTTCTTCTGCTTTGCCGCGCCGGCGCCCTGGCTGGCGTCGTCGCGTTGTTCCTTTCTATCGTTGCCGTTCATGCGCGTCATCCCGGTGGGCTCACGCCTCGCTCATCTCATGCGCCGGCCGACTGCTTCGGCGGCTGCGGCACTGCGGGCTTGTTCAGTTCGAAGAACGTGTACGACAGCGTGATCGTCTTCACGTCCTTCGGCAGTTTCGGATCGATCACGAACACCACCGGCATGCGCTTCGTCTCGTTCGGCTTCAAAGTCTGCTGCGTGAAGCAGAAGCACTCGATCTTGCGAAAGTATTCCGTCGCCTGCTTCGGTGCGTAGCTCGGAATCGCCTGCGCGTCGATCGTGCGCCCTTCGTTGTTCGAAATGTCGTACATCACCGTCATGACTTCGCCCGGATGCACCTCGAGGCTCGTCTGTTCCGGCTTGAAACCCAGCAGCCCGCGCGCGTTCGCATCGAACTCGACCGAAATCGTGCGCGTCATGTCGACCTGCGTGTTGCGTGCCTCTCGCACAGTGGCGTCGCGCTGCACGAGATTGTTGATGCCGGTGACCTGGCAAATCGCGCGGTACATCGGGATGAGCGCAAAACCGAAACCGAACATCAAGAAGGCGACCACCACGAGCTTGATGAGCATCGAGCGGTTGAACCCGCGATCGCCGTCTGGGCGATCTGAAAACTTCGGCGTGGACATCGAACTTCCTCGTACGAACACCAGCGCTCAACGCGATGCGAAGCGCCTCACTTCTCTTGGCCTTATTGAGCGCCGAAATACACCTGCTTCAGTACGGCACCCAGAAAAAAGACGCCGACGACAGCCAGCAGAATCAGGCCGAGCCGCAGGTTGCCCGAGCGGATCTGTTCGGGCGTACGTCTTTTTTGTGGATTCCGGGTCATGCGCTTGTGTTGCGAAGTTGCGGAGTTGCTGCGGGATGTCTGGCGCCCGGCCGCGCACGGCGGCCGGACGCCCAGGACCGATGGTTTATTCGACCGTCGGCGGATTTTCGAAGGTGTGGAACGGAGCCGGGCTCGGCACGGTCCACTCGAGACCGGTTGCGCCGTCCCACGGCTTGTCCCCAGCCTTTTCCAGCTCGCCGCCACCACGGTATGCGGGCAGCGCGACGAAGAACAGGAAGTACACCTGCGAGAGGCCGAAGCCAAACGCGCCGATCGTAATCACCTGGTTCCAGTCGGTGAACTGGGCCGGGTAGTCGGCATAGCGACGCGGCATCCCGGCGAGACCGACAAAGTGCATCGGCAGGAACGCGAGGTTAAAGAAGATCAGCGAGCACCAGAAGTGGATCTTGCCGCGCATCTCGTTGTACATCCAGCCAGTCCACTTCGGCGCCCAGTAATACCACCCCGAGAACAAAGCGAACAGCGAACCCGCCACTAGCACGTAATGGAAGTGCGCAACGACGAAATAGGTTCCGTGGTACTGGATGTCGAGCGGCGCCATGGCGAGCATCAGACCCGAGAGGCCACCGAACGTGAACACGATCAGGAAGCCCACGGCGAACAGCATCGGCGTTTCGAACGACAGCGCGCCGCGCCACATCGTGGCCACCCAGTTGAACACCTTCACGCCCGTCGGCACGGCGATCAGCATGGTCGCGTACATGAAGAACAGCTGGCCCGTGACCGGCATGCCGGTCGCGAACATGTGGTGCGCCCAGACCATGAACGAGAGAATCGCGATCGACGCCGTGGCGTACACCATCGAGCTATAGCCGAACAGCGGCTTGCGCGAGAACGCCGGAATCACCTGCGACACGATCCCGAACGCCGGCAAGATCATGATGTAGACCTCGGGGTGGCCGAAGAACCAGAAGATATGCTGGTACATGACCGGGTCGCCGCCGCCTGCCGCATTAAAGAAGCTCGTGCCGAAGTGACGGTCGAACAGCAGCATCGTGATCGCGCCTGCGAGCACCGGCATCACTGCGATCAGCAGGTAAGCGGTGATCAGCCAGGTCCATGCGAACATCGGCATCTTCATGAGCGTCATGCCCGGTGCGCGCATGTTCAGGATCGTCACGACGATGTTGATGCCGCCCATGATCGACGACGCGCCCATGATGTGCACCGCGAAGATCGCGAAGTCCATGCCCGGGCCCATCTGCGTCGAAAGCGGCGCGTAGAGCGTCCAGCCCGCGGCGGTTGCGCCGCCCGGTGCGAAGAACGACCCGACGAGCAGCACGGCGGCAGCCGGCAGCAGCCAGAAGCTGAAGTTGTTCATGCGCGCGAACGCCATGTCCGATGCGCCGATCTGCAGCGGCACCATCCAGTTCGCGAAGCCCACGAATGCCGGCATGATCGCGCCGAACACCATGATGAGGCCGTGCATTGTGGTGAGCTGGTTGAAGAACTCGGGGCGCATGATCTGCAGACCCGGTTCGAACAGCTCGGCACGGATGGCCAGAGCCATCACACCGCCCGACAGGAACATCACGAACGAAAAAATCAGATACAGCGTTCCGATGTCCTTGTGGTTCGTGGCGAACAGCCAGCGTCGCCACCCGTGGGGCGTCTCGTGGGCGTGGTCCCCGTGCACATGACCGTGGCCCGCTACATCGTGTCCGATGCTAGACATGACTCTCTCCTGAAGCGAATTGCTTTGCGTCTCTTACTACTATGTTGGCCTATGCGACTGACTGTTCTTTTCGCGGCCCGGTGCGCGCCTCGTTGCTTCTCGCGCTCCGGAGCCGATCAGCCGCCGCTCAGGCTGCCGGGCTGATTTCCACGCGCCGCGCTTCCTTCGCGTCGGCGCCGCCGGTAACCGTCTCCGGCTTCTTGAGGACGATGTGATCCTCGGCGATGCCCGCCGCCTTCAGCGCGTCGCGCACAGCTTGCGCGCGATGCTTGGCGAGTTCCGCGTTGGTGTCTGCCTTGCCGCTCGCGTCGGTGAAACCCGAGAGCGTGAACTTCGCGTCCGGATGCGCCTTCGCGTAGTCGGCTGCAGCCTGGATTGCGTCTTTCGCGTCAGCCGGCAGCGTGCTCTTGCCAACTTCGAAATAAATGCTGGCCGGGAGCGCCGCTGCGTTGCTCTGCGCTGCGCCCGAAGCCGGCTCGGCGCCGCTCGCCGCAGCCGGCTGCTCCGCGCCGCTTGCTTGCGCTGCCGGAGCAGCTTCCGCCGCCGCTTGCGTGCCGCCTTCGGGCATCTTGCCGTTGCGTGCGTCGGCCACCTGGCGCGGTTGCAGCATGTCGCCCATATGGTTGCCCCATGCGTTGCGCTCGAACGTGACCACGGAAGCGATTTCGACGTCGTTCAGCGTAGGCGCCCAAGGCGGCATTGCAGCCTTGCCGTGCAGGACGATGTCCACGTGACCGGCGATCGGGCCGTTGGCGACCTTGCTGCCGTCGAGCGCCGGGAACGTGCCCGCGCCCTTGCCGTTTGCCTGGTGGCAAGCCGCGCAGTTCGCTGCGTAGACCTTCTCGCCGCGCTCCTTGAGCTCAGCCATCGTGTAGGTCTTGTTCGGATCGTCGCTGGCGGCAGCCATCTTCGCCTTTTGCGTATCCACCCACTTTGCATAGTCCTCGTCGGACAGCACCTCGACCACGACCGGCATGAACGCGTGTTCCTTGCCGCACAGCTCGGTACAGAAGCCGCGGTAGGTACCCACCTTCTCGGCCTTGAACCAGGTGTCGCGCACGAAGCCCGGAATGGCGTCCTGCTTCACGCCGAACGCGGGCACGTACCACGAGTGCACGACGTCGTTGGCGGTCGTGATGATGCGGATCTTCTTGTTGACCGGCACGACGAGCGGGTTATCGACTTCCTGCAGATAGGTGTCGGTGATCGGCGCCTGGCCGTTCACTTCCGAGCGCGGCGTCGTGAGCGTCGAAATGAAGTTGATGCCCTCGCCCGGACCCTTCACGTAGTCGTAGCCCCACTTCCACTGGTAGCCGGTGACTTTGACGGTGAGGTCGGCGTTGGTCGTGTCCTTCATGGCGACGACGGCCTTGGTGGCCGGCAGTGCCATCAGCACAACGATGATGAACGGCACGATCGTCCAGATAATTTCGACGGTCGTGCTTTCATGGAAATGCGAAGCTTTATGGCCCTTCGATTTACGGTGTGCGTACATCGAATAGAACATGACGCCGAATACACCGATAAAAATCACGGTGCATAACAGCAGCATCATCATGTGCAGGTTATAAAGCTCTTCTGCGATGCGCGTGACGGGCGGCTGGAAATTGATCTCATTGACGGCTGGGCCGCCCGGACTGTCTCCGACAGCGAGTGCCGAGCCGGCGACGAGGAGTCCGCTGCACGCCAGCACGCCCTGTAGGGCTCGCTTGATTGTTTTCATAGCTTCCTTACCCATAAATTCCATTCAAACCCTCGACCCCGCAGGAAGGTTCTGCAACCAGGTCACGCCCTGGGTGCGCGTCATTTAATGACTCGCACTCTGAATGAACCTCACCCTGCCACGCGATCCGCCTTCAAGCGGCGCGCGCGAGCCACATGCGCAGTTCCCGCGCGAACTGCGCACGCCGATACTGCGGCAAATGCAAACCGACTGCGACCGTCTGGCCGCGGGACACGAGACGTACCGGATCGCGTGGGGTCGCGCCCGGTTCGACCCGCACCCAGCGGGGATTGAATTCGAACTGCGTGAGCGCTTCGGCGCTCATCTGCTCGATCACCAGCCGGTTCGGATAAAGCTTGATACGTTCGTAATCGACAGCATGGCGCGCATAAATGGCAAAGGCGCCCCCTACCACCAACAGATCGATGCCGGTAAACGGCAATACCATCCAGGCGCCACGGATCAACAACAGAACGGCGATCGCGATGGATACTAGCGCCAGCGATACATAGAACAACACGAATTGCCTGGGCGAAACCGAGCAGTTGCGCTTCATGAGCCAGTCTTTCAGGATCGGCTCCGGACTCGCCAGCAGATCAGACGTCTGCATTGCTCGCCTCCCCCACTGCAACATTCGCAGACTATCGCCGCTTGCTGCCTTACACAACTGCGGGAGATCTGGACTTGCTGCGTAAGATTTGGGGACCCAGTCAATACGGCAACCGACGCATTATAGGCGTGATCCCGAGCACCCACAAGCAAGCCACAATCCGCCGCAAATCCAGTACTGACGGGGCTTTCAGCGATTTTTCGATAATTTTTCGAGGGCTTTTCCGGCGCTAATTTCAGGCATAACGAAAGCCCCCCTTATCACGTTAGCGATTCCTGGTCGGACCGCCGCGTCCAATATCCTCTATGCGCACAATGCCATGGCCTTCCGCTGTCGTGCGCGGCACAGCCTTCCACGCGTGCCCATAGATAATTTCGAAGGTGAGCGCAATCGTACCTGCGTTGGGCCCATCCTTCAAACGGCGCGCCTCCAGCGCGTCCACGAGCGCGCGATTGAGGCGCCGCGACGCGAGCCCTTCGGGCGGATCGCCCTCATGGTCTTCATGGATTTCGCGCACGGAGAATGTGCGGTTGAACGGATACGCGCCCCAGCGGCGCACGTCGGCGAGCAGCTTCTCAGGCGTCTTGTACGTGACGGTGAGCGTCTCCTGGTCCATCACCGGAATCTCGAAGCCGTTCTCGACGAGCATGTCGCCGAGATCGTGCATGTCGACGAAATCGATCACATGAGGCCGCGTGGGCACGCCGTGCGCGGCTTCGACTTCTGCCCAGGCGCCGCGCAATTCCTTGAGCGTGTCGGGACCGAGCGTGCTGAACATGAGCAGGCCGTTCACCTTGAGCACGCGCTGCCACTCGCCGAACACGAGATCGGGACGCGGATGCCAATGCAAGGCGAGATTCGACCAGAGCAACTCGAACGCTTCGCGCGCAAACGGCAACTCGGCGAAGTCGGCCTGCGCGAAACGCGGACCGCGCGCACCGAGCGCACGGCCAATCGAGGCGGGAAGAAAGCGCCGCCAGCTCGTGTCGCCGGCGTCGTGCGCGCGGGCGCGCTCGAGCATCGCGAGAGAGAGGTCGGTGCCGAATACGGGCGCTTCGGGAAAGCGCTCGCGCAGATTGGGAAGGTCGTCGCCAGGACCGCAGCCCATGTCGAGCACGCTCGCGGGATTCACCTTGATGTACTCGAGGCGCTCGCGCATACGCTCAGCGATTTCGCGTGTAAGGAACGCAACCTCGTCGAACGTCGCCGCGCGGCGGTCGAATATCCGTCGGAGATAGCGCGAATCGTAGGCCGGACGGCCAGGTCTTGGGTGAGACGGAGACATGTCGGTCGTATTGGCGAAGTCCGCGAAGTATACTCGCTCACTGTTATTCCTTCAGTCGCGAGTCTCGAACCTGGTTCGGGCCGTCCATCGATGCCGCAGCGTTCCGCACAATCACCGATTTCGGCGTCAAGCCACTCGCCCGCATTGAGGCGTGCTTGTCCTGCGAAAAAAACCGGAGCGAAAGCGCAGGCTTTGCGACGCGCCATGGCGCGCGTCCGGCGCAGCGCGCGAACGCACTGGCCGCGGCTCGCCGAGTTCGTGCTGCCCAATCTGTGTCCATTATGCGGCAATTTGTCGCGCCACACGGGCCATGTTTCGAATGAGGCTCGCAGCGACGCGCGCGCTGTGCTGTGCGCGGCTTGCGATGCGGCGTACTGGAATGAGGCGCGTTTGCGCTGCACCGTTTGCGCGCTGCCGCTTTCGGGCATGCGTCACGCAGCGCGGCACGCGCGAGGCGGCGATCGCTACCGGTGTGACGCCTGTATAAAATCGCCGCCCGCGTTCGACGCGACACTGGCGCTCGCGGACTATCGCGCGCCGCTCGATGCGCTCGCGCTCGGCCTGAAGTTTCGCGCGCGGCTCGCGCTCGGCGAAGAATTCGCGCGGCGTCTCGCGCACGCAGCCGTCGACGTGCTCGATACCGACGACGCGCCAAGTCTCATCGTGCCGGTGCCGCTCTCGCGCGAACGCCTAATCGAGCGTGGCTACAACCAGGCGTGGGAAATCGCGAGGCCGCTCGCCCGCGCGCTCGGTACGCGCGCCGATGCCACGCTGGCGCGCCGCACGCTGCATACGGCGGCACAATCGAAGCTCGACCGCGAGATGCGCCGCCGCAACGTGGGCCACGCGTTCGCGCTCACGCGCGCAGGCCAAGCGTTAAGCGGCGTGCACGTGGGCGTGGTCGACGACGTAATGACCTCGGGCGCGACGCTCGATGCGCTCGCGCATACGCTAAAGGCAGCGGGCGCGCGCCGCGTGACGAATTTCGTCGTGCTGCGCACACCGAAGGACTGAACGCCGCCGTTTTGTCTCTTTTCGTTTTTATCGTTTTTCCAGACTTTCATCGCCATGTTCAATGTCGTTCTCGTCGAACCTGAAATTCCACCGAACACCGGCAACGTGATCCGCCTGTGCGCGAACACCGGCGCGCGGCTGCATCTGATCGAGCCGCTCGGCTTCCCGCTCGACGACGCGAAAATGCGCCGCGCCGGCCTCGACTATCACGAATACGCGCAAATGCACGTGCATCGCAACTGGGATGCCTTCATCGCCACCGAGACGCCCGACCCAGCGCGCATGTTCGCGTTCACGACGCGCGGCTCGGGACGCTTTCACGATCATGCATTCTTGCCGGGCGACTGGTTCGTGTTCGGCGCGGAAACGCGCGGGTTGCCCGACTCGGTGCTCGAGCGTTTCGCGCCCGAACAGCGCGTGCGCCTGCCGATGCGGCCAGGCAACCGCAGCCTGAATCTGTCGAACACCGTGGCCGTGGTGGCGTTCGAGGCGTGGCGTCAGTCAGGCTTTGAAGGCGGGGAATGAAGGACGAATCAAGGACGAATGAAGCGCGTACGCTCAGTGCGCATTCAATGCAAACTCAACTCGAGCACGTAACGCGCGAGCATCGCCTCGTCGAAGCATGCGAATACGGCTCGCTCGAACGAGCGCTCGGCACTCAGCACGTCGATCACGGTCTGCACCGCGATCTTCACGGCTTCATCGGGCGGAAAACGATACACGCCGCAACTGATCGCCGGAAACGCAATGCTCCTCACACCGGCCGCACGCGCCCATTCGAGCGAGCGCCGGTAGCACGACGCGAGCAACAATGCCTCGTCACGCGCGCCGCCGTACCAGACGGGCCCGACCGTGTGAATCACGTGTTTCGCGGGAAGCCGGTAGCCGGCGGTGATCTTCGCGTCGCCGGTCGGGCAACCGTTCAGCGTCTCGCATTCGCGCAGCAACTGCGGCCCGGCCGCGCGATGGATCGCGCCATCCACGCCGCCGCCGCCCAGCAGCGACGTGTTCGCGGCGTTCACGATGGCATCGACATGCAGCGTGGTGATGTCGACAACTTGCGCTTCGATGCGGCAATTTCCGATGGTGAGCATGGCGGTCCTCCACTCGCGTTGAAGCAGGCGGCGGGAGCCCGGGCGCAACGCCTGAGCGCGTGAAAAACCCGCGCCCTACTCCGCCTTCGCGTCGCGCCTGAGCAGTGCGCTCACGGCATCGCGCGCAGCCACGCCGTCGAACAGCACGGCGCATACCGCCTGGGTGATCGGCATTTCAATATTGTGCGCGCGCGCGATGGCAAGCACGGCGCGCGCGCATCGCACGCCTTCCGCCACATGGCCAAGCGCACCGAGGATATCGTCGAGCGTGCGTCCGCTCGCAAGCTGCTTGCCCACGGTGCGGTTGCGCGAGAGGTCGCCCGTCGCGGTGAGGATGAGGTCGCCGAGGCCCGTGAGCCCATTGAAGGTTTCCGCGCGCCCACCTAGCGTCACGCCAAGGCGCGTCATCTCCGCGAGGCCGCGCGTGATGAGCGCGGCGCGCGCATTCAGGCCGAGGCCAAGCCCATCGGAGATGCCGGTTGCGATAGCGAGCACGTTCTTGACCGCGCCGCCCACTTCCACGCCCACGACGTCGTCGCCGGTATAGATGCGCATCGCGCGATGATGGAAGGCTGCGAGCGTGCGCTCGCGGCAGTCGACCGAGGCGCTCGCGATGGTGAGCGCAACGGGCAGGCCCTCGCCCACCTCGCGCGCGAAGCTCGGCCCCGAAAGCACGCCGTTGCTCTTGTGCCCGGGCAGCTCGGCGGCCACGACCTGATGCGGCATGAGCTGCGAGTCGGATTCGAAGCCCTTGCACAGCCACACGAAGTGCGCGGGCGCGCGGTTCATGCCGCGCATGATGCGCAACATGTCGCGCAGGCCCGCCACCGGCGTGCCGAGCACGACGAGATCCGCCTCGCCCGACGCAAAGTCGAGCGCGGCGGCCAGATCTGTTTCGTAGTGAAGTTTTTTCGGCAGCGAGACGCCCGCGAGATAGCGGGCGTTCTCGTGCGTCTGACGCATTGCGTTGACGAGCGCGGCATCGCGCGCCCACAACAGCGTGTCATGCGCCTGGGCCAGGTGCCCTGCCAGCGCGGTGCCCCACGCTCCGGCGCCGAGAACGGCAACTTTCATTCCGATACTCCGCACCGGTGGTTTCGTTTCAGCGCCAATCAATGCGTGGCGTTGCTCGCGCCTTCCTGCTGCTGCGCGATTTGCTGCAGACGTTGCTCGTAGAGCGCCTGGAAGTTGATCTCTGCCAGGTGGATCGGCGGGAAGCCCGCACGCGTGATCGCGTCGGCAATGTTCGAGCGCAGGTACGGGAACAGGATGGTCGGGCATGCGATGCCGACGAGCGGATCGATCTGTTCCGCCGGGATGTTGCGGATGTCGAAAATGCCGGCTTGCTTGGCTTCGATCAGGAACGCGACCTTGTCCTTGATCTTCGCGGTCACCGTGCCGGTTACGAGAATCTCGAACACCGATTCCGCGAGACGCTCGGCCTTCACGTCGACTTCCACTTCCACCGAAGGCATATCCTGCTCGAGGAAGATGGCCGGCGAATTCGGCTGCTCGAGCGACAGATCCTTGAGGTAAATGCGCTGGATGTTGAAGAACGGCTGGTTGTTCTCGTCAGACATGGTGTATGGCTTCCTGATTAAATTGAGTTGCAACCGCACAGTATCGCTTCGTCTCGCTAAATCGAGGGCAATGCCGTGCAGCCGCAATGAGCAGCAACAGACGACAACGCGCCCGCGCATGCCTTGCCGGCTCGCACGGGCGAAAAACCGTGGCGCAATGACGCGCCGTAAAAAACTACGTCAGGCCGTGGCTTCGAGCAGCGGCATCAAGCCGCCGGCACGGTCGAGCGCGGAGAGGTCATCGTAACCGCCCACATGCGTCTCGCCGATGAAAACCTGCGGTACCGTCCGGCGGCCGGTGCGCGTCATCATCTCTTCACGGCGCACCGGGTCCCGGTCGATCAGCACCTTCTCGACATGGTCGACGCCGCGCGACTTTAAAAGACGCTCGGCCATCTGGCAATACGGGCACACCTGGGTGCTGTACATGACCACCTTGTTCACTTCGAAGCTCCTTGTTTCACGACCGGCATGCCGGCCTGCTGCCAGGCGTTCACGCCGCCGTCCAGCACGTGGACCTCGGCAAAACCGGCATCCTTCACGAGGCGCTGCGCCTTGTGCGACTGCTGGCCCGTCTGGCAGACCAGCAACACCGGGTTGCTCTTGTTCTTCACGAACTGGCCGACCTTGGCCTGCAGCTCGCCGAATTCCAGGTGACGGGCGGCGGGCAAGTGGCCTTTCGCAAAGTCGTCCGCGGAACGCAGATCGATCACCACCGCGTTGCGGCGGTTGATCATCTGCGTCGCCTCGGCGGCGGAAACGCCGCCGCGCCCGCCGCGCTTGAGCGTCGGCCACAGGAGCAACGCTCCTGAGATGAGGACGATCGCGATGAGTACAAGGTTGATGTAATTGGTAAAGAACGTCACGGATGATCCGCCGGGAAAAAGAGAAATCGGGGAGAAACTGATTTGGGCAATCCGCTCATTATAAAATAACCGTTTGTCGCAAGGTTGCCGCCCTCCAGCCCGGGTGCGCAATCGTGTATGCGACGCACGGGACCGAACCGCCGCAGCGACGCAGCCGCATGACCGGCGCCCCCGGCGAACTCCGGCCCCGATTACCGCTTCCTTCACTACCGACCGTCATTTTCATGTTCAAACTTGTACTCATCCGCCACGGCGAATCGACGTGGAACAAGGAAAACCGCTTCACCGGCTGGGTCGACGTCGACCTGACCGAAAAGGGCAACCTCGAAGCCCAGCAGGCCGGCCAGCTGCTCAAGGCGTCGGGTTATTCGTTCGACATCGCCTATACGTCGGTGCTCAAGCGCGCGATCCGCACGCTCTGGCACGTGCAGGACCAAATGGACCAGATGTACCTGCCGGTGGTCCATTCGTGGCGCCTGAACGAGCGTCACTACGGTGCGCTTTCGGGCCTGAACAAGGCGGAAACCGCCGCGAAATTCGGCGACGAGCAGGTGCTGGTCTGGCGCCGCAGCTACGACACGCCGCCGCCCGCGCTCGAACCCACCGACTCGCGCACGGCCTACGACGATCCGCGCTACGCGAAGGTGCCGCGCGAAGCGCTGCCGCTCACCGAGTGCCTGAAGGACACGGTCGCGCGCGTGATGCCGCTGTGGAACGAATCGATCGCCCCGGCCATCAAGGCGGGCAAGAAGGTCGTGATCACCGCGCACGGCAACTCGATCCGCGCGCTCGTGAAGTATCTCGACGACATCTCGGACTCGGACATCGTCGGCCTGAACATCCCGAACGGCGTGCCGCTCGTCTATGAGCTCGACGAGAACCTCAAGCCCATCAAGCACTACTATCTGGGCGACGCCGACGCTATCGCGAAGGCTGCAGCTGCTGTCGCGAACCAGGGCAAGAAGGCGGGCTAAGCCTTTTCTCGCCCGTATTGCATCCAAACCGCCGCCTCGCGCAATCGCACGGGGTCGGCGGTTCAGCAGCACCTCTGTGGTAGCTCATCCCCGCGTCTCAAGCGGTTCAAGCCATTCAAGCGGGTAAATCCTTCCGCGTTTCCAGCTTCGCTGACAAACAAGCCAGCCCACAGCCACCGCGCTGCCAGTCTCCCGCCAGCCCCGCGCCTGGCAAGGCATTGCGGCACGCAACGTGCGAACCCCGCTGCATCCGGACTGTCGAACCCGCAACGTTCGTCCACGCGCCAGCGCTCGAATCGCGTTCGCGGACACCACCTCCATCAGCCCTGATCGCGCCTTATGCACAGAGCGGTCAAGTGTGCAGTTATACTTGTCCGTCGCTTTTCCATTAGACGCTGCCACGCGCCTTTTCGACCGCACGCAACAATCTCTATGCGAAAAAACCTCAAAAACATCGGCCTGATCGCTGCTGGCCTCGCGACCGGCGTATTTGCCACCCTGCAGATCTCCGCTTCGGCGCAGCAAACCCAGCAAACCGTGATCGAGCCGCTGCCGCTCGACCAGCTCCGGCTCTTCGCCGAAGTGTTCGGCCAAATCAAGCATGAGTACGTCACGCCGGTCGACGACAAAAAGCTCCTCACCGCCGCCATCAAAGGCATGGTGTCGAGCCTCGACCCGCACTCGTCGTATCTCGACAAGACCGACTATCAAGAACTCCAGGAGCAGACCAAGGGCCGCTTCGCCGGCCTCGGCATCGAGATTTCGTCGGAAGACGGTTTGATCAAGGTCATCTCGCCGATTGAGGACACGCCTGCGTTCCGCGCCGGCATCCGTCCGGGCGACCTCATCACGCGCATCAACGACAAGCCCGTGCGCGGCATGACGCTCGACCAGGCCGTCAAGCAGATGCGCGGCGACCCGGGCACGAAGGTCACGCTCACGATCTTCCGCAAGACCGACGACCGTACCTTCCCGCTCACCATCACGCGCGCCATCATCAAGGTGCAGAGCGTGAAGTCGAAGATCCTGCAGCCGGGCTACGCCTACGTGCGCATCACGAGCTTCCAGGAGCGCACGGTCCCCGACCTCGCCGCGAAGCTCCAGGACATCGCGCGCCAGGAACCGAATCTCAAGGGCTTCATTCTCGACCTGCGCAACAACGGCGGCGGCCTGCTGCAGAGCGCCGTGGGCGTGGCGGGCGCGTTCCTGCCGCCGGACTCGGTCGTGGTCTCCACGAACGGCCAGATCCCGGACTCCAAGCAGGTCTACCGCGACACCTACGAGAACTACCGCCTGCCTTCGTTCGACGGCGACCCGCTCAAGGGTGAGGCAGCCGAGTTCAAGACCGTGCCGATGATCGTGCTGACCAACGCCTATTCGGCTTCGGCGTCGGAAATCGTGGCCGGCGCGCTGCAGGACCAGAAGCGTGCGCTCATCATCGGCAAGACGACCTTCGGCAAGGGCTCGGTGCAAACCGTGCGTCCGATGACGGCCGACACGGCGCTGCGTCTGACCACGGCGTACTACTACACGCCGAGCGGCCGCTCGATCCAGAACAAGGGCATTCGTCCTGACCTTCCGGTCGATCAGTACGCCGACGGCGATCCGGACGACGCACTCGTTACGCGCGAGGTCGACTACCAGAACCACCTTGCGAACACGCAGGATCCGAACGAGAAGAAGGAGCAGGAAGCGCGCGAGCAGGAGCGCATGGACACGCTGCGCCAGCTCGAGGAGCAGAACGACAAGAAGACGCCGGAACAACGCCAGAAGGACCGCGAGCGCAAGCCCGTCGAGTTCGGCACGGCCGACGACTTCATGCTCCAGCAGGCGTTGAACAAGCTCCAGGGCAAGCCGGTGACGGAGTCGAAGTCGCCGATGGAGCGCCGCCTCGCGCAGCAGAAGCCGGCTGCGTCGGCTTCGGCGCCGATCGCCGTGCAACCGCCTGCCTCCGCGCCCGCAGCGGGCTCCGCAGCCGCTCCGGCCTCCGCGCCGGCGAAGTAACACCGGGGTCCGGCCAGCGGTTTCGCCGCTGGCTCCCTGTTTGTTCGCAGTTCAGCATCACTCGCCTCGCGGCCCGCACATCGTGGGCCGCGAGGACGAAGTCCTCCGCGCCAGTACAATAAGGTTTCCGTACTCCCGGCGCGCGTCACGGCCCCCCTGCCCATCGCAGCGCCCAAGCACCGTGCGCATCGCGATGAACGACGACCAACTCCTCCGCTATTCCCGCCATATCCTCGTCGACGAGATCGGCATAGAGGCGCAGCAGCGCTTTCTCGACGCGCATGCGCTCGTAATCGGCGCGGGCGGCCTCGGCTCGCCGGCGGCCATGTATCTCGCGGCCTCGGGCGTGGGCACGCTCACGCTCGTCGACAACGACACCGTCGACCTCACCAACCTGCAGCGGCAGATCATGCACGAGACGGCTTCGGTGGGCCACGCCAAGGTCGAATCGGGTCGCGACGCCATCGCGCGCCTGAATCCCGAGGTGAAGGTCAATGCCGTACAGGCGCGCATCGACGATACATGGCTCGACGCGCACGTGCCGAGCGCGACCGTCGTACTCGATTGCACTGACAACTTCGCCACGCGCCACGCCATCAATCGCGCGTGCGTGAAGCACGGCGTGCCGCTCGTCTCGGGCGCGGCGCTGCGCTTCGACGGGCAGATCAGCACCTTCGATTTCCGCGACGCGGCCTCGCCCTGCTATGCGTGTGTGTTCCCGGAGGATCAACCCTTCGAGGAAGTGGCGTGCTCGACGATGGGCGTCTTCGCGCCCACGGTGGGGATCATCGGATCGATGCAGGCCGCCGAGGCATTGCGCGTGATCGGCGAGATCGGCACGCCGCTCGTCGGCCGGCTGATGATGCTGGACTCGCTGCGCATGGAGTGGAACACGATGCGCGTGGCGCGCCAGCCCGATTGCCCGGTGTGCGGCGAACGGCGCGGCTGAGCGTGCCGTTCGTCAAGGCTTCTCGCGAAGGCTAAAAACCCGCTACGCGAGCGCGAGCCTCTCGAGCGCCGCCTGCAGCTCCTCGGGCTCATAGGCGGCCAGCACGTCGGCCACCGGCTTCTCCAGCGCCTTGATCTGCGAGCGCAGGATCTCCTGCTTCACCACGAGCAGCTGACTCGGATGCATCGAGAATTCGGTCAGCCCCATGCCGAGCAGCAAACGCGTGAGCTGCGGATCACCAGCCATTTCCCCGCACACCGAAACCGGCACGCCCACGCGCTTCGCCTCGCGCAGCGTATGCGCGATGAGTTGCAGCACGGCCGGATGCAGCGGGTCGTAGAGATCCGCCACGGCGTTGTCGGCGCGGTCGATCGCGAGCGTGTACTGGATCAGGTCGTTGGTGCCGATCGAGAGGAAATCCAGACGCCGCAAGAACATCGGCAGCGCAAGCGCCGCCGCCGGAATCTCGATCATCGCGCCCACTTGCACGTTCGGGTCGTAGGCGAGCCCCGCGTCGTCGAGCTGGCGTTTGGCCTCGCGAATGAGGTCGAGCGTCTGGTCGATCTGCTGCGCGTGCGCGAGCATCGGCACCAGGATCTTGACCATGCCGAACGCCGACGCTCGCAGGATCGCTCGCAACTGCGTGAGGAACATCTGCGGCTCGGAAAGGCTCCAGCGAATCGCGCGAAGGCCGAGCGCCGGGTTCGCGGCGGTCTCGTAGCCGTCGCCGCCACTCATCGAGTCGAGCGGCTTGTCCGCGCCCACGTCGATCGTGCGGATGGTCACGGGCAGCCCGTTCATCAACTCGGCCGCGCGGCGGTAGGCGATGAACTGCTCCTCCTCCTCCGGCAGCCGGTCCTTGTGGTTCATGAACAGGAACTCGGTGCGGAACAGGCCCACGCCCGTCGCGCCCGCGTCGAGCGCCGCCTGTGCGTCCTCGGGCAACTCGATGTTCGCGTAGAGCCCGATCTTCGCGCCGCACAGTGTTTGCGTGGGCGAGAACTTCAGGCGCTGCAGCTTGCGCCGCTCGAGCGCCATCTCGCTTTGCCGGTAGGTGTACTCCTCCAGCACAATGGGCGCGGGGTCGACGATCACGACGCCGTGATCGCCATCGACGATGATGAGGTCGTCCTGGCGAATCAGCGCACTCGCCTGCTGCACGCCCACGGCGGCCGGAATGCCGAGACTGCGCGCAACGATCGCCGTATGCGAGGTGCGCCCGCCCAGATCGGTGACGAAGCCCTGGAACGTCTGCCCCTTGAACTGCAGCATGTCGGCGGGCGCGATGTCGTGCGCCACCACGATCATCTCGTCGCAGCCACCGTGCAGCGCCGCGGGCGAGGCGCCCGCGAGCGCCTTCAGCACGCGCTCGGCCACCTGCTCGATGTCGGCCTTGCGCTCGCGCAGGTATTCGTCCTCGACTTCGTCGAAGTGGCGGGTGAGGCGCTCGAGCTGCTCAGTGAGCGCCCACTCCACATTGAAGCGGCGCGTGCGGATGAGGTCGATGGTCTCCTGAACGAGCATGACGTCGTTCAGGATCATGAGGTGCACGTCGATGAAGGCACCCATTTCGGTGGGCGCGTCGGCGGCGAGGTCGGCGCGCAGCGTATCGAGCTCCCGCTCGACGAGCGCGAGCGCGGCGCGAAAGCGCTCGATTTCGCCTTCGATCTGCGGCGGCTCGATCAGATAGTGGTCGACGTCGAGCGCAGCCGGGGCGATCAGATACGCTCGCCCGATGGCAATACCGCGTGATACGGGAATCCCATGCAGCGTGAACGGCACGCGCACCTCCTCTGGTTATTTGATGCCGCGGCAAACCGCTGCAATGCGCTCTCTCTGACCCCGGCGTTCATTATAAATTCCGCAGCGCGCCGATGTTGCCTGGCGCAGCGCGGAAATGAAAACGCCGCGGACAAGCGCGGCGTCGTGGAGGCGGGGGTGGCGGCAATCAGCACCGCCGGCAATGATCAGAGCGCCGGCAAATACCGGGAAGTCATAGCGCGCCGATGCACGAAATTCACTGGCCTTCGCCGAACTTGTCGGCGATGAGCTTGAGCATCGCGCCCATGGCGTCGGCTTCGTCCGGGCCTTCGGTTTCGATCAGCACCGTGCTGCCGATGCCCGCCGCCAGCATCATCACGCCCATGATGCTTTTGGCGTTGATCCGGCGGCCATTGCGGCTCATCCAGATTTCCGACTGATAGTTGCCGGCCAGTTGCGTCAGCTTCGCCGACGCGCGTGCATGCAGGCCGAGTTTGTTCACGATGGTCGTTTCTTGTTGCAGCATAGTTCGTCGATCCAGGCGCAGTGTGTTGATGTAATGCTTGGTGATTGTGCGTCGCTCGCGCGGGACGTGCACGCTGTGTGGCCGCTGCGTTTGGCGGGTTTGCCCGTGCGGTTTGTCCACACAATGGCAACCCGGTTGGCAGTGCGGTACCTGGCTGATGGCCAGGCCAATTGCCAACTCAGGCCGCGCCGGCAGGCTTCAGAACCCCGGTTGAAAGGACGCTCGCCACTTTGGCGCTATCCGTTGCGCCCGTCAGGCTTGCCGTGCCCGCCGCGGCCTGCTCCGCCGCATCGGCCGCAGCCTCGGCACACGGGGTGGGCGCGCAGCCGCATTCGGGAGCCGGCGTGCCCGGCCCGATCGCCTGAATGCCCTTGCTCGCGCCCGCAAGCGCTTTTTCCACCAGCAAATCGAGCGGCGTCGTGCGGTAGCACACGGCGCGCACAAGCATCGGCAGATTGACGCCCGCCAGCACGCGCACCTGTGGCACGGTAGCAAGCCGGGCAGCGATATTCGAAGGTGTGGCGCCGAACATGTCGGTGAGCACGAGCGCGCCGTTGTCCTCGCGCAGACGCTCGATTTCGGATGTTGCCTGCGCGACCACCTCGACGGGGTCGCTGTCGGGCAAGACATCGAGCGCGCCAATGCGCGCCGGACAGCCGCCATAGATATGAGCGATGCACTCGCGCAGCGCAGTGGCGAGCGGTGCGTGGGCGATGATCAGAATTCCTGCCATGTCAGTACTCGCCGGGCCGCCCCAAGAGTACTGACACCCCCTCGGGGGGCAGCGACCGCAGGGCGCGTTGGGGGTAGTTCATATTTCAGCGTGACTGCAAATGACGGCTTCAGTTGATACCGGACCTTCCCGGCCAGCGCCGATCCTGTGGCCAGCCGTGAGCCATCAGGGTCGGAGCACACGCCGCGCGGCAGCCCACGCGCACCTCGAAGCACATCTCAAGGCACACCGGACAACTCGCCGCGAAACGCAGGCTCGCGGCATTGTAACAGGGTCATTTTCGCGCACACCAAGCGGTTTTGCTTGTGGTTTTGCGTCGCGAAATGCCCATGCGCTGGACGCGCCAGCTGCACGGGCCGCGTAGCCCGCACCGAGTACATGCAGCCGCCGCGCCGGGAATCAAGCCGCCGCGCGTTCCAGCGCGTCGATGAACATCGCCGCCACGTCGAAGCCGGTCTGCTCCATGATCTCGCGAAAGCAAGTCGGGCTCGTCACGTTGACCTCGGTGAGCCAGTCGCCGATGGCATCGAGCCCCACGAGCAGCAGGCCGCGTGCCGCGAGCGGGGCCCCAAGCGCCTTCGCAATCTCCATGTCGCGTGCGGTGAGCGGCTGCGCAACGCCGAGGCCGCCCGCCGCCAGATTACCGCGCACCTCGTTGCCCTGCGGAATGCGCGCGAGCGAATACGGCACCGGCTCGCCGCCGATCAGCAGGATGCGCTTGTCGCCGGCCTTGATTTCGGGGATGAACTTCTGCGCCATCACGCTGCGCGCGCCGTCGTGGCTCAGCATCTCGATGATCGAGCCGAGGTTCATGCCGTCCGCCTTTACGCGGAACACGCCCATGCCGCCCATGCCGTCGAGCGGCTTCAGGATCACGTCCTGGTGCTCTTCATGGAACTTGCGCAGGCGCGCTGCGCTACGCGTGACGAGCGTGGGCGCAACGAACTGCGGAAATTCGCCGATGGCGAGCTTTTCCGAGTGATCGCGAATCGATTGCGGCTTGTTGAAGATCTTCGCGCCCGCGCGCTCGGCGATTTCGAGCAGCCACGTGGAGGTCACATACTCCATGTCGAACGGCGGATCCTTGCGCATGATGACCGCGTCGAAGCCGGTGAGCGCGCGCTCGTCCGGCGTGTCCTTGAACCAGGTTTCGCGATGCAGGTCCGACGTGTCGCCAACGATCTCGAAGCGCCGCACGTCGGCCTCGACCTGGCCGTTCACCCATGCCAGATGCTGGGGCTCGCACGCAAACAGCGTATGGCCGCGCTTCGCGGCCTCGGCCATCATCGCGTAAGTCGAGTCCTTGTAGATCTTGAACCGCTCGAGCGGATCGGCGATGAAGAGAATGTCCATATCGTCTCTGCCTTGTCCCTGCCTGGTGCCCGCGTTGTGCGGGGTGTTATGACGGCAACGCCCGCTCGGGGGCGGGCGCTGCGTTGAATTGTCCGAAAAACGGCGGTCGTGGGGCTCTAACCTGGCTATACCTGGATCGCCTCGGGGTCGGTCTTCTCCAGCTCGACCGACGCCGCGAGCAAGCCCAGACGCGCCACCACGCCGTACATGTAGAAGCGGTTGGGCGGCGCTGCGCCGGGCTTCGCGCGCGTGTCGGGCAGCGCAGTGTGCTCGAAGCCGAGCGGCACGTAGTGCATGCCCGGCGCATTCAGGTTCTGGTCGCGCTCGCGGCTGCCGTGCGCGCGGTAGAAGCCCCCCACCACGTAGCGGTCGATCATGTAGACGACCGGCTCGGCCACTTCGTCGCCGATATGCTCGAACGTGTAGACCCCTTCCTGCACGATCACGTCGCGCACTTCAAGCCCGTCCTTCGTGGCCGACATCTTCGCACGTTCACGCTTCGTGAGCGCGGCGACCTCGGAGGCGTCGTGCACCGTCATCACGCCGCGACCATCGGTGCCGGCGTCGGACTTGATCACCACATAGGGCTTTTCGCTGATGCCGTACTCGCGATACTTCTTCGCGATCTTCTTGAGCACCGCGTCGATGGACGCCGCCAGCTTCTCCTCGCCCGTGCGCGCCTCGAAATCGACGCCCTCCACGTGCGCGAAGTACGGATTGATCATCCACGGGTCCACGCCCACCATCTTCGCGAACTTCTTCGCCACGTCGTCATAGCAGGAGAAGTGCGTGGACTTGCGGCGCACCGCCCAGCCCGCGTGCAGCGGCGGCAGCAGATATTGCTCGTGCAGGTTCTCCAGCACCGGCGGAATGCCGCCCGAGAGATCATTGTTCAGCAGGATCGAGCACGGATCGAAGTTCTTCAGCCCGAGGCGCCGCTGCGAACGCTCGAGCGGCTCGAGCACGATCTTCTGGCCGTCCGCGAGCGAGATCGTGACCGGCCCGGCGATGGTTTCGTCGAGCGTGCCGAAGCGCACGTTCAGGCCCGCCTGGCGCATGATCGTGGCCAGGCGCGCAACATTCTCCAGATAGAACGCGTTGCGCGTGTGCATCTCGGGAATCACGAGCAGGTTCTTGGCGTCCGGGCAGATCTTTTCGATGGCCGCCATGGCGGCCTGCACGGCGAGCGGCAGCACTTCCTGCGGCAGGCAGTTGAAGGCGCCGGGAAAGAGATTGGTGTCGACCGGCGCGAGCTTGAAGCCGGCATTGCGCAGGTCCACCGAACAGTAGAACGGCGGCGTGTGCTCCATCCATTCAAGGCGGAACCAGCGCTCGATGGACGGCGTCGCGTCAAGGATGCGCTGCTCGAGCTCGAGAAGCGGACCGTTCAACGCCGTAACCAGATGCGGGACCATAAGGTAATACTCGCGGACAAAAGCTGATTGAGGGTAAGGAAACCGGGAGCCTATCTGGGGACGATTGCAGCGGTTGCAAGACGGCTTTTCCCTTACACACCATAGGGTTACTCGATGCCCGATCATCCACCCCGAATATCCATTCTGGACCGCGTGCGCGGTCCGGCGCAATGGAGACACACGAAAAGAAGGGACACTAACGCTAACGCGGGCGAAATCGGGCTTATTCCCTTCTCGCGGCGTATGCGTCCTGATAAGAAAAAGGGCCCGCCGTGTGAAGGCGGGCCCAAGTCGCTGCGCTCCGTACTGCCTGCTTGCTACTCTTTACTGCCGCTAATCGATTGAAGCGAGCGTCGCGCGCGTAAGACTCACTCCACGCGCTCGCCGTGCAGGACCACGTCGAGGCCCTCGCGCTCTTGTTCTTCGCTCACGCGCAGGCCCATCACCATATCGATCACCTTGAGCAGGACGAAGCTCACCACGCCGCTGTAGACGAGGGTCGTGAGCACGCCCTTGGCCTGGAGGAGGAGGCTGCCGTCCGCGCCGCCGATGTCCTTCACCGCGAACACGCCGGTCAGCAGCGCGCCGAGGATACCGCCCACGCCGTGCACGCCGAACGCGTCGAGCGAATCATCGTAGTTGAACTTGTGCTTGAGCCAGGTGGCCGACCAGAAGCAGACCACGCCCGCCACCACGCCGATCACGATCGCGCCCATCACGCCAACGTAGCCCGACGCCGGCGTCACGGCCACGAGCCCCGCCACCGCGCCCGAAGCGATGCCGAGCACCGAGGGCTTGCCCTTGGCAATCCACTCCGCGAACATCCAGCCGAGCGCCGCGCAGGCGGTGGCCACTTGCGTCGTGAGCATCGCGAAGCCGGCACGGCCGTCGGCGGCGACCGCCGAGCCCGCGTTGAAGCCGAACCAGCCCACCCACAGCATGGCCGCGCCGATCAGCGTGAGCACGAGGTTGTGCGGCGCCATGGCTTCGCGGCCATAGCCCACGCGCTTGCCGAGCACGATGCAGCACACGAGGCCCGCGATGCCGGCGTTGATGTGCACCACCGTGCCGCCCGCAAAGTCGAGGATGCCTGCGCTCGCGAGCCAGCCGGTCGGCTCCCACACCATGTGCGCGATCGGCGCGTAGACGATGATCGACCACAGCGACATGAACACGAGCATCGCCGAGAACTTCATGCGATCAGCGAACGCACCGGTGATGAGCGCCGGCGTGATGATCGCGAACGTCATTTGATAGACGAAGTACACGGTCTCGGGGATGGTCGGCGCGAGGTGACTCACGGTGAGCGTCGTCGCCTTGTCGCCCTTGATGTAGTTCATGCCTTCGAGGAAGACGCGCGAGAAGCCGCCGATGAACGCGTTGCCCGGCGTGAACGCGAGGCTGTAACCCACCACCGTCCAGATCACCGTCACGAGGCAGGTGATCGCAAAGCTCTGCATGAGCGTCGCGAGCACGTTCTTCTTGCGGACCATGCCGCCGTAGAAGAGCGCGAGACCCGGAATCGTCATGAACAGCACGAGCGCGGTGGACGTGAGCATCCATGCGGTGTCGCCCGAGTTGATTTTCGACGAGTCGACCGAGAACGGCGCGGTCGGGGCCGCGGGAGCGGCGGCTGCAGCGGCGGCGGAGGCGTCGGCCGGTGCGCTTGCCGCGGCGGCGGCCGTTGCGTCGGGTGCGGAGGCTACGGGAGCCGATGCGCCCGGTGCGGATGCTGCGGTGGGTGCGGACGCATCGTCGGCCAGTGCAGCGCCGATGCCGCCAGCCAGCAGCGAGCCGGCCATCAGCAGGGACATCAAAAGTTTGCGCATCTCGGTTTCCTCTTGTCTCTTTCGTCTGTCACAGGGACTTTATTGGGCGCTCACAGCGCGTCGGCGCCGGTCTCGCCGGTGCGGATGCGAATGACTTGTTCGATGGGGGCGACGAAGATCTTGCCGTCGCCGATCTTGCCGGTGCGGGCGGCGCGCTCGATCGCCTCGATGGCCTGCTCGACGATGTCGTCGGAGACGGCAGCTTCGATCTTGACCTTGGGCAGGAAGTCGACGACGTATTCCGCGCCCCGGTACAGCTCGGTGTGCCCCTTCTGACGGCCGAAGCCCTTCACTTCGGTGACCGTGATCCCCGAGACGCCAATGGCCGAGAGGGCCTCGCGCGCCTCATCGAGCTTGAACGGCTTGATGATTGCTGTGATTAGTTTCATGTGGTCCTCGTTGTGGTTCCTGTGCCGTTGTTCCGTAGTCATGCCGTATGCGTGATTCAGTGTGCGAGGCAGTACTAGCAACACCTGTGCCAATTTGCGCACGCTGCTTCTCTGACGGATTTCGATGCAGGAATTGCGCAAGCCGTGGACAATGCCGATCCACGCATGCCAACCCGCGCCACACGGGCGCGAGCGGCCTGCGCCGGGGTCCTGGCCGGACGGCCAGCGCACGCGCCGCGCGGTGGCGGCGCCTGTCGATCGTTGCTAGAGTGTTTTCAGGCAGGCCGGCACGGCGCTTGGGCATCGCAGGTGCGTCAGCGTCCCGCATGAGGTGTCGCAGGCACATGGCGGGCGCGCCGTGCACCAGTTGCGTTCACGGGCTGCAAGCCTCGCACCAGGATCGGTCACGATCCAAAGTGAGGCACAGTCGAAACGAAATCTGCACATTTTTTGTGCAGCGAATTGAAGTAGTAAGGGGAACCGAATGAAACAGCCAAACGATGTATTCAACGATCTGCAATCGAAGGTGGGCGAGCTCCTGAAGAACTCGCCGGCGCGCGACGTCGAGCGCAATGTACGCGCCATGCTCTCGCAAGGCTTTTCGAAGCTTGATCTCGTCACGCGCGAAGAGTTCGACGCGCAGACGCAAGTGCTGGTGCGCACGCGTCAGCGCCTCGAAGAACTCGAGCGCCGCGTGGCCGAGCTCGAACAGAAGCAGCCTCTGACTGGCCAGTCATCCTGATTAATTCGATGCACCACCGCCAAGGCAAGCGAGCCGTAACCGTTCCGCAATGGAACCGTAAAGGGGCACGCGCCTCACCAGCCCGGCGCATCAACGGCGGCTTCTTCCGCTCGCCACTCGTGTGCCCCTTCCGGAGATCTCCATGTCGCTTGCCGTGGTGCGTAGCCGCGCGCCGGCTGCTGGCCGCGCGCCCGATGTGACCGTAGAAGTCCATCTCGCCAATGGGCTGCCGTCGTTCTCGATCGTCGGCCTGCCCGATCTCGAAGTTCGCGAAAGCCGCGAGCGCGTGCGCGCGGCGCTCTCGAACTGCGGCTTCGATTTTCCCGTGCGCCGCATCACCGTGAATCTCGCGCCCGCCGACCTGCCAAAAGAGTCGGGCCGCTTCGATTTGCCCATCGCGCTTGGCATTCTCGCGGCGAGCGGTCAGATTCCCGCTGCGTCGCTCACGGCCGCGCGCGAATTCGCGGGCGAACTCTCGCTGTCGGGCGCGGTGCGTCCCATGCGCGGCGCGTTCGCGATGGCGTGTGGCACGGCGCGCGCACATTCCGGCGCGCCGCAGCCGCCCGATACGCATGACGCGGCGCCCGCGCACACGCATTTCGAAGCGCAGGCCTCTTGCGCGTGCACGCCCGAGATCTACCTGCCCGCCGACAATGCCGCCGAGGCCGCGCTCGTACCCGGTGTGGATGTCTATGCCGTTCCCGATCTGCGCACGCTCTGCGCGCATCTCTCGGGCGAAGAAGGCGCGCGTCTTGCGCCCGTGCGAGCCAGCGCGCTCGACGCGGCGCAGGCCGCGTCGCCGCCCGACATGGTCGACGTAATCGGCCAGCGTGGCGCGCGCCGCGCACTCGAAGTCGCGGCGGCGGGCGGCCACCATTTGCTGATGGTCGGCCCTCCTGGCGCGGGCAAATCGATGCTCGCCGCGCGCCTGCCCGGTCTACTGCCGCCGATGACCGACGCCGAGGCGCTCGCCAGCGCCGCGCTGCTCTCGGCGAGCTCGTTGGGTTTCTCGCCGCAACAATGGCGCCGGCGGCCGTTTCGCGCGCCGCACCATTCGTCCAGCGCGGCGGCGCTGATTGGCGGACGCAATCCGCCTCAGCCCGGCGAGATCACGCTCGCCCATTCAGGTGTCCTGTTTCTCGATGAATTACCCGAGTTCGACCGTCACGTGCTGGAGACTTTGCGCGAGCCCCTCGAAGCGGGCTCCATCACCATCTCGCGCGCGGCCTGGCAGACCGACTTTCCCGCCGCTTGCCAGCTCGTCGCCGCCATGAATCCCTGCCCGTGCGGCTGGCGCGGCGACCCTTCGGGGCGCTGCCGCTGCACGCCCGAGGCCGCCGCGCGCTACCGCCGCAAGCTGTCTGGGCCGCTACTCGACCGCATCGACATCCAGATCGAGATTCCCGCGCTGCCGCCAGCCGAACTCGCCTCGCGCGCAAGCGCGCCGGGCGAGCCGAGCGCGGTCGTGGCCGCTCGCGTGGCGGCGGCGCGCGAACGCCAGATCGCCCGCCAGGGCAAGACCAACCGCGAACTGAGCGGGCGCGAGACCGACGCGGTCTGTCGCCCCGATGCCGCAGGCGAAGCGTTGCTGCGCGAGGCCGGCGAGCGCTTCGGCTGGTCAGCGCGTGCGTACTACCGCGCGCTCAAGGTAGCGCGCACGATCGCAGACCTCGCGGACTCGCCCATGCCCGAAGCGGCGCACGTCGCGGAAGCGGTGCAGTATCGGCGCGCATTCAGCGATCAGTAGTGCGCAATAACGGGGACGCATCGATACGGGCTGAGCATCGCACGCGGCCGGCGCCGCGACTCGAATTCAAACTTCAGACGGATCAAAAAAAGGAAGTCAAGACTTGACTTATGCACACTTTGTCGTATGGGCTGAAATTTCATGCACGATTCGCATTCAGCCTTAACCCAAAACGCAAGTCATTGATTTTTATGTAATTAAAATCCTGCCGAGAAGTACGCCAAACTAACAAAAAACCCACAGTACGGCCTTTTGCGAGCGACAAACCGGCTTTGTCCACAAAGTTATCCACATGACCTGTGGGTAACTCGTAAACCCTCAATAAAATCCGAGAATTAGCCCGTAAACCCAGGACTACACATTCACTTCTAGCCGCAATCGCTTGTCGCTCCGTAATCCTAAGAGGCGCTTAATGGAGCTTGAACGATTGGAAGAACTGATCGACTTGTTCGGGCGCCGGCTGCTCGCGGCCCACGATCGCCAACTGATAGGCATGCGTCCCCTTCGCCACGAGCCGGGCGTGGATCGTGCGCTGCTCCTCCTTCGCCCCGGCCTTGCCCGCAAGCTCCATATCGATACCCTCGACCGAGCCCCCCGCCTCGACCGGCACCGCTACCGAGTGCGTCTTGGGAGTCGCGCCCACGTTGTGCGCAAGCCCCGCGCTCAGGTACGCCAGCGCTTTTTGCTGCGTGGCCGGCTGCGCATCGGGAAGCTCGAGCGTGCCGACCACGAACACCGCGCCGCTCACCTCTGCGGTCTGGACCCGCATGCGCATTGGCGTGCCGGCCACGTCGAGGCTGCGCTCGTCCGAGCCGGGCTTGGCCGGCATGTCGACGCTATAGCCGCTCGCGTTATTCGAAATCGTGCGCCAGTCGTAGGTGGGCGAACAGGCGATGAGCGGCGCGAGCATGCCCGCAAGCGCAAGCGCGGCCGCGGTGCGAGCGACGGGCGCGCGCAAGCGCTTAAGCAAGGGCGAAGGCAAAAGCCGCGAAAAACGGGCGCGAGAGAGAACGTTTGAGGCCATAAGACGCGAACGGGGCGACCAAAAAGTGTGAAGAAAGAGCGGGACATTATCCCTGGCTTATGCCCACACGTGCCGATGCAACCGCTATGCCGGGAAATTCAGCGCTACAATACTTCGGCTCATTTCCGCGCCCTGAGGCGCCCGAGGCTTCATTCATGTCCGCATCCCCGACACCCCCGAAGGCGCGCTCCAGCGCGATCCGCAGCATCGGCGCCGTAGTCGTTGTCGCCGCGCTGGCCATCGCCGGCTACTTCGCGTTCTTTGGCAGCCAGCAACGCGTGCCCGACGCCACCTTCACGCTGCTCTCCGGTCAAAAGGTCTCGACCGCAGATCTCAAGGGCAAGGTCTATCTCGTCAACTTCTGGGCGACGAGCTGCACCACCTGCATGAAGGAAATGCCCCAGATGATCCAGACCTATAACCGGTTCAAGGGCGAAGGCCTCGAATTCGTCGCGGTGGCGATGAACTACGACGCGCCCATGTACGTCGTCAATTACGCGCAAACGCGCCAGTTGCCGTTCAAGGTGGCGATGGACGACGGCTCGGCGGCCAAGCAGTTCGGCAACGTCCAGCTCACGCCCACCACCTTCGTGATCGACCGTAACGGCAAGATCCTCAAGCGTTACGTGGGCGAGCCGAAATTCGCGGAGCTCGACGCGCTGCTGCAAAAGGCGCTGGCGACCTGACGCGCTTCACACACCAGGCAGCAACTGACACAAACGGCAGCGGAAACCCCGCTGCCGTTTTCGTTTCCGCCGTAATCTCCGTTCTCACCCGCGCGCTTCGCTCTCCCCTCGTGCCACCAACCCATAACGGCGCATCTTCTCGTAGAGCGTGGCCTTCGCCATCTGCAGCCGCTCGGCGGCCTGGGCGACCGCGCCGTGCGTCTGCTGGAGCGCATCGGCAATCAGCGCGCGCTCGTACTGCTCCACGCGCTCCTTGAGCGGCAGCGCGTCGTCGGCGCCGCTTGCGGCCTGCGGCGCGACATCGTCGGGAATGCCAAGCACATAGCGGTCCGCCGCGTTGCGCAATTCGCGCACGTTGCCGGGCCAGTCGCGCTGCGCGAGACGCATACGGTCACGCTCGGTCAACAGCGGCGCGGGACGCTGATAGCGCACCGCCGCGTCCAGCAGGAAGTGCTCGAAGAGCGGCACGATGTCTTCGCGGCGCTCGGCGAGCGGCGGCAGCGCGATCGTCACCACGTTCAGGCGATACAGCAAATCGCGCCGGAAGGTGCCCGCCGCGACGTGCTCCATCATGTCGCCCTTGGCCGCCGCGACCACGCGCAAGTCCACGCGCACCGGCTGGTTCGAGCCGAGGCGCTCCAGCACGCCGTCCTGCAGCACGCGCAGCAGCTTCACCTGGAGCGCGAGCGGCATGCTCTCGATCTCGTCGAGGAAGAGCGTGCCGCCCATCGCGTGCTCGAGCTTGCCGATACGCCGCTTGGCCGCGCCCGTGAACGCGCCGGGTTCGTAGCCGAACATCTCCGATTCGAACATCGGCTCGGGCAGCGCGCCGCAGTTCACGGCCACGAATGGCTTGTCGCGGCGCGGCGAGAGTTCGTGCAGGCTGCGCGCGATCAGTTCCTTGCCCGCGCCGGTGTCGCCGTTGATGAGCACCGAAGCGTCCGTGGGCGCGACATTGGCGATCAGCCGCCGCACCTGCTCGATCGCCGGACTCTTGCCGATGATGCGCGGCGCGAGCGTGTTCTGCCCCGCCAACTCGCGGCGCAGCGCGAGGTTTTCGAGCATCAGCATGCGGCGCTCGAGCGCGCGCCGCACCGTTTCGATCAGGCGCTCGGACGCGAACGGCTTCTCGATGAAATCGTAAGCGCCATCGCGCATTGCCTGCACCGCCATCGAGATGTCGCCATGGCCCGTGACGAGGATCACCGGCACGTCGGGCGCGCGCTCGTGGCACTGCGCGAGCAGGTCGAGCCCGCTCATGCCGGGCAGGCGGATGTCGCTCACCACGACGCCGGCGAACTCGGCGTCCACGAGCGGCAGCGCGGCCTCGGCGTTGGCGAAGCCGGCCGCGTCGAAGCCCGCGAGCTGCAGGCTCTGCACGCCGGCGCGCCGCACCAGTTCGTCGTCCTCCACGTAGAGCACCCGGCCGGGCATCGAGCTGATCATGTTGGTTCGCCTTCCTTAATTCAGTGTTGCATGCCGCTCGCGGGCGGCGTCGTGTGTTCGTTGGCGGTCGCGAGCGCCGCATTCACGCGCGTGCGGCGCAGCGTCAGCACGAAGCAGGCGCCGCCTGATGTCGTGCCATTCGTCGCGTCATCGGCTGCGTTGTGCGCCGCTAGCGTGCCGCCGCAATCGCGCGCGATCGATGAGGAGATCGCCAGCCCCAGGCCCAAGCCCTGCCCCATCTCCTTCGTGGTGAAAAACGGCTCGAACAGGCGCGGCATGACCTCGGCGGGAATGCCCGGCCCGTTGTCGCACACGGCTATCTCGATGGTCGCGGGCCGCGCGCGCACGTCGATCGCGATGCGCGGCGCGCTCGTCCCGGCTACTGCGTCGAGCGCGTTGCCGATCAGGTTGATGAGCACCTGTTCGAGCCGCAAGTCTTCGCATTGCGCGACCAGTTCGGGATAGTCGTTGTGCGTATCCAGCGGCGCACTTGCGGCGTCGCCATCGGTGACGGTGAGCATCACGCTCACGCCCTCGAGACGCTTGCCGAGCAACCCGAGCGCATTGTGCAACGCGCGCGCCACGGGCGAGCGTTGACTCTTCGGCTTCGCGCGTCCCACGAACAGCTTGAGCTGATTCACGATCTTGCCCATGCGCTCGGTGAGCGAGCCGATCGCTTCCAGATTCTCGTGGGCCACGTCGTACTGGCCGCGCTCCAGAAACACGCGGGTGTTATCGGAAAAGCTGCGCAGCGCCGCGAGCGGCTGATTGAGTTCGTGCGTGATGCCCGCCGCCATCTGCCCGAGCGCCGCAAGCTTGCTCGCCTGGATCAACTCGTCCTGGGTCGCGCGCAACTCCGCTTCGGTGCGCGTGCGCTCAGCCACTTCGCGCTGCAAGCGCTCGTTGGCCTGCGAGAGATCGGCGGTGCGCTCGGCTACGCGGTCGTTGAGCATCGCGTAGGCCTTTTGCAGCATCGCGCGGCTGCGCAGCACTTCCCGCACGCGCGCGCGGCGCATGCGCCAATAGAACGCCAGCAGACACAGCGAGACGTAGCCGAAGCCCGTCATGATCGTGGCGTTGCGCGCCGCGTCCAGCACCGGACCGACCGGCGACATCGTCACGAGATGCCAGTCGGGCTCGCCGAGCGCGCGGCGCGTCTCCAGATAACGCGGCGCACGCAGGCCGCTGCCGATGCGCACGATATCGGCGCCGCCCTCCAGCACGCGCTCCACGCTCACGGGCAGCGGCGCGATGTCCTGGCGCGCGTACTGGCGCGTCTCGTCGATGGAGGCCACCACGTCGGCGGCCAGCGGGCGCACTGTGCGGTATTTCCACGCGTTCACCGAGGAGAGAAAGATCACGCCGTGATCGTCGGTGACGAGCAGCGGCTCAGAGACATCCGAGCCTGGAAACCATTCGAGGTTGAGCTTGACCACCGCCACGCCGACGATCTTGCCGTTGCGCCGCACCGGCTGCGAAATGTAGTAGCCCGGATCGTGCGAGATCGTGCCGATGCCGAAAAAGCGCCCTACGCCGCCCTTCGCGGCCTCGATGAAGTACGGCCGGAACTGGTAGCCCACGCCCACGAAGCTGTCCGGCCCGCGCCAGTTGCTCGCGGCGATGCACAGGCCGTCGGCACGAATGATGTAGGTCGTGGTGGCGCGCGCGTGGCGGTTCACATCCTCGAGATAGCGGTTGGCCTGCGCGACCTCGTTGGGTTTCGGGTCGGCGAGCACGTCCTGCACGAGCGGATGCGCGCCCACCAGATACGGCAGCGATTCGTAGCGCTCGAGCGTGCTCTTGAGCGCGGCGGTCGTGCGGTCGTTGCGCACGGCCGCATTGCGGCGCAGCGCGTCGATGCCGGTCTGCCAGGCGAGCGACCAAGCGAGCGTGCACACCGCCGCGAGCCCGACGGCGAGCGCGAACAACAGGATGAGGCGGCGCGTCACGAATGCGGCTTCCGGATGATCGTGCGGGGATGGTGAGAATTGTGGCACACGCTTACCGCGCGAGGCGGCCCACGGTGAGAACGGGAAGCGAAAAGGAATGCGCCGGAGGGAAAACAGGAAGGAACACGCGGTCGAATAACGGCGCGGATGCACGAAGGCAAGGAAAGCAGCACGCGCCGGCCAGCGGCACGCGCTACGAAGACAGATAAAGCACAGATACGGCGGCAAGTCACGCGAGCCGCGGCGGCACGACGGCCCGCGCCGCCATGCACGCCGCGCCTCGCGGGCTTACACGCCCGCGTTCTCCTTGACGTCTTCCGCCTGGCCCGCCAGCGCCGCGCGCAGCTTGTTGCGATCGAGCTCCTTCTCCCATGCCGAAACCACGACCGTCGCCACGCCGTTGCCGACGATGTTGGTGAGCGCGCGGCACTCGCTCATGAAGCGGTCGATGCCGAGGATCAGCACCATGCCCGAGAGCGGAATGGTGGGCACCACGGCCAGCGTGGCTGCGAGCGTGATGAAGCCCGCGCCGGTCACGCCGCTCGCGCCCTTCGAGGTGAGCATCGTCACCGCGAGCAGCGTGAGCTGCTGCGTCCACGTGAGATCGGTGTTGGTCGCCTGGGCAATGAAGAGCACCGCCATCGTCATGTAGATGTTGGTGCCGTCGAGGTTGAACGAATAGCCGGTCGGCACCACGAGACCCACGACCGAGCGCGAGCAGCCAAGGCGCTCGAGCTTTTCCATCAGTTGCGGCAGCGCCGACTCCGACGAGCTCGTGCCCAGCACGATCAGCAGCTCTTCCTTGATATAGGAAACGAAACGGATGATCGAGAAGCCCACCAGGCGAGCGATCGTGCCCAGCACCACCAGCACGAATACCACCGAGGTGAGATAGAACGTGCCGACCAGCTTGAGCATCGGGATCAACGAGCCCACGCCGTACTTGCCGATGGTGAACGCCATCGCACCGAACGCGCCGATGGGGGCGAGCTTCGTGACGATCTTGACGACGCCGAACAGCACGCCCGAGACGCCTTCGATGAAGTCGGTCACCACGCGGCCGCGCTCGCCCAGATGCGCGAGCACCGAGCCGAACAGCAGCGCGATCAGCAGGATCTGCAGGATTTCGCCTTGCGCGAACGCCGAGAACATCGTGTCCGGAATGATGTGCATCAGGAAGTCGACGGTGCTCTGGCCATGCGCCTTCTCCGCGAAGCTCGCGACGGCCTTGGCGTCGAGCGTACTGACGTCGACGTTGAAGCCCGCACCCGGCTTGAGCACGTGCGTGGCGATCAGGCCGAGCACCAGCGCGAAGGTCGAGACGATCTCGAAGTAGAGCAGCGCCTTGCCGCCCACGCGGCCCACCTTCTTCATGTCCTCCATGCCGGCGATGCCGGTCACGACGGTACAGAAGATGATCGGCCCGATCACCATCTTGATGAGCTTGATGAAGGCGTCGCCGAGCGGCTTCATGTCGATGGCGATGGCCGGCCAGTAGTGGCCGAGAATCACACCGATGACGATCGCCACGATCACCTGGACGTAAAGGATTTTGTGCAGAGGTTTCTTCACGATTGGATCCTGCAAATGAGTTAAGCCGATGGCCGCGCGCTTTACGAGCGCCTTGCCGCGACAGGTCGAAACGGGGATCAGCGAAACCAGAGGTAGGGATCGGACATCGGCTGTCTCCTTGAAGTCTTTTTTGTCGCGGCCTGGGTGGCCGCGCGATCTATAGAGCAAGGTTGATGCCAGCGACGCGGAGTGGCTTCAGCCTTGATGGACAAGGCCTCTCCGTCTTCAGAGTGTAGGAGGAATCTGGATTTCCAGAAATGTAACTGGACAGCGTCCGGGTTTCCGGAACGCTGGGGGGAGCAGGAACAGGAGGGAAAACCGCATGCCGCGCGCCCCTGGCCGCTCGCCTCGGAGCGAAGGCGCGCAGCCGTAACACGCAGATCAGCCGCGCCCCTTCCACGGCACGAGGCGACGCTCGAGCGCGCGCATGCCCAGATCGAAGCCCCACGCGATCAGGCCGATCAGCACGATGCCCATCACGACGACGTCGGTGCGCAGAAAGCTCGACGCGTTGAGCACCATCTGGCCGAGGCCCGCCGTGGCCGCCACCATCTCGGCGGCGACGAGCGTGGTCCAGCCAAAGCCGATGGCGATGCGCAGGCCAGTGAGAATCTCGGGCAGCGCGGCGGGTAGCACCACGAAACGCACGATCTGCGCAAAACTGCCGCCGAGCGAGGCCGCCGCGCGCAGTTGCTCGACGCTCGCGCTCTTCGCGCCAGCGCGCGCAGCCATGGCGATGGGCGCGAACGAAGCGAGCCAGATCACGACGAGCTTGGCCGTCTCGTCGATGCCGAACCAGATCACCACGAGCGGCAGGTAGGCGAGCGGCGGCAGCGGCCGGTAGAACTCCAGCGGCGGATCGAGCAGGCCACGCGCGACGCGCGACACGCCCATCAGGATGCCGATGGGAACCGCCGTGACCGCCGCGAGCGCGAACGCGCCGAACACACGTAGCGTGCTCCAGAACAGGTGCTCGGAGAGCGGCAGGCCACCCTGGATGCGGCCGTGCCAGGCGTCGACGAAAGCCTGCCAGACCGCCTCGGGCGTAGGCAGGAATAGCGGCGGCAGCCAGTGCAGGTGCGTGGCCAGCCACCAGAGCAGCGCGAGCGCGGCCACCGAGGCAACGCTCAGCGCGGCGGTGGGACCTTCGCCCGGCATCTGGCGCAGGCGCGTGCGCCTCGCGGCGGCGGCTTGCGCGCGCTTTCTAGCCTTGGCTCGGGCCTCGAGCGCCTTGACGTCGCACGCCTCCGTTCCGCACGCCGTCAACGCGACATCCTTCAGCGATTCTTGCGGCACGCTCATGGTTTCACCCTTTTCCTCGATTCATTCAGCAACATCATTGCAACCACGCACGTGGCGCCCGACTCACTGCAACACGGGCGCGCCAGCATCGGCATGCAGCAGGCGCACGAGCCGCTCGCGCCATTCGATGAAATCCGGCGACGACTTCACCGCGCGCGCATCGCGCGTGCGCAGATAGCGCCGCGCGAACGGCAGCTCGTATTCGTGCTCGATGCGGCCCGGCCCCGGCGTCATCACCACCACGCGCGTCGCCAGGAAAAGCGCCTCCTCCACGCTATGCGTGATGAAGAACACCGTCTTGCGCGTGCGCGCCCAGACGTCGAGCACGAGCGTCTGCACCGACTCGCGCGTCATGGCGTCGAGCGCGCCCATCGGTTCGTCCATCAACAACACCTCGGGGTCGCTGGCGAGCGCACGCGCAATGCCTACGCGCTGCTGCATGCCGCCCGAGAGCGCATAGACACGCGAATGCGCGTGGTCCGCGAGCCCAACGAGCGCGAGCTGCTCGCGCGCGATGCGCTCGCGTTCGGCCTTCGGCACGCGCCGGAAGCGCAGGCCAAGCGCGACGTTATCGAGCACGTCTAGCCACGGCAGCAACGCATGTTTCTGGAACACCACGCCGCGCTCCGCGCCCGGCCCGCCGGGCCCGGTCACGCGCACGCCGTTCACGCGCACCTCGCCCTGCGCGGGCTCGACAAAGCCCGCGATGCAGTTCAACAGCGTGGTCTTGCCGCAGCCCGAAGCGCCGAGCGCGACCACGAACTCGCCGCTCGACACGTCGAGATTGACTTGCGCGAGCGCCAGATTCGGCGCGTCGCCCCGGTGCTCGCCCTCATAGACGACGCTCAGATTGCGGATCTCCAGCGTGCTCATCCGTGCCCTCCTTCGCCTGGCCGACCGATGTCTCAGTGCGCGGCGGCGCGCTGCACGAACTGCGGATCGACGCCCACCGAGTAGTCGGGCAGCACCGACTGGATCGTGCCTTGCGCCTTGAGGAAGGTCGCGGTCGCGAGCAGCGACTGCGCCGCGCCCGATTGCGCGCCGCCGCCCAGCCACGTCTTCGAGGCCTGCTCGGCGGGCGTTGGGAAGGCGTAGAGCGCGAGGCTCGCCGGCACGTCCTGCGCGTTCGCGCCGGACACCTTCGCCACGGCTTGCACCTGCGGCGACGCGGCATTCCACGCGGCCTTGTGCGCACCGTAGTCGGCATCGGCGGCGGCCAGCACCTGCACGAACTTCGTGACGAATGCTTCGTTATCCTTTGCAAAGCGCCGGTCGGCCACGAAGCCATCGAAAGTGGCTTTGCCGGTGGCTTTTGCCACCTGCCCCGACGTGACCAGCACCTTGCCGTTCTGCTTCACCTTCGCGAGCACGGGGTCCCAGATATACGTCGCGTCGATGTCGCCGCGCTGCCACGCCGCCGCGACTTCGGGCGGGCGCAGGTTGATGATCTTCACCGCGCTGGGGTCCACGCCCGCGTTCTGCAGCGCGACTAGCGTATGAAAGTGCGAGGTCGACACATACGGCACGCCCACGGTCTTGCCCTTGAGACCGGCGATGCTCGTCACGCCCGAGCCGTCGCGCGCGACGAGCGCTTCGGCGTCGTTGATGTTGTCGAGGATCCAGAACAGCGAGAGATTCACGCCCTGCGAAAGGCCCGCCGCGATAGGGCTGGACCCGGCCTCGCCGAGCTGCACCGAGCCCGAGGCAAGCGCGCGGATCACATCGGCGCCGCTCGCGAGCTTGCGGTAGGTGATCTTGTAGCCGGTAGCCTGCTCGAGCGCGCCGGTGGCCTGTGCGTAGCGCCACGGCACCACCATGTCCTGATACGCGATCACGACCTCGCGCGTTTCGGCGTGCGCGCGCGGCGCGGCGAACGCGACGGCCAGCATGGTCGATGCAGCGGCGAGCGCGGCGAGACGCACACGGGAACGGCGCGCGGCGCTCACGCGCTCGAGGGCGTGCGCGCGCGTATGGTGCGGTGAGGAAAGGACGCGATGGCTCATCGTGAGACTCCGGCGGAACGACGTTCGAGTGAAAGAAGGTTCCGACTATAGGGAGTCTGGCGGCGCGCGGTTCTAATTTATCCGCGATAGCTAATGACGCCGCTGGAGCATTGCT
Organism: Paraburkholderia caffeinitolerans; assembly: GCF_902859945.1. GTDB lineage: Bacteria > Pseudomonadota > Gammaproteobacteria > Burkholderiales > Burkholderiaceae > Paraburkholderia > Paraburkholderia caffeinitolerans. The sequence goes on along the minus strand of NZ_CADIKL010000007.1, from coordinate 96,666 downwards.
TTTCGTGCGGGGGCGGAAGCAAAGGGCGAAAAAAAGCCCGCTTTTCAGCGGGCTCCTTTACGTGCAATTTACGTGCAATACAGCGGTGATATCAGACCACGCCCGCCTCATGCGCCTGCACATCGGCGTGATAGCTCGAACGCACCATCGCGCCAACCGCTGCGTGCGTGAAGCCCATCTTGTACGCCTCTTCCTCGTACATCTTGAAGGTGTCCGGATGCACGTACTCGCGCACCGGCAGGTGATGCTCGGACGGCTGGAGATACTGGCCGATTGTCAGCATGTCGACGTCGTGCTCGCGCAGGTCGCGCATGACCTGGAGAATCTCTTCCGGCGTCTCGCCGAGACCCACCATCAGGCCCGACTTGGTCGCGACTTCGGGATGCAGCGCCTTGAAGTCCTTCAGCAGCTTGAGCGAGTGCGCGTAGTCCGAACCGGGACGCGCTTCCTTGTAAAGACGCGGCACCGTTTCGAGGTTGTGGTTCATGACGTCGGGCGGCGCGGCGTTGAGAATCGAGATCGCGCGGTCCAGACGGCCCCGGAAATCGGGCGTGAGAATCTCGATGCGCGTTTGCGGCGACTGCTCGCGCACCTGGCGGATGCATTCGACGAAGTGGCCGGCGCCGCCGTCACGCAGGTCGTCGCGGTCCACGCTCGTGATCACGACGTACTTGAGCTTGAGCGCGCCGATGGTGCGCGCGAGGTTGGCCGGCTCGTCCGGATCGAGCGGGTCGGGACGGCCGTGGCCGACGTCGCAGAACGGGCAGCGGCGCGTGCACTTGTCGCCCATGATCATGAACGTGGCAGTGCCCTTGCCGAAGCATTCGCCGATGTTCGGGCAGCTTGCTTCCTCGCACACCGTGTGCAGGTTGTGCTCGCGCAGGATGTTCTTGATCTCGTAGAAGCGCGAGTTGCCGGTGGCCGCCTTCACGCGGATCCAGTCGGGCTTCTTGAGCTTCTCGATCGGGATCACCTTGATCGGAATGCGCGAGGTCTTGGCTTGCGCCTTCTGTTTCGCGGTGGCGTCGTAGGGCACGGCGTCGGCGGGAGTTGCTGCGGGGTTTTCAGCAGAATTCGCGGTTACGTCAGTCATTCGTTTCGATCCAGTCAGGCCGCCGGTGCAACGCCGGCCCGCGGTTGAGGCGGTTGTCCGCCCATGGTGGCCGATGTGGCCGGGTTCACCCCGGCCGCAGGTGCGGCGGAAGGGTCTGAGGCAGCAGCTTCGGCCACCGAAAGCGCTGCTGAAAGGGTCGAATCCCAGTGTGCGTGGAGATTCGCCTCGAGCCGGGCCGCCAGTGTGGCGGCCACGTCTTGCCAGGACGCTTGCGCGCCCAGCGTGGCCATGTCGACGGTTTCGAGGCCTGCATACCCGCACGGGTTGATCGCGAGGAACGGGCTCAAGTCCATTGAGACGTTCAGGCTCACGCCGTGGTAGCTGCAGCCGTGGCTAATCTTCAGGCCGAGTGCTCCGACCTTGGCGCCCACATGGGCCGCGCTGGGTCCGGTTGCGCCTTCTGGCACATAAATCCCGGGCGCGCCGGCCTTGCGTTCGCCCGCGAGATTATACGCCGCCAATGTTTCGATCACGGCCTCCTCGATGAGCGTGACGAGCTCGCGCACCATCAGCTTGCGTCGCCGCAGGTCGAGCAGCAGATACGCGACGACCTGGCCCGGCCCGTGATACGTGATCTGGCCGCCGCGGTCGATCTGCACGAGCGGAATGCCGCTGTTGGCAATCAGCAGGTGCTCGGGCTTGCCGGCCTGGCCGAGCGTGAAGACGGGGGGATGTTCGACGAGCCAGATTTCATCGGGCGTTTGGGCGTCGCGATGCGCGGTGAATTCGCGCATGGCGTCGAAGCTTGCCTGGTAGGCCTCGTTGCCGCGCCAGCGCAAGATGGGCGGCGCGAAGCGCTCGCCCGTCAAGACGGGGTCGGACGAAGGGGAAATCGGGGGTACTGAAACCGGGGTGGCGCACATGATCCTCGGAGTTTACCTAATTCGGGACAAGCGCGCCGAGCCCCCTCAACCAGGCGCCCCTGACCGGGCGTACCTGGCCGGCCGCCTCAAACCGTGCGCCATCCGTCGCGGGCGTGGATGCCCCAGCGTGCCGCGAGACGCGTGGCCCAGTCGGCCACGCGCTCGCTTACGCGCGCCGGCGTCGCGAACGCGACCCAGGCCGCCCGGCCCTGCTCCGCGCCGATCCACAGCCGCTCGCCGCGCCGCAGCCGCAGCGTGTGGCCGGGTTCGAGCCAGTAGTCGGCGACATCGTCGCTGCGCGTGACCCATACCGCGCCGCAGTGCACGGTCAGTCGCGTGCTGCGCGCCACCCGCACCGAAGCCACTTGATCCGCCGACACTTCAAACGTGATATCTGAAGAAATTTCTCTCATTTTTGCCTCCGAAGGTGCCGCATCCATGGCTACAATCGTAGGCGCAGCAAGGGATCGGGCAAAACGATCAATTTTCACGGCTATGTGAGAAAAATTGCGATGGACCTGCGCCAGCTTCCGGCACTCAACGCCCTCAAGGCGTTCGAGGCAGCCGCCCGCCACGAAAGCTTTTCGCGCGCCGCCGACGAGTTGTTCGTCACGCACGGCGCGGTCAGCCACCAGATTCGCGCGCTCGAAGGCGAGCTCGGTATTGCGCTGTTCGCCCGCGACGGCAAGCGCGTACGCCTCACCGACACGGGCCGCCGCTACGCGGGCCAGGTGCGCGACGCGCTCACACAACTAGTGCTCGCCACCCAGGAGATCCGATCGGGCGACCGCGACCGGCGCCTCGTGGTGTCGATGCTCTCGTCGTTCGCCGCGCGCTGGGTCACGCCGCGCATCGGCCGCTTTATCGAGGCCAATCCGCAATGGGACGTCGAGCTCCAATCAACGAACTCGCTCGTCGATTTCGCGCGCGACGATGTCGACGTGGCCGTGCGTTTCGGCTACGGCCACTATCCCGGGCTGCACGCCGAACTCCTGCTCGACGAGATCTTCTTTCCCGCGTGCTCGCCGGGCTTCAACGGCGGCAAGCTGCCCGAGGATCCGCGCGAACTGGCGAAGCTGCCCCTCTTGCGCTCCGACGACGAGCTCTGGCGCCCCTGGTTCGACGCCGCCGGCATGCACGACATGCCCGAGCCCAAGCGCGGTGTGCTCTATCAGGATTCGTCGAACCTGCTGCAAGCCGCCATGGACGGCCAGGGCATCGCGCTCGTGCGGCGCTCGCTCGCGATGCACGAGATTACGCGCGGGCGGCTCGTGCGGCTCTTCAAGGACATCGACGGGCCGAGCCCATGGCGCTACTACTTCATCTGCACGCAGCAGCGCATGCAGACCGAGCGCGTGCAGGCGTTTCGCGACTGGGTGTTCGACGAAGTCGCGCGCTTCCGGCGGCTCTATGAGAACGCCTGCGAGGCGGGCCCGCTCATGACAGCCGCCGCTGCCGCGCTGCGCGCACGCGAGGAGGACGCGCTTTGAACTCGCGCGTTAAATCCGAACATTGAACCCATAAAAGCAACAAGGGCCGCCCGAAAGCAGCCCTTGCAACACAACCTCAAGCGAGCGCAACGCCCCGAGGTTTTACAGCACGATCTTCACCATCGGATGCCCGGTGAGCGCGCGATAAATATCGTCGAGATGCGCCTGGCTCGTGGTGTGCACGGTCACCGTAAGGCCCGTGTAGTTACCGCCGCTCGACGGCCGCGATTCGATGGTCGCGACGTCGAAGCTGCCGTCGAATTCGCGCAGCACGGCGACGATCGTGTCCTGAAACTCCGGATGCGTCTTGCCCATCACCTTGATGGGGAAATTGCAGGGGAATTCGATCAGGGATTCTTTGGCCGGCGCCTGAGCGCCGCCGTTCAGTTCAGATGCAGTCATATTTCCACTTCCTGTAATGCGTGTAGTGCGGCCCTGGCTTACTTGTGAGCCGCCCCATGCGCTTCGCGCGCCTCGAGAATCGCACGCGCCTCGCGCGCTTTCGCACGCTGATAACCGTCGTAAAGCGCCGCAAAGACCGAGCCCGGCGTGCCGTTGCCCACGGCCTTGCCGTCGAGCGCGACCACCGGCAGGATTTCCTTGGTCGCCGAGGTCACGAGCAGTTCGTCGGCGGCGCGCAGCGCCGCTTCGTCGATCTCGCGCGCCTCGAAGCGAATCCCGCATTCCTGCACCAGTTCCTCGACTAGCCCATAGCGGATGCCTTCGAGAATCTTGTTGCTGCGCGGCGGCGCGTAGAGCGCGCCATCCTTCACGATCCACACGTTCGACGACGACGCTTCGGTCACCCAGCCGTCGCGCAACTGGATCGTCTCGAACACGCCGTGCTCCACTGCGTTCTGCGCCATCAGCACGTTGCCGAGCAGCGACGTCGACTTGATGTCGCAATTGAGCCAGCGGCGATCCTCGGCCGTGACGCAGGCCACGCCGCTCGCGCGCTGCGCGGCGCCGGGCAGCACGAGCGGAGTGACCATCACGAACACGGTGGGCGTCACGCCCGCCGGAAACGCATGGCCGCGCTTCGCCACGCCGCGCGTCACCTGCAGGTAGACGTTCGCATGCGCATCGCGCGCGAGCGCGCCCTCAGCCTCGTTCGCCTCGATCACGCGCGCGATGAGCGCACGCCAGCCGGCCTCATCGAACGGATTCGCGATGCCCACCTTGTCGAGCGAGCGCGCGAGCCGCGCGAGATGCTGCGCGATGCGAAACGGCACGCGCAGCTTGCCCACGCCGGGCGCGGCGCCCTCGACTTCGAGCGCATAGGCCGGCACCACTTCGTAGATGCCGTCGCCGAAAATGAAGCCACGGTCGAGCACCGGCACGCGCGCTTCGGAAAGCCGCGTGAGCTCACCGCCGGTTCCACAGTCGAGCCAGACGAGCGGCTCAGCCTCATGCGCGGCCGAAGTCGATGCGTCCATTTACTTCTTCTTGTTGAACATGAGCATGAGCGAATCCCACACGCGGCCCGCGATGCCGGCTTGCGGCACCGGCTGGAGCGCGACCAGCGGGAACTGCGTGAGCACCTTGCCGTCCGCGCCGACGAACTTCGCCGTGCCGACCTGCTGGCCGTCCGCGAGCGGCGCGATCAGCGGGGTCGTGATTTCGATCTGCGGCTTGGCCTTGTCGGCGGCGCCCTTGGGCAGCGTCACGTACTGGTCCTTCTTCACGCCCACCTTCACGGAATCCGTTGCGCCCTTGTAGACGCGCGGCGTGGCCACGGCCTGATTCGCCGCATAGATGCGCGTGCTGTCGTAGGCGCTATAGCCGTAGTTCAGCATCTTCATGCTGTCCTGAACCCGGTCGTGCTCCTTTTGCTCGCCCATCATCACCGAAACCAGACGGCGGTCGCCGCCGCCCGCGAGCGGACGCTTGGCCGATGCGATCAGGCAGTAGCCCGCCGCCTTGGTGTGGCCGGTCTTCAGGCCGTCGACGGTCGGATCGATCCACAGCAGACGGTTGCGGTTCGGCTGCTTGATCTTGTTGTACGTGAACTCCTTCACCGAGAAGATGCTGTAGTACTCGGGATAGTCGCGGATCATGCGCGCGGAGAGCGTCGCAAGGTCGCCGGCCGTCGTGTAGTGATTCGGGTCGGGCATGCCGTTCACGTCGGCGAAATGCGTGTGCGCCATGCCGAGCTTCTGCGCCTCGGCATTCATCATGTTGACGAAGTTCGCCTCGCTGCCGCCCACGAGTTCCGCGAGCGCGATCGCGGCGTCGTTGCCCGACTGGATGATCATGCCGTACACGAGGTCATGCACCGACACCGGCTTGTTCGCCTCGATGAACATGCGCGACTCGTCGTTCTTCACGCGGCGCACCGCTTCGCTCGGCGTGACGATCTGCTCCATCGTGATCTTCTTGGCCTGCAGCGCCTCGAACACGAGGTAGGCGGTCATCAGCTTCGTGAGCGAGGCCGGCTCGACGCGCTCGTCGGCGTTGCCCGAGGCGAGCACCTGGTTCGCGGTAGCGTCCATGAGCACCCACGAACGCGCGTTCACCGCGGGCGGCGGCACCTGCGCGAACGCGCTCGCGCTTGCGAGGAGCGCCGCGGGCAGCATGGCGCCAAGCGTGACGTTGCGGACAGTGGAGGAAGAAACGAAGGAGGATTGCTGGCCGGAGGAGAGAAAACGCATAGGTTCAGGTCGAACGGATTGGGGTCGGGATGAACGTTGCGCGCCACGGGGCGCGCAGGTGGGGGGCCGAAATCAGGGGCTAACCGCGGCGCCTCGCTCACACGCCGGAATACAAGGAAAACGGGCGCGGCGGAGCGCAAAAAAAGACGGCCCATTATACGCGCCACGTGATGGCGTTTTTCGAACTGGGCACACGTTTGCGCGTACTGGAAGCGCTTTTCGAACTTCAACGCCAGGCGTCGACGATGATGCGCTTGAGAATATGCAGCTTGCGATGCAGGAAGTGTTCTGCCCCCGGAATCACGACAATCGGCAGCTCCTGCGGGCGCGCCCATTCGTAGACGGAGAGAATCGGCACGGTTTCGTCGAGCTCGCCGTGAATCAGCAGCGTGTCGTCGCGCACCGGCGCGACCTCCCAGCGGCTGGCCGCGGTGCCCACGAATACCATGCGCTCGATCTGGCCACCGGCGTCCTGATAGCGCTTCGCCACATGCGAAAGCACAAAGGTGCCGAACGAGAAGCCTGCGAGCACGAGCGGCACATCGGCCTGGCCCGGCTGCGCGCGCATGTAGCCGATGAGTTCGAGCAGGTCGTCCTGTTCGCCAATGCCGTTGTCATGCGTGCCGGCCGTCGTGCCGACGCCGCGAAAGTTCGACCGGTAAGTCACGTAGCCGAGCTGCACGAGCGTGCGCGCGAGGGTCTGCGCAACCTTGTTGTCCATGGTGCCGCCAAACAGCGGATGGGGATGCGCGACGAGCGCGATGCCGCGCACGGGCGTGTTCGCGTCGGGCCTGTCGAGTGCGCATTCGATCTGGCCGATGGGACCGTCGATATGGAATTTTTCGGTTTGTGCGTTCATCGTTGCGGATCTTGCCTGGGTTCCGTGGCCCCTTGCGGGCGGGGTTCTTTAGCGTTTTATCTGGCGCTTTTCCTGTCGCGCTTTCCGGCGCGCTTTCCGGCGATTAGCGGTCGATCTTCAGGCGCTCGACCACCTGGCCGTTCTGCAAATGCGAGACAACGATTTCCTCGATGTCGCTCTCGTCGACATAGGTGTACCAGGTGCCCTCGGGATACACGACGACGGTGGGCCCTTCCTCGCAGCGGTCGAGGCAGCCGGCCTTGTTGATGCGCACCTTGCCCGGGCCCGCGAGGCCCAGCTCCTTCACGCGCTTTTTCGCGTATTCCTGCATCGCCTGGGCGTTGCAGTTCGCGCAGCTCGGACGATCGGCGCCGGGGTCGCGCTGGTTCAGGCAGAAAAAGACGTGGTGTTGATAGAACGAATCGGTCATGGCGGGGGATACCGGTGAAGTGTCGGGCGCGGCGCGCGTGGCGGTCGGCTCAGGTTTGAATCACGCTTGAATCACATTCGCGCGCGCCGTCGATGCAATGCGGTTGGCGCAATGCGATCGATTATAGCGAGCGTGGCGCGAACGCTTCTCGCGTCATCGGCGTGCGTGCGGGACGCGAGGCCGGACCGCTGCGGCAAACTCAGCGGCAAATTCAGCGCCAAATTCAGCGGCCCGATCGCGCCCGGTTCCGCGCGCGCCGCGCAAGCCACGCGCGCTCTAGCGAAAACGCCGTCCAGCCGAGCGCCGCCCACGGCCATGTCCACGCGAGCCAGCGCGCCAGCCCGTTGAAGTGCAGATAGCGGCCCTGGCGCCAGTCGGCGAGCAGCACGTCGAAATAGGGACTCACCGGCAGCACGTTCACGAGCACGAGCGAGACTGCCAGCGCCGCCGTCGCGGCGGCGGCGCGCGCCGTACGCGGCAGGAACAACGCGAGGAAGGCCGTGAGCGTGCCCCAGCCGAGCCCCGCGAGCGCCCCAGGCGTCGCCCAGTCGAACAGCAGGCCGCTTTGCGACTGCAGGAAGGTCGCACCCGCTTTCACAACGAGTGTGGTCACGATCAGCAGCACGATGAGCCGCGCGCGCGGCGCGCGAGGGCGCATCGGCAGCGAGGCGAATGCTGCCGCGCCGAACAAGTTGAGCGCGGTGATGAGCGTCTCCCAGTCAGACTCCGGCAGGCGCGCGACCAACGCATCGGGCCACGCGCTCAGGTGCCACGCAGCGGGCGCCCAGGCGAGCACCGCGCCCTGCATCGATACGTCGAAGCGCTCCCAGAGCGCGCGCGGCCAGTCGCCCATGCCGAAGAGACGCGGCACCGGAAACATCGTCGCGAACGGCCACAGCGCGGCCAGCACCATCAGCGCGCCCGCATCGCGCTCGAACCAGCGAAAGCGCAGCCGCCGCAGGAAGCCCCGTTCAAGCAGCGCGCCCGTGGCCGGCGCGGCAATCGCCGCGCCCAGCAGCGCGCCGAGCACATTGGTGCCAAGGTCGAGATTCGAGGCGACGCGCGTGGGCAAATACGTCTGCACAGCCTCCATGACGCCCGATAGCAGCGTGCCGCCCAGCGTGGCGAGCGCGACCGCCAGCAAGCCGCGACAACGCGGCCAGACGGCGAGCACCGCGAGCGCGCCGAACGGCATGTAGCCAAGCACGTTGGTGACAACGTCGAAGACAGTCCAGTACTTCGGAAAGGGATCGCCGAGAAAGTCGAAGGGGCCGAGCCCGAGCGAGCGCCAGCCCGAGAACGGATACCACGAGGCGTAGACGATCAGTGCGGTGTAGAGCGCGAACGCCTGGCGCGAGAGCATGGAAGCCTGGCGCGGCAGCGTTTCGGGTTTGGGTGACGACATACCGCCTGTACCGCCTCTTCTGATGCGTCCGGCCCGCCAGCGCGCCCGGACCTCGCGTTTCTCAAGGCGTGCCGGCGAACGCCTGCGCGCTCACCCACGTTCCGATCTGGCCCGCAAAATCGTCGCTCGCCGCGCGCAGCGCCGCCACGCCGCCGGCTGCGTCGGGCGTGCTCGCGGGTGCGCGCGCCACGAACGAGCGCTGCGCGATCACCTTGCCGCCGCGCATGAGCGTCGCGCGCGCGGCCAGCACGCCGGCGCTTTGCGTCGATGAGTCGAAGACCTGTTCGAACTCGGTGAGTTCCACCTTCAACATGGGGGCCGGCACCGCGTCGGCGCCCGAGAGCACGGTGGCGCGCGAGCCGAGCGCACTGCGCAGGCGCAGCGTGAGCAGGCGCGCGGGCGACATCGTCCAGCGGCTGTCCGCGTAGCGCCCCGTGCGCTGCGAGTCGCCGCTCAGGCGGTAGAGGATGCCGTCGTGGTCGAGCGTCGGCGGCGCGTTCACTTCGAGCACCTTGAGCGGCGGCAGCGAAGCAGACGAAGGCGCCGAGGGCGACGCCGCCGATGGGCTGGCCGCCTCCTGTTGCGGCCCGAGGTCGTAGCGGACCTCGGAGAGCGTGACGGAGCGGCCTGCGCACGCCGCCAGCATGCCGATGGCGAGCACCGCGAGCGCGGCGCGGCAGAGCCTCGGGAGCGAGCGTGACGAAGTGGCTTGGCGTGACATTGCGGTTCCTTCCTGAAATAGCTTCCTGCGGTTTTTGCCGGTTTTTGCCCGAAGTGGCTGCGCGCCCGTTATTTCCCGTCCGTTACTTCGCGCCCGCGCCAGCTGGCCAGGCAAAGCCAGGCTCGCCCGGGCCCGGCGCCGGCTGCGGCGCGCCGCCGAACAACAGGCTGTTCGGACTCGTGCTGAAGGTGCCTGCTGCCCGGTCCACCGAGCGCATCGCCGAACGCACATCCTCGGTCAGCGAGTCGACGCGCGGCAGCGTGTCGTAGCCCACCCGCGCCGAGAGCTCCTGGATCGACGCGTCGATCGAACTCAGCGCCTGCCCCGCCTGGGCCGCCGCCGTGCCGGCCTTGTTCAGGTTGGTCTGGAACGGGCCATCCGGGCGGTTCAGGCCGATGACAAGCTGATTGGTCGATTGCAGCGTCTTGCGCAGGTCCGTGACCGCACCCGGCAGGAGCTTCGTGGTCGGCTCCAGTTGCTGCGCGATGACGTTCACGTTGTCCGCGGCCTGCTGCACGCTGTTGACGGCCGCCATGATCTGCTTGCGGTTCTCCTCGTTCAGCATCTGGTCAGCGTCGCTGGCGATGCTGTCGAGCTTGCGCAGCAGCGCGTCACCGCGACGCTGCAACTGGTCGAGCAGGCCCGGGCGCAGCTGGATCTCGGCCACGTGCTTCTCCGACGAGGGCAGCGGCGACAGATCGAGACCGTTGTCGTCGAGCTGAACGAACGCGATGCCCGTCACGCCCTGCAGCGCGAGCGTGCCGTAGGTGGAGCGCGTCATCGGCGCCTTCTGGTCGACCAGCACGCGAATGCGGATCTGCCCCGGGTGGCTCTGATCGAACTTGATCGACTGCACCTTGCCGACGTCGAGCCCGCGATAGCGCACGGCCGCATCGGGATAGAGCCCCGTCACGTTGCTGCGCGAGATCAGGTCGTAGGGCACGCGCACCGTATGGTCCGCGCTGAAGAACACGACCGCGAACGCGATCACCGCCAGCAGCCCGATTGTGAAGGCGCCCGCCCAGAACGCATGCGCTTTGTTTTCCATCGTCAGATTCCCTTGTTGGCGACGACTACCGCTACCACCAGCGCACCCGACCGCGCGACTACCGGCGCGCCGACTCGCGCAATTGCGCGCGCAACCCCGAGCGCGGCCATGCGCCGCTCGCGCGCGCCGGTGCCGCCTCGCGTGGCGCGCGTCAGCATGGCCTCGCGCCCACCGAAGCCGGCGCGAGCGCCGCCGGCGGCAGCTTTGCGCGCCGCTCTGGCGGCAGCGCCTGCAGCGCGCGCCGGCCGCGCATGCCCAAAAAATATTCGCGGATGAACGGATCGTCCACGCACGCCGCCTCTTCCACGGGCGCCGCCACCAGTACCTTGCGCTCGGCGATCACAGCCACGCGCGTGGACAGCGCGACCATGGCGTCGAGATCGTGCGTGATCAGCACGACCGTGAGGCCAAGCGCGCGGTGCAGCGTGCTGATGAGTTCCACCACTTCGTCGGACGAACGCGGGTCGAGCCCCGCCGTCGGCTCGTCGAGAAACAGCAGCTCCGGCTCCAGCACGATCGCGCGCGCGAGGCCCACGCGCTTGACCATGCCGCCCGAGAGCGCGGCCGGCGGCTTCGATGCGTGCTTGCACGGCAGCCCGACCATCTCGAGCTTGAGCATCACGATGTCGCGCAACAGGTCCGCCGGCACCTTGCCGAGTTCACGCACCGGTTGCGCCACGTTGTCGAACACCGAAAGCGACGAGAACAGCGCGCCGTGCTGGAACAGCATGCCCGTGCGCGTGCGCATCAGGCGGGCGCGCTCGGGCTCGATCGTCGAGATGTCCTCGCCGAACATCTTGATGGTGCCCGAGGTGGGCCGCTCCAGCCCGAGGATCTGGCGCACGAGCGTGGTCTTGCCCGAGCCCGAGCCGCCCACGATCGTGACGATTTCGCCACGGCGGATGTCGAGATTCAGATGCTGATGGACGATGTTGCGCCCATAGCGCTTGCTGAGATTGCGCACCTCGATGATCGGCTCGCCGATCGCCGGCAGCGGCAAGTCCTCGACCGCGCCCTTGAGCGGCGTGGTCATCGTGCCGCTCGTAGTCAACGTGCCGGGTGTGCGGATCGCCCCGGGTGTTGCGGGTGTGCCGATCGTACTCATGACAGCCCCACGTTCTGAAACAGAATCGCGAACACGGCGTCGGCGAGAATCACGATGGTGATGGAGGTCACGACCGAAGTGGTCGTGCCTTCGCCGAGGCTCTGCGAGTTCGCCTTGATGCGAAAGCCGAAGTGGCAGCCGACGATAGCAACCAGCATGCCGAACGCCACGCCCTTGCCCAGCCCGATCCACAGATTCGCTGTCGGGACCACGCTCGGCAACGATCGAACGAAGTACGAGATGTCGATGCCGAGCACGGCCTTGGCCGCGAGCGCGCCACCGAGCAGCGCGATGATGTCGGTCCACATTACCAGCAGCGGCATGGCCACGCCCAGCGCGATCACGCGCGGCAGGATCAGGCGCAGGCCGTGCGAGATGCCCATCACGCGCATGGCATCGAGCTCCTCGGTCACACGCATCACGCCGATCTGCGCGGTGATGGCCGAGCCCGAGCGCCCCGCGACCAGAATGGCAGAAAGCACCGGCCCGAGCTCGCGGATCACCGCGAGCCCGAGAATATTCACGATGAACTGATTCGCACCGAACAGCCGCAACTGCTGCGCCGACAAATACGACAGCACGATGCCGATCAGAAACGCGACGAGCGCCGTGATCGGCAAAGCACGCGTGCCGGCGTTATAGATGTTCGCGGAAATCTCGACCCACGGCGTGACCTTGGGCTTGCGCAGGATTAGGAGCAGATCGAGCATCACGCGGCCGAGCATGCCCAGCCCGCCGTACAGGTGATCGCCGAACGAAAACATCGCAAGGCCGAGTTGCGTGACGGGACCAGTGCGCACCACGCGCTCGGCCGGCTCGCGCACCGAGTCGAGCAGCGCAATGCGCTCGAAGATGTCGCGCTGAGTGTCGGACAGTTCGACGAGATCGGCGGGCAGCTTGTGGCCCCAGGCGCGCCAGAGCGCCTGGCCGCCCACGTGATCCATGCGCTCGATACGCGAGAGATCCCATTGCCCGATGCGCTCGCCAACGAGCGCACCCAGACGCCGCGCCGCGCCGCCGCGGTCGCGATCGCGCGCGAGCGCCAGCGCGGTCCATTGACCGGACAGGCGCACGATTTTTCCGTGGGTGCCGGCCGCGATTTCGAGGCCGGGCGGCATCTCATGACTCAAGGCGGGGCGCTCGGGAAAAAGGAGAAGTGATCAACCATTGTAGCGAACGAGCCCCGTTTCGTCGGTCGGGACGCGCACCGATCCCACTGCCGGTGCAGGGCGTATGCTGCGCCCATGACCGCTGTGGACAAGGTTGTGGATGACCTGTTGGCAGCCTGTGGGCACGCTGTGGAATGCTCAGATATTGAGCGCGATCCAGCGCGATTGGGTCGACGCCCGCCACCCTGCCGCCTGTGGATGATTCCGTGGATAACCTGTGGGTCAGCTGTGGGCAGCCTGTGAATTGCCTGAATAGCAGGCAAAAAACGGCATGGAATCGGCGCACGCGGCACGGTTGGCCGCCACTACAATACGAGACATGATGACCCCTACCCCCAATACCCCGAGCGCCGACGACTGGCGCATCGACCGTGACCGTGCGGTGACACTGTTCGGTCCGGCCGCGCACGACTGGCCCATCGAGATCGTCGAGGAAACCGGCTCGACCAACGCCGACCTGATGACGCGCCTGAAAGCGCTGCCGCATCGCGCCAACGCCCTCGCGCGCCCGATCGTGCGGGTGGCCTACCTGCAAACGGCGGGGCGAGGCCGGCGCGGCCGCAGTTGGGTCGCCCAGCCTGGCGACGCCCTGCTGTTCTCGATCGGCTGCGTGCTGCCGCGCCCGATCGAAGGGCTCGCGGGGCTCAGCCTCGCGATCGGCTCCGCGCTCGTGGACGGCCTGCGCACGCTGCCCGTGGCCGCGCCCGGCCAGATCGCGCTCAAGTGGCCCAATGACGTGCTGCTCGAAGGTGACAAGCTGGTCGGCATCCTGGTCGAGACCGCGTGGAGCACGGCCAATGCGACGGCGGTGGTGATCGGCATCGGCACGAACGTGCGCCATCCGGAAGCGCTGGCCGCGAAGGTCGAGGCGCTCAACGCCGACCCGGCTGCCCAGCAGGCCGCGCCGGTGCCGGGCGCCGCGCCTACCGCGCTTTCGCGCATGTGGCCCGCCGCCAATCTCACCGACGTGCTCGCCGCCGAGCTCAACGCGCTCGAAGGCGCGCTGCAGCGCTTCGGCACGGCGGGCTTCGCGCCGTTCCAGGCGCGCTGGAACGCATGCCACGCCTATGCGGGCCGCGAGGTGGCGCTCTACGAGCAAGGTGTCGAGGTGCTGCGCGGCGTGGCCGTGGGCGTGGACGAGAGCGGCCAGTTGCTCGTCGATACCGCGCGCGGCCGCGAGGCCGTCACGACCGGCGATATTTCCCTGCGGCTCGCGGGCAACGGCGCATGAGCGGTACGCGCAGCGCCCCGCATGCTTGCCCGCCTCCGTATCTGCTGATCGATGCAGGCAATAGCCGGATCAAGTGGGCGCTCGTGGCCGCCGACGGCTCGCGCCTGCACGCGGGCGCGTCGAGCCACGACGCGGCCCCGGACCATTCGGCGTCCGACGCCTCCGTGACCTCCGCTGTTGCCTCGATCGATACTCCAGCCGCGCGCGACTTCGCCGACTGGTCGGCGCTGCCCGCACCCGGCGGCGCGTGGATCTCGAACGTGGCGGGAGCGGCGGTGGCGCAGCGCATCGACGCCGCGCTCGACGCCCACTGGCCTGGCCTGGCCCGCACGGTGATCCGCGCGGCCCGGCAGCAATGCGGCGTGACGAACAGCTACACGACGCCCGACGCGCTCGGCAGCGACCGCTGGGCTGGCATGATCGGCGCGCACGCGGCGTTTCCGGACGAACCGCTGCTCATCGCCACCTTCGGCACCGCGACCACATTGGAAGCGCTGCGCGCCGACGGCACCTTCGAGGGCGGCCTGATCGCGCCGGGCTGGACGCTCATGATGCGCTCGCTGGGCGAGCACACGGCGCAGTTGCCAGTGCTCGACGCGCACAACGCGCGCGGTTTGATCGGCGCTGCACGGAGCGAGCAGCGTTCCAAAGCAGGCGCCGGCCTGGCAGCGGAGCCGTCCACAGGTTCATCGACACTTGGTCCGCTCTTCGCGACCGACACCAAACACTCGATCTCGGCCGGCTGCGCGCTTGCCCAGGCGGGCCTCATCGAGCGCGCGTGGGCCGATTTGCAAGATGCGTGGAAAATGCCGGTCCGGCTGGTGGTAAGCGGCGGCGCGGCCGCCGAAGTGACAGCGGCGCTGAAGGTGCCGCATACTCGCCACGATGCCTTGGTGCTCGCGGGCCTCGCGCTGATCGCGATGCAATCCTGAGCGTGCCTGGGCGTGCCTGAATGCGCCGTGGGCGCGCGTGCTGCCGCACGGCGCGGCGGCGATCTTCACGAACGATATCGACGGAGTCTCACACGATGCTGCGCTGGCTGATCGCCATACTGATTCTCGCCAACCTGCTCGCCTTCGGGGCGGTCCGCGGCCTGTTCGGCCCCGCCCCCCTCACGAGCACGAGCGGCAACAAGCAACTGAACCGGCAGATCCACCCGGAAGGCCTCCTGGTGAGGCCGATCAAGCCCTCGGAGTCGGTGGACGTGCCCGTGGTGGGCGGCCCGATGGCCGATCCGGCCGTTAAGGCCTCGGAACTCTCGACGCAGTAATCCGGCCAGGCCCTGCCCGGCTTGGCGCGCGTGCATGGCGCCGCGCGTCGGCCGTTAAAGCCGTTCAACCCTGCTGCGCGCGCACTTTCTGCAGCAGCTTGGTGGTCGAACGGTCGTGCTCGAAGGCAATGGCAAGCGCACGGCCGCCCCAGCCACGCACGAGCGCCGACTCGGGCAGCGCATCCATGTCGTAATCGCCGCCCTTCACGAGAATGTCGGGATGCACGGCCTCGATCAGCTCAACCGGCGTTTGCTCGCCGAATTGCACCACCCAGTCCACGCTCTCCAGCGCCGCCAGCAGCGCCATGCGGTCGTTCTCGTTGTTGATGGGGCGGTCGTCGCCCTTGCCGAGCATGCGCACCGAAGCATCGCTGTTCACGCCGACGATCAGCGTCGCGCCCAGCGCCTTCGCATCGGCGAGATAGGTGACATGCCCGCGATGCAGGATGTCGAAAACGCCATTGGTGAACACCACCGGGCCGGTCAGCGAGGCGCGCCTTTGCGCGAGCGCTTCGCGGGTCGTGATCTTGCGTTCGAAGGATGCGGGCATGGGATTCGAATGGGTCGCTGTTTAGAACGGAAAGGGAAAGCTCGCCGATGAAAAAAACAGCCCGTCACGCGCGAGCGCTCCGGGCTGCCGGGTTCGCCGCGCCACGGCGGGCGGGCGAGACAAACGGTGTTCAGCGGGACACGGACTAGCAGACCATCAGGCCGGCTGCTGCGCGCCCTGTTCGCCCTGCAGGCGCTGCACCACTTCCTTGCGGTAGCGGTTCAGTTCCTGCGCCGTGCTGAACGTGCGCTCGAACAGGATCGACAGGTTGTGCAGGATGCGCTCGACCACCTTCTTTTCCCAGCCGTCGTCGAAGCGGATTTGCTCGTCGAGCCAACGCTCGAGCCATTCCGGATCGGGCAGGCGCGACTGCACGGTGTCGCGCGGGAACAGCGCCTGGTTCACGTGCAGGTTGGTCGGGTGCAGCGGCTTTTCGGTGCGGCGCGCCGAGGCCATCAGCACGCCGATCTTCGCGAACGCCGCGCGCGCGCCGTCGCCGAAGTTGTTGAGCGCCTTCTTCATGTAGCGCAGGTAGGCGCCGCCGTGGCGGGCCTCGTCGCGCGAGATGGTTTCGTAGATCGCCTTGATGACCGGCTCCGTGTGCCATTCGGCTGCACGGCGATACCAGTGATTCAGGCGGATCTCGCCGCAGAAGTGCAGCATGAGCGTTTCGAGCGGCGGCGCCGGATCGAACACGAAGCGCACGGCGTGCAGCTCTTCCTCGGTGGGCACGAGTTCCGGCTTGAAGCGGCGCAGGTACTCCATCAGCACCAGCGAATGCTTCTGCTCCTCGAAGAACCACACGCTCATGAACGCGGAGAAGTCGCTGTCATGATGATTGTCGCGCAGGAACATCTCCGTGGCCGGCAACGCGGACCATTCGGTGATCGCGTTCATCTTGATGGTCTGAGCCTGCTCGTCGGTGAGGAGCGACGCATCGAACTTATCCCATGGAATGTCTTTTTCCATGTCCCAACGGACCGATTCGAGCGATTTGTAAAGTTCCGGATAAAGCATCGTGTTCATAGTCCCGCCCCTGTTCTGCGCATGACGACTTGTATCGTGCTGCCCGCGGCGCGCCGCGCTGGCTTCCTCGCGCGCGCCCACAGGCGAAAGCATTTAATTTTACGCGGTTACCGGCCGCCCGGACGCAATCACACCCCGCTAAACAGATTACTTCCTGTCGAGTGGCAATCTGTAATGCCGGATTGAGCGGCGCCGTGATGGATTCTGGGTAGTTGCACCATGCCTTGAATCCGGCTGCCGGAATTGTCGCGGGATACCGCGCGGCGGGCGGCCCGGCAATCTGCGACAAATTGCCGCATTCGCTACGCCCAACTCACGCCCAACGACGGTCGGAAAAACCTTACACGATGATAGCACGCCGATCTTTCAGTTCCGGCGCGCCTCAGGGTGCCCGTGCACCACGCCGACGGGCGAGTCCGACGGTTGCTTGAGCCATTCCGAAAGAATCTCGCGCTGGGCGAGCGTGTCGCGATAGCCGAGCTCGATCAGTTCCTGGGTAAAAGCGCTCTCGAACAGCAGGTAGCTCGCAAACGCCGCGCCTGACGCGCGATTGCCGCCCACCGCGCCCAGCAGCACGCGCACCGAGAGCGGCAACTGCTTCAAGTGACGCGCCGCAATCAACTCGATGCGCTCGCTCGGCCGGATCGCCAGCACCTCGATGTGCCGCCAGCCGCTTTCCGGATCGACCGTGTGCGGCAAGTGCAGCACCATGCGGTTGACGTGTTCGATGCGCTCGATGTCGGCGTCCAGCGCGTCGAGAAACACGCTCGCGAGCACCTGCTGGCCGATCTGCGCGAGCGTCGGATAGACGTCGATGTCGGGACGCGCGGCCGGCACCTCGGGCGCGCTCGCGTTCGCGCCGATCACGACGATGCGCTCCGCGCCGAAGTGAATGGCAGGCGAAAGCGGCGCGATCTGGCGGATCGAGCCGTCGCCGAAATACTCGTGGTGGCCGTCGAGTTCGAGGCGCACGGCGGGAAACACGTAGGGAATCGCCGCCGAAGCCAGCAGATGCGCTGGCGTGAGCGCGACCATGCGCGCCGTGCGCCGCGCGCGCCGCCACGCGCTGATCGGCTCGCTGGCCTGATAGAAGGTCAGATGCCGCCCCGATGAATAGCTGAGCGCCGTCACGGAAAGCGCGTGCAGGAGGCGCTCGTCGAGCATCTGCTCGATGCGGTGGAAGTTGAGCGTGTCCGCCAGAAAATGCGCGAGCGGGGTGTTGTCGAACAGCGTGCGCGGCGTGCGTCGCGCGGCGAGACCGAAGGTGGCCCAGCCAAACATGAGCGCAGCGAGCCAGCGCGCGCCCGACGCGGCAACGCCGGGCAAGTCGGCGCGATACACCTGAGCGGCGTTCAGCGAGGACCAGATCTCGACGAGACGCTGGGCGCCATGCAGGAAGTGATCGGCGTGGCTGGCGATGGAGGTGGCGTTGATCGCGCCCGCCGAGGTGCCGCAGATCACCGTGAACGGCATCGCGCGCCGCGCCGGCTCGGCCGCTCCGGCGAGTTCCGCGAGCGCGCGCAGCGCGCCGGCCTGGTAGGCCGCGCGTGCGCCGCCGCCCATCATCACGAGCGCAAGCCGCATGATGCCGACGCTCCCCGAGTGCTCCGTCCCGCAGGACGAAATTGCTGTTGACTGCCCTTACCGCGCCCTTACCGCGCCCTCACCCTGCCTTACTCGGGCTGCGCGGGCGGGCGCTTCGCGCCGCGCGCAGTCGTCTTGCCCGCGCTGCCGCCACCACTGCTGCTGCGCTTGGCCGCCGGCTTCGCACGCGGCGCGGCCGCTTCGGCGGCAGCCTGCGCCGCCTCGGCCGCCGCAGCGGGCTGGGCCATCGCGAACTCCGCAAGCTGATTGAACTGCGACTGCAACAGGTTCCACCACGACGAGGCATCGAAGCCCGGCGGCGGCGTTGCCCCATCGGCGTCCGCTGCCTGCGCAGCCTTGGCCGCCTCGGCCGACTCGGCGCCCGGCTGCGGGCGTGCGGCGCGCGGCTCGGGTTCCGGCGCGCTCTGTTCGCTAGACGGTCTCATCTGCGACTGCGCGAACGTACCAAACGCGCGCAGCGTGGACAGCGTCGCGCGCTGCACTTCGAGCGCCTGGATCGCGGACTGCAGCATGCTCAGGTTCAGCTTGAGCCACTGCTCGACGGCGCGCAGGTCGGTGATGCGCTTGTCGAGTTCCTCGATGTTCGTGAGCGGCGTCATCATGTCGGACATCATCGAAAGCGACGGTCCGAGCCCCTGCCCCGCGCCCGGCTCGCTGCCGGGAAAGGCGCTGCCGAAGGGCGTGAGGCGCATCATCCCCCACATGCGGTCGAGCATTTCAGCGGGCGGAAAGCCGGGAAAGCCCGGGAACGGCGGCACGGTGCCTGCGGATTCGGTCATGCGGATTCTCCCTCGCGAGGTTGGCGGCCTTGCGGGCCGGCCAGTGTGAACAGCGACTTGCGGTGCGCGGCAGGTCTTGCCGCGCGCGGCGCAAAGCACGAATAGTCTGCTTCGATCATACCGCGCCGCCACGGTCCCGTTAGAACGGATCGCCACCCGGAAATTCCGGTGCGCGCCGCTCGCGCAGCGACTTCACGCCCTCGTGGACGTCGGGTCCGGCAAAGCCCATGAATTCGAGCGCCAGCGAGGTGTCGAAATTCGGCCCCGCCTGGCGCAGCCAGTTGTTGAGCGCGTACTTGGTCCAGCGCAGCGCGGTTTGCGAACCGTTCGCGAGGCGCTTCGCGACTTCGAACGCCTTGGGCAGAAGGTCGTTCTCGTCCACTGCGAGCGAGACGAGGCCGATGCGCTCGGCCTCCTCGCCGCTCACCGGTTCGCACAGCAGCAGGTAGTACTTCGCCTTCGCCATGCCGCACAACAGCGGCCAGACGATTGCGGCGTGGTCGCCCGCCGCAACGCCGAGGCGCGTGTGCCCGTCGATGATGCGCGCCGACTTCGCCGCGATGGAGATATCGGCGAGCAGGCCCGCCACGAGCCCCGCGCCCACCGCCGGGCCATGCATTGCCGATACGATCGGCTTGCTGCAATTGATCACGTTGTAGACGAGGTCGCGCGCCTCGCGCCAGACACGCGCACGCACGTCGAAATGGGTGGCCATGTCCTCGACGAGCGCGAGGTCGCCGCCCGCCGAAAAGCCCTTGCCCTCGCCGCGGATCACGGCGACGCGCGCGGCGGGATCGCGGTCGACGTCGCGCCAGATTTCGGCTAGCTCGCGATGCATGTTGGCGTCGGCGGTGGCGAGACCACTCTTGTTCGCGCCTTCGCCGCTCATCACGATCTCGACGATGCCGTGCTCGTGCCGCCGCACGCGCAGCGCGTGATAGTTAGCATAAAAAGGATCGTTCATGAGGGGCTCCTGAATTGCTTCGGATTGCATAGTTATACGCGATATCAACGCAACATCAACGCGGCTGGTAGACCCATTTGCCGTCCTGGATCTCGACCATCACGCGTGCACGCGCGTCGAGCCCCAGATGGTCCGTGGCGCTCATGTTGACGATGCCGTTGGTGGTGTGCAGGCCGCGCGTCGACTCGATGGCGTCGCGCAGCGCGTGACGAAACGCCTTCGTGCCCGGCGCCGCCGACTTGAGCGCTACCGGAATCGCGCCGCGGAGCACGAGGCCCGCGTCCCACGCATAGGCGCCGAACGCCGACACCGACCCGGCGCCGTAACGTGCTTCGTAGCGCGAAATATAGTCGAGCGCGAGGCGCCGCGCAGGCTCGTCCTCGGGCAATTGAGAAGCCACCAGCACCGGGCTCGCGGGCAGGAAAGTGCCGTTGCAGTCGGCGCCGCACACGCGCAGGAAGTCGCGGTTGCCTACGCCATGATTGTGATAGATGAGGCCCTTGTAGCCGCGCTCCTTGAGCGCCTTCGGAGGCAGCGCGGCGGGCGTGCCGGCCGCGCCCACCACGACGGCGTCGGGCTTCGCGGCGACGATCTTCAGCGCCTGGCCCGTCACGCTCGGGTCGGTGCGATTGAAGCGCTCGCTCGCGACGAGCTTGATGCCGCGCGCCTGCGCAGCCTTCTCGACTTCGGCATAGAAGGCCTCGCCGAGCGCATCGGCCTGGCCGATGTAGGCGATGGTCTTCACATTGTGTGCGGCCGCGTGCTCAGCGATTGCGCCGGCCATCATCGCGTCGGTCTGCGGGGTCTTGAACATCCAGTGGCGCTTGTCGTCCACGGGCTCGATGATCTTCGCCGACGACGCCAGCGAGATCGTGGGCGTCTCGCTCTGCGCGACCACATCGAGCATCGCGAGCGTGTTCGGCGTGATCGACGAACCGACGATGACGTCCACGTGCTGCTCGTCGATCAGCTTTCTCGTGTCCTGCACGGCCTGGGTGGTGTCGGAGGCGTCGTCGAGCACGATGTACTGGACTTGCTGCCCCCCGATCTGCGTGGGCAGCATGGCCACCGTGTCGCGCTCCGGAATGCCGAGCGAAGCGGCCGGGCCGGTGAGCGAAAGCACGAGGCCGACCTTGACCTGCGCGAGTACGAGCGTGGGGGCGAGCAGGCTGGCGAGCGCCGCGCATGGCGCGGCCAGTCTGAATGCGAGCGAGCCAGCAAAACGACGTAAGCGACGTGGGCGAAGGGGCTTCACGGTGTCTCCGGTGTCTTGGTATATCGGCGTATTCTGGGTACCGCTTCGAGTGGGCCAGTGTAGCCGCCCTCGAAGCCTGCGGAATCAGGCTAAACCCCCGCTTAATCTGCGCTCACCCCTACCAGACAACTCAAGCAGACTCGGCCTCCGGCGCCACCGCCTGATCGATCGCGCCGAAAATCGAGTGGCCCGCTTCGTCGAGCATTTCGATCTTCACGGTGTCGCCGAACTTCATGAATTCGGTGCGGGCTTCGCCATGCTCGATTGTCTCGAGACAGCGCTTTTCAGCGATGCAGCAGTAGCCGCGCTTTGCATCCTTGTTCGAGACCGTGCCCGACCCGACGATCGCCCCGGCGCGCAGATTGCGCGTCTTCGCCGCGTGCGCGATCAACTGGCCGAAGTGGAACACCATGTCGGTGCCCGCGTCGGGCTGGCCGACCTTCTTGCCGTTCCAGTGCACCAGCATCGGCAGATGCACGCGGCCCTCGCGCCAGTGCCCGCCGAGTTCGTCGGGTGTCACCATCACGGGTGCGAACGACGAGGCCGGCTTGCTCTGGAAAAAGCCAAAGCCCTTCGCGAGTTCGGCGGGAATCAGGTTGCGCAGCGAAACGTCGTTCACGAGCCCGACGAGCCGCACCGCCCTGAGCGCGTCCTCGGCGCTCGCGCCCATCTGCACGTCGCCGGTGATGACGGCGACTTCGGCCTCGAAGTCGATGCCCCAGTCTTCCGATGCGCACACGATGTCGTCGGTCGGGCCGATAAAGTCGTCGCTGCCGCCCTGGTACATGAGCGGGTCGGTCCAGAACTCGGGCGGCATTTGCGCGCCACGCGCGCGGCGCACGAGCTCGACGTGATTCACATAGGACGAGCCGTCCGCCCACTGGTAGGCGCGCGGCAGCGGCGCCATGCACTGGCGGGCGTCAAAGCTGAAGACGTTACGCGCGCGGCCATGGTTGAGCGTGTCGTAAAGATCGAGCAGTTGCGGCGCGTAGAAGCGCCAGTCGTCGAGCACGCGCTGCAGCGTGGGCGCGATCGCGTCGGCAATGGCGGCGCTGCGCAGGTCGCGGGAAACGACGATCAACTGACCGTCGCGGGTGCCGTCCTTCAACGTGGCGAGTTTCATGGAGTGGGGCGTGGATGACGATAGAGGAAATGTATTCTACGATGGTGAATCGGCGCGACCCAAGCGGGACCGCGCAGCGCATTCCGAACACCTCGACCAGAACGACTTCATGCCGCCGTCTTCCCGATCCGCCCGCTCCACCAGCACACCGGCCGAGTCTGCCACTCGCGCCGACGACGCCATCGACATCGATGACGCAAACGACGCACAAGACGGCGCCGACACCGGCGAAGAAAAACTGCGCTCGGGCATTCAGTCGATCGAAGTGGGCTTCCGGCTGCTCGAAGTGCTGACCAACGAGCCGCGCGCAATGATGCTGCGCGACCTCGCGCAGCGCGCGGGCATGAGCCCGGCGAAGGCGCATCGGTATCTCGTGAGCTTCATGCGGCTCGGCGTAGTTGCGCAGGATCCGCTCTCGGGCCGCTACGAACTGGGCGGCTTCGCGCTGCAACTCGGGCTCGCACGCCTGGCGCGTGTTGACGGCGTGAAGCTTGCGCGCATCGCGCTCGCCGAACTGCGCGATGCGCTCGACATCACCGTGGGCATCGCGGTATGGGGCAACCAGGGGCCGACGGTCGTGCACTGGATGGAATCGAGCCATCCGGCCAAGGCCTCGCTCAAGCTCGGCGACGTCATGCCCATGCTCGGCTCCGCCACGGGGCTGCTGTTCGCCGCCTACCTGCCGCGCAGCAAGACCGGGCCGATGATCGAGCGCGAACTCGGCGGCGCGCAGCACTACTCATCGGGTTCGACGCCGCGCTCGGCCGAAGCACTCGAGCGCGCGCTCGCCGAAGTGCGCGAACATGGCGCCGCGCGCGTGGAAGGCATGCTGCTGCCGACCATCCACGCGTTTTGTACGCCTGTCTTCGACGCCACGGGCGATCTCGCGCTGGGGCTCATCGCACTCGGCCATGAAGGCGCGTTCGACATTGCCTGGAATGGCGTCGTCGATACTGCGTTGCGCGCGTGCGCGCAGAAGCTCTCGTACGAATTGGGGTACAGCCCCGTTGAACGCTGAGGGAGCCCGGCGGTCGAGGCTTTCTGCAGCCAACGCACGTGCCGTGTCACAGTAAGGGGCTTGCAGTCATCGCTTTCTCTACGCGCTAGCGCTCTCCGTCCACCTTCAGTCCAATTTGAGCCCGATGTCCACGTCCACCGCAAACCGCCAGCTCGATCGCCCAGCGCCGCGTCGCTCACGCGCGTGGCGCTGGGTGGCCGTGTTCGTGGCGGTGAGCGTGCTGCACTGGGGCGCGATGCAATGGTTCGAGCGCCATCACGGCGCGCCGCCCCCGCTCGCACCGGCGCGCGTTCCCGTGCAGGTGACGCTGCTCAAGACCGAGCGCATCGAGCAGCAGGCGCGGCCCGCCGCGCCCGCCCCGGTACAACCGAAGCCTGCGGCGCCCGTGCGCCCGAAGCGCGCGACGAGCCCGCCGCACACGCTGCATGCCATCACGCCGCCCGCGCCGCATCCCGAAACGGCCGCCGCGCCTGAAGCGCCGCAAGCCGGCCCTGACACGGAGAGCGCATCGGCAAGCACCGCGAACAGCGCAAGCGGCGCAACCGCCGCGTCCGGCAACGGCAACAATCCCGCTGCCCAGACGGATCAGGCCTCACATGGCCTGAAGTTCTCGGTGCCGCCTTCAGGCGAGCTTCAATACGACACGTTCTTTAACGGCGCGCGCAACCAGCCGGGCACGATCCACTGGAAGAGCGACGGCAAACGCTACGAGATCGTGGTGGCAGTACCGCTGCCCTTCGTCGGCACGTTCAGCTGGACGAGCCGCGGCCATGTTGATGCGTTCGGCCTCGCGCCCGAGCAGTACATCGAAAAGCGCGGCAGCCGCCCCGAAAACTTCACGATCTTCAATCGCGAAGAAAAGCAGATCGTTTTTACGCGCACGCCGAATTCGCTCGCGCTGCCCGACGGCGCGCAGGACCGCTTCAGCATGGTGATGCAGCTCGCGAGTCTCGTGCGCGGCGACCCCGACGCCTACAAGCCCGGCGTCACGCGCGAGTTCTATGTGGCCGACAACAACAGCGGCGAAACCTGGCCCATCGCCACCATCGGCGACGAAACGGTGAGCACCGACCACGGCATGGTCACGGCGCGCCACTTCATGCGGCTGCCTCGCCGCGAGGGCGACAAGCGCCGCATCGACGTGTGGCTTGCGCCCGCGCTCGGCTGGCTGCCGGTACGGCTCGTGCAGACCGAACCGAACGGCACGCAGATCGAGCTGCTGTGGCGCGGGGCGCTCAGCGTGCCGCCGGCGAACGAGGCGGCGAACGGCACGGCAAGCGGCACGTCGAGCGCAACCGCGGACGATGCGAAGCCGGACACGCCAGCCAGCGCCGCAACCTCTCCGGTGGTGACGGATGAAGCCGCGCCGGCCACCACCAACGGCGGTACACCGGGCGCTGCATCACCGTCCGCCGCGCCCGCGTTCGCGGCGCCGGCGGAAGCGCAACCGATGCAGCCCGCAGCGCAGCCGGCCGTGCAAGACACGACGCCGTTGCCCCCCGCCGACGCGCCCATGCACCCCTGAGCGCCCTGCCACACACAAACGCATAACAAAGTCGCCGATACGCGACGATGCCGGCCGTTCTACCTACACGTTTGCGCGAAATGGCGCATACTGAAAATCATCGAAGCGCCCATGGCGGCACGCTATGGGTGGCAAATGCGGGTGGCAAATACGGGCGGTAAAGAACGACTAGACGAATCCACTGAGGAAAAGCTTCGAACCCATCCGCTGACGCGCCCGCCACGAGACACAACGAGACAGCGCGCGCAGCCGGACAGCAGCACATGACGATGCAACATGATAAGCGCCATGAACGCCACCGCGCCCGCGCACACCTTTCGTACGCAGCGTTCGCGACGCGGAAACGACGTTCACGCAGGGACTCGCAATCGGCTGGACTCCCGACCTCAAGGTCAAGGAGGAACGCATGCAAGCGACTGTCAACGGCATCGATACGCGCTACGTCTTCGAAGACCGCAGCGGTGGCCCCGCATTGACGTTCATTCATCAGCTCGGCGGCGACCTCACCGTATGGGACACCCTCGCGGGTCATTTCCGGCATCGCTATAGCGTGCTGCGCTACGACGTGCGCGGCCATGGCGCAAGTGCCGTTTCGCGCGAGACGTTCGGCTTTCGCGAACTCGCTGACGACCTCGCTGCACTGCTCGACGCCCAAGGCATTGAGAAGACGCATCTCGTCGGCATGTCGATGGGCGGCATGATCGCGCAACAGTTCGCGCTCGACCATACGACACCCGACACCGCGTCAGACGCACAAACGGTCGCGCATTCGCGTGCGCGTTCGCTAACGCTCTGCGATACCGCGAGCCGCACCGCGCCCGAAGCACGTCCGACATGGGACGAACGCGCCGCGCTGGTTCGCCGCGAAGGTCTAACGGCGCTCGCCGACACGACGATGGCGCGCTGGCTGACCGCCGGCTTCCGTCTCACGCATCGCGATACAGCCGCGCAAATATGTGAAGTTTTATTACGCACGCCTGCCGAAGGTTATGCGCGCGCGTGTGAAGCGCTGCGCGATTTCGACGTTCACGAACGACTCGCGCAGTTGCGCGTGCCCACGCTGGTCGTGGCGGGACGCCACGACACGGGCACGCCACCCGCATTGACTGAAGCCATGGCGCAAGCCATACCCGATGCGCGCTTCGAATTGCTTGATGCCGCACATCTGGCCCCTGTAGAGGAATGTCACAGTTTCGCGGCCCTGCTCGAAACGTTTCTTGGGCAGCATGTCTAAATGATGCGCCGGGTTTGTTGCACCCTGAGAAAGGAGAAAAAGGCGGAAATAGGGAGGGCAATCGGATAAAGAGGTGATGTGGGACCCACCCCTTGAATTCCCGAACGAACGCTCCATGTATCAATGCAAGCAGTGAGGGAGCACAGGAAAAAGGAGTGTCGCCATGCAAATGATCTACAACAGTCCCAACTATTGCGTTGTTGAGTTTCCCCCGCAGGATGGCCATATCGCCATGTGCTCGGGAGGCTATGAGATCGTCGACAAAAATGCGCGGCGTGAAATTTTTATCGACGGCGCAATGGCCGCGCGTTTTCGCGAAGACGTGCAAAAGCTGATGGACGAAGAGCAGTCGCTCGACGAGGTAGACGAATTCCTCGGACAGTTCGACAGCCTCATGCAACAACCGGTCGTGCTTCACTGACGCTGCGCGCTTGGCGTCGCGGTTCCAGTGCTCACGCTCGCAGTAAGGCCCGCAGTACGACTTGTAGTGAAACCCGCAGTTGCACCTGCACTCAAACAAACGGCGCCCACACACACGCAATATCCTGGCAATCCATAGCGCCCTCACCGCAATACAGGCACCCCCCCCCCGCTCAGGGAACCCCGCCCGGCCGCAAGCCGCGCGGGGTTTTCATTTTTCGGGCCGCCCAGGTGGTGCGCCAGCGAGGCACCCCCGCTACCGTTACAATGATGGGTTTCCCAGTCCAGTCGGCGCTTTTGCCCGCCCGCCATCCATGAACCAGCCTGCCGAACACGCTTCGCGCCCCGCCGGGGCCGCCCCGGGCGCTACCCCGTACACACGCGGCGCCGCGCTGCCCGCGCTGCTTGCTTCGCGCATCCTGATCCTCGACGGCGCGATGGGCACGATGATCCAGCGCTACAAGCTCGACGAAGCCGCCTACCGTGGCCAGCGCTTCGCCGACTATTCGCGCGATATCAAGGGCAATAACGAACTGCTCTCGCTCACGCAGCCGCACGTCATCAGCGAGATTCACGAGCAGTATCTCGCCGCGGGCGCGGACATCATCGAGACCAACACCTTCGGCGCGACCACCGTGGCGCAGGACGACTACGGCATGGGCGAACTCGCCGTCGAGATGAATCTCGAATCGGCGAAGCTCGCGCGCGCCGCGTGCGAGAAGTACTCGACGCCCGACAAGCCGCGCTTCGTTGCGGGCGCCATCGGACCGACGCCGAAGACCGCGAGCATCTCGCCCGACGTGAACGACCCGGGCGCGCGCAACGTCACGTTCGAAGAGTTGCGCCGCGCGTATTACGACCAGGCCAAGGCGCTGATGGACGGCGGCTGCGACCTGTTCCTCGTCGAGACCATCTTCGACACGCTCAACGCCAAGGCCGCGCTGTTCGCGCTCGACCAGCTGTTCGAAGACACGGGCGAGAATCTGCCCATCATGATCTCGGGCACTGTCACCGACGCCTCGGGCCGCATTCTCTCGGGCCAGACCGTCGAGGCGTTCTGGAATTCGCTGCGCCACGCGAAGCCGCTCACGTTCGGCCTGAACTGCGCGCTGGGCGCCGCGCTCATGCGCCCGTACATCGCCGAGCTCGCAAAGCTGTGCGATACCTACGTGTCGTGCTATCCGAACGCGGGCCTGCCCAATCCGATGAGCGACACCGGCTTCGACGAAACGCCGGCCGATACCTCGGCGCTGCTGAAGGAATTCGCAGCGGCTGGCCTCGTGAACGTGGCGGGCGGCTGCTGCGGCACGACGCCCGAACACATCGCCGCAATCGCGAAGGCGCTTGCTGAGATCAAGCCGCGCCGCTGGCCCGGTCAATATCGCGACGCCGCATAACGAAGCGCCCACGCGCCGATTCACCACGACACTCTGACGATCCGGTCCCACGCCATGACTGACCACACCCTGCGCCTCTCCGGCCTCGAACCCTTCAACGTGAACGAAGGGTCGCTCTTCATCAACGTGGGCGAGCGCACCAACGTGACCGGCTCGAAGGCCTTCGCGCGCATGATTCTCAACGGCCAGTTCGACGAAGCGCTCGCCGTCGCGCGCCAGCAAGTCGAGAACGGCGCGCAGGTCATCGACGTCAACATGGACGAAGCCATGCTCGACTCGAAGGCCGCGATGGTGCGCTTCATGAACCTGATCGCCTCCGAACCCGACATCGCGCGCGTGCCGGTCATGATCGACTCGTCGAAGTGGGAAGTGATCGAAGCGGGCCTGCAGTGCGTGCAGGGCAAAGCGATCGTCAACTCGATCTCGCTGAAGGAAGGCAAGGAGCCGTTCCTCCATCACGCGAAGCTGATCCGCCGCTACGGCGCGGCGGCTGTCGTGATGGCCTTCGACGAGCAAGGCCAGGCCGACACGTTCGAGCGCAAGACGCAGATCTGCAAGCGCTCCTACGAGGTGCTCGTGAACGAAGCGGGCTTCGCGCCCGAGGACATCATCTTCGATCCGAACATCTTCGCGGTGGCCACGGGCATCGAGGAGCACAACAACTACGCTGTCGACTTTATCGAAGCGACGCGCTGGATCAAGCAAAACCTCCCGCACGCGAAGGTGAGCGGCGGCGTGTCGAACGTGTCGTTCTCGTTCCGCGGCAACGACCCGGTGCGCGAGGCCATCCACACGGTGTTCCTCTACTACGCCATTCAGGCGGGCATGGACATGGGCATCGTGAACGCGGGCCAGCTGGGCGTGTATGCCGACCTCGACGCCGAGCTGCGCGATCGCGTAGAAGATGTGGTGCTCAACCGCCGCGCCGACGCCACCGACCGCCTGCTCGAAATCGCCGACAAGTTCAAGACCGGCGCCGCGAAGAAGGAAGAGAACCTCGAGTGGCGCAACCAGGAAGTCGAGAAGCGTCTCGCGCATGCGCTCGTGCACGGCATCACGAACTTCATTGTCGAGGACACCGAAGAAGCGCGCCAGAAGATCATGGGTGGCGGCGGCCGCCCAATCAACGTGATCGAAGGCCCGCTCATGGACGGCATGAACATCGTCGGCGACCTGTTCGGCCAGGGCAAGATGTTCCTGCCGCAGGTGGTGAAGTCGGCGCGCGTGATGAAGCAGGCCGTGGCGCACCTGATTCCGTTCATCGAGGAAGAAAAGCGCAAGCTCGCGGAAGCCGGCGGCGACGTGCGCGCGAAGGGCAAGATCGTGATCGCCACCGTGAAGGGCGACGTGCACGACATCGGCAAGAACATCGTCTCGGTCGTGCTCCAGTGCAATAACTTCGAAGTGGTCAACATGGGCGTGATGGTCCCGTGCAACGAGATCCTCGCGAAAGCGAAGGTCGAAGGCGCGGACATCGTCGGCCTCTCGGGCCTCATCACGCCGTCGCTCGAAGAGATGGCCTACGTGGCCTCCGAAATGCAGCGCGACGACTACTTCCGGGGGAAGAAGATTCCGCTGTTGATCGGCGGCGCGACCACCTCGCGCGTGCACACCGCCGTGAAGATCGCGCCGAACTACGAAGGCCCGGTCGTGTACGTGCCGGACGCGTCGCGTTCGGTTTCGGTGGCGTCGAGCCTGCTCTCCGACGAAGGCGCGGCGAAGTACCTCGACGAACTCAAGACCGACTACGACCGCATCCGCGACCAGCACGCCAACAAGAAGGCGTTGCCGATGGTCACGCTCGAAGAGGCGCGCGCGAACAAGACCAAGATCGACTGGGCGAACTTCCAGCCCGTGAAGCCGAAGTTCCTCGGCCGCCGCGTGTTCAAGAACTTCGACCTGAACGACCTCGCGAAGTACATCGACTGGGGCCCGTTCTTCCAGACCTGGGATCTCGCGGGCCCGTATCCGCAGATTCTCAACGACGAGATCGTCGGCGAGTCGGCGCGCAAGGTGTTCTCGGACGCCAAGTCGATGCTTTCGCGCCTGATCCAGGGCCGCTGGCTGCAGGCGAACGGCGTAATCGCGCTGTTGCCCGCGAACACCGTGAACGACGACGACATCGAGATCTACACCGACGAGTCGCGCACGGAAGTCGCACTCACATGGCGCAATTTGCGCCAACAGTCGGTGCGCCCGGTGGTGGATGGCGTGATGCGCCCGAACCGGTCGCTCGCCGACTTCATCGCGCCGAAGGACTCGGGGGTGGCCGACTACATCGGCATGTTCGCGGTCACGGCGGGCATCGGCGTCGATGTGAAAGAAGCGCAGTTCCAGAAGGATCTCGACGACTACAGCTCGATCATGTTCAAGGCGCTCGCGGACCGCTTCGCGGAAGCGTTCGCCGAGGCGATGCACGCGCGCGTGCGCCGCGACCTGTGGGGCTACGCGGCCAGCGAGACGCTCGACAACGACGCGCTGATCGCCGAGAAGTACGCGGGCATCCGCCCGGCGCCGGGCTACCCGGCGTGCCCGGACCACCTCGTGAAGCGCGACATGTTCGAGTTCCTGCAGGCGGACGAAGTCGGCATGACGGTGACGGAATCGCTCGCGATGCTGCCGGCGGCGAGCGTTTCGGGCTTCTATCTCGCGCATCCGGACAGCACGTACTTCTCGGTGGGCAAGATCGGCCAGGATCAGCTCGCCGACTTTGGGCGCCGCATGGCCCTCTCTCCCGAGGACGCACGACGCGCGCTCGCGCCGCTGCTCTGATACGCCGGCGCCGACAGCGCCAACATACGGAAACCGATAGGCCGAGTATTTTGCGCACGCGAATTCTCGGCTTTTTTTCGGCTTTGTAAGATGACCGGGCAGCACCCCAAGCCCAACGCGGCACGCATCATCTGGCGCCGCTCCGGCTCGTTCATCAGCAAGTCCTTAAAAGTCGTCCGGAGAAATCATATGAAGAAGCTGATGTTGATGTTGACCGCCTTCGGCGTCGCGGCGCTCTCGCAGCCGTCGTTCGCCCAGCAGCCTGCGGCCGTGCACCAGGAGGCAAGCGACGCGTCGTCGTATTCGGCCCCCACCCAGAAGCACGTGAAGAAGCCGAAGAAGCAGAAGGCGAAGAAGGGTGCCGCTTCCGAGGCGCCGGCAGCAGCGCCGGCGGCCGCCGCCAGCCAGTAAAAGCTGCGAGTACCAAAGCAAAAAGCCCGCACAGTTCGCTGTGCGGGCTTTTTGCTTTGGGGGATGCCGGTAGGGCTGTATGCCTCAGAGGCCCCAGAGCACGTCGTTGTCTTCCTTTTTCGCCGCACGCAGCATGTCGAGGAACGGAAACGCGCGTTGCGCGAGGCCCGGGGGCAATTCGTGGTGGTCGTGGCCTTCCTCGCCTTCGTGGAAATGCCCCTCGTGCTCGGCACGTTCCTTCTTGTCCGTGGCGATGGCGGCTTCGAGCTTGCCGATGGCCGTCTCGAGCTCTTCGTGCGTGATGACGCCTCGCGGACCGAGCCGCTTGCCGATAATGCCGAGGAGGTACTGAGCGAGGTTTTCCAGCATCGTCACGTCGGGCGCTGCGTGGCATTTGAACGTAACCAGCATTTGTGCTCTCTCCTTTGTGTTTTTCGGGGCCCGCCTCGGGCTTCTCGTTCCACATCTCTTTTCACATATTAGCACCTGCTAAAATCCGTCTGATCGGAATTACCCGCAGGGCGCAGCCACGCGCGAGATCTGCCCAAAGCGTCGCGAGACGCAATGCCGAAACCTCGCCGCCGGCCCGCCGCCACGGCTGCCAGCCCCGCCCCCATTACCCGCACAGGACCTGCAACAAGCATGCTGCCCGCACAGAAACTGACCCTGGAAACCTTGCTCGCCGACGCCGTCGCCAAGGTGGCCCAGGCCACCGAAGGCGCCGCCGAAGCCGCATTCGTCGTTCCCGCCATCGCGCTCGAGCGCCCGAAGGTCGCCGCGCACGGCGACGTCGCCTGCAACGTCGCGATGCAACTTGCCAAGCCGCTGCGCACCAATCCGCGCGCGCTGGCCCAGCAGATCGTCGAAACCGTGAAGGCGCTGCCCGCCGCGGCCGGCCTGATCGCCGACGCAGAAGTGGCCGGCCCCGGCTTCATCAACCTGCGCCTGACCGCCGACGCCAAGCGCGCCGTGCTTAACGCCGTGTTCGACGAAGGCACTGCGTTCGGTCAATCGAAGCGCGAAGCCGGCAAGCACGTGCTGGTCGAGTTCGTCTCGGCCAACCCCACCGGTCCGCTGCACGTCGGCCACGGCCGCCAGGCCGCGCTCGGCGACGCCATCTCGAACGTGCTCGCCTCGCAGGGCTACGACGTGCATCGCGAGTTCTACTACAACGACGCAGGCGTGCAGATCGGCAACCTCGCCATCTCCACTCAGGCGCGCGCACGCGGCCTCAAACCCGGCGACGCAGGCTGGCCCGAAGCGGCGTACAACGGCGAATACATCGCCGACATCGCGCGCGACTACCTCGCCGGCGCGACCGTCGCCGCCAAGGACGGCGAGCCCGTGAAGGGCGCGGGGGACCCCGAGGACCTCGAAGCGATCCGCCGCTTCGCCGTCGCGTACCTGCGCCACGAGCAGGATCTGGATCTGCAGGCGTTCGGCGTGAAGTTCGACCGTTACTACCTCGAGTCGTCGCTGTACACGGAAGGTCGCGTCGAGAAGACCGTCGAGGCGCTCATCGCCTCGGGCCAGACCTACGAGCAGGACGGCGCGCTGTGGCTCAAGACCACCGACTACGGCGACGACAAGGACCGCGTGATGCGCAAGTCCGACGGCACCTATACGTATTTCCTGCCCGACGTCGCCTACCACGTGACCAAGTGGGAACGCGGCTTCACCAAGGTCATCAACATCCAGGGCTCGGACCACCACGGCACCATCGCACGCGTGCGCGCGGGCCTGCAGGCGCTCGGCGTGGGCATCCCGAAGGGCTACCCCGACTACGTGCTGCACAAGATGGTCACCGTGATGCGCGACGGCCAGGAAGTGAAGATCTCCAAGCGCGCGGGCAGCTACGTGACCGTGCGCGACCTGATCGAATGGTCGGGCGGCGCGAACCCGGGCAGCGAAGTCGCGCCCGACCTGCTCGACGAGGCCACCATCCGCCGCGGCCGCGACGCCGTGCGCTTCTTCCTCATCTCGCGCAAGGCCGACACCGAGTTCGTGTTCGACATCGACCTCGCGCTCAAGGAAAACGACGAAAACCCCGTGTACTACGTGCAATACGCGCATGCACGCATCTCGTCGATCCTCGGCGACTGGCAAGGCAAGCACGGCGGCAATCTGGCCGCGCTGCCCAAGGTCGACCTCGCGCCGCTCGACAGCGAGCGCGCGCTCGCGCTCATCGCAAAACTCGGCGAGTTCCCCGACATGCTCACGCATGCCGCCACGGAACTCGCGCCGCACGCCGTGGCGTTCTATTTGCGCGAACTCGCGGCTGAGTTTCACTCGTTCTACAATGCCGAACGCGTTCTCGTCGACGATGCCGCCGTGCGCGACGCGCGCGTGGCGCTGCTCGCGGCCACGCGCCAGGTGCTCGCGAACGGCCTCGCCGTGATCGGCGTGTCGGCGCCCGAGCGCATGTAACACGACTCGCTTCGCATGCGGCTCGCCGGAAGCCAACCCGCCGCCGGCGCGCCGCGCGAAGCCGCGCACGACATGTTTGGGGCGCATCC
This sequence comes from Paraburkholderia caffeinitolerans, assembly GCF_902859945.1. Classification (GTDB taxonomy): domain Bacteria; phylum Pseudomonadota; class Gammaproteobacteria; order Burkholderiales; family Burkholderiaceae; genus Paraburkholderia; species Paraburkholderia caffeinitolerans. Next base: position 62,715 of record NZ_CADIKL010000007.1, on the reverse strand, counting down.
GCACGCGGATACGCGCCGTTCCAGATTCTCTTGTTTGCAGGTGATTCAGACGATGGCAAAACCGCGCCGCACTACGAAGCAGCAGTCGAAACAGTCCGGGGGTACTTTTCTCGGTGTCGTGCTGGGCCTGATTGTCGGCCTTGCGATCGCGGTGGTCGTGGCGCTCTATATCACGCGCTCGCCCACGCCGTTCGTCGCGAAGGTCGCCCCGCCCGCCGACGCGAGCCAGCCCGGACAATACGATCCGAACCGCGTGCTGCAAGGCAAGACGCCTGGCCAGCCGGTGCCGCCGCAAGCCGCGCAAAGCACGCCGCCGAACACCGCACCGGGCCAGACCACGAACCAGTCGCAATCCTCGGGCATGCTCGAAGAGCCGCAGATCGTCGAAGTGCCGCCGTCGGGTTCCGCCGACAACGGGGCCAATAGCGGGGCCAATAGCGGGGCCAACAACGGGGCCAATAACGGCGTCGCGGTCGCGCCCAAGCCCTCGACCGGCAGCAATGCCTCGGCCGCCGCGCCGAAGCCGCAGGCGCCGAACGCGCCCGCGCAGCAGCTCGCCAACAATCAGCCGCAGAAGGCGCCCAACGCCATCCCCGCGCCTAATGCAAATAACGCAAACAGCGCAGCCAAGCCCGCGCAGCCCGGCGCACCCACGGCCGCCGACGCCAACACCGGCTACTTCCTGCAGGTGGGCGCGTACAAGACCTCGGCGGACGCCGAGCAGCAACGCGCGCGTCTCGCGTTCCAGGGTTTCGAGTCGAAGGTGACGCAGCGCGACGCGGGCGGTGTCACGTACTACCGCGTGCGCATCGGGCCGTTCTCGAAATTCGACGACATGAACTCGAACCGTCAGCGTCTGTCTGACGCCGGAATCGACACCGCTGTGATCCGCTTCACGAAGCAATAACCCACCTGATGCCTCACCCGCGCGAGCGCATGACGCGCTCGCGCACCGCCTCGCCGGACGCCGCCGGCCCCGTCCACTGGAATAACACGCTATGAAACGACTTCTCGGAACGCTTTTGGTCTCGCTCTCGATGCTGGCCGGTGCGGCCCACGCCTCGCCCGAAGCGCCTGTTGCCGGCAAGGACTACACGGTCCTCAAGGCCGTGCAGCCGCTCGACGTGCCCGCGGGCAAGATCCAGGTCATCGAGTTCATGTGGTACGGCTGCCCGCACTGCAACGAGTTCGACCCGCTGCTCGAAGACTGGATCAAGAAGCAAGGCCCGGACGTCGTGTTCAAGCGCATACCGGTCGCGTTCCGCGACGACTTCATCCCGCATTCGAAGATGCTCTACGCGCTCGACGCGCTCGGCCTCACGCAGAAGCTCACGCCGGTCATCTTCCATGAGATCCATGTGAACAAGAACTACCTGCTCACGCCCGAAGACCAGGCGAAGTTCCTCGCCACGCAAGGCGTCGATCCGAAGAAGTACATGGAAGCGTACAACTCGTTCTCGACGCAAAGCTCGCTCCAGCGCGGCAAGGCCATGGAAAGCGCGTACAAGATCGACGGCGTGCCGACCATCGCCATCCAGGGCAAGTACGAGACGGGTCCGGCCGCGACCAACAGCCTGCCGGGCACGCTCCAGGTGATGGACTTCATCATCGCCCAAATCCGCGCCAAGAAGATGTGAGCCCGCGCGCCGGTATGACGTCACCCTTGAAGGTCTTCATCACCGGCGCGTCGAGCGGCATCGGCGCTGCGCTCGCAGCCGAATACGCGCGGCGCGGCGCCATCCTCGGCCTCGTCGCGCGCCGCGCCGATGCGCTCGAATCCTTCCGCGAAGCCCGGCCGCAGCACCCCATCTCCCTCTACTGCGCCGATGTACGCGACGCCGATGCGCTCGCGGCCGCCGCGCGCGATTTCATCGCCGAGCACGGCCTGCCCGATGTGGTGATCGCCAACGCGGGCGTGAGCCGTGGCGTACTCACCGGTCACGGCGATCTCGCCACGTTCCGCGACGTGATGGACACCAACTACTTCGGCATGGTCGCCACCTTCGAGCCGTTCGCCGAGGCCATGGCGCAAGCGCGGCGCGGCACGCTCATGGGCGTCGCGAGCGTGGCGGGCGTGCGCGGGCTGCCGGGCTCGGGCGCCTACAGCGCCTCGAAGGCCGCGGCGTTCGCGTATCTGGAGTCGCTGCGCGTGGAAATGCGGCCATTCAAGGTGCGCGTGGTGACGATCGCGCCGGGCTACATCCGCACGCCCATGACGGCGAAGAACCCGTACCGCATGCCGTTCCTCATGGACGCCGACCGCTTCGCCGCCAAGGCCGCCGATGCCATCGCGCGCGGCACCGCCTTTGCGGTGTTCCCCTGGCCGATGCGCGTGGTCGCGGCGCTGCTCGGCGTGCTGCCGCGCTGGCTCTACGACCGCGCGTTCGAGCGCGCCCCGCGCAAGCCGCGCGCCACCCAGCATTGACCGCCAGCGGCTGATCCGCACAGCAGTCCCACGCAACCGCCTCGCCCGATCGCGCCCCATATGGGTATGCCGATTATGTTGTTGTCTGCGCAATATCCGTTCGATAAGCTTGGCCGGCTATAAAGCCAATCGGAGACCCTAGGAGACCCCATGCGCTTCCTCTCGCCCGCTCCCGTGCTCGCCGCCGCGCTTGGCGCGGCGCTCGCCTGCGCGGCCCTGCCCGCGCTCGCGAAACCGCTCACGGTGTGCACGGAATCGAGCCCGGACGGCTTCGACGTCGTGCAGTTCAACTCGCTCGTGACCACCAACGCATCCGCCGACGTGATCTTCAACTCGCTCGTCGCCTACGACGAAGCGCAGAAGAAGGTCGTGCCCGCGCTCGCGCAGTCGTGGGACGTGAGCGCGGACGGCCTGACCTACACGTTCCATCTGCGTCCCGACGTGCAGTTCCAGACCACCGAATGGTTCAAGCCCACGCGCGCGCTCAACGCCGACGACGTCGTCTTCACCTTCGGGCGCATGCTCGATGCCGACAATCCGTGGCACAAGGTAGCGGGCGCGAGCGGCTTCCCGCACGCGCAGTCGATGGGCCTGCCGAAGCTCATCAAGTCGATCACGAAGGTCGACGCGAACACGGTGAAGTTCGAGCTCAACGAACCGAACGCCACCTTCTTGCCGATCCTCACGATGGGCTTCGCGTCGATCTACTCGTCCGAATACGCGGACCAGTTGCTCAAAGCCGGCAAGCAGGTCGACCTGAACGCGAAGCCCGTGGGCACCGGCCCGTTCGTGCTCAAGAGCTACACCAAGGACGCCGTGATCCGCTACGATGCGAACCCCACGTACTGGGGGCCCAAGCCCAAGGTGGAGCGCCTGATCTACGCGATCACGCCCGACGCCGCCGTGCGCGCACAAAAGGTGAAGGCCGGCGAATGCCAGATCGCGCTCTCGCCCAAGCCCCAGGACGTGGCCGACGCCAAAACCGACAAGGCGCTCAAGGTCGTGCAGACGCCCGCGTTCATGACCGCCTTCGTCGCGCTCAACACGCAGAAGAAGCCACTCGATAACGTGAAGGTGCGCCAGGCGCTGAACCTCGCGTTCGACCGCACGACGTATCTCAAGGCGATCTTCGACAACACCGCCACGCCCGCGACCAACCCGTGGCCGCCCATCACCTGGGGCTACGACAAGTCGATCTCGCCGTATCCGCACGACGTCGCGAAGGCGAAGCAGTTGCTCGCCGAGGCCGGCGTGCCCAACGGCTTCGCGACCACGATCTGGGTGCGCCCGAACGGCAGCGTCCTGAACCCGAACCCGCGCGCGGGCGCCGAGCTGCTGCAGGCCGATTTCGCGAAGATCGGCGTGAAGGCCGAGATCAAGGTGATCGAGTGGGGCGAGCTCATCAAGGAAGCAAAGCAGGGCCAGCACGACACGCTGTTCATGGGCTGGGCCGGCGACAACGGCGACCCCGACAACTACCTCTCGCCGCTCTTTAGCTGCAACGCGGTGAAGTCGGGCATCAACTTCGCGCGCTTCTGCGATCCCCAGCTCGACAAGCTGATCGCCGACGGCAAGACCACCGCCGATCAGGCACAGCGCGCGAAGGACTATGAAGCCGCGCAGAAGATCATCCACGATCAGGCGCTGTGGATTCCGCTTGGATATCCCACGGCCGCGGCCATCACGCGCACGAACGTGAGCGGCTACCAGGTGAGCCCGTTCGGGCGGCAGAACTTCGGTAGCGTTTCGGTGCAGTAGCACGGGGGCGCTGCACCGTAGCGTTGCACCGTACGGGCAAAAAAAGCCGGAGCATGTCTCCGGTTTTTTTTCGTCTCAAGGCAAGCCCTGCGTGCCTCTCACGAAGCGCTTGAGCGCGTCGGCGGCCTGGTGCCACCACGGCATGCCCACGCGCCGGCGCTCGCGCCATGCGTGATCGTGTAGCGCCACAGCGCGCCATTGCTCCGCATGCGTGCGAAAGCGCGGCACGCCGAAGGTCCCGGGCGCCTCATACAGATCGAGATACGCGCGCTCGTAATGCCCAACAAGCGTGCGCTCATCGTAGTGCGTTTCCATCCAGCGGCGCGAAGCCAGGCCGATTTCATCGCGCAGGCGTTTATCGGCAAGCAGCATGCGCAGCACGGGCTCCGCCTCTTCCAGCCGCACGTCCACCCAGGGCAGTTCCACCGCGCCCGTCATAGCGCGCAGTTGCGCCTGCACGCGTGCATCCAGATGCCCGATTGTGGCCTTGCCCTGCGAGAGCGATTCGAGCCCGCTCAGGTGATAGTTGCCGGTCACGCATTCGTCGACCGCCAGCGCCGCGCGCTGCTTCAGGCGCAAGCACGCATCGTGCGGCGTGTTCACGATCGTCCGCACGCGGCACAGGCCGCGGCGTTCGAGTCGGCGCAGCAGGGCCAGCGTCTGCGGCGCACCCTTGGTTTCCCAGCGCGTTTTCCATGCGCTTCGGCTGCCGCTCGGCGCATAGACGACGATGGGCGGGCCGTCGTCGTCCTCGGGTTCGGGCAGATAGCGCGCGTCGTGGATCGGCACGAGGTTCGGCACCACGCGCGCGAGCGGATAGTAGCGCTCCGGCCCCTGCGCGATCACGAGTTGCGGCACCGGATCGGCAATGATGCGCGTGAGCAGATCGGGATCATGCTTCGCCCACAACGCGGGCGCCGAGTGATATTGGCGGATCAGCTTGCGCGCGCCGAAGCGGCGCGGCAGGTCGGCACCGAAGGTCGCGTCGAACGAGAAGTGCTGATGCAGGTGGATGATGTCGGCGGCGTCGATGGCCGCTAGCGCTTCGTCGCGCTGCGTGCGCCAGTCGATGTCGACCGCGAACGTGCGCGCGCCGTACGCCGATGCGTCGAACACGACGTGGCGCGCCTCGATGTCGGTGTGCCGGTTCAGCGCCGCGACGATATTGCCGGGGCTGCCCGCGACCGGCGTGTTCGAAATGTGGACGACGCGCATGGCGCTACGCGAACGTCCGCACGACGCCCAAGCCGACGCGAGGGCGCAGGCGCAACGGCGTGAAGCCCGCACTCGCGAAGGTACGCGCGAGCTTCTGCCACGGCATCTTGGGAAAGATATCTGCGCCGAGCGCACTATGCATCGAGAGATTGCGCACGTCCACGCCACGGCGCGCCAGCAGCGCGGAGGCGTGGCGAAACGACGGCTCGATGAAGTCCTGAAAGTTCTCGTCGAGATAGCTGGGCTGCATGCTCGCTGCGCCCTCCTCATAGAAGCGCGGCGTGCGCCGCGCGTCGACCATATCGACGCCATGCAGATAGAGCCGTTTGAAGCCGAGCGCGGCGAGCACCTGCAGGCCCGCATAAGCGACCGTGCGGCCGTCGAAAACGCCGCGCCGCAAATCGAGGCTGAAGCCGAGCGGCCGGGGCGCATCGAAGAGCGCCAGCGTGCGCGCATCGTAGGTCTCGCGCAGTTCGCGCACGCGCGGCGCGCGGCGGCCAGCGGGAAACAGCATATCGTCGACGAGAAAGACGCGGCAACGCATGCGTTCCAGTCCGATCTGCTCGGCAATATGCCAGAGCACGAGTGGCGTGGCGAACAGCGTGAGCGGCTCGCGAATCACGCGCTCGACAAGGTCGGGCCGGCTGCGCACGAACCCCGTGTCGACGATGCAGTAGTAGTCGAAGCGCACGCCTTGCCGTTCGGTCAGCGCGATGGCGCCGTTCACGCCCAGCACGCGGTGCAGGTGCAGCGCGCGGTAATCGATGCCTTTCACCGAAGGGCCGGTGGCGATGAGATGGCATTCCCGTCCCGCATCGTGCAGATCGGGCACCAGCGGCATCTGGGCGTTGACGCATGCGAGACGATGCCCGTGCAAGCGCATGCCGGCGAGCCGCCCCGCCTCGTCGCGTTCGAGCACCACGCCATGCGCGAAACGTTCGTTGTGCCGCCACGCACGCGAATGCGTGTAGCGGTAAAGCAGCTTGAAAAAAGTACTGCCAGCACGCCGGATCGGCGATTTGGATGCGCGCGCATCTTGTTTCGCCTCGACGTCAATACGTGACGAGCGGATGGCGTGGCCTTCGAGAAACATCGCTTAACCCTGCAACGAAGCGAGGCCGAAGCCTCGCGACACGGTAAAGCGCGAGTCTACGGTTTGAAGTCGTTACATTGGTTACAGATATCGACCCAAACAATTACCTACACTTACAAACAGGCGCTTGCTTGCGTTCCGGGCCCTCGGCGCAACACACGTTACGCACGCAGGAAATGCGCAACATCTTGCGTCCAATTGGGGCGCGACATTTTTCTCACGAAACGGCACGGCATCACGAAAATCCCTGTTTTACAGGGCTTTTACCTCGCACGCGCCCGCTCGAAAGCGAACCTTGAGCCGGCACAATCCCGCAACACCGAGACGATTGTTGCAGTTTTGTAATCCGCCGCGCCGCGACCCGAACTAGATTGGAGGCGTCCATTCAACGAGCCAAAGGAGACTCGAATGAACGCGAAACTCATTGCCGCATTGGGTGCGGGTGCAACGATTCTCGCCATCTCGCAGACCGCGACGGCCGGCGTCTCCGTGGGACTCGCCGTTGGCGCGCCGGTTTATGCGGCGCCCGCGCCAGTCTATGCGGCGCCCGCCTATGTGGGCTGGCGCGACGACGATCGCCGCTGGGACGACCGTCGCTGGGGCGATCGCCGTTGGGAAGACCATCGCTGGAACGACCATCACTGGGGCCGCGACCGCCGCTGGGACGATCATGACCGCGACTACGGCTACCGTCGCTGGTAAGCGGGCCGTGAGCCGAGTCGCACGCACTGAGCGCGTGAAGCCTGCGCGCTCAGGCCATGATGTGCGAACCGCCGTCGACGTAGACCGTATTGCCGGTCAGGCGGCGAGCGTAGCGCGTCGCGAGATAGGCCGTTGCGTAGCCGACGTCCATGATGTCGACGAGTTCGCCTAGCGGCGCGCGTTCGACCGCTTCCGCGAGCATGCGGTCGAAATCGGGCAGGCCCGAGGCGGCGCGCGTCTTGAGCGGTCCCGGCGAGATCGCATGCACGCGAATGCCGAGCGGCCCGAGTTCATAGGCGAGGTAGCGGCACGACGCTTCAAGCGCCGCCTTCACCGGCCCCATCAGGCTGTAATTCGGCACGACGCGATTCGCGCCGTCGTAGCTCATCGCGAACAGCGTGCCGCCGCGCGGCATCAGCGGCGCGGCGCGCTTCGCCATGCGGATGAACGAATGGCACGAGACGTCCATCGCATACGCAAAACCCTGCGCCGACGATTCGAGCAGGCCGCCCTGGAGGTCGGCCTTCGGCGCGTGGGCGATCGAATGCAGCACGATATCGAGCGTGCCCCACTGCTCGCGCAGCGCGTCGAAGACGGCGTCGAACTGCGCCTCGTCCTCGACGTCGAGCGGCAGCAGCATTGCCGCGCCTAGCTGGTTCGCCAGCGGCTCGACGTAAGGCTTGGCCTTGTCGTTGAGGTAAGTGAGCGCGAGCTCGGCGCCCAGCTCGGCAAATGCGCGCGCGCAGCCGTAGGCAATCGATTCGGCATTCGCGACGCCCGTCACGAGGGCGCGCATGCCTGCAAGCGGCCGGTCAGGAAGAGTCTGCATGGATGGCCTCGACGATGTGTCGCGAATCGGCACGGATTCGATGCCCGCACGATTCAGGTTCGCAGTTCGGTGCGCTCGCGCGTGTGACCTTCCGCACGCGCGGCGCGTTCTCTCAGGTTCTTCTACAGCTTACTTGCCTGCGCCGGACGTTGCGCGGCGGCGGGCGGTCGTCGGGCGCGCGCCACGCGTCGAGGCAGGCGTGCTCGCGGCGGCAGCGCGCCGTGCGCCAGCCGTTTTGGCTGCGGGTTTCGGTTCCGGAGCGGCAGCCGCCTTTGCCTTCGCCTTCGCGGACGGTTGGGCCGCACTAGCGGACTTCACTGCCGGTGCGGGCGCAAGCGCGGGTTCGGCGGCGGGCTTCGTCAACTGCGCGGCTGGCTTCACCGCTGCTGTCTTCGTTGTCGCCGTGGTCTTCGTTGCCTTTGCCGGCTTCGCATCGCCCGCGTTGTCCGCACTGCCTGCATGACCCGAGCCACTCGCGTCATTGCCGCTGCCCGGCGGCGGCGGCAACGGCTCTTTCTCGCTGCCCGGCTCCACGCCCAGCACGCGCTGAACCTCGACGAGACGTTCCGCCCGCTCGCCGTCGAGCGGGCCCGAGGCCGTCGCCACCTGATACACCACCGAAAGCAACAGGCGGCGCGTGCGCATGTCCGGCACCAGTTCGGGAAGCGCCTCGATAGCGGCGTTCGCGTCGAGCTGCACGATCGCGCCCTGGCGGCGCGCCGACTCCTTCAACTCGGCGATGCCAGGCTGGCGATCGCCCATGTATTCGCACGCGAGTTCGCGCATGCGCTGGAACGGGCGGTACTGGACCACGCGCATCTCGTCGACGAGATAGGCCATGATGCGCATGAACGCGTCGACCGGCGTACCCTTGTTCACTTGCTCGCGCGCGGCGCGCAGGCGCTGCTGCGCGAGCTCCTTGCGCAACGCCATGAGCGGCGGCGCGACCGGGTCGAGCGGCGTGTTGGGCGCAACGCCCACCCATGCCTGCACCCAGGGCGCCGTATAGACGCGGTAGAAGGTGTTTTCGATCCATGTGTCGCGCGCGTCGCGCCACGCGTCCCACGCGCCTTCGATGCTCGCCGAGATCTGCTTCTCGATCAGCGTGAACGGATTGTCGGGCGCGGCCGGCAAGCGGTTCGCGCGCACCGCCTGCGCCACCGCGGACAGCCCGCCGAGCGCCGGGTTCGCGTCGCTGAACACGCTGCGCTCCACGCGCGACGGATGCGTCTCGCGCAGCACGTGCGCCGAAAGCGCGTTGCTCGACGCACGCACGAACGGCGACACATAAAGGTCGTAGAACCGCTGATTGTTCTCCGCGATGCGGCGCACCACTTCGAACGGCTGCTCGTCGTCGCGACCGTCGTCGAGCGCGAGAATGTCGTCGATGGTGCGGCGCTCGAAGCGGATCTCGTAGCGCCCGTCGAGCGCTTCGAGCCGCCCGGCCTGCGGCGTCGAGTCGGTGATCTTCGCTTCGTAGAGGCCCGGCGGCAGCACGTCGATCAGATCGAGCGCCGAAAATAGTTCGGTGTGCTCCTTATTCGCCACGCTTGCCGAAACGAAAATGCCCAGGTGCCCCACCTTGTCGTGCAGGCAATAGACGATCACCTGCTCGTTCGCGACGATCTCGTCCACGCTTGCGTAGAGATCGGGAATCCAGTTGAGCGCTTGCTGCGGCGGCGTGATGTTGTCGCCCCACGAGGCCAGCACGATGATCGGCGTGCGGATGTTGCGCAGGTCCACCGGCGCACGTGCGTGCTTCGCGTAGACCTCGTTGCGCGTGAGGTGATTGCCGACGAACAGGTTCTGCACGATCCAGTCGATCTCGGCGCGGTTGAGCTGGTAGTGGCCGCCCCACCAGCGTTCGAATTCGAGGAAGCGCTCGCGCTCGGTATCGACCTTCGCGTAGAGGTTGTAGAGCTTGCCCCAGAACGTGTTGGCCGGATTGAGGTTCTCGAAGTTCTGCACCAGGTGCGCGCCGTCGAAGTGGCCGTCGCCAAGATCGGCGGCGAGCGACGACATCCACGAGCCGCCCAGCATGCCGCCCGAGTAGCGCATCGGGTTCTTGCCGCGCACGCCGGCCCAGTACGAAAGCGGCGAGCCCGCGAGCATGAGCGGCCCGACGAGCGTTGGCGCGGACGCCGCGACCAGCGCCGCGGCCCAGCCGCCCTGGCAGTTGCCGATCACGAAGGGCTCGCCGTCCGCGTCGGGGTGCAGTTCGCGCACCTTGCGCAGGAACACGATTTCCGCCTCGCCCACCGACTGGATCGTCTGCGTGTCGGTCGGCACGGGGCGAAAGGTCACGAAGTAGCACGGATGGCCCTTGCGCAGCGCGATGCCCACTTCGCTGTCCATCTTGAAGCCCGCGATGCCGGGGCCATGCCCCGCACGCGGGTCGATCACGACGAACGGGCGCATGCGCGCGTCGGTCTGCACGCCCGCTTCGGGCTTGATGCGCAACAGCGCGTAGTTGCACGGATCCTCGAACTCGCGGCCATCGACGATCACTTCATAGTCGAACGCGAGCACCGGCGGCATGCCGGCCTTCTCGTGCAGGTAGGTCTGGTTGCCGCGCTCTCTCAGCACGTCGAGGAACAGCACGCTGCGCTGCCAGGCGTCGAACAGGTAGTCGAACAGCGGCTGGAGCGCGGCGGGCGCGGCGGCGGGCAGCGCGAGCGAAGTGGGCATGCCAGGCATGGACGCCGCGCGGGCGGAGTCGGCGAACGCGTCGGCAAGGGGCTGGAAAGCCTGGAAAGGCTGGAACGACTGCAAGGCCTCGAAACCCGGCAACGGCCAGAGCGGCCACAGAGAACGGCTCGGGGAGGCAGGCGAAGAATCGGATGAGAGCGCAGGCGAGAAAGCGGATACGGCCACGTGACAAATCTCCTATAACGGGGCGTGCATGGCGTGCGCACGACAGTCATGCTGCACTGCAGTATTTCAATCTAGGCAGAGTTTTGCGCCAAGTCAAGCCGTACGAGATCGCGCGCGCGCTTCATGATCGCGCGGCGGCGTGAAGCGCGCGTGACAGACCGCACCGTCGCGCCTGCCCGGGCCGTTGCGCGGGCGATGCATCGCGAATGCGCTGAGCAAGCCAGCCGCTGCCGCTGCACACTTTGCGACCGGTGCGAGACGCGCTGAACTACACTATTAGCGCTTTGCGCGCCGCAACATGAACACGTGGAGGCGTACCGCCGCGCCACCGTGGTTTAGCCTGCTCAAGACCTGTTCACAGCCATTTCGTGCCGATTTGCACATCAATTCGCGTGCCGATATTTGCGCCCACGACAGGCCCTTGTTTCGGATGAGAGACCGACATGACTGCAACGCCCGACACGCCCGACAAGTATTCCACCCTGCTGGCCCGCTGCGCGGGCCTCGCGCCCGTGCCCACCGCCGTTGCGCATCCTTGCGATGTCTCGTCGCTCACGGGCGCGCTCGATGCCGCCAACCTCGGCCTCATCGAGCCGATCCTGGTCGGCCCGGAAGCGAAGATCCGCTCGGTGGCGCAAGAAGCCGCGCTCTCGCTCGAAAACGTCAAAATCATTGACGTTCCGCACAGCCATGCCTCTGCGGAACGCGCGGTGCTCGCCGTGCGCGAGGGCGAAGCCGAGATGCTCATGAAGGGCAGCCTGCACTCCGACGAACTGCTGCACGAAGTGGCGCGCGGCGCGAGCGGCCTGCGCACGGAGCGCCGCCTCTCGCACGTGTTCGCGATGGACGTGCCCGCGTATCACAAGCCGCTGTTCATCACCGACGCCGCCGTCAACATCTTCCCCAAGCTCGCCGACAAGGCCGACATCGTGCAAAACGCCATCGATCTCGTGCAGGCGCTCGGCATCGCCACGCCGAAGGTCGCAATCCTTGCGGCGGTAGAGACGGTCTCCGACAAGATGCCCTCGACCATCGACGCCGCCGCGCTGTGCAAGATGGCCGATCGCGGCCAGATCGTGGGCGGCCTGCTCGACGGTCCGCTCGCCTTCGACAACGCGATCAACGCCGAAGCCGCGCGTATCAAGGGCATCACCTCGCTGGTCGCGGGCGACCCCGACATCCTGCTGGTGCCCGACCTCGAAGCCGGCAACATGCTCGCCAAGCAGCTCACCTTTCTTGCCGGCGCGGAATCGGCCGGCATCGTGCTCGGCGCGCGCGTGCCCGTGATTCTCACGAGCCGCGCCGACACCGTGCGCGCGCGCATCGGCAGTTGCGCGATCGCGGTGCTGCTCGCCCACGCGCGGCGCGCGGGCAAGACCCCGGAGGCCCTGTGAGCACGACTCCCCTCTCCTCCACGGATCACGCGCACGACGAAGGCCACATCGTGCTGGTCGTGAACGCGGGCTCGTCGAGCATCAAGTGCTCGGTGTATCGCGTCGTTGAAGATCCTCACGCGGAAGGCGGCGCGCGCGCGATTTTCGGCGCGGGCGGCCAGATCGAAGGCATTGGCGTGGCGCCGCGCGTGGTCGCGCGCATGGCCGATGGCCGGCTCATCGTCGACGAGAAGTTTCCGGTCGCACAAGTCTCCGACCACGACGCCGCGTTCCGCCTCCTGCGCCTCGTGCTCGCGGTGGGCCTGCGCGACACGCCGCCCGCCGCGATCGGCCATCGCGTGGTGCACGGCGGCGCGCACTTCAAGGACGCGGTGCTCATCGACGACAAGGTGATCGAGGAGCTCGACGCGCTCACGCCGCTCGCGCCGCTGCATCAGCCGCACAATCTCGCGGCGATCCGCGCGGTGCGCACGGCCGCGCCGGAGCTGCCGCAAGTGGCCTGCTTCGACACGGCCTTTCATGCGGGCAACGACATCATGGCGCAGCTCTTCGCGCTGCCATACCACTACTACGAGGAAGGCATCCGCCGTTACGGCTTTCATGGCCTCTCGTACGAGTACATCGCGCACTACCTGCACAGCGCCGAGCCCGACATCGCGCGCGGCCGCGTGGTGGTCGCGCATCTGGGCAACGGCGCGAGCCTGTGCGCGATGAAGGACGGCAAGAGCGTCGAGACCACCATGGGCCTCACCGCGCTGGACGGCCTGCCGATGGGCACGCGCAGCGGCGCGATCGACGCCGGCGCGGTGCTCTGGATGATGGCGCGCGGCATGGGCTACGACGAGATCGAGAAGCTGCTGTACCAGGAGTCCGGCCTCAAGGGCCTCTCGGGCGTGAGCAGCGACATGCGCGAGCTGCTTGCGAGCGACAGCGAGCGAGCGAAGCTCGCGATCGACTTCTACACGTACCGCATCGCGCAGGAAGTGGGCAAGCTCGCCGTCGGGCTGGGCGGGCTCGATGCGCTGGTGATGACGGGCGGGATCGGCGAGCACGCCGCGCCGATTCGCGCGCAGGTGTGCGAGCGGCTCGCGCCGCTGTTCGGCACCGCGCTCGACACAACGGCCAACGACGCCGGCAAGGAGCGCGTGAGTTCGCGCGAAAGCCGCGTGCCGGTCTTCGCGATCCGCACCGACGAAGAAGGGATGATCGCGCTGCATACGGCGCGGCTGCTGCGCGGGGCGCTGGCGCGCTGATGCCGCCGGCGGGCGAGCATGCCCGCGACCGGTTGAACTTCAGGCGAAACTCAGGCGAATTTCAACCGGCCGCTCACGCCGAACGGCTCGTCATCTACTGCGTCGCTATCGGTGTTCAGACGCCTCGGCGCCTCACAGTGCACGAGCGTATCGACGAAATACTTTGCGCGCGGCCACGGGCCAAAGCCCGCCGCCGTGTTGACATGCCCCGCGTCGCCGAGATTCACGAACGCGCTGCCCAGCTGCTGAGCGAGGCGCTGCGCCCCCTCGAGCGGCATCCACGGATCGGTCTCGCTGCCGATCAGGATCGCAGGCACGGGAAGCCGGCGCGCCTCGAAGGCGCCGGCAAAGCGGAACTTCTCCGGGCTCGCGGGCGCAACCAGCAGCGCCCCCACCACGTCGGCGGCAACCAGCCCCTGCTGAAGCGCGTGCGCCGCCACGAGGCAGCCATAGCTGTGCGCGGCGAGCACGAACGGACCGCGCTCGCGCGCGAGCAGCCTTGCGAGCGCATGGCTCCAGCGCGCCAGATCGGGCGCGTCCCAGTCGTCCTGCTCCACGCGCAATGAGCGCGCGAACTGACGCTCGAGCCAGCTTTGCCAATGCGCGCCTTCGCTGCCGTGCAGGCCCGGCACAGTGACGAGTCTGGGCGGCCAGCGGGAATTGCACGAAAAAGCACACGAAGAAGCGTCGTACGAAAGCATGATTTTTTCCTCGCTTCGGCGGATCGTGAACGGATTGTGGTCCGCCGCCCCTGTGCGCCAAACCAATTTTTTTTGCTTTGCTTTTTCTCGCCCCAGCCACGGCGCGCGGCCGCGCGGAGAAAGCCGGCGGCTTGCGGCATGAAAACGTAGAATGTGGCGACCGATCCCACTCATCTCACGTTTTTCACCATCTGCAGGGAACGAACCGCGATGAAAATTCTGTTCTGGCTCCCGCAAGCCGACGCCACCGCCTGGCTCGACGGTCTCTCTCGCGCGCTGCCCGGCGCCGAATTGCGCGCATGGCAGCCCGGCGATACGGCCCCCGCCGATTACGCCGTGGTCTGGCACCCGCCGCGCGAGCTGTTCGCCACGCAGCCGGACCTGTGCGCGGTCTTCAATCTGGGCGCGGGCGTCGACGCGATCCTCGCGCTCGAACGCGAGTCCCCCGGCACGCTGCCCCGCGACGCGCTGCTCGTGCGCCTCGAAGACTCGGGCATGGCGCCGCAAATGGCCGAATACGTGCAGCACGCGGTGCTGCGCTACCTGCGCCGCTTCGACGAATACACGCTGCAGCAGGCGCGCCGCGAATGGCACGTGCTCGCGCCGCATCCGCTCGAAACCTTCACGGTGGGCGTGCTGGGCCTGGGCGTGCTGGGCGCGCACGTCGCGCGCGCGGTGGCGTCGCTCGGCGTGCCGGTGCGCGGCTTCTCGCGCAGCGCGAAAACCCTCGACGGCATCGAGACCTTCTCGGGCGAGCTGCGCGGCCCGCAGTTCGACGCGTTCCTCGCCGACGTAAAAGTGCTCGTGAACCTGCTGCCCGCCACGCCCGACACCGAAAACGTGCTCGACGCGCGCACCTTCGGCAAGCTCCCGAGCGGCGCGTATCTCGTGAACGTCGCGCGCGGCGCGCATCTGGTCGAACAGGATCTCGTCGATGCCCTCGCGAACGGCACGCTCTCGGCCGCCACGCTCGACGTATTCAACCATGAGCCGCTTGCGGACGATCATCCGTTCTGGCGCGAGCCGCGCATCACGATCACGCCGCATAGCTCGGCGCTCACGCTGCGCGAGGAAGCGATCTCGCAGGTCGCGGACAAGATCGAGGCGCTCGCGCGCGGCGAGACGGTGAGCGGGATCGTGAATACGGCGCGCGGCTATTGAGGCGCGCGCGAACACAGCTTTACATCGGATCGCAGTACAGGAGGCAGACATGGCAACACTCCCCACCGCAGTCAAAATCGTCGAAGTCGGACCGCGCGACGGTCTGCAAAACGAAAAGGAATTCGTGCCCACCGCCGTGAAGGTCGAGTTGATCGACCGGCTCTCGAAGGCGGGCTTTCCGAACATCGAAGCGGCCTCGTTCGTCTCGCCGAAATGGGTCCCGCAGATGGCCGACGGCGCCGAGGTCATGACCGGCATCGCGCGCCGCGAAGGCGCGATCTATTCGGTGCTCACGCCGAACCTGCGCGGCTTCGAAGGCGCGCTGGCCGCAAGCGCGGACGAAATCGTGATCTTCGGCGCCGCGAGCGAGGCGTTCTCGCAAAAGAACATCAACTGCTCGATTGCGGAAAGCATCGACCGCTTCGCGCCCGTGGCCGAAGCGGCCAAAGCCGCCGGCGTGCGCATTCGCGGCAGCGTCTCGTGCGCGTTCGGCTGCCCGTACCAGGGCGAAGTGCCGGTGGCGTCGGTCGTCGACGTGGTGCAGCGCTTCGCGGCGCTCGGCTGCGACGAAATCGATATCGCCGACACCATCGGCGTGGGCACCGCGAAGCGCGTGCACGAAGTGTTCGAGGCGGTCACCAAAGTGTTCCCGCGCGAGCGCCTTTCGGGCCACTTCCACGACACCTATGGCCAGGCGCTCGCCAACATTTACGCCGCGCTCGAAGAAGGCATCGAGATCTTTCACGCCTCGGTGGCGGGGCTCGGCGGCTGTCCGTACGCGAAGGGCGCGACCGGCAACGTCGCGACCGAAGACGTGCTGTATCTCATGAACGGCCTCGGCATTCGCACGGGCATCGACCTCGACCAGGTCGTGGAAGCCGGCGACTTCATTTCGAAGGCGATTGGCCGCGCCAACGTCTCGCGCGCCGGCAAGGCGCTGCTCGCCAAGAAGCAGAGCGCCGCAGCATCGGCTTGATGCTGAAGGATGCTGAAACCATTGCAGTACGAAGGAAGCCAGGACATGACGGAAACACTCATCAACTCCGAAAAAGACGGCCTCGAAGCCCTGCCCGATTCCGCGCGCCGCGTCGCGCTGCTGCTGCGCGAGCGCGGCCACGTCAAACCGGTCGTGCTGCTGCCCGAGACCGGCAAGACCTCGGCGGAAGCGGCAGCCGGGCTCGGCTGTGAAGTCGCGCAAATCGCCAAGTCGATCCTGTTTCGCCGCCGCAAGGACAATGCGCCCGTGCTCGTGATCGCGAGCGGCGCCAATCGCGTCGACGAAAAGAAGGTCGAGGCGCACGTGGGCGAAGTCGGCCGCGCCGACGCGAAGTTCGTGCGCGAGATGACCGGCTATGCGATTGGCGGCGTGTGCCCGATCGGCCACGCCACCGCGCCCGTCACGCTGATCGACGCCGACCTGTTCGCGCTCGAGAGCCTGTGGGCCGCGGCGGGCCATCCGCACGCGGTGTTCAATCTTTCGCCGCAGGAACTCGCGGCGCTTACCGGCGCGCCCGTGGTGGACGTCGCGCTGCGCGACGCATGATCTCGCCCTGCATCAACGTGTGCCGCATGCACGAGCCGAGCGGCCTGTGCGAAGGCTGCCTGCGCACGATCGATGAGATCGCCGCATGGTCCACGCTCGACGACGCCGCAAAGCACGCCGTGTGGGACGCGCTCGACGCGCGTCACGAACAGTGGATCCAGCGCGACGCGGCTAAAGCAGGAGACGCCCGATGACCGCCACGCCCGCCCGTGTCGTGACGATCGGCGAGTCGTTTCGCTCCACGCTCGCCCTCTCGCCCGACACGGTGAAGTCGTTCGCCACGCTCGTGAACGACCTGAACCCGCTGCACCACGACGACGCCTACGCCGCGCAGAGCCGCTTCGGCGGCCTGATCGCCTCGGGCACGCAGCCCACCGCGCATTTCATGGCGCTGCTCGCCACGCATTTTTCGCAGTACGCGCAGCCGCTCGGCCTCGAATTCGACATGAAGCTCAAGCGCGCGGCGCACGCCCATGACGTGCTCACCTTCGAGTGGCGCGTCGTGGAAGCGCACTGGAAAGCCAGCCTGAATGGTGATCTCGTGAAGCTCGAAGGCACGGCCGTCAACCAGAACGGCGAAACGCTCGTGGTGGGCCGCTCGACGATCCTCGTGATGCCGAAGCCTCAGGCGCAAGCAAGCGAAGGAGCCGCGCGATGAGCCACGCCGCGAATCCACCCGCCGCCACATTGCCGCCGTCGATCCGCGTGTTCGAGCGCGGCTGGCTCTCGTCGAACAACATCCTGCTCGTCGACGAAACCCGCGCGGCGCTCGTCGACACGGGCTATGCGACGCATGCCGCACAAACCGTCGCGCTCGTGCAGCACGCGCTCGCGGGGCGCGCGCTCGACACGATCGTCAACACCCATCTGCATTCGGACCACTGCGGCGGCAACGCGCGCTTGCAGGCGCAATGGCCTTGCGAGACGCTCATTCCCGCCGCCAGCGCGAACGCCGTGCGCGCCTGGGACGAAGCGCGGCTGTCCTTTCTCGCCACCGGCCAGACCTGCGAGCGCTTCGCCTTCACGGGCACGCTCACGCCCGGTGCGCGCGTGACGCTCGGCGGCTTCGAGTGGGAGGTGATCGGCGCGCCCGGCCACGACCCCGATTCGTTGATGCTGTATGCCGCCGGGCCGCGCGTGCTGATCAGCGCCGACGCGCTGTGGGAGCACGGCTTCGGCGTGATCTTTCCGGAACTCGAAGGCGCAAGCGGTTTTGCGGAGCAGCGCGCGGTGCTGGACGCTATTGCGCAACTCGACGTGGCGGTGGTGATTCCGGGCCATGGCGCGCCATTCGCGAATGTGGAGGCCGCGCTCGAACGCGCTTATGCACGCCTCGCATGGCTAAGCGCCGATCGCGCGCGCAACGCCAAGAATGCGCTCAAAGTGCTGATCGTGTTCAAGCTGCTCGAAGTGCGAACGATGACGTTCGCGGCGCTGGAAACGATGCTCGCCGAGGCGGCGATCATGCGCGCGGCAGCGCAGCAACTCGCGCCCGAAAGTACCTGGCCCGCGCTGATGCGCGAACTGGCCGGGGAGCTGGCGAAAAGCGGCGCGCTTGTGATGAGCGAGAACGGGGTCGAAGCGCCCGCCGGCATGGCTTGAGGCACCACCCCGCATTGCCCGCGCCGTCATGCGCGGCGGCAAAAAAAACGCTCGCCCTATTCTTGGACGAGCGTGAGAGTATCGTGCTCTGACGTGATCAAACTGTCGAGCCGATCATACTCGCGCGCGAATTCGCATCGCATCGGTGATTTCCCTACAAACCGCTATCACAGGCCTGATTCAAAACGTTTGTGCAGCGATTGATTCACCCGATGAATTGATTCGAAATCCGAATCGATAACAAACGGCGGTGAATAATCAGAGAAATACGTTCACGAACATTTCACCAGCCGAGTTGCAAGCGCAACCATTCGAACAGGTGTGAGCACAGGTACAACCCGAGCCCGATCGTCCCGCCGATCACCGTGCCGTTCACGCGAATTTCCTGCAAGTCCTTGCCGATCTTCAGCTCGATCAGGCGCGCGGTGTCGCGCGTGTCCCAGTTCCGCACTGTGTCGCGAATATGGTGCGTAAGGTAGCGCGCGAAATCGGGCGCCATCGCGCGCGCGGCGTCTTCGAGATGGCGGTTGATCGACGCGCGCAGGTCCGCGTCGGCGGCCAGCGATTCGCCGAGCCAGCGGCCGGTCGCCACCACCTTCGCGTGCAGCGTCGAATCGGGACGCTCCAGATCGTCGCGCAGCCACGCGCGCAAGCTGCCCCATAGCGCACCGGTGTACTCGTTGAGCGCGCTGCCTTCGCGCAGGCTCGCTTTGAGTTCCTCGCCCTTGCGCAGGAACGCGGGATCGCTTTTCAATTGCACCACGAGCTTTTGCACCACCTCGTCGAACTTCTGGCGCAGGTGGTGCTCGCGGTCCTCGCTCACCTGCAGCAGCAAGCGGCTCACGGCGCTTTCCAGCACCCGCGCGCCGCTGTCGCCGATCCATTCCGAGGGCAGGATCTTTTCGGTCCACGGAAACTCGCCCTTGAGCCCGTCGACGATGCGCGCCGCCACGAACGTGCGCGTGCTCTCCTCGGCCAGCAAAGCGCCTAGCTGATCGAGCATCTGGTCGAGCAGTTCCTGATGACGGCCGTCTTTCGTGAGCGTGTCGAGCAGCGCGCCCGCCGACTTCGAGAGATCGACCTTGTCGAGCGCGGCGTGCAGGCCGTCGCGGATGAACGCCTGGATGCGCGCGTCGTCGGTGAGGCCGAGCAGGCCCGACATCAGCCGCACCGCGTAGTCGCCCAGATGCTGCGCGTTGCTCGGGGCCGTGAGCCAGGACGAAAGGCGCTCGACCGGGTCGTGGCGGCGGATCAGCTCGACCAGCGCATCGACGTTGAGAAACCGGTCGTGCACGAACACGGCGAGTTCGTCGGCGATGCGATCCTTGTTGCGCGGAATGACGCCCGTGCGCGCGGCGATAAACGGAATCGGCACGCGCCGGAACAGCGCGACCACGGCGAACCAGTCGGCGAGCGCGCCCACCATGGACGCTTCGCTGATCGCCTTGATGCCGTCGACCACCACACCCGGCGGCGCAAGCGCCGTGGCGACGAACACGATCGCCGCCGCTACCAGCAGCAAGAGTGCGCGGCGCTTGGCGCGTTTGAGTTCGGCTTCGTCGTGGCTGGCGTCGGAGAGGGTCATGCGCTCGTGCATCGTCGTGGTCGGGAAACCGCGACATTATGCGGCCAGCGCGCGGGCGACGCCGCGCTCGTCACCTCAAGCGGAAGAAGCGTTGCGCCGCTGCGGCACGATCCGCCAGCCGAGGTTTACACCCGCCGCCGCGAGCAGGATGAGCGCCGCACCCGCGACCTGGATCCACGCGAGGCGCTGGCCGAACGCGAACCAGTCGACGAAGATCGCCACCACGGGGTAGATGAACGAGAGCGCGCCGGTCATCGCGGTAGGCAGCTTCTGGATCGCGCCGTAGAGCAGCACGTACATCACGCCCGTGTGCACGATGCCGAGCGTGGCGATCTGCGCCCAGTGCACGGGCGTGGCGGGCAGCGTGTCGTAGCGGATGAACGGCGCGAGCACGAGCACGCCGAAGCCCAATTGCACGAGCGCGATCAGATGCGGCGGCGTGCCCTTGAGATGGCGCGTGATGATCGACGAGATCGCGTAGAGCAACGCAGCGCCGGCCGCGCACGCCACGCCCTGCAGGTACTCGCCCGGCACTGCGAGCACGGCCGGCTGCACTTCGACCACGCCCACGAGCCCAACGAAGGCGAGCGCGAGCCACGCGACGGTCGACGCGCTCACGCGCTCGCCCAGCACAAGCGCACCGAGGCCGACCAGCATGAACGGCTGCGTGTTGTAGACGGCGGTGGCCATCGAAATGGACGCGCGTGAATAGGCGGCGAACAGCAGCACCCAATTGGCGACGATGGCCGCGCCCCCCGCCATGGCAAGCGCGAGCGTGCGCCACGGCAGCCTGCGCCGCAGCAGGCCGAGCGCCGCGCAAGCAAGCGCGAGCGTCGCGCCGCCCAGCACGCAGCGCATGAACGCCACGTTGATCGGCGCCTGCTGCGAATCGACGACGAGCCAGCCGATGGTGCCGGACATCAGCATCGCGGTGACCATCTCGGCTGCGCCGCGGCGAACTTCTGGGGAAGACATGACTGAGCGCTCCACGTGAGTAACTGTCTGGAAGTTTACTCAGCGCGAAGCGCGGAATACATGGCTAAACTAAGGTTGAGATATCGAATTGCCTTCGAATCGAAGGCTGACTAGCGAACACGCAGGTGAAATCATGAACAAACGCCCCGCCGCGCCTACACCCATCGCGCTCGACGAGATCGACCGCGCGCTGCTCGCCGCGCTCGCCGAAGATGGACGCGCGAGCGTGAGCGACCTGGCTCGCCAGATCGGACTCTCCGCGCCGAGCACGTCGGAGCGCTTGCGCAGGCTCGAAGCCCAAGGCGTGATCGGCGGCTACACGGTGCGCATCGACCCGCGCGCGCTCGGCTACACGCTGCAGGCCATCGTGCGCGTGAAGCCGCTGCCGGGGCAGTTGCATCTGGTCGAAGAAGTGATCCGCCGCATTCCCGAATTCATCGAATGCGACAAGGTCACTGGCGACGACTGCTTCATCGCCCGGCTCTATCTGCATTCGATCGACCAGCTCGACGAAATCCTGGGCAAGGTCACCGAGCGCGCGGAAACCAGCACCGCCATCGTCAAGTCCACGCCCGTGGCGCGCCGCCTGCCGCCGCTCGGCTAAGCACGGCCATCAGTCCTGGCGCTCGGTCGCCTCGAAGAACGAAAGGATTTCGCCGACCAGCGCCTCGTGCGCTTCCTCGGGAATGTAGTGGCCGCACGGCAACGCGCGGCCGCTCACGTCGCGCGCCACCTTGCGCCACTCCGCGAGCGGGTCGAAGCAGCGCCCGACCACGCCGTGCTCGCCCCACAGCACCCGCAGCGGGCACGCCACTTTGTGGCCGCGCTCGATATCAGCGCGGTCGTGGTCCAGGTCGATGGTCGCGGAAGCGCGGTAGTCCTCGCACATCGCGTGCACGGCGCCAGGCTGGCGCAGCGCCGCGCGGTACGCGCCGAGCGCCTTGGGCGCGAACGGCGCGAGGCCCGCGTGGCGGCTGCCCATCACGCGCTCGATATACGCGTCGGGATTCGCGCCGATCAGATCCTCGGGCAGCGGCTCGGGCTGGATCAGGAAGAACCAGTGGAAATAGAGCGTGGCGAACTCGCGGTTGGTCTGCTCGTACATGGCGAGCGTGGGCGCGATATCGAGCAGCATCAGCCGCTCGACGGCGTCGGCGTGGTCGAGCGCCATGCGATGCGCGACGCGCGCGCCGCGATCGTGCGCACACACGAGAAAGCGCTCGAAGCCGAAGTGGCGCATGACCTCGACCTGATCGGCGGCCATCGCGCGTTTCGAGTAGGCCGCGTGGCTCGGGTCACTCGCGGGCTTGGACGACGCGCCGTAGCCGCGCAGGTCGGTGGCGATCACCGTGAAGTGCTGCGCGAGATCCGCCGCGCAGCGATGCCAGATCATGTGCGTCTGCGGATGACCGTGCAGGAGCAGCAGCGGCGGCCCCTCGCCGCCACGGAGTCCGTGAATCTCAACGCCATCCGCGGTGCGAACGGTGAAAGGCATGTATCCGTCGAACGGCATGTCGCGTCCCCATCGTCTATTTGTTGGTCTGAAGGGTATTGTAGGAGGGGTGCGCAATGCGTCATCGCAAATTCGGGCACGAAAAGCTAGAAACCGAACACTCCCTCGACTCGCCCGAACGGCGCACCATAAGCGATAACCCGCGCGCCCAGAGTCCGGCCCGGACCTGCCCTGCAGCCCGCAAGGAGACCCCGCCATGGCATTGCCCGCCCTCTTGCAGAACCTCGCGTTGCCTGTCGTCGGCTCGCCGATGTTCATCGTGAGCTACCCCGAGCTCGTGCTCGCGCAGTGCAAGGCGGGCATCGTCGGCTCGTTTCCGGCGCTCAATGCGCGCCCCGCCGAACTGTTGGACGAATGGATCACGCAGATCCAGGCGCAGCTCGCCGCGCACAAGGCGGCGAACCCGGACGCCGTGATCGGCCCGATCGCCGTGAACCAGATCGTGCACCAGTCGAATACGCGGCTCGAGCACGACGTGCGCGTATGCGTGGAGCACCAGGTGCCGATCTTCATCACGAGCCTGCGCGCGCCGCCCAAGGAGCTGCTCGACGCCGTGCACAGCTACGGCGGTGTCGTGCTGCACGACGTCATCAATCTGCGTCATGCCGGCAAGGCGCTCGAAGCGGGCGTGGACGGCCTCATTCTGGTTGCGGCGGGCGCCGGCGGGCACGCGGGCACGACCTCGCCGTTCGCGCTCGTGGGCGAAGTGCGGCGCATGTTCGACGGCCCCATCGTGCTCTCGGGCGCGATCGCCAATGGCGGCTCGATCCTCGCCGCCCAGGCCATGGGCGCCGACCTCGCGTACATGGGCACGCGCTTCATCGCCACGCGCGAGGCGCATGCCGTGGACGGGTACAAGCACGCGATCCTCGAAGCCAAGGCCGCCGACATCGTCTACACGAACCTGTTCACGGGCGTGCACGGCAATTACATCCGCGAGAGCATCCTCAACGCGGGGCTCGACCCGGACGCGCTGCCCGAATCGGATAAATCGAAGATGAATTTCGGCGGCGACAAGACCAAGGCCTGGAAGGACATCTGGGGCGCGGGCCAGGGCGTGGGGCTCATGGACGACGTGCCCTCGGTCGCCGAACTGGTCGCGCGCCTCAAGAGCGAGTACGACGAGACCCGCGCGCGGCTCGGGCTCGCGCGCTGACGCGGCCGGCTGATTCCTTCGTCAACGCGGCTACCGCGGCGGCAGCGTCGGGGGCGCGCCTCCTGCTTACGCCTTGCCGTTCGCAGCCGCGCGCGCCGCTGCCTCGCAAATCTCCTCGACGCCGGGCCATAGCGGGCGCTCGCCAAAGCGCTCCGCGAGGAAATCCACGAACGAGCGCACTTTCGCCGAAAGATGGCGACGGCTCGCGTAGACGGCATAGATGGGCAACTCGCGCGGCGGCAGCGCATCGACGAGCAGCGGCACGAGGCGGCCTTGCGCGATGTCGTCGCCGATCACCTCGGTGCCGAGCATCGAGAGCCCGCCGCCCTGCAGCAGCACCACGCGCAGCGCCTCCAAATGATTGACGATCAGATTGCCGCCGGGCTTGGGCCGCACCTGCCGCGCGCCGCCCTCCGCGAACGGTGCGAGCTCCGCTGCGGAAGCGCCCGCGTAATGCACGAACTTGTGCTGCGCGAGGTCGGCGACGCTCTTCGGCACGCCGTAGCGGCGTAGATACTCGGGCGCGGCGCACAGCACGATATGCGCGGTCGCGAGCGGCCGCGCGATCAGCGACGACGCCTTCAGCCCCGAAGGCGCCGCGCGAATCGCCACGTCGAAGCCTTCGTCGATCAATTCGACCACGCGGTCCGAAAGCGTGATGTCGACGGTGACTAGCGGGAAGCCCGCCGCATAGTCGGCCACCGCGCCCATCACGTGGCGCAGGCCAAACGCCGTGAGCGACGACACGCGCAGACGCCCCTGCGGCACCACGCTCGCAGCGCCCACGGCCTGGCCGGCTTCGTCGAGCTCGGTGAGCGCCAGAGCTACGCGCTCGTAGTATTCGCGGCCCGCCTCGGTGGGGGCGACGCGGCGCGTCGTGCGGTTCAGAAGGCGTGCGCCGAGCTGCTGCTCGAGATGCATCACATGCTTGCTCGCCATGGCGGCGGACATGTCCATGCGCTCGGCCGCCGCCACGAAGCTCCCCGCCTCCACCACGTGCCGGAACACTTTCATGCTGACAAGGGTGTCCATCACGCCGCCCTTTTCGCCAAATTCAAATTCATCGAGAACCCGTCCCCAAGATTGTGCACGCCTTGTCGATTCACGGCAGTCAAACGCGCCCTGCGCGGCGCTTCACAAAAACAAAACCCCGCGCTGCGGACAGCGCGGGGTTCTTGCTGAGGTGCTTCAGGCTTGGCGGCGCTTAGAACTTGGCGCGCAGGCCCACACCGTAGGTCTGACCCGACGACATGTTGTCGAAGTGGTCGTACATATAGGCCGCGTAGACGTCGGTGCGCTTCGAGAGCGGGTAGTCGTAGCCGACAGCCGCGGTCGAGCGCGTCTGGTTCAGGCCGCCGCTGTCGCGCGAGTACGCGTACGAGGCCATCACCGTGCCCGGGCCAACCGGCACCGTCACGCCGCCCTGCGCCGTATTCACGTGCCAGCTGTTGAGGTCGCTGTTGTTGTTCGTGTACATGTACTGGCCGAAGAATTTCACGTACTTCAGGTCGTACGACAGGCCCACCTGGCCGATGCTCTGGCTGCGCAGGCCCTGGATGACCGTATCGCCGCTCACGATGCTGCCGATGTCGCCCGGCGTGTTGTTGAAGTTCACGTACTGCCAGACCGCCGTGGCTGCGAACGGGCCATTGAAGTACAGGCCCTGGACGCTCCACTTCTTCTTGCCGTTTTCGCCAGCCTGGTTGCCGAGCGAGTACACGGCCGTGCCCGACAGGCCGTTGAAGTTCGGCGTCGAGTACTGGATCGAGTTGTTCCAGCCCGAATCGCCCACCGCGCCTTGATCGGTCGTGTAAGTCGGGAACGTCGAGAGCCCGAGATACGTGTGGTAGATCATCGGCGAGAACGTGTACGAATCGACGAACGGGTTGAACAGAATCGTCGAGATGAACAGCGGCGTCGTCACGCGACCCGCAACCACCGTACCGAACGGCGATTCGATGCCGACATACGCGTTACGTGCGAAGAAGGTGTCGCCCTGGAAGCGGCCGAACTGACCGTTCTGCGCGCGGAAGAAGCTTTCCATCTTGAAGACAGCCTTGTAGCCGCCGCCCAGATCCTCAGCGCCCTTCAAGCCCCAGTAGGACGTCGACATGCCGCCGCCGCCGACGTTCACGGCCGTGTTGCCGCCCGGGAAGCGCGTGGCCCCGACCCACTCGTCGACCTGGCCATAGAGCGAGACGCTCGACTGCGCAAATGCCGACGACGATGCGGCGGCGAGCAAGGCGGCAATGACACCCGCCTTGAGAGGCGTGCGCAGCGCGCGGCTGACGGCTTTTTTCATGGGTTCTCCTGTCTCTTTGTCAAAAAGGTGATTGGCGGCTTTGGCGCCCGAGCAAACCGTTTCTTGTCTCGCCGTTCGCTGGCGTCGCCGTTCTGGGCGAGACCATCTTTGCGGACCAGATTGATGGACAAAAATATCGATTGTTATCGCCGGTATATCGATCCGGATAGTTTGCTGTCGGCAAACCCCGACTCGACCGGTTCCCGCAGCCGCTTTGCCGGGTCTCGGCACGACCGGCGCCAGGCCGGTCACCCGCGTGGATTGGACTTCGGCCCGTTTTTTGCTGCCCTGCGGCCCCGCCACTCGAGCTCCCTATTCACGAAGCCGAGATTTGATGACGAAAGGGCCTGGTCTGACGAGAAATTTCCCACAAAGTGTGGTATCCACGCGTCAGTTTTAGGACTCGAAGAGGCGAGCAATATCGGCCGGGCTCGCCGTCCGGACGGTCGGTTGGGCTAATTCGGGGTCTGATTTGGCTGGCGCCGGGGGGAGCGGGCGCGAAAAGCGCCGATTGGGAGCGGCAGGAGATGCCTGAAGAACTGCGGAAAAAGCGCTGGTGCCGACCTAGTTACGATAGGGCGCCGGCATCGGCGGACGCGGCACCTCGCCGCCGCCACGCTGGAATGGGCGGAACGTGCTGCGCTCTTCGTTGTAGCGCGCGACGTCTTCGCGAATGGAGCCGGCGCGCACCGGTGAATCGGCCGGCGGACGGGGAACCTGACGCGCTTCCGCGCTCACGGGCTGAATCGGGCCGTGATAGCCGCCGAAGCCATTGCCATAGGGATTGCTGTTGAAGCCGCCACGGCTGCGCTCCTGCTGGTGGCCGCTCTGACGCCCGCGCCAGCCGCCCTGGTCGGCCACGCGCATCGGCCCGCCGCCGTAGTGCCCGCCGGGCGCACCACCGAAGCCGTCGCTGCCGCGGCGCATGGCGCCGCCACGCTGGCCACCCCATTGCATCGGCATGGCCGGACGCGAAGCTTCACGCATCATGGGCGCGGACTGAAAGCCGCCGCCATGAAAGTCGCCGCCGTGACCGGCAAATGCAGGCTGGACATGGACGAACGCAATAAGGGCCGCTAATCCGGCCCCCAAGACCCACTGTCCAATCTTTGACAACCCTGCACACATTGTGTCGATCACCTGCCCGACGTTCAGCATGGCTTATCGCCATTCGGGCCATGGCGGGCCGTTCCGGGAAGCGCATGTGTCACGCAACAATTGCTGCCGCAACGGTTTTTGACTCTTCCTTGACGGTAATTTATGGGCGACCTGAAAGGGTGTCGAGCCAAAAAGTGTTATGCCCTCGGAAGGGTTGTAACACCATGTTACTGCACGATTTTTTGGTCTTTGGGGACACTACGCACGGGTTTGTTTCATGCTTGCCCGGAGCCTCGCCAAAGCCGCCGGAGGCCCTGCCGGCGGGACTTTGCCGGTAAAGGACGCGTGCCGGTTGCGGCGCGCTCCGCACAAGGTCTTTTGCATGACGAATGAATTGCGGAGATGCCCGTTCCCCCCCTTGTCTCGTGTCGACCACACCACGGCAACGTCTTCTGAAATCCAGCATTTAATGCAAAACAATCATCAATCGATTCGTCAAATGAATTTGCTTTTTCAATCACGCCAGGTCGACAATAGAGGCCCTGATTCCTCCCGTGGCGCCCCGATCCAATGAAAGTGCGCCGTGGTGCGCACTTGAGACTGATCGATGGCTCGTCCGAAATTCCTGCCTGATAACTTCACGCTGTGCCTGATCGGCACGGTGATTCTCGCCAGCCTGCTGCCCGTGCACGGCGTGGCCACCAAGCCCTTCAACTGGCTCACCAACGTCGCGGTCGGGCTGCTGTTCTTCCTGCACGGCGCCAAGCTCTCGCGCGAGGCCATCGTGGCGGGCGCCACGCACTGGCGCTTGCACATCGTCGTGCTGACTAGCACGTTCATCTTCTTCCCGCTGCTCGGGCTCGCGCTCAAGCCGGTGCTCTCGCCGCTCGTCACGCCCGCGCTTTATATGGGCGTGCTGTTCCTGTGCACGCTGCCCTCGACCGTGCAGTCGTCCATCGCGTTCACCTCGATCGCGCGCGGCAACGTGCCCGCCGCCGTGTGCAGCGCGTCGGCGTCGAGCTTGATCGGCATCTTCGTCACGCCCGCGCTCGTAAGCCTCGTCGTGACGAACCAGGCCGCGGGCGGCACCTCGGCCTGGCATACGGTCTGGAACATCGTGCTGCAACTGCTCGTGCCGTTCGTCGCGGGGCAACTGCTGCGGCCCGTGATCGGCCGCTGGATCGAGCGCAACCGCAGCGTGCTCAAGTTCGTCGATCAGGGCTCGATCCTGCTGGTGGTCTACGGCGCGTTCTCCGAGGCGATCAACCAAGGGCTCTGGCACCACACGTCGATTGCCGCGCTCGGCGGCCTGGTCTTGATCAGCGCGGTGCTGCTCGCGCTCGCGCTCGGCGCCACCATGTTCACGAGCAAGAAGCTCGGCTTCTCGCGCGCCGACCAGATCACGATCATCTTCTGCGGCTCGAAGAAGAGCCTCGCGGCCGGCGTGCCGATGGCCAAGGTGATCTTCGCCTCGAACGCCGTTGGCGCGGTGGTGCTGCCGCTCATGCTGTTCCATCAGCTCCAGCTGATGGTGTGCGCGGCGCTTGCACAGCGCTGGGGCGCCCGCGACATAAGCGCCGAGCACGCCGAAGCCGGCGACGAGTCGCGCGCGGCACGCAGCGCTGTGGCGGGGGGAAGGCAGTAAGGCGGCAAGCCGCGAATGGGGGCCGCCCCAAAATAACGGTGCCCAAACCAAAGAGGCCGGCGCGGATCATTCCGCGCCGGCCTCTTTTTCTTTGCACAGGAAATATGGCGATGTGTGTCTAGACCCGCCCGCTCAACACAAGCCACAACATGATGAGCGTACCCGCGCCCACGGTGCCGTACGGCCCGTAGCCCCAAGTGCGGCTGTACGGCCACGCCGGGGCGCAGGCGATCAGAAAGAGAACAAAAAAAAGCAGTAGAGAAATGCCGCTCAAGAGCGCCTCCACGCAAAACGATGATCTGCGACACCCCGCAACTCCTGTTCCCGGCGACCTTGTTTAGTTATTTTTACTAAACGTGTTAATTTGCGTTTATTAGTTAAATTACGGGTATTTACTGGGTTCCCAAAGCCCCAATCAAGGTTGTTTGGCTAGATTTTTACTATACAATCGCCGCACATCTGGCCATATCGCGGCGCACCCGCCGCGTGGCATCGGCAAGCGCGAACAGGAACCATGGGGACAACCATTCGTGACGTCGCGCAGGCGGCCAACGTGTCGATCGGCACGGTCTCCCGCGCGTTGAAAAACCAACCGGGCTTGTCGGAGCCCACGCGCGCGCGCATCGTCGAAGTCGCGCGCTCGCTCGGCTACGACTGCGGGCAACTGCGCCCCCGTATCCGCCGTCTCACATTCCTGCTGCACCGCCAGCACAACAACTTCGCCGCCAGCCCGTTTTTCTCGCACGTCCTGCACGGCGTGGAAGACGCCTGCCGCGAGCACGGCATCGTGCCCGCGCTGCTCACCGCCGGCCCCGCCGACGACACCATCCAGCAACTGCGCCTGCACGCGCCCGACGCCATCGCCGTGGCGGGCTTCGTCGAGCCCGAGACGCTCGCCGCGCTGGTCGCGCTGCAGCGCCCGCTCGTGCTGATCGACCTGTGGGCCCAGGGCCTGCGTTCGGTGAATATCGACAACGCGGCGGGCGCGGCGCTCGCGATGCATCATCTGTTCAGCAAGGGGCGCCGGCGCGTGGCGTTCATCGGCGGCTCGCTCGCGCACTACAGCATCGCCCAGCGCGCGCTCGGCTACCGGCGCGCGTTCTTCGAAGCGGGGCTGCTGTTCGATCCGTCGCTGGAAACCTGCATCGATGGCGGGCTCGATCCCGACACCGGCGCGGCGCTCGCGATGCAGCGCCTGCTCGACG
Source organism: Paraburkholderia caffeinitolerans (assembly GCF_902859945.1). GTDB lineage: Bacteria > Pseudomonadota > Gammaproteobacteria > Burkholderiales > Burkholderiaceae > Paraburkholderia > Paraburkholderia caffeinitolerans. The sequence continues at coordinate 32,686 of NZ_CADIKL010000007.1, read as the reverse complement.
CCGCGCGCAGCGCGCGCGGGCCATTGCCCGATGCCGTGTTCGCCTTCAACGACGCCGCCGCGCTCGCCGCCATGCGCGTAGGCCTGAGCGCCGGCCTGCGCGTGCCGCAAGACATTGCGATCATCGGCTTCGACGACATCGCGGGCGCGTCGCACGCCGCGCCCGCGCTCTCGACCATCGCCGTCGACAAGGAAGCGCTCGGGCGGCGCGGCGTCGAGCTGCTGCTCGAAGAAGCGCCCGCAACGAACGAAATCGTGCTGCCGGTGCGGCTCGTCGAGCGCGCCAGCACCGCCGCCAGCGAACGCTCCGAGGCGGCCGAAAGCCCATTGTCGCGGGCCGAGCCGCTCGCCGAAGCAGCCTTGCTGAAACCACTCCAAGCCTGGTCAGCCGTCGCGCCAGGCCAAGCCAAGACGAGAAAGCCATGACGAAGCCTTCCAACGCCGCCCCCTCCCAACCGGCCAGGCTTGCCCCGGCAACCGAAGCAAGCGCGCCCGCGGTCGCGAGCTTTCGCGACCGCGCGTTCCTGCTCGGCCACGTCGAGGACACGCTGCGCTTCTACGCGCCCAACGTGTTCGACAGCACCGGCGGCTTCTTCCATTACTTCCGCGACGACGGCTCGATCTACAACGCCCACTCGCGCCACCTCGTGAGCAGTTGCCGCTTCGTCTTCAATTACGCCATGGCGTACCGCGAATTCGGCGACCCGCTCCACCTCGACTATGCGCGCCACGGCCTTCAGTTCCTGCGCGAAGGCCATTGGGACCCGCATCACGAGGGCTACGACTGGGAGATCGACTGGCGCGACGGCAAGAAGCGCACGCTCGACGCCACGCGCCACTGCTACGGCCTCGCGTTCGTGCTGCTCGCCTACGCGCACGCGGCGATGGCGGGCATCGAAGAAGCCCGGCCGATGATCGCCGCCACCTTCGAACTGATGGAGCAGCACTTCTGGGACGGCGCGGCAGGACTGTACGCCGACGAGGCCAGCGCCGACTGGATCGTGTCGGACTATCGCGGCCAGAACGCCAACATGCACACCACCGAGGCGCTGCTCGCGGCGTACGAGGCGACCGGGCACGTCGTCTATCTCGACCGCGCGGAGCGCGTCGCGTCGAACATCACGCTGCGCCAGGCGTTGCTCTCGCAAGGGCTCGTGTGGGAGCACTTTCACGCCGACTGGTCGGTGGACTGGCACTACAACGAGGCGGACAGTTCGAACATCTTCCGCCCGTGGGGCTTCCAGCCGGGGCATCAAACCGAATGGGCGAAACTGCTCATGATCCTCGAACGCCATCGCCCGCTGCCGTGGCTGCTGCCGCGCGCGATTGAGTTGTTCGACGCGGCCATGGCGCACGCCTGGGACGACGATCACGGCGGGCTCTACTACGGCTTCGGCCCGGACGGCACGGTGTGCGACCACGACAAGTACTTCTGGGTGCAGGCCGAGACCTTCGCCGCCGCCGCGCTGCTCGCGAAGCGCACCGGCAACGAACGCTTCTGGGACTGGCACGACGAAATCTGGCGCTACAGCTGGGCGCATTTCGTCGATCATCGTTACGGTGCGTGGTATCGCATACTCACCTGCGATAACCGCAAGTACAGTGACGAGAAAAGCCCTGCGGGCAAGACCGATTACCACACCATGGGCGCATGCTACGAAGTCCTGAACGCTTTGCCTGGCCGTGGCATGGCGCCCATCATCGGCGATGCGTCAGGCAGCGAAACGGCCTTCGCGCGGGCGTTCGGCACCGACTGCAACGCATGAGCATCAACGAAGAATCAGCGAAGGCATAGCGAAGGAACAAGCGATGAGCACCTGCAACACTGGTCCCGACTTCTCGTCCGGCTTCCCCGCCTTCATCTCGGCGGGCGACATCCTCACCGATCTGGTGCGCGCGCCCGCGCCCGAAGGCACGCCGCACGCGTCGAGCGCGCCGGGCATGGATTCGCATTGGCGCGCGCATCCCGGCGGCGCGGGCTGGAACGTGGCGCGCGCGGTGGCGCGCCTCGGCCTGCCCACCGCCTGCGCGGGCGCGCTCGGCACCGACAACTTCTCCGACGAGCTCTGGAACGCGAGCGTCGCCGCCGGCCTCGACATGCGCTTCATGCAGCGCGTCGAGCGCGCGCCGCTGCTCGCGATCGTGCACCAGACGCATCCGCCCGCGTACTACTTCATCGGCGATAACAGCGCCGACCTCGCCTTCGATCCCGCGAAGCTGCCCGAAGGCTGGCGCGCGCACGCGAAGTGGGCGCACTTCGGCTGCATCAGCCTCGTGCGCCAACCGCTCGGCGAAACGCTCGCCACGCTCGCGGCGCAGTTGCGCGAGGCCGGCGTGAAGATCAGCTTCGACCCGAACTACCGCAACCTGATGGCGCACGGCTACGAGCCGATCCTGCGCCGCATGGCCGCGCTCGCCGACCTCATCAAAGTGTCCGACGAAGATTTGCGCATGCTGTTCGCCGATAAGAGCGAAGCCGAAGCCATCGCCGCGATGCGCGCGCTGAACCCCGCCGCAACGCTGCTCATCACGCGCGGCGCGCAAGCCGCGACGCTCTATGCCGGCGACGCCGTGATCGAAGCCACGCCGCCGCGCGTCGAAGTGGCCGACACCGTGGGAGCGGGCGACGCCTCCATCGGCGGGCTGCTCTTCAGCCTGATGAGCACGCCGCGTCGCGAGTGGCGTCAGCATCTGGCGTTCGCGCTCGCTGCCGGCGCCGCCGCGTGCCGCCGTCCCGGCGCGCATTCGCCCACGCTCGACGAGGTCGTCGCGCTACTCGCCGATTAACGCACCGGCCCTGGCCTGCGCCGCGCGCGATGCGCGGCGCACCACTGACATGAAAGCGCCTTGTCAGCGTCACGTGCGTGCCCCGCAGGCACGGAATCAACGTGCTAGCATGGAAGCTCCTTTCACGAGGAGCCCGCAATGGAAGACGTCAGCTACACCAAAGGGATCTATACGGCAGTCGCCTCCGTGCGGCCCATGAATGCCGGCCAGTACCAGGGCCTGGTCTCCTTGGCGCGCGACGACGGTGAAGAACTCGAGAACGCAGTCTACGAAGTAGAAGGCGCTTCGGGCACGCCGGAAGAGGCACTGGAAGAAGCGAAGGCGCTCGCGCATCGCATTCTCGGCGAACTCGAACTGTAAGGCGCAAGAGAGGCAATCTCGAACCGCGCGGGCGGCGATCCTGTCCTCGACGGTCCTCTTCGGCCGGCAGCCAAAACGCTTGGCCCGGCCGGCAGGAGACGAACATGGCCGAACAACTCTTTCTCTATGGCGTCTACGCCATCCACGTGCATCCGCTCGAACTGCAGGGCGCGCGCTGGGACGCCGAATACCAGATCACGCACCGCGACAAGCCCGTGCAGCCATGGGTGACGATTGGCGGCAACGCGGGCTTCGATGCGTCCGCCGAAGCCGTCGATGCCGCGCACCGCCAGGCCATCGCCGACATCGAGCACGGCGCGGGCATTCCCAGGCCGCACGCGTTTCCGTGACCGGCGCGCCCGCGCCGACCACATCCGGACTTTCGCTTGCCCCCGGCCTGATCCCGCACAGGAGCGCTGTGCGCGTGGCGGCTTGCCCTGCTTCTCCGTGATTGCTACGCTTGCCTCCTCGTTTCGCTCGCCCTGAAGAAGGGACCACCATGACATCCGAAATGCCGGGGCGCCACGCATACAAACATGCCGACGCGGATGCGCCGGCCGCGCGGGAAGTTTCCGCCGCCCACGCGCCACCCGCGAACGCCGCGGATGTGCAACCCGAGGAAACCTCGACCGACACGCTGTGCAAGGGCGCCGCCCCTGTGGAGGCATCGGCCGCGCCGAAGCCCGAAGAGATCCATCGCGGCATCGCTCGCAAGGTGAAATTCGGCTCGCGGCAGGTTTTCGTCTACGGCATGCCCGTGCAGACCTGGCGCGACTTCTATCACTTCGCGCTGCAGATGCGCTGGCTCACGTTCTTCGCCTCGCTCGCCGGCCTCTTCCTGCTGCTCAACGGCTTCTTCGCATGCCTCTATCAGTTGGGCACGGCGCCCATCGCCAACCAGTTTCCACAGGGCTTTCTCGGCGCGTTCTTCTTCAGCGTCGAGACGCTCGCGACGGTCGGCTATGGGGACATGCATCCGCAAACCATTTATGCCCACCTCGTCGCGACGCTCGAGATCTTCGTCGGCATGTCAGGGGTCGCGTTGGCCACGGGGCTCGTGTTCGCGCGTTTCTCGCGCCCGCGCGCAAAGATCCTGTTTGCGAACCAGGTGGTCGTGCACCCCATCGAAGGCCGCATGACGTTGATGGCGCGCGCCGCCAACGCGCGCCAGAACGTGATTGCCGAAGCCCAGGCCAAGCTGCGCCTGATCCGCGTCGAGACCTCGTCGGATGGCTACACCGCGCGGCGCATCTACGACCTCAAGCTCGTGCGCTCGGAGCATCCGCTCTTCACGCTCGGCTGGAACCTCATGCACATCATCGACGAGTCGAGCCCGCTGTTCGGCGCCACGCCCGAAATGCTCGCGAGCCAGGCCGCGGCGCTGCACGTCGTGATCGAAGGCTCGGACGAGTCGACCGCGCAGACCATGCAGGCGCGCCACATCTGGTCCGATGCGCAAATCCGCTGGCAGTACCGCTACGTCGATCTGATGAGCGAGGTGAACGGCGTAAGCAGCCTCGACTACACGCACTTTCACGAGGTCGTGGAGTTCGACGACGCCAGGCCGTACGGACCGAGCGTGATCTGAAGCCGGCATGCCTCGCGGGCATCGGAAACGCCGCAGGGGAAATCCTTCTCAAAATTGACCCGCAACGGGCAGCTTGTCGCGCGAATCGCCGCCGCGCCTGGTGAGTTAGCAAAATATTTCCGTCATTGGCGCGAAAAAATAGAGTCTTCCTCGCAGCGCCCCACGCAGGGCGCGCGACAGCACTAAAACGGAGACTCCCCCCATGACTGCGCGCCCCGCGTTCGGCGACACGCCCTCGCCGCTTGATACGCCGCCCCTCGCTGATTACAAGCTCACCGACAACCTCACCGCCACGCGCGGGCGCATCTTCCTCACCGGCACCCAGGCGCTGATCCGCCTGCCGCTCATGCAGCGCGCGCTCGACCGCGCGCACGCCCTGAACACGGCGGGCTTCATCAGCGGCTATCGCGGCTCGCCGCTCGGCATGGTCGATCAGCAGGCCTGGAAGGCGAAGAAACTGCTCGAAGCCGCCGACGTGCGCTTCCTGCCCGCCATCAACGAGGAACTGGGCGGCACCGCCGTGCTCGGCACGCAGCGCGTGGAGGCCGACCCCGAGCGCACCGTCGAAGGCGTGTTCGCGATGTGGTACGGCAAGGGCCCGGGCGTCGACCGCGCCGGCGATGCGCTCAAGCACGGCAACGCCTACGGTTCGTCGCCGCACGGCGGTGTGCTCGTGGTGGCGGGCGACGATCACGGCTGCGTGTCGTCGTCGATGCCGCATCAGAGCGACTTCGCGATGATGGCGTGGCACATGCCCATCGTGAATCCGTCGAATATCGCCGACATGCTCGAATTCGGCCTGTACGGCTGGGCGCTCTCGCGCTACTCGGGCGCGTGGGTCGGCTACAAGGCCATTTCCGAAACGGTTGAATCGGGCTCGACCGTCGATCTCGATGCGCTTAAAACCGACTGGCAGGCTCCCGAAGGTTTCACGCCACCGCCCGGCGGCCTGCACAACCGCTGGCCCGATCTGCCGAGCCTCTCGATCGAGCAGCGCCTCGCGGCCAAGCTCGACGCGGTGCGCCACTTCGCGCGCGTGAACAGCATCGACAAGTGGATCGCGCCGAGCCCGCACGCGGACGTGGGCATCGTGACCTGCGGCAAGGCGCATCTGGACCTCATGGAAGCGCTGCGCCGCCTCGATCTCACCGTCGACGATCTCGATCGCGCGGGCGTGCGCATCTACAAGGTGGGGCTCTCGTTCCCGCTGGAGATGTCGCGCATCGACGCCTTCGTCTCGGGTCTCGCCAATGTGCTCGTGATCGAAGAGAAAGGCCCCGTGATCGAGCAGCAGATCAAGGACTATCTCTACAACCGCAAGGATGGCGCGCGCCCGGTCATCGTCGGCAAGCACGCCGAGGACGGCACGCTGTTGCTCTCCGATCTGGGCGAGCTACGCCCCTCGCGCATCCTGCCTGTGTTCGCCGCGTGGCTCGCGCAGCACAAGCCCGCGCTCGACCGCCGCGAGCGCGTGGTCGATCTCGTGGCGCCGCAGATTCTGTCGAACGTCGCGGATGCGGTGAAGCGCACGCCCTACTTCTGCTCGGGCTGCCCGCACAACACCTCAACGAAGGTGCCCGAAGGCTCGATCGCGCAGGCCGGCATCGGCTGTCACTTCATGGCGTCGTGGATGGAGCGCGACACCACGGGCCTGATCCAGATGGGCGGCGAAGGCGTGGACTGGGCCTCGCATTCGATGTTCACGAACACGCGTCACGTGTTCCAGAATCTCGGCGATGGCACCTACTTTCATTCAGGCATCCTTGCGATTCGCCAGGCTGTGGCCACGAAGGCCAACATCACCTACAAGATCCTCTATAACGACGCCGTGGCGATGACGGGCGGCCAACCCGTGGACGGCAGCATCTCCGTGCCGCAGATCGCGCGCCAGGTGGAGGCCGAGGGCGTGTCGCGCTTCGTGGTCGTGAGCGACGAGCCCGAGAAGTACGACGGCCATCACGGCCTGTTCCCGAAAGGCACGACGTTCCATCACCGCAGCGAGCTCGACACCGTGCAGCGCGAACTGCGCGAAACGCCGGGCGTGACCGTGCTGATTTACGACCAGACCTGCGCCGCCGAAAAGCGCCGCCGCCGCAAGAAGGGCGAATTCCCCGACCCGGACAAGCGTCTGTTCATCAACGAGGAAGTCTGCGAAGGCTGCGGCGATTGTGGCGTGCAGTCGAACTGCCTTTCGGTCGAGCCCGTGGAAACGGTATTGGGCCGCAAGCGCCGCATCGACCAGTCGTCGTGCAACAAGGACTATTCGTGCGTGAACGGCTTCTGCCCGAGCTTCGTCACCATTGAAGGCGGCAAGCTCAAAAAGGCCGCGGGCGCGGCGTTCGATCCGCAGGCGCTCGCCGCGCGCGTGAATGCGCTGCCACTTCCGGCCACGCATCTCGACAACGCGCCCTACGACATTCTCGTGACCGGCGTGGGCGGCACAGGCGTGGTGACGGTGGGCGCGCTCATCAGCATGGCCGCGCACCTGGAAGGCAAGAGCGCTTCGGTGCTCGACTTCATGGGCTTCGCGCAGAAGGGCGGCTCGGTGCTGTCGTTCGTGCGCTTCGCGGCAACCGACGCGCTGCTCAACCAGGTACGCATCGACACCCAGCAGGCCGACCTGCTGCTCGCTTGCGACATGGTGGTGGGCGCGAGCGCCGACGCGCTGCAAACAGTGCGCCACGACCGCACGCGCATCGTCGTGAACACGCACGAGATTCCGAACGCGGCGTTCGTGCAGAACCCCGAGGCGAATCTGCACGCCGACGCGCTGCTCGCAAAGATGCGCCATGCGGCGACCAACGGCGCGACGAATGGAAAAAGCGCCGCGCAAGATCCGCTTTCGGCCTGCGATGCCCAGGCGCTCGCGCAACGCTTTCTCGGCGACACGATCGGCGCAAACATCGTGATGCTCGGCTTCGCGTGGCAGCTCGGCCTCGTGCCGGTGTCGCTCGCGGCCCTCACGCGTGCGATCGAGCTGAACAACGTGGCCGTGCAGGCAAACCTGTTCGCGTTCTCGATCGGGCGTCTCGCTGCCGCCGACGCGGCGGCGCTCGAAGCGCTGGACACGCAACGCGCGAACCAGACCCAAGCCAAGCTGCGCACGCTCACGCAAACGCTCGACGAATTGATCGCCGACCGCGAGCAGCGTCTGCTCGCCTACGGCGGCGCGGGCTACGTGAAGCGTTATCGTGCGCTGGTCGATGCCGCACTCAGCGTGGATTCATCCGACGATCAAGCGCTCGCGCGCGCCGTCGCAGCCACGTTCTACAAACTGCTCGCCGTGAAGGACGAATACGAAGTGGCGCGCCTGCACGCCGATCCGGCCTTCCGCACCGCGCTCGAAGCGCAGTTCGAAGGCAAGGCGGGTGACGACTTCACGGTGAAGTTCAACCTCGCGCCGCCGCTCATCGCGCGCGAGAAGAACGGCCAGCATCCGCGCAAGATGCAGTTCGGGCAGTGGCTGTGGACCGGGCTCGCGCTGCTCGCGAAGGGACGCGGCGTGCGCGGCACGTGGCTCGACCCGTTCGGCAAGACGCTCGAGCGGCGTATGGAGCGCTCGCTCGCCGACGACTACGAAGCGACGCTGCGCGGCGCGTTTGCGAACGCCACCGCCAGCGATGCCGCCGATCTAGCGAAGTTCGCGAGCTTGCATCAGCGCGTGCGCGGTTATGGCCACGTGAAGCTCGCGAATCTCGCCTCGGTCAAGCGCAGCGAGCGCGAACTCGCCACGCGTCTGAACATCGACGTGAAAACGAGCGCGGCTGTCAACGAGGCGCTCGCATCGTTCAAGGGCGCGGGGGCGTTGCGTGGTATTCCGGTGGTGGTGGCCAAGTAAGCGGTGCATGGCCGCGCACTCACGCGGCCTCTTCCGCAAGCCAGTCCACATCTCCGCACAGCACGCACAGGCGGTCGCCCACCTGCACCGCCATCGAGAGCGTCACGCACGGCAGCGCCTCGTTGATCGAGAGATACGGCGGGCTCGCGTGCACGCGTCCGGGCGCCACGAGCGCCGCACGGAAGTACGGGCGGCGCAGCCAGTTCGCGCCCTGCGCGTCGTCGAGCGGCAAGAAGCGCGCATCGTGCTCGGCGCGGTCCACGCGCAGCACCACGTTGCGTCCCGCCTGACGCCCGTTCGCATCGAGCAAAAAGCAGCGCGCCGCATGATCGAGCGCGAGGAAATTCCAGCACACCTCCTCCAGCGCTTCGCCCGCGCCAAGGCGCTCGGCCGCGCGCTCAAACGCGCGCACGTAGGGCGCAAGACGGCTTGCCATGCCGCGCTCGCGTGCTTCGGTCTGCTCACGAAAACGCTCGGTGACCTCGGCGATCACCGCTTGCGCGTGCGCTGCGTCGGTCAGGCCGGGCGCGGGCCGCGCGAAGAAAAATCCTTGCACAAAGTCGGCGTTGCACGAAAGCGCGAGCTGCGCCTCGTGCTCCGTTTCCACACCCTCGATCAGCACCAGCTTGCCCGCTTCGTGCAGCAACGCGACTAGCGCGGGCAACGTCGCGGCCATGTCGGCACGATGCGCGGCGTGCAGCAGCATGATGCGGTCGAGCTTCACGATGTCGGGATTCAGTTGCCACACGCGGCCGATGTCGACATGCCCCGCGCCGAAGTCGTCGAGCGCCACGAGAAAGCCATGCTCGCGAAACTCGGCCACCGCATGCGCGAGCGCGTCGAGATCCATGGCCTCGGTCTTATCCATGCCCTGCACATCCGGCACATTCGGCACGTCCAGCACTTCGAGCACGACGCGCCGCGGCGGCAAATCGAGTCGCCGCAAATTCGCGAGCAGCGCCGCCGCGTGATAAGGATCGGTCAGCGTCCCCGGATGCACGTTCAGAAACAGCCATTCGCGCTCGGCGCCCAGCAGCGCGAAGTTTTCCAGATGCAGCGCCTGCGCGAGCCGGTCCACCTGGAGCGCTTCGCCCACGCGCGCGGCGGCGCCGAACACGTCGAGCGGCGAGACCGGCCGGTCGAGCGCGTCGTGCGCGCGCAAGAACCCTTCGTAGCCGATCGCACGCATATGCGAGAGGCTGAAAACGGGCTGAAACACGCTCGTGAGCGTGAGCTCGCCGTGTTGCGCGCTATAGCGCTCGAGCCCCGATGCGACGCTCAGGTCGAAGCCATGAGGCGCCGTGGCCGTCTTGTCATGTTGCTCTGTGCTCATGCTTTCCTCTTCGCGCAAGTTGATCGCCGCGGCTCGCATGCCGGCAGTCCCTGCGTTGCGCCTCCTGTGGTCAGGCACCGTTCAAGCAAGGTTCGTGCGCACGCACACCGCCATCCGCCCGCACCCATGCGCGGCCAGCGGGCATGCAAGCGCTTCTGGCGCACCAACATCGTGCATCGCGCCCGGCCGCGCTCGCATGACACGATGCGCGTCACGCGCACGCGCGGCCGCTGCCCGCTTCGCGGCGCGGGAGGCCGCCCTCGGGCTACACTGCCCGCCATCCGCCGCCTGCCTCGCCAGGCACCTCCGCCTTCGTTCGCAACGCTTCCGCCTTAAAGGGACACCCTGAAAGGACGCACCGCGCCCTCGCCTTACCCCATCGATGGAAACCATTTTCACCGTTCTCATTCTGCTCCTTGCCGTGGCACTTTCGGGCGTCATCGTGCGTATGCTGCCCGTCAAGCTGCCACTGCCGCTCCTGCAGATCGCCATCGGCGCCTTGCTCACGTTTCCGCGCATCAATCCGCACGTCACGTTCGATCCCGATATCTTCATGGCGCTGTTCATCCCGCCGCTGCTGTTCGCGGACGGCTGGCGCATGCCCAAGCGCGAATTCTTCATGCAGCGCCGCGCGATCCTGATGCTCGCGCTCGGCCTCGTGCTGCTGACCGTGGTGGTGGTGGGCTACTTCGTGCACTGGCTCGTGCCGCAGATCTCGCTGCCGGTGGCTTTCGCGCTCGCCGCCGTGCTCTCGCCCACCGACGCCGTCGCGCTCTCCGCCATCGCCGGCAAGGACAAGATCCCGGCGCAGCTCATGCACATCCTCGAAGGCGAAGCGCTGATGAACGACGCCTCCGGCCTCGTCGCGCTCAAATTCGCCGTGGCCGCCGCGCTCACGGGCTACTTCTCGCTGCGCGACGCCACGCTCAGCTTCTTCGTGATCGCGGCGGGCGGGCTCGCGGTGGGCGCGGCGATCGGCTGGCTGTTCAGCTTCGCGTCCGCGCGCTTTCTCAACGTGACCAGCGAAGGCGACCCCGCGCCCGGCGTCGTGATGACGCTGCTGATTCCGTTCGCCGCCTATCTCTTCGCGGAACATCTCGAAGTCTCGGGCGTGCTCGCCGCCGTGGCCGCCGGGATGATGATGAACTACACGAGCGTCGCGCACATGGGGCCGGTGTCCGCGCGCGTGCGCGCGAGCAGCACCTGGCAGATGATCGAGTTCGTCTTCAACGGCATGGTGTTCACGCTGCTCGGGCTGCAGTTCCCCGGCATTCTCGGCAAGGCGCTGCTCGACGCGCATCACACGAGCAACGTGCAGATGATGCGTCTGCTCGGCTATATCGCCGCCGTATTGGCCGCGCTCTATGCGATGCGCTTCGGCTGGGTGTGGCTGCTGCGCTGGGTGGCGAGCCGCAGCGCCGCGCGTCACGGCATGGCCAACGCGGTGCCGGGCCTGCGCACCGTGGCGATCACGACCGTGGCCGGCGTGCGCGGCGCGGTCACGCTCGCGGGCGTGCTCTCGCTGCCCGTGGCGCTTGCGAGCGGCGCGCCGCTGCCGGGCCGCGACACCGCCATTTTCATCGCCTCGGGCGTGATTCTCGCCTCGCTGATGGTGGCGATCGTGGGGCTGCCGCTGCTGCTGCGCGGCGTGAGGCGCGGCGCGCATCCAGCGCACGTCGCCGAGGAGCGTGCCGCGCGCGCACAAGCGGCACAGGCCGCGATTCGCGCCGTCGACGCGCTGCACGAGAAAGCCACCGAGGACATGGATGAATCGCAGGCCGCCTACGCCGCCGACGTCACCGCACGCGTGATGGACACCTACCGGCGACGCCTCGCGACGCTCGACGCCGACCGCGACCGCGCCAAACACGCGCGCGAGGCGGAAGCGCTCGAATTGCAGATGCGTCTCGCGGCCATGCGCGCCGAGCGCGCGACGCTGCTCGACCTGCGCAACCGCCAGACGATCAACGACGAGACGCTCACGAAGCTGATGCGCGAAGTGGATCTCTCCGAAACCGCGATGACCACGCGCGGACGCAATCGGGGATAAGCGCGGCGGCATCGCTAAAGCACTCGCGAACCAGCGCACCAAAAACAAACGCGACGCCCTTCGAAAAAGGCGTCGCGTTTTTTATATGCGCGAGCGTTACGCGCGTGCCTGGCGCACGAGGGCGCCGGACCTTAAACCGCCGCTTCCTGCGCCGGCTTCTTGCGCAGCAGCGCGTAGAGAATGATCGCGCCGAAGGTTGCGGTGCCAATGCCGCCAAGCCCGAAATTGCCGAGCTTGAGCGAGAAGTCGCCTGCTCCAAGCACGAGCGTGACAGCGGCCACGATCAGGTTGCGGTTATCCGAGAAGTCGACGCGGTTGACGACCCAGATGCGCGCGCCCGTCACGGCGATCAAACCGAACACGACGATGGACGTGCCGCCGAGCACCGGCCCCGGGATCGTCTGGATCACCGCGCCGAATTTCGGCGAGAAGCCGAGCGCGAGCGCGATGATCGCCGCAATCGCGAACACCAGCGTCGAATAGATCTTGGTGACGGCCATCACGCCGATGTTCTCCGCGTAGGTCGTCATGCCCGTGCCGCCCGAGAAGCCCGAGACGATGGTGCCCAGGCCGTCGCCGATGAACGCGCGGCCCACATAGCGGTCGAGATTGGTGCCCGTCATCGCGGAGACGGCCTTGATGTGGCCGAGGTTCTCGGCCACGAGAATCACGGCGATAGGCACGAGCATCGTCATCGCATGCGGATCGAACACCGGCGCGGTGAACTTCGGCATGCCGAACCAGGCCGCGTTGCCGACGATTGCGAAGTCGATCGGCTTGCCCATCCCCATGCCGTTGGTCACGACCGCATAGATCGCGTAGGCGATCGCGAGACCCACGAGAATCAGCAGACGCTGCAGCATGCCGCGCGTGAAGACGGCCACGCCGCCCACGCAGAGGATGGTGACGAGCGCCATCCACGAATCGAACTGCGAGGCGCTCACGCCCTTCACAGCGATAGGCGCGAGATTCAGGCCGATCACGGCCACGATCGCGCCGGTCACCACGGGCGGCATGAGCGTTTCGATCCACGCCGTGCCCACGACCGAAACCAGCACGCCGATCAGCGCATAAACCACGCCGCACGCGATGATGCCGCCAAGCGCGACCGGAATGTTGGTGTTCGGCCCGTGGCCGCCATAGCCCGTGACGGCAATCACGAGGCCGATGAACGCGAAGCTCGAACCGAGGTAGCTGGGCACGCGCCCGCCCACCAGGACGAAGAACAGCAGCGTGGCGATACCCGACATGAAGATGCACAGGTTTGGATCGAAGCCCATGAGCAGCGGCGCGAGCACCGTCGAGCCGAACATGGCGACGACGTGCTGCACGCCCATCGCGAACATCTGCGGCCAGGGCAGGCGCTCGTCGGGCGCGACGATGCCATTCGCGGCGCTCGTTTGCACGCGCCAGCGGGGAAAGTATGAATCGGACATGGGGCTCCTCTTGTGCCGTTGTTGGCCGTTGTTGTTGACCGCCCCGCACCGGTGACTGCAATGGCTGCCGGCGCGATCGGGTTTTGTCTGGTTTTGTCTTTTTGGGAGAGAAATCTCGCGCGAGTGTACGGAGCCGCAATCGGCGTGGCAAGGTGGACTTGCGAGCCCGTGGGCAGGACGATCACGCGCCAAGCCCCGCCTGACGGGTGTTTCGGACTACTCCTATATCGACGGAAATACCCGCGGCCTAGACTACATCTACTGCGTGACCCCCATGACAGTTCATGCAGCGGTTGTAGATTGTAAACTCTCCGACTTCCCGCTCATGCCCACGTGGCCTGAGCGGCTTTTTTTTGCCCGGGTATTTTTAATGCGCTTATCCGGCGAGGCTGATGATGACGTCGCGCCGGCAGATTATGGCTAGTTGCGGCCTCAAGCGAACGCGCCTTGCGCGAGTTCCCGCACGTAGTCGCGCACACCCTCCGGCCAATCCACGCTCCACGCCTCGAAGCGCGTACGCTCGCCGGCATAGAGCGCGCGCAGCGCCTCTTCGTAGCCCGGCAGGTTGCCCGCCAGCGCCGTCATGAACCGGTGCACTGCCTCTTGCGACGTCCGTACTCGGTCCTTCGCCTCGCTCGCATGACGCGCGCTTTCCACGAGCCGCCGCAGCACCACCGACGCGCCGCCCGGCTGCGCCGCCAGCCAATCCCAATGACGCGGCAGTAACGTGACCTCGCGCGCCACCACGCCGAGCTTGGGCCGGCCCCGGCCGCGCGGGGCGTCTTCGCCGGGTTCGTCCGGCTGCGTTTGATCGTCTTCTTCGGCCCGCGCTTGCCATGCCGCATCGGCGGCGAGGCGCGCGGCCACGTCGGCGGGTCGGCCGCGCAAATCGAATTCCACTGGCTTCGCGTCGCGATCGTCGAAGACCAGCACCTGGGCGGTCTCTCCGCCTTCCAGCACAGCCTTCACCGCCAGCGCCACTTCGAGCGGCGCTCCGCGCGCGATCAGCCGCGTGCCGGCAAAAGCCGTCACGCCTGTGCCGCCCATGCCTCTTGGCGCGGCTTCATTTGTCATTGCCATGACTTGCTCCTGTATCGAATCACGGAGCAAATATTACCCGGGTAAATTACGGAACGCAATATCACCCGGGTAATAATTTATTGCGCACCTACGCCAGCGGCAGGCTCATGCGAGCCTCATTCGTCCCGCAAGCCCACAATCGCGCCGGTCTCGATCCACGTACGCCATTGGCTCGCGAAGCTGAACGCCTCGTCGATGGCGAACGCGCTTTCGAGCGCTTCGTCGAGCGTCGCGCCGCGCTGGAGCGCGACGAACGCCTCATGCGCTGCCTGCATGTGCGCAAGCGCAGCGGGATGCCAGCGCGTACGCACGACCAGCACCCAGCCCGGCGTATCGACGCGATCGGGCCAGGCGTCCTGGCGTGCTCCTTCGCGGGCTTTGTCGTTGAGGTTTTGATCGTCGTGCTGATGCGCGCGCCAGATCGCGAGCGCCGCGTGATTAGTCGCCAGTGCGACGCACGCCGGATGCACGGCAAGCCGCGACGACATGAGCCGCGCCGCGCCAATCGCCTGCCACTGCGCCGGAGCGAGCGGCTCGGCGTCGGCGGCGAAGGCGGCCATGTGCAGCGCCCATTCGAGACGCGCGACGTCGCCGAAATACGCGTAGCGTGCATCGGTCTCGTAGCGCTCAATGAAGGCCGGCAAAGCCGCGCCGAAGCGATTCAGATCGGCGTCGCGCGAAGGATGCGCCCGCGCATAAGCGAGTGCGAGCGCATCGAAGTAAGCCTCGCCGACGAGCGCCGCGAGCACCGGATACGCGCTCGCCAGCGCGGCGCGTCGTGCAGCGCGCACGTTGCCGCGATAAAGGCCCAGACGTTCGTGTGCAGAGGCAATCGAATCGCCGGAACGAAGGTAGGCCGCGACCAGCGCGGCATCGGCGGCGGGATCGTCGAGCGCGGCGGCAAAGGCCGCCTGCATCGACGCCAGTGATTCATCGGCGCTCATGTGCGCACCTGCACGCTCGCAAGCCGATCGTGCGCCATGCGCGTCATGCATTCGCGCGCGAGCCTCGCCTCGTCGAGCAGCACATCGAGCGGCGGCACACCGGTGTCCCATTCGATCAGCGTGGGCACCGCGCCGAAACGGCGCAACGCGGCCTCGTAAAGCGCCCAGACTTCAGGCGCGACGCGCGAGCCGTGATCGTCGATCACCGCTGCTGCCGTCACGCGATGCCCCGCGAGATGCAGTTCGCCCACCACCTCGCGCGGCAACGCGGCCATCGCCGCGAGGGCATCCTCGCCGTGATTGCACTGGTTCACGTAGAGATTGTTCACGTCGAGCAGCACGCCACAGCCGGTGCGGCGCGCCAACTCGGCCAGAAAAGCCGTCTCGCCAAGCGTATCGTCGCGAAAGCGCACGTACGTGGAGACGTTTTCGATCAGCACGCGCCGGCGCAGCGTGTCCTGCATCCGCGCGACGCGCGCACACAGATGATCGAGCGACGCCTGCGTGAGCGGCATCGGCAAAAGATCGTGGAGCGCGGCATGGGGCGTCGCGCCCCAGCACAGATGCTCGGAAACGAGCGCCGGCTCGATGCGCTCGACGAGCCGCTGCAGACGCGTGAGATGGGTGTCGTCGAGCGGTGCCGCCGAGCCGAGCCCGAGGCCGACGCCGTGCAGACTCACCGGCAAATCGCGGCGCACCGTTTCGAGCACGTGCAGGTCGTAGCCGCCATCGCCGAAATAGTTTTCGCTATGGACCTCGACCCAGCCGACCGGCGGTGGCGCATCCATGAACGCACCATAGTGCGCGTGACGCAAACCAATACCGACGCCTTGCGCCTCACTCGTGCGCGAAGGCCGATGCATCATCGTGCTCATGCTGCACCTTGCTTACTTCTCCGGCGTGCCGCCGAGCTTTTCGCAGGTGCCCTTGGGCATCGTCTTGAAGTCGCCCTTGTCGTGATCGACCTTGGCCTGGCCCGCGCAATCGTGCACGCCGGTCTTGCTCGCGCAATCGTTCTGGCCTGCCTTGGCGACGCCATAGCAGTTCACGGTGTCTGCGGCTTGCGCGACGCCTGCCGTTGCAAGACCCGCCAGCGCGGCGGCAATCACGGCCTGACGGCCCAATACGGTTTTCATGGGAAATCTCCTCAAAGGTAAGCAAAGTCGCGGCAGCCGCGCCACGCGGCCTCTCACGCACTATTTTGCCTCACCGCCAGTCCCGCGAAGCGCGCACTCGTGCAGGCGCCCCGGTCAGCGGCAATTATCTTCATTTTCGTAATGATATTTACCGTATCTCGATATTTATCTTCGAACCTCGCAGTAATAAAGTTACATCAACGGATCGAACAAACCGATTGTTACGGTTCAAAAGATAAACTTTGGAGGTTATTGATCATGAAGACCCTGATTGCCGCAGCCCTTGCCGCTACCGTTCTTGCCGCCCCGGCCCTGTCATTCGCTCAAGAAAGCCAGCCGCTGACCCGCGCCCAGGTGCGCGCTGAACTCGTGCAACTCGAACAAGCCGGCTATCGCCCGGGCGTTTCGAGCCCGTACTACCCGGCAGACATGCAAGCCGCACAAGCGAAGGTCGCGCAGCAGAACGCAACGGCTGAAGCCACGGCCTACGGCGCCTCGACGAACGGCTCGACGCAAGCCGGTAGCCGCGTGACGCCGAGCAAGTCGGTCTACTTCGGCCAGTAAGCGCCGTCGAAGGCAGCGCCCCGCCCAGCGGAGCGCTGCGAGAAGCACACCGGACGGGCCCGCTCTCGATGAGATTGGAGAGCGGGCCCGTTAGTTTTTGTGCAATCGGATGAGTTGACGTTGTCTCACCGCGTCTCGCGCCGCGCGTGATGCCTCTACAGGAAACCTCCGTCGCCGGTGATCCGGCGGCTTGCCCGGACACGCGTTGTCCGGGCCTTTTTCCGCGCCTCTCCTGCTCCGCTCGCCAGTTACTCCGTGGAAACGGCATCGGCACGCACGCCGCTTTGCGCGGGATCCGCGCGCTTGAGCCGCGCAAGACGCCCGCTCGCCGCCTGAACCAGCATGGCGACCGCGACCGCTTCGGCGAACGCCAGCGTCGCCGTCTGATGCTGCAGTCCCAGCGACAACACCAGGCAGAACGCAGCAAACCCAAAACGCCCGAGCACCATCCCACGCAGCAGCGCAATCACGAACGCCGCGCCGTGCGCGCGATGCGACGACACCGCCAGCACGCTGCTGAGCAGCGGAAACACCGCGAACAAACCACTCCACACCGAACCGAGACGCGTGGACAACGCCGTGACGGACAGCGTAAGCGCAGCGCCCGCCGCCATGCGCCCGGCGAGATCGGTGCGCGTGAGCGGCGCGCCAGCGGCCACCACGGTGCTGCGCGGCAGGAAGGCCTGACCAAAGAGCGTAGCGGCCAGCGCCACGCCAAGCGCCCACGGCCACGACACCGGCAGACGCGACAGCACGCACGCGGCGGCGAACCACGTAGCAAAGCCCGCAGCGAGCGCAAACCGCCACGGCCGCGCGCGGCACGTCCATGCATAAGCGAAATTGAACGCCTCGGAAGCGAGAATCGCGTAAAGCGAGAGCGTGACGGCCCGCGCGCCAAACGCATTGCCGTGCTCCATCACGAGCAGCCAGAGGATCGGGCCCGCGATCACGGGCAACCCGGCTAGCCAGCCCGCGACCTTCGGCCCCCACTGCTTTCCGGCCATCGAAACGAACAACAGGAAGAGCGGGACGAGCGTGAGCTTGAGCGCGAGCATCGGGGCGGAAGGCCGCAATGAAGACGGCGATGAGGAGTGAACGGCCGATGGTAGCAGCGCACGCGCGAATGCGCTGACCGTCGCCTTGGCTGCTGGATCCACGCGCCGACCATCATGCGACGACCGGCGCGCGAGCACGCGTGCCGGAAAGCGCGTTTCCAGACGCGCTCAGGAGAGCCTTGAATTAGAAGCGGTGGCGGATACCCGTGGCGACCACGAGCTGGTTCCGTCCGCTGGCCGGATCGAACGAATTGATGGCCGCGGGCGCGCCCGCCGTCGCGCGCTGATAGATCGTTTCGGCGTAGACGTCGGTGCGCTTCGAGAACTGATAGACCGCCTGCAGCGCACCCTCGTGCCAGTGCGCATCCGAACCCTTCGTGTAGACGTACATCCCCGCGAGCGACACCGCCGGCGTGACCTGCCAGACCGCGTTGAGCTCGTAGTTGCTGAACGCGATGGACGGCAGCCCAAAGCCGCTTTGCGCATCGACGACACCGGTCTGAATCGAGCGCGACCACGCCGCGCCAAGTGTCACATCGCCGATCACATAGTTCGCCCCGACGCCGATGGTGTCCTGCTTGCCGACGAAGGTATCGATGACCGAACCCGCCGTCTCCCCCGAGCCCGGCAGTGCGAACGGCTCATATGCGCCGTTGTCGGTCGCGCCGCGGCCATTGTTGTGCAGCCACGCAACGCCCGCGCTGAAAGCGCCGCCCGTATAGTTCGCGCCGATGCTGTAGGCGCGGTTATCGGCGAAACGTCCCGCGCCGTTCGAGAACGCGTACATGCCGCCGAACGTGAAGCCGCCATAGTTCGCGCTCGCGTACTTGATGGCGTTCGCGGCGAGGTACGAGTTGTTGGCGTTGTCGTTATCGAACGGATGCGCGAACGCGGTGCCGCCCACGCCGCCCGTGAGCGTGAAGGGCGCGAAATAGTCGTGGACCGAGTCGTACTGGCGGCCGAGCGTGAGCGTGCCGAACTTCTCCGATTCGAGGCCGACGTAGTACGGGTGATCGTTGCGCGCCTCGCCGTTAGCCAGCGAGAAGCCGTGCTCGAGACGGAACAGCGCCTTCATGCCGCCGCCGAGATCCTCGCTGCCTTGCAGGCCCCAGAAGCTGCCATCGATGAGACCCGAGGTGAGCTGATACTGCGAGTGACCGCCGACGTTGTTCGCATAGGCGAGGCCCGCGTCGATCTCGCCGTAGAGCGTGACGGTGGATTGAGCCTGCGCGGAGGCGCTCAGGCAGATGAAAGTTGCGGCGCAGGCGGCGGCGAGCGCGGCCTTCTTGTGCGAAGGGCGGGTCATGAGGGTGCTGGATGGTGAGTTGTTGTGGCTTGTTGTGGCGCAGGGATAGTGCGGCGGCGCTTTTCAGGCGCGCACACATGCTGCGAACCTTACATTATGAAAATGTTAATAAGAATCGGATGCATTACACAACACCCGCGTGACCGCCATGCGGAATTTTTTGATGAAGCGATGGGGATGCGCAACGAAAGGGTTGATGCAGCGGGGAGCTTGTGTTGCGGGTTTTGGGGTTGTGGGCTGGGCGCAGGGGTTTGGTGGACTCAAGTTGACTCCGGGCGCAACGGGCGCGCTGCGCCGCAAGTGGGTGCGTTGTGGCTGGCTGGCCGAGAGGGCTGTTAGTTGCGGTTTGCTTTACTTGTTTGATCGGCTAGTAGCCGTGGGTCACGAGCGAAAGCACTGAGAGATCGGGATGCGTGCCCTCGATGATGCTCCGGCCCACATGTGCCGCCTCTTCTACCGCTTCTTGCTCGCTGCGGAAGGTTTCCTCGCCGTCTGGGTGGTAGTGGATCGAGTGGCCCGGCAGTGTTACATCCGCGCCTGGATGGCAGACGTAGGCGGTGTAGGTGTAGCGCGTGCCGCCTTCCTGAACCGGCATCGCGCTGACGTGGATCTCGAAACCTTCGTAATCGACTTTTTGAGTCTCAAGCTGAGCGGCGGACATGGTGGTCTCCGAGGGACTGGGCGCGGGCGGGTGGCCCGAGGCATAGGGATTAGTTTAGGGCAACGGGACGGGTTGGGTTGCTGCGGTGCGAGGGCTCGCTGGAGCCGGTTTGTTTTGCTGTCGCCTAGAATCTTTGGGTGATCGGATTTGTTGTTTTGCTCATTTGTAACTGCTTGGGGGACGGATATGGCTACGGGTACTGTTCGGATTCATCGTGTTTTTACTGCGCCGCCGGAGCGGGTTTATCGCGCGTTTCTGGATGCCGCTGCGTTGGCTAAATGGCTGCCGCCGAATGGGTTTACCGGGACTGTGCATCAGCTTGATGCGGTTGTGGGTGGGAAGTATCGGATGTCGTTTACGAACTTCACTAATGGGGCTAGTCACTCGTTTGGCGGGGAGTATCTGGAGCTCGTGCCGGGGGAGCGGATTCGGTATACCGGCGTTTTTGATGATCCGAATTTGCCCGGGGTTATGGAGACTACGATTTCGCTGCGCGCTGTGTTTTGCGGGACGGAGTTGAATGCCGTGCAGGAAGGGATTCCTGAGATTATTCCGGTTGAGGCTTGTTATCTTGGGTGGCAGGAGTCGGTGGCGTTGCTGAAGACGCTGGTGGAGGCGGAGATTCGGGAGGGGTAGCCCTTGCGGCGAACGCGGGCCTGCCACTGAAGATCGCCTCGACGGGTGATAGATGCCATTCACTGCTCCTCAAGAGTTCCGTCCAAGGCTTCGACAGCCCGAGTGGCGCAAAATTGGCGCAATAAATCGAATCTACAAAAGAAAAAGGGCCTAGCCATCGGCTAAGCCCTTGATTCTATTGGTGGAGCGGATGAGGATCGAACTCACGACCTTCGCATTGCGAATGTAAAAATCACCCCAATAAATACAAGGCTTTTAGCATCTTTCTCGATTATTTGCCACAATATCGCCACACTCCATTCAAGCGAGCATCGAGAAATGCCGACCATCCGAAAGCGTGGGCAATACCAATGGGAGGCGCAGGTGCGCCGGCGCGGCTACCCCGCGCAAAGCAAGACCTTTACTACCAAGGCCGAGGCGGAAGCCTGGGCCAGCATGATCGAATCGGAAATGTCGCGCGGGGTATGGGTCAGCCGCAATGAGGCCGAGGCAACAACGCTCTATGAAGCGCTGAAACGCTACGTGGAAGAAATCTCGCTCTCAAAGAAGGGGGCGGCACAAGAAGCTTCCGTCTTAAAGATCTGCCAAGCCGCTGACTTGGCGAAGCGGCCGTTAGCCACAATCCGGAGCGCCGACATTGCGAAACTTCGGGATGAATGGCTTAAGGACTACAAACCTGCCACGGTACTGCGCCGCTTGGCTGTTCTTTCGCATGTGTTCAACGTTGCCCGCAAGGAATGGGGCATGGAAAGCCTGTCAAATCCAGTCGAGCTAATTCGGAAACCGCAACCGAATAACGCGCGGACGCGACGCATTGCCCTCGGCGAGCCCACGGCGGAAGTTCCAGACGCCGACAATCCCGAGTCAGAGCGGGGCGCGCAGGATGGCGAGCTCGAGCGGGTTGTCACGGCCAGCAACTCTGCGCTACTGCCCGCTATCATCTGGCTGGCCGTTGAAACGGCTATGCGCCGGGGAGAAATCGTTTCACTGCGATGGGAAGACGTGGATCTCAAGCGCAGAGTCGCGCATCTGCCAGCCACGAAAAACGGAGACGCCCGCGACGTGCCGTTGTCGCCCCGAGCTATCGCGGTTCTTCAAGGCCTGAAGGACAATCCCGCCGAAACCGAGGATGCCCCCAAAGTTGCCCCCACGAGTGACGGCGTAGGCGACGAAAAACGGAGAGTGTTCGAAATTCGCAGCGACGCAGTTACGAGGGCTTTTGAGCGTGCTGTAGCGCGGGCGCGTAAAGGCTACCTCGAGGAGTGCAGAGAAGCCAGCCGACGCCCCGATAGCAAGTTTCTGACAGACCTTCGCTTTCATGACCTTCGGCACGAAGCGACGTCGCGTTTGGCGTCGATCTTCCCAATGCACGAGCTAACGAAGATCACGGGCCACAAAGACCCTCGCATGCTGATGCGCTATTACCATCCACGCGCAGAAGATCTGGCAAAACGGCTGGAATGATTTCCGCAGCGGACATCAACTGGATTGTGATGACTGAACCCTAGTGAAGGCTCTGAGCTTGAAACTCAACATTCCCCAACTGACGTGCTGTCGGCCTCGGAGGCAGGAGGCCCTCGCCGCGTGGCGCCAGCTACCCACCATGCAGTGCAATAAAGGGCGGAAATTCGATAGACCTTCGGAGACTACTGCTGTTTTTGCAGTTCATAATATGTAAAGGGTGACGACGATCTAAATTGTTGCCAACAACAAGATAAATGAGCATAAAATATCAGAATGCTCAAACTGACCCCACAACAAGTTTCGGAGGTGGCGCAACTGCCCGACCAGACGCTCCGGCACTGGCGGAAGGTGCTGCCCCCACTCGTGGGTTTGAACGGATACGCGCCCTGTTTCTCGCCGGGCGACGCGTTGGCCCTTTTAGTCGTACGGCACCTCGTGAAGGCAATGGGTATCAGCGTTGCCACGCTGGCGCCCGCCTCGACTGACCTGTTCTCTCTCTGCCGCAGCACGAGCTGGCCGCTTCTGACCGACCGCCTATTGGTCGTGGACGTCGATAGTGGCTCGGTGCGCGTACTCGATCGGGACGCAAGTTTTATAACGCCGCTGATCGTTATTCCCATGCGCGCCTTTGCGGAACAACTGCAGTCAGCGTGGGCCAGCAGCTTCCCGTCCGACGACCAGCTTTCACTTCAATTTCCGTTGTCCATTGACACATCTCCAGCTCGGATAGCAAACGCATGACACAGTTAGCGCTGGATAGATCAGCTCATCGCGCCGCACCGGCGCTTTCCACGCAGGTTCTCGACGGCGTGGGCGCCGTAACGAGCGAATTCGGCCCGGTCTGGATCATCGAGGAGGTTGCCGGCCACCTTCGCAGCAACAGCAAGACGCGTGAGCCTGCGACCCTTCGCCTTTACCGGCTCGACGGCGATGTGCTGTCTTCGCCTCACGAACTCGGTCTTGACCAGGAGGGCTCGCGAGTCGACCTAGTCATGACGCTTCTTGCGCGCGCAAAGGCGAACATAGGGGTACTTGTCTGCAGCCACCGGACAGCCTCCGCCATGCAGCTTGCCGCCCGCCTTGAAGCTGACGCGGTGCGCTTGAACTACGTGTTGGAGATCGATGCGTCGCGTCGGCTCGCCTTCGCTCGCGCACGCGAAGGCGAACGCGATGTGACTCCCAGGGAACGGGCAAAGACTGCCAGCTGGCAGCCTGTTACGCTCAGCAGACCGGCGGGCAACAGTGAATGCTTTGCGGCTAACCTTGGGAAGGCGAAACTAGGCGAAGTTGAAGATCTGACGTGCTTCGCCCTCTCGATCGGCGGCATTCAGGGCGACAACCGCGGCACGCTGACGGGCGTCACATCGCTCAATCTAGACGAAACGCTGAAAAAGCTGGCCCAGCTGCTTGCATGGACACGCTGGATCCGCCTCGCCGTCAGGCGGGCGAACCGTCAGCGGCAAGTGCCAACCTCGTCGACGAGCGTACTCGCCGATGAGGCACGTTCAAAACCAACAGGCATTGACATATCGTTCAGGGCAAATCGCCGAACTGCAGAGGGCCGCGACAAGCGGGACGCCCAGCAGCGCTCGCTACTCCCCGATCATCCCCTGAACCTCAGGCGGCGGCTGACTCAGGAAAAGAAAATCCTGAACGTGGTCGAACTATTCGCTGGAGCCGGCGGCATGGGCTTAGGCTTTCTTGGCGCGCACGGGTCCGATGGACGCGGTTATCGGATCACGGGTTCTGCGGAAATACAGCCGATTTACACCCAGACGCTAAGGCAAAACCACGCTT
Organism: Paraburkholderia caffeinitolerans; assembly: GCF_902859945.1. Classification (GTDB taxonomy): domain Bacteria; phylum Pseudomonadota; class Gammaproteobacteria; order Burkholderiales; family Burkholderiaceae; genus Paraburkholderia; species Paraburkholderia caffeinitolerans. Next base: position 8,652 of record NZ_CADIKL010000007.1, on the reverse strand, counting down.
ACATGCAGGCCACTGGTCTAGTACAACCTGGTTCCACGCCCGCAGAATATGCTCCAATGGACCTCTGCTCGAGACAGGTCCGCGAGCGCCTAGAGTCGATGGCAAGGACGCAGGGTGACGTTGACGTACTCATTGGCGGGCCGCCCTGCCAAGGATTTTCAAGCGCGAACAGAAACAGCTGGTCCAGTTCAAACCCAAATAACCGGCTTGTGGACGCTTTCCTCGATTGTGTAGAGCACATGGCGCCGAAAGTCCTGCTCATGGAAAACGTTCAGGGCATTCTGTGGACGCCGCGCGACGAGAGCTCTTCTGACCTGAGCGTTGCTGCCCACGTGCTTGAACGGCTGGGCGACATGGGCTATCAGGTGTTTCCGAAGCTGCTTGATGCTGTCTGGTATGGCGCACCACAGAATCGCAATCGCTTCTTCCTGCTCGGAATCCATAGGGACCTTGGCTACAGCAGCGAAGAGTTCGGCGCATGGGGCCCCTTCCCGAAACCGACACATGGGCCTGGCACGGGCAAGGCGTTTGTCACGGTTAGGGACGCAATCGCCGATCTGCCCAAACTGGGCAACGGCGACGATATCGACGAGCGGCCATATGCGAGTGATGAGGACCGACTCTCACAGAACGCGTTCCTGCAGGCGATGCGCGCCGGTGCGCGGGCGGACGTCATCTGGGACCACGTGACCTCGCGCCATGCGGACTACGTCATCGAGCGATATAAGGCAATTCCACAAGGCAAGAACTGGGAGGCCGCACGCGAGCTCATGACAAACTACGCCGACGTGGAGCGTACGCACAGCAACATCTACAGGCGGCTTGCCTGGAGCGAGCCCGCTATTACAATTGGGCACTACCGCAAGAGCATGTTGATTCATCCGTCCCAGCATCGTGGACTGTCGCTGCGCGAGGCTGCCCGCCTGCAGTCTTTTCCCGACTGGTTCCGCTTTGCAGGCACACCGACGGGCACCGCCGGTGGTCTGATGCATAAACAACAGCAACTCGCAAACGCTGTCTGTCCGAGCGTCACCAAGGCAGTTGCTGAATTCATTCTCGACCTGTAACTGGGAGGGCTGTCGCATGCCACTGAGTAATGGACCCGATGACCAGATCGGTCTCATGGCGGAACAGATTTTTGATGCGGTGCGGGCCGGCCGCACGCCTGAAGAAGCTGCTGCGCGTCTTGCGGCATTTGCCAAAGCAGACCTTGTGGAGCAGGCGCTACAGCGATATCGCGATGCCGCGCGGCGTGTCTGGACGATGAAGGAGCCGGGCAGCATTCACAAAAAGCATTTCGATCCATGGTATCTTGGGCCCGACCCGTCAGACCGGTTGTGGCATTCCTACGCGAAATATCTTCGTGAAAAGGGTTGGAGCGAAGACACCATCAAGGACATCGACGATGCATCGACGCGCATCGTCTCGCTGATGGATCCGCCACAGAAGGCGCAGATTCGGACCCGTGGACTTGTCATCGGATATGTACAAAGTGGCAAAACCGCGAGCTTTACTGCAGTGGTTGCGAAGGCAGCCGACGTCGGCTACCGGTTTATCATCGTGCTGGCCGGGCTCAACAACGTTCTGCGCTATCAGACGCAGATGCGGATCGACGAAGATCTGGTCGCGGCAAACCCCGAGCACTGGATCACCGTTACCGACACTGAAGACGACTTCAATACCAACCGGAACGTCAATTCATTCCTGACTGATAGGCATGCCACGAAGGTTCTGGGGGTCGTCAAGAAAAACAGTAGCCGACTCACCCGCCTTCACAAGTGGCTTACGGGCGCGCGCCCGGAAGTGCTGCGGAGCTGCCCAGTTCTGATCGTTGACGACGAGGCCGATCAGGCAAGCCCCAATGCACACCCAGACCCGGAAGAGCGAACCAAGATCAACAAGTTGATCGTTAAGCTGCTGACGGACCTTCCCAAGGCGGCTTACGTCGGCTACACCGCGACGCCCTTTGCCAATCTCCTTATCGACCCGTCGACGCCCGAGGATCTTTATCCGAGCGACTTCATCGTCGACCTGCCCAAAGGCAAAGGCTATTTCGGCGCAGAGGAGGTCTTCGGGCGCGCTGCTCTCGACGAGGATGATGAACCTGTCGACGGACTCGATGTGTTCCGGCAGGTGCCGGACGACGAGGTGCCGCTACTGAAGCCGCCCAGCCGCGAAGCACGTTTCAACTTCGCGATTGAGATCACGCCGACGCTTCGGGAAGCGATGCTCTATTTCTGGATGGCGACGGCTGCACGATATGCGCGGGGCCAGCGCTCGAAACACGCTTCGATGCTTATCCATACGACTCAGTATGCCGCCGTGCATCTGAATTCGAAGCCAGTTATCGAGAGCTTCCGCGATGCGATGCGTTCGCTGCTTGACAAGGGCGCGGCGTCGCTCCTGGTTGAACTTGAGAGGCTGTGGGAGCGCGAACAGGCGAAGCTGCCTGCCGCGACGTTCGGCGTACGTCCGATCCCGTTCAAGGAAGTGCTCGCACATCTGCCGACGGTAGTCCGACTCACCGACGTCAAAGTGGAAAACGGCAGGAGCCCAATGCTGGATCGCGTGGACTACGAGGTCGATTCTGAAGGTAATGGCCGGGTGTACATCGTGATCGGCGGCAACGTTCTATCGAGAGGCCTGACGCTTGAGGGGTTGACCGTCAGCTTTTTTGTTCGGTCTGCTTCCGCCTACGACACGTTGCTCCAGATGGGCCGGTGGTTCGGCTATCGACCCGGGTATGCCGACCTCCCACGGGTCTGGACAACCAAAGAGCTTCGCGACTACTTCTACGATCTTGCCAGCGTCGAAAAGGAGATTCGATCCGATATCGCGCATTACAAGAGCGGGGCGATAACGCCGATGGACTTTGCCGTGCGCATCCGCACGCATCCCGCCTTGGCCATTACGTCGAAGCTCAAGATGCAGCACGCGGTAAAAGCGAAGATGGCATACAACGCGCGGGAAGTGCAGACGATCGTGTTCCGGCACAGGGATCAGGAGTGGCTCGATGGCAACATCAAGGCCGTACGCGATCTCGTCCAGGACATGACGGCAACTGGCATCCAGCCAACCACGCTCGCGGGAAAGCCTCACCACGTGTTTATCGACGTACCTGCGTCGATGATTCTAGATTTTCTCACCCGCTTTGCCATCGATCCGAGCAACAGTGAGATGGAAGCACCGTTGCTGCGCGGCTATATTTCCGCCCAGAACAAGCGAGGACACATCACCCAGTGGTCAGTAGCAATTGCGACGCGCGCGAACCCGCGACCGGAACTGGGCACGATCGATCTCGGCGTGGGTCTCGAAGTGCCGTTGGTCAACCGTGCGCGTTTTTTGCGCGATAGGAACCCGGAGGTCGTCGACATCAAGGCACTGATGTCGGAAACAGACGTCGCTGCCGATGTTCCTGTGGCAGCTACTGATCTGCGCAATCGCGACCGGGAGACGCTCAGACAGTTGCGCAATGAATACGCTGCCGATCGGGGACTGTTGATCATCTATCCCATCAGCAAGGACTCGCAGCCCCACCCTGACAGCAAGTTCAGGGCACCGCTGGAGGCTGTGCAGCACGTTATGGGCATTGCGCTCGCGTTCCCCGATGTGCCGCAGGAGGACCTCACGCCACAGGACTACGTGACGGTCGAGTTGCCGAATACCGGCAGCGAATTGATCGATATCGACGATCTGGAAGACATGGGCGAAACCGAGTAACCATAGGCGAAATTGAGCAATGACCCGTGACACCGCATGGCCAACCGATATCGCATGGAAACAGCTGGAGTCGCCGGGAGTGACTCCAACCAGGGGGGAATTCCGCGTTTTCGATACGGGGATTTCCACCCCAAATGGGAACGTGCTCCTTGCTATTGACGGTTCGGGTTTTCGCCACCTGCTGACGCCAGCGCCCGATACGTTTGAAGCCGCACACGACCGGCGCAGCGGCGGCGTGCATCTTGTCACCCGTGATCTGCTTGACGGATCAGCGCAGCGTCAATACATCGACCTGGCCTGTCAGAAGGAGCATTTGAATGCCGTATTCAGTCATATGGCAGACGAGGTGCTCACGGAGCTAAGTGTGAACTCCGGCGACGCGTTCCAGACCTGCCGGCGTACGCTACAACGTTGGCGCGAGCTCATGGACCGGGAAGTCTCGCCGGTCATGACGACCGAGGCGCTGTGCGGACTCTTCGGCGAACTATGGCATATGCGGGCAATTGCGGAGCGGGATCCATCCGGCCTATGCATCTGGCAGGGCCCGCGAGGTGCACGCCACGATTTCAGCGCACCTGGCGTTGCGCTCGAAGTGAAAACGACCTTACGCCGCAACTGGATGTTTCGCATTCACGGGCTGACCCAACTTGATGCGCCTGCAGACGCATCACTGTACCTTTGTGCAATGCGGCTGGAACTCAATGGTGCCGCAGGGATCACGGTGCCGGACCTAGTCCAGCAGATCATAGACCTTGGTGTGGACCGCCACGAGTTCGTTACCCTGCTCGCAGGGGTGGGATACCAGCTGAAGGACCAGATGCATTACGAACAATTCCGGTTCGAGCTGCTTGAGTGGCGACTGCACGAAGTCGTCAATGGCTTTCCGCGATTGACGACCGCTGACTTCGGCGCCTCGGCCCCCCCACACGGTGTCACGGAGATCGACTACACAGTGGACCTCGCTGCTCATGCAGCAGCGCCGTTGACGCGCACCGATCTGGACGAGCTACTTGGCGTGCTTGTGACAAATTCAAGGAACCCGGATGCCCCTTCCGCTAAGCCTTCACTCTGAGGTTTTTCCAGCGACGGGTGGCGCCTCGGCCGAGGGTATATCGAATCAGCTGGGACGCCCACGCGCCGACCGCTTCACGCTTCTTGTGCGGGAGGCAATCCAGAACAGCTGGGACGCAAGACTCGACGCCGCCGGCGGCGTAAGGTTCGAGATAACAGGTCGGCATTTGCCGCGCGATGCGCGGCAGGCATTGCTGGCCACGATATTCCAGGATGTCCCTGCGAACCTCCCCGTCCGGACACGATTGGCCGGCAACTCAGATTTTCCGGTCCTGGCGATCCGCGATTTTGGGACAAAGGGACTGGGCGGCCCGACACGCGGAAATATTGTTCCGCGTCCAGGCGAGCCGACCAACTTCGTTGACTTCATGCGCTACTCGGGCAGGCCGCCCAACCGGACGTACGGGGGCGGCACATATGGCTTTGGCAAGGCTGCCTACTTTCTCGCTAGTTCGCTTCGTACGATTTGTGTTCACACGCGCTTTGCCGGCCCAACAGGCGTGGAATCTCGGTTCATGGCCTCCGCGCTCGGCCCTCAGTTCGAGACGACAGGTCCCGACAGCCAACGCTACACAGGACGTCACTGGTGGGGCGGGCGGGCAGCCGACGGCGTTGTCGACCCTGTCGCAGGACATGACGCGGACGAACTCGCCCGGCTGCTTGACCCGGCAGTTCGAGAGTCCAATGCCACGGGGACGACCATCTATGTGCTGGGTCCCGAGTTTGGAGATACCTCGCCCGAGAGCGTGTTCGCTTCGATGGCCCGAACCATCGTCGAGTTTTTCTGGCCGAAATTGATTGACGGGGTCGATGGCGCGCCCTCGATGACGTTCGGCCTGCAGTGGCAGGGACACGACATTGTCCTGCCAATCAACGAGCCTCAATGGGCGTTGCTTAACCATGCATTTCTCGCAGCTTCGGGTGGTGCACCGACGGATTTCGGAAAGGTACATTCCATTTCGTCGCAACGGCCCCGACAGGATTTGGGAAAGCTTGCGTTGATGCGCAGGCCCGCCAATTCGGTCAGCGTCGGTGGCAGCACGACCAGCGAAAGTGCGGAGTCAATATCTGGCAGGAGAATTGTCGAATTTCCGCTTCGCCATATTGCGCTCATGCGGGCGCCCAACTTTGTCGTCAAGTACATCGAGGGGCCTCCGGCACCATATGGTCTTGCCGAATACGCCGGCGTATTCCGTGTGGACTCCCGGGTTGACGCTGCGTTTGCGCGCTCGGAGCCGCCAACGCACGACGATTGGGTGCCTGACCAGCTCGAGGCTACGGCGGAAAGAACATACGTCCGCGTGGCGCAGCGTCGCATCAAGGAACTCGTAGAGGCTTTCGCTGCGCCGTTCAGTGTTGAGCCTGGAACGACGGACGCACGCTCCGTGCTTGGATTTTCCACCATGCTGGGCGGGCTGGTGCCTTCCCTCCACGATGACGGCGGCCCGTCTGCGTCAAGGAATGGCGGAACGCCACGGCGGCATCCTTCTGCCTCCCCAACCGATGCGCGCACAAACTTCATCGGCGAACCCGAACTTGCCTTGATCAACGGTATCCCGGCGATGGTGGCCCGTTTCGAAGTACTGGGCAGACCCGGGCGGACAGCCACGATCAAGGCTCTTTCCCGCGTAATGGTTGCTGACGGCTTTGAAACAGAGCCACCCGAAGGAGCAGACATTCCTCGCGTTCTGGCCTGGCGGACACCCGATGGCTCAGTGTGCTCAACGGGATCAAGCTGCACCGTTCAGGTTGCCAGCGGGACGTGGAGCGTGGAAGTTAGCATTCCTTCTGATGCAATGACGACGCTTGCACTCGAGATCGAGGCTGGACCATGAAGGCCGCCACAACTATGCCCTATCGATGCGCGAACTCCGCCCGGCTTGGCGGCGGTTCGTGGGAAATCGTCTCTGCTAATGCTCCGGGAGCGACCGCGTCCAGCCCAATTGAAATAGACTACCTATCGACGATCCAGGTTCGCCGGCAACTGTCAGTTGACGCGGAAGGAGTGCGGCGAGATTGCGGCCTCCCGGAGCACGTGCCCCTGCTCGTTTCGGCAAGCTGGTCAAGTGCTGGCACTTTTGTCAAACGTTGCCTCGCGCAAATCGAGCTCAGCGACCGGGACATTCATCAGCGCATCGATCTATCTGGTGAGATACCGGGCGCCGAGGTCGCCGGAACTCTTCAGATTGAGACGTCCATCTTGCTCGCTCGCGACAATGCGCAGGCCGCCGCTCTCATCGCGAAGTACGCAGGAAGCGTCTTGGCACGCGATCGCCACGCAGTGTGCTTGGACGAGTCGACGTCCCGATTCCCGGTTGAAATTGTCGACTTTAACGCGGTCTTCTGGGCAAACCCCGAGGCGGGTTGGCGCCTTTCTTGGAACAGCCTTGATATGGAGGCTCCATTTCTTCGGTCGGTTCGGCTTTTCGTCAATGCGGGACACGCACGTGTCGTTCAAGCGGTGTCCGACGAACCGCCCTCGCCCGAAGCAAAAGCCATCCGCGACGCCATCTATTTCGACGTGGCAAGGAGCCTTATCCTCGGGGCACTGAGGAACGACGAGTTCGTGTCGCGCGAAGGAAGTTACGGCGATGGCACCTGCGGTCGTGCGATTTATACACTCATCCAGCTCCTTTTCCCGGGCGACGGGCTTGATGGGCTGAAAAGCGCCGCAGAACAGCGGCCAGAACAGTTTGGCAGCGATCTCCAAGGCAAACTTCGGGTTTTCTACTCTTGAGCACCCTTCTCTTTCCACAATTGCCCCATCACGCTGCACTGCGGACAGCCGCAGCAATCTGCAATACCAGCGTCGATGGATTGGCAGCGCAGGCACACTTTGAATGCGACGAGTGCGAATACACACCTACGGGCGGATCACGCGCGACGGTTGACGTAATCACGGCCCTGCGCACTGAGGTTCTTGATTTGGCCAAGGCGCACGGCTACCCGGGGTTTCCCAACCAGCTTCAGGCCGCAACGTTCGATGCCAGACTCACGCTGATGCTTTTCGCGCACATGCCCATCGCGCCTGCCGAAGCGGCGAGAGGTGGAGTATGGTCGTTCCTCGCGTGCGTCGTCCTGCCGGACGTCGTGCGCTGGCGCTTCGGCAGTGTCGATTCGGCAACGTCTCTCGAGCGTTACCTGTCAGGGCGCAGGAATACGTTTCAACGACTGTGGTGGCGAGCGTTCTATCTCGGCACGCGCCCGCACGCGAGCTACAGCGTTGAACAGCTCGTACACGCACTCGGTGAAGACGAACTGGTCCAAGTGACAGAACGACCATCGCTGGCAGGCATCGAGGGGCTTGCGGCAGCCGTGGCCGCCGGTATGCTCGATGCACGCATCAAATACCAGGGCCTTGCCCGGCGGCACTTGATGCGTGAGGCGCAAAAGCGGCTCCTTCGACTGTCGTCGTTCGTGAGCCTAGAATCGATTTCAGCGGAAAGCCTTGACCAACACGTCGCCCAGATTTTCGAGAAGGTCGCGGAGTCGTTTGCCACGACGTAAGGACCACACTGAGAGCCACGATGGTAGACAACATGACGCCCGAGCAACGGCGCGCCACGATGTCGAAGATTCGAGGTCGCGATACCAAACTGGAATTGCTCGTTCGACGCGAACTCCATCACCGCGGCCACCGATTCAGGGTTAATGCTACGTGGCTCGTTGGAAAGCCGGATATCGTCTTCACCCGGATCAAGCTCGCGATTTTCGTCGACGGAGATTTCTGGCACGGATGGAGGTTCCACGGTAAGCGCCCGGCAAAGGCACCCCTCAGCCTAAATTGCCGTCAATCAGGCGGCGGCAGGCACCCATCGATGCGGTAGAAGTGCGGCGATGTCATCGGCTTGATGAGTAGGC
>NZ_CADIKL010000006.1 GCF_902859945.1 Paraburkholderia caffeinitolerans | reverse complement strand
CCTCCCGTGCCGCCGCCCGCCACGCCCGCCACCGCCGCCGCGCTTGCGCAGCCGAGCGCCAGCGCCGCCACGGCAGCGCCGCCGGCCGCCACGCTTGAGCCCTACACGCCGGTCAGCGAGTTCGAGCGCATCGTGACGCTCGCGGATCCCTCGATCAACGTGCGCACGACCCTGCGCAGCACGACCGCGCGCATCAAGAAAGACTTCCTGCAATTTCAGGTGACGAGCAGCCGCGCCGGCCGTGTCTACGCGTTCATGGTCGACCCCGAGGGCAACTATCTGATGCTGCTGCCCAACGGCCGCGACAAGGCCAACACCATCGCCGCCGGGCAGACGCTCACGCTGCCGCGCTCGAGCTGGCCGATGCTCGCCGACGCGCCCGCCGGGCCGATCCACTTTCTCGTGATCGTGTCGCCCGAGCCGCGCGACTTCTCGAACGCCGGACTGCACCCGGGCGACGTGTTCGCCGATTTCCCCACGAGCGCCCAGCAGGCCGCCGCCGCGAAGCGCACGACGAGCGCGTCGCCGTTCGCGGGCGAGGCGCGCTGCGCGAAAGGCGGCGCGAGTTGCAGCAACGCATTCGGCGCGGCGACGTTCAAAATCGACGTGGTGGGCGGCAACGGCCAGGCGCCGCGATCGTAGCGCCGCAGCGCCATAGGTCACAGGAGACCGTCATGGACAGACCGCTTTTTCTGCTCGCGGCGGCTGCAGCGGCAGCCGCGCTCGCCGGCTGTGCGAGCAACTATCCGGCTAGCTCGGTGATCATCGGGTCGTCCACGCAAGCGCAGGCGGGCAAGGCGCAAGCAGCACCAGCAGCGGCGCAAGCTCCGGCAACGACGACCGCGGCGAAGGCTTTGCCATCTGCGCCACCCGTGCCCGCGACGCCGGCCGCCCCGGCCGCGACGCCGGCCACGGCGCCAGCAACGGCCACGGCAGCCACGGGATCCACCAGTGGATCCAGCATCGCTGCCGCCGCGCCGGTCACGCCCGCTGCCTCCACCGCACCGGCCGCGGCCACCCCCGCCGCCCCGCCCTCGTCCGGCGCGCCCGTTGCCGCATTTTCCACGCGCCACGCGTGGTACCAGACCGCGCGCTTCGCCGACCTGCCCGGCTGGAGCGCCGACGACCTGAGCGGCTCGCTCGACGCCTTCAAGCGCAGTTGCGGCGTGCTCGGCTCGCGCAACGGCTGGGCCGCGCCCTGCGCGGCCGCGCGCGGCGTGGACACGGCCAGCGCCGCCGCGATCCGCCGCTTCTTCGAGACGAACTTCGACGTCTACCAGATCCGCAACACCGACCGCAGCGGCGACGGCACCATGACCGGCTATTACGAGCCGCTCCTGAACGGCAGCCGCCAGGCCGGCGGCGCTTATGTCTACCCGGTCTACGGCGTGCCCGAGGACATGCTTTACCTCGACTCGCGCCGGCTCGGCGGCGCGGCGCGCGGCAGCATCACGGCGGCCCGCGTCGAAGGACGCACCGTGATCCCGCTGCCGGGCGCAGCGCCCGGCAGCGCGAAGGGCGTCTACGCGCTCGACCTGCGCGACAGCGTGCCCGATATCCGCGACAAGAAACTGCGCCTGCGCCTCGACGGCACACGCATCGTGCCGTACTACACGCGCGCCGAAATCGAGCGCGGCGCGGCGCGCGCGCCGGTGCTCGCGTGGGTGGACGACCCCGTGCTGCTCTATTCGATGCAGGTGCAGGGCTCGGGCAAGATCCGCATGCGCGACGGCACGATCCGCCGCGTGGCCTATGCCGAGCAGAACGGCCAGCCCTTCCAGCCGCCAGTCGCGCGCGCGGGCGCGACTGGACGCAAGCTCAAGGTGCGCGGCATCGAGATGGACATCGACGTCGCCGACGATAGCGGCGGCGGCGGTTCCGAACTGGTCGCCAGCGCCAACGGGCCGCAAGGCTCGCAGGACGGCGGCGCGTCGTCGACGGGCGCGAACGACAACGACGACGACCAGCCCACCTCGCCGCTGCTGCGCGGCTTCAAGCTCGCCAGCGCCGGCCCGTCGGCGAGCGGCGCGGCGCGCCCCGCCGTGGCTGGTGCTCAGCAACCGGCGGCGAAGAACGCCAACGCCAACGCCAGCCCGGGCGCGGACCTCGCCACCGCGGCTGGCGCGATTGCGCAACCGAAGCACGCGTTCGCGATCTCCGATCCGAGCTACGTGTTCTTCCGGCCCATTCCCGATTCGCCGAACGGACCGATCGGCGCGCTCGGCGTGCCCCTTTCGGCGGGCCGCTCGGTGGCCGTGGATCCGCGCACGACGCCGCTCGGCTCGCCGGTGTTCGTCGCCACGCGCGACGACCCGCAAACGCCCGGCGCCGTGAATCGCCTGATGATGGCGCAGGACTCGGGCGGCGCGATCCAGGGCGCGGTGCGCGCCGATTACTTCTATGGCTTCGGCCAGTCCGCGCAGGCCGAGGCGAGCCGCACCAAGGAGCGCCTGCGCATGTGGCTGCTGTTGCCGAAGGGCCTGCACGTGGCCGCGCAGGAGTCGGCCACGAAGACGCGCGGAATGGCGGTGCAATCGAATGAGGATTGCCTCGTGGCCGACCCGCAGTTGTGCGTGGATGATGATGGGGGGAATGGGCAGTGAGCAGCGTTGCACGGGCCTCGCGAGGGCCCTGAGCCTGCAGCCGAACCCGACGCCCGCGCCGCATCCCGGTTATCATCGCGCTCTCCGTTCTCGCCGCTTCTGTTCGCGCCACGCTCCGCGCGCGGGCGCTGCCATTGCCTTCGATGATCCGCCAAGCCATGCCCCATCTCCCCTTCGACGCCGTGCTCTTCGACTGCGACGGCGTACTCGTCGACTCGGAACGCATCACGCATGTCGTGCTGGTCCAGATGCTGGGCGAGCTCGGCTGGACGCTCTCCGTGGACGAGGCGATGCGCATTTTCGTCGGCAAGATGGTGAAGGACGAGGCCGCGCGCATCGAGCAGCACACCGGTTTTCGCATCACCGAAAGCTGGCTCGAAACCTTTCGCGCGCGCCGCAACGCGGCGCTCGAACGCGACCTTGCCGAGATACCGGGCGCACCGGCCGCCGTGCACGCCGTGCACGCGGCATATGACGGGCGCATTGCAGTGGCCTCGGGCGCGGACCGCTACAAGGTCGAGTTGCAGCTGCGCAAGGTGGATCTGTTCGACTGCTTCGCGGGGCGCATCTTCAGCGGCCACGAAACGCCGCGCAGCAAGCCCCACCCCGACGTCTACCTGGCCGCCGCCGCGGGCCTCAGCGCCGCGCCGCAACGCTGCGCCGTGATCGAAGACACCGTGACGGGCGCGCGCGCCGGTCTCGCGGCGGGCGCCACCGTGTTCGGCTACAGCCCCGGCACGCCGGGCCACAGCAGCGCGCAGGCGCTGCTCGACGTGGGCGTCGCGCAGGTGTTCACGGACATGGCGCAACTGCCTGCCCTGCTCGCGGATTGGCGCGTCCAGTGAACTTCGCATCGCCCGGCTAGCGCACAAAAAAGCGGCACCCAAAAAGCACGCCTGCATCCATTCCACTACCATCTGGAAAGGTCTTCCCAGGCAGGCGGCACCTCAGCCTGAAAGCCCAGTGACAGGCAGCCGAAAAACGATAGTTTGCTACCGAATAGTTTTCCGCTATCATCGCGCCGATGTCGAATCTTCACACTTTACGTCTTGCCGTCAGCAGCACGCTCGTCGTGGCGGCGCGCAAATGGCGGCGCACGAGTCACGGCGCGCTCGCCGCCTATAACGTCTCCGAGGCCTGCGCCGCGCCGCTGCTCACCGCCGGGCGGCTTGGCGAAGCGGTGCGCCAGGTCACGCTCGCCGAGCACGTGGGCATCGAAGGTCCCTCGCTCGTGCGTCTGCTCGATCAGCTCTGCGCAGCAGGCCTCGTGCGCCGCGATGAAGACCCCGACGACCGCCGCGCCAAGACCATCTCGCTGACCCGTGAAGGCCACGCCGTCACCGCGAAAATGGAGGAAGACCTGCGTGCGCTGCGCGCGCGCGTGCTCAAGGGCGTGAGCCGCGCCGATCTGGAAACCACGCTGCGCGTGCTCAACGCCTTCAACGCGCCGGACCCGGCCGACGCGTCCATTCACGACTGATAGCGGCAAGCGGCTCATGACTTACCCCTCCTGGCGCGACTGGCTTTTCTCGGTCAAGACCTTCGCCGCTTCGATGCTCGCGCTCTATATCGCGCTGATATTTCAGCTGCCGCGCCCGTACTGGGCCATGGCGAGCGTCTATATCGTCTCGAATCCGTTCGTGGGCGCCACGCGCTCGAAGGCGCTCTACCGGGCGCTCGGCACCGCGCTGGGCGCAACCGCCGCCATCACGCTGGTGCCGCCGTTCGTCGAAACGCCGCTGCTGTTCAGCGTGATCGTGGCGCTCTGGACCGGCACGATGCTCTATCTGGCGATTTCGGACCGCACCGCGCGCAGCTACGTGTTCATGCTTGCGGGCTACACCATGCCGCTCATCGCGCTGCCCACCGTGACCGATCCCACCACGATATTCGACGTGGCCATCGCGCGCACCCAGGAGATCACGCTCGGCATCATCTGCGCGAGCGTGGTGGGCAGCGCCATCTTGCCGAGCCGGCTCGCGCCCACGCTGATCGAGCGCGCCGATGCGTGGTTCCGCGACGCCGCCTTCTATGGCCGCGAAACGCTCTCCGGGACCATCGCAGGCAAGGCGATCTCGGCCTGCCGGCAGCGCATGGCCTCCACGGTGAACCAGCTCGAATTCCTGCTGAGCCAGTTGAGCTACGACCACACGCATCCGGAAATCCTCTCGCGCGCGCAAAACCTGCGTGGGCGCATGCAGTTGTTCCTGCCGATGATTTCCGCGCTCGCGGACCCGCTCATCGCATTGCGGCGCGATCTGCACACGTGGCCGGAAGGCCTCGACGCACTGCTCGCCGACGCCGCAAAATGGTTCGACGCTCCGCTGCCCACGCGCGCCGCCGAAATCCACGACGACGCGGGCGACCCCGTCGCCGAGAGCCTGCGCGCGCGCGTGGCCGCACTGCAGCCCCCGCACGACGCGCTCACGAGCTGGGAGGGGGCGCTGCTCTCGAACGCGCTGTGGCGTCTGGGTCAGGTGATCGACGTGTGGCAGGACTGCCGGACCCTGCGCGCGCTGATCGCGCACGAAACCGGCACGTGGCGGCCGCGCTACCGGCACTGGCGTCTCGGCGGCACCGAGCGCTTCTACGACCGCGGCCTCATGCTGTTCTCATGCCTCGTGCCGATGGGCGCGATTCTGGTGGCGTGCTGGCTGTGGGTCAGCTCGGGCTGGCACGACGGCGCGGGCGCGGTGACGCTCGCGGCGGTGGCCTGCTGCTTCTTCGCGGCGCTCGACGACCCCGCGCCGCTGGTGTTCCGCTTCTTCGTCGCGACAGCGGCGAGCGCGGTGTTCGCGGGGCTCTATCTGTTCGTGGTGCTGCCCAAGGTGCACGACTTCGCCATGCTCGTGCTGCTGTTCGCGGGACCGTTCATCCTGATCGGCACGCTCATTCCGCGCCCGCAGTTCAACATGGTGACGATGCTCGTGGCCGTGAACACGGCCACCTTCATCAGCATCCAGAGCGCGTACGAAGCCGATTTCTTCGTATTCCTGAACAGCAATATCGCGGGCATCTCGGGCCTGCTGTTCGCCTATGTGTGGACGCGCGTGACGCGCCCGTTCGGCGCGGAATTCGCGGCGAAGCGCCTGTTGCGCTCGAGCTGGACCGACGTGGCGCTCTCGGCCAGCGCCGGGCGCATCGCCGACCAGCGCGATCTGGCCTCGCGCATGGTCGACCGCCTGATGCAGCTGATTCCGCGCCTTGCGGCCTCGGACGAGCATCGTCATCCTTCGATCGAGAGCTTTCGCGACCTGCGCATCGCGCTCAACGCGCTGGACCTGCGCCGTTCGCGCCGCAAGCTCAACGGCGACATGCCCGCCGTCATCGACCGCGTACTCGCGGGCGTGAGCGACCATTACACGCGCTGCGCGCAGACAAGCGAACGCCAGAGCGCCCCGCCCGCGCTGCTCGCCACCATCGACGACGCGCTGCATCGAGTGGCCGCGCAAGGACTTGCGCAAGAAGCCGCCGATGCCGCCCGCGCCGCTGATGCCGATGCAGCGGGCCCGGCCGGCGCAAGCGCGCAAACGCCGCCGCCCGCGCACTTCACGCAGCGCTGGCTGCGCGACACGCAGCACGCGCTCGTGGGCCTGCGCCTCTCGCTCTACCCCGCGCTGGTCGGCCAGCGTCCTGGCAGCGAGCCAACCGGAGCCAATGGATGAGCGCGCAACCTTTTTACCTGACCTCGAGAGCCGCGCCATGATCGGCGAAATCGATATCTTCGGCGTGTTCGTGCCCGCCGTGCTCGTGCTGATGCTGATCGCGTACCTCATCAACGTCGTGATCGGCAAGGTGCTCACGCGCGTCGGCTTCTACCGGCTCGTGTGGCATCGTTCCATTTTCGACCTCGGCATTTATGTCTTCGTGCTTGCCGCCGTCATCATCGTGTCGCATCGCTTACTACCGTGAAAAAAACCTGGTTCTCGGCAGGACAAATCCTGCTCACGTTCATTGTCGTCGTCGTGGCCGCGGTCGTGCTATGGCGCATCGTCAACTACTACATGTACTCGCCGTGGACGCGCGATGGCCGCGTGCGCGCCGACGTGATCCAGGTCGCGCCCGATGTGGGTGGCCTCATCACGAACGTCGAGGTGGTCGACAACCAGCAGGTCAAGAAAGGCCAGGTGCTGTTCGTGATCGATCAGGCACGCTACTCGCTCGCGCTGCGCCTCGCCCAGGCGGCGCTGCAAAATCGCCAGGCCACGCTCGCGCAGGCCAAGCGCGAATACGCGCGCAACCTCGCGCTCGGCAATCTGGTCGCCAGCGAAACCCTGGAGGAAAGCCGCACGAAGGTCGATCAGGGCGAAGCCGCCGTGGCCGACGCCCAGGTACAGGTGGACACCGCGAAGCTGAACCTGCAGCGCACGACCATCGTGAGCCCCGTGGACGGCTATCTGAACGACCGCGCGCCGCGCGTGGGCGAGTACGTCTCGGCGGGCCGCGCCGAGCTCTCGGTGGTGGACATGCATTCGTTCCGCGTGGATGGCTACTTCGAGGAAACGCGCCTGCACGGCATTCATCTCGGCCAGCCTGTGGAAATCACCGTGATGGGCGAGCCGCGTCCGTTGCGCGGCCACGTGCAGAGCATCGTCGCCGCCATCGAAGACCGCGACCGCCAGCAAAGCCCCAACCTCCTGCCGAACGTGAATCCCGCGTTCAGCTGGGTGCGTCTCGCGCAGCGCGTGCCGGTGCGCGTCGCGCTCGACGAAGTGCCCGACGACTTCCGCATGATCGCGGGCCGCACCGCCACCGTCGCGGTGCGCACCGAAGTCAGCGAAAAACAGACGAGCAAGGCCGGTGCGGCGGCGCGCGCGACGCGTGAGAGCAGCGCCAGCGGTGCGGTCGCGGCTTCGGATGCCGGATCGGGTTCAAGCGCGAGTTCAAGCGCGAATGCAAGTGTGAATGCAGGCGCCGCGCCCGCAACGGCGAGTGGAGCTTCGCAATGACGCGTCCTGGACTTCGGCGCGCGTTCGCGTTCGCACCCCTCGCGCCGTTGGTGCTCGCGCTGGGCGCGTGCATCAACCTCGGCCCCGACTACACAGTGCCGAAGGACGCGCTCGTGAACGCGCCGCTCGCACAAGGGCCGATCGACGGCGCAAGCCGTGCGCCGGTTTCGCAGGGCGAGGTGCCCAACGACTGGTGGCGTCTCTACGACGACCCCACGCTCGACCAACTCGTCCAGCAGGCGCTGCAATCGAACACGAGCCTGCGCGTGGCCGCCGCGAATCTCGCGCGTTCGCGCGCCGCGTTCGAAGTCGCCAATTCACAAGGCGGCTTCTCGGGCGGCGCGACCGCCGGGTTCCAGCGCGCCCAGGAATCGGCGGAGCAATTCCTGCTGTTCAACAAGCTGCCGGTGGCCAACCTCGGCGATATCGGCATCAACGTGTCGTATGAGATCGATCTGTTCGGCAAGCTGCGGCGCGGCGTGGAAGCCGCGAGCGCCGACGACGAAGCCGTGCTGGCCGCCGCCGATCTCGCGCGCATCACCGTAGTCGCCGATGTCGTGCAGGCCTATGTCGCGTCGTGCTCGGCCGGCGAGGAACTCGCCATCGCGCAGGAGTCGCTCGCGCTGCAAAAGCAGCGCGTGGCGCTCACGAAGCGCCTGCGCGACGCGGGCCGAGGCAACCAGCCCGACGTCACGCGCGGCCAGACCCAGGTGGAAACGCTCGCCGCCGATATCCCCCGCTTCGAGGGCCGCCGCCGCGTCGCGCAATATCAACTCGCGATGCTGCTCGCGCGCGCGCCGTCCGACCTGCCGCCGGCGGTGCTCGCGTGCAACCGCCTGCCCAAACTCAAGCAGCCGATCCCGGTCGGCGACGGCGCGGCGCTCCTGCGCCGCCGCCCCGACGTGCGCGCGGCCGAGCGCGAACTCGCGTCGGCCACCGCGCGCATCGGCGTGGCGATGGCGGAGATGTATCCATCGGTCAGCATCGGCGCGGGCGTGGGCTCGATCGGCCTCACGAGCGATCTGTTTACGCCGAAGACCAATGCCTGGTCGATCGGACCACTAATCAACTGGACTTTCCCGCTGAACGGTCAACGCGCCCGCGTGCGCGGCGCAGAGGCGGCCACCGCCGGCGCGCTCGCGCACTTCGACGGCGTGGTGCTCAACGCGCTGCGCGAGACGCAGACGAGCCTCGCCACCTACGCCGCCGACGATCAGCGTGCGGACGCGCTGCGCACGGCCTATGTGTCGGCGCAGCAGTCCGCCGACCAGACGCACCGCCTCTACGCAGCGGGCCGCGAGCCCTTCCTCTCGGACCTCGACGCCACGCGCACGCTCACGAGCGTGCATGCTGAAGTAGCGGCGGCCGAAGGCCAGGTGGCGCTCGATCAGGTGAAGCTGTTTCTCGCGCTGGGCGGGGGGTGGGAGCAGGATCAGGAGAAGCCGGCGCCGGCGGTCTCGGGGCAGGCGGGATCATCCGCACAGGCGACACAGTCGGCACAACCGACACAAGCAGCACAAGCGCCCCAAGCCAATCAGCCGGCGCCGATGCAATAAGAGCGCCTGACTGCGGCGCTCTTGCAACTGTTCACACAAGCTCAGCGCATCATACGCACCGGCGGCGAGTAGCTGCTCGCCGTGCCACTTTGCGACGAGCCGTCCGTCGCCGGCCCATAGCCGCTATCACCACCCGATTGCAAACGCGCCTTAGCCGCCTGGTAATCCCCAGGATAGAACGGCGAAACCACGTTCGGCCGCCAGCCCACCGATTCGAGCGCCTTGAGTTCGTTGCGTACCTGTTCACGCGTGACAGGACCGTTTTCGGGTTGCGACTGCGCAAAAGAAACAGCGGGCACTGCGAGCACAGCGGCAAGCGCGACGGCGTTAATAAGCGACTTCATGACAATACCTCCGGAAACTTGATCTATCGGTCCGGCACAAAGTGCGAACCGTTGGATGTAGTCTAGAAAGTCCTGAGCACGGGATAAATGGCGACACGGCGAATTCACTGTTTTCGCAGTATGTATAATCGCGCGCCTTATAACCGCCGCGCATATGTTTTTTCCCTCAAGGAATAAGGCGCACAAAAATCATACGAAACGACACACAGCCTGCAAACCGGTGCAAGATGGGCCCTTCCGAAACCTCTACAAGGAGAGGTAGCGATGGCGACATGGAAACCGGATCCGAGCTTCTACCCCTCCGCGCGCCTTGCCGCCGCGGCCACGCCGGAAACGCTCGCATGGGTAGCGAGTTTCGACCCCACTAGCCGCGTGCCCGACTCGCTCGACGTAGTCGACCTCGATCCCGCCTCGGCCGAATACGGCCAGATCGTTCATCGCCTCGCGATGCCGCACACCGGCGACGAGCTCCATCATTTCGGCTGGAACGCCTGCAGTTCATGCCTGTGTCCGAACGCACCGCACGCCCATACGGAGCGTCGTTATCTGATCGTGCCGGGCTTGCGCTCATCGCGCATTCATATTGTCGATACGAAGCCCAACGCGCGCCGCCCGAAAATCGTGCGCGTACACGAACCTGCAAGCGTCGCGCAACGCGCCGGCTATACGCGCCCCCATACGGTGCACTGCGGGCCGGACGGCATCTACGTGACGGCGCTCGCGAACGCCGAGGGCGAAGCGCCTGGCGGCATCTTCCTGATGGATCACGAGAGCTTCGACATCCTCGGCCAATGGGAAATCGAGCGCGGCCCGCAGCAGCTCGCCTACGACGGCTGGTGGCATCTCGGCTACGACACGCTCGTGACCAGCGAATGGGGCCTGCCCGCCACCTTCGAGAACGGCCTCGTGCCCGAGGTGCTGCTTGGAGGCCAGTACGGCCACCGGCTGCACTTCTGGGACCTGCACACCCGCCGCCACAAACAGGTACTCGACTTCGGCGCGGAAAACCAACTGGTGTTCGAACTGCGGCCCGCGCACGACCCCACGAAGCCTTATGGCTTCGTGAACTCCGTCATCAGCCTGAAGGACCTTTCGGCGTCGATCTGGCAGTGGTATCGCGACGGCGACCAATGGGCGGCGCGCAAGATCATCGAGATTCCCGCCGAACCCGCGGACCCGGAATCGCTCCCGCCCATGCTCAAGGGCTTCGCCGCCGTGCCGCCGCTCGTCACCGACATCGCGCTCTCGCTCGACGACCGCTTCCTCTACGTGGCCTGCTGGGGCACAGGCGACCTGCGCCAATACGATGTTTCGGACCCCGAACATCCTGTCTTGACGGGCAGCGTGCGCATCGGCGGGATCGTTTCGCGGGCCACGCACCCGCGCGCCCAAGGCCGTGCGCTCAATGGCGGCCCGCAGATGGTGGAGGTGAGCCGCGATGGGCGGCGCGTGTATTTCACGAATTCGCTGTACGGCGCCATCGACGCACAGTTCTACCCCGAAGGCATCGACGGCTGGATGGTGAAGCTCGACGCAGCCCCCGAGGGCGGACTCGGCTTCGACGAACGCTTCTTCGTGGAGTGGCCGAAGACGCATCGCCCGCATCAGATCCGGCTCGAAGGCGGCGACTGTTCGTCCGATTCGTACTGCTATCCCTGAGCACGACACACAAGGCTACCAGCAAGGCGACACGGCATGGGCGACCTGCTCGGGACATTCGGCACGCACTGGGCCGCCTGGGGCGCGGTGGTGGCCAGCGGCGTTTTTCACGGTGCGAATCCGGCAATGGGCTGGCTCTTCGCCACCGCGCTCGGACTGCAGCGCGGCAGCCGCACGGCGCTGCTGCTGGCGCTGCCGCCTATCGCGCTGGGCCACGCCGCGTCGATTCTGCTATTTACGAGCTCGATCGCCGTACTGGGCGCGTGGCGGCCCGTGCTGATGCACAGCGGCCTGCACTGGTGGCTCGGCGCGCTCCTGATCGGCTGGGCCGCGTGGCAACACGCGCGGGGGCACCGCCATCGCGTGCGCGTGGGGATGACGGCCGGCTTTCTCGGCCTCGCGGCATGGTCCGCGCTGATGGCCACGCTGCATGGCGCGGGCCTCATGCTCATGCCAGCGTTGCTGCCGATCTGCGGCGCTGCCACGGCCCATGGCGGCGCAGGCACCGCCGGGCCGCTCATGGTCTCCGCCGCGTTCACCGCGCTGCACACGCTGGTGACACTGGCCACGACCGCCGCCATCGCGATCGTCGCCTATGAATATCTGGGGCTGGGCGTGCTGCGGCGCGGCTGGATCAACTTCGACTGGCTCTGGCGCGGCGCGCTGGTGGCCACCGGCACGCTGATGATCGCGACAGCGTAAGGGGTGCATATCGCGTCCAGCGCCGGCCGCGCGAGCCGTGTACCATACTGCGCTCTATCGAAGGGGCAACGCGGAAGGAGCAACGCAGATGAAAATCGCCATCATGGGTGCGGGCGCGGTGGGCTGTTTTTTTGGCGGCATGCTCGCGCGCGCGGGTAACGACGTCGTCCTGATCGGGCGCGCGCAGCATGTCGAAGCCGTCGAGCGCGACGGCCTGCGCCTCGAAGCGCAGAGCTTTGACGAGCGCATCGGCCACCCGCATCTGAGCGCGAGCACCGAAGCGGCGGCCGTGGCCGGCGCCGATCTCGTGCTGTTCTGCGTGAAGTCGACCGACACCGAAAGCGCCGGCGCATCGATCGCGCCGCACCTGCGCGCCGATACGCTCGTGCTCACGCTGCAAAACGGCGTGGACAACGCCGAGCGCCTGCGCACCGTGATCCCGCAAGACGTTGCGGCCGCCGTCGTGTATGTGGCGACGGAGATGGCCGGCCCCGGCCACGTGCGCCACCACGGGCGCGGCGAACTGGTGATCGAGCCCGCGCGCGGCAGTCTGGCCGCAGCGCTTGCCCTGATCGAAGCGGGCGTGCCCACCGAGATTTCGGCGAACGTGCGCGGCGCGCTGTGGGCCAAGCTCATCGTGAACTGCGCGTACAACGCGCTCTCGGCGATTTCGCAGCTGCCTTATGGGCGTCTCGTGGAAGGTGTTGGCGTGCGCGACGCGATGCAGGACGTGCTGGCCGAATGCGTGGCCGTGGCGCACGCCGACGGCGTGACACTGCCGCCCGACGTGGACGCCAGCGTGCAGCGCATTGCGCAAACCATGCCGGGGCAATACTCGTCCACCGCGC
The DNA here is from genome assembly GCF_902859945.1 of Paraburkholderia caffeinitolerans. Classification (GTDB taxonomy): domain Bacteria; phylum Pseudomonadota; class Gammaproteobacteria; order Burkholderiales; family Burkholderiaceae; genus Paraburkholderia; species Paraburkholderia caffeinitolerans. Next base: position 260,501 of record NZ_CADIKL010000006.1, on the reverse strand, counting down.
AGGATCTCGCACGCGGCAAGCGCAGCGAAATCGACCATCTGAACGGCTTCGTCGCGCGGCGCGGCGCGGCGCTGGGCGTGGCCACGCCGGCCAACCGTCTGCTCCATGCGCTCGTGAAGCTCATCGAGGACAAGGCGCACGGGACGATCTGAGGCATGCGCTTTAGTACACCTTCATGAAGAGATTGCCTGCGCCCCACTGCAAGTTCGGGGCGCGGCGCATGCATCATGCACCGGACGCCTCGCGCTCGAACACGAGCAGCGTCGAGGTTGCCGATGCATAAAGCTTGCCGGCGGCGTCCGTGATCGTCGCCTCGGCGAAGGCGGCGCGGCGGCCGATGCTCAATACGCGGCCTTCGGCGCGCACGGGGCCGGTGCTCGCGGTCATGGGCCGGTGATAGGCCACTTTCAACTCAAGCGTCGTGTAGCCCTGATGCGGCGCGAGACGCGAGTGCGCCGCGCAACCGCAGGCCGAATCGAGCAGCGTGGCCGCATAGCCGCCATGCACGGTGCCGATGGGGTTGTACGCGTGCAGCCCCGGCACGCCTTCGAAGACCACCCGGCCCTCCTCCACCTCCGCGAGCTTGAAGCCGAGCGTTTCGCCGATAGGTGCGCTGCGGCCGCTCGCGAGCATGCGCTGCAGTTGTTCGAGGCCGGTGAGGCCGGCGGGCAATTCAGCAACGAGGTTCATTTGAAACGTCTCTCCGTCGAGTGGGTCCCGAGATGGTAACGTTTTTAGAACGATCGTGCTTTAATAACCCTGTTGGCCGAAATAGCCCTTTTATGCATGTGCTGTGCCAGCGTCAGTAGGTTTCGAGGTGCAGCCGCCCTTCCCGCTTGAGCCGCTCCCACAGCGCCTCCCACGCCATGCCGTGGTCCTGCGCGATTTCTCCAAGCACCTGCAGCACGCCGTCTTCCATGCCCTTGAGCCCGCACACGTAGATGTGGGTATTGCCGTCCTTGAGCATCTGCGCCACGTCCACGGCACGCTCGCGCATTGCGTCCTGCACGTAGCGCTTGGGCTGGCCCGGCGTGCGCGAAAACGCCAGATTCGTGTCCATGAAGTCCTTCGGCAGATTCATCAGCGGTCCGAAGTAGGGCAACTCCTGCTGCGTGCGCGCGCCGAAAAATAACATGAGCTTGCCCGTCGCGCCCTTGAGCCTGCGCCTGCGCCGGTACTCGGTCATCGCGCGCATGGGCGCGGAGCCCGTGCCGGTGCAGATCATCAGCAGATGCGAGTTCGGATGGTTCGGCATCAGGAAGGTGCTGCCGAACGGGCCGATCACATTCACCACGTCGCCCTTTTTCAGGTCGCACAGGTAGTTCGAGCACACACCGTCCGTGGCGTTGCCGCTGTAGTCGCGCGTCACACGCTTCACGGTGAGCGAGACATTGTTGTAGCCGGGCCGCTCGCCGTCGCGCGGGCTCGCGACCGAGTACTGGCGCGCGTGATGCACGCGGCCATCGGCGCTCTTGCCGGGAGGCAGAATGCCGATCGACTGCCCTTCGAGCACCGGAAACGGCATCGTGCCGAAGTCGAGCACGATGTGGTGGATATCGCTTTCCGTGGAGGCGTCCGTGAGCCGATAGTTGCCCACCACGGTTGCGGTGGTGGGCGCCTTGTGCGTGTACAGATGCACATAGGGCCGCGCCGCAGACCACGGCGGCACGGTCGCGCCGCGCACCATGTCCGAGCCGGAGCCCGGCGCGCCCTCGCCGTCGTACTGCGTCGCGGCGGCTTGCGGCGCGTCCGCGCTGACCGATGTCGTCGGTGCGGTCGACGCATCAGGCGCGTTCACCGTGGGATTCTGCGTGGGGAGTTCGTCCCAGCCGAACTGTTCCTCGATGCTATAGGCCTCGGCCTTGAGCACATTGCGCCAGTTGTCGATCGCGCCGGTCGGGCACGGCGGCACGCAGGCCATGCAGGCGTTGCAGATATCCGCCTTCACCACGTAGTTGACGCCGTCGTGCGTGATCGCATCGACCGGGCAAGTCTCTTCGCAGGTATTGCAGCGAATGCAGATCTCGGGATCGATCAGGTGCTGCCTGAGGATCTCCACGGAAACCGGAGCGTTCATGATGGCCTCGCCTGGACTTCGCCTTCAGTTAAAGCGCACGTACTCGAAATCGACTGGCTGCCGATTGATGCCCATCGCCGGCGGCGCGATCCAGTTCGCGAACTTGCCCGGCTCCACCACGCGGCCCATGAGCGACGCGACATACGCGCGGTCTTCGGGCGTGGGCAGCCACTTGGCCTCGTTCGCGGCCCATTGCGCCTCGTCGATCACGCGGCCGTCCGGCGCGACGCGCACGCCCGCGAAGGTGCCGATCTGGCGATTGAACGCCTTGTGCGGCACGCTCAGGCGAAAGTCGATGCCAGCTTTCTCCAGCACCTTGTTCCAGCGGTTCACGCCCGCCACGGAGTCCTTGATGTAGTCGTCGCGCAGCACTTCGTTCATGGCGTTGAGCATCGGCACGTCGCGCTCGACGAGCTTGTCGCCCTGCACGTCGAGCAAGCGATAAGTCTGGCCTTCGAGCTGATGATCGTCGTCGCGCTTGGTTTCCTCGTAGCGGCCCTTCAGGCCCGCGCTGTAGAACGTGGCCGCGTTCGACGAATGGTCCGCACCGAACAGGTCGATCGTCACCGAGTAGTGGAAATTCAGGTAGCGCTGGATCGTTTCGAGGTCGATCACGCCCGCCGCGCGCAAGCGGCCCACATCGTCGGTCTTGAGTTCGTTCATGATCTGCGCGGTGCGCTGCACCACGCGCGAGACGCCCGATTCGCCCACGAACATGTGATGCGCTTCTTCAGTCAGCATGAATTTCGTGGTGCGCGCGAGCGGATCGAAACCCGATTCTGCCAGTGCCGAAAGCTGGAACTTGCCGTCGCGGTCGGTGAAATAGGTGAACATGAAGAACGCGAGCCAGTCCGGTGTTCTTTCGTTGAACGCGCCGAGAATGCGCGGGTTGTCGTCGTCGCCCGAGCGGCGTTCGAGCAATGCTTCGGCTTCCTCACGACCGTCGCGACCGAAATAGCGATGCAGCAGATAAACCATCGCCCACAGGTGCCGCCCCTCTTCCACGTTCACCTGGAACAGGTTGCGAAGGTCGTAGAGCGAGGGCGCAGTCAGGCCCAGATGGCGCTGCTGCTCGACCGACGCGGGCTCGGTGTCGCCCTGCGTAACGATGATGCGGCGCAGGTTCGCGCGGTGCTCGCCCGGGACCTCCTGCCACGCGGCCTCGCCCTTGTGCGCGCCGAAGTGGATCTTGCGCTCCGCCTCGCCAGGCGCGAGAAAAATGCCCCAGCGGTAATCGGGCATCTTCACGTGATCGAAATGCGCCCAGCCGCCCGCATCCACGCTCACCGCCGTGCGCAGATACACATCGAAGCCGTGCGAGCCCTCGGGTCCCATGTCGCCCCACCACGAAAGAAAATTCGGCTGCCACTGCTCAAGCGCCCGCTGCAACGCACGGTCGTCGGCGAGATTGACGTTATTGGGGATCTTTTCGCTGTAGTTGATCGTGGACATATCGGTTCCTTGTGGCCAGGGCGGCTGGGGCGGCTCTAACGGATCTGGATGAAAGTGGGTGTTTTTCGGCCTTGCCGCGACTACACGCGTGCAAGATCGAACTGCGCCTTGCTGCCCTTGCCGTACACCTTGAGCGCGCCCTTTTCGCCTACCGCGTTGGGGCGATTGAAGATCCAGTTCTGCCACGCCGAGAGGCGGCCGAAAATACGCGTCTCCATCGTTTCGACGCCGTTGAAGCGCAGATTCGCTTCCAGGCCCGTGAGCGCATCGGGCGACATGGCCACGCGCTCTTCCAGCGCAATGCGGATTTCGTCGGCCCAGTCGATGTCGTCGGGCGCGGCGGTCACGAGCCCGAGGTGCTCCGCCTCGGCCGGCTTCACCGGCTGGCCGATTCGCGCACGCGCGGCATCGAGCGACTCGGTCTCTTCGTAGAAGCGCCGCGCGAGACGCGACTGCTGCGTGACCATCGGATAGAGTCCGAAATTCGCTTCGGATAACGTAATAGCTGGCTCTTCGTCTTCGTTCGAAGGCAGCGCCGCCATATAGCTGCGGTCGGCGGCGAACGCCAGCTCCGCGAACGTGCCAGCAAAGCACGAGCCCGGCTCGATCAGCGCGAACAGCGAACGCGACGAGACGTCGATGCGCGCGAGCGTGCGGCGCAGCATGCCGATGGTCTCGCGCACGAACCAGTGGTCGCGGTGCTCGAGCAGTGCGGCGTCGGCGGCCAGCACGCTGCGTGCGTCGCCTTCGGCCTTGAAAATCCACGTGCCGATGTCGAGCTCGTTGGTGCGCATCGTGAGGATCGCGTCGTCCAGTTCGCGGGCGAACTGCAGCGGCCACCATGCAGCGCCGGCCGCGACGATGGCATCGATGCCCTGGGGCAGCGGCGCTTGCGCGGTGTCCGGTGCTTTCACCGTGAAGGTGGCCGTGCGCTTCGCGCGATCGATCGCCACTTCGACACTGGCGTAGCTCAGGCCGTTCTCGTGCTCGACGCGCTCGATGCGCGTGAGCGCGACACCCTGGACAGCTTCGGGCCGGTCGCTCAGCGCAGCCAGTTCGAGCGCGCGCGCCTGCACCGCCTGGCCGAAACGGTTGGGCTTGATCACGTCGTCCACGAGACGCCACGCCTTCGCGCGCTCGCCGCGAATGCCCTCGGCCACGGTGCAAAAGATATCGGCGCGGTCGTGACGCACCTTGCGCTTGTCGGTGAGGCGCGTGAGGCCGCCCGTGCCGGGCAGCACGCCCAGCAGCGGCACCTCGGGCAGCGCCACCGTGGACGATCGGTCGTCCACCAGCAGGATCTCGTCGCAGGCAAGCGCCAGTTCATAGCCGCCGCCGGCGCACGCGCCGTTCACAGCGGCAATGAATTTCAGGCCCGAATGGCGCGACGAATCCTCGATGCCGTTGCGCGTTTCGTTGGTGAACTTGCAGAAGTTGACCTTCCACGCATGGGTAGAGAGGCCCAGCATGAAGATATTGGCGCCCGAGCAGAACACCCGGTCCTTGAGGCTTGTAACCACCACGGTGCGCACCTCGGGGTGCTCGAAGCGGATGCGCTGGAGTGCATCGTAAAGTTCGATGTCCACGCCGAGATCGTATGAATTGAGCTTCAGCTTGTAGCCTTCGCGAATGCCGCCGTCTTCGGCAATGTCGATGCCAAGCGTCGCGACGGCGCCTTCGAAGCTGAGCTTCCAGTGCCGGTACTGCGAGGGGTCGGTACGGTAGTCGACTCGCGGGGCGGCCGGCGGGACAACCGGTTGGGTGGCCGGCGGAATGGCCGGCTGGGCGACGGCGGTATCTGCTGCAGTCATGGGGTGTCTCCTGTTATCGATCGCACTTGGCGCTTCAGCTGTCGGGCTGAGTAAGTGCTTCAGCACTTACTCAGCCCCCATGCAAAGCTCTTAGTGCGATCCCATGCAAAGCTCGACCGGAGCGGGCGCAACGCTGTCGGGCGGAGTTAGTGCCTCAGCACTTACTCCGCCCCCATGCAAAGCTCCGATTCCGGTCCCATGCAAGCTAGAGAATGTGCACTTCGTTTCAATGAACGATAGTGCAACACCCACCCCATGTAAAGCACTTTAGTGCATATTCACAATTCCAACGGGTAAACCATGAACTGCAATGCATGGCCTGCGGCGGCCCCGTCAACCCGCCTCAGTCGATGCGCGCCGGCTCCGCGCCAAGCCGAGCCGCGATGCGGTCGCGCAATTGCAGATAGGCGTCGGCGAGGGTCTTCTCGCTGGTGTCGAAGCGCATGTCCGCGCGGCCGTACAGCTCGCTGCGGCCCGCCAGAATGCGTTTGAGGTCGTCCATCGCTTCGCGGTTGCCCGACATGGGGCGCAGGTCGCCCTGCGCCACCACCCGGCGCATGTGTTCCTCGGGCGCAGCCTGAAGCCAGACCGTAAAGCAGTGCGCGAGCAGCGTGTTGAAAGTGGCCGGCTCGGACACGAGGCCGCCCGGCGAAGCGATCACCGCGCGCGGATGCTCGGCAATCACGGCCTCCAGCGCGCGCTGCTCGTAGCGGCGGTACGCGCTCGCGCCGTAGAGCGAGTGAATTTCCGAGGGCGGGCAGCCGGCCAGTTGCTCGATCACGCGCGTGAGTTCGACGAACGGCACCTTGAGTTCCTGCGCGAGCATGCGCCCGAGCGTGGACTTGCCCGCGCCGCGCAGGCCGATGAGCGCGATGCGCTCGTTGCGATGCGGGTCGGCGGGCGCCTGAGAGAACATTTCGGCGAGCGCCATACGCGCGCGCTGCAATGCGGCCGGGTCGCGCCCCTGCAGCAGTTCGCGGATCAGCAGCCATTCGGCCGACGCCGTGGTGACGTCGCCGATTACTTCCGCGAGCGGGCAATTGAGCGTGGCCGCGATCTGCCGCAGCACCAGCACGGAGGCATTGCCCACGCCCGATTCCAGATTCGCGAGGTGGCGCTCGGACAGCCCGGTTTCCGCCGCCAGTGTCTTGCGCGTCATGCCGCGGCGCGCGCGCAGCATGCGCACGCGCTCGCCCATCGCGGTCAGGAACGGGTCGCGCTCACTGCGCCCCGCATCAGCCGCTTCATGGGCGTTTGCGGACTCTTCCGGCTGCGGCTCGGCAACGTAAGTTTGCTTCATCTTGAGAGACCTCCCAACCCTGTTTTATGTACTATAGTGCTTGACATGCATTTTTCTAAACGCTAATTTTCGCCAAAAGGCAGTCCCACGACAAACACCGACGCTGCACCGGCAAACTCGCTTTGCGTGGGCCCGCACTAAGCGCTTTGCTCCAAGTGCAGTCGACAGGAGACCGCATGTCCCCGCAAGACTTCGAGCGTCTGATCGCAGACGTCACGACACAGATTGCCGGCCGTCCGCTGGATGATGCACTCGACACGTGGCTCAACGCCACCTGGCCGAACGGCAGTTCGACCTTCGCGGCGCTCGAGAACGCTTGCCGCGAAGGCATCGCGCAAGGCTGGATGTGCCAGCGCGAGGCCGGCGGACTGCGTTACGGGCGCGTCCTCAAGCCGCTGCCGGCGACACATGGGTTTTCTGTAGACGTCGTGCAGATGAAGGATCTTGCCGGCCCGCACCATACCCACCCGCACGGCGAAATCGATCTCATCATGCCCATCACGCCCGGCGCGACGTTCGACGGCCGGCCTGCGGGCTGGTGTGTCTATGGTCCGGGCAGTGCGCACCGCCCGACCGTTGCCCATGGCGAAGCACTCGTGCTCTATCTGTTGCCGCAAGGCGCAATCGAGTTCACGCCGGCGCCTGCGTAAGCCGCTGCACTGGCCGGCGCGCACGAATCGACGGCGCCCGCCCAATTCAGCGGCACGAGGAATCACGGAATATCGAATTACCATGCAGTCCGAATTGACTGGAAGAGCAGCGTCATAACGACCGAAGATCGACGGGGCCGCGCACACGCAAGGCCATTGCCAGCAAGGCAACGCGATCGAGGCAGACAGAGCGGAGACAGCATCGTGGATACCCAAGCAGCAGCGCCGGCCCCTACCGTGACCTCGGTGGCCACCGCGGCCCCGCGGACATCGAGCGCGCCGGCCGCCGTGCCGCCGCCCGCACAACTGAACTTCGCTGCGCATCTGTTCGCGCTGAACGCGGCGCGCGCCGGCAAGCCCGCTTATATCGACGACACCTGCACGCTTTCGTACGGCGAACTCGAAACTCGCGCGCGGCGCTTCAGCGCCGCGCTGCACACGCTGGGTGTGCGCGCCGAAGAGCGCATCCTGCTCGTGATGCTCGACACCGTCGAGCTACCCGTGGTCTTTCTCGGCGCGCTATATGCGGGCATCGTGCCCGTGATCGTCAACACGCTGCTCACCTCCGCCGACTACGCCTACATGCTCGCGCATAGCCGCGCGCGGCTCGTGATTGCGTCGGGCGCGCTGTTGCCCGCCGTGAGCGACGCGCTGGAGCAGGCCCGTTCCGATTCCCCGGCCAACGGCGAAACCCGTGGCGAAACCCGTGGCGAAACCCGTGGCGAAACGCTTGGCGAAAGCTGTGCGCTCGTGGTTGCAGCGCCGCTCGCCGACGCGCCTCGCGACACAGCAGACGTCCTCCATGACCTGATCGAGCGCGCCCGGCCCGCCGCGCACGCGGCGCAAACGAGCGGCGACGACATCGCCTTCTGGCTCTATTCGTCGGGATCGACGGGCAAGCCCAAGGGCACGGTGCATACCCACGCCAATCTCTACTGGACCGTGGAAACCTATGCCAAATCCGTGCTCGGCATCCGCGAAAGCGATGTGGTGTTCTCCGCCGCCAAGCTGTTCTTTGCCTATGGTCTCGGCAACGCGCTGTCGTTTCCGCTCTCGGTGGGCGCGACCACCGTGCTGATGGCCGAGCGCCCCACTGCCAACGCCGTGTTCGCGCGCCTCGTCACGCATCGCCCCACCATCTTCTACGGCGTGCCCACGCTGTACGCGAGCATGATGGCATCGCCCGCGCTGCCCGAACGCGCAGACGTCGCGCTGCGCATTTGCACATCGGCCGGCGAGGCGCTGCCGCGCGAGACCGGCGAGCGCTTCAAGCTCCATTTCGGCAGCGACATTCTCGACGGTATCGGCTCCACGGAAATGCTGCACATTTTTCTCTCGAACCGTCCTGGCGAAGTCGAATACGGCACCACCGGGCGCCCCGTGCCCGGCTACGAAATCGCGCTGCGCGACGAGTCGGACCGACCCGTGCCCGATGGAGAAATTGGCGACCTTTATATTCGCGGCCCGAGCGCGGCGTTGATGTACTGGAACAATCGCGAGAAATCGCGCACGACGTTTCAGGGCGAGTGGGTCAAGAGCGGCGACAAATACCGGCGTTTGCCCAATGGCTGCTATGTCTATGCGGGCCGCAGCGACGACATGCTCAAGGTGAGTGGCCAGTACGTCTCGCCCATCGAGGTGGAGATGGTGCTCGTGCAGCACGAAGCCGTGCTCGAAGCGGCCGTGATCGGCGTGGATCAGGACGGGCTAGTGAAGACCTGCGCGTTCGTCGTGCTCAAGCAGGAAGCGCATGCACAAGCGGACGCCGAGCAAGACGGTCACACGGCGCTTGCCGCTGAGCTCAAGGCCTTCGTCAAGGCGCGGCTCGCGCCGCACAAGTATCCGCGCGAGATTGTTTTCGTCGACGATTTGCCGAAGACCGCAACCGGCAAGATTCAGCGCTTTCGTCTGCGCGAACAATTCCAGCCCCACGCGTAAAACCGGCGCCCCGCCATTCTTCCCGGCGCGCCGCCCACGCGACGCACGCCGCAGTCATCGCTCAGTTCATCGCCGCGCTTCATTCCCTCGCTTCATTCCCGCGCCGCCCCGTTCGGCCGCATGCGCCGCTCGCGGCCCCTGCTGGCCGCATCGGCGCGGCCCATTGATGGTATTGTCTTCACTGGCTACGGGAGCCGCAACGTGCATGCCTTGGGACCGCTTCGCAGCAGGGCCTTGCATGAGCCTGGAGACACATGCGCAGTGAAGGCCGGCGGCGAATCCGGCATCGAACAATGAGCGATTCCACCCTGATGAACGTATCGAGAATCACGATGCGCGCGCGCCGCGGTTGGGCGGCGCTCAAACCGCGCATGGTGCGGGCATTCGCGCCCGCCATGCGCAACCTCCAGTATGTAAAGCGCCGCATGCGCCCGCTCGCCGTGGTCGCGGCCATGGGCTTTCCGCTTTACTACTATGTCTGGAAAGATCTCTTCCCGCAGCCTTATGAAAATCTCACGCTGCGCCTGATCGGCTCCGCGCTGTTCGTGCCGATCCTCGCCTTCGAGCGCTGGCCCGCCGCCGTCAAAAAACTGCTGCCCTGGTACTGGTACATTGCCACGCTCTATGCGCTGCCGTTCTTCTTCACCTTCATGCTGCTCAAGAACAACGGCAACGAGGTCTGGGTCGAGAGCGCGCTGATCGCCGCGTTCGTCATGGTGCTGCTGCTCGACTGGCTCATGCTGGTGCTGCAATTTCTCGTGGGCATCGGGCTCGCGCTGCTCGCCTATGTGCTCACCACCGACCCCATCGCGCTCAACTCCAGCTATCTGACCCACCTCGCGATTTTCTCGTTCGCGGTGGCCATCGGCGCGGTGGCGAACTACGACCAGGACCGCATCCAGATCGAACAGGAGCGCGCCATGCTGGCCACGGCGGGCAGCGTCGCGCATGAGTTGCGCACGCCGCTCGTGGCGATTCGCGTGGGGGCGGCCGGCCTCATGCGCTACCTGCCCGCGCTGCTCGACACCTATGCGCTCGCCCAGCGCAACCGCCTGCCGGTGCCGAAAATACGCACTGCGCATCTTTATTCGATGCAGGGTGTGGTGAGCCGCATCGAGCAAGAGGCGCTCCATTCGAACGCCATCATCGACATGCTGCTCGCCACTGCGCGGTTCTCGGGCACGACCATGCAAAACGCAACAACGTGCTCGATTGCGCATTGCGTGGAAACCGCGCTTGCGCGCTATCCGTTTCGTGAAGGCGACCGTGCGCGCGTGCATTGCAATTTGCGCCCTGATTTCGAATTCAACGGTTCCGAAATGCTCACCGTGCACGTGCTATTCAATCTGATCAAAAATGCATTTCGGCACATGGGCGCCATCGACGGCGCGCATATTTCCATCCGGCTCGAGCCGGCCAATCGCGAGAACCGTGCAAATCGCCTGATTTTCAGCGATACCGGGTCCGGTATTTCGTCTGAAGTCTTGCCGCACATCTTTACCCGCTTTTATACTTCATCCACCACCACCGATGACGTGTCGCTCGGAGCAGGAATCGGGCTGGCTTTTTGCCACGATGTCATGCAAGCGATGGGGGGAGCAATTGCCTGCTCTTCGGTGAAAGGCAAGTACACCGAGTTTGTTTTGACATTCCCAGCGCCATGACGAAATCCACTCCAAAAGCCATTCAGCCGTTTTTCTGGCCGACCACCGCCGCGTTCGTCGACGACAGCGCCGCGTTTCTATCGAATCTGAGCCTGCAACTCGATCCCGAACTCGCGTTCCGGCTGTTCAGTTCGCCCACGGAAGCCCTGAAGTTTCTGAACGACCGCGCGGCGCAGGACCGGCCCGCCTCGCCCATTTTCAGCCCCTATCTCGACCGCACCGAAGAAAACGATGCGCATCAGGTCATTGCCATGCGCGTGGACGCAATCCGCTCGCTCGTGCACCGGTCCGAGCGCTTCGAATCGGTTTCGGTCGTGGTGGTCGACTACGACATGCCCGAGCTCAACGGCATCGAGTTCTGCCGCCGCCTCGCCAATCCGGCGCTCAAGAAAATCGTGCTCACCGGCAAGGCCGACGAGCACGTGGCGGTCAAGAGCTTCAACGAAGGGCTGATCGACCGCTTTATCCGCAAGCACGAAGTCGACGCAGTAGAAACCCTGAATCAGGCGATTCGCGATATGCAGGCCGCGTATTTCGACAAGGCCAGCGGCACGGTGCTCGACGCGCTCGCCGTTTCCGAATACGCGTTCCTTAACGATCGCGCGCTCGCCGCGCACGTGCAGGGTATTTGCGAATCGCTCGGCATCGTCGAGCGCTATCTCTCGTATCAGCCGCACGGCCTGCTCATGTTCGATGCGCAGGGCACCGCGTACCTGCTCATCATCCACACCGAGGAGTCGCTGCGCGGCGTGCAGGAGATCGCGGTCGAGCAAGGCGCGCCCGCGTCGTTTCACGCCGAGCTCGACAGCCATCGCAGCCTGCCCTATTTCTGGCGCACCGAAGGCTACTATCCGGCGCAATGCGAGCAATGGCAGCCGTATATGCATCCGGCATCCGAATTCGTCGGCGAGCGCCGCTATATCTACTCCGTCGTCAAGCAGCCTGCGGGACTCGCACTCGACAACGTGCTGCCCTACGACACCTGGCTGCAGCAGCTCGACCGGGAAGTCCAGGCGGCGTGGGATTCGCGCTGAATACACTCATTCGCACTGAATCGCGCACGCCGCCTGCCTGTCGCCCTTGCGCTGCTTTCATGCAAGGCTCACGCCGTCGTCACGCAGCCACCTGCAGGTCGGCGAGCGCGCGCGGCTGACGCACGCGCATGCGCGTGGCGCCGCGCTCCATGAGGCGGCGCGTCGAGGGCCAGTTCCACATTTGCACTTCATCGCGGATTGCTTCGCAGACCTCCACGATCCGTTCGAGCTCCGACTCGCTGAGCATCGCGTTGATCGACAGGCGCACGAGCGAGCGATTCTGCGCCGTGGCGGGCGCACAAAACACCGACCCGAAAATGCCGCGCGCTTCGAGCGCATCGCGCAGCGCGATGGTTTGCGGCTCCGGCCCGGCCTCGAGCGCGATGATCTGCGTTTCGCTGCCGTTGAGGTTGTAGCCAAGCTCCGCAAGGCACATACGCAGATAGCGCGCGTTCGCCGCCACTCGCGTGCGGCGCCAGTCGTCGCGCTCGATCACCTCGAGCGTGGCCGCCAGCCCTGCGGTTTCGTGCGGCAGCAGCGTCGAGCTGAAGATCGCCGGCAAGGCCTCGCACTTGAAATACTCCTGGAAACGCCGCGAGCAGCTGATGATGCCTGCGCGGCCCGCGAAGGCCTTCGCGAGACTCGCCGTGCGGAAGTGCACGCGGTCGGTGAGACCCAGCTCCGCGACGAGCCCCGCGCCATGCGGACCATGCGTGCCGAGCGAATGCGACTCGTCCACCACGAACACGCAATCGTGCTCCGCGCACACCTCCGCGAAAGCCTGCAGCGGACATACGCTGCCATTCGTGCTGTACACCGAATCGACGATCACGATGCCCGGCCCGTAGCGCTGGATGCGTTGCTCGAGATGCTCGACGTCGTTGTGGAAAAAGCTGATGGCCTTCGCCCCGGCGGCGCGAATGCCTTCCCAGAGCGACATGTGCGCCATCATGTCCACATACACGGGCGTCTGCGCATTCGCGATCGACTGGATCAGCCCCGTATTGGCCGCGAACCCCGACTGGCACAGCACGCTCGCCTCGGCGCCCATGAAGCTCGCGAAACGGCTTTCGAGATTCAGTTGCGGGCAATCGTCGCCATGCAGGAACACACCCGACATCAGAAGGCCATTGCCCTCGGAGCGGATGCTCATGCACATTGCATCGAGAATCTCAGGATGACGAGCAATCGACAGATAATCGTTGCTCGAAAGCTGTAAAGCGTCGGCATCCGGAACGCGTCCCTTCATGATGTGGCCTCCCGCCCAACTCTGCTGCACGCGTTCCGTGTAATAGCGGTCAACGCGTGCAGCCAGAAAGGCCGGCAGCGCCGCGTCATTGTTGTGTGCATTCCGCCAATTGTTATTGCCAACTTTCATCTCAGGCTCCCTATGGTTAGTGCCAGCCGCCCCAAACTGAAAAGTGATTTCCCCCCGGAAATCTCGTGGGACGGCTGGCCGGTAGTTAGCCCGTGCCGGAACGCCATGCGCAAAGCGGCATGGACATTCCGGACACGGACCTATGAATGCGATTACGAATGCGAGTGGATTGAAGCCTGGCGGGCGGGCGCAGGGTGCACCTGGCACTGCGGGCGCAACGGGCACTACGGGTGCGAGGGGCAAGACGCGGCGCGCCACGGTGCGGGCGCCCCGAACGAGCGCCGGGCCGCCCGAGTCTTGCGACGCGAACCCCGTGGCACAACCCCGTATCGACGCATCTGGCATATGCTTGCCCGTGCAAAAGGGGCAGCGGATTCGAAAGCAGATGGAGGCGCTTGACGCCGTGAGCGGGCGCCTCGACATCCGCACGATTCACGCTTGAAGCGATCGCCACTGATTACCAAGGAAGCAACGCCTGCCCGAAGAAAGCGGTATCTGTTTCCGGCGGCGTGCACAAAGCAACGCGGGCCGGCGGGATGTAAATGAAATTAAACACCCCCCTTCTTGGGGGTGATTATCCTTTAAAAACAGAGATGTGGCTTATCCGAATTGCATCAGATGCGTTATGCATGCCGAAATGACTGCAAATGTGCGACGTATCTCAAGGAATGGTTTTCCCGAATATTCAATTCGCATAGTCGCAGAAAAAGAGACAGGATGACGAACTAAATACAGCGCGTCAGGAAGAAGAAAAACATCATGGCTCGAAAATTGCGGTCTTGCTTGAAGGGCCGGTTGGGCTAAGGCTGCGAACGGCCATCATTTACCGATATTGCCTGGCACTATTTGAATTTTTTATGACGTCGCCGGCACGCGAAAACGCGCCGTTGCCCCGGGAACATCAAATGCTGTGTCATTGATGCGTCATTCAAGTGACGCCCATGCGGCACGCCTCTAGTCGAGGTCGTGGTCCGCCCATATCCATCGGGCATGGAAAATGCGCATTCTCCAGTAAGCTCCCACCAATGCAGGGCAAGCGCCGGAGTACGCCATCCCGGGCGAGGGCGGGGACGGGGAACCGCGAAGAACACGGGTGCACGGCGTAATAACCGCGCCAATATCGGCGAGTGCGCGCCGCACAGGTAAACGACGTATGGCTACCGTATTACTCGTCGACGACGATATTAATGCACTGAACGCGCTCAAGGAGCTAGTCGGTCAGGATGGCTATCGGGTCACGACTGCCGGGGATGGGACGGACGCGCTCAGGGCCGCGCTCGCCGATCCGCCCGATGTCGTGATTTCCGATTGCATGATGCCGCATATGGACGGCCTGGCATTGATGCGGGAAATGCGCCGCAACCGCACGCTTGCAACGGTGCCGATGGTGCTCGTCTCCGCGCTCGTCACACCGCCCGCCGATGCGGATCTGGTCGGCTTCCTGCGCAAGCCGTTTGCCGTCACGCAGTTGCTCGACATCCTGCACCGCGTCGTCATGCCTTGAAAGCGCCGTAACGTCCAACGTGTCATGCTCACGGGTGAAGACCCTCATAAAAACCCGGAACGCCCGTTGGCCCTATGACCTCGAAGGACCGCCGCCGCTTTCTGCGCAGCGCCACCGCAAGCGCCGCGCTCAGCCTCTTTCCGCCGGCCATCCGGCGCGCGCTCGCGATTCCGGCGAGCAACACCACCGGCACGATCCGGGACGTCCAGCATGTTGTGATCTTCATGCAGGAAAACCGCTCGTTCGACCACTATCTCGGCACCCTGCCCGGCGTGCGCGGCTTTGGCGACCGCATCACGATCCCGCAACCGCAAGGCGAAAGCGTCTGGCAGCAAAGCGACGGCACGCGCAGCGTGCTGCCCTTTCACCTCGATAAATCACAGGGCAACGCACTGCTCGCGGGCGGCGCGCACGAATGGGTGGACGCCCACGGCGCGTGGGACAACGGCCGCATGACGCAATGGCCAAAATCGAAAGGCGATATTTCGATGGGCTATCTGCGCGAGGCCGACCTGCCGTTTCATTTCGCGCTCGCGAACGCGTTCACGGTTTGCGACGCGTACCACTGCTCGCTGATGGGTGGCACCAATAGCAACCGGCTGTTCCTGTTGACCGGCACCAACGGCCCCGGCAATTCTGATAGCAACGGGGTTTCCCGGCACGCGGTGGTGAACAATAACGGCTGGGACTGGCTCGGACCATCGGCCAACGGGCTCACGTGGACCACCTATGTCGAGCGTCTGCAAAAAGCAGGCGTGAGCTGGAAAATCTACGAAAACCAGCCCGATAACTACAACGACAATCCGCTCGCGGGCTTTGCCGCGTTCCGCAAGATTCACGAGGCCATTGCTGGCTCGCCCAATCTTGCCTGGAGCGCAGCACTGGAATCGCGCGAGCCGCTCTACAAGGGCATCGGCAACACGATGCCCGATGGCGGCTTCCTGCAGGCGTTCAAGGACGACATCGCCGCCAACCAGCTCCCGCAGGTAAGCTGGATCGTCTCGCCACAAGCCTATTGCGAGCATCCCGCCGTCTCGACGCCGGGTCAGGGTGCGTGGTACATGCAGCAACTGCTCGATGCGCTCACGGCGAACCCGGAAGTCTGGAGCCAGACCGTGCTGTTCGTGAACTACGACGAGAACGACTGCTTCTTCGATCACATGCCGCCGCCAGCCGCGCCGTCACCGATTGGCAACGGCGCCTATGCCGGCAAATCCACGGTCAGCACGAAACACGAGTACTTCACCGTGCCGAACCCGCCCGGCGACTCCACCCCGCTCGTACCGGACGGGCAGCCTTATGGCGCCGGCCCGCGCGTGCCGATGTTCGTGGTCTCGCCGTGGAGCACGGGCGGCCTTGTCAACTCTCAGGTGTTCGATCACACTTCGGTGCTGCGTTTTCTCGAACTTCGCTTTGGCGTGGAAGAGCCCAATATCAGCGCGTGGCGGCGCGCCGTGTTCGGCGATCTGACTTCCACGCTGAATTTCAGCACTCCGAATAAAAAGCCCGTCACCTCCTTCCCTGCCCCGAGCAAAGCCTCCGCCGATGCACAGAAGGCGCAGCAACATGCGCTGAAGGCGGTCGCGCCGCCTGCGCTTGCCGAACAGGCGATGCCAGTTCAGGTGCGCTTCGCCAGACCTTCGCGTGCCTTGCCGTACCGCTTGCACGCCGATGCGACCATCGTGGCGAAGCGCAGCGAGATGCGTCTCGCCTTGCGTAACGAAGGCAGCGCGGGCGTGGTCTTTCACGTCTACGACACATTGCACCTGGAGCGCGCGCCACGCCGCTATACCGTCGAGGCAGGCAAGCATCTCGACGACACGTGGACGCCCGCAGCAACGGACGCTGGCGCATACGATCTCTGGGTGCTCGGGCCCAACGGCTTTCACCGCCGCTTCACGGGCAATGCGAGCGCGGCGGCGCGTGGCCCCGCTACCGAAATGCGCCTGCGCTACGACGAGGCCGCCAACACCCTCGTGCTCACGCTCGCCAATAGCGGACCGGCGCAGGCCGAGTGCACGGTGACAGCAAACGCCTATCGCAGCGACGGCCCCTGGACGCTCAGCGTCCCCGCACACGGTCGCGCCGAACAGCGCTGGCTGCTCGACGCATCGGGTGGCTGGTACGACTTCACGCTGAGTGCCGTGAAAAACACGGATGGCGCAAACGAAATCACGCGCCGTTTCGCGGGGCGCATGGAAACCGGCAAGGACAGCATCAGCGATCCGGAAATGGGCATCGCGCGCTGACCGGTATGCGTGAGCGAGCAGCCAGCCAATGCCCGCAGTACACTGCCGGTTCTCCTCACGCCGGTCATCGCCCTGTGTGTCGACGCGGCGCGTTTCACCCACGCTTTGCATGAGACAGGAGCTACGATGAAAATCGATTTGTCAGGAAAGCTCGCATTAGTTACCGGGTCGGCGGCGGGCATCGGGCTCGCCACCGTCAAAGGGCTGGCCGGCGCTGGCGCCAGCGTGATCGTGAGCAGCCGTCACGAAGCCAACGTGCGAGACGCCGAAGCGGCAGTGCGCAAGGCCGTGCCGGGCGCGCAGGTGCAGGGTTTCGTCGGCGACCTCTCGAACGACGCAGGCTGCGAGGCGCTCGTGAAAGCGCATCCGCGAGTGGACATTCTCGTGAACAATCTCGGCGTCTTCGCGCAGGAAGACTTCTTCTCCATTCCCGACAGCGAATGGCTGCGCTTTTTCGAAACCAACGTGATGTCGGGCGTGAGGCTCTCACGCGCCTACGCGGGCGCAATGGTCAAGCAGGGCTGGGGGCGCATCGTGTTTATTTCGTCGGAGTCGGGCCTGAATATTCCCTCCGACATGATCCATTACGGCATGACCAAGACCGCGCAGATCGCCGTGGCGCGCGGCCTCGCCAAACGGCTCGCCGGCACCGGCGTGACGGTCAATTCCGTGCTGCCCGGCCCGACGCTTTCGGAAGGCGTGGAAGCGATGCTCAAGGACGAAGTCGCGAAAACGGGCCAATCCATCGAGGAAGTCGCGGCGGCTTTCGTGCAGCAACACCGCGCCTCGTCCATCATCCGCCGCGCGGCGAGCGTGGACGAAGTGGCGAACATGGTGGTCTATGCATGCTCGCAGCAGGCCTCCGCCACCACGGGAGCGGCATTGCGCGTGGACGGCGGCGTGGTCGACACCATCGCCTGATATCGATACGGCGAAAGCCGCTTAGCCCTCGCCCTCGTCCAGTGCGAGCGGGGCGAGCGGCATGAGTGGCACTTCGAGCCCGACCTTCACACGGCTCATGCTCACGAGCGTCTTGAAGCGCTTCACGTTGTTGTTCGAGAAAAAAAGCTGGCGCGTGAGTTCGGTGTATTGGTCCATATTGCGTACCGCGAGAATCAGCACGAAATCCCATTCGCCCGCCACGTAATAGCATTGCTGAATCTGCGGACACTGCGCAAACGTGCGCTTCATGGCGTCTAGCAAATCAATCTGCTCGCTCTCCACTTCGACGGTCACGACAATCGTGATCGGATGGTCGACTTTTTCGGGAGCCACGATGGCCGCGTAGTGGTCGATCACGCCTTCGTCGGCGAGCCGCCGCAGCCGGCGGTTGACCGCTGCGGTCGAGAGATTCACGCGGGCGCCCAATTCGTTTTGCGGAATCTGCGCGTCGCGCTGCACCTCCATCAGCAACTTGCAATCGAAAGCGTCGAGATTTGTCGCCATTTCACCCTTGACCCGAGATCCGTTTTTACCTGGAAAATCGATAATTTTTTGCGTGTACGGTCGCGATTATGAGACTTTTTCGCGTGGCATGCGCAATATCATTTCCGGGTCGGCGGCGTTCGCGCCGTGAGTTCAAATCGTCGAGGCCGTCTTTGGCCCAGGAGCCCGTCACATGCCGCTCGCCCATTCCCGCGTCGCCCGCAGCCCCTATCCCGAGACGCTTCGCGCGATCCTGAACGTGAAATCGGCCGATCAAAGCCGCGCCTGGCTCTCCCATTGGGATTTGATCAACCCGGAGCCGACGCCGCTCTGGAATCTGCCCCACGCCGCCGCGCAACTCGGCGTCGCACACCTCGCCGTAAAGGACGAATCGCTGCGCTCGCCGCTGTGCAGCTTCAAGGCGCTCGGCGCGCCCATTGCGCTGATGCGGCTGATCATGCGCCTGTGGCCCAGCCACGACGTCGATCCGCAAGCGCTGATCGCGGGCCGCCACCGCGAGCTCGTGTCGAACTTCACCGTCATCAGCGCGACCGACGGCAACCACGGCAAAGCGCTGGCCGCAGCGGCCCAATCGATCGGCTGCCACTGCGTAATCGTCCTGCATGCGAACGTCAGCGCCGAGCGCGAGCAGGCTATTGCGGCCTATGGCGCGCGCGTCGTGCGCATCGCGGGCAATTACGACGAATCGGTCGAGCATGCGGCTCAACTCGCGAAGGCCAACCGCTGGCACGTCGTGTCCGATACCTCATACGAAGGCTACGAAGCCATTCCGCGCGACGTCATGCAGGGGTACGGCACGATCGCGGCGGAGGTCATCGAACAATCGAGCACAACCTCGGGCGAGCCTGCCTTCACGCACGTTTTCCTGCAAGGCGGCGTGGGCGGGCTCGCGGCGGGCGTAGCCAGCTACCTGTGGGAGCACTACGGGGCGAATCGCCCGCGCTTCGTCGTGGTCGAGCCGCGGCAAGCCGATTGCCTCTATCAGAGCGCGCTCGCGGGACACGCCGCGAAAGCCACGGGCTCGGTCGACTCGGTCATGGCCGGCCTCGCGTGCGGAGAGACGTCCCCGCTCGCATGGAAGATTCTTCAAGCGTGCATCGACGACTTCATGCTCATCGAGGACGAAGACGCGGTGGCGGCCATGCGTACGCTCGCCGCCGGATCGGGCGACGACGTGCCCATCGTTTCCGGTGAATCGGGCGCCGCCGGTCTCGCCGGTCTCGCGAAACTGATGCACGCCCCCGCTCTCGCGCATGCGGTGGGGCTGAATGCGCAGTCACGCGTGCTGCTGATCAGCACCGAAGGCGCAACGGCTCCCGGCGTTTATGCGGAGCTCGTTGGCGCAAGCGCCGACACGGTAGCCACGCGCCGCGACGAATGGGCTGCACAAGCGAACACAACCTCGAACGCAACCTCGAACGCAACCTCGAACGCAACCTCGAACGCATAACCGGCACGCTAACCATCAACCGGCACCGACAAGGACGCATCCATGGAAAGCACCCTGCAGGGACAATTGAAAAGTTGGCGCCAGTATCTGCACCAACGCCCGGAAACCGGCTTCGAGGAAGTCAACACGTCCGACTACGTCGCCGGCATCCTGAAGACGCTGGGGCTCGAGGTCCATCGCGGCATCGGCGGCACCGGGCTGGTGGCCAACCTCACGGTCGGCAGCGGCAAGCGCGCCATCGGCCTGCGCGCCGACATGGATGCGCTGAACATCGCCGAATGCGCGCCGGGCCGCGGGCACGCCTCGCTCAATGCGGGAAAGATGCATGCGTGCGGGCACGACGGCCATATGTCGATGATCCTCGGCGCTGCCCGCCTGCTGGCTGAGCGGCGCGATTTCGACGGCACCGTGCGCTTTATCTTTCAGCCCGCCGAAGAGCATGGCCGGGGCGCGAAGGCGATGATGGCGGACGGGCTGTTCGAGCGCTTTCCCGTGGACGCGATTTTCGGCGCGCACAATATGCCCGGCATGCGCGCCTGCACCTTCGCCACGCGCGCGGGCGGGATTATGGCGAGCGAGGATAACTTCGTTATCCATATCAAAGGCCGAGGCACGCACGCAGCGCGTCCGCATATGGGCGTGGACCCCATCGTCATCGCCTCGCAGATCGTGCTCGCCTTGCAGACGATCGTTTCGCGCAATCTCGACCCGGGCCTGCAGGCCGTGATCTCATGCACGGAATTCATTACGGACGGCATCCGCAATGTGATTCCGTCGAATGTGATCATCAAGGGCGATACGCGGAGCTATTCGAAAGAAGTGCAAACGCTGCTCGAAACGCGCATGCGGGAAATCAGCGTGGGCATCTGCGCAACGCACGGCGTGGAATGCAGCTTCGAATACACGCATGAGTTCGCGCCAACGGTCAATTCGCCCGAATATCTGGACGTCGCCGTCAACGCCGCACGCAACGTCGCCGGCGAATCGGCCGTCGACGCAAACGTCCAGCCAATGATGATCTCCGAGGATTTCGGCGCGTTTCTTCAGGCCGTGCCCGGCAATTTCGTCTTTATCGGCAACGGCGACGTGCCCGAGCGCGGAGGCGTGCCGCTCCATAACGCGAGCTACGATTTCAACGACGACATTCTGATGACCGGCGCACGCTATTTCGCGGAACTCGCGCGGCTCGAATTGCCGGTTCGCTGAAGCGCGAACCAAATCGGCATCAGACTTGCCGCGCGGGCGAGTGCCATCCGTTATGCCTGAACGACGTGGCAAAAAACAAAACCTGATAGCGGATGGCATTCGACCAGTACGGCCAAGTATGCCCGCCGGGGCGTTCGGCGTAATCATGCGGCACGCCTAGCGCAATGAGCTTGTCGTGCAGCGCACGGTTCGACTGCACGAAATAATCGCTCACGCCGCAATCGATGGTAAGCGCGATATGCGCATGTGCGAAACCGTCCGCGTCCTCCACGATGGCATTGCGCGTCCAGAAGTCCGCGTGGCGCGCAGGATTGCCGAATACGCGGTCGATGCCGGGCTCGTCCTCGCAGTTGCGCGGATCGACTGCGCCGCTGATGCTGCCGGCCGCGCCAAACGTCTCGCGATGATCGAGCGCGATGCGCAGCGCGCCGAAGCCGCCCATGCTCAGGCCTGTGATTGCACGTGTCTCGCGCGAAGCGAGCGTGCGGAAATGCGCGTCGATATACGACACGACCTCGGTGCCCACATAAGTTTCGTAGCGGCTCGCGGGGTCGAACGGGCTATCGATGTACCAGCTTTCGTGGCCGCCATCGGGCATCACCAGTATCACGTGATAACGGTCCGCCAGCTTGCCGATGTGCGTGTTCGAGGTCCAATCGGCGTAACTGCCGCCCGAGCCGTGCAACACGTAAATCACCGGATAGCGCGCCGCGCCGCTGCCGCGCGCGTAGTCGTCGGGTAGCACCACGGTGGCGCCGAATGCGCGATTCATCGCCGTACTGGGGATCGAGACGATTCTCGTCTGGAAGGCCCAGCCAGGCACGCTCAGGCACAGCGCGAAAAGCGAGGCCAGAAGTAGCGCGAGAGACTTGAAGGGCCGAAACGCGCGGGCTTTATGCATGAAGTGGTCGATCTGGTTCGGACTGCCACGGAAGGCACGACGCCTGCGACGACTCTAGCAGCGGGCACTTACAGCCAAATTTCTGCGAACCCTACAACTCCATTTACACAAAGCGCTTATTCCAGCTTTTTCGTCAGAACAATACCGAACCGCGTTTCAACCCGATTATTTCTATTCATGCAACGCCCTAGCGTTGCATTACAACGGCAGGAGTATTTTGTTACACGTCTTACCCCACAAGGCCGTGTTTGTTACAGAGACCTTTCAGGTTGATCGCTATACTCAGCACCGTCCTAAAACAAGTGGATTATCCATGTCGAAAAAATTCATCCCGATGGTTGCAATTGCGGCGCTGGCCGCTGCAGTTTCGTTGCCCGCCACGGCTGGCGACATGAACAACGCGCTGGGCGGCGGACTCGGCGGTCTGGCCGGCGCGGCAATCGGCGGTGCAGTGGGCGGCCCCACGGGCTCCGTGATCGGTGGCGCGGTGGGTGGCGGCGCAGGCGGCGCAGTCACGTCGAACCGCCGCGAACGCACGGGCGCCATCATCGGCGGCGCACTGGGTGGCGGCGCAGGCACGGCGGCGGGTAACGCCATGGGCGGACGCAGCGGCGGCCTCGTTGGCGCGGCATTGGGCGGCGGCGCCGGTGCAGCACTCGGCGGCAATATCTCGCGCTCGAACTCCTATTCCAACGATTACCACTACGGCAGCCACCATCGCCACGGCAAGCATCATCATTGGGATTAAGCCCTCAATTGGGATTAAGCCCGCATTCGAAATTAAGGGTTTAATCCCATTTTCGACTTGAAAGGCTCGCGGCTCACGCGAGCTTGAATACCCCCACCGCTTCACGCAATTCCACCGCCTGTTCCGCGAGCGCATGCGCCGCTGCGGAGGCCTCCTCGACGAGCGCTGCATTGTGTTGCGTGGTCTCGTCCATCTGCGCGACCGCCACGTTCACCTGCTCGATGCCGGTGCTCTGCTCCTGCGATGCCGCGGCGATCTCGCCGACGATCGCCGTCACACGCTCGACCGAGCCAACCATTTCTCCGATCACGTTGCCCGCATCGTTCACGAGCGCTGAGCCCGCATCGACACGTTGAGCGGACGCCTCGATCAGCGCCTTGATTGCCGCGCGCCGCCGTCCGCGCCGCGTCGCTGGCCAGCCGCGCTGCCTGTTGCGCGTTTTGCGCATTCGCATGAAAAACTGAAGGACGGCAAGCACACGCATGGCTCGCGTTACTTCTTCGTGACGCCATCCAGCTGTCGTTAGTTTTTCGACAGCCAATGCGCGCTAATGAACAGTCGAGCCTCCTGGCAGACATGGAAAATCGCGACATTATCGCGACACTACCGAGGCGTCGAAGATGAACGACTCAAAGCCTCGTGTGCGTAGATCGATAGAACGCTAATCGAACGCCGTCGAAACGGTGCAGGAGTCTGGGATGCAGACAATCTCTTTCGGGGAGTGCGTCGCCGGGGCATGGCGCGACGCGTGGAACATGGCGCTGCAGCGGCCGTTATTCATTGCCGTATGCACAACTGCGATTTTTTTCACTCGCTTCATTCAGGTCTCCCTGGGCGACCTTCCCGCACCGCACTCCCTGCAGGTGATGCTCGTGATCGGCATGTTGTGGCTGGTAAAGCTCCTGCTCACGAATGCGGTCATTGTCCAGGCGATGCGCTACGTTGTACTCGGCGATGAAGCCATCGCCATCGACGCATTGGGTGGCCGCGATTACTGGCGCTATTTGGGGCTGACGTATGGCCTGATGGTGGTCATGATCGTCGCGGTGGTGGGCGGCACCATGCTCGTTGCAACGGCATCGCGCTTCCTCGGCATCCATGGGCATGCGCGTGCGCTATACATGACAAGCGCTTGCGCCATGGCGATGGCGGCAATCTGGGTGAATGTGAGGCTATGCCTCCTGTCGAGTCACGTCGCAATCGGCAGGCCGCTAAGCTGGCGCGCCGCCTGGCGCGACACTCACGGGCACGCCATGATCATTATCGGCACCTGGCTCACCATCGCTCTGACGATATGCGTTGCCGCTGTCCTGCTCATGGGAATCGCCGCGTTAATCTCTTACGCTGTTCGCGACGGCCGCCACGGCCCGGTGATCCAGTTCGCGCAGATTCTGGTTCTGGTAGCCGCGGTATCCATCTCCGGCGCCGGTTCGGGCTGGATCTATCGACGCTACGCGATGGGCTTGATCACGCCACCCCGAGGTCTGTAAACCGGACCGAGAAACGCAATTAGCAACAAAACAAAAAGGCAGTGGCCCTTGCGGACCACTGCCTTTCTTCATCTATCGCGCCTGATCAGACGCGATTCAGTCACGGTTGGCCTGAAGCACCGTCAACGCCGTCATATTGATGATGCGTCGCACCGTCGAGCTCGACGTGAGCACGTTCACCGGCGCATTCACGCCGAGCAGGAACGGCCCCACCGCCACATTGCTGCCCGCGCCGGTCTTGAGCAGGTTGTACGCAATGTTCCCCGAGTCCACGTTCGGGCACACCAGCAGGTTCGCCGCGCCCTTGAGCTTCGAATGCGGGAGGATGCGCTGGCGCAGCGCTTCGTCGAGCGCGCAGTCGCCGTGCATTTCGCCATCCACTTCGAGATCCGGATTCTGCTCGGTCACGAGCTTGAGCACTTCGCGCATCTTCGTGCCCGATGCCGAGCTGCCCGAGCCGAAGTTCGAGCGAGAGAGCAGCGCGACCTTCGGTGCGAGATTGAGCCACTCCATCTGGCGCGCCGCTGCGAGCGTGAATTCGGCGATCTGCTCTGCGTTCGGGTTGTCGTTCACGTGCGTGTCCACGATGGCGACCGTGCGCTTGTCGAGCAGCAGGATGTTCATCGCCGCGTAGGTCTTCGCGCCACGGCGCATGCCGATCGCTTCGTCGACGAAGCGCAGGTGGTCGTGATACGCGCCCACCGTGCCGCAGATCATGCCGTCCGCGTCGCCCAGGCGCACCATCATCGCGCCGATCAGCGTGAGGCGGCGGCGCATTTCCACGCGCGCCATTTCTTTCGAAATGCCATCGCGGCAACGCAGTTCCCAATACGTGGTCCAGTACTGATGGAAACGTTCGTCGTACTCAGGATTCGTCACTTCCACGTCTTCGCCGAGCTTCAGGCGCAGGCCGAACTTCTCGATGCGCGCAAGCAGCACTTCGGGACGGCCGATCAGGATCGGACGCGCGAGCTTCTCGTCGACGATCACCTGCACCGCGCGCAGCACGCGCTCCTCCTCGCCTTCCGCGAACACGATGCGCGCCTTCGCGCCATCGCGCACGAACTGCTTGGCCGCCGCGAAGATCGGCTTCATGAACGCGCCCGAGTGATACACGAACTGCTGCAGCTCGTTCGTGTAGGCGCCGAAGTCGTCGATCGGGCGCGTCGCCACGCCGTCTTCCATCGCGGCCTTCGCCACCGCCGGCGCGATGCGCACGATGAGGCGCGAGTCGAACGGACGCGGAATCAGATACGTCGGACCAAAGCGCAGATCGTAAGCGCCGTAGGCCGCGGCCACCGAGTCATTGACTTCTTCTTCGGCGAGCTTCGCAATCGCGTGCACCGCCGCGATTTCCATGTTGCGCGTGATGGTCGTTGCGCCCACATCGAGTGCGCCGCGGAAAATGTACGGGAAGCACAGAACGTTGTTGACCTGGTTCGGGAAGTCCGAACGGCCCGTGGCGATCACCGCGTCCGGGCGCGCTTCGAGCGCAACCTCGGGGAAGATTTCCGGCGTGGGGTTGGCAAGCGCGAGAATGAACGGCTGGTCCGCCATCTTCTTGACCATTTCCGCCTTGAGCACGCCGCCGGCGGAGAGGCCGAGGAACACGTCCGCGCCGTCGATCACTTCGGCAAGCGAGCGCGCGGAGGTGTCCTGCGCGAAGCGCTCCTTGTCCGGATCCATCAACTCCGTGCGGCCCTGATAGACCACGCCCGCGAGGTCGGTCACCCAGATGTTCTTGAGCGGCAGGCCCAGATCCACCATCAGGTCCAGACATGCGAGCGCCGCTGCGCCCGCGCCCGAGGCCACGACCTTGACCTTCGTGATGTCCTTGCCCACCACTTTCAGGCCGTTCAGGAACGCGGCCGAAACGGTGATGGCGGTGCCGTGCTGATCGTCGTGGAAGACCGGAATCTTCATGCGTTCGCGCAGCTTGCGCTCGACCGTGAAGCAGTCCGGCGCCTTGATGTCTTCCAGATTGATGCCGCCGAAGGTGGCTTCGAGGCTCGCGATGATGTCCACGAGCTTGTCGGGATCGCTTTCAGTGACTTCGATGTCGAACACGTCGATGCCGGCGAACTTCTTGAACAGCACCGCCTTGCCTTCCATGACCGGCTTGGAAGCGAGCGCACCGATATTGCCGAGGCCCAGCACGGCCGTGCCGTTGGTGATCACGCCCACCAGATTGCCGCGCGCCGTGTAACGGAACGAGTTCTGCGGGTCGGTGACGATTTCCTCGCAAGCGACGGCCACGCCCGGCGTATAGGCGAGCGCGAGATCGCGCTGGGTGACCAGCGGCTTGCTGGCCGTGACCGAAATCTTGCCCGGGGTGGGGAATTCGTGGTATTCGAGGGCGGCCTGACGTTCGGTCTTGTTCATGTTCCTCACTCCAATATGGTGCCGGTCGCCAGGGCGGCGCGCCGGTTGTGTTCGAATGAGGGCATTCTAGAGAGCCGGCATAGCGACCCCATTTTGATTTAGTATGGGGCCATTATTTTTTCCTGATACCCCTCCCGGGGCTACCGGACCGTGTCATTCAGTACCGAAGAAGTCACAAGGCGCCTGAACGCGCGCCTGAAAATGCGCCATCTGGTGCTGCTCCTGCAGATCCGCCAGCACGGCTCGCTCACGCGGGTGGCCGAGCACATGGCGACCAGCCAGCCGGCGGTGACCAACGCGCTGGCCGAGATGGAGAGCCTGTTTGGCGCGCCGCTGTTCGACCGCTCGCCGCGCGGCATGACGCCCACGGCGCTCGGCAACGTCGTGCTGGCCCGCGCGCAGGCCATGCTGCACGACCTCGACCACTTGGCGCGCGACATCGAAGCGGTGCATGCGGGCCATGCCACGCGGATGCACGTGGGCGTGATTCCGTTCATTTCAGGGCGCACGCTCGCGGCGGCCATCCGGCTCGCGCAGTCGCGCCTGCCGCAGCGCGTGACCATGACGATCCACGAAGGCACGACCGACACGCTGCTGCCGCTCCTGCGCGACCACACGCTCGACCTCGTGATCGGGCGGGCCTCGTCCACCGCCGAGGTGAGCCAGTTGCGCTTCGACGTGCTGTATCAGCAAACGCCGCGCTTGATCGCGAGCCGGCGCCTCGCCGCGCGGCTCGGGCGCAGCAAGTCGAGCTGGCAAAAGCTCGCGGAACTCGAATGGATTTTGGGCGCGCCGAACACGCCCATGCGCGAACAGATCTCCGACCTCTTCTTGCACGCGGGCGTGCCCCCACCGGTGCCGATCATGGAGAGCTACACGTCGCGGCTGATCGGCGAAATGATCGCGACGAACGAGAACGCGGTGTCGATCGTGCCCGCCGATATCGCCGAGGAGCTCGTGCATATCGCGGGCGTGGCGATCGTGCCGTACACCTTCGACTGGACGCTGCCGCCCATCGCGCTGTTCACGCGCGCAGGCGTGCAGCGCGAAGTGGATACCGTGTTCGGGCAGGCGTTGCGCGAGCTTTATCTGGAGGTGGAGGCGGGGAGGCGGTGAGGCGCGCCGCGCCCCACGCAGCAATTCAAACCCGCTGCGCCACTGCGCTGCGCTCGGACATCGCCTCCTGGCTGTGCATGCGCGACACCAGCATCAGCGCGCACACCAGCGTGATGATCACGTGCACGATGCCGAGCGCGACCACCGAAAGAATGCTGCCCGTGGCGCCCAGCAGGAACTGGCCGAGAATCGGCGTCGTGCCCGCGAACACCATGCCGCAGATCTGGTACGAAAGCGAAATGCCCGTGTAGCGCACCTGCGCCGGGAAGGCCTTCGCGAGCATGCCGGCCATGGCCGCGTAATAAAGCGAATGCGGAATCGAGGCCAGCGCCATGCCGAACATCGCGAGCTTGGTCGAGCCCGTGGCGATCATCATGAACATGATCGGCAGCGCCACGATCTCGGGCACCAGCATGTAGATGATCGCCTTCTTGAGATCGAGCTTGGTGGCCAGCACCGCGCCAAACGGCTGCACGATCAGTTGCACGAC
Organism: Paraburkholderia caffeinitolerans; assembly: GCF_902859945.1. Lineage (GTDB taxonomy): Bacteria > Pseudomonadota > Gammaproteobacteria > Burkholderiales > Burkholderiaceae > Paraburkholderia > Paraburkholderia caffeinitolerans. The sequence continues at coordinate 232,215 of NZ_CADIKL010000006.1, read as the reverse complement.
GATCGCGAAAGTGATGACGCTCAGGAATTGCGTGCGATCGAACCCAATCGAGGTCACGGCCCACGACAGCGCGAACGTGGTCTTGAAGTAGGTGGCCGAAAGCGCGATCACGCACGCACCCACGCCCATCGCCACAAGCGACTTGTGGTGACGCAGCACTTCGCCGATCGGCAGCTTCACCACTTTGTTCTTCGCTTGCAGTTCCTTCATAGCCGGTGATTCGTCCACGCTCATGCGGATGAACATGCCCACGATCACCAGCAGCGCCGACATCAGGAACGGCACGCGCCAGCCCCACGTCATGAACTGATGGTCAGGGAGCATCGAAATCACGAGAAACGCCACCGTCGCGAGCAGGTTGCCCGCGGGCGAGCCCTGTTGCGCAAAGGCCGAATAGAGAATCTCCTTGCCCTTGGGCGCGTGCTCGGATGAAAGCACCACCGCGCCGCCCCACTCGCCGCCCATCGCGATCCCCTGCAGCAGCCGCAAAAAGATGAGCAGCACCGGCGCGGTCACGCCCGCCTGGGCATAGGTGGGCAGAAAGCCCATCGCCGTGGTGCAAAAGCCCATCAGCATGAGCGTGATGATGAGGGTCTTCTTGCGGCCCACCTTGTCGCCCAGGTGGCCGAACACGATGCCGCCAATCGGGCGCGCGAGAAAGCCCACCCAGAACGAGGCGAACGCCGCGAGCGTGCCGACCATCGGCGAGCTCGAAGGGAAAAACAGTTTGCCGAGCACGAGCGCCGCCGCCGTGCTGTATGCGTAGAAGTCGTACCACTCGATCGTCGTGCCGACGAACGACGCGATGCCGGCCTTGCGGGCCTGACGGGCCGGGTCATGCGGGGCCTGGTGATGCGGGTTGTCGAGAGAGGAAGCTGCCACGTTGCGTCTCCAGAAATCGATGTCGGACGCCGCGTTTCTGATGCGAAACACGCCGAGCCCGGGACTTTTCCGATGCGAAACACGCCGCTTCTAGATGCGGCTGCAGGCGCATCATCGGCGTTCGATTACCGAACAACCTTTCATTTATCGAACAGTCGCCGAGCGGTGCGGACTATGAAGCGCTCGCTTTATAGCGTCAACCAAGGGATAACCCGAATCCGCCCTATCCTCAGTCTGGGCCGCCGATCGCGCGATTTAGGTGTTTACCCGAAAGCCTGTTGTCAGAATATTATCGATATGCCGATAATGATCTCATGGATGTGAAAACTGCAGTGCGCGTCTTCGACGTGATCAACCTCTTTGCCGAAGTCCGGCAACCCATGATCTACAGCGAGATTGCGCGTCGAACCGAGATCCCGCTATCGAGCTGCCACGCGCTGTTGCAGACGATGGTGGCCAAGGGCTATCTCTACGCTCCGGGCGTGAAGGCCGGCTATTACCCCACGCAGCGTCTCCTGCATGTCGCGCGCGACATCTGCAGCGAAGACCCGTTGACGCTGATGTTCCAGCCGCTGCTCGCCACGCTGCGCGACACCACCGGCGAAACCGCCGCGCTGGCCACGCTGGCGGGCAACCGCGTCGTCTATCTCGACGTGATGGAGTCGCGCCAGAAGATCCGTTACAGCGACGAACCCGGCGGCTTCATGTCGGTCACGAGCGCGGCCGGCAAGGCGCTGCTCGGCGCGCTGGCCCCCACGCCGCGGCGCAAGCTGCTCGACAGCTGCGAGCCGTTGACGATAGCGCCCGGCGGCTCGTTCGTTGATCGTGCAACCTTCGAGCGCGAGATCGAGCAAGGCATAGCGGACGGCTGGCATCGCTCGACGGGCGAAAGCATCGAAGACGTGGCCGGCCTCGCGCGCGGTTTTCTGATTCACGGCGAAGCGTTCGCGCTCGTCATCGGCGCGCCCAAGGCGCGCCTCCTGAGCAACGAGCAGCACGCCGTGCAGGCGCTGCTCGAAGTATTCGCGCAAATCCCGCCATCGCTGCTGGCCGCCTGAAGGCTCAGCGCCGGCGGCAGTCATGGCGTAACCGTCCGGCAAGGACGGGGAGGAACGAAGCATGCGTTGGAAGAACCGGCCGGAAGGCTCGAACTGGGGCGACTTCGGCCCCGACGATCAGTTGGGCCGCCCCAACCTCATCGGCGCGGAGCAAGTGCTCAAAGGCGCCCGCGAAATTCGCGCGGGGCTCAGCTTCACGCTCTCGCTGCCACTCGACTTTCCGGGCGAGAGCAAGCTCAATGTGCGCCGCCATCCGCCCGTGCTGCGTCCGACCTTTCGCGACGGCCTGCCCTATGTGAACTTCCCGTTCGCGCGCAATCAGCCCGGCGCCACCGATGTCGTGAGCGACGACCAGGTGCTGCTTTCGCTGCAATATTCGACGCAATGGGATGCGCTCGCGCACGTGGGCGCGCGCTTCGACGCCGATGCCGACGGCGTGGCCGAAAGCGTCTATTACAACGGCTATCGCGCGAACCAGGACATCGTCGGCCCGATGGAATACCGCGCGGAAAACGGCTTCGCGCCACACGCCTGCGGCGGCGAGCACAGCCACGCCGATGTGCTCGGCATCGAGAACCTCGCGGTAAAGGGCATGCAGGGCCGCGGTGTGCTGATCGACCTGGCCGCGCATTTCGGACGCGAATACCGCACCGTCGGCTACGACGACCTCATGCGCGTGATGCAGGCGGACCGCGTCGAAGTGGAGCGCGGCGACATGCTCGTGCTGCGCACCGGCTTCGCCGAAATGGTGCTGGAAATGAACCGCCAGCCCGACGAAGCCGTGCTCGCGCGCCATTGCAGCGCGCTCGACGGCCGCGACGCGCGCCTTTTGCAGTGGATCACCGACTCGGGCATTGCCGCGCTCGCCGCCGACAACTACGCAGTCGAGCGCTACCCCGCGCGCGAGCCCGCCACGCCGGGCGAGCACCCGCTCATGCCGCTGCATCATCACTGTCTCTTCAAGCTGGGCCTGCCGCTCGGCGAGCTTTGGTATTTGCGCGATCTCGCCGCGTGGCTGCGCGAGCACCAGCGCTCGCGCTTCATGCTCACCGCGCCGCCGTTGCGGCTGCCGGGCGCGATGGGCTCGCCGGTCACGCCGGTCGCCACCGTTTGAATTCATTCAGCATTCCAAAATTATCTCGATCCGCATTCCCGACATGGCTAAAGAACGAGTTTTGATCACCGGCGGCGCCGCCGGCATTGGCGCCGCGTGTGCCGCCCGCTGCGAGGCAGACGGCTACGAAGCGGTTGTGATCGACCGCGTGGGCGACGGCATCATCGCCGACCTCTCCGATATCGAGGCCACGGCGCAAGCGCTCGCGCGCGCGCTCGCGGACGGCCCCATCACGCGCCTTATCAACAATGTAGGCATCGTGGTTCCGGCGGATGCCGAACACCAGACGCTCGACGAGCTCGAACGCGCGTGGGCGCTCAACGTGCGCTGCGCGCAGCAGTGCATGCAGGCGCTGCTGCCTGGCATGAAGGCCGCGGGGTTCGGGCGCATCGTGAACATGTCGTCGCGCGCGGCGCTCGGCAAGGAGCTGCGCACCGCGTACTCGGCCACCAAGGCGGCGCTCATCGGCATGACGCGCGTGTGGGCGCTGGAGTTGGGCGCATTCGGCATTACCGCCAATGCTATCGGCCCGGGCCCCATCCGCACCGAGCTGTTCGATCGCGCCAACCCGCCCGATGCGCCGCGCACCCAAGCCATCATCAACGCGGTGCCGGTGAAGCGCGTGGGCACGCCCGACGACATCGCGCACGCCGCCTCGTATCTGCTCGACGCGCGCAGCGGCTTCGTCACGGGCCAGGTGCTCTATGTATGCGGCGGCATGACGGTCGGCGTCGCGGGAGTCTGACGATGCCACCCGCCGACCACCTCGATTCACGCAGCGGCACGACTGCAACGGCCGCTGGCGCGCGGCGCGCGGGCATCGTCGGCGCAGGCAGCATTGGCGTGGCGTTCGCGCTTCAGTTCGCGCGCACCGGCTGGCGCGTGCGCCTCTTCGATCCGGACGCAGCACGGCGCGCGGCGGCGCCCGCCGAACTCAACGCGCGTCTCTCGGACCTCGCGCGCTTCGCGCTGATCGATGAAAGCGCGGCGCAGATCGCCGCGCGCGTGGAGGTGGTTGCCACGCTGGAAGCCGCGGCCGCCGACGCCGATCTCGTACAGGAATGCGCACCCGAGCGCGCCGAACTGAAGCGCGAACTCTTCGCGCAAATCGATCGCGCCGCGCCAGAGCATGCGATTCTCGCGAGCGCCTCATCATTTCTCGCGGCCTCGAAATTTGTCGATGAGACCTTCCCGGGCCATGCGCGCTGCCTCGTCGCGCATCCCGGCAATCCGCCCTATCTCGTGCCCGTGGTCGAGATCGTGCCCGCGCCGTTCACGGCTCCGGCCGCCACCACGCGCGCAATTGCGCTCTATACCGAAGCGGGCCTGCTGCCCGTGCACGTAAAAAAGGAAGTGGCCGGCTTCGTCTTCAACCGGCTGCAAGGCGCGCTGCTGCGCGAAGCGTATTGCCTCGTGCGCGACGGCGTGGCCTCCGTCGACGACATCGACACGGTGATGCGCGAAGGGCTCGCGCCGCGCTGGTCCGTGATCGGCCCGTTCGAGACCGTCGACTTGAACACGCGCGGCGGCATCGCCTCGCACGCGCTGAAGATGGGGCCGTCCTATGAACGGATGGGCGCCGAGCGCGGCCAGCACGACCCATGGACACCCGAACTCGTCGCGCAGGTGGAAACCGCGCTGCGCACAGCGTTGCCGCTCGATCAATGGGAGGCGCGCGTGGCGTGGCGCGACCGCCAGCTCATGCGGCTAGCGAAGCATCGTAAAACCACACCGCCCGACAAGGATTGAACCGAACGCTCGCGTGAGCGCGATGTCACGGCGAGAGAGACCACACAACGATTACGACTGAAAAGAGACAGACCCATGCAAAGAATCACCGCGTTTTTCACCGAGCTAATGCGCCGGTACTTGCCCGATCCCTTTGTCTTCGCGATCGGCCTCACCTTGCTCACCATGGTGCTGGCCGTGACCGTGCAAGGCCAGGCCATTACCGCGCTGACTACAAGCTGGGGCAAGGGCTTCTGGGCGCTGCTTGCTTTCACGACACAGATGGCCGTGATTCTCGCGATGGGCTACGTGCTCGCCACTGCACCGCTCACCGACCGCCTTCTCGACCGCCTCGTCTCGCATGTAAGCTCGCCACGCACGGCAATTATCGTGGCGACGCTGGTGGGCGGCATCGGCAGCTGGCTCAACTGGGGTTTCGGCCTCGTGGTGGGCGGCATTGTCGCGCGCAAGCTCGCATTGCGTGTGAAGGGCGTGCACTATCCGCTCATCATCGCCTCCGCATACAGCGCCTTCACGCTCTACGGCCTGGGCCTCTCCGCCAGCATTCCCGTGCTGATCTCGACCAAGGGCCATCCGCTCGAAGCGCAGATGGGCATCATTCCGCTCTCCGAAACAATTTTTTCGCCCACCATGCTGATCACGAGCCTCGTGACCATCGTGACGCTGCCGCTTCTGAACGCGTGGTTGCATCCAAAAGCGGGCCAACCCGTGAAGGAAATCGACCGCGCGCTCGACGCGGCGCCCAAGGCCGCCGCCCCCGTGCTCGACACCGACGAAAGCGGCACGCTCGCCCATCGCCTCAACAACAGCCGCCTGTTGAGCTTTGTGATCGGCGCAATCGGCATGGGCTACGTGGCGCTGCACTTCGTCCAGGGCGGCTCGATCGACCTGAACCTCATCAACTTCTTTATTCTGTTTCTCGGCATCCTGCTGCTGGGCACGCCCATCCGCTACGTCGAGAAACTCAATGAAGGCATTCGCACGATCAGCGGCATCATTCTCCAGTATCCGTTCTACGCGGGCATCATGGCGATCATGGCGTCCTCGGGGCTCGTCGATACGCTCTCCGCAGCCTTCGTCAAAGTCGCTACGCCTGCCACGCTGCCGTTCTGGGGCTTGATCAGTTCGTTCGTCATCAACTTCTTCGCACCCTCGGGCGGCGGCCACTGGGTCATCCAGGGCCCGTTCATGATCGAAGCGGCCAAGACGATTGGCGCATCGGTGAGTCACACCTCCGTAGCCGTAATGCTCGGCAACGCCTGGAACGATCTGGTGCAACCGTTCTGGATCCTGCCGGCGCTCGCGCTCTCGCGGCTCAAGCTCAAGGACATCATGGGCTATACGGTCATCATGATGTTCTGGATCGGCATCGTCTATTCGGTGGCGATTCTCGTCTGGGGCTGATCCCGGGAACGCATTAAAACCCACATTCATGATTAACCGGAGATCGAACGTGCTCTATCTCGTACACATGCAGGTGCAAATTCCGCACGGCACCGACGCTGCTTACGCCGACGCATTGAAGGCAGAAGAAAAAGCGTTCTCACAGAAGCTGCAACGCGAAGGCAAATGGCGTCACTTGTGGCGCGTCGCGGGCGAGTATGCGAACTACAGCGTTTTCGATGTGGAGTCGAACGACGAGCTGCATACGCTGCTTGCCGCGCTGCCGCTCTTCCCGTTCATGAAAATCGCGGTAACGCCGCTCGCCCAGCATCCTTCGGCCATCGCGCCGAATTGAAGCGGCGCAGCCAGCACGAGAAAAGCAACCGGCCCGCTGGCGAAATGCACCTCGTGAGCGCATTTCGCACAGCGGGCCGAATTCCGACCGGATAATCGGACGATCGAGCTTCGCTTAGAAGCGGTGACGCAGACCCACCGTTGCGGCGACCTGGTTCGGCGTGGTCGACGGCGACAGCGTGTTGATCATGGCCACGTTCGAAACACCGTTCAACTGGCCCGAAGCGTGCTGATAAACGCCTTCGACATAAACGTCGGTGCGCTTCGAGAGCGAGTAGTCGGCCTGCAGCGAAACCGTGTGCCACTTCGGATCAGCCGAGCCAACGTTGCTGGTGAGCTTGCCGTCGGTGTACGTGTACGACGCGTCGAGGCTCAGTGCCGGCGTCAGCGCATAGCGGCCGTTCAGCTCGAAGTTGTCGAGGCGCAGGCCCGTGTTCGGCTGCGTGAAGACGATGTTCGTGCCACCGCCCTGGCCGCCCGACATCAGGCCCTGGTATTGCGTGTGGGTCCACACGAAGCCCACCGTTGCCGGGCCATACGTGTAGTTCAGGCCCGCACCGAAGGTGCGCTGCGTTTCCGCCGCGAGATTGAAGTTATTGCCGCTGCCTGCCGAGTTCGCGCCATTCGCATTGCTGGTCGTGCGCGAGTTGTTCATCTGCAGGTAAGCCGCCGCGAAGTTCAGCGGGCCGTTGCCGTACGATGCACCAAGGCTCCATGCGCGGTTGTTCGCGAACTGGCCCGCGTCGTTGCTGAAGCCGTACAGGCCGCCGAACTTGAAGCCTGCATAGTTGGCGCTCGAGTACTTGACCGAGTTCTTGATCGAGAACGAGTGATCGAGGTTGTCGTTGTCGAACGGGTGAGCCGCCATGTTGTTGCCATAGCCCGAGCCGGCCTCCGAAAGCGGCGACAGATAATCGACCATCGAATCGTACTGGCGGCCCAGCGTCAGCGCACCGTACTGGTCGCTTTGCAGACCGACGTATGCCTGGCGGTTGAACATCGTTCCAGCTTCCGTGTTGCTACCGCTATTCAAATTGAAGCCGTTCTCCAATCTGAAGATGGCATGCACGCCACCGCCCAGGTCCTCACTGCCCTTCAGGCCGAAGTACGTATCGGACAATGCGCCGCTGCCCTGATTCCATGCGGCGTGGCCACCAGCGTTGTTTGCATAGACGATACCCGCGTCCAGTGCGCCGTACAGCGTGACGCTGCTTTGCGCGTGAGCCGAAACTGCGAATGCGCTCAGTACGCCCGCAACAATCAAAGTGTGCTTCATGACTTTCCTTTCTGACATTCAGACCGCGCTGAAGTGGCCCGGGTATTGGAGCCACCCCGTCAATCCCGGAGCGAAGTTTAAGTGTCGATGCTTGAGCAAGGGCGTGCGCTCACGCTGGAACAGTCAATTGCGGAATATGGAAATATCGGAATTTCCCCGCTTAAAACTTTGTGCGAAAAGGAAATTTCTAAACTCGCGCCGTCATGGAAATGTCATGGACGTGTGGCAATCGCGCGACGTTACGCTCGAATCGGTGAATTAGATTATTGTGAAATTCGATTCAATTGCGCCACCGCGCCTGCCACACGCGAACCTCATCAGAACACGATCACGGTCCTCACGCCCACGACCGCTTCGTCTCCCACGCGCCGCGTGAGATCCTGCGGATCGGGGATGCCGCCCGCCGGCCTGAAGAAGTACTGGAAATCGGCCTGCAACTGCCACCACGGCGCCACCTGATACTGATAAGTCGCCTCCAGCACGGTCTCCGCGCTGCGCGACGGATAGCCCGGTGTGTATGTCGCCATGTCGCTCGCGAGACCCTGCGCATGCGAGCCGATTTTTGCGTAGCCCACCGCGAGCCCTACCGAGTCGTTGTCGCGTCCCTTGAACGGCGCCTTCAAAACCACACCGGCGTTCACCGCGAGATCCACGAGATTGCGGTCGCCGGGCGCGGCCATCACGCGCGCGAACACGCCCAGTGATTGCGGGCTGTCCGCGCTGGGCCGCCACACCATCTGGTCCGCGACCGCATAGAAGCTATAGTCGCCGTGGTGCGATTGCGGGATGCCCGTGCTCGCCGGGTTCGCGAGCGACAAGCCCGTGTTGTCGTAGCGCTGGTCGGCGAATTGCTGCGTGTGGTACCAGAGGCCCAGCTTGTAAGTGCCTGGCAATCCTGCATTTTTTGCATCTGCCGGGTTGGCCGGCGCGGGGTTGAGCGCGTACTGCACTTCGCCGATGAAGAGCGCGCCGTCGTGCAGGTTGAAGTTCGTGTCATGTGCGTTCAGTTGCTGCGGGTCGCCCATGCCGCTGCCTGCCGGACTGCCATCGAAAACGCCCGCCAGCACGGTCCACGTATCGGACGGCGTCGCGCGCAGGCGCACACCCAGCGACGAAAGCGGATAGGCGGGGCCGCCCGCCGGCATGTCGGCAGAAGGCAGCACGGGCCAGCCGAACGTCGCGTTCATGAACGCGCCTGCGTACTGACTCCCCATGAATTCCTGATCGACGCTTTGCTGGCCGATCTTCACATCGGCCTTGCCGCCCGCGAAGCTTTGCTGATACCAGAGTTCCCAGAGGCGCGTCGTGGCGTCGGCTTCGATTCCGCTTGCGGATTGCAGTGTCTGCAAATTGCGCTGCGTGAGATTCGTGCCGTGAATCTGCAATGCGGACACATTGAAAATGCCACCCGGCAGACCGAACGCCTTTTGCGTATCCACGCCAACGCTCATTTCGGTGAGCCCGTCATAAGCGCCACCACGATGCGTGCCGCCCGAGAGATTGTTCAGATATTCACTCGTTTCCTGCAGGCCGAATGTAATGCCGCGCTCGCCGAGCCAGGGGCGCAGGCCGCCCATGTCGCCGAACAGCGTCGCACGGTCCCACAAGCCTGTGGGTGCGGACGCAGGTGTCGCGGCGGGTTCCGTCTGCGCCGCATCGGGCGTGGCAGGTTGGGCCTGCGTGCTCGTCTGCGCAAAAGCGGCCGGCGTGAAGGCGGGCGCGAGCAGAACACACAAAGCGGAGGACGACAGCGTGCCTTTCAGGGTCTTTTTCATAATGGTCGAAGCAGGTTTTCCCGGCGCGATGGCCGGGGCGATGACTTTAAATCGCTAGAAGCGAGTTGCAATACAGGCTGGCTGCATAAAACGACAACGCAGCGACAATGTCCCGACAAGATGGTTACGAAAACCACCAACTCAGGCGAATAGCGCGATCGATCTCACCGGCGGCGGACGACGCACATAGCGCCGCGGCCAGAACGATGGCCGCGACGACGAGAGCCAGCACGACGCCGCCCGCACGGGCGGGAAGCGGCGCAATACCGAGAAAGAACGTAACGAACGTTTTGACGAACATGAGCCCACCTCCGTCCAGCCCGCGCGAAACGGGCGACGGGCGACGAACGACGACGTGAGAACGCCTCGCAAGCAAGCTTGCGACGGACGATTCAACAGAGGGAGCGTGCTACAACGAAGCGCGCTAACCCGACCAGGCGAGTTAGCGGCGAAGGACAAGGATCCTGCGGCGACTAACTCGCGGTTGTGACGCCGGCGCGGGCCGGCGTCGAACTTCCACTGCTAGAGCATGTGTCCACGAGGGACTCCTTTTGGTGAGACGGGGCGGATTGTATTCGGCCCTTGCGAAAAACCGCAAGTAAAAATTCGCGTAAAAATTTCGATGGGGTTTTCTGCAACAAGGCGCATTCGCCGAATGCCTGACCGGATGGCAAATATACAGGTATCCTGTGCATTCCATGCTTCCCCCCCTGCCTTTCCCATTTCTTTCAATTTCCTGTACAGCGTGATGCTTTTTTGTTCTGCCTCGAAAAACGTGTTGACGCGCCTCAGGTCTGCTACCTAGAATTTAAAAATCTTCACAAAAGGGGCTAACGCCTTGGACACCTGCAGTAGTCGATCTTCGAACTGTTTCGCTGCCTGACCGGCAGGACGTCCGCGCCCCCTTTTCATAGCCGCCGTCCTGCCAGCAGGCAGACGGTGCGCGCCGTAGCAACACTCCCCGTGCACCCCACAATTTAGCGCCGTATGGGCAGCGCTTTCGCGCGTCCGCACGGCAGGCGTTGCGAGCCTGCGCTCGCAACTGCGTTCGTACGCGCCATTTCGCCAGCAGTCTGCCTGTTTCGCGAAAGGGCCATGCACGAACGCGTGGATCAACGCGTGCGTACCCCATATACGCGCCTTACGCATGAAGGAGCCAACGTGCCCGATAGTGACAGTTATCCCTTACGTCCGATCAATTTGAATTTTTCATTTTTGAACACGGAAAGCGAGTAGACGTCCGCCGCCATACGCTCCGCGCATGGCCAACCGGGCCTGCTGGCTTTTCGCTGAACGCGTCGAGCCAGACGCCCGGAGCAACATCATGTCATTCGCACTCCTGCTTTCCAAGCTGCCTCAAGTCGAACTGGCGCGCAGCCATTACACCAGCATGCTCGCGCTGCACGAGCCCGCGCCGAGCCTGACCTCGCGTCTCTGGAAACGCCTCAAGCGTCTCTGCTCATAAACGGCACGTCTCGCGCGCACGACGCAACGGCACATCGCTCTGAATTGCCCACGCGATGCGCCGTTGCGCCGGCGCACAGGCACGCCCTCGCCATTCACCCAGACAACTCAAAAGACGAGAACGCCATGTCCACTCCAACCAACTTCACGCAGGCGAACGTATCGCCGCCACGCAGCGCCGTGCTTGATGAAGCCCGCCTCGGCGACATCAAAGGGGCGCTCGGCACCATCTCTCACTACGACCTCGCCCCGCGCTCGGGGTGGTGGGCGCGCCTGCGCACGCTGCTCGCCATTCTCGGACCCGGCCTCATCGTGATGGTGGGCGACAACGATGCCGGCGCCTTCGGCACCTATACGCAAGCCGGCCAGAACTACGGCACCACCTTGCTCTGGACGCTGCTGTTGCTCGTTCCCGTGCTCTACGTGAACCAGGAAATGGTGCTGCGCCTTGGCGCGGTCACGGGCGTCGGCCATGCACGCCTGATCTTCGAGCGCTTCGGCAAGTTCTGGGGCGCCTTTAGCGTGATCGACTTGTTCATCCTGAATGCGCTCACGATCGTGACCGAGTTCATCGGCATTACCTTTGTGCTCGACTTCTTCGGTATTCCGAAGGTGATGGGCGTGTGCATTGCCGCTACGCTGACCATGGCGGCAGTGAGCACGGGGGACTTCAAACGCTTCGAGCGCTTCGCCATCGTGCTGTGTCTGCTTAGCTTGCTGCTTGTGCCGGTGCTCGTGACGATTCATCCGCCGGTTGGCCAGATGACGCGCGACTTCTTCATCCCCGGCTGGCCCGCCCACTCGAAGCTCTCCGATGTGATGCTGCTCGTGATCGGCATCGTCGGCACCACCGTTGCGCCGTGGCAGTTGTTCTTTCAGCAAAGCTATGTGATCGACAAGCGCATCACGCCGCGCTTCATGAAGTACGAGAAAGCCGATTTGTGGATCGGCATCTTCTTCGTGCTGATTGGCGGCGTGGCCATGATCGCATTCTGCTCGCAGCTCTTTGCGGGCAAGCCCGAGTTCGGCAACTTCACCGACGCGGGCGGCGTGATCGCCGGCCTGGAAAAGTATGCGGGACACACCTCGGCCGTGCTGTTCGCACTCGCGCTGTTCGATGCGGCCATTATCGGCGCAGCGGCGGTGTCGCTTTCTACGGCCTACGCGATCGGCGACGTGTTCAAGATCCGCCATTCGCTGCATCGCGGCGTGTCCGACGCGAAGGGTTTTTACCTCGTCTATTTCGGCATCGTGGCTGCCGCGGCCGCCATCGTGCTGATTCCGGGCAGCCCGCTAGGCCTCTTGACCGAAGCGGTGCAGACCCTCGCGGGCGTGCTGCTGCCGAGCGCGACCGTGTTTCTGCTGCTGTTGTGCAACGACCGTGCTGTGCTCGGCCCATGGGTCAATTCGAAGGCGCTCAATCTGTTCACGGGCGCGGTGGTCTGGGTGCTGGTGATGCTGTCGATCGTCCTCACCGCTTCGGTCATGTATCCCGACATGAGCGGCGAAACCATCATCGACATCCTTGCTGCCGGCACGCTGCTGGCCGTGGCCGGTCATGCCGCCGTGCTTGCGTGGCGCTGGCTGCGCGGTGAAAGCGCACCCGCGGTCCAGAGCTGGCCCGAGGGCGCGCGCGATATGTGGCGCATGCCGCCGCTCGCCGAATTGCCGCCGCCTAACCTCACGCTCGCCAAGCGTGTTTGGATGAGCGTGCTGCGTGGGTATCTGCTTATCGCTGTGATTCTTGTGATTGTGAAGGTTGTGCAGATGACGTTGATGCACTGAGCGATCAGGTGATCAGGTGGCCGCGTGAATAGCGGCCACCGCGCTTACCCTACGCCGCCCGTGAGCAATGATCCGGCATCCGCAGCGCCGCCTCGTCGGCCATGAGCGCCTGCGGAATAGACTCTTTAAGAAAGTCGACGAAGGTTCTGATCTTCGCATCGAGATACTGCCGCGACGCATACATCGCGTACACCGTGAGCTTCTGCAGCAGATAATCTGGCAATACCCGCAGCAGAGACCCGCTGCGCAGCGCAGGCACAGCGCTCGACATCGGCAGCGAGCCGATACCCGCGCCCTCGCGCAACGCGCCGGCGAGTGCGTCTGCGACGTTCACCTGAAACGTCGACGGCGACAATTCAAATGTTTCCGCGCCGTCCGGCCCTTCGAGATGCCAGCGGTCGCGCGGAAAAACCGGCGTGATCAACTGAAGACACTCATGGTCCACCAACTCGGCGACACTGTGCGGCGTGCCGCGCTCGTTCAGATAGTCGGGCGAAGCGCACAGCACGCTATGCACCCAACCCAGCGTCTGCGAAACGAGCGCCGAGTCGGGCAACTCCGCCGAACTCAGTTGAAGCGTCACGTCATACCCTTCGTCAAGCAAATCGGGAACGTGCTGCGAAAGTGTGAGCTCCACCGCCACCGAGGGGTAACGCTTCTGGTACTGCATGACGGCGGGCACCACATAGGCCTGCCCGAAACTCGTGGTGGCATGAACCCGCAGCCTGCCGGACGGCAGCGCTTGCGCGTCGCCCGCCTCGGCTTCCGCCTGATCGATGTACGCGAGAATCTGTTCGCAGCGCCGCAAATAGCGCTCGCCGGCCTCGGTAAGCGCGACGCGGCGCGTACTGCGATTGAGCAGGCGCGCTTGCAGATGCGTTTCCAGGCTCGCCACCGCGCGCGACGCAAATGCGGTCGTGATGTCGAGGCGGTGTGCGGCGGCCGTAAAGCCGCCTTCTTCGGCCACGCGGACGAAGATCCGCATGCAGTTGAGCGTATCCATCTGATGAAAGAAACAGGGTAGGCATGGGGCGCCGGATTTTCCGGACCCCGGCGATCTGACACCGGCAAGCTTACCATTCATGCCCGCACGGCGGGCCGGCTCGCACCGTTTCTCACCGTATCTCACCGCCTGCGCACGCGCTCCGGAGTAAACGACTCAATACGCGCGATAATTCGCGTTCGTCGTTTTTTGTCTGATCTGGGTATGTCCAAACCTGAACTGGCGCTTTCCGAACACTCCTGGTGGGGTGTGATGGCATTGGCCCTTTCCGCTTTTATTTTCAATACCACCGAATTCGTGCCCGTCGCGCTGCTCAGCGCGATTGGCGACAGCCTTCACATGCAGGCCACCAACGTCGGCCTCATGCTGACGATTTATGCATGGACGGTGGCCGTGGTGTCGCTTCCGCTGACCGTGCTCACGCGCGCCGTCGAGCGCCGCAAACTGCTGACCGGCGTGTTCGTGCTGTTCATCGTCAGTCACGTCGTCACCTCGGTCGCCTGGAATTTTCCCTCGCTGATTGTGGGCCGATTGGGCATTGCCTGCGCACACGCGATCTTCTGGTCGATCTCGGTCTCGCTCGTGGTAAGGATCGCGCCGCCGTCAAAGAAAGGCCAGGCGCTCGGCCTGCTCGCGATGGGAACCTCGATTGCCATGGTGGCAGGCATTCCGCTTGGGCGCGTGATTGGCGAAACGCTGGGCTGGCGCGTCACGTTTCTCGCGATCGCGGGCGTGGCGGCCATCGTCTTGCTGATGTTGCGCGCCACCCTGCCCGAGGTTCAGAGCCTGCAATCGGGTTCGCTCAGGAATCTGCCCACGCTATTCAGAAAGCCGACGCTCGCCCTGCTCTACCTGATCACGATTCTCGTCATCTCCGCGCACTTTACGTCCTATACGTATATCGAGCCGTTCATTCAGGGCGTCAATCACGCGAGCGAAAGCCGCATTACCTATATCCTGGTGTTGTTCGGCAGCGCCGGGATTCCCGCTGCGATTTGCTTTAATCGCATTTTCCCAAGGCATCCGAAACAATTCCTTCTGGCGTCGATCGTTACGCTGGCCGCGTGCCTACTGGTCCTGTTTCCGTGCGCGCTCGGCATCGTCACGCTATCCGTACACACCGTGGTCTGGGGTGGATCGATCGTGTGCTTCGGCCTTGCGATGCAGGCGTGGATTTTGAAGCTCGCGCCCGAGGCAACGGATCTCGCCGTGTCGATCTATTCAGGTCTGTATAACGTGGGCATTGGCGCCGGTGCGCTGCTGGGCAACCATATCGCCCGCGATTTCGGGCTGCCGTGGACCGGCACGTTTGGCGGCCTCGTGGGCGGGCTAGGCGTGGGAATTTGCTGGCTGGCGTTGCGCTTCAAGCACGAGGAAGCGTCAAAAAGCGCCGGCCAGCAAGTCCAGTAAGGAAGGGTGAATACGCCCAAACTACACGACGTTCTTTTCGACGATGGGACGGTTCTCCAGCACGCGGTCCCAGCTTAGCGAAGACAGATCGAGGCTCGCGTACTTGCCGCCGATAATGAGTTCGCTCACGCCGCGCCCCGTTGCCGGCCCCTGCTGCAAGCCGTGGCCGCTATAGCCATTGGCGAACACGCAGTTTTCGATCGCCGGGTGATAGCCGATGATCGCGTTGTGATCGAACACGTTGTATTCGTAGTAGCCGGACCAGCAATGCTCGACGCGCAGCGCCTCGAATCCCGGCACCCGGTGTGCCAGCGTCGGCCAGATGACTTCGTCGAACAGAGTGTGATCGACTTCGTCGAGCGGGAGATCGTTCGGGTCGTTCGCTTCGCCCGGCGAGGTTCCAGTGATGTACGTCGTGCCTTCAGGCCGGAAGTAAACGCCGGTGGGATCGATGAGCAGCGGGCTATTCGCGAGGCGCGCCGGCGACGACACATTGAAAATGCTACGCCGCCGCGCGTACACCGGAATGTCGATGCCCATCATTTCGGCGACGCGGCGCGCCCACGCGCCAGCGGCGTTCACGAGCGTATCGCAGGCATAACGCTCGCCGTTGCTCGCCAGCACGTGCGTGACCTTGCGGCCATCGAGTTCGACGCCGTTCACGTCCGCCGCCACATAGCGCGCGCCCAGCGCCTGCGCCTTTTTGCGCAGTGCCTGCACGAGCCCGTAGCCATCGAACCAGCCTTCGCCGCTAACGCCGTAAGCGCCAGCGGCAATATCGTCCACGTTCAGCCAAGGAAACTTTTGCTTCAGCACGTCCGGCGCAAGCAGCGCGATATCCGCACCCAGGCGCGTTTGCAGCGCATGGTTCTCGCGCAGCGTGGCCTCGCCCGAGGGCGTGGCGAGAAACAGATAGCCGCCCTCGTGCAAATCGATGGACGGCTTGTGGCCGTCCACCGCAAGACGCTCGCCGATGTCGCGGAGAAATTCGATGCCATACAGCGACATCTGAATCGACAGCGGCGTGGAGAACTGCTGCCGGATCGAGGCCGCCGACAACGCCGACGACGACCTCGCATAACTCGGATCCCGCTCGATGACTGTTACACCCATCGTGGGGTCCGTTGCGCGCAAGAAGTACGCAATAGAGCTACCGATCACCCCGCCGCCAACAATTACGACTTTTGCGCTCACGACTCGCTCCAGATTGCGAATTTTTTTAGTCGATGTTGAAGTCGATGCCTTGTGCAAGCGGCAGCGCCGACGAGAAGTTCACCGTGTTGGTCGCGCGCCGCATATAGGCCTTCCACGCATCCGAGCCCGATTCGCGGCCGCCGCCGGTTTCTTTCTCACCGCCGAATGCGCCGCCGATTTCCGCGCCGCTCGGGCCAATGTTCACATTGGCAATGCCGCAGTCGCTGCCCGATGCCGAAAGGAAACGCTCGCTCTCGCGCAGGTCGGTCGTGAACACGCACGACGACAGGCCGTGGTGCGCGGCGTTGTTGGCCTCGATGGCGTCCTCGAAGCGGCTGTACTTGAGCACGTAAAGAATGGGCGCGAAGGTCTCGGTAAGCACGACCTCGGTTTGTGCGGGCATCTCCACGATGGCCGGGCGCACATAGAAGCCCTTTTCATTGCCCGCGACCACATGGCGCTCACCGCCAAAGACCTTGCCACCTTCGCTACGGGCCTTTTCCAGCGCGGCCTGCATGCGCTTGAACGATTGCTCGTCGATGAGCGGCCCCATCAGCGTGCCCTGCTCCAGCGGGTTGCCGATCGACACCTTGCCGTAGAACGTCTTCAGGCGCTCCACGGTCTGCTCATAAACGCTCTCGTGAACGAACAGGCGGCGCAGCGACGTGCAGCGCTGGCCCGCGGTGCCGACCGCCGAGAACAGGATGCCGCGCAGCGCAAGCTCCATATCCGCGGTGCCCGAAACGATGCCCGCGTTGTTGCCGCCGAGTTCCAGAATCGTGCGGCCAAAGCGGCGCGCGACTTCCACGCCCACCGCACGGCCCATTTCGGTGCTGCCCGTGGCGCTCACTATGTTCGAGCGCGGGTCGGCCACCAGCTTCGCGCCTACGTCGCGACCGCCGGTCACGAGGCTCGTAAGCCCTTCGGGCGCGCCGCCGAATTCCTTGAGCGCGTCCTGCAGAATCTTGTCGACGGCCAATGCGGTCAGCGGCGTCTTTTCCGAAGGCTTCCAGATCACCGCGTTGCCGCACACCAGTGCGAGCGCGGCATTCCACGACCACACGGCCGCCGGAAAGTTGAACGCCGAGATCACCGTGCACACACCCATCGGATGCCAGCTTTCGGCCATGCGGTGGCCGGGGCGCTCCGAAGCAATGGTCAAGCCGTACAGTTGACGCGACAGGCCCACCGCGAAGTCGCAGATGTCGATCATTTCCTGCACTTCGCCCAGCCCTTCCTGAAGAATCTTGCCGGTCTCGAGCGTGATGATGGCGCCCAGAGCGGCCTTGCGCTCGCGCAGCTTGTTGCCGAGCACGCGCACCAGTTCTCCGCGTCGCGGCGCCGGCACGTTGCGCCAGACCTTGAAAGCTTCGTGAGCCTTCGCCAGCGCGGCGTCGGCCTCGGCGACGGACTGGCTCGCCACGCGGCCAATCAGTTCGCCATTGATGGGCGAATGCACGGCGATGTCGCCGGCCTCGGCGAGATGGGAAATGCCAAGTTCCGAAAGGATGGTGGATGCGTTCACTGGGAGACCTCGTCGATGTTTCCGATAGGAAATATTGATGCTGCCGCTGACTATACACGCAGACCGAACCCGGGGCAATGTCCCAGGCACGGCAAGCCGTAGCCGCTGCGCTTCCCAAAAATTTCGTATCGGAAACTGATGTGTTTTGAAGATGTAGTGGCATTGTCGGCAGCCGCCGGAGCGGCATCAACCGATATCTATGCACGACCTGATGCGCTTTAGTCATCAAGCCCGAGGAAATGGGGGATTCAACGAGGTCGCGCGAGGCGGGTGAGGTATCGGGAGATACCCCATTGGTGAGAATTGGGTCGGGATTGGAGCGCGAATTGGGACGCGCATTGAGACGGATTGGGGGGGCGGCGTGCGCCGCCCTCGCGCTCAGAACTGAGCGATACGCTGATACTGATTGGCGTTGCGGGTGGCCTGCATGGCCGTGCGGTATTCGGCGGTCAAGCTCCCCTGGGCGGCTTGCGCGGCCTCGGCGATGCGCAGGTCGATCGCCTGGATTTCCCGGAGTGTGGCAAGCGCGCCAGCCGATTGCTGCGCGGAAAGCGCCATGAGCAGCGGCGAGCGCTCGCTCGCGAGCTGCGCGGCGCGCTCCCATTCGCCCACGGCGGCCGCCTGCTCGATGTCTTTCGTGAACTGCCGGATGCGTTCGATCTGCGCCAGTGCTTGCATGGCAAGTGACCTCGTCAATTCTTGTTGGTGGCCATCGCGCCGGCGCTGTTCTGTCCGCCGAATAGCTGCGTGAGGTATTGCTGGTTGCTATTCATCGTCGCCATCAGCGTATTGAGCGCCGTGAACTGCGCGTTGTACATGCTGGTGAGCTGCGACTGATACGTTGCCAGCGACGCCTGCTGCGTCGAGAGATTCGTGAGGTCGGTGTTGATCGCGTTGGTGCGCGTCTGGATCGGGCCGGTGCTCGACAGGTAGCCCGTGATATTGGTGTTCAACTGCGCGGCGACGCCGTTGGTCGAGCTGAACAGTTTGGCCACCGTGGCCTGGTTGTTCTGCAGCGCGCTGCTCAGCGCGGTGTTGTCGACCGAGAGCGAGCCGTCGGCGTTGAGCGTCACGCCGATTGTCGCGAGGCTCGTGCTTGTGTTGCCGTTCTTCACACCGTTCGAGATGATCGACGCCAACTGGTTTTGCACGAGGTTCAGCGTGGAGTCGCCTAGCAGCGGCCCCTGCGAAGTCGCGGTCGAGCTGTACGCGGTGAGCGTGCCCATGGTCGTCACGAGCGTGTTGTAGAGCGTAACGAAATTGTTGATCGCATTCGACTGCGAACTCGTGTCCTGCGCGATCGTGAGCGTTTGCGGCGACGAGCCCGTGGCGTCCACCGACGCGGCGCTCAGGCTCAGCGTGACGCCCGCGAGCGCGGAAGTCACCGAGTTCGTCGCGCTGGTCACGCCGGTCCCGTCGATCGTGAAATAAGCATCTTGCGCGGCGGTCGTCTGGGTCCAGTTGGGCGTGGCCGGCGTCCCGGAAGTCAGCACGTTACCGAGCGTCGACTGGTTGGCCTTGAGTTGCGCACCGGTCGCGCTCGCGTTGCCGCTGAGCGACGTGCCGGGGTTGCCGGTCACCGCCAGGCCGTTCAGCGGGTCGCCGGTAGCCGTATCGCTGACCTGGATGCTGATGGCGTTCTGCGAGCCGGTTGCGTTTGCGTGCAGCACGAGGTGCGCGCCATCGGCGCCGTTGACGACCGTGGCCGTCACGCCGGGATTGTTGCTCGCACTGTTGATCGCCGCCGCAATGCCGGAAACCGTGCTGTTGCTGCTGTTCAGCGAAATCGTGGTGCTCGCGCCGCCGATCGACAGCGTCATCGTGCTCGGCACCGTTGCGAGCGGTTGGCTCGAGCCATAACCCTTCGATGTGAGCACCTGCGCGGTCGCGATCTGCGCGACGTCGATCGAGTAGGTTCCGGCCACTGCCCCGCTGGCCGCCGTGGCCGCGATGCCCGAGCCGCTCGCGTTCGCCGTGAAGGCATTCACCGTGGTGCCGTTCGAGAGCGAGGTTAGGCCTGCCTGCAGCGCCGAAAGCGCGGCCGAGAGCGTGCCGTATGCGGAGATCTGCGTGTTGTCCAGTTGCGCCTGCGAGGACAGTGTCGCCGCCTGGCCCGCGATCTTGCTATTCACGAGCGCCGTGACAAGCGAGTTCACGTCCATCGACGAATTTCCGGTCGAGCCGCTGATGACGGACTGTGCGGCTTGCTGCAGTGCGGTGTTGGCCGCCGCCGCAGCGCTGGAGGCCAGATTCGCGTTCGAGGTACCGGATACGGTGGACATGAAGGGGCTCCGTGCGTCGGCGATGCCGGGTGAATCGGTTCAAATACCGCTCAGATTTAAAAACGCCAAACGGGAGGCTGTCCTCCCGGTTGGCAAGCGCCGCGCGCCCCGGGTATGGCGGGCGGAGCGCGCGGCGCGTACTGCTTGAATCACATGAAGCGCTTGTTACTGCAGGAGCTTCAGGATCTGCTGCGGCTGCGAGTTCGCTTGCGCGAGCACCGAGATGCCGGCTTGCTGCAGCACTTGCGCCTTGCTCAGGTTGGCCGTTTCCGCTGCGAAGTTGGCGTCCTGGATTTGCGACTGGGCGTTCGACAGATCAGTCGACTGGGCTTGCTGCGACGTGCTGATCGCCGTGAAGCGGTTTTGCGCGGCGCCGAGGTTTGCCTGCATGTTGTTGACCGTATTCAGCGCGTCGTCGATCGATTCGATAGCATTGTTCGCGCCGGCGAGCGTGCTGATGTCGATCTGGTCGACAGTTTGCGTCGTGGCGGTCGACGAGGCCGACCACGCCTGCGTAGCCCCGGTCAGAGCCGGGGTTGCGCCGAAGCTCGGCGGCGTAGTCGTCGTGTCATAGCCAAGCGCGGTCGTAACGACTTTGCTGGAACCCGGAATCTGATTGCCATTCTGATCCCAGAATGTGTAGCCCGTGTTGCCGTCCGACTTCACCGTGACCGACGTGATGGCATTGCTTGCACCGGCGGCAGCGTTATTGCCAGTCGACGGGTCGACGTTAAGGCCAGAAATCGTGCCAAGCGTCGTGCCGGCAGTGAACGAATTGGTTTTGTTTGCAGCATCGATTGCGCCCATCTCGGTGGCCGCATCGAGTGCGCCGGAGGAATCGATGCCGAGTGAACCGCTGGTCACTTTGAGCAGGGGCGTTGCAGCCGCCGTCGGGTCGAACGAGAGCGCATTGCCGTTTTGATCGGTATACGTGAAACCGCCCTTGCCGTCTGCGAGAACGTTCAACTGCGTGATCTCAGTGCCCGTCGAGGACTTGGCATTCCATGCCGCACCGCTCGAATCGAGCGAAACAGCCAGCGATGCCACCGTGTTGCCAGCTTGCACCGCACCGCCACCGAGCGACGCGGCCGACACGTTTTGGGAAAGATTCAGGCTGATCGTCTGGCCGACGTTCGCACCGACCTGGAACGACACGCTGCCCATCGAACCGTTCAGCACGTTCATGCCGTTATACGTCGTTTGCGACGCGATCCGGTTCACTTCCTGGATCTGCTGCGAAACTTCCTGTTGCAGCGCTGCGCGGTCGCTATCGGTCATGCTGCCGTTCGATGCCTGCGTCGCAAGCTGGCGAATCCGCTGCAAGCTGTTCGTCAGCGACGACAAACCGCTCGATGCCGTTTGCACCATCGACACGCCGTCGTTCGCGTTCGACACGCCCTGGTTCAGACCGTTGATCTGGGTCTGCATGATGTTCGAGATCGCCAGACCCGCTGCATCGTCCGCTGCGCTGTTGATGCGCTTGCCCGACGAGAGGCGCGTGATCGCTTGCGACAGCGCGCTGCCCGAGCCGGTCAGGTTCTGTTGCGCGACGAGCGAGTTGATGTTGCTATTGATTCCGAGCATGGAAATTCTCCTGATTGGGACTGAGCCCGTTTGCGCCACGGCGACCGTGGCGTCGGCGGACTGTCAAACGCGTTGTTTCGACCGCCATGTTTGGGGTAACGACCGCCCACCAGGGAACTTTAGAGGGACATATGCAAAAAAATCAGACCTTATGCCAAGTCATTGATTTTTCTGGAATCTTTCAGACCACGCCCTTCAGGCAATCCTCGGCGCGCCACCCATGCAGCCAGGCCAGCGCTTCATGGAACTGCTCCTGCGTCCTGCCAACCCACAATGAGCTGCGCACCAGCCGCTCGACACCCTTCGCGTGATAAATGCGCCCCATCTCGCGCGCCGAATACAGCACGCAGGCCGTGCGCGGAATGTGCGCCGCCTCGTAGCGCTTGAACGCGGCCTCGAAATCGCCATCGGCTGCCGCAACGGCGGCGCCCAGCGTCACGGCATCTTCGAGCGCCTGGCAAGCGCCCTGCGCGAGGTACTGCGTCATCGGATGCGCGGAGTCGCCAAGCAAGGTCGCGCGGCCGAAGCTCCAGCGCTCTACCGGATCGCGATCCGCGGTTGTCCAGTGCTTCCACGAGGTCGGCCTATCGAGCATTTGATGCGGCAGCGGATGAATGCCGTCGAAGTACGACAGCACTTCATCCTTGCTGCCCTCGCGCACGCCCCACTCCTCTTTTTCGCGGCTATGGAACGTGACGACGAGGTTGTATTGCCGGCCGCCGCGCAACGGGTAATGCACGAGGTGGCAATGCGGCCCCGCCCACACCACCGGCGCGTTGATCTGCAAATCCTTCGGCATGTTTTCCACGTCGACCACGGCGCGGTAGACGACATGGCCTGTCACACGAGGCTCGTCGCCAATCAGCGCCTGGCGCACCGCCGACTTCACGCCGTCGCAACCGATCACGGCGTCCGCGCGATGGATCACCGCGTACGGATTGCCGAAGCGCTCGCGATACGGCGCGCCGACGTCGATGCGCACCACCTCTCGCGCATCGAGCGCGACGACATGCAGGCGCTGCGCGACGGCGGCAGCGGCCTCGTGAGCATCGGCACGTCGAGGTCGGCGCGGCGAGCGGCAAGCGCGCGATCTTTTTCTTTCGCCACGACGATGGATGCTGGTGCGTATTCCCGCCTCGCACCGCACGCCCCGAAATGGATTGCAGGCTGCTTGCGGCCTGAATCCGAGGTTTGGTCCACGAGGCGCGATCGTCGGTGGATTTGATGAACGCTACCCCGCCAGCCCCCTGCTGGACGTTTACGAGCGCCGCGACTCAATCACTTTTGCTCCAGCAGGAAAAGTGAATTGAACCGGAGGCCATTTATTGCCTCCCAGTTCAATCCTAACCTTCACTCAACGACCTGAACATCGGTCGCGTCGCTCCATGTTCCCGAGGTAGTCGCCATGAAAACCCTGATTCAAGCCATCGCCGTCGCATCGGCTCTCGCTGTGCCGGTACTCAGTTTCGCCGAGCAAACCCAGCCGCTGACTCGTGCACAGGTTCGCAACGAGTACGTCCAGCTCAAGCAAGCCGGTTATGAAGCGACCGACTACAACTACGAGGCAAGCATGCGTGCCGCCGAAGCGAAAATTGCGCATAAATCAGAGGCCCCGGCACATTGAGGCCCCTTTCACGCTTTGCGTGAGGTGCATTAGAACCGATGAATGATCCCGGCGCCGACCGCGAACTGGTTGCCAGTGGACGACGGCGCGGAGTTCAGGCCGTCGCCGAGCGTAGCGGTCGCATCGATGATGTTGCCCGCGCCTTTGGTGCCGAGCGTCTTGCCATTGGCGTGCTGATACGCTTCAAGCAGATATAGCCCCGTGCGCTTCGACAATGCATAGTACTGCGACAGGTTGAACTGATTGTATTGCGCGCTATCCGTAATGCCATTCGCCTCGGTCGCGCGCGTGTACGCATAGCCCGCGCCCAGATCCCATGCCACCGCGGGCTTCCAGTGCAGCACCGCACCAAACGTGTTGAAGATCGCCGTATCGAAGAATCTGGAATTCGAGCCGGCGATGTACTGCGTGTTCGTATAGGTGGCCGTTGCATCCCACGCGTCGTTGAACCGGTAGCTCGCGCCGACCGCGAAGCGCTGTTGCGCCTTCGCGGTCTGATAGCCATTGGTCAGCGCGGACACGCCAATCTGTGCGCCACCGTTGGACGTCGTCGAGTTCGCGCCCCAAGCGCCGCCCGCCGTGTTCGAGTTGTTCACGCGCTCGAACGCGACGCCCAGTCCCAACGCGCCGACTGCATACTGGATGCCGGTCGCCCAGGTCGAGCCGGCATCGGTGCTGCCCGCGACGCCACCAAACGAATACGATCCGCTAAACGTGAGACCGTACAGCTTTGGCGAGGTGTACTCGAGCGTATTGTTCGCGCGGTAGATCGTGTCGAGCCCGTCGACATCGCCGGGGTGCGCGCCGTAATAACCGGTCAACCAGGTGTTCGGGCTGAACGACGACATAGTCTGATAATACGATGCGTACTGCCGGCCGGCGCTCAGCGTGCCGTAGGTCGGGTTCGCGAGCCCGACCCACGCCTGGCGGCCGAAGATGGCATCGGTGTACTGCGCGCCGCCCGTTGCCGAGTTGAAGCCCGATTCGAGCGTGAACACCGCCTTGGTGCCGCCGCCCAGATCCTCCGCGCCTTTCAGGCCGAAGCGGCTACCCGCCCATACGCCCTGATTCATCTTGACCAGCGATTTGCCGCCCGTGGTCGATCCCAGCGTCGTCGCATTGTTCTGGTAGCCAATGCCGTTGTCGATGATCCCGTAAAGCGTGACGCTGCTTTGCGCGAGCGCCGACGCGGCACAAGCCATGGCGGCGCTGGATACCAGAGCCAGGCGAAATGCATGCTGCTTCATCTATTGAGTCTCCTTGTCGATCGATATTAATTTACTTATTTAGAATGACTAATTTGATAGCGCATACGTCTTGCGAAACTTGCATCAAGACATCTGATCTGCCTATCGCACCGGCATCATGCGGGCTCCATCCCGTGTTCGCACTTGGCGGCGTCTGCTTCGCCCGACGTCAGCCAGGCCAGAAACCGGAGGGTTTCATCGCGTCGCCGGGATGTGGCGCATATCGCGCCGGAAAATACCGTGACGGCATGAATCTCCGGCGGCAATGGCCCCACGATGTCGACCCCAGGCATAGTCATCAACTCGCTCAACTGCTGAAAACCTAGCTCGACTTCGCCGTTCGCAATCAACGCACCGACAGGAACGCCCGGTGCCGCCTGAACGACGCGCGCGGCCATCTCGCGCGCGATGCCCCAGCGTTCAAACAAGTGCAGCAGCGCGTTTCCGCTCGGCCCCGTCGAAATGCCGATCCGGCCGGCGCGCAGAATCGCATCGCGTAACGCGGCCTCCGAGCCGATCTCCGGATGGGTAGCCCCCACCGCGACCGCCACCGCCACGCCCGAGCGCGCGACATCGACACGGCTTTCGGGGTCGACGAGTCCATCGGCTGCCAACCGCTCGATTGCATCGGACGCCAGCACCGCGAAATCGAACGTCTCGCCTGCCCGTACGCGTAGCGAGGCTTCAACGCCGCCGACCGAAACAATCGTCACGCAGCGCCCCGTCTCGCACTCGTATCGCGCGGCTAGCAGCGCGAGAATCGGCCGCATCGCCATCGACGAGATGCCCGCGATCGCAGCACGAGCCGTGTGTTCCTGTGCCATCGATCGTCTCCGCATCAATCGATGTAGCGCAGCCCTGCTTGACGCAGCGGCTCTCGCATGTCGTACATATCGAGGCCGAGCACGCCCGAGGCCAGCGTCGCGCGTTTGCGCGCTTCGTTCGCTTCGCGCGCGATGGCTTTTTCCAACACCTCGGAAGCAGCAGCGGCCGGCACTACGGCCACGCCATCGTCGTCCGCAACGATCACGTCGCCGGGCTGCACCAGCGCGCCGGCACACACGACCGGAATGTTCACCGAACCGAGCGTCGCCTTGATCGTGCCTTTTGCGGAGATGGCCTTGCTCCATACCGGAAACTGCATCGCCTCCAGCACCGCGACGTCGCGCACGCCTGCATCGATGATCAGCGCGCGCGCGCCGCGCGCCTTGAAACTCGTCGCGAGCAGATCGCCGAAATAGCCATCGGTACAATCGGCCGTTACCGCCGCCACCACGATGTCGCCGGGCTGGATCTGCTCGGCGGCGACGTGCAGCATCCAGTTGTCGCCCGGTTGCAGCAGCACCGTGACTGCTGTGCCGGCAGTGCGCGCACGCGGGTAAATCGGCCGCATGTACGGTTTGAGCAGCCCGGTTCGCCCCATCGCTTCATGCACGGTTGCGGATCCGAATTCGCCCAGTTTGGCCGCCACGTCGGCATCCGCACGCCGGATGTTGCGATATACGACTCCCAGTTCATCCATTATCAAAGTCCCTTCGATTTGAGTTTCGCGTCGAGACGCGGATACACGCGCCGCGCATTGCCTTCGTAGATCCTGTCGCGATCTTCGGGAGCGATATCCGCGGCTTCGATGTAGCGCTTCGTGTCGTCGAAGTAATGCCCGGTTTGCGGGTCGATACCGCGCACCGCGCCAATCATCTCGCTCGCGAACAGGATGTTCTCGACCGGAATCACGCGCGTGAGCAAGTCGATGCCCGGCTGGTGATAGACACAGGTGTCGAAGAACACGTTGTTCAGCAGATGCGCTTCGAGCAGCGGCTTTTTCAACTCCTGCGCGAGGCCGCGAAAGCGCCCCCAGTGGTATGGCACCGCGCCGCCGCCGTGCGGGATGACAAAGCGCAGCGACGGAAAATCCTTGAACAGATCGGAGGTCAGGCACTGCATGAACGCGGTCGTGTCGGCGTTCAGGTAGTGCGCGCCCGTCGTGTGGAAACACGCATTGCAGCTCGTGCTCACGTGAATCATCGCCGGGATATCGTACTCGACCATCTTTTCGTAGATCGGATACCAATGGCGATCCGACAAGGGCGGACTCGTCCAGTGTCCGCCGGACGGATCGGGATTCAGGTTGATCGCAACGTTGCCGTACTGCTCGACGCACTTGACCAGTTCCGGAATACAGGTGGCCGGGTCGACGCCGGGGCTTTGCGGCAGCATCGCCGCCGGCACGAAGTGATCGGGAAACAGCTCGCTGACGCGGTAGCACAGCTCGTTGCAGACGCCCGCCCACGTGCTCGACACCTGAAAATCGCCGATGTGGTGCGCCATAAAACTCGCACGCGGGCTGAAGATCGTCATGTCCAGGCCGCGCTCGCGCATCAGCCTGAGCTGGTTGTTCTCGATCGACTCGCGCAATTCGTCGTCGCTGATCTTCAGCGCCGACACCTTCGGCATTTCGGATGGCTGATGAATGCCCGCAATCTGGAGATTGCGCCACGTTTCCAGCGCTTTTGGCGCGGTCGTGTAATGGCCGTGGATATCGATAATCATTGATACTCCTGCAATTGAGGCTGCTTTCAGTGCGCCGGGTTCTCGAGTTCCACGGGCTCGATCTTGCCGGTGCGCTGCGTGTTCACGATCGCGAGCGCGGCCAGCGTGGCCGGCACCGCGAGCATCGCGAGAATCGCTTCGAACTTCCAGCCGAGACCGAGCAGCGCGCCGCCGATTGCCGAGCCGAAGATGCTGCCGAAGCGGCCCATGCCCAGCATCCAGCTCACGCCGGTTGCGCGGGCGAGCGTCGGGTAGCGGCCGGGCGCATAGGCATTCAGTCCCGTCTGCGCGCCGCTCATGCAAAAGCCGGCGGCAAACACCAGCGCTGCAAGCGACGGCGACAACGCCCCCGCCCAGGCGAGCGCCGCGACGCACAGGCCGCCGCCGAGGTACGCCACGCCGATCACCGGCGCGGGCCGCGTGCGGTCCATCAGCCAGCCGACCACGATGGCGCCGATCGTGCCGCCGATCTGGAACATCGCGGTCACGTTCGCTGCGGTGCTGACCGACAATCCGGCGTCCTTGATCAGCGTCGGCAGCCAGCCGGTCAGCAGATAGATGACGAGCAGGCCCATGAAGTAAGTGATCCACAGCGACACCGTGATGAACCCGTAGCCGTGCGAGAACAGCACGCCAATGGGCTTGCGGGTCGGCAGCGGCGGCTCGTTCGACACGAACGTCTCGTTGCCGGAGAAGCGCGCGCCGCACACGCGGCCGAGCACCGCGCCGATTCGCTCGGACGATGCGCCGCGCACCGCCAGCAGCCGCGCCGATTCCGGCAGCAGCCACAGTTGCAGCGGAATCAGCAGCAACGGCAGCGTGCCGCCGAACAGCAGCACCGCGCGCCAGCCGTGAATGGGAATGAGCCAGGCGGCGACGAAGCCGATCAGCGCCGAGCCCAAGTTGAAGCCGGTGAACATCAGCGTGATCATCAGCGAGCGCCGGCGCTGCGGCGCGTACTCGGACAGCAGCGTGGTGGTATTCGGCATCGCGGCGCCGAGCCCGATGCCGGTCAAGAGCCGCAGCACGGCCATTTCAACCGGCGAGCCCGCGTGCGCCGTAGCAATCGTGAAGAGACCGAACAGGAACACCGAAACGATCAGCACGCTCTTGCGGCCGAACCGGTCCGCGCTCGGCCCGGCGACCAATGCGCCGATCACGAGGCCGATTGGCGCGGCGCTCATGACGAGGCCAAATGCCGGCCGCGAGATCGACCAATCGTGAATGATCGAGGGCGCGACGAAACCCATGATAGCCACGTCCATACCGTCGGCGATCACGACGAGGCAACAGAGCGCTACCAGCAGCCACTGGTAGCGCGAGACGGGCCGCTCGTCGATAAAGGCCTTGATGTCGATTGTTCTTCCAGATGCCATTGTGATTCTCCTGTCTCCTTTAGATGACTCATATATTTCGTCATCCTATTTATATGACGTGAATTTCCAGCGACCCTGAAGGGTGCACCGGAAAAATTCGGCTCGCGCTCTATTTCCCGCTTTGCGTACTGGCTTTGTCCCAGCCCAGATCGCCCGCACCCTTGCCCGCGACCGAATACAACGCGCCCGGCGCGTTGCGCGTGCGCTGAAAGTCTTCTAGCGACTCGCCGCGCATCGCTGCGTAGATATGCAGGTTCGACACGCCCGTCACCGCGCCTAGCTTCTCCAGCAGGAAAAAGATCACGCCATATCGAAGCAGGCCAAGCCAGTCGCGCCTGCGAATCAAGTCGCGTTCTTCGTCGGACAAGCCGGCCGCGTCGAAACTCGCCTCCGGGTCGCGGAGAAATTGCTCGCGATGGTGCGGCTCGATCATGCGGTGCAAGTAATCGTTGATCCGGAATGACTTCATCGCGGCGCCAATGGTGAACGGATATGTGCCCGGCAGCTTTTCGGCGCCCGCCAGTTCTACCGCCATGCGTGCGCGGTGCCGCTCGACGGCGCGTTCATCGACGCCCGCATCGGCGCTTTCATAAATCGCGGTCGCGATGCCCGTCATCGACGGCAGATAGTAGCTGCGATGCCGGCACACGACGCCCGCGGGCAATGCGCCGCGCATGGTGAGCCACATGACGACTTCCGCGCCCTCGAAGCCGCCGAGCGTCGCATATTCGGCGAGCGTCATATCGGCGAGCCGCTCCGGATCACGCTCGAACAAGTCGAGAAACTGCTGGTCCCACTCGGGATTGTTGAAACCCGATCGTTCGCCGTGCACCTGGTGCGACAAGCCACCGGTCGCCACGATCGCGACCCGCAGGTCTTCCGGATAGCTTTCGATGGCGCGCCGCAGCGCCTGACCGAGCTTGTAGAAACGGCGTGCGCGTGGCACCGGCATCTGCAGCACGCCCATCTGCAGCGGGACGAGTTTCAGCGGCCATTCGGGCCGATGCGGGCACAGCATCGACAGCGGCGAAAAACAGCCGTGATCGAGCGGCTTGTTCTGGAAGAACGACATGTCGAACTCGTCGGCCATCAACGACTGGCCGATATGCTCGGCCAGCGCCGGATGGCCGGCAATCGACGGCAGGTCGCGCGCGCCGCCGCCCTCGTCGGCGGGCGACCACTGCGGCCCGACTCCAAGCGCGAACGCCGAATAGTGATCGAAGAAGAATGACGTGACGTGATCGTTGTAGATGAACAGCAGCACGTCGGGGCGCTGTTCGGCCAGCCACGCGGACAGCGGTGCAAAATTCTCGAAGATCGGCGCCCATACCGGATCCTCGCGCTTGTTCTTGTCGAACGCGAAACCGATCGTGGGTGTGTGAGACGCCGCAATGCCCCCAATAATCCGTGCCATATCTGAACTCCTTCTTTAACCGTGCCGATGCTGTAACCGGATAGAAAAATACTCATTCACCCCATCACTCACCCAGCAAGGGAAAACCCTGCTCATCAACGTAACGATCAATCGAATAAGGGTATGGCGCGGCTGCGCGCCATCGTCCGCCTGCCCGGAAAGCCCACCGGACGGGGTGCCTGGCTTGCTGCCCGTTCTCGCTCGCGGCTGCCGCCGGATATCGCCACGACAACATATCGATAAATAAAACAGATACCCGGATAAACACCTCGCAAGCTTGAGTATCGGCGTTCCGGTAAAGTCGACGGCCATGGAACAGTGCTGACATGGACGACACCGACCTTCCCAATCTCGCATGCCTGTATGCGGTACTGCGCGTGGCCGAGATGGGCAGCGTGAGCCGCGCGGCCACCGCCCTCTTTCGCGCCCAGTCGGCCATTACGCGGGCCGTGCAGCAGATCGAAACCGCGCTGGACGCGCCGCTGTTCGAGCGCAAGCCATCCGGCATGCTCGCGACGCCCGTGGGGCGTGCGGTGCTCAAGCGCAGCGAGCGTGTGTTCGCCGAACTCAACGAGCTGGCAGGCTGGTGTGCGATGCGCCAGTCGCGCAAGCGCGCAACGGCGGTAGGCGGCTTGCCGGCCTACCTGCTCAACACGCGCCGGCTGCAGCTGTTTTCAACGCTCGCGCGCTACCGGCACATGCCCAGTGCAGCGCGGGCGCTGAACGTCACGCAGCCCGCGGTCAGCAGCGCGGTGCGCATTCTTGAAATCGGCGCGGGATTTCCGCTGTTCCATCGTCATCCGCGCGGACTGCTTCTCACGACCGACGGCGAAACCTTCCTGTTGCACGTGCGCCGTGCGTTGAACGAATTGCGCCACGTCGCCGACGATGTCGCCGCGCTGCACGGCAGCGTCCAGGGCGTCGTCACGGTGGGCGCGCTACCGCTCGGCCGCACGCTGATCCTGCCGGAAGCGGTGGCGCGTGTCGTCACGCGGTTTCCCAAGGTGCGCGTGATTACCGACGAGAGTGCGTACGAGGCGCTGGTCGCGGGCGTGCGCGCGGGCGACATTGACTTCATCCTTGGCGCGCTGCGGGCGAACGATGCCACGAGCGGCCTCGAAAACGAAAAGCTGATGTCGGAGAACCTGGTCATCCTCGCGAGGCGCGACCATCCGCTCGCCGGGGTGAAGGATCTCTCCATCAAGAACCTCGGCGACGCCCAGTGGGTGCTGCCGCGCAGCCACTCGCCCACGCGGCGGCTGTTCGAGACGCTGTTTCGCCGCGCGAAGATCAAGCCGCCGATGCCGACGGTCGAAACGGCTGACCTCGCAGTCATTCGGGGGCTGCTGCTGCATACCGACATGATTGCGGTGCTCTCGGCGCAGCAACTGCATTACGAGTGCGCTTCCGGAATACTGGCCGTGCTCGACGTGTCCATGCGCGATACGGCCCGCGATATTGGCTTGACCACGCGCACCGGCAGCCCGCCCTCGCCGGCCGCGCACGAACTCATCAACGCGATTCGCCTCGTCTCGACCGAGATCGCCCGTACGCCGCGCCCGCAATAAAGAACGGGCATGGCATGGATTACTCGTAAAGCACTTCATCGTGAAATCGTGCTCATGCGCCACCCGCAATCATTGCCCGCTCATGCTGTACGCGCACGGAACCTCGACCCGATGGTGTACTTCGCCAACGCGACGATCGAACAGGCTTACTGGAACCACGCCAATGTCGCGCCGGGCCTGACGAGCATCCTCGATGTCGATTCCACGCCTGGCGCGAATGATCCATTTGCCTCGGCCAAAGCGGGCTTCGCGCAGGCCGAAGCACAAGTCGCCCAGCAGGCGATACAGGCCGGCGCAACGGATAACGGATCCAATGCCGTCCTCCAGGCTTACCACGACGACCTCGTCGCGCCGTTCTGCATGGTTGCCGCACGCGGCTTCTTCGGCAACTTCTGATCTCGTGCTCCCGCCGCTCGATTGACTCGTCATCGAGCGGCGGAATTAAATAAAATCCAGTCTTTCCACGGCGGCAATAATGTATTGCATTCAACCGCTGATATAGCGACTTTCAGTCACTTTCTAACGCCCCGCTCACGCCATACGATTAATGCCAATACCTCGACAAATAAAGCATCGTTGTTTGTGTGAACAAAGGAGAGATTGGCAAATGAACAATTCAATGGTTGAAGCTTTTCTGTGCATGCGTGACGAAGATGCGGACCGGGAGCAGATTATCGACGCCGCCTATTGCCTTGACGCCAATGCAGCCATGCCGGGCGGATCGACCGTAAAAGAGCCGCAGCCGCGCAGCCTCGTCGAACGCGGCTATTCCCACTGGTACACGAGCACCAGTGCGGCCACGCGGCACTGAGTACGAACCCAAGCGGGCGCAAGTCCCCCCTGCGCCGCGCATTCCGCTTTCCTCCGGTCCTGGATTCAGCGCGTGCTTTCGCCTGGCACGAGATGAATCCGCTTTTCCGTTTGCGCTTCCACAGCCGCACGCGTGTAAAGCAGCGGGAAATAACGGCCGTCAAGCCACATCTGCGCCAAGTCCCGATAATGCGGACTGTCCGGGTCGCCTGATTCGCCGGGCAGATTCACCGCGCGCGAATTGTCCCAGTTGCCCACATCCACAATCACGCGGAACGACGGTCCGTTCGTCTGCCGGAAATCGCTGTCCCGGTAGGTGGACTGGTTCGGCGTGTACGCGCTGCCGCCCTTCGCCAGCGGCCCGACGTTGAGTTTCGCGCGCATATCGTCGTCGACGAGACCCGCGAACGGATGCGCGTTGAGGTTTGTCTGCAACTTTCCCCACGCCCAGGCATGCTCGTCCGCGCCCTGCAACGTGATCATCTCGTCGTAGGCGTCACGCAGACTCGCGAGCAATAGCGCGTCGCGCTTCGCGGGCGGGTTCTCACCGAAACGCGCATCCGGATGTTCGAGCATATCTAGCATGACCGCCGTGTCCGGCGCACCGAACGCATGCGCCGCATCTTTCGGCAGCACCGCTTGTTTGAACGCGCGCCTGAGGTGGCGGCTCAGCCAGACCTCTTCGAGCGCGGCCTGCGCCGAGTCGGCGCGCATCTGCGCATCCCAGCCATGCAATAGCGCGAGCGCCAAGCGCGTGTGCGGATCATCGCTGTTGAGCGGCGCGAGCAGCGCAACCAGTCGGCGCGCCGGAATCGACACGATGTCGTTCTGCAAGCGCTCGCTGTCCTCGATCGATACCTTCGGCAACGACTTCAACAGTTCGTCGATGCGTTGATGGCGCGACCCGTTGGTCCACTCGAAACCGAGCTTGCGCTGCGCGTAGGGATAGCCCTCAGGCAGATTCATTTCATTCGACGTCGTGACGTAGCCACTCGACGGATCGTAGCCGGCCGGCAGATCGTCGCGTCGCCAGAACCCGGCCCATTCGTAGCGGCCGTCGCCTGGCACGGGCATGAGCCCGTCCCAGTTCGGCCGCTTCGGCGCGAGCCCGCTCGGCAGCCAGCCAATGTTGCCTTGCGTGTCCGCATAGACCTGATTGACGGTCGGCGCGCCCCACGTCGCGAGCGCGCGGCGGAATTCGGCGAAATTCTTCGCGCGCATATAGCGGATCGAATCGTAGTACGGCGACATCCCGGGTTCGAGCCACGCCGTGCGTACCGCGAATGCGCGACGCTTCGCGGGTTCGGTATAGATCACGGGACCGTGGCGCGTGAACGCGAGTTCGGCGTCGACGGTCTTGCCCGCCGTCTCGCCATTACGCACCGCGATTTGCTCGTGAACGATGCGCATCGGCTCCCAGTGCCCCTTGTATCGATACTCGTGCGGGTTCGCCGGATTCAATTGATAGACATACAAATCTTCCTGATCGATGTTGAAGATCGTGAGCCCATACGCGATGTGTCCGTTGTGGCCAATCGAAATGCCCGGCGCGGACGGCTCGCCGCCGCCGATGATGTCCAGCGTGGGCGTGCTGATCTGCTGGATGTAGCGCAGGCTCGGCGCCGCATACGCGCGATGCGGGTCGTTCGCCATGATCGCGCGGCCCGTTGCGGATTTGGCCGGCGCGATCACCCAGTTATTGCTGCCTTCGGTCACTTCTTCGGGGTTGTCGGCGGCGGCGATCACCGTGGTCGATGCGTCGGCGCTCTTTAGCGATTCGCGCGTCACGTGCACGCTTTGCGTGGCGAGTTCGAAGACCTTCAGCACGTCGTCCGGCAGGCACGGATCGAGCCCGTCGGGCATCGTCGTGCGCCACGGCGGTTGCAGACCGAAGCGGATGGTGTCGGCCGCAAGCGTGCTCTTGCACGCCACCTTCGCGCGCGCAACCTCGCTGGTCACGTTACGCGTGAGGCCGTGGCTGCGAATGCGCACGACGTCGTCCGCCGACCACCGGGCGGGCCAGTAGCCGACCTTGCGGAACTCGTACGGCATGTGTTCGGGATGCGCGGCGAGCCAGTCGATGTACGCGTTCACACCGGCCGCGTAGCGTGTGGCAATCTGCTTCGCGTCGGGGCCGTAGCGTTGCCATTCGGCGGCCATGTCGCCGCGATAGAGAAACAGACGCGTGGCCTTGTCCTGCTCCACATAGGCCGGGCCAAACACTTCGGCAAGCTGGCCGAGGCCGCGCCGCCGCCACAGATCGATCTGGAACATCCGGTCGCGCGCGGCGTTGAAACCCTGCACGAAGAAAGCATCGCTTTCGTTGTCCGCAAAGATATGCGGCACGCCCCAATGATCGATCAGAATATCCACCGGATGCGCGAGGCCTTCGACGGTGATTGTTTCCACAGGCGCGTCAGTTGCGTGCGCAACAACGCCGTTGAATGCAGCGAGTGCCGCACACACGACGGTGATTGAAAGTCTGCGAAGTCTGAATGTGGAACGCACGGCTTGTCTCCTCCTGGGTTTTCACTGCGTGGTGATACCGGGCGGCGCACCGGTGCCGTGAGGCCCGGTGCAAGTGGAGACATTAAGCGATTACTTTCATTCGGGCAAGCCAGAGATGGTCGAGCCACGCGGCGGCCAGTCTGTACTCTTCATGCGTGAGCGGATCGGCACGCGCAATGCCGAATGTCCCGAATACCCCATAAGACAGCGGGTTCCGCCGCTGCGAAGGTCTTTCCGATAGACGGCTCAATCGTGTTCCGAAAATTGGCACGGCTCGAGATCCTGTGATGCCGGGTTGCGTGTCACGAACCGAGCCGGGTGATTTTCTGGCCCTGCACGCCCATGCCCGCCATGAGTCCCGTCTGCCCAAAGATGAACGCATAAACATCCGGGCGCAAAGTCGTAGTGGAAAGGTCCCGCCCCATGCCCGAGTCCGCGAGAACCACGCTCGGGCCGCCGCCAATCGACCAGCCCGCGCTGCTATCGAGGTAGCTCATCGCAGCGGCCTTCGTGAGGAACATTGCTTCGGAAAAGCTCTGCGCACCGGCTTGAAGCCCATAGGAAAATGCGCTCGTGTTGTAGTAGCCGAGCACCTTTCCCGCGCGTGAGAACAGCACACCATTGCCGCCCGCACCGCCGAACATCAGCCCTGCTTTCAGGATGTCCGGAAAGACCAGGATTGCAACGGAATGGGCACCCAACTCCCTCGCACGAGGCGTGCTTGAATACAGCCGCGCCAGCGCCGCGCGCGCATCCTGCTCGAGTTTCGCGTGAGTCGCGTGAGTCGCGTTACCCGGCGAAGAGAACGAAGCAGCCTGCGATCCAAGGCTGGAAAAACCGCCAACGAACAGGCCCGACAGCACTGCGGCCATGCGCACGAATTTAAAAGACATCTTTGATTCTGACTTCGATGATTGAGGTAATGAGTGGCGCTCGTTGCTGGCCGAACAATGCGGCCTGGCAACGCCTTCGAACTCAATTTACCGGCGTGCCGCGTTACACGCTGCTCAAAACTTGTTTCAACGCATGTCAGAATCGTGCTGTGCTGCTCATGATTTAGATTTCTTCACTTGCTCAACGAACCGGCAAGCGCACGCGAGCCACGAGACCATGCGGCCGGTTCGGCAACAGGTCGAGCACCCCGTCATGCTGCCTCGCAATCCGGTCCGCAATAGCCAGACCGAGCCCCGAGCCGCTGCGCTGATCGCTCTGCGGCCCCTGCCTGAACGGCTGCTTCATCAGCGGCAACAGCTCCGCCGGCACGCCGGGGCCCTGGTCCTCGACGTCGATCGTCACGTACCCGCCCGCCATCCGGGTCCTGACCGCCAGCCCGTTACGGCCGTGGACGGCCGCGTTATGCATCAGGTTCATCAATAGACGCTGCATTCCCGTGGGCCGGAACGAGAACTCGGGCAGCGGCTCCAGCGACAGATCGAATACATACTCGAGCCCGACGTAGTCGGCTGCGAGACGCTCGATCAATGCATTGAGGTCGCCGCGCCTTGCGGTTTCGCTGTCCCAACCGCGCGCGAAGTCGATGAACTGCTGCACGATCATGTCGATTTCCTCGACGAAACGTTCGGCGCTGTCCGCCGGCGCTTCGACGGATTCCGGAGCCAGCAGCACCATGCGCAGCTTTGTGAGCGGCGTGCGGATATCGTGCGAGATGCCCGCCAGCATCTGCGCGCGGGTCGTCTCCAGTTCCTGAAGCGATGCGGCCATCCGGTTGAATGCGTCCGCAACCATTGCCAGTTCGTGTGCGCCTTCAACGGGCACCGCCTCGGGCCACGCCCCCTGCTCGATCGTGTCGGCGGCACGCGCCAGACGCATCAGCAGCCGTTCAACCGGACGGTGTATCAGGAACGCCACCAGGGGCGGCACCGTGGCGATACACAACAGCAGGCTGATCAACGTCCACGGCAAGCTCGGAATGCCGTGCGGCGCACCCGCGAGCAGCATCCAGTAATACGCGTCGTCCACCCGCAGGCGAACCCAGACGCGGTGCGCGCCGCCGCGCTCGAAGCGCATCTGTTCACCCGCGCCCAGCTCGCTCGACATCCGCGCAACGAAATACCGCGCAGCCATGCCGGGCGGCTGCGAGTCGGTGGCGCTCGCCCCGGGCACCTCGCTTTGCGATACGCCATTGATCGCCAGCAGTTGCTGCTCCCGCACCGCCGGCGGCAGCGCGGCAAGCAACCGGCTCACTGTGCGGATTTGCGCCGCGACGAGCGAAGCGGCTTCCTCGATGCGCGGGCGCTGAACGAGGAACACATACACGGTGCCCGCAAAGATCTGATTGGCTAGCACCAGCACGATCAGCGCGAGCACGTTGCGCACCAGTAGCGAGCGATACCAGCCGAACATGGCGCTCCCCGACGAATACCAGGTGGTGAACTGAGGCCCGACGCAATATTGCCAATCGGGTCGTGGATTTATCCGAGGTTATACAACGCAGCAAGGCAATTATCCATGTCGCGCATGCCGCTCGAGTCGAGCATGCCCACTGCCGTTGCAACCGCCGTTACAACCGCCGTTGCACCGCGCACTCAAGCCCAGTGCCCTGGCACCCAGCGCCACGCCGGACGCTGCGCGACCCAGTGCCCCGGAATCCAGCGATAACCGGGCCGCACGACCAGCCAGTGCCCCGGCACCCACGCATACGCACCGGCCCGCCATATCCAGTGGCCGGGATCCCAGACATAGCCGGGCCGCGCAACCGGGACCGCTTCGTAACGAAGCGCCGGAGGGGGTGCAGTAGCAATCACGACCGCCTGCGAAAATGCCGCCGCTGCGTAAAGCGCCGCCAGCCCAGTTGCGCCCGCGCGAATGAAATCCAGTTTTTTCATACGAAGTCACTCTTTCTTCGATCAAGACCGGCACGCAATATAGACGCTCGCCTCAATACAACATGCAACGAGTCATGTCATCCGGTTACATCGCGCATCGTCCGGCACCGGTCGATCTTCAGCGCCGCCACGCAAATCGCGCGGATTGCAACTTCGCGACACAAGTTTCCAACAGATCGTCATGCAATGGCCCGTTAGAGTGCCATGCATGTTTCGCCGGCCTTGCGTAGGTCATGCGCCACGCCGACCACTAGACACTCGAAACACCAGGTCTTCCGATGCAATACCCCTTTGAAATCGTGACTCGCCAGATCTCCCGTGCGATGGCAATCGCTGCCACCGCCGCAACGCTGGCTGGCTGCGCGCCGCAGCAAGCCCCCTGGTCTATCGCCGCGATGCCCTCGCCCCTGCTCGCGCCCGCTCTGCCTGATCCGAATGAAGCGTTGCCGCCGCAATGCACGCCTACCTATGCGGGTCTGCTGGATCTCGCCTTGCTCGCGCGGCGCTATGGCCGATCGTCCGGCATCTTCATCGACGCATTGGGCAATATGGCCGACCAGTTGGGCGAGTGCCTCGACAAATATCCGCCCCGAAACGCGACCTTCCTGCACGCGACCGAACAGATCTGAGCGCGGCCGAACTGCGTCTGAGCCGCGTCTGCCCCCTCAGGCCTCGAGTTTCGCAACGAGCATATAGCCGACGCCCCATACCGTGCGAATATGGCGAGGCGAGGAGGCATCCGCCTCGATGATCTTGCGCAGACGCAGCACCTGTACGTCGATGCTGCGTGCGTTCGCTTCGTAGTGACGTCCGTGCGCGCGCTCGATCAGATTCTCGCGGCTGACCGGCCGGTTCGGTGTTTCGGCCAGCGCGCACAGCAATCGCATTTCCGCCGCGCCCACTTCGACCTGCGCACCCGCCAACATCAGTTCCTGAAGATGAGGCTTGAGCAGATAGTCCCCGATGCGGAGCAAGGGCATTTCATCGTCGCCTGCCACACTGCCCAACGCGCCATGCTGACGCGAAAAGACCTGCTGGCGGCGCAGCATCGCGCGCACGCGCGCGACCAGTTCGCTGGGCAAGAACGGCTTGCCCAGATAATCGTCGGCGCCCATTTCCAGTCCGACGACGCGGTCGATCGGATCCCCGCGCGCGGTCAGCATCAGAATGGGAATCATCTGCCCCTGGCTGCGCAAGCGTCTGCAGATGGACAGGCCGTCTTCGCCGGGCATCATGATGTCGAGAATCACAAGATCGAACGGATGCCGCTCCAGGAACGTATCGAACTGATTGCTGTCCCTCGCCGCGCGCACCTCGAAACCCTGCGCGGTCAAAAATCGCTGCAGCATATTGCGAATCTCGAGATCGTCGTCGAGCACCAGAATCCGGCCTTTCGGCGCCTGATTCAGCGCCGGATTCAGCGCCGGATTCTGTGCATCTTTGTCGGCAGGGTTGCGTGGCGGCATGGCGGTTCGGGGCGAGTTCAATGTCAGGCGTAGATACGAGTGTAGATCTCGACGCCGCGCGGTGTCACACGCGCGATTCGCAGTCCACGCGCGTGATGTGCGCCATGACGGCAAGCCGTTCAGTTCAATAAGGAACGTAATAATACGGGGCGGGCGCGTAAACCACAGCGGGCGCAACCGCTACTGCACGCGGCGCCCCAGGCGTTGCGATCGTGTTTCCCTTCGCGGTGATGCACTGAGCGTACGCGTTATCGTATTGACGCTGCAGCGCGGCTTCACTGCCCCAACGCTGGTTCCGCCCCGCCGCGCTGCCAAGCAGCAGGCCAGCGCCCGCGCCGATCGCCGCACCGGCGCCGGCATTGCCCGCCCCCGCGCCAATCAGCGCCCCGGCCGCCGCGCCGCCTGCCGCGCCCAGCGCCGGCGCGGCCAGCCCGGAATTCGCAACCGCGGGCGACGCCGCAACAGGATTGACGATCTGCGCCGCGTACGTGCGGCACGCGTAATCGTCTTGCTGGAACGCCGCAATCGGCTTGCCCTTCTCGGGCAGCGCCATCACGGTCGGATAGCTGGGCGGCACGACAGCGCACCCGCCAAGGCACGCCAACGCCAAAGCAATCGCCGCCGCCGACTGATACTTGAACCCCTTCATGACACGACATCTTCCATTTCAACGCACGGCCGGCACACATGCATGCATGTGTGCCTATGGCAATGCGATATCGATCCGATCAGGCATCGCAAGTGCAATGCACAACTGCGCCGCCTGACACCCCTGCTCATTTGCGATGCAGCGACGTTATCGAACCACCACGACACCGCGGCCCACATAGCCGTATCCGCCACGGACCACGACGGCCGGCGGACGCGCCACATAGACGGGCGCGGCGACGATCGGCGGGCCCACGACCACAGGCGCTGCAACAACGGCGGCGGGCGCGGCGACAATCGGCGCGGCCACCATAGCGACTCCATACGTAGGCGCGGGCACGGCAACGACCGGCGGCGGCGCCAGCGGAATGCTGATGCCCACCGCGACGCTGGTAGCCCACGCGCCCTGCGTAACGCCGGCGCAGACGAGACCGGCCGCGAACGGGGCAAATTGGACGAGGGATCGGAATTTCATACGATGTCCTGAATAGATGGAGAAAGATTGCAAGCCTCGGGTGAGACAGTGATCACATTAGAGAGGCGGCACATTCCAGACTATTCAAAAGTTATGTCGACATGTGTCGACGGCCCATGCCGTCGGCGATTTCCGAACGGGGGTGAACGCGGGAAGGAACATCGAGATCGGGAAGGCGACAACAGGGCGGGCATGTCATGCCACGCGACGTTTCAGATTTTCAAAGCCGGATTGAAACGAGCGTTATACAAGCGGATTTATTGATGCCGCTTTGCCGCGAATTGCGCGATATCGTCGAGCGTCACATAGCCCTTGTGGGCTGTGTCGATCTGATCGAAATTCTTGGCGACGAGCGGCATGCCGGCCTGCGCCTCGGCGGGTGTGAGCTTGCCGTCGTGATTCGTATCGGCGGCTTCGAAGCGGGACTGCACCTGCTGCATCCTGGCATCCTGCGCGAACGCGGAAGAAGCCATCAGTGCCGCGGCCAACATCAGACAAATGCGTTTCATTTCCTCTCCACGAATGACGAGGCCACGATTCAGGACTCGCCGGGAAGGCAAGTGTAGGCGCTGCCTCCGGCTGCCAGGTTACCGAATCGTTAGAAATAGATGTCAAGTTATGTCATGCGGTAGTCCACGGCCCGACCTTGCAACGCCGCGCATCGTAAACCCGTGTAGACGCCCCCTCTATTTAGCGTTACTTTGCGTAACACCAAATCAGGAAAGGGCAACACCATGTCCCCGCGAGCCTATCGCCAGTCGGCGCGCGCCAATGCAGTTCAGGATACCGAGCAGCAGATCCTCGACGCCTTGTTCGCGCTCCTCGCAGAGCGCTGGTTCGACGAGATCACGCTCGACGACATCGCCGCAGCGGCCGGCAGCACCCGCCAAACCGTGATACGGCGCTTCGGCAGCAAGACCGGCGTGCTCAGCGCCATGGCGGCCCGGATGGATGCATCGATCCGGGCCCAACGCTGGAGCGCGCCCATAGAAAGCGTGGCCGATATCGTCGCGCTCCTGACGGCCGACTATGAACGCACCGGCGACATCATCGTGCGGACACTCGGGCAGGAAGCGCGCATTCCCGAATTCGCCGCCGTTCTCGATCGCGGACGCAAAGGTCATCGCGAGTGGATCGAGGACATGTTCGGGGCCTGGCTCGACAAACTCGACAGCAAGGCCCGCAGGGATCGGCTCGCGCAACTGCTAGCTCAGACCGATGTCTGGATCTGGCATCTGCTGCGTCGGGCACAGGGACATTCGGCGGCAAAGACACACCAGTTGATGACGCAGGCTATCGAGCGCCTGCTGCGTGAGGATAAGGCGAGCTGATCCGGTCTCCATCGAGAAAGGAACCATGCGATGATCAAGACGACCAATGCGGGGCCGCATCTGCGCATCCTGGCGGTCTGTTGGGAAGGCGGCGGCAACGTCCCGCCGACGCTCGCGGCCGTGCGCGCCCTCGCCGCCCGGGGCCACGAGGTGCGCCTTATCGCCGACGACACGATGAGCGCGGAGGCGATCGAGGCGGGCGCCCGATTCCTGCCATGGAAGCGTGCCCCGAACCGTCCGGATCGATCAGACGAAAGCTGCTTCTTGCGTGATTGGGAAAGCGCCGATCCCGTCGCCTGCTTCCAGAGAGCGTGTGCGCGAATCTTCGTCGGACCCGCGCAATGCTATGCCGAGGATATTCTCGAAGCGCTGGCAACGGAGCCGGCCGATATCCTGCTCGGCTCGGATCTGCTGTTCGGCAGCATGCTCGCGGGTGAAATCGCGAAGCTCCCCACGGCCCTGCTCGCCAGCAACATCTCGCTCTGGCCGCTTCCCGGACATCCGCCATTCGGTCCGGGTTTTCAACCCGCCCGGTCGGCGTCGGACCGAGCGCGCGAGGCCGAGGCCTCCGCCATGGCCGAGCAAGCATGGGATGGCTTCCTGCCTCGCCTGAACGCCGCCCGCGCTCATTTCGGCCTCGCGCCACTGGCTCATGTCCACGAACAGCGCTTGAGCGCCGGCCGCCATCTCCCTGCCACCAGCCGCAGCTTCGATTTTCCCGCCGAACACCTGCCGGACTCTGTGCGCTACGTGGGGCCGCTGCTGGAGATGCCGAGTTGGGCCCACGACCGCTGGACGAGCCAACCCGAGCGTGAAATGCGGCCGCTCGTGCTCGTATCGTTCAGCACTACCAATCAGGGGCAGGCCGATGTGCTCCAGCGGGTGATATCCGGATTGGCCGGGGAACCGGTCGAGGTGGTCCTCACCCTGGGCAAGGCACTCGAGGGACTGCGCCTTCAAGCGGCGGCGAATGTCACTGTTCTTTCCAACGCAGCGCATGACGACATCCTGACCAAAGCCCGTGCTGTCGTCACCCACGGCGGGCACGGCACCATCATGCGATCGCTGCACCACGGCGTCCCCCTCGTCATTCTCCCGATGGGTCGCGACCAGAACGACAACGCCGCGCGGGTGGACTATCACGGTGCGGGCCTGCGCCTCGATCATTCAGTACATCAAATAATTATCGGCGAGGCCGTGCGGCGCGTCCTTTCCGAGCGGTGCTTTGCCGAGCGGGCGATGGCGCTTGGGCGCGCTGTCGCCAAGGAAGGTCCGGGGCCTGAGCGGATCGCCGCAGAAATTGAGGACTTCGTACTGAAGTCTTCCCAAAGCGCCCTGTCCTCGACGTGATTGGCACTCGCTGATCGCGGCGGAAATCTCGAAAGCGGTCCCTCGAAAGGAAGCCGAAAATGACACACGTCTCTTCAAGCGAAAATGGAATGACCCTGACGTCCGGCCAACTGGACGCCTATCTCGCGAGAATCGGGGTCGAGCGGCCGGTTTCTCTCGACGTCGACAGCCTGTCGAAACTTCACCGCGCCCATCTGATGGCCTTCACCTGGGAGGCGCTCGATGCATTCATGGGATGGCCGTCTTCGATCTCGCCAGCCGTCGCTTTCGCCAAGATGGTGGAGGGCAGGCGCGGCGGCTGGTGCTACGAGATGAACGGTCTGTTCGGCGCGGCGCTCGCCGCGCTCGGCTTTCGCGTGACCCGCCTGTGCAGCGGCGTCAATCGTGAAATGATCGGCGACATCGCCATCGGCAACCATCTGACTCTGCGTGTCGATCTCGACCGGCCGTACCTTGCCGAGGTGGGCCTCGCGGACGCCATCGTCGAACCGGTGCCGCTCGCCGCAGGGCCGATCAGCCAGCGCGGTTTCGATTTTTCGATCTTGCCGACAGACGACGGCTGGCTGCGCTTCAATAACCATTCGAATGGCCTCGCGCACAGCTTCGACTTCCGGCCCGATCACAGCGACGAGGCCGCGATAAGCGCTGCGCTTGGCTGGCTGATGCAGGATCCCGGCTCGCCGTTCACAAATGCGCTGGCGATCCTGCGGCATACCGCCGATGGCTATATCGTCCTGAAGAACGATTGCCTGCGCAGCGTGACGGCAGACAGCGTCAGCGAACAGCGCATCACGAGCGCGGAGCATCTCGCGGACACATTCAATACGATTTTCTACCTCGACATTCCCGAGGCTGGCCGCGTCTGGGAAAAGCTCCGGACGAGCAACTGAACATTTCCGCCCAACGCCTCGCGGGCGCCGTGGGTGACTCCGTCCATCAGAACGACAACGCCTGCATCCGCTCGATGCTCTGGCGCGCTTCGCGCTCCAGTTGCTCGACCAGCTCGGCTGCCGGCAGCGCGCGCGCAAGCGCCGCGGCCTGCCCCGCCCATTGCGCGCCGAAGCCAAACTCGCCCTTCGCCTTTGCGGCCGCGTGCAGCGCCTTGCCGGCGTCGTAGGTGATCGGATACGCGGGCGTGCGCGGCGCGCGCGGATCGTCGCCGAGGGCAGTGAATTTATTCACCATCGCACGCGCGGGCCGTCCGGAGATCGCCGTGGTGAACGTCGTGTGACGCGAGGCTTCGCCGAGCAGCGTACGGCGATAACCGTCGTCGATCGACGTTTCCGGGCACGCGACAAATGCGGTCCCAAGCTGCGCGGCCTGCGCGCCTAGCGTGAGCGCCGCCGCGATTCCCGCGCCGTCCATGATCCCGCCGGCTGCGATGACCGGCAGCCGCCCTTCGCTGACGATGAGACGCGTCAGCGCGAACGTACCGAGACGATCGTCGCCGGCATCGGGATCGAACACCCCGCGATGCCCTCCCGCCTCGATCCCCTGCGCAACAATCGCATCGACGCCCGCGTCCGCGACCTGGGTCGCTTCCTCGAGATTCGTGGCGCTCGCGAGCAGCGTGATGCCGGCACGCTTCAAGTCGGCGATGACTTCCGCCGGCGGCAGCCCGAAATGGAAACTGACAACGGCCGGCTTCTCTTCAACGAGCAT
This sequence comes from Paraburkholderia caffeinitolerans, assembly GCF_902859945.1. Lineage (GTDB taxonomy): Bacteria > Pseudomonadota > Gammaproteobacteria > Burkholderiales > Burkholderiaceae > Paraburkholderia > Paraburkholderia caffeinitolerans. The sequence continues at coordinate 187,502 of NZ_CADIKL010000006.1, read as the reverse complement.
CTGCTGCATGGCTTCATCGACGACGAAGCTCGTATAGATCTCCGCCAGCGATTCGGGCGGCGTCGCGCCGTACTGCGCAAACACCGGTGCGAGCCAGCCGAGCCATGCTTGCTCGACCGCCGCATTCGCGACAGCGGGCCGATGGCAGAACACATTGACGTTGAATGGCTTACCGGTCAGTGCGCGCGTTTCCCGGATCATCTTGCGCGCGCCGCCGGCATTCGTCGCGCCGACGCCCAGCGAGCCAAGCCCGCCAGCATTCGACACGGCGGCCGCCAGCGCGGGCGTGCTGACGCCGGCCATCGGCGCCTGGATGATTGGCGTGCGCACGCCGAGCAAACGCAGCAATGTGCGACTGTCCAATTGAGTGCTCATATCGTTTTCCTCCAGCGTGGAGTCCCTCTGGTCGACAGCGAAACAGCGCTCATGCTACGCCAGGCGCCGCAAAAGCGCCGGCCATTTGGGTATCGGGGGAAAATAAGGTTCATCTCCAACCGGGAGGAACCATGGATCAAAGCGGAGACTTCATTGTGCGCACCATGTCGGCCGGCGAGGTCGCCATGTCGGTCGAATGGGCGGCTGCGGAGGGGTGGAACCCCGGTTTGCATGACCCGCACTGTTTCAGGGAGGCAGACCCGAACGGTTTCTTCGTCGGTGTCTGGCGCGGCGAGCCGGTCGCGTGCCTCGCCGCCGTTGCCTATGACGAATGTGTTGGCTTCATCGGTCTTTACATCGTGAAACCCGGGTTTCGCGGCAAAGGCTTCGGCATGCGAATCTGGCAGCACGGCATGCGTTATCTCGGAGAGCGCAACATCGGTCTCGACGGCGTCGTTGCCCAGCAGGCGAACTATCGGAAGTCCGGGTTCCGGCTTGCGCATCGCAACATCCGCTATCAGGGGCGCGTGGGCGGCATTGGGTGCGCGCATGCAACGGCAGCGTCCAGCGTGCCGTTCGAGCAGTTGCTTGCCTACGATCGCCAGTGTTTTCCCGCAGCGCGCGAGCGTTTCGTCTCCGCCTGGATCGCGCAGCCGGATGCCGTTGCGCTCGCAACCGTCGACGCGGGCCGTGTCGCCGGATACGGCGTCGTGCGCCGCTGCAAGGCGGGTTGCAAGATCGGCCCGCTCTTCGCCGACGACGCGGACGTCGCGACTGGACTGTTTCGCGCGCTGGCAGCGAGCATGCCCGGCGAGGTCATCGTCCTCGACGTGCCGGAAACGAATCCTGCTGCCGTCGCGCTAGCGCAACGGCACGGCATGACGAGCGTTTTCGAAACCGCGCGGATGTACACGAAAGACGCGCCGGCGATTGCGATCGATCGCGTGTTTGGGGTGACATCGTTTGAGTTGGGGTGAAAAAGCAGCCCCCGGCGCATGCGTGTATGTCCGCGCGAATATTCAGCTACCGAAAAAGAGCGTGCAAAAACTGGCCGGACCGACACAGTTCGGCTCCGCCTTGCCAGCCCCCGACGGTCCGGCGACGCCCGATGCGCCCGAGCCCGACATCTCGGCGCCGACGCCGCTTGCGTTTTGCTGGTTGCGGGCCACCTGGTGTCCGGAGTCCTGGCGTACTTCGGCATCGGTCTTTTCCTGAGCGAACGTGTTGGTCGCGACGCTAGCCGATGCAAGAACGGCAACGGAAAGGCCTAAAACAAGATACTTTTTCATTTCGAACTCCTATGTTTGAATTCAGATAATTTCGCTTGCTGCATCATGCATAACTCAGCTTGGTGCGACTTTATTCCCGGATTATTTGTAGCGAGCGGATCCTCTTCCCCGCATCTTGCGATGTTCGGGCGACATGCACGCCATAGGATATGTGCTCGATGTACCTTATGCGACGGCGCACAGCGCGGCCGGCGCGCTGTGCGTGCCGTTGGCTGCGTTTGCAGGATCGGCACGGAACTGCTCGACCACGAAGTCGATGAAGCTGCGCGCTTTCATCGTCAGGTAGTTGCGGCCGGGGTACACGATGAAGACGTGCTGCATGCCGCCGCTTATGTCGTACGCGTCGAGCACGGGCAGCAGCATGCCGCGCGCGATGTCGTCGGTAACGAGCGGCAGCGGCAGCAGTGCAATCCCCATGTTGGCGAGCGCCGCGGCGCGCACGGTGGCGTAGCCGCTCGCAGTGAGCGGACCGTTCACGCTCACGCGCTGCAGGCCCTCGGCGTTGCCGAAGGTCCAGCTACGCGGCGCGTCGGAGACGGCGAGCAAGTCGTGCTGCGCGAGCTCCCCGGGCGTGCGCGGCACGCCTTTGCGCGCGAGATAGCCGGGCGCCGCCACCACGATCTCCTTCAGGGAAGTAAGTTTGCGGCTCACGAGCGAGGCGTTCACCTGCTGGCGATCGGTGGCGAAGCACACGTCGAAGCCGCCTTCGATCATGTCGATGTGGCTGTCGTACGCAGTCACATCGAAATCCACGCGTGGATTCATGCCGCGATACGCATCGAGCAGCGCAGCGAGCGCACCGCTTGCGAACACCGAAGGCGCTGCAATGCGCAGCGCGCCGCTCGGGTCGCACGTGGCGCGCACGAGTTCGGATTCCATTTCGTCGAGCTTTTCTATCACGGCGCGGCAGCCGTCCAGATAGAGGCGGCCCGCCTCGGTGAGCGAGAGCCTGCGCGTGGAGCGATTCAGCAGGCGTATGTTCAGATGCGCCTCCAGCATGCTGACGCTGCGCGTGACGGCGGCAGCGGACATGCCGAGCTGATCGCCCGCGCGGCTGAAGCTGCTCAGGTCGACGACACGCGTGAAGACGCGCATGGCTTGTAGCTGGTCCATGTGATGAGTCCGGGCCGATGAAGGCGGAAAGCTCAAGGCCGTGCGGCCAGCGACAGGCGCCGCACGACTCGATACCGGCGAGATTGGCTTTTTCTGTGCATCGAAACTGCCTTGTCACTCCGCACCGAATGGACGCCAGTCCACCTACTGCACCGTGATGGTTGCCTTCATGTACGGGTGGATGCCGCAAAACACTTTATAGACCCCCGGCTTGTCGAACTTGAACTGGAAGGTATCGTCCTGGTCGAGCGCTGCGGAGTGGAAGACGCCTGCATCGTTGACGATCGAGTGCGGCTCGCCATCCATGTTTTTCCAGGTCACGGTCGTGCCGGTCTTGACCGTCAGGGACATCGGCGAAAACATGAAATTCTTGATGATGATCTCATCGGGGTCCTGGGCCTTCGCGGCAGGCGACGCTGCGGCCAATGCGACGATAAGCATCCCGCTCGCGACGGAAGGGATGAAGGTGCGATGAAAGAAAGCGGATAGCATGGCTTCGATCCTTGTTCAATGGATGCCTATCGTCGTCAGGCGAGCGTTTTGTCGGAAAGCGACGCGGCGAGAGGGTGGCGCGAGATGCTGATGCTGGTTACGCCAAGCATCTTTCGTAGCTGATCGCCCGGCACTACAAGCGGCCCAGGCCCGGGACCATTGCCGGCCGTCGGCTGCGGATAGGCGGTCGAGCGCGCGGTATGGAACGTGATATTGCCCTCCACCTTGGAAACGATCTGATGAATATGACCGTTGATGACGGTGACCGAGCCGAATCGCTTCAGATACTCCATCGCCTGACCCGCATCGCCGGTGCCCCAGCCCCAGGGTTCGTAGATCGTCCACATGGGCATGTGCACAAACACCACGATCGGCGTGCTGGAGGTGCGGCCCTTCAGATCGTTTTCCAGCCAGGCTAGCTGCTCATCACCCAGGCTTCCCAGCCCGTTTGGCTTGAAATGCATCACATTGACGAGCCCGACAAAGTGCACGCCATGGTTGTCGAAGCTGTAATAGCCCCGGTTGTCTGACGCCTGTCCGAAGCGCTTGAAGTATTCGCCTTGCGGTCCGTCCGTCACATCGTGCTCACCCGGCACCGTGTGCAACTCCGTGACGTTCAGCCCGGAGAGCAATTGGGACGCGAGATCGAACTCCGCCGGCTTGGAAAGATGGGTGATATCGCCCGTGTGAATCGCGAGGGCAGGTTTGACCGGCATGGCATTGACGTAATCAATCGTCTGTTTGAGCGTGCCCGCGACATCGGGATTGGCTTCCTTGTTGAAGCCAATATGCGAGTCGCTGATCTGCAGGAACAGCGGAATGCCGGAAACCGCCGACTTGTCCTCAGTGCCGGCGGCAAGGGCGAGATGCACGGGCGTGAGAACGCCTCCGGCCAGCACAAACACGGTGCCCGCGCCACCGAAGGCGAGACATTTCAAGGCATTGCGGCGCGACGGTTGGGAAGGAAGATCTGATGACATGGTGTCCTCTCGACTGGGTTCAGGAAGCCGCCGGCCGGTTCGATCCGGAGCGTCTCCAGGGCGGGTTTCAGGTGCAATACCGCCCACGCGGCCGCTTTATTCCCGATCCTGGACACGTCGCTTCACTGTCCTGCGGCAACGCGCACGGACGCAGGCCTGGCGCACCCGCCGGCCCCACGTCTGCCTCGTCGAATCCGGGAATAACCGGCGCGGGTTCGCGGTACTGCAGTCGTGGCACACGCACACGAAATGAGGGAAACGAAATGGACATCATCGACAGGGCTCGTGCGTCGGGATTGACGGTAATCCTCGACGGCAGGATTGGCCGCGAGGAATACCAGAGCGTATGCGGTTCGATATCGGCATTGCAGCGCTTCGCGGAATCGCTGCTTCAATGCACGGCCGAGGAGCAGGACAGCGCCCCGCACCGGTCAACGGCGTTCAGCGCGGCTGACCGCGCATCTGGCCAATCAGGCCGGCGCATCAACAAACTCGCGAGAATGGCGGGCGCCATGGCGACGCCCGCTCGAAGAATGTCGCGCATCGCTCATTGGAGGCGCAAGTGAGCGCCGGGGTGCAATCCATTCTGCGCCGGCTTCAACTCGGCTCTGGCCTCGTGATGCTGACTTATCTCTTGCTGCATCTGGTCAATCACGCGCTCGGGATCTGGTCGCTCGACCTTGCCGGGCGCGGTCTCATACTCGCCCTGCGGCTCTGGCGCAGCATACCTGGAACGATCGCGCTCTACGGTGCTGCAACCCTGCATTTTTCGCTGGCGTTGCACACGATATACGGGCGACGCCATTGGGTGCTGCCGCCCGCGGAATGGATCCGCCTGTGGGCCGGGCTCAGCTTGCCGCTTCTGCTTATCCGCCATGCAGTGACGACCCGGCTTGCGTCTTCGCTCTATGGCTTCGAACCTGACTACGAGCGCGTCATTGTCGTGCTGCTTGCGAGCGGCACGCAGGGCCTGCAACTGGCGCTGCTCGCGCCCGGCTGGATCCACGGCTGTCTCGGGCTGTGGTTCCGGTTGCGCCACTTTCCGTGGGCGCGTCGCCTGCGGCCTGCGCTGCTGGCGTTCGTTGTGCTGTTGCCGCTGCTGTCCGCTGCGGGCTTTATCCGGATGATGCGAGCCGTCGTTGGGCAGCGTCGCATTCTTCCGCCCGCGGATGCCACGCTCGTGATCCATCAGGCAGCCCTCGATGCCACGCGTCACAATCTCGTCGCTCTGTATCTCGCGCTGATTGCCAGTGCGTTGATCCTGGGTCAGTTGCGCAACGTCTTTGAACGTCGAAGGCTGCGAAAACATCCGGTGGGCTCTCCGGCAAAAGCCGGCGTGGAGAGACGGTGTGGGTGAGATCAATAGCGACGACGCTGCCCGCAACAGCCGTTTCCAGCAGATGGCGTTGCCGCATCTCGATGCCGCGTACAACCTCGCGCGCTGGCTGAGCGGCAACCCCAACGATGCCGACGACATCGTGCAGGAGGCGTTCATGCGCGCATTGCGCTTCTTCGATACGTTTCGTGGCGACACCGCGCGCCCCTGGCTGCTGGCGATCGTACGGCGGACCTGGTATACGGAGTGGCGGCGGCGCAAGTCGTCGCACGAGGTTGCCGAGTTCGACGACAACCTCGACGATGCCACGATCGACGGCTGGAGCACCGCATGCGCCGATCCGCAAACGCTCCTCATCCGCGACGAGGACACCCGTCTCGTGCATGCGGCGCTGGAGCAGTTGCCGGTCGAGTTTCGCGAGGTGCTGATACTGCGCGAACTGGAAGAACTGAGCTATCGCGAGATCGCGGAGATTGCCGACCTGCCCGTGGGCACCGTGATGTCACGCCTGGCGCGTGGGCGCCGCAAGCTGGCTACGCTGCTGAGCGCATTGCAGGCGCGTGGCGTGAAGTCGCCAGCCCGCGGCGAAGCCGCTAACGCCCGGCGAAGCAGTGCATCGGGCGATGCACGCGACCTGCCAGGCGCGTTACGCGGCGACTTGCCCCCACGCAACCATCGAGACGGAATTGGAAGGGAGATGCCAGATGGACTGTAAAGAGGCAAGGCCGCTCCTGGACGCGAGCGTCGACCGGGAACTGTCGCCACCCGATGAACATCGCCTGCAGCAGCACGTTGTGGGCTGCGACGCATGCCGCCGCGAAAGCGAGACGGTGCACGCGGTTAGCCGCGCGGTGCACCGCGCCGAATATTACCGTGCGCCCGAAGGGCTACGCGCGCGGATAGCCGCCGCGTTACCGGCCGCCCCGCTACCGCTCGATGCGGATGAAACGCGTGACAGAGTGGCACCCACGCGTAAGCAGAGACGCTTTGCGTGGCTCGACGGCTGGCGGATTCCGCACGGGGGCGGCTTCGGGACAGCCGCCGGCAGCACCGCCTCCTCCGGCAAGGGAATAGGCACCGGCTGGTTGAAGGGGCTAACGGGGCTAACGGGCCTGGCGCTCGCGCTATGCGCGGTGACGGCGGGCGTGATCTTGACGCTGCCTCGTCCGGTCGACGACAGCCCGTTCGTCGACGAACTCGTGTCGAGCCATGTCCGGGCTCAGCTTTCAGGGCGCGACATCGACGTCGTTTCGTCCGATCAGCATACGGTGAAGCCGTGGTTCAATGGCCGGATCGACTATGCGCCTCCAGTCGAGGACTTGACTGCGAGCGGCTTCCCACTGGTGGGCGGCCGGCTGGACTACCTCGGACATCGGCGGGTGGCGGTCCTGACTTATCACTACCGCAAGCATGTGATCGACGTGTATGTGTTCCCGGACTCCGATCAAGCTATTGCGGGCCCGGCCAGGGAGATTGGCCGCGAGGGCTACTCGCTGCAGCGCTGGCACGACAGCGGGATGACCTGGTGGGCGATCACGGACGCTGCTCCGCAAGCGCTGACCGCGTTCGAAACCGCTCTGAAGGCCCGACTGCACGGAAGTGGATGATTCGAAGCGCGCGCCGGAGAAACCTTGCGGAGACTGCAGGCGCCGTAGCGGCCGAACACATGTCCGAAAATGGGGAACCTCGCAGGCGGCCAAGAGGTACGATGCCGCTCGTGCTTACCACCATCGACGCTCCCGAAAGCGACGCCTGCTATCTGGCGCTGAAGGCACGTGACGCGCGCTTCGACGGCGCCTTTTTCGCGGCCGTAAGCACCGGCATGTATTGCCGTCCGGTGTGCCGCGTGAAGACGCCGCGACGCGAGAACATCCGCTTTTACCGTCATGCGGCAGAGTTACCCTGCGCACCCCGCCCCGCTCGTTCATAGAGCGTAGCCGGTACGGCGAAACTCCGCTCCTTGCGGTTGAATCAGGCTGCCGACACTCAGATTCAATAGCGCCATCTTCCCTCGAACTCACACTCGACGCCATGCGGCGAACTTCAATCGCAAGAAACGGCGTGCCCTATTGACCTGCACGCCAATAGGGCCGATCGACTTCTAGCAACGACATGAGACATCGAAGCCGAATGGCCCTGACGGCAAAGTCGGCACGGGGCGCAGCCCGCAAAGCCAGGCGGCGCTGCGCCCCGACACGCTCGATTCAGCCTGCTCGAACGCCTCGCAACGGCGCCCCAGCCAGGCCCAGCTCATGAACCAGGCCGATGAGCGCACGCAGCCGCGCGGGCACGAAACGGTGGCCCGAGTAGTACAGCCTCAGCCCGCCGAACGATGGGCACCACGGCGCCAGCACCGGCACCAGCGCGCCGGCCTTCAGCTCTTCTTCGATGAACCACTCGGAGATGAAGCCGATACCCAGCCCGAGCAGCACCGCCTGCTTGATGGCCGGCAGCTCGTTGAGCGCAAGGCGCACGGGCAGATCCATTTGCAGCTTCTGCCCGCCTTTCGCCAGCTCCCAGCGATAGATGCCGCCGTGCGACATGCGCATGCCAATGCTCTGGTGCCTGAGCAGATCGCGCGGGTGCCTGGGCGTGCCGTGGCGCCCCAGGTACTCGGGCGTCGCCACCACCAGCATGCGGATGTCGCGCGACAGCGGCACGGCGATCATGTCCTGAGGCACGGATTCGGCCAGACGGATACCGGCGTCGAAGCCATCGGCCACGACGTCGATCATGCGCGACTCGCTCACGATGTCGATGCGCACCTCGGGATAGCGCTGCGCGTATTGCAGGAAAAGCGGCTCCAACAGCAGAGACGCCGCGCCCTGCGGCGCGTTGATGCGCAGCGTGCCGCTGGGCACGTCGGGGCCGGTGCTGGCCTCTTCCCCCGCGCTCTGGATTTCGGCGAGCGCGGGCGCAATGCGCTCCACATAGCGCTGCCCGGCATCGGTCAGCGCCACGCTGCGCGTCGAGCGGTTGAACAGCCGCACCTTGAGGCGCGCCTCCAGCCCGGCCACGGCGCTGCTCACGGCGGTGGTGGACATGCCCAGTTCCTGCGCCGCGCCACGAAAGCTGTTGCGGCGCGCGACGGCCAGCACCACTTCCAGCTCGGTCATGCCTGTTCTGTGCATGAATTGTCCTGAATTTCGGTATGCGCCATCCTCAACAAGACGGCTTATCAGAACAATAACACCGTCCTAGACTGTGTTGCATCACCCCCGAGGAGCTTGCCATGCAACGCATCGAACACATCTACATCAACGGCGAATTCGTCACGCCGCACGGCCAGGAATGGTTCGACCTCCACAACCCGAGCACCGAGGAAGTCATCGGCCAGGTGCGGCTGGGCGATGCGCACGACGCTCAGCGCGCCATCGCGGCGGCACAGGCTGCATTCCCCGCCTGGTCGCGCACCACGCGCGAGGAGCGCGTCGCGGCCCTGCGGCGCATGCACCGGGCCGTGGCCGCGCGCAAGGACGCGCTGATGGAGGCCATCCTGATGGAATACGGCGCACCCTCGGTGCGCGGGCACTGGATGGCAACGTATCCTGCCGACGTCATTGCCCAGGCGATCGATGCGCTGGAGTCCTTCGTGTTCGAGGAAAAGACCGGCGCGGCCACGGTCATCCAGACGCCTGTGGGCGTCGCGGGCCTGATCACGCCCTGGAACAGCAATGCGGGCTTCATCTGCAACAAGCTGGCTACTGCACTGGCGGCGGGCTGCACCGCCGTCATCAAGCCCAGCGAGATGAGCGCGATGCAAACGCAGATCGTTGCCGAAGCGCTGCACGAAGCCGATCTCCCCCCGGGGGTGTTCAACATCGTCAATGGCCGCGGCGACGTGGTCGGCGAGGAAATCGCGCGCAACCCCGGCATCGCCAAGATCTCGTTCACGGGCTCGTCCGCCGTGGGCCAGCACCTCGTGACCACGGGCGCCGCCACGATGAAGCGCGTGACGCTGGAGCTGGGCGGCAAGTCGCCCACCCTGGTGCTCGATGACGCGGACTTCACCGCCGTCATGCCACTCGTGCTCCAGGCAGGGTTCATGAACAGCGGCCAGGCCTGCATCGCGGGCACGCGCATCCTGGTGCCGCGCAGCCGCCTGGCCGAGTTCGAGCAGGTGGCGAAGGAGGCGGTCTCGCACATCCGATCGGGCGACCCGCGCCAGGCCGACACCGACATCGGCCCGATGGTGAGCAAGAAGCAATGGGAGCGGGTGCAGAACTACATCCGCATCGGGCAGGAAGAAGGCGCGACGCTGCTGGCGGGCGGCGAAGGCCGGCCCGAGGGTTTGCACGCCGGATGGTTCGTGAAGCCCACTCTCTTTACCCGCGCGAACAACCAGATGCGCATCGCGCGCGAGGAAATCTTCGGCCCCGTGCTGACCATCATCCCGTACGAGGACGAGGCCGACGCGATCGCCATCGCCAACGACACGCGCTATGGCCTGAGCGCTCTGGTGCTGGGCACAGATCCCGAGCGTTGCGCGCGCGTGGCACGCCAGATCGATGCGGGCCGCGTGCTCGTCAACACGCTGGTCAACGAGCCGCGCGCGCCCTTCGGCGGCTTCAAGCATTCGGGGTTGGGGCGCGAAATGGGCCGCTGGGGCATGAGCGCGTATCTGGAACCCAAGACCTTGCTGGTGAGCGCAGGCTGAACCTTCCAGGTGTCCTTGTCCGATGCGCTCGCCGGGCGCCCGCGTATTACCCGACAATCGTGCGGCACCAAAGCGATTGGGCTTCTGCACCGGGCAGGTCCGCGCCGCAGAGTATCCGGCCTTGCACCTTGTGCCGTTCAGGACGCGCTCACGCTGTCGAGCTCCGTGCGCGTGAGCCCATACTTCGCCATGCGGGCAAGGTGATCATCCGAACCGAGGTACCGGCGAAGTTGCTCGTTCACGGCCTGCAGAAGATCAGGATTGCGCTTGCTGAATGAAAAGGCGCCCACGGGCGCTCGCCCGTCTTGACGCATCTCGAGCGCAACCACTTCAAGTTCCTGATTGGCACTCGCGAGGGCACGACTTCCCACCGCCGTGCTCGCGTAGGCGTCGATCGTTCCTGACAGCAGCGCGTCGATCGCGTCGGGCTGGTCCTTGAATGCCATGATCTGGCGATCGCTCACGCCTGCGGACTTCGCGGCGTCGAGTTGCACCGTCCCGGCGACAATCCCGAGCCGCGCGTCGTTGCGCGCCGCGACGGCGCCGTAGCTCGTCAGCGCCTTCGGATTGCCATGCCGGAGCAGCAAGCCGTCGCCCAGCGCCCAGACCGGCGCGCTGAACGCCACGCTCCCTGCACGCTCCGCCGTCACGAAAATCGGCACGTTCATGTCCCAACGACCTTCCTGCACACCGCTCAAAAGCTCATCGAACGGAACCCGCTGATAGTCGATGGACGAGACACCGGCTGCCCGCAGCACCACCTCGGCCAGTTCGATGTCGGCGCCTACGCGCAGCAGGTGATGGAACGCAAGCTCGCGTTCAGCCTTTGCGGCCCCGTCTTGCCGCAGGTCGCGCTCGCGGATTTTCTGGAGAGTGGTGCTTACGAAACGCACCTGCGCGCGATCCGCCGCCTGTTCGAAGCAAACCTCGCGCGCATGACGCGTGCGATCGAAACCAGCTTCCCGGCCGGCACGAAAGTGAGCCGGCCGGCGGGTGGCTTTGCGCTCTGGCTCGAACTGCCGAGGCGCGTCGATTCCCGCACGCTCTTCGACGAAGCGCTTGAGCAAGGTATTTGCTTCGCGCCCGGCGATGTGTTCTCCGCGAGCCGGCGCTTTCGCAATTGCCTGCGCTTGAGCGCGGGGCATGCGTGGAACGACCGCATCGAAGGTGGCGTTCGCCAACTGGGTCAGTTGGCCCAGATCCAGCTAGCGCGCTGAACGGGACTAACGGATGGGCGGCCAGACTGGAGATTCAAACCCGCCCAATATTGCAGCTCCAAGTTCCATGACCTGCTCAGGAGTTACGGCATGCGCAGTTCGATGAGCCGCAGCATAAATTATCAGGATAACGAACTGACTGAGAGCCTGCCGGGATCGCTGGAGCAGGCGCGCATCACGGTCAACGCTTTGCGACGCGTCGCGAAGCAATGGACGAGGTGATCGCCTGGTTAAGCGTCTACAAACATCGGCGACCGCACTCGACGTTTAATTACGTTAGTCCAATGCAATTTAAGCAAAGCTGGCACGCCGCAAAGAGAAAGCAAGCTTCATAATAAGCGCTCGGTTAGAGGATACGACATCTGCGGACAACCTCAGGGAGCGGTGCTTCACGCCACGCCATGGACCACCATCACCGCTCCTGCCGTCACGCTTGTTGGGGATGGGTGCTCGCCTGGCTTGCCCTGATGGCCGCGTGTTCCGCCGAAAACGCGGCCAGTCTGCCCGACGGGGCGCGCTTCCATACCGTTGAGTGCCCCCAGCCGAACATCGCGGGCTTCCCTGAACTGGACTTTCCAGCCGGCGTTCAGTGCGGCACCCTCGACGTGCCCGAGGATCACGCCAAGCCCGACGGGCGCCGGATTCAGATTTTTGTCATGCGAGCTCGCGCCGTTTCGGCGACGCCCAGACCCGACCCGATCGTGTATCTATCGGGTGGCCCTGGGGGCGCCGGATCATTCGAGATTGCATCCATGATCAGGCACGGCATCAATGCCGACCGCGATGTCATCTTCGTTGACCAACGCGGCACGCACCGCGCGACGCCGCGCCTGGGCTGTCCAGGGTGGGAGCATTTCCTGTACGACGCGCTCAGCGTTCCCTTCACGGCCGATTCGACCACCGCCGAAGATGCGGCAGCAATCAAGGCATGCCACGACCCGTTGGCAGCCACGGGAGTTGACCTTGCCGCGTACAACAGCACTCAGAATGCCGCCGACATCGCTGCATTGCGGGTGGCGCTGGGCATCCAGAGCTGGAACGTCTACGGCGTGTCGTACGGCTCGAACCTGGCGTTGACCCTGCTGCGCAATCACCCGCAGGGCATCCGCAGCGTGGTGCTCGATTCGGTATCGCCGCCCTCGAACAATATCGCCGAGACGTGGTGGCAAGCGCCAGCCAGTTCATTCAAGGCCATCTTCGCCGCATGCGCCGCCCAGCCCTCCTGTGCGGCGCATTACCCGAACCTGCCGGAAACCTTCACGGCCACGGTGAACCATCTCGAACAAACCCCCGTGATCTGGCGGGTCACGCAGGCGTCCGGCCCGCCGGTAACGGTGAACATCGACGGCTTTGCCTTCGTCTACACCCTGATCACGCAAAGCGAACATGGCGATGCTTCCAACATTCCGAAGCTGATTGCCGAGATGGCACAAGGGAACGCACAAGGCGTCGCCTCCGCCTACCTCGCGGCGCGGGGTCCGGAGGCATTCATCGGTCTCGCCGGCGTGGGTTTGGCGATGGGCGTGTTCTGCGCGGAGAACGCCGACCGCACCACCGAGGCCGCCGCACTGGCGACGGCCAAGGCCGCACTACCCGGTTTTCCCGATCGCGTGCTCCGGATTCAGCCCAAGCAGGGCCGACTCTTCACCGACTGCCCGATCTGGAACGTCGGCGTGGCCCCTCCCTCGGTCAGCGCCCCGGTCGTGAGCGATGTGCCGGTGCTGATCCTCGAAGGCGCATTCGATGCCGCCACCGCGCCCGCGTGGGTGGACCTGGTCACCCCCTACCTCAAGAACGCCCAGACCGTGATATTTCCATTCACCGGACACTCGGTACTCGGAAAGTCCACCTGCGCGCCGTCCATCATGGCCGACTTTCTGGACCACCCTGCCCAGCCGGTTGACGCATCCTGCGCTGCGCAGATCACGCTGACCTTCTCTGCCCCCACGCCACCATGACCTCTGCCCGTACACCCGCCAAGCCCCCCCTGCTCTCCAGCCATCCGCGCCGAGCCTTCCTCGGCCTGGGCCTGGCAGCGCTGGCCACCCCGCTGCTGCAGGCCTGCGGCGGTTCCAGCGGCGGCGCCAACACGCCCACCGATCCCGCATCCGTGCAGTGGCTCCGTCAGGGCGTTCTCCAGGCGCTTGACGGAAGCGATGCCGACATGACCGCCGTGTCCGTGGCGATATTCGCGGATAAAGACATCGTCTGGCGCGAAGCTTTTGGCTACGCCAACCCCGACACCCAACTGCCCGTCACCGTCGACACACGCTTCAACCTCGGCTCGATCGCCAAGCTCTTTGCAACGCTCGCCGTGATGATTCTGCGTGACCGGGGGGCGTTGTCTCTCGACCAGCCGGTGGTCCAGTTGCTGCCGTCCTTCAGCATGCTTTCGCCGGCGTACACCCAGGTCACGGTCCGTCAACTGGTCAACCATAGCCCGGGCTTTCCCGGCACCAACTATCGCAACGTCTTCAACTTCGCGCCCATCCCCGGCTATGCGCAGGACACACTGAAGGAGCTGTCGCTATCGCGCCTGAAACACGATCCCGGCGAACTCTCGGTCTACTGCAACGATGGCTTCACGCTGTTGGATCTGGTGGTGCCGGCACTCACCGGCCAGAGCTATACCGATTTCATCCAGCACGAATTGCTCGATCCCTTGGGCATGACGCTGACCGGCTTCACGCTGGCGCCAGCCGCCGAAGGCACGTTCGTGCATCCGCGCTACCAGGGCAAGACCCAGCCGCAAGAGTTTGTGGCGGCCTACGCCACGGGGGGGATCATCAGCACGCCAACCGACATGATGAAAATAGCGCGCCTCTTTATGGACGGCGGCGTGTTCGAAGGCCAGCGCATCGTGTCCGCGGGCGCAGTGCAGGACATGGCCGTCGAGCAGAGCGCCTATACGCGCATCGACCTCGGGAATTCACCCCTGCGCTTTGGACTGGGCTGGGATAACGTGGTCCAGGCGGGCATGGCAGCGGGCGGATTGCTGGCCTGGCACAAGACTGGCGCTACCGACTTTTTCCATACCGAATTCATCGTCGTTCCCGGGGCACGCCTGGCCCTGGTGATCACCGGCGCCAGCAGCGACTATGACGGGCTGTCCCTGGCGGAAGGCGCATTGCTTCGCACTGCCCAGGAGCACGGCGTGATCTCCGCCCTGCCCTCGGCCGTCGTTCCCGTAGTACCGCCCCTTGCATCGTCCGCACCGGATGTCTCGCCTCTGACCGGCATCTATGCCAACTACAACCGGCCGGTCCAGCTGCTACAGGCTGGCGATGGCTCGCTGACGCTGAACACCTGGAGTGCCACGGGCTGGAATGTCCTGGCGGCGGGGCTGCGTCTGCGCACCGACGGCCGGTGGTGGGCCGACGCAACGGTCAACAAATGCTATGCATTCAAAGAGATGTCGGGTCATTTCTACCTGATCCAGCGCGTGCTGTCGGCCAACAGCTTGTACTGGACGGATGTACCTGCGGGCCAATGGCTGCCGGACGCGCCGGCACCGTTGCCGAGCGCCTGGCAGAACCGGCTGGGCAGCCATTGGCTTGACATCAACGACGACCCCGAATCGTTTGAAGGCAAGCTCGCACCGCGAACCGGCGTGATCGGCCAGTTGGCCGAGCGGCCCGGTTACGTGCTCTGGAACAACGCACAGCTCTTACGCGTGATCGACGACAACCAGGCTGGCATGACCGTGAAGATTCCCGCTGTGGCAGGGCGTGACCTGGTTGAACTGAACATGGTCATGGAAGGAGCAGAGGAACAACTGCACATTGGAACCATGGTGTTCCGCCGAGTCTGAATGGGGATGCGTCGCGACGCAGGCCTATGCTGCATACTCAGGTTCAAGATACCCAAAGACCCAAGAACATGGCCGCAAACCTCGCACACTCCTGGTTGACGCTCAGTCCCGCAGTCGCCGCCGCAAAGGCCGCAGGTCGCCCGCTAGTGGCGCTGGAGTCGACCATCATCGCACACGGCATGCCGTACCCCGAAAACGTCCGCACCGCGCGCGAAGTGGAAGCGTTGGTGCGCGACCTGGGCGCCGAACCCGCGACGATTGCATGCATCGGCGGGAAAATTCGCATCGGTCTTTCCGACGATGACCTGGAACTCCTCGGCAGCGCTGCGCAGGTACACAAAGTCAGCCGTCGCGATCTGCCGGCGGTGCTCGCCAGCGGCGAACTCGGCGCCACGACGGTGGCTGGCACGATGATATGCGCCGCCCTGGCCGGTATTGAGGTGTTCGTCACCGGAGGCATGGGAGGCGTGCATCGAGGCGCGCCGGAAACCTTTGACATCTCCGCGGATCTTCAGGAGTTGGCCAGGACATCGGTGGCCGTGGTCTGTGCCGGCGTGAAATCCATTCTGGATATCGGGCTCACATTGGAGTATCTGGAAACGCACGGCGTGCCGGTGCTCAGTTGCGAGCAGGAGAATTTCGCTGCGTTTTATACGCGGGACAGCGGCTATCGCGCGGATTTCAGGCTGGACGACCCAGCGGACCAGGCACGCTTCATCCGCACCAAGTGGGACCTGGGCCTGGTGGGCGGGGTGGTGTTGAGCACGCCGGTGCCGCAAGCCGCGGCGATGCCGTGCGAAGAGATCGAGACCCTGACTCGGCAGGCGCTAGCCGACGCCAGGGCGCAAGGCATCACCGGCAAGGCCGTGACCCCCTTCCTCCTCGCACGCATCAAGGCGCTAACAGGTGGCCGCAGCCTCGCGACAAACATCGCGCTCGTGAAACACAATGCCGAGGTCGGGGCGAGGCTGGCGCTCGCGTTGGCAAGGTCAGGATGACGATCCTTTGTCTCGTTCGCCGCCACACTCATCACGCCCCCGCGCGCGAAGCATCATGAAGCCGAAGCGGCAACGAACGTGCGGTGTTCGCGCTTGCCGGCGTGGTGCCGGATGGTCTGCCAGTGCGCGCCAGACGCTGAAGCGCTCCGGTACGATGCGAACCGCGCGTTGACGCGATGCGAACGCGCGAGCATCAAATGGCGATGATGCGGCCGCGCGTCTGCGTACCAGTGTGGCGCGACGACCGGCGTTGCGTCGCCGTTCAGCCACCGGCGTATCGTGACAAGGTCCGCTGACCGCCCCCACGATGTTTGCGAGCCGAGCAAAGCGATCATCACCTGGCCGCCCGGCATGTTGGCATCGACCACGATGCAGCGTCCCGACTCGCGGATATAGCCGGTCTTGGCGACCAGCACGTCCCAATCGGCTGAGCGGACGATCGGGTCGGTGTTGTGATAGAACCGCGTCCTCGTGCCGATTTGCTCTTCGTAACGGGGAAGCGTCGTGTATTCGCTGATCAATGGATAGAGCGACGCAGCGGTCGCCATCTTCACGACATCGCGTGCCGTCGAGAGATTGCCCGGCGAGAGACCGCTTGGATCGTCGAAGTGCGTATTGGCCATATGCAGCGCGCGCGCCTTTTCGTTCATCCTCCGGATGAACGCTGGCCGGCCGCCCGGAAACGCACGCGACAGCGCAGACGCCGCGCGGTTCTCGGACGCCATGAGCGCCAGCCGCAGCATCTCGCCACGCTCCAGCGACACGCCCGTCGGAAGGCGCGACCCGGAATGCTTGAGCCGGTCGATGTCGTCATCGTCGACGCTCACCTCGTCTCCCAGCGGCTGGGCGCTGTCCAACACCACCATTGCGGTCATCAGCTTGGTGAGCGAGGCGATCGGCTGGGCGTCGTCGGCGTTCTTTTCCAGCAGGACCTTGCCGCTCCCGACGTCGTAGACAATCGCGCTATGCGAATAGAGGAAAGGCGTTTGTGCCCACGCGACGAAAGGCGCAGACGCGAGCACTAGCGCGCCAAGGAACGGCTTCATGGCATTCACACCCTGGGACGGCAATCAGGCGATGGCGGGTCCAACGTGCAGGACGATTCCCGACAATTAAACTGTAGTGGCTGATTGCCGGAATGAGTGTGGGAAAGAAGACAGAATTTGGGTGCCTGGTAGTCGGCCATCGATCGGCCATCGATCGGCCATCGATTGCGCCGGGTGGTCACCAAACAATGCGGGTGTTGGGTAACGCCGTTTTGAGGTCATCGACGTTGGTGACCTTGGTGCCATAGAGGACGAGTTCCCGCAGCCCGGTCAGGCCTTTCAGCACGTCGACGTCCTTGACCGGCGCGTTGGCGAGATAAAGCTCTCGCAGACCCTTCAGCCCCTTCAGCGCATCGATGTCCTGAACCTCGGTGCGAAACAGATTGAGCGTTCGAAGGCCCTTGAGATTACTCAGTGCATCGATGTTTTCGACGCTGGTGTCGGAGAGATTGAGTCGTTGCAGGCTCGTCACGCCCTTCAGCGCATCGATGTTCGTGACTGGCGTGCGGGCAAGAACGAGTGTGTCCAACTGGGACAATCCCCGCAACGCGTCGATATTCTCGACCTTGGAGCCGTCGAGCACGAGCGTCTTCAGGTCAGGCATGCCCGCCAGCACATCGATGTCGCGCACTGGCGTATTCGCGAGATAGAGCGCCTGCAGATCGCGCAGATTCTTCAGGGGATCGAGGCGCTCGATTTGTGTCTCGTTGAGATCGAGTATTTTCAACGTGGTCAGCCCACCGAGCGGCTCGATATTCCTGACGTTCCGCGCGCCACCCAGCTTGAGCGCTTCCAGGTGAGGCAGCTTCGCCAGCGTATCGAGGTCCCGAACCTGCGTATCGCGGAGATCGAGTTGCCGCAGGTCAGTCAAGTCCTCCAGCGCGTCGAGATTCGACACGCGGGTATCCCAGAGATTGAGCGATTGCAGACTCGTCAGTTCTTTAACCGCATCGATGTTCTGGACCTGGGTGCGGTGTATCACGAGTCGTTTCAGGGAGCGCATGTCCTTTAGCGCATCGATGTTCCAGACCGGCGTGCCCGTGAGGTCGAGCGACTCCAGATCATCGAGGTCTTTCAGCGAGTCGACGTTGTCGATCGTGGTGTCCGCCAGACTCAACTCGAGTTTGCCGTGAAACTTGG
Source organism: Paraburkholderia caffeinitolerans (assembly GCF_902859945.1). GTDB lineage: Bacteria > Pseudomonadota > Gammaproteobacteria > Burkholderiales > Burkholderiaceae > Paraburkholderia > Paraburkholderia caffeinitolerans. The sequence continues at coordinate 169,048 of NZ_CADIKL010000006.1, read as the reverse complement.
CTAAGTGCGGAACCGCAGCGGCGAGCTGAGACGTCGTCAATGTCGATTTGGCCCGCAATGCCAGGCATCCGGACTCGCGGGTCAGCGCCGAATCGCCAGCGTCATTGCACGCGCCCGTGAAAAATCCCAGGTCGCTCAGGGCCCGTTCATCCAGCTTTTCCCGAAAAGGGCTGAACACCACCAACAGTGTCACGAGCAAAAGTCCAATGGCTCCGCAGATGACCCAAAACCTCGCACGACGCGAGACCGTTGTGCGTGCGCCTTGCGCAGCGGGTTCTTGGTTGGAGGGCGGGAAATTCGCCACAGTGGTCTCCGTTTGTAGTGGATCGCCTCATTCATACACGAGCGCAATGACTCACGGGTTGCGCCGAGCCTCCGCTATTCTGCCGCAACGATCACATGTGCCGGCCACCGGTTCACCCCCTGGGGTGCTTCATGTTTTCCGCGTCAACGGCCGCGTGCCAGTCCTCGCTCGCATCAAACGGCTCCATTGCCTCGTCAATGGAAGACCTTGCGCGCTCGGCGGTCGCCCGCGCGTCGTCTGCGTCGAGTTCCGAATCCTCGTCGACAATCTCAGGGGGCCGGATCATCTCCCTGATCATCGCACGCAACTCGGGTGTGTCCCACGGAAGGTGATGCTGCGTTTTCACCTTGATGTAGTGCCTCACTTCCGCATCCTGCTCAGGAGTCAGAGGCAATCCCCTGAATGTGCTTTCCGGTCCAACGTCAGCCATGGTTTCCTCCTGTCGCCGCGATCCGAACAATCATCCCAGTGTAACGCCGGCGTCATGACGCCGCCTCGCCCTGTGCGAGGATCATGGAGGCCACCACAGCCCCAACACAAACGATGCTCCTGGTAAGGTTACAGCGTCAGGCCGCCAGAGGCCTCGATGACGGCAGGGAAAAGTTCATCGAGCCCATGTTCAACGAGCACTTTTCGGGCTTCGCGACGCGCGCGTAAGCCAAGCGCTCCTCAAGCGTCAGGGGGCTGGCACCCCGCGAGGGGGCATGCATGCATAAGCAACGATCTCGACCAGCATCTCCTCACGTGCGAGCCCGGCAACGACAAAGGACGCACGATTCGGAAATGGCGCCGCGAAATGGCGCAACCAGACCGCGTTGACGGCCGGCAGCCACGCGCGATCCGTCACGTAGATCAGCACCTGCGCGACATCGCCCACCGATGTGCCAGCCGCCGCGAGCGTCTGGCGCAGGTTCGTGAACACCTGCTGCGCCTGGGCTTCGATACCGCCGCTCACGACAGCCCCGTCGTCGCCGACGGGAATTTGCGCCGTGTACAGCATGCCATTCGCAGTCACCGCCCATTCGAACAGCGGGGTGCGGCTTTGTGGCAGGCCGGTGCGGACGGCCTCGACCGGGCATCGCGCCATCGTGTCTTGCTCAAAATCCGTCATCGGCCCCTCCCGCACCATGCTCGCGTGATGATTGGGTCGCTGCGACCAGTACACGCCCCTTCCACTCGGCCAGACGCGCCGTTTGCGACGCTTCCACGTCGAGGCCGCGCCAGATCGTCTCGTAGTAACGTGCTTCGAGTTCCGAAGGATCGGCGGCGCCCTCAAGCGTCGGTGCAATCTCGATCGGGACGTGCAGTGCGGCATTCGCGTGGCAGCGCACAATCAGCTCGTGCGCATCCCCCGCAGCCTGGGCTGCCCCAGAGTCGCAGCCCAGATAGGCCGGCCAGGCTGTTTGTCCGGTGGTGCTCGCATAATGACGCCCTTCGGCATCGCTCCACGCGAGATCGAAGTACCGCCCGCACGCGCTCATCGTCTTCAGGCCGTAGAGCGCCAGGCGCGGCGCGAGCGCGTGCGAAACGCGCACGATGCCAATACCGTCGCGCGTCGCTTCTGCCCATGCAAGCTCGAACGCGAGCGCGCAGCCCGCGAGCCCCGTACAGCGTTGGACACGACTTGCGCCAGCCGCAGCGCCTTCGACAACCACCCGCTCGCCGGGCTCGGCGCCAAGCATGCCATCCAGCGCGCCCAAGCCGTCGAGCCCGAGCGCCTGCAACCAGACGGCCGCGTCGGCCGCATCCTCGTAATCCCCCTGCGTCCAGCCGCTGCCCTCCAGCGCGGCGCGGCACAGCGAGACCAGTTCGTTCATCGCCATCTTCATGCTTGTGCCCCCCCTCTTTCATGACCGTCCGGCACGCACGGAAACAGCCCGTCATCGATCATGTCGGGCGCGAGATCGTCCAGCGTCGGCGCCCCCTGGAACAGCGTGACGCGCACCCACAGGTTCGATTTCGGATCGAACTTGCTCGCGCCGAACATGGCGAGCTTCGCGCGCATCAGGTCGATGGGCAGCATGTCCTTTGCGAGCAGGTTCTCGCGAATCTCGCCGTAAGGGCGCCCCGCGAGCGACTGCACGCGGCGCACGATCGCGCGAAACTCGGGGTGCTCGGCCACGAACGCGGCAACGCCCATATCGTCTTTCGCCTCCTGGAGCCGTGCATAGAGACGCACGACCTGACGCGCGATATCGAGCGGCAACTCGCGCTCGGCGCCCGGCTCTTGCGCGCGGATACCCATACGCGGCTCCTCCTTCTCGGCGGAGCGGTACCAGAAGAAGTGCGTATCGACGCGCTGCGCCTCGGGCTGCGTGAGCGCCCAGCGGTAGTCGTGCGCCACGAGCGAGCGCAGCGCGCTCACGCGCATGTCGGGATCGAGCCGCAGCGTATCGTCGACCGGTGCGCCGCAGTCGATCGAATCGACGCGCTCCGGGTACAGTTCGAGCAGCACGGCCACGAGCACCTCCTGCGCGGCGCACGAGAGTTGCGCGGTGGCCCATGCAAGCAGTGCGCTCCAGCGCAATGGCTGCGGCTGCCCGGCTTCGTGCTGCAACGCGCGCTCGAGACGCGGCAGCTCGACAAGCAGTTGCGCGTTGCGCGCGGCCTCGCGCGGATGGTCCGTATGGACCTGCGCGATATGGCGCGCGGCGCGTGCGAGCAGCGTGCGCGCACGGGCGAGCGTGGCCGCATCGACAGACTCGACCACCAGCACGCGCGCGAGCGCGGTCTCGCGTGAGCGTATCCACTGGTCGAGTTGGGCCGGGTGGCGCACGAGGAACGGAGCCATGCCGAGCCCGGTTGCGTTGCCAACGCCAAGATATCGCCGGTAGCTGCGCGCCAGCTTGACCGCTGCACGCGGATTGCGCCGCGCCGCCATATGCTCGACAAGACGTACGCTGAAATCGCGCAAAACGAATACCGCACACATCTGCGCCGAAAAACCCGAGCGGAACGCCTGGCTATCTACGAGCCGCGTGTAATCAGCAATGCCAAATTTTCCATTGCCGTACACGGCCGTCGTGCGGATCAGGTAGCCGACGCGCTCGAACACGGCCGGGTCCGGCTGCCGCCCTTCGGCGAGGCAATTCACGACATAGTCGAAGTTGCGCACGCTCTTGTTCGCCCGGCACAGCACGAGATCATGCGCGCGCTGCCGGCCCGCCTCTTGCATCGGCACGTTGGTTCGCAATTGTGCGAGGTCCGTTGCTTCAGGCACGCCGCACACGAGTGCGGACGTGATGTCCCACTTCTGCGCGATCACGCGGTCGGTGCGCTCGGTAGCGTCCAGGTGCTGCGAAAAGATCACCTGGCTGTAACGCTCGCCATAGGCTTCGATCGTATAGACGCACGTGCCATAGCCGTTGTCGTCGAGATCCATCTGCGCGACGCGGATTCGCCAGTTGTCGCGCGCCATGCGGCGCACGAGCGAGCGCACGAAACTGAGCCGCGTGCCGTGCATGGCGCCGAGCCGCTCGGTGCGATTCGTGACGTCGGGGCCGCGCATCTCGCGGACTTCTTCCACATCATGCGAGCGCGGCTCGCACAACGATGCGTCGTCTCTGTCCAATGCTGCAATGGTCATTACTTCACTCCCTGCTCAACGGCCATCGTGCGCGCGATCCGCACGGCATCCCACAGCGAAGGCAGGATCAGAATCGAAACCGGCACCGCCGTGATGACGATAAAAGACTGCAGCGCGCTTATGCCGCCCGCTCCCATCGTGATCAGCACCGCGCCCACGAGCCCCATGCCGACGGCCCAGAAGATCTTGAGCCACGCGCGGGGTTCGCCGCCACGATCTCCGGTCATTGCCATCGCGATCGTGTAGGCCATCGAGCCGCCGTTCGTCACCACCGAAAAGAAACTGAGGAACAGGAACAGCGCCGAGATCAGGTTGCGCAGCGGCATGGCCTGGGCGACGCCGAGCAGCAGCGCCTCGGGCAGCGTGCCGTGCGAAATCACCTGGCCCGGCGAGGCCAGTTCAATGCCGATGCCCGCGCCGCCCACGAGCGTGAACCACAACATCGTGATTAGCGGCGCCGCGATCGAGAGCAGCACCACAAGCTCGCGAATCGTGCGGCCGCGCGATACCTTCGCGACATAGATCGCCATGATGGGCGCATAGCCGATGAACCAGCCCCAGTAGAACAGTGTCCACGCGTTGAGCCATTTGCCGTCCCCGCGATACATCGCGGTCTGCACGAAGTCCACGAGGTGCGTCGCGAACGCCTTGAAGAAAACGCTGCTCAGGAAGCTCGTGGGCCCACAGACATAGAGATACGCGGCGAGGCCCAGCATCAGCCAGACGTGGATTTTGCAGACGAAACGCAAGCCTTCGAGCCCCGCGATGCAGGCCGTCGTGAAGATGGCGGTCACCGCGAGAATGACGAGCGCCTGGGTCGCGATGGTATCGGGCACGTGCCAGACCGACTGCAGCACATAGGCGATCTGCAGGCCGAGGAAGCCAATCGGGCCGATGGTGCCCGCTGCGACGGCGATGATCGAGGTCGCGTCGGCCAGCGCCGCGATCGGGCCCCGGAGCGCACGCTGGCCGAACAGCGGATACAGCAGCGTGCGCGGCGCAAGCGGCAGGCCCTTATCGAAATGCAGGTGCATGAACACGATGGTCAGCAGGCTGCCGAGCACGGCCCACGCCAGAAAGCCCCAGTGCAGGAAAGATTGCGCAAGCGCCGCGACCGCCGCCGCCTCGCTGCGCGGCGCCGCGCCGAAGAACGGCGGTGGGCTCATGAAATGCATGAGCGGCTCGGCGGCGGCCCAGAACGCGCCGCCTCCGGCCAGCAGCGCGCACATGATGATCACGACCCAGTTGAAGGTCGAATTCGACGGCACCGCGCCGCGGCCACCCAGCTTCACGCGGCCCAGCTTCGAGAACGCGATGCCGAGACTCACCACGAAGGTCGCGAGCATGAGCAACTGCCAATACAGCCCGAAGCCGCGCGTTGCCCAGCCGAAGGCGGTGTCGACCGCCGCCGAGAGCCACGGCAGGTTGACAAGCGCGGCGGCGAGAAACAACGCGAAGAAGCCACCGCTGATCGTGAAGATAGGCCAGTCGATGCGGCCCTTTCGAATGGCCGCCTGCGGCGGCGCGGCCGCGAGGTCCGCCGATGTCGGTATTTCCATGTCTCCTCCAGATATGAATATTAGTCTCGGGTACCCTGGCGGCGCTGCTCGGCATCGCGCAGGACCCGCATCCAGTTGCCACCCATGATTTGAGCGACCTCCGCATCGGTAAAGCCCGCGTGTACGAGTGCCGCCGTGAGGTTCGGAAAGTCGGCGTTCGAGCCGAACCAGCTCACGGGCTCGGGCCATGCCGCGTTATCGGCACTGCCTTCGCCGTAATCGGTCTGCTTGCTCCAGCGGCCATTGCGCATCCACTCGAGCACGCGATACGGTTGCCCCTGGCACAGGTCGCTGCCGATGCCCACGTGGTCGATGCCGATGAGGTCCACGGTGCGCGCGACCATGTCGGTGAACTCGCCGGGCGTGCAGCGGCTGCCGTTCTTCAGATGAAACGGATAGAGGCTGAAGCCGACCAGGCCGCCGCGCTCGCCGAGCGCGCGCAGCACCGCGTCCGACTTGTTGCGCTTCGCCTCGTGAAAGAACGACGGATTCGCGTGGCTGATCACGATGGGCCGCGACGACAACGCAATCGCTTCAAGCGTCGAGCGCTCGGCGCTGTGCGACATGTCGATGACCATGCCGACGCGGTTCATTTCCTCGATTACCGCGCGGCCGAATCGCGTCACGCCGCCATCGGCTGACTCGTAGCAGCCCGTGGCCAGCAGGCTCTGATTGTTGTAGGTGAGCTGCATCGTGCGCACGCCGAGATCGCGAAACACCTCGACGAGGCCGATGTCGTCCTCGATCGGCGAACAGTTCTGCAGTCCAAATAAAATCGCGACCTTGCCGGCCTGTTTCGCCGTCAGCACGTCGTCCATCGTGCGGGCGGGGACGACGAGATCGGCGTGACGCTCGAAGCGCGCGTTCCATTCGGCGATGCGCGTGAGCGTCTCGCGCGCGTTCTCCCAGTAAACGATGGTCGCGTTGACGGCCGCGACGCCGCCATCGCGCATCTGTTCGAAGATGCCGCGGTCCCAGTTCGAGTATTGCGTGCCGTCGATGACGACGAGCGAGTCATGCAGTTTCATATCGGTCGTTTCCCGGCTTGTGCTATGCGCGCGTGTAGGCGGTCTTGAGCGTGGTATAGAACTCGGACGCATTCGGGCCCTGCTCGCGCGGGCCGTAGCTCGACGCCTTACGCCCCCCGAACGGCACGTGATAATCGGTGCCGGCGGTCGGCAGGTTGACCATCACGCAGCCGGCTTGGGCATGGCGGCGGAAATGCGTCGCGTGGCGCAGCGATTGCGTCACGATGCCGGCCGTGAGGCCGAACGCCGTGTCGTTCGCCACAGCCAGCGCCTCGTCGTAGTCGCGCACGGGGATCACACAGGCAATCGGGCCGAACATCTCGTCGCGATTGATCTGCATGTCGTTGCGACCATCGTCGAATAGCGCGGGCGACATGCACCAGGCGCGCTCGGGACGCGCGAGCGCCTCGCCGCCGCACACGAGCCGCGCGCCCTCGCGCTGTCCGAGCGCGACGTAACGCAGATTCGCTTCGAGCTGGCGCCCATCGATCACGGGGCCCATCTGCACGCCTTCGTCGAGCGCGCGGCCCACCCGCACGTTGGCGAGCCGCTCGGCCAGCCGCTCGACGAACGCCGCGTGAATGCCCGGCGTCACGACGAGCCGCGACGAGGCGGTGCACTTCTGCCCAGTGCCCGAATACGCCCCTTGAAACGCGCACTCGACCGCGAGATCGAGATCGGCGTCATCGAGGACGACGAGCGCGTTCTTGCTGCCCATCTCCATCTGCAACTTGATGAGATTCGGCGCGGCCACTGCGGCAAGGCGGCGGCCGGTTTCCAGCGAGCCGGTGAACGAGATGCCATCAACGCGCGGCGAGCTCGCGAGCCGGTTGCCGACTGCCTCGCCGGGCCCCATCAGCAGGTTGAACGTGCCGGGGGGCAGCGCCTGCCGGCTGATGATTTCCGCGAGCGCCCAGGCGCTGGCCGGCGTGAGGTTGGCCGGCTTGAACAGCACGGCGTTGCCGAATGCGAGCGCTGGCGCGATCTTCCAGCTCGCGGTCGCCATCGGAAAGTTCCACGGTGTGATGATGCCGACCACACCGAGCGGCTCGCGCCGGACATCGATCTCGATGCCCGGTCGCACCGAATCGGCGTTGCTGCCGTGCTGCCGCAGCACTTCGGCCGCAAAGTAATGGAAGAACTGGCCTGCGCGCGCGACCTCGCCCACGCCTTCCGCACGCGTCTTGCCCTCCTCGCGCGCAAGTTGTCGGCCAAGCTCTTCGCTGCGTGCGATCAACTCGTCGCCAATCGCACGCAGCGCGTCGTGGCGCTTTTCGAGCCCCGTGGCGGCCCACTGCGGTTGCGCGCGGCGCGCGGCTTCGATGGCTTGCTGCACCTGGTCGCCGGTGGCCTGGGCGTATTGGCCGATCAGGTCGTCGGTATCGGACGGGCTGCGGTTTTCAATGAAGGTCTCGCCGGCCAGCCATTGGCCGTCGATCCAGTTCAAAAAGGTCTGAGGATTCATCTTCGATCTCAACGCGATTGACGTGAGAGCGATTCTAGAAACCACGCTAAAATAACCAAAACCAATTTTTCTGATTGAAATATTTATTGTTCTTATAAATCTATGGATCGGCTCCCCGACGTGAAGATTGCGCAGTTACGCCATTTCGTAGCTGTCATCGAGCACGGCGGCTTCAAGGCCGCCGCGAAGGCCGTGTTTCGCAGCCAGCCGGCGCTATCGCTATCGATCAAGGAGCTCGAGGGCGCGCTGGGCTCGGCGCTGTTCGAGAAAGGCAGCCACGCGTCGCCCACGCCGTTCGGCGCGATGCTCTATGGCGAAGCGCGCAAGCTCGTCGAGCATTACGAACGCGCCATAGCCTCGGCGATCGACGTGGCCCAGGTGCGTGGCGGACGCGTGCGCGTGGCTGCGGTGCCGTCGATCGCGCACGAGATACTGCCGCGCGCGATCAGCCGGTTCTCGCCCCGGCATCCGGGCATCCATCTGCATGTGGAAGACGGCACGGCCGCCTATATCCATGACCGGGTGCGCTCGGGCGCGATCGACTTCGGCATCGCCGGCGAGCCCAAGGACGACTCCGAGCTAAGCTTTACGCCGCTGCTCGCCGACGTGATGTGTGTGGTCGTGAATGCGGGTCATGCGCTCTTCAGGCAACGCCGCGTGGAATGGAAGGATTTATCGGGCTACCGGCTGATTGGCAACGGCACGCTGCGCGCGTTACCCGAGCCGGTGCGGCGCGCTGCGGGCGGCCAGGACGACATCTTCATCGCCAACACAACGACACTGCTTTCGGCTGTCGAAGGCGGCGTGGGCCTCACCGTGCTGCCCTATCTCGCGCAGCAGCGCCATCGCGAGACACTGCGTTTCGTTCCGCTCGACGCACCGCGCATCGAGCGCGCGGTGGGCTTCGTCGAACTGACCGGCCGCTCGCTGAGCCCAGCCGCGCATGCGTTGCGCGAGAGCTTTTGCGAGGCGCTCGACGATGTGTCGCTGCCGGCGACGCATGTGCGACGACCGTCTGCAGACTGAGACTAGTTGTGCGAAAGAACGCGCCTGGTGCGCGCTCTTAAGTTGTATTCATTCGACGAAAGTAGGCCAACAACAAAACGCATCGCTCTGGAACTACTGAAAACCCTCGTCGCGAATGGCCGGCAACGCTAGACAACCCGCACGGAAACCACGGAAAATCGCAGTCTTCACGCCGGTCCGACGATACCCACCCCATACGGAACCCTACGGAAAACGAAATGAGTCGCCTGCCCCCGTTACGCGCGTTGCAAGCATTCGACGCCGTGGTTCGCAACGGCAATGTGGTCGCCGCCGCCGAAGCGCTGCATGTAACGCCTGGGGCGGTCAGCCAGCAGATCCGGCTGCTCGAAGATGCGCTGGGCGTGGCGCTCTTTGTTCGCGAGAGCACGGGATTGCGTCCCACGGAACTTGGCCAGCTCTACCATCAACATATCGCGCAGGGCTTCGAGTGTTTTCATAACGCCCACGCCGCGCTGGTTGGGGCGCGTCACGGCCCGCATTTGACACTCAGTACGTTTCCGTCGGTGGCAACGCACTGGATCGCCGCACGGCTGGACAAATGGCACGCGCTGTCGCCCGATATTCGCATCCACGTCGAGGCGATCGACCGCGAGCCCAAGCGTGGCGAAAACCGCGCGGATATCCGCCTGGCGTATGGCACGCCGCCCACCGACGACACCCCTCATCGGCTGCTGTTTACCGATCGCGTTGCGCCCGTGAGCGCCCCATCGCTACCAACGCCGGACCTGCCGCTCAAGCAGCCTGCGGATTTGTTGCACTATCCGCTCGTTCACGTCGAATGGGGCTGGGCCGATCTCTCGCCGCCAACCTGGGCCAACTGGCTCAATGCCGCCGGCGTCCCGGTACCCGATACGCTCGCGCCGCTCACCTACTCTCTTTCCTCGATGGCGATTGACGCGGCGGTCCGCGGCAGGGGTATTTCACTCGGGCAGGGATTGTTTGCGATTGACGACCTCAATAATGGCCGGCTCATCGCGCCATTCAAAATCTCGCTGACCATGCCACGCCCGTACTATCTGGTATGGCAACCCGGCTCGCTCGATACACCCGGCGCCCGGCAATTCATCGACTGGCTGATTGCCGAGGCGGAGCAGACGAATCGCGACATCGATTCGATGTTCGGCTGATTGCCTGACACCGTTTTTCATCCTCGTTTTAGATAATCTATAAACGGTCGACAAATTAAATGGTTTGTCGGCCTCATTGCGTCCTCCTATTCTCGAACGTGGTTTCCGTGCGCCTGCATTGCGCGTCTTTGCAGGATTTGACGCTTGGCGCTCACCACCCACTTTTCTACAGGATCGATGCAACGACATGAACACACCTCGTACAGAATTTCGCGTTCGCGCGCAGGAAATCGCAGAAGTGCTGCTCGGCGACGACGATATTTCACTTGATCAATTCATCGCTGTCGCAAAGTACGGTGCGCGTGTGCATCTTTCTCCCGCGTATTGCGAACGTGTATGCAGCTCTCGCGCACTCGTCGAGCGCTTTCTTCAAGAGAATCGACTCGTCTATGGCGTGACAACGGGATTCGGCGACAACTCGACTCGCGTCGTGCGCCCCGAAGAAGCGGAGCAGCTCCAGTGCAACATCGTCCGCTCTCACGCCGTTTCCGTTGGAGAGCCGCTGCCGCGCGAAGTGGTCCGCGCGAACCAGTTGATGATCCTCATTAGCCTGGGCAAGGGCTATTCCGGCGTCACCCTCGAGTTGCTGCAACTCGTTGCCGACCTTCTGAACAACGACATTACGCCGTTCGCGCCGGGAGACGGCTCAGTAGGCTATCTCGGCCCAGAGGCGCATATGGCGCTCGTGCTGATCGGCGAAGGCGAGGCCACCTGGCGCGGCGAACGCGTGAGCGGATTGCACGCGTTGCAGGGCGCGGGGCTCAAGCCCCACACACTGCGTTGCAAGGAGGGACTCGCGCTGGTCAACGGAACCACATCGGTTACCGCAATAGCGATGCTCGCGCTCCACAACGCATTAGAAGCCTCCAGGGTCGCGGACATTGCTGCCGCGATGTCCCTGCAGCCGCTCAAAGGCACGACTCGCTCGCTGGATCAGCGTTACCACGCAATCAAGAAGCACCCGGATCAAGCCAACGCGGCGGACAACCTGCGGCGCCTGCTTACCGGCAGCGCGCTGGCCGAGCGTTTTGTCGACTACCGGTTGCAAGACACTTACAGCCTGCGTGCGATGGCACAGGTGCACGGCGCGTCGAAACGCGCGATAGATGACGCGCGCACATCGATTCTCAACGAGACGCGCTCGTCCGGCGACAATCCCGTGATTCACCCGGGCGACGGAGAGGGTCTCGCGATCTCGGGGGCGAACTTCGACGGCACGTTCGTGGGCATTGCGAGCGACCTGCTCTGCATCGCCATGACCAACCTTGCGAAGATCTCCGAACGCCGAACCGATCGCATGGTCAACCCGCACTTCAGCGAGTTGCCGGCCTTCCTCGTCGCGCGCCCTGGCCTCAATAGCGGCTACATGATCACGCAGTACACGGCGGCCGGCTTGCTGGGCGAAATGCGCGCCCTCTCCCATCCCGCGACGCTCGACAGCGTCTCCACGAGCGGCAACCAGGAAGATCCGGTGAGCTTCGCCTATCTCGCCGCACGCAAGGCCTATGCGGTCTCGCAGAAGCTCCAGCATGTGCTCGCAATCGAATTGATGACTGCGGCTCAAGCACTGGAATTCTTCGATCCCGCCGACGCCTCGCCCGCCACTGCGGCTGTCTATGCGCGCATCAGGCAGGTGGCAGCAAAGGTCGAGGACGATCGCTACTTCTATCCCGACATGGTCGCCATTCATCGGCTCGTGGCCGAAGGCGATCTCACAAGCGTTGCCGAAAGCGTTGTGGGCACGCTCCATGCATAAGCAGCCCGCAATGACAGCCTCACGGCAATAACGAAACCCCGAAGGTGCGGGAATAGCGTCCGTAGTGCATTACAGGTCGCTATCTCCCTCACCTTCTGCTTGTCATTGACCTCCCTGCACGATCAATCCGACTAGACACGCAAAAAAAAAGCCGTCGTCCTTATCGGCACGACGGCAAATCGGAGACTACTCAATACTCAAGCTCATGCGACAACGATTCGCGCTTCGGGTCGCGATTGCGCGAAAAGGACCATCAAGGCGTAACGTCTGTCTTGAACCATTTTTCGCTCAAGCGCTTGACCGTTCCATCGGCAAGCGCGTCGGCAATGGCTCGATCGAACATCGTCTTCAGATCGGCATCGCTCTTGCGCAGACCGAGCGCTTCGCCATCGCCCCAGATCGCGCCGCCGATCTTGGGACCGGTCAGACAAAGCGAAGTGTTGCCCGGCTTCGACAATGCCGAAGCATAGTAGGCCGCGTCATCGAACGCGACATCGATACGTCCCGAAGTCAAGTCGATATCGTGATCCGGTGCGCTCTTGTATTCCCGAACGGTCGCAATGTCCTTGAAATTCTGGTTGATGAAGTTGCTGTAGACCGATCCCGTAACAATGCCGATCGTTTTGCCTTTAAGGCTATTGCGCAGCAGCGCGACCGTTGGCTTGTCCTGCGCTGGAATTCCTGTCAACTTCAGCAGTGCCCCGTTGGATGGACTCTTCGAAAGCACGCCCGGGCATGCCGAAACGAATACCGCCGGTGTATTTGCGTACGGCGCCGAAAAGGCGATGGCCTTCTTGCGGTCCTCGCTGATGGACAGGGCGTCCATGATCACGTCGAACTTGCCTGCATTCAGGCCGGGAATCAAGCCGTCCCAATCCTGAGCAACGAGCTTGCACTGCACATGCATTCGCAAGCAAAGATTCTGGGCCAATTCCGGTTCGAAGCCATCGAGCCTGCCGTCGGGCCGTGTCAGGTTCCAGGGCTCGTAACTGCCCTCGAGGGCAATACTCACCGTCTTGCCCTGCGTTGCCTGCGCCGGTGTGATTGCCGCAATGGCCGCGAAAGCAATCGCACCTGCCACCGCCTTCACAAGACTCCGTTGACTTGTAATCCTATTCATATCTCCTCCGTCACTGTTGAATTTGAATTCCAGTACGTCCGTTGTCAAGGTTCGCAAGCAAGCACAAGCACTGGCGACTTCGAACGCGACACGCAGGGTATAAAGTGCGCTCCCGCCACGCGCTCATCATCCGTCAAATAACTGTCCCGATGGTCTGGCTCCCCTTTAATCACGCGCATCATGCAGGTCCCGCACACTCCGACCTCGCACGAAGACTCGATCTCATGCCCGGCTTCGCGAAGACACGCCAACACCGACTTGCCCGGCGGAACTTCGACCGTCTTGCCGCTCGTGTCCAGCATGACGGCAAATCCGCGCTCGCCGGTTGCGGGGAGCGCCGACGGCGCAAAGGCTTCCATGTGAACGTTCGCATCACCGAGTACGCCGCGAGCCAGCTCGGCGGTCGTCTGCATCAGCGCCTCGGGACCGCACACGTACAGGTGCGACTGCGCTTTCGCAGCAGCCAGCAACTCCGCGATGCGCTCGCGCACTGCCTGCGGAGCGAGAGCGGGATGAATTCGTGTTTGCCCGGCCAGCGGCGAGGCCATGATTTCATCCCGAAAGACCGTATCGGCGTCGCTGCGGACGAAATATTCGAACTGGTACGACTCTCCCGACGCTTGCAATGCGTAAGCCATCGAGAGAATTGGCGTGACACCGATTCCTCCGGCCACCAGGATGTGATGCCTGGCCGCCTCGTTCACACTGAAGGCGTGTCTTGGCATGCCGATCCGCAACGGGGTGCCGTTTCCTGCCTGGCCGCAAAGCCACTCGGAGCCACCTCTCGACTCACTCGCCCGCTTGACGGCAATCCGGTAATCGGGCGCCTGCGCGTTTGGGCCGCAAAGCGAATATTGACGCACGAGCCCGTTCGGAAGATAGACGTCGACATGCGCGCCTGGCCGATAAGCCGGCAGCGGCTCGCCGTCCGGTCGGGCCAGCTTCAATACGCGCGTGTCATCCGTTCCGCCCTCGGCCTCACCGACAACGACCTCGATCGTCTCGATCAAAGCGTTCATGACCTATTACTCCCCACTATCATGACAGCACCGGTTGCAATGCCTGCTCCGCATCGATCATCTTTTTCAGCACTCTGCGAAAGCGCAGCGGCGCAGCGTCGGTTTCGATATCGGTGTTCGGCGTGCGTTTGTTCTTCATGCCCCGATCGACCGCCGCCAACACGACAAGATCTTCCTTGAACGCAGCGATAAAATCGTTGGTCAAAGCGCGACTGGTCGCCATGCAATTCGGGTGAAAATTGCGCACCTGGAACCAGAAATAGCGGCACGTATTCTCGGTAACCGGCGTCACAAAATTGTACGAGTCCATAAGAAATGCATTGGAATGAAGATTCCCTTGTGGCGCACCCGAATTCGCCGGCGCAATGACGTCTCGAATGATCGCGTGCGACGGATATTGCACTTCGTAATGCTGGAGGCGGTCGGCGCGGCCGGTGAAACTCACGTACGGAATAAAGAACGGCGCAAGTTCGCAATCGAGCATCCAGCGCGACGCAAGCACGCCGTTTTCGACGACCGACATTCTGACCGGCACATCGGCCGTCGCCACATTACCCAGCGACGTCTTGTGCACGTAGGTGACGTGCGAGGGATCGAGCAGGTTATCCGTCATGTACAGGTAACCGCAGTCGACATCCATGGCCGGGCCCCGATTGACGCCCCACGCAGGGTCGTCGTAATGCGCAACCGGAATGATCGTATCCGGATCCGCCAACTCAGCGGGACCCATCCAGATCCAGACCAATCCGTAACGTTCCGCAATGGGATAAGGCTTCACGCACGCATTCGGCGGCGTTCGCGAGAGGCCTGGCGCACGCGTGCACGTACCGTCCGCGCCGAATTCCAGCCCGTGATAGCCGCAGCGCAGATGGTTGCCCACGACCTCTCCCATTGAAAGCGGGAGCTTTCGATGGGGACAGGCATCCTCCAGCGCGACGACCGCGCGGTCCGCATTGCGATAAAACACGACAGGCTCGCCGAGGATGACGCGACCCACCGGCCGGTCGCCGATTTCATCGCTCCAGGCTGCCACATACCATGCGTTGCGCAAATACATTGCCACCTCTTCCGTGTGTAGTTCGTTGTCGGATGGTGGACAGAATAAGAACGGAGATAAACATCGATCAAGCGATTAAATCTAACGTTGCGCCTCAATTTTTCTAAACACATGGCAGATATTTATGTGCCACCATTATCAATGGTTTAGGGGTTTCCCGACGACGTCACAGATATTTCCAGAAATAGCTTGCGTGGCAATTCTGAAATGTGCAGTCTTGTATAGACAAATCAACAGGAGTACGACGAATGTCAATACTTGAACTACTCGGTTTTGGGGACGACGGATGGGGCGGCGTCCTATTGCTCGCGGCGTCGATGACCATCGCAGTGACGTTGACTGCACTCGCCATAGGTGCGTTGATTGGCACGCTCATTACGGCCGCAAAACTGTCTGGAGTCCGTATCTTTCGTATCGCTGGAGATATCTACACGACTGTCTTTCGCGGCGTACCCGAACTCCTCGTCATCTATCTGTTTTATTTCGGCGGATCGACATTCGTCACCTCGGTCGGACACTGGTTCGGCGCGACGGGCTTCATCGGCGTTCCCCCATTTCTGATTGGCTCGCTGGCCGTCGGCATGATTTCCGGCGCCTACCAGGCCGAGGTCTATCGCGCAGCGGTGCTGGCAGTTTCGCGCGGCGAGCTGGAGGCAGCGCGCGCGGTCGGCATGCCGGCATCGTTGATGATGCGGCGCATCCTGATCCCGCAAGTCATCCGTTTTGCACTCCCCGGGATCGGAAACGTCTGGCAACTGAGCCTGAAAGATTCCGCACTCATTTCGGTAACGGGCCTTGCGGAACTATTGCGCACGAGTCAGGTTGCCGCCGGTTCGACGCATCAGTATTTCCTGTTCTTCATCGTGGGCGGCACGCTTTATATGGTGATGACAATGATCTCCAACCGGGTCTTCAATCATGCGGAAGCGCGCGTCGGGCGAACCTTTCGCACCAATTTTGCACGCAACTGACGAGGACGCATCAACATGCATTCCGAAATCGCTTTTCTGTTCGATACCTTCACTCGCCTGCTCGCCGCCGTTCCTGTCACGCTTGGTCTGTTTTTTTGCTCTATTGTGCTTGGCGGCACGTTGTCTCTCGTGATCGTAGCGATGCGCGTCTCGCAGCACTGGCTGCCGAATCGACTGGCACGCGCGTACATTCTTGTATTTCGCGGCTCGCCGATTCTCATCCAGCTATTTTTGGTCTATTACGGACTCGCCCAGTTCGGCGTCATCCGGCAAAGCTTCGTTTGGCCGCTCCTGCGTGAGCCGTATACGTGCGCCGTGTTGTCTCTTGCACTGTGCACGGCCGGCTACACCGCCGAGATCATCCGCGGTGGGCTGCTGGCCGTTCCGCTCGGACAGATCGAAGCGGGCTATTCGATCGGAATGTCCGGATTCACGCTCCTGCGCCGGATCGTCGGGCCCATCGCGCTGCGCCAGTGCCTGCCCGCCTATACGACCGAAGCGGTGCTTCAGGTGAAATCGACCGCACTCGCCAGTCTCGTCACGGTATGGGAAGTGACAGGCGTCGCGCAGCAAATCATCCAGCAAACCTATCGCACCAGCGAAGTCTTTCTTTGTGCTGCGCTTATCTATCTGTTTCTGAACTTCATCATCGTACGGTCTTTTGGCTTGCTTGAAGCACGCCTTTCGCGCCACCTTCGTGCTGCGCCCAACCGGTTGTATTCGCAGGCGATGGGTTCGAAGGCCACCGCGGCTGTCGCCGATCCACATCGCGTCGCATCGTGACCCATGATTCTTCTTCGGAGATATCCATGAGCAACCCGCTTCCCACGGCATTGTCGGTTAGCAACATTCATAAATCGTTCGGCAAACATAGCGTCCTCAACGGCATCTCTCTCGATGCGCACGAAGGCGATGTGATCTCCATCCTGGGCGCAAGCGGCTCGGGAAAAAGCACATTACTGCGCTGTATGAACCTGCTAGAAACCCCAGACGACGGCTCGATTTCTCTCGCCGGAGAGCAACTGGCGCTAGTACGCCGGCGCGACGGCAAGCTGCATGCCGGCAATCGCCAGCAGGTCGACCGTATTCGCTCGCAGATCGGCATGGTGTTCCAGAATTTCAATCTATGGTCCCACATGACCGTGCTCGATAACCTGATTGAAGGGCCGGTTCGAGTACTGAAACGCGCTCGTGCGGAGGCGATTGAGGAAGCCGAGGCATTACTTGCGAAAGTCGGCCTTGCCGACAAACGTGCGTACTACCCCGCGCATTTGTCGGGCGGACAGCAGCAGCGGGTCGCCATAGCACGTGCGCTTGCCATGCATCCGAAAGTCATGCTTTTTGACGAGCCGACGTCGGCGCTCGATCCCGAACTCGTCGGTGAGGTACTTCGCGTCATGAGAACGCTAGCGGAAGAAGGCCGGACGATGCTGGTGGTGACGCACGAGATGGGTTTTGCGCGCCATGTGTCCAACCGCGTGATGTTTCTGCATCAAGGGCAAGTGGACGTTGACGGAACGCCCGACGAAGTATTCGACGAACTGCGGTCGGATCGCTTCAGGCAATTCGTTTCGAGCCACAAAGACCGTGCCGCGCATTGACCGAGCGCCGTCGGTAGGTGAGCGACACCTGGCCGCTCCTTATCAATACTTGTACCGGGCCGTAGACAAGGCTGCGCGCCGGTATTTCGAGAAGACGATTGCCCAGAACGGCGAGCCCGAAACTGTCACCGTGGACAAGAGTGGCGGCAATCTAGCCGCGCTCTAAACGCTCAACACCAGGCGCGAGACGCCGATCGAATGCTGGCTTTTCTTGCGCAGGAAGGCGTCGACGCGGACCTGCCGGTAACTTGCCTGTCCGACGATAGCGACACCGTGCGCCGCGCCCGACTCAACTTTGGCGACTGTGGCGCAAGAGGACTCGACTGGTTTCACGTCGCCATGCGGGTACAGAATCTCGAACCAGTTATCAAAGGGCTGCTTGAGCGCGACCTACGGCTGCCCAACGGAATGAAGCGGCTACCCGGGGTGCGTCCGGAATGACCGGCGCCCCTATCCAATCTGCACTTGGGGAGAAAAACAGAACGTCCAGGAATGCCCTGGAACACTTTGGAATGGTGGGCCGGGTCGGGTTCGAACCGACGACGGGATTTCTCCGGCGGATTATGAGAGTGACGGATTACCCGCCAAAACGGCCCTAACTATTTGATTTTTAACTGATGTAGCCTGCGCCGGTCAGCTATGGGCTATTCAGGGTTTTCAGGCGTTTTGCGACCTTTCCCGGCTCTATTGGGCACACATTGGGCACAGTGATGCCGCGACTACGAGCCGGTGGACGCCGGCGGGACGAGCTGCGCCAGCGCCGCCTGTGCGGCGGCATAACCATCGTTGAACAACCGCTGCCGCAACTCGAGCGGCATCGAGCGATCGAGCGTTGACGCATACCCGGTTTCAACGAATGCCATGCGCGCGCCCGCGGCCTGCGCGGCCGACACGTGCGTCGACTCGCATGCGGAGAGCATCAGGTCGATGAGGCGCATCGAGAACTGAACCGCCGAGAGCGTGCTGCGCGGGCGCACCGGCAGGTCCTGACTCACAAGCTGGATCCCGAGCCGAGGCACATCGTCAATCTTCAGGCGGTCGACCGGAATATTGTTCACCATGCCGCCATCGGCCAGGAGCGCGGCACCGAATCGCAACGGCTCGAAGACGAAGGGAATCGATGTCGACGCGCGCACTGCGCGCGCGATCGTCGCAGATGGCGTGCACATGCGCGAGAACTCGAAAGGTGCCTCGGCCGCCACGTCGGATGCGACGACCGTCAGGTCGACGCCAAGCTGGCCGAACGACAGGCCACCAGTATGCTCAGCGAGCCATGCGAGCAGCCTTGAGCCATCACAAAAGCCACGCATGCGCAGCGCCGCGAGCGGACTGAAGGACAGCATCCCCGACCAGTCGAAAGTCAGCGCCATCGTTTTCATGTCCGAAAGCGCCATGCCACATGCGGCAAGCGCGGCGACGATGCTGCCACCGGACGTACCCGCAAGCTCCACCGGCACGAAGCCGGCATCGGCGATCGCCTGCAGGGCGCCGACGTGTGCCGGCACCCTGAAGCCGGAGCCGCTCAATGCGACCCGGATCGGCCTCATGAGGCGCTCGATGCCGGCGCCGGCGCCGAAGCTGCAGGCACGCTCGAGGCAGGCGTGCCAATCACGGTCGCCTGCCCGTAGATCGCCAATGCATTCGTGACGGTCAACTGGAACACTCCGAGCGCGGCCATCGCGATGGGCTTCTGGTTCGCCGGGATGAGCATCGATGCGTTGACCGCCTTCTCCATGGCCGGAATGCCTGTCGCGATGAGTGACTGCACTGACGTCACCGTGACGCTCGCGGCCGCCGCACAGAACAGGCCATTCGCGGTCGCGGCTACCGCGATTGTTGGGTCGAGCGCAGCGACGCTCTGAAGCGTCGGCTGCACGACCATGCAACCATTCACGACGGCCGTCTGTAGTTTCGCAAGTGCATCGGCAGCCGATTGCTGCTGACTGGTCGAGCAGGCAGCAAAGAAGATGGACGCGACAATGCCTGCCGCAAGCAGCATAAGTTTTTTCATGGTGAGAACCTTCGGGAGTGAAATGCGGCGATCGCCGCGGGAAGTACTGCTGAAGATGACCGTGGCTATTGCACTGCTGCAGGCGCTGCAGCCGTCGGCGCGGGCGCCGGCACAGGCGGAGGAGACATCACCGCAGACTTCGGTTGATAGCCTCCAGCGCCCAGTGCAGGCTCTGCAGGCGTAGAAGACCCGCCGAGTTCCCCAATACTGGCGGCCGACTCGCCATCCGGCGATGCGCCGTTCGTCGCCGCATGGAACACGCCGAGACCGGTGAGCGCGGCGGCGATCCCCATGACGAGTTCCTTCGGGTCAGCCTGATGAGTGAAAACGAGCGCGCCCCACAGGACGAACAGCCCAGTCGCCGCAAGCAGTTTGATCCATGCATTCATGATTTCCTCTGGTCAAAAAAATAGCCGCGAGGCGGCCGATGTGAATCTGCGAAACTTCAAACTCAGGCGGTGATACCGAGTGCCTGCCCGCAGCTCGTATAGAGCTGCTTGCGATCATCCATGCCCACGGGCATGGCGGTCGAATGCGGATCACCGAGGTTGATCGCGCGCGACAGTGAAAGCAGATCGCCGGCGTCTGCGTACGCGTTGAGACCATGATCGATCCAGAACTGTGCGGCTGCGAGCGATGCAGTCGAGGGATCCGATATCTGAGCGGGATTACCCTCGAGATCGACATTGATCTTCTGGCCAGTCACCCGGTAGTTATATCGGCCAGTAATCTGGATCAGCCCTCCCCCGCGATACCGGAAACCGTCGCCCACCTGCGTGTTGCCCAACGCACGTGACTTCTGCGTCACCGGCTCGTAGAGAAGCTGCGCAGCCGTCGGGCCCCACAGCTCGCGCAGCCAGACCAGGCGGCCGCACTCGTGGCCGCACTCGGCGAGGAATGCGGCCTGCCGCAGCGGTGAGTCAATTGCATAAAGCGCCATCGCGGCCGTCAGCGGATCGACCCACTGGATTGCACGGGCGAGCGGGATCTGCAGCGCCGCAGCGAGCGTTTCGGGTGTCATGTCGGGATGCTCCTGGCGCCAGAGTGGCGCCGGACTTCAATGGGAATTGCCAACCCAGGGCTTCGCCGGCAGCGGCGCCCGTACCGCGGCGTCGAGCTTTCGGCTTAGGTCTTGAGCCGTGCTCGCAGCCTCGCCGGCCTTTGTCGCGGCCGCCGTGACCTTCTTTTCGACCTGCGCGGTCGACTGCTGGGTAGCTGCGGCGGTCTGCGCAGCGACGCGCGCCTGTTTGAGCATGGCCGCTGTGCTCGCGTCTGTGATACGCGCCCGGTCAGCAAGGAACGTGAGTGTTTGCACAGCGAGTTCGTGCGTGTCGGACATCTGGTTGCGCAGGTCATTGAGCGCAATCGCGCCCTGTTGATTCAGACGCGTCAGACCATCGATTCGCCCTTGAAACTCCCGTACGCACGATGCACGCTCCTCGGCCCGGATGCCCGGGAAGCGGTCGAGCAACTGCATGCGCTCGCGCTGGTTGAGCCAGTTCATGACTGCGGCGCCAGCGGCCATGGCCAGCATGACTACCATCGCGAAGAGCACGAATATGTCGACGCGATGCCAGATCGCCTTCAGTCGTTGACCTTTCGTCATGGCTTGTCCGTCGGTCGACGGCCTCCCAGTTTTGCTTCGAGATCCGCAATATGGCGATCCTTTTCCGCAAGCGTCGCCATCAGCCCTTCGATCCTCAGGCGATCCTCCAGTCGGTCATCCGTCGCCTGTTTCGCAGTGCGCCGCAATCGCTCTTCGGCCACCAGCAACAAGCGCCGCAGACGTGTCTCGCGTGCGACCACCTTGTGATATTGGGACTCCCACTCCTGCGCCAGCCGTTGCAGGCTTGCGAGCGACGCCGCTTCGATCTCATTGCGTTTGATATCGAGCTTGTCGCTCGACTCGGTCCTGCGCAGACCGGAGAGCTCCTTTCGGGTACGCAGCCAGCCGGCCGAAAGCGTGCCAGCAAGCACGGCAAGAGATGCTGAAATGCCGGAGAGGAGCTTCACCAGGCTCAGGTCATCACCGGAAGATGGCATAACGTAATGGGCTCACGAAAATCGCTCAGGAGTAAAAAAACCGCCTCAAAGACGGCTCGTGATTGTTCTTGACATATAGACCCTATGGGTCTAATTTAACGCATTGAGGTAGCGCATTAAGCGCAGCCCGACAACCCGAAAGGACTGACCATGAAGCTCACATTTCGCCCGCGCATGGCGCGCGCACGACCATATGCCAATCAAATACACGCCGCCCTCGACGCGGGATCTCGCGAACCTCAAGCACGATCTGAATCGGACAGGCAAGCAGATGGCCGACCTGTTCTGGCTGGCAGGCGATCATCAGTGGCGCAAATACACGGGCGGTCAGACGCCGCGCGAGCTGAGCCCGCACATGGCGTTCGTTGCAGCGGCGAAGCTCGTTCTCACGGAGGCCGAGTTCACGCGCGTCCTCGAGAAGATGGTGGAATTCGGCGCGCACGTAGCGGAGGATCCCGCTGGAGAGCGGCAGCCGTAGCAATGATGCTTGGCTGCACCGTTACGGTCAGCGCATGCGGGGGTGGTGGCGGAAGTGGAGGCAGTTCCACAGCACCCGCCCAGCAGCCTCAATCTCGAGCGCCGGCAGTTCCGAAACATCTCATCCTGATGCTCGATGGCGACTCAACGAACCTTGGATACAACCCCATCGAGGTCCCTCAGGTCCCGAACCAGATCGCGAACAATCCGGCCGAGCTCATGCAGCGTGACATGGATGCAGCCTTCGGAGCAGGACGGGTAACGGTAGTTGACGAGACCGCTTCCGGATCGACACTTGCCGATGACATTTCAGGGCAAAACTACGCCAACAAGGGCACGCTCGTGCAGCGCCTATCCGAAGTGAAGCCTGATCTCGTGCTGACCAATAGCGAGATCAATGACGTCAGCTACTATGACGTCAACACGTACAAGGCCAACCTGATTCAGTGGATTCAGCTTGTCCAGGCTGCCGGTGCACGACCGGTCCTCCAGGAGCCAAACCCGCTCTGCCCGAAATATATCGAGCAGCGCGACGACATGGACTTTGTGCTGGCCATGGATCAGGTCGGGAACCAGATGGGCGTCTCGGTGCTATCGAACTACGAGACGTGGTTCTCGGTTGAGAGCTGGTGGGTGACGAATCTTCAGCCGGACTGCATCCATCCGACCGATGAGGGCTACGCCGCAAAGGAGCGCCAATATTTCAAGGCGCTTAAACCGATCGCGACCGCGATGCTCCAGCAATAACCTTACAAGGCCGAAAGACGGCGGGGCATCTGTCTTAGGGTACCATTGCGGGCAATTACCCCACTCACCTTACATTTTTGCTTTATGGAAAAGAAGCCGTTCCATGCCGCGTACATCGACGGACTGCGCGCAATCGCAGTCCTGTCGGTGATGGCATACCACCTTAATGCATCGTGGTTGCCCGGAGGTTTCGCGGGCGTCGACGTGTTCTTTGTCATCTCTGGCTTCGTCGTCGCACTCTCCGTGAGCGAACTCGGCAAGCTCAGTTTGGGCCGGTTCCTCGCCTACTTCTATGCGCGCCGGATCGTACGCATTACGCCGGTGCTCGTGGTGGTGCTGGTCGCGACGTTCCTCGCATCCGCACTCTTCATCCCGGACGCGTGGCTCTCGTCATCCAACCAAAAGACCGGCCTCTATGCGTTCCTTGGGCTGTCGAATTTCGTGCTCGCATCAAACACGGGCAACTATTTCGCGCCGCTCGCCGAGTTCAACCCCTTCACGCACACATGGTCGCTCGCGGTTGAGGAGCAGTTCTACCTTACCTTCCCGTGGCTGTTCTACCTGTGGCTGCGCGGTCATAAGGCTGCGTCGCGATGGATCTTTGCTGTGGCGCTCATTGCATCCTTCGCGTGCGCGATCTGGCTCGGACGGAAGAACGAGACGTACGCCTTCTATATGGCGTGGTCGCGCTACTGGGAGCTTGCGATTGGCGTGCTGCTTTTCCAGATCATGTCGGCGCGCGGGCATTCCTTCGATGATGCGAGCCCGAGACGACCGCTATTCTCGATTCTCGCGGACGTCGGTCTGCTGGTCGTGATCGCGGGGCTCGTAATCGCGCGCCCGCAGTCTGCACCCTTTCCGGCGTGCGTGCTCCCGGTCGTCGGCACGGCCCTTGTGCTTTTCGCCATCCACGGGCGCAAGGGAAGCTTTGCCCATGTCGTGCTCACCTGGCGCCCGATGGCCTTTATTGGCCGCATCTCCTATTCGCTATACCTGTGGCACTGGCCGGTCTATGTGCTGTTTCGCTGGACGGCGGGCCTTGATAAGCCAGTGTGGCAGGTATCGGCTATCGCATTGACGTTTGCGCTGTCGGCCCTCTCGTACCACTTCATCGAGCAGCCGCCGCGACGCGCCGCCAAGCGCCTGAAGAAGCCTGTCATGATCGGCGCCGGTCTCGCGCTTGTCGCGCTTGGGTTCGGCGTCTCGAACTCGATCGCCTCCAACCAGCGCGAACTTTCGCTGAGCACCGTCTCTCGCAACCACGATATGTGGTATCCGATGGGCGCCGTCTCCGTTTCCAGCCCGGACGGCTGCGCGGTTGCCGACGATATGCAGGACGTCAAAGGCGGCTGGCTCTGGACGCACCGGCGCGTCAACTGCATCAAGCCGGCGGAGTGGGCGCATAACCTCTTTGTGATCGGCGACTCGCACGCAATGGCCTACACGGCGATGTATCGCCAGCTCGCGCTGCGCACCGGCACGACGGTTTACGCATACAACAATGGTGGTTGCCCGTTCATTAGTCTTCAGCCAGCGAATGAGCAATGCGAGAAGTACGGCGAGGCGGCTGTCGCCGACATGCTGCCGCGTATCCAGGCCGGTGATGTGGTGTTTCTCGCATCGCTGCGGATTCCGCGCATGGTCGAACAGAGCGAGATCTTCGGCGTCGATTCCGCGCGCGCACAGGTGGCGAGCCCAGAGGCCGCAAAAGGCCGTGCCGATGGCGTGCAGCGCGCCATCCCCCTGCTTCGGAAGATAACGGCACGCGGTGCGACGGTAGTTTTTGAAGGGCCGACGCCGAACATGCTGACGATCCCTTTCCGGTGTGCGGACTGGTTCAACCAGAGCAACCCGATATGCAGGAATGGCAACGAAGTACCACGCGCGCTGCTTGAGGAACTACGCTCACCGATCATGAGTGCATACCAGCAGATCGAACAAGCCGTGCCAGGCGTGACGGTATGGGACCCATTCCCCATCCTCTGCCCGGGACAGGAATGCTCGGCATTTCATGGCAAAGAGCCGCTCTTTCTCGACGGTGACCATCTGAGCGGCTACGCGAACTTGATGCTACTTCCTCACTTCACGGCGTTCCTTGAAGGTCCTATTGCAACTGCTCAACGTTGAATGTTGTTCCTAATGGATAAGTGCGACGATGCTGGTATGACACGAAAAATCACATAGTCGGAGCGGGCAACATGGCCCGAAAGAAAGTGTTGCTCTCGTAGAACGCCTTGTATCGTGCATCGCCCGTCGACACCGTTCCAATATTGGGATAGGTCGTCTTGTCGACAATGGGAGAAAGACTCCACGCAACGATAACTGTCTCCGTGGAGTCTGAAAAAGCAACATTTTCCGTGCTTGCCATTTGAATTCCTTAGAACGTGTACGCACTTGCGAAGAAGTTATACGACTGCGCGGTTGGTGAACCTGTTGGGCAGTTGTAGTACAGATACGCGTTGAGATTCGAATCGAGCGGAATGTCCGCATACTGAAGAGATGGACCGCAGCCACTTGGGTAGGTTGTGTTCGACGTCTGGTTTCCGATGCCGTTCGCGTCACCGCCAACCCCTAGGTTGAACACAATGGAGCCCGCTGCGGTTGCGACCGCATTCGCATCGCCTGAGATTGCCTTTGCTCCCCATGGAGCTATCCCGCTGAACGACGTCTGATGCCATGTCGTGCCGCCGCTTGAAGTCGTGCCAAAGATGCCTGCACGCGTCACCCAGATCTTGCGGTTGATCTGCTTGAACGCCACGAATTGACCGCTCGGATTCGTGATATACACACCCAGAAGCGCTGAATACGTATAGCCAGACGGCATGTTCGCGCCGCCGTAAGTTGGCGTCGGCACCGAGCCGATTTGTTGGCCCAGCAGCGCAGTCGTACTGGTTGTCGGGTTATAGATTGCATAGACCGCAATGGACGTACTGGCGGGTGATGCCCCGGTATCCATTCCGTTGGCGCCAACAGTGGCGATATTGATAGTCCGCGAGATATTCCCGACGATCTGCTTCGCCCCACTCACCGATACACCCATCACAACCTGTGATGCAGTGAAGGTGACGCTTGAGGCTGCGCTCGCGATATACGCCGCTACGTCTGTGGCACCAACAGATGGCCCCGCAGCCTGCATCTGCCCGAGCTGCACCGCATGCTGGCTCTGGGTGGCGGGGGCGATCTGCTCGGCAGCACCAGAACAGAGTAAAAGCACAAAGGATCCGGAACCTGACGCCAGAGTCGGGTTCCAGTAGACAAGCGCATCACCATTCGCAACGAGCTCGCCGCCCTGCAATGCGGCATGAGCAGCGCCGACCATTGCATATGCCGTTCCGCTCGCATTGAGCGTCGACGCGCCGGTGTTCGTGGTTTTCACCTTGAACCAGAACGGCGCCCACGGAATCGGTGCGGACAAGGCTGGAGTGAATGCCACGACGTATGCATTCGCGGCACCCGTATCGGCGCCGACATTCGTCTTTCCGCCTTGTATGAGCGACTGAATTGCGCCCGCGATCTGGGCATTGTTCGTGCGATTCGGCGTGATACCGGCCGCAGTCAGGATGGCGATGAGCTCTTCCTGAATTGCATTGTATTGATAGGAAGGCCAGCGCGTCGCGGGAATATTGGTCGCGGGGTTGCCATCGGTCGCGCCCTGCGGGGTGCCGGTGAGCGGGGCGGTGTCCGCCTGCGCCATCGGTACGGAATTCGATGCAATGAGTCGATCCATGTGCGGTCAGTCCGAATACGAGAAATTGAGAATGGTGTGCGCGGGCGCTATGCGTGCCATCTCGCACTGCAGAACGTTGTTGCCCCATGTTGCGAATGGCGTGCCAAATGATCCGCTGAACGTGAGGTAGTTGATCGAGAACGTGGGCGCATTGACCTGCCATGCGAAAGCCCAATCGTCGTTGCCGAAAGGCATCCCGAAAGCCATGCCAAATTGCGCGGGCACGAACTGCGTGATGGTGATCGCGTAACCGAGAGCACTCGCCACTGCCGTGAAGTAGGGTATCGACTGGCCGCCGGTCGCGGTCAGACGTCCAACAACCTGCGCGACGCGCTGCTCCGTGGTAGGCGCTTCCCCCGCACATGGGTCTGGCAGTCCGAGGGTTGCTTCCCATTCCGGCAGCAGCTCATACGTTGAGGCCGGAAATGCGTCCGTCAGCAGATAGTTGGCGCGCGTATTGAGCGTCTCAAAACAGGGCGTTAGCGTGCTGAGGACAGCCGTCTGCGTTGCATCGCTCTCGCGTGGCCACACACGGCCGCGCGGCAGATGCGCCTGCAACGCTCGCAGGTAATCCGCGGCGCTGTAATTGGGTGCGGGCATGGATTAAACGTAGGTGACAGTTCCGAGCACCGGCAGCTGGCCTGCCGACATCGTGATATTCGCGTTTGTCGGAAGTGAGGTCGTCATGCCAGCAACGGTGCTCGTGGCTGCAGTAATCAGATATCCGCTCGTCCCGGGTACCGAATTCACGGCGCCCGTGATATCCGACCAGTCAATCGTTCCTTTCGGCTCTCCATTCCTGAAGAACACATCGGCGAGTGCTGAGTTGACAGCCGCCTGGGTGGTACTACCCGCGGTGCTCAGTCCGGAAATAGTGAAGCCGATCTGGTTCTCGATAGGCGAGCATGCATACAAGAGCGCGGTTACCGGCTGCTCCGTGATGAGCGTGTCCGCGACCATCAATTGGTCGCCAGTCGCAACCACGCCGCGTGGCAGGCCATTCGGGCCTTGATCGTGCTGCGACACGCCGTTCGTCCCTTGAGGAAAGCCCACGTATGCCTCCTCGACCTCATCCATCATGAAATAGAGCACCACCGTGCCGGCGCCGAAGCCGTTGGGCTGACACCATGCCCGCGTCACTCCCGCGATGTCGGTCGCCCATTTCACGTAATCGCTTTGTGCGCCGCCCTGCGCCGGATTCTGGTATGCCGCCATCACGCGCGTGCGATAGTCCTCCTGATCCTCGACGTCGGCTCCGGACGTGACTGTCGACGAAACGACGCCTGACGATGGAATGCCTGGCACCGCGGACGTCAGCGTCATCGATGTGTCGTTATCGCAGTTCGCCGCGCTGCCAGCAGTCACCGCAGTGACGGTCGCCGTGAGCGTGCCATCGCTTGCGACGGCCGCGGACGACGTCACCGTATAAAGTTCATTGTCCTGCCGCGAAATTCCGGTGCCCACATTGAGCGGTGTGCCTGGAGTCGCTCCGGTGAACATGATCTGCAGAACGGCTGGCGTTGCCTCCTTCAGGTATGTGTCCTTCAGTGCCCCCCATCCCGCAAGAAATTCATCGACAGCAGTCCAGGGCACTGCCTGTTTAGCGATCCAGTCGAGATAGCCGTAAACGCCCCAGATCAGGGCAGCAAGTGCAGCTCCGAGAATCTTCAGAACGGCCTTCTGCAGGAACGAGAGAATCGATCCAAGCCCGGTCTGAATGTCGCTCCAGATCTGGGTGCGCAGTTCGGTGAGAGTCGGTCGGGAGTACGGCATTAATTCGTTCCCCATGCCCAGTTATAGGTGCGAGGCGCGCCGCCGTCCAGTGGCCACGCGACGATTGAGCTGCCAATCATGTTCGGTCTGGTCCACTGCACGGTGACGTCAAAGCGTGCAACGACACTGGTATCAATGAGCCATTGAATTGATTCGACGAGATAGTCGTATGCATCGCGAAGTGTCTCGTCTGTCGGCGACTTCCTGCGCGAGAGCAGCCACAGGCGCGAGCCCGTAAGGCCACTTCCATCGTTCACGCCATCATCGCCCCACCAGCCGCGGCGGTCCGTCGTACCATCGGGAATCTGGTCATCGGCGGCTGCCTCGCGGTCGCTAAAGACGCTGAAAAGGAGCGCCGTTTCGAGATCGTCCCCCGTCGCAATGTCGTTCGGCAGCAGCCCCCAATCGCCACGCGCATTCTCGACATCCCAGAAGATCTTGATATCGCTCATTCCGGCTGATCCGGTGGATTGGTTTCGATCGTGCTGCCGCCGCCCTGCACGTTGACAACCTTGTGCGTGTGCATATTCGCGACCTGCCGCATACCGGCCACAGTGCGCGTGTTCGTTCCATAGTTGTCGAGGATGTCACCTGATACCTGCAGCAGCGGGGTATTCATCACCACGCCGGTCGAAGCATTTATGGTGACGGTCGTTGAATTATTGATCGTCACCGGCTGCCCGTTGGCATCGATCTCGATACCACCGGAGGCAGTCAGATAGATGCGCTTTCCATCCTCGGTATAGATCATCGACTCGCCGTACTTCAGGCCGCGCTGACGCGACGCCTGATGGTTCGAGCCGACGATCGCGCCGTTGCCGCGGTCACCACCGATGAATATGAGCGCGACGTCGCTCCCTTTCGGCGGCACGGACGCGAAGCCGAATTCCTGCACGCGCGGCACCCTGTCGATCGTCTCAAGTTCGTTCACCGTCACCTGGACCATCTGCACGGGCCCCGAGTCGTCGACAAGGTTCACGCGTGCTCGTCCGATGAGATTGAGAAGGCGGCGCACCGTGCGACTCAAAACATCCTTGCTCATTGCTGCGATCCCAGCACATTTGAATCGACGAAGAGAGGCTGCAACGCAATCGGCTCAGGCAGATATGCAGCCGGGTCCATGATGACCATCTCGCACGTGGTTCCCTCGTCTAGCGAGCGTCGATACGAAACCTCGCCGATGAGCCACGTCTCGTTCGACACTTTGAGCTTCGGAATGTCGACCAGCACCAGGGTATTCGGTGTCCAGAGCGTCCCGCTGGCATCCCGCCAGCTATCCGTTTTGACCATAACGAAGGCGGCGCGGCCGGCGCGCCGATTCATTTCCCAGATGGCCCTGCGTTTCGCGAGATCCTGAAAGCCCTGTACGGCCTCGGCGACGATATATCGTTCGCGAACACGCTGCACGCCGACATCGTCCACCGTCGCGATCATGTTCGGACCGATTCCGGCGTCAGAGTACGCGAGCACCGATTGCGCAAAGCACGTGTACTTCGAGAAACGATCGACCGCTGAATATACGACCGAGGCCGACTGAATATTGACGCCCTGCACGAGGCCGCCAGCCGCTTGCACCCCGGGGTTCGCGCGCGCGAGACGCAGATTGCCATCTGGCTCGTCATAAACGAGCAACTGGCTGTAACGGCTCACGCGCTCGATGATCTCGAACGGCGTCTCTCCGATGAAGATGTTGAACTGCGGAATCGCGATGAGATCACTTACATCACAGCGCACGCTAATGCCATAGTGAGCCGCCAGCTTCGTCGCGACATCAAGCGCCGATGTCCCGCTTATCTGTCCATTAGGCCATACCGCCGAGCAGTCAACGAGGTCTTCGCATCTGCTTCGACCCGTAACGCGAACTCCATGCTCGTTCGGCGAGATCGATGGAACATAGTTATCGACGTAGCCGGTCAGCACGAGGTCAGCGCCCAGCTCCACGAGACACGAATCGCCCGGCTGAACCACTACCTCAGTCGGGACGTTCAATTCGATCTGGTTCTCGGTGAGACCGATATCGAAATCGGACACGCATCGCTCGATCCCGCGTGTAACTCGGATGTCGGTCCACCCGGTGATCGTCTGATTGCCGACGCTCAAATACAGATCATCGCCCATCGTCAGCTCGCGAGCGCCTGAAACGTCGCCGGCATGAAAAGCGGATGCACGGGTGCAACCTGCTGCACGAGTTGATCGGCGCGCGTGGCGTCGCCGTAGATGCGGTGCGCTAGCACAAGTGCTGGCAGGCTCCCGTTGAACGTCATCGCCGCGAGCGACGCGAGATCCGCGCCCCGCGTTTGAAGGTCATCGACGACGGCAGTGCGTGTGGCGCGCAGCGCAGTGAAGCTGTTGTCGTCCGATGCATCCGCCGCGATCTCGATCTCCGCATCAAGGAGATCTGTTACCGACGACATCATCGAGATCGCATCGTCGTACGACGATGGCTGCCAAGTTGCCACAGCCAGCGCGAGCTGCGAAAACGCCGCTCGCCGCAAAAGCGCGCTCGCCGCCGTCTGCATCGTCGACATGGCCACGCCGATCGTCGAGCTCGTGAAGGTGCCGCTCGGCGAGAAGCTCGCGAGCGTGGATAGCGAACGGATTGCATCGCTTGGACTGGCCATGGTGGCCGCCAATGCAACGGCGAAGGCCTGCGCGGAGGAATTCAATGTCGCAGCGTCCGAGGGGTTCGCGGCCGCTGTCTGGAGCGCGGCTCCCGCCTGCGCGAACGCCGCGCGCGCCGCCGCATCGTCGGCGAGCAACTGCGCGGCCGTCGTGCCTGCGGGTGCCGATTGGTTTGATCCGCTATACCCGGCGTTGCCCGCGCCGAAGAACCGCCCAAAATTGCCCGAGAGCGTGCTCACTGAGTTCACGAAGCGGCGCACGTCGTTCACGGCCGTGACGCCGAGCTGGTACCAGCTTACCGCAGCGCCAACAGCGGTCTGCACGACTGCCGCGCCTTCCTGAATTGCCATTGCCGTGTCCAGCGCGAAGTCGAGCTCGGCACCAATGCCAAGCGAATCCGCGACCGCTCCTAGTAGAGATCGAGTGTCCGAGGTAACGGACGGATAGGACTGCGTCCCGTTACGCATGAAAACAAAGCGCACGAGTATGACTCGCCCGTGCTCCACACTCTCGGCGACCTGCGCATCGAGGCATGAAACGTTCTCGATGCGCCCGAACGTCGGATGCACCAGCGTTTGCTTGCCGCTTTCACACACCGCAACAAGGCGATCGCGCTGGCCGATCACCGAGCCGCCGCCATATATACGACTGTTCTCGATCAGGAAGCCAAATATCTCGAAACGGCGTGGCAGTTTCCCGAGCTCCTCTATCCATGCATCATCGCGAAACGGATACTCGTGCACAGCGTTGCGCGATCCGAAGCGCGTGTTCGTGGCCACAACCGCAAACGGCACACCGCCAAATGAAGCTTGGCGCAGCGATCCCCACCACGAGCTCGCCAGATCGCCGGTAAGCAGCGAAGCAAGCTGACTTGCGGCCGACGCGACGCCCCCGATGCTCCCGGTCAGATTGGTCAGTGTCGCGATGCTCATATTGCCGGTTCCATGAGAGCCGAATTGCCGACCGCGGCGGTCGCCGTAGCATTTCCGGTCGTGCGCACGCTTGCGCGAGTGCCCTGCGGCGCATTGGGAATCTCGACCTTTACGTGCACGGCGCCGCTTGTGGTCTGCTGCACGTTCTGGTTTTCCGTACGGCTCGTAGTCTGCTGAATACTCTGGCTAACCGCGACCGCGTCAGCGGCGCGGCTCGAGGCCTCGCCCTCGGTATCCTTCGGCCGTTCGTATAGCCGCGACACAACGTCACCTGCTTGCGCCGCCGTCGTTGCCTGCGAAAGTGCATCGCCAGCACGCTTTTCGGCGCCCTGCCGCATCTCGTAGTCGACGAACTGGAGCTGCTGATCGAGCGTCGAGTTGCGGATATCGATTCCAAAGCGCTTGCGAAACGCTTCTTGCCGGTCCTGATGCCACTGACCGATGCCATAAGCCGAGCCGTTGTCGCCTACGGCGCTCGCGTCGTAGCCGCTTTCGCGAAAGAGGTTAGCCGCGATGCCTGACGCCTGGTCCCGCGACCAGCCCATGTCCTGAAATCGCTGCACGATCGCGGGCGTCTGCGCGTTGTCGGCAGCACTCTTCACAAACAGGCTGCGGATCGAACGATAGATTCGGCCGCCCAGGCCGCCGTCAGCCGGTGCTACGGCGTTGGGTGTCGCCACACCGCCTGCGATCGCCTCGGCGACCCGCTGATCGCGCCCGGCAGCCGTCTCACCGGGCAATTGGTGAATGCTTCGATCGAGCGCCTTCGCTCGCTCATGCTCTGCGAGATAGCCGGCGGCGGCCGTCACGGCAGCGCCCCCGGTGCTCGTCGTCGCGGCGATCGTCGTCAGAAGACCGACCAGACGCACGGCGCGCGCAATGAGCGTGGCAATGCTGGCGATTGGTCCCGCGAACGTGATCGCCGCGAGCCCAGCCGCGATGGTCTTCACGCCGCCAATCGCATCGACGAACTCCTCCACCTCTTCGGCCTTCTTCGACCAGTCGGTTGTTTCAATCCAGTGCGCGATCTTCGGCCCATACTCGTTCGCGATCGGCACCATCTGTTCAGCGACTTTCCCCAGCGCCGGCGCGAGCGCCGAACCGACCGAATTCTTCAGCTTGTCGACGCTTGCATCGAGTCCGACGATTGCCTCGTTGTAACGCTCGCCCTGTGCGATCTGCTCGGGCGTCATCACCGCATTCAGCGCGCGGAACTTCGCGACGTATGCATCGATCGCAGCACCGCCCTTGCCGAGCAATGGTCCGAGGTCGCCAACTCCGAAAATCTCGAGGAACTTTTGCCGCGCTTGTGTATTGCTGATTTTCGAGGCGGCGTTCGCCACATCGCGCAGCGCGCGTGCCGTGTCGATCGAGCCGTCGCGCAGCCTGTGGATACCAATGCCCTTGTCCGCCATCACGCCGGCGACGAACGTATCGCGGCCCGCCGCTGCATCCTCGAACGCGTTGCCGACGGATTTCAACCCGTTGCTCATCGACTCGCTCGACAGGCCAGCGAGGCGGGCCGCGCCCTGATATTCCTGCAACTGCGTCGTACCGATACCGATGCTGTACGCGGTATTGCTGATCTGCTTCGCAGAACGGCCCCAGCTCGTCGCAAAGGCCACGACGCCGGCGACCGTCGCCGCACCGGTCAATGCCGCGATCGGAGGTGCGAGAGACGCAACGCGGCGTGCCGATTCGGTCGCGAAGATGCCGACCTTCTCGATGCTGCGCCCGAGCTTGTCCATTCCCGTCTCTTTCGCGAAAGCGGAGACGGATGCCTTTACATCCGAAATCGGCTTCGTGATCTGCGCGATCGATCGATTTACCTGCTGCGCGACGGACGTGGCCCGGTCGACTGCGGTAATCGTGATCGAAAAAACATTCGCCATCAGGAAGCCCCTTTCAGACGCATGGCTTGCTCAAACCAGTAGTTGAAACGGCGCAGCTTCAGCTTGCCAGCGTCGTCTGGTCCCCAGCGGAAGAAGTAAGTGACGTCTGCGCGTCGGTCCCCGAGGTCTCGCCAGACTGCGGGGGCGTCCAGGTAAAACCCGAGAGGAATGTCACCGCCTCCTCGTAGTCGGTCTTCACCATCTTGCGAATGACCGGCAGCGGAATGCCGGACACCATTGCGATGAGGGCCGCATTTGCGGCGTACTGCGAGCCCTGAACCTGCGCGCTGCGATCGAGCTCATCGACTTCCGGCTCGCGCAGTGTGACCGTTTCGTAGGTCTTCGTATCGCCCTTCAGTGTGATGGGCTTTTTGAGGTTGATGATTTTCGTATCGTCCATGTTCAGCTCGTGGTGGTTTCGGTGACGCAGCCTTCGGGCCCCTCCAGGCGCACGTCGAACTTCGCGTCGTTGGAATCGACTTCCTGCTCTTCGACGGTCCACATGTCGCGACCGATGATCGTCTTGCCATTGGCCAGTTGCGCGACGACCGTGACGTCCGTCATCAGGTTGATCGACGCGACGGTCAGGCCACCCCAATCGCGCAGGTTGAACGAGATGAACGGCGCCGAAGGGGTTTCCTTGTAGCCATGCACGCTATCCATCCCCGCGAGGGTTTCGCGCTTCCGACTCGCGGGCTTGTACTTGAAATCGGCTGTGATCATGTACGTCGTACCGTCGATCGAGAGCGACGCGGTGCCGGCGAGCAGTCCAGTGGGAGAAGCCATTACATGTCTCCAGAAAATGGAAACGCGCCGCAGTGCGGCGCATCAGGGATCGCTGTCGGTCGATCAGCTCGAGGTGGTCGGGACGATGTTCGAGAACTGCATCAGCAGCGCGAAGATCCGCAACTGGTCGATCAAAATCGCCGGATAGAGCACGTCGACGCGGTTGGGGTTCTGCGAGTTCTGCTGCACAATGAGCCCCTGCGCGAACACCGCGCTGCCCTGCACATAGCCGTTCTCTTCCATCGTCTGGTACTGCGCGACGAGGTCGGCCCGGATCATCGCTGGTGTCACGACGTTCGTGCCCGGCACGACTCGCGTGCCGTTCGCGGCCAGCTTCTTGCGCGCGTACTTCGTCGTGACAACGGATTTGAGCTGCCGCAGAACATAGGTCAGCGTGTTCATTGTCTCGACTTCCAGATAGCTGTCGTCGGCGTCACCGAACGAGTTCTTCTGGTAGGTCGTGATCAGATTCTCGAGTGCGCACGTGCCGTCGTCTGCTACCGAGAATGTGCTGATGCCGTCGTACAGCAGCGTATTGCGATCGGTCAGCGCAAAGCGCATCGCGAGCGGAGGCGCCTGCATCGTCGCAAGCGTCACCGTCTGAAGGGGCTGCGCGGGGTCTGCGCGCGCCGACACAGCCACGGCGGCAGTGATGTCCGCCGCAATCACCCAGCTCGGGGTCGGCGAGCCGTTGAATCCGAGGATCGACATGTGCTCGTCGTTGCGCGTCACGCCAAACGTAGTGAGCGCGCCAAGCGTGCCTCGATAGGCGGTATATGCGCCGCCATAGAGTTGCTGGCTCCAGCTCCAGCGTCCCGTCGAAGTGCTCAGGAAGGACTTCATCGCGTCCAGCGACGCGCTGTCCGTATACGCGAACGCGATGAAATCGAAAGTCTGGTCGCCCAGGTTTGCGAGCGCGTCTGCAACGTCCGGTGCGACCAGGCCGCCGGCCATCGCCGTGATCGTCACTGCGAGACCAGTCGGCGTGGATTCGCCTGCCTGCGTGCCTCCATAATTGAGCTGGAGATCGATGTCGTTGCCAGCGAGGCCCTTGTTCTTCGCCGTGATATCGACCTTGGTGGTCGTCGTCGCGTCGACCGCGGCAGTCACTGGCAGGTCGGGGAGCGTGCCGATCTGCGCAACAAGCGCGGTCGCGATCTGCGCGGCTGTCATCGCCGGGGTAACGACGAGCGAAACAAGCTGGCCAGCGATGTACAGCGAGAGCACGCCCATCGCGGTCGGCGCGCTCGTGAAATTCAGGCTGCCCGACGCGGCGACGGAAGACGCGCCGTCGGCGAGCGGCAGATACCAGACCTCGCCGAACGAATCGCGCGCGCGATAGGCCTCAGTCATCAGTGCAAGCATCGAGCCGCGGCCGCCGACGGCCTTTGCGTCGCTCACACCCTGGCAAATCTGCGGGACGCCCGGGGTACCGGTTCCCGACGACAGGATCTGGCCGACGATGAGCGCGCGCTGGGTCTGCTGGCCGGTATTCGCGTTACTCGGATCGATGTCCGCATAAAAGAGGGGTACCCGCAGGTTCTGCGGGATGTTGGGAAAGGAAATGTCGCCCATTCGTTAGCTCCGGTGGCGAGGTGGCGCCCCAAACAAAAACCCCGCCTGGGCGGGGTCTCATTGGTGGATTGTGGACAGTTAGCTCGATGTCTTCTCGGTCGCCGGGACGGCCACAGCCGGCGCGGCCGGTGCGCTCGGCGCCGTTTTCGGGCTGATTGCCCGCACGGCATCTCCGTCGCGCAGGCGCCGGCGCCAGAACATGTCGAAGTCGTCCACCTGCATGCCTTCGTCCGGCACAACGGTGGTCTTCACGCCCTCGACGGGCGACGAGGAAAGCAATTGCTTCGTAACCGGGTCGCGAAGCAGCACGCCCGGCGCGGGTTTCACAAACATGGAGAGCTCCAGTGACGCGTGTGCGCCGCTCAGGATTGCGGGAGGTTGATCGTGAGGCCTGGTTCGGTTGTGCCGTCCGGCATCTCGATG
This sequence comes from Paraburkholderia caffeinitolerans, assembly GCF_902859945.1. Classification (GTDB taxonomy): domain Bacteria; phylum Pseudomonadota; class Gammaproteobacteria; order Burkholderiales; family Burkholderiaceae; genus Paraburkholderia; species Paraburkholderia caffeinitolerans. The sequence continues at coordinate 132,400 of NZ_CADIKL010000006.1, read as the reverse complement.
GTCAGATCGATACCCTGGAGCGGCACGGCCGGCGGCTGATAGAAGTCCTCTGGCCCCTGCACGTGCTCCATCTCCAGATCCAGCACCAGCTCACCGATCGGAGACTGGCCGTCGCGCGGCACGCTGATCGTCGAGCGGAAGGCCGGGAACTGCTGCAGCAGGCCCATGATCGGCGGATAGTTGATGAGCGCCCCCTTGACCTGCTCACGCAGCGTTTCGAGCTGCTCTTCGACTGCAGCGGCAGCCGCGTCATTGGCCAGCGCGGACGCCTGCGCACGCGCCGTCACGCGCAGCGTCGTCGTCACGGTGAATGCCGGCGGCCCATGCGGCCCCCATCCCTGGCCATTCTCATCCGGTGTCTGGACGATCAGCATCGGATACTTTCCGTCCCACGTTGCCCACGTGCGTGGCGAATACACGTTCGATCCGGCTGCCGTTGCTCCCGCTATGGTGAGCCCCTGCACCGCGAGCTCGCGGAGATTGCTCGACGTTGTCATTGCTTGCCCAGATCCATATATGCCCAGCCGAGGCCGTCGATCGCCACGTCCTTTACCACGTAGGCGACACCCCCAACTTGCATGACATCGCTCTGGATGGGTTCCGGCGCGCCCATGGCGCTGAACTGCGAGACCTGCACGCCGAGCGTGGCCACTGTGACGTTGGCCTGCGATTCACCGGCGTCATCGAAGATGTGGTCGGTGATCAGCGTGAAAACGCCGAGTAGTCCCGCGAAGCTGCCGCCGGCTTTCGGGAGAAAGATGACGGCCTTTTCATCACCCAACGTCGAACTGATCGCGGCGTTGAGCGTGCCATCGAAGTCGATCACGGTCAGGCCGTCCCTTCCTGCAGGACTTCCGGGCGAGTACATATGTGCAACGGATAACTGTAGGCCTCCATCTTCCACCAGCTGTTGCGGTCGCGATCGAAGATCGGGATCACATATTGCGGCTTGCCCGGAGTGTTCACCCATTCGAACGATTCACCCGGCGCATATGCGCAGCGGAAGATACCAGGCGCGCCGACCGGGAAAAACTTCACGGTCGTGTCCGGTACCTTGATGGTTTCGTTGTCATCCGAACCGCGATAGTTCAGCCAGTTGATACCGGCGAACGGGAAGACATCGAACGCGCCGCCCTGCCGATCATCGCGGAGGTCCGCCGCCGCCGACCAGTTCATGAACGTGCGGATCACGTCCTGATGGTTCACGAACGCATCGTAGAACTCATCGCCGCACAGCGCGTAGACGCGCGTCGTGGGCAGGAATGAGCCCTGCGCCTTACGCGCCATCGTCCGGCGGATCTTGTTGATGAGCGGACGCAGCGAGTACTCCGTGTTCGCCGCGAGATTGAACTGCCACGGGGCGGCCGGAGTGATTCCGAACTGATCGAACCAGTCGAAAAGCACGCTGCCGTCGGCATCGAGCAGCAACCCCTGCACGGCCGCCAGCCGGTGGAATTCCCACGTGTATTCGATGTTACGCAGGATGCCGGTCGGTCCATTCATGCGGCGCGCAACCTCCACCTGCACCTGCATGAGCTCCGACTCCGTACCAAAGGCGCGGATGTTCTGGATCTCATTCGCATAGATCGTGTCGCTGTGCATCAGGCGCGGCACATCGAAGTAGCGGGCCTGGCGCTTTTCGGTCGTGCGCTGGACGCCCTCGGCGCCGCGCGGCGACGTCGGCACGATGATGAGCTTGCCCTGACGCTGCTCGACGGCCAGCGCCGTCGTCCGGATCGGATCCGGCTCGAAGATATCGAGATCGCCGAGACCCGTCGGCTGAAACGGATACTTGTCGACCGCCGCAGTGAGCTGGATGGTCGTGAAAGGATCCTGATGGAATACGTCCAAGCTGGCCATTATTTGGCTCCGAAAAAAATAATGACCGCTTGCGCGGCCATAAGGACTCGAAGTTGGGAGGAGAAGGCTGTGTGCCGCGGCGGAGTCAGCGCGTGATGATGCCCAGAGCAGTGAGCTGCGCAGTCGCCGTTGCGATCTGCGCGGCCGTCGCGCCGCTCGGCCAGATGAGCTCGGATCCGTTAACCTCACATTCGCGCGTCACGACCGTGCCGGGCACATCGTTCAGCGTCGCGTCGGTGAAACCGAACGCAATGCCCGCGGCGGACTGCGAACCGTCGCTGGCAGATGGGTTGAGCGGCACGAAAACGCCGTTGATCGCCTCGACCTGGATCGAGAACTCGTCACCCGCGACGAATGGCGTCGCACCGGCGGTAATCGTGAGCGCGATTTGGTTGCTGAACGCGGAACCCGCGGTGGCAGTCCCGAGCGAATTGCCGTAGGGATCGCTCACAGCGAAGTGCGTTGCATCGCTCGCGATCGCCGAATACATGCCGAGTTGAGCCCCTGCAACAACCGGCGTGCCGGCCATGGCGATCGTGCCGTTACCGGTGTTGTTATTCACCTGCTCGGCGTTGCCCGGCCACGCAGCGGCCACACCACCGGTCTGAAGACCTAGCACGGTGCCGGGATATACCTTCGTCGCGCCGCCGATGGTACCGACGTCGCGCGCACGGTGGCCGCGGGCCTCCGAAACGAGGAATCCGCCGGCGTGCCATTGCTCGATCAGCGGCGTCTGGGTGAGGACGGGGGGATTGGTCATGATTCAATCCTTGGGGGAAGAATGGACAGTGCCTGCGCGTGCGCTGGCGTCTGGTTTAGCGGGCGCGGCGCGGCTTCGCCCCGGCCTTCTGGAACGCGGAGTCCCAGCTCGCTTCGACGGCTTGCTCCTGCGACATGCGCGGAGCGTCACCGGAACCGAGATTCGGATTGCGTCGCGTTTGCGTGCCACCTGCGGATCCCCGCGTCTTGTTGAGCACGGAGATCACCTGGCTGCGCGTCATCGTTGTCTCGAAGGCCAGGTTGCAGGCGAGCTCCGGATTTCGCCCTGCACCCTTGCTTGCGAAGATCGCGGCGCAGCGCGCACGTTCGCGTCGACGGGCGCGCGCTGCCGAGCTTTGGCCTCGCATCTCCTCCTCGTCGTCGTCATCGTCTTCCGCGCGCTCGTCGTCCTCGTCGTCGGCCGCTCGCTTACCCTTCTTGCCGCGCTTGCCTTTGCCGCTGTCGTCGTTCGGCTCGTCTTCGTCGTCGACGTCGTTGTCCGGATCGTCCTCATCGTCATCGTCCGAATCGCCGCCTTCGGCACGCTTTCCGCGCTTGCTGTCGCCGTCGTCGCGGTCCTGCTGTTCGTCATCTTCATCCGCGGCGCGCTTGCCCTTCTTGCCCTTGCCGCTGTCGTCGTCATCGCCCGGACGCTCGTCTTCGGAGCGGGCGCCACGGCCGAGATGGGCGAAGCTCAACCCACCTCGTGCCATGAGGTTGCGTAACGTGTTGCTCATTAGATTTACCCTGATGGTGGGATGAATCAGCCCAGCTCTTCGAGCAGGGACGCGAAGGCCTCGTCAGGTGCCATGACGGCATCCGCGAAGCCAATGTCGACGCCATCGGCGCCGAGAAAGGTGCCGGCTTCCGTGTCGCGCACGGCGGCCGTTTTGAGATCACGATTACGCGCAACGGTCCGGACGAAAATTTCGCCCATCGCATCTACGTCTGCCTGGAAACGTCGCAGCGCGTCCTTCGACAGTGGATTGAACTCGTTGCCGTCGGCCTTGCGCGCGCCGTACTGAATGAGCGTGACATCGATGCCGGCGCGCGAAAGCGCCTGTGACATGTCGACGTGCATACAGATGACGCCGACGCTGCCCGTGCCGCCGGTGCGCGGCACAATGATCCGGTCGGTGGCGCTCGCGATCGCATAGGCGGCCGAGTATGCGCTCTCCGTGAGGACCGACCAGATTGGCTTACGGCCGCGCGCCCCATAGATCGCATCGCAGAGATCGAAACATCCCGCAACCTCACCGCCCGGTGAGTCGATGTCCAGCATGATCGCCCGCACCTCGTCGTCGCCGAGCGCCATGCTAAGCAGCGCGCGGATGCCGTCGTACCCCGTCATGCCCGAGAACGGATGGAGCGTGCCGAGCTTGTGCACGAGCGTCCCCTCGACGGGGATTCGCGCGACGCCCTCCGCGACGTCATACGGCCGATACCGGGCCGGCTCACCGTCGTCGAACTCCCCGAGGAATGCGCGCGCGCCGCCGTCAGCCAGCGCGAGCGCCGTGCCATCCTCGCGGAATAGCTGTGCGATGCCGAAGCGGTCGGCGAGCGCAGCCATAACGATCTCTGCCTTGTGCGGCAGGATCGCGATCGGCACATTGAAGAGACGCGTCGCGAGATGAGGAAAATTGGTCATGCTGCCTTCGGCTCTTCAGGTGGTTCATCCGTGCGCGTCGCCATCTCCGCGCCCCCCCATTCGGGAAGCGGAATGTTGCGGCGTTTGAACTCGGCGATTTCGATCTGGCGCTGGTCGAGCAGCTCTTCCCAGTCAGAGCCCTGTTCTGCAGCCTCCTGCTTGAGCGTCGTGAGCGCGGCATCCATCTTGAGGATCGAGCCCTGCGGCTCTTTCACGGGATCCACCCATCCGCGCGCCGGGCCCAGCCACGAGCAACCGGCATAGGCGGTCGCCGCCTCGATGAAATCCGGCGCGCCGGAGGGCAGTGGCAGTTCTCCGTTCTCCATCGACTCGCGCAGCCAGACCGCATACATGGGTGTCGCGGTCCCCGCCGAGAACTCCAGACGCCGGCGGACGAGCGTCTTCCAGCTTTCGAGTAAACCCGAACGTGCGCTCGAGTAAGTCGTGCGAGTCCAGTCCTGGGTGACCTGCTCCTGAGACACGCCGAGCGCCGAGGCCACGCACCCCTGCATCTCATGCACGAACTCGGTAAAGCCGTTGTGCGGGTGGTCGGAACTCACCGCCTTGATTTCTTCGCCCGGGGCCAGCGCCGGCACGCGCACGCCGTTGAACATCGCCGGCCGCTCGTCATTCCATTCCTTGCGCAGGCTTTGGTAGAACTTGAGCTCCTGATCCCCAGCGATCGCATCCTGCACCTCCGACGGATCGTACGGGCTCGTGACATACGTGCCGATAGACGCGGCGAGCGCCGCGGCTTGAAGCTCGATGCCGTAGTAGCGGGCGAGCATCTTCGCGTGCGCGAGCACCGGAACAAACACGCCGATACCCCGGTTCTGACCCGCGCGATCGCGCTCGTAGTCATGGATCACGCGCCGCCATCCGTCGTCATCCTCGGCGATCACGCGTTCCCACTCCATCGACTCGACGGCGTTATACCAGTCGTTCTGATGGGCCTTCCGAATGTGATACGCGACAGGCACGCCGTCGTCGTCAATCTCGACGCCGCCTCGCAGATGCCTGGTGTCGACCATCTGCATGGGATTCGAAAGACGATCCGGGTCCACGACCAGATAGCACGTCGCGTATTGCGCGGCGCCGCGCCCAATACGCTCCGGCTTCCAGTGGTTCACGACGAGATCTTCGCCATCGATGAGCTTATGTCGCAGCGCGAGGCGCAACTGCTGCGAGACGGTCAGTTGCCTCGATACGTCGTTATAGTGGTTCAGGTCATTCGAGAAGAGGCGCCAGCGGGCTTCGACTGCGCTCGCGAACTCCTTCGCCCACTGGATATCGAATGCCGCGCCACTGATCAGACGCAGCGCGCGGTAATCGGGCATTGCAGATAGTCGCAGCGACGCGCCAACGGTGTTGTCGAGGATGCGCGTGATCGCTCCACTCGAGCGGCCATCGTTGCGCACCTGGTCGCGCGAGCGCGCAACCATGCGATCGCGGAACTGCGTGATCTCGGCGTCCGGCGAACGGATCCAGGGCAACCAGTTGCCCATCTCCTGCGTCTGCCAGTCTGCCGCCTGATACGGGAAGAACCAGCGGCCCACGCCGCTTGTCAGCGGCATCCCGTTCGGATACTCAGCGCGCTGGCGCCGCATCGGGTTGCCTTGGGCGTCGACGATCGAAAGTTCGTTGCCCATATCAGAAGAGTGGCTTCATCGGACGGCGGCGCCGGATGCACACGCCAGGGTTGAGCGCCTGCTGCAGTTCTGCGATGAGCATGCGCAGGTTCGCCATATCGGTTTGCTGAAACGTCGCGCTGCGCGATCCCCCGCCCTGTGCGTATGACACCGTGACCACTTTCGAGCCCATACGCAGCTGGATGTAAGCCTGCTGTGCGCTGGTGAGGGCGGCCGTCAGCTGCGCGTCGGTCATTCCGTAATACGGCGAACTGATATCGGATGTGGCCATAGGGTTAGCGGAAACGGTGGACAGCTGATTTCGGGTTATTCGGCTTCGGGCCGTCGTCGACTAGCACCCCCGACGACGCTGCGTTTTGCGCAGGTTTCGGAGTCGGCGTCACCGTCGTACTGATGAGCGATGAGTTCGTATCCCACGCGGCCGCCCATGACGGCGGCCTCTTCCAGTCGATCTGCGAGAGCCCGTGAAGGTGAGCAACCATGTGCGTCAGCACCATCAGATCGAGCGCTTCGTTTCGGCGGCCGCGCACGAGCTTTTCCCAGCGGCCGTTCTTCTGCCGGGTCTCGGACGTCAGCTGCTCGAACCAGACATGAGGTTCTTCGGGAGACCGCAGCCCGTGCGGAAAATGCACGTACCAGTCGCCGAGGTCAGCCTTCTGCAACTGTCCGGCGAGGTCATCCTTGAACAGGTTCGGGTTGAACTGCGCGACTGGAACCGTGCCGCCGGCGGCCGCGCGGTTCGATTTCCGAGCGGTGTCCGGATACGTCACTAACAGCCGCTGCGCAGTGAGCGCACTCGCGCCCTTCGTGGGGAGCACGGTCCACGCGTCGCGGCCCGAAATCTTGCCGATCAAACGCACGACGCCGTCCAGCTTCCGCCAGCGGCGCCACGCCGCATAAGCCTGCTGCGTGACGCCAGCCTCGCCGCCGCTATCGAAGCCGAACGCGCGGACCGGCATGCGTCGGCCGCTGCCATCTGCAAGCGGATACGTGCGCTGGATCACCTCGAGCAAGAGGTCCCAGTCATCGGGCGACGTCGCCGGATCGCCGTTAACGCGGCCCTTGTCGATCACCCAGCTTTCGCCGTTCACACCCCAGCCGCGCATGAGCCATTCGAAGCGCCCGCCGTTGGCGTCACACCCGCCGGTAATAAACCGCACGCCGTCCGGTACAAACCCGAGCCTGAGATCGCCTTCCGCGCGTTCCGCCAGCACATTCGCATCGATCGAGCCAACGCCGCGCTTCGGCGAGTACAGGAAACCCCATTGCTTGACGACGACCTGCTTCAGTGTTTTGTCGTCGCCGTCGACCTCGAGCTCGCGTTCGGCCTTCGCTTTTGCACGTGCGAGGCCGCCGATGCCGCCCAGGATGAACGGCGACATCGCGCCGACAATCCAGAAGCCGGCCGACTTGCGTGCGACTAGCTCGCCGCTGATGACTCCCTCCTGCGAGATCTCCTGACCATCGCCCACCCATCCGCCAAACGGTGACCGGTATGCTGCGAGGTTCATCGCCCGGCGGTCACGGTCCTCGATCAGGCAGCCATTGACCGGACAGACGAGCCTCGCCTTTTCTTCGATCTCATCGAGGCTCCAGCCCTCCTCGTAATGCAGCGGCATGAAGCGCGCGGCGATCGGCACCGGGCTCGACCAGGCACCGCAGTGCGGGCACGGCCAGTACCAGACGCGGCGATCACTGTCGCCGTACAGCGCCATGACACCGGCGGTCCAGTCGCGCTCCGGATTCAGGCCGCGGGCGCGGTCCGGGTGGCTCATCGCGAGCAGCATTGACTGCCGCCCGAACGTCTGGCGCCGCACATCGAGCAGCGCCTTGATATCGCCGAGGCCTTCCGGATATGCGTCGACCTCGTCGGCGACGATCCGCGGCGCCGACTTGTTGATCAGGTTGTTCTCGTTCGCCGACAGGAACTCGACACGCATGCCGTCGAAGCGTTTGAAGTGCAGCGAATCGTCGATGGGCTTCGAGCCGAGGCGCATGGCCATCTCCGGGTGGCCATCGATCTGCGTATTGATCCGGCTTTTGACGAAGGCTTCCAGGCCCGGGTCGGTCTGCATGTACCAGAGGAAGTCGCCCGGGTCGTTGGCCACCGACTTCAGCATCCAGTTCTGCGCGATCTCCGTCTTGCCCGACTGGCCCGGGCCTACGACCACCGTCGTCAGGTAGTCGAGCCGCGTGAGCGTTTCCATCGGCGCAACGAGGTATGGCGCCTTCTCATGGTGCCAGCGCCCGACGTAACCGCCGCCCTGGTTCGTCAGCCGGCGATTGAGTGACGCATACTGTGCGACAGTCTCGCGCGCCGGCGGCACGAGCGCGGCGAGCGCCTCGCGTACCACTTGGTACGCGTCTGCGTATGCGTTCTCAAGCATCGGGGCCCAGCAGCACCTTGAGCTCGTCGACCATCGTGGTCCGGAGATCGTCGGTCAGCTCACGGATCGTGTCCGAGCTTTCTTCGGGCAGCCCTAGCTTCTCGACGACCTGGTCGGCAAGCCTGTCCATGCCCTTGCCGAGGTGCACCAGCATCTTCGTGATCACCTGGCGCATCACCTCGACCTGCACGAGCTCGCCGCGATCGCGTCGCAGCTTGTCCTCGAGGATCTCGGCCTGGACCATGTCGCGGCGCTGCCGCGCGGTCTGCTCGCCGCTATGGACGACCGGCTCGACGCCGGGCGGCGGTACGGCGCTCGGTCGCAGCACCGTGTATTTCGCGCCCGGGTAAGGGTTCGCATCAGGTGCGGCCGCCGCGGTTTGCGCCGGCGCGCGAGTTCGCGCTGCGCTCGCGGCTCCCGCGAGATACGCCTTCACCGCGGCCAGATCGAACTCCCAGCCGCCGGCGCGCGTGCCGCGCTTCGCGATCGGAAATGATTCGTCGCTGTCCAGTCGACGGTCGAGCTTCGGGCGCGTCCAGCCGAGCGCGTCAGCAAGCGCAGCTTTGCCGATGACGCCGTCGGTGCCGATCGGTGTAACGCGTTCCTGTGTAACGTTCTTCGCCTTTCCTCGCGCTTTCACGCCATGTTGCGTTACACCCGTATCACTAGGCGCGGCGCGCCTTTGAGCCGCATTGGATGCCACCATAGCGTGTAACGTGTAACGACTTTTTTTCGCTCAAAGGAACGGGAAAAACAGGCGCGCGCAATGCCCGCGTCTTAGGGCTCTACCGGAAGGACCCTGTAAGGTTTGGGGGCCCCTTGGCACGCCGGTCACCATCCACCGGGTGACCTTCCTTTCAGGCCCGGCGTGCGGTCTTCAGGGCCGCGGACAGCGCCGCCTCGAGGTCGCGGTTGATCCATTGATCGACTGTCCTGCGCGCCCGCGCGCCCCAATCGAGACGTTTCTTCACCGGGAGCGCTTCGCCGAAGCGGATGAGCAACTTCAGCTTGCCGCGCCCACCGTTCTGCTCCGTGTCGAGCTTGTTCACCTTCCCGAGTCGCTTGCCGCGCGCGTTGAGCAGCGAGACTCGCTTCGTATCTGTGGGTCTCTGCCACACACCGTTGATCGTTTCGCCTGATGCGGTCTTCACTGCGCCGATGAATACGTCCGGTCGCTCCTTGAGCGCCGCGAGCGTGTTGCGCGGCAGCTGGCCGTACTGGTTGAGGCGGATGTTTTTCGGGTTAAGCAGCGCACGGCTATTGAGCTTGTGGACGCCGCCGGTCTCGAACGGCTCCAGATAGCTGGCTGTGATGTCCTTCATGTAGACCACCGCCGTAGGCGCGCCCTTCTTCGCGCGCTGCACGCCGACCGCATTGCGCGTGAACGGCGATGGATTCGTAAGCGTGTCTGCGAGATTTTCGCGCTCGACATCGGCCACGCGCTGCGCGGTACGGTTGATGCCCTGCGCGATAGCGAACGGAACTTGCTTCTGGATGAAGTCGTTCAGCCCGCGCGCGAGGTCACGTGCATTCGACGTGACCCGGATCGTCATCAGGCCGGCCATGCCGCCGACCGAACGCTTGCATCCGGCTCCGTATCGAAAAATGGAATGGCAGGAATCTGCAGCGAATCGCGACCTAACGGAAACGCCTGCACGGCAATGTCATCGGTGTCGTCACCATAGTCGGCAATCACGATCGCTACAGTCGGTTTGCCGAAATATGGCGCGCGCACGATGACGCTCTCGCCGAGACGCGGGCGCGCGATCATGGGCGCGACGCCCTTTGACTTCGGTTTGTTCATCGTGTCATCCAGATGAAGAGCGCGCGCGCCGATGGCCAGGGTTTACGCCTGTGTTGATATGACGATTGGCACCGCCATATAGCTTTTCCGCGAGCATCCACACGCTGCGGCTACACCGTAAAAAGGAGAAACAAATGAGCATGAAACTCAGCAGTCTCAATATCAATCGCAACGGCAAACCACAAACACTGCAGGTCGGGATCGCCGATGAAACGGGTCAGTCCGTTCACGTGCGCATCACCGTCGCTGAGCACGAGCATCTCGATGCGCTGACGCTTGGCGAAATCGAGCAGCGCGGGCATCAAGCTGCTAAGGCGCTGCATCCGTAATTCGGACGCCAGAAACGAAAAAGCCCGCGCGGCGGCAACCGTGCGGGCTTTGGAGACACTTATTCACAGTGTCAGATTGAGGCGTAATTTACTGTCGAAAATGGAAGGCGTCAAGAAAATCCGTCACGGACGAATAAAAGGGAGCGTCGAAAGCAGCTCATCGGCACGTTTCCGCGCCTTCGAATCCACGCCGTCAACGGCACTCTCAATCGCAGGCGCATCGATCGCCTCGTCGTGTAGGTGCGCTTCGTCGGCGATATCTGCGGTTGCAGTCCCAGCTGCTGCGCGCCGCCGCTTCGAAGGCTTCGCTTTACGCTTCGGCTGCCCTTGAAACCATAGTTTGATGATCTGCCAATGCTCGCCCGCGGTCTTCTCCGACACCTCGCAGATAAGCGCGAGTGCTTTGATTTCGACTTTCCTGCCCGCCGCCTTCTCGATCAGCCCACGCCGTAGCTGATAGTGAACGAGACGCCCTGCGAGCGAGGGCATCACCTTTTGCGTCAGCAGGGTGATTGCCTCCTGATATTCAGGGTTCGGCGTGTAGCCAGAACAGCATGCATGGCCGCACGTGCATGGCCACGCCTTTGGCGCAAAGCGCGCGACGAGCACCGCGCGCTCAAGATCCGTCAGTTGCTGCAGCTCGCGACGGATCATGCCGGCCTGTCCGGCTCCGTCATTCCCGCTTAGGCCTTTCCCCGTGCGCGGCGACGGCGCAGCGAGCCGGTCCATAGCGGAGCGATCGCGGGTCTGCATCGAATAATTGAACGCGAACACGAGAGCGTCTTGAGGCGTACGGAATAGTGTTTCGGTGGTCTCGCTCATCGGTTGGCCTTTTTGAGTTGCATGTTTTTCAGTTGCTCGATTCGTTCGCTCTGTGCGTGCAGCGTCTCGTTCAGCAGCCAGAGCGCGGACGCCGAGATCGTCACCGGATCTTCGGGATGCCCCGCGCGCACGGCGCGTGAGGCCTCGCGCAATGCACTTTCGAGATCCGTGCGCAGCGCGCGCGCAGGCTGGCGGTTCAAACCGCCAGCTCCATCACGTCAGATTCGAAGAAGTCGCGCAGGCTCTTCTTGTTCTTGCTTCGAAGCGCATGGCAGCGCAGATACTCGGGCGTCACCCAAGCATCGCGCGGCGCTTCGATACCGGCGCGACGATCCTCTGGCACATAAACCTCGACCTCGGCGCGCTCACGATCCAGCGAGCCGTCCGGGAGTCGGATACGCCTGACGACGCGCACGCGCGCGACATGCTCGGCGAAGCCTGGCTGATACGAAACGCGGCCGCGATACTGGATCGGCACCATCGTCGGCACTTCTGTCGTTAGCACAACGGTCATTGCGCACCCTCCACCGCCGCCATCTTTCGCGCGCGCACCGGCCGCCAGCGCGCGAGCGCGGCGTGCGTCGCGGCGCGGCGCTGCTGTTTCGTTGGAATCCGGGATTGATCGAGCCAGAAATGGCATACATCGCAGCCCGGGAAAGTGAATTGGTGGTGCGCCTTGAGACCCATTCCGCCGCCGTGCTCGAGCAGGTTCGAATGGCACGGCACGACCGTCTTGTCATGCGGATCGAGGCGGCACACGCCGGGGATGAGCAGGTAGCATGGCTCGCCTCGGCATGCCGCCAGATAGAGCGCGCCCTCTTCGACCGTCGGTTTGTGCATGCGCCGTTTCATGGCCGCGCGCCGCAGCGCCGTGCCGCGATTCGCCAAGCTGCTGAACGGCGAACCGGATTTGCGTTTGAAGCCGGTCCGCTTCATCGGCGCGCCGCGCTTCATGCTGCGATCTGCTGGCGGAGGGTTGCGAACGGATCTATGCGGCCCTCGCGCACCTTCGCGCGGGCGCGCTTGAGGCGGCATACCTGCGCCGCCGTCCTGCGGGGCGGACGCGGCGCATCAGGCCCGCTACCGAGCATCCACAGGTCCTCCCAGTGGCCGTTCGAGAGACGCCCGTAATCTCCGACGCGGGTCCGAACGCCGTGCTGCCTCTTCAGCGCGCGTTTCGTGGCGCTGATGGACGAACCGAGCTCAGCCGCCAGCTGCTTGACACTCACCTTGCGGCCGTCCGCCAACAGGCGTTCCGCGCGATAGAAGATCAGCGAATAGCCATACACACGCCGCACTTTGCCGCTCGCGATATCGAGGCGCACGGCCTCCTGCTTGGCCATAGAGTATGTGCGGCCCGGGAGCAGCCGGCCGACAGCGTGCTTAACTGATTCGTCCGAGGCGTAGATGCGGCGCAGAGTCTCGCGCTCGTCATCGGTCCATACCCGACCGCCAAGCTTCAGCTTGAGAGCCGCCCAAGCGTGCTGGCGTGCAGCTGAGTGCGTGCGCCCGGGAAGACGATGCATCTCGCCGATCAGCCCTACCCCGCGGCGCGCCACGTCTCGCAGCACGTCGTCTTCCTCGCTCGTCCAGAATTGCCTCACGATGCCTCCCGGCGCGCGAGGCGTTCGATATCGAGGTCGTCCTGCGTTATCCCGCTGACGGCCACCACGCCGCCACCCGGCACGAGACGCAAAGCCTCGAGTTTTGCCGCCAGCATGTCGCGGCCCCACGCGAACGCCTTCGCAACCTGCTGGCGGCCCGTTGTCACGTCCTCAAACCTGAAGCCGTCGACGGTGATGTAGACGTCGAACCCGGAGCGCTCGATCGTGATGCGCCCGAACTCGGTGAGATCGCGATAATCGATTTCCGAGTCTTTCAAGACCATGCCGTGCCCGCGGCGCGCGGGCATGTGCGTCGGCGCCGCGTCAGTTGCGCCAGCGGCGTCGGGCACGTCCCTTTTGCTGATGTGCATTGCCAATCCTCGTTCATGAGCCTTTGAGTACTCGCCGGCGCGCGGCCGGCTAAATCGAATTGAGCGGCGTCAGCCCTGCGTGGCGTCGGCGCCTTCCTGCACTCCCGCTGCAACGTCGGCACGCGTGAAGTCGACGTAGAATTTGTCGCCGACCTTGAACTGGCCGAACAACGCCGGATTCATGCACACGAGATCGAAGTTCGCTTGCGGCGACCAGCGGGAATAGGTGTTGTCTTCGTCGCCAGAGCCGTCCTCGTTGTATGCTCGGCCGAGGCCTACAGCCATGAAGTTGAGGCGCTCGCCACTCTTCACGAGATCCTGGTTATCCGGCGTCCAGTTTGGGCCGCACGTGTTGATATCGGACACACCTTGAACCTGCAATTTCGCTCGCATCGTAGTCATTCGTTGCTCCAGGGGTGGTTGATCACCAGCTGCGGCTGGTGAGATCTTCTGCGCGTCAGCCGCGACGGCTGAAACGCTGAATCGATAATTGGCTTCGTGCCATTGAGACGCCACGAGCTGCGCGGGCAACGCCATCGCCCCGGCGAGCGGGCGCGTTGCGATCTCGACCTCTTTCGCGCGCATCGCGTCGACGCGTGAGCAATGGCCGGCAGGCGCGCCCAACGCGCCCCACGCTTCTTCGCGAGACATCAGGCCAGCTGCGCGCGATGCAAGCACGGAAGTGGAAAGCAGCGTCTGCATTGGCTTTCCGAGCGCCGCGGGGCTCTCGTCCGCCAGCTCGCGCGCCGCGTCGGCGATCTGTTTCCGAATGCGCTTGCGCCCTGCGCCGCGCGCGGCGATAACGCTCGGGTACATGTGTATGGTTCGCTTGCTCACGGCTTCTGAGCTCCGCGGGAAAGCCACGGAATGACACCCACCGTCACGGGCTCGATGGCATCGGGCCATTGCTCGCAATTCACGATCAACTTCAGGTCCGGCTTCGAGGCGCAAAACCGGTCGGTAAGGTTTGCGGCCGACCATTTGCCTAGCGCGTATGCTTCGAGCTCGTTCTCCGGCTCGACGATGAGCATCCCGCGAGCGTTGACCGTTGCCTTCATGGTCTAAACCCCGCCGAAAGAAAGATGGCGCAGTTGGAGCTGCACGCGGAGCTCGTCGATGTCGATGACGTTGATCATGCGTAGAAGTCCGAGGGAAGAAGCTCGGCGCCGAGGAAATCGATGATCTGCTGGTAGCGCGTGCTGCCCTGCCAGCTCTTCAGGACGTGATCGATCCAAGGGCCACGGCCGGATGCCTTCGCCACGCGTACGAGGTATTCGGGGGTGGACTCGTTCGGCCGGCGGTCAACACGCACGCGTTTGCCCTGCGCGCCGGTCCCTGAATCGCTCAGCCACCAATCCGAAGCCGGCGCGGCTGCGTTGCCGGGTCCGCTGTCGGAAGCGCCGCCAGCCTCGCGCTGGCGGGCCGCCAGCACCTCGTCGACGAACCGTGCGACGAAGCCGACGTTCAGCGCCCTGGAGTCGTCGTCGCGATCCCGCGCCGCGACGGCGCACTTGTGCGCCTCGCGCAGCTCAGCGTGCGTCACCGCTCGACCAACCCATGTCACGATGTGCAGGCGATCGCGGCTTCGGTCGACCACGAGGCGCTTGCCGCGCTCGGCTTCGAGGCCGATCAGCAGATCGGTCAGCTGGGCTTCAGCATCGAGTGGGGTCGTTCCGGCTTTTTGCTCATCAGCAGCAGCGGCAGCAGAGTTATCCACAGATGGCCCCTCGCGCGCTGCTGCTGCTGTAGTCTCTGAAGTAATCTCTGCTGTAGTCTCTGTACCGTTAACGGGATGGGAATTTCCGTTCCCGCGGGCGTGGTTTTCCCCATCCCGCGGCATAGGTTTTTCCTCGCTCGCGAGCTCGGGTTTGTCCATTTCGTGAGGTGGACTTTTACCATCTCCCGAAATGGACTTTTCCCATCTCGGGAGATGGGATTTTCCCACTCGGGGAGATGGACTTTTACGAGGTGCTCTTTCGGGTGCCGGAGATTCAAGCAACCGCTCAAGCGCGTCCTCGTCGATGCGGAAGTAGGTGCGATGCTCGATGCGCTTCGCGGTCTCGATCAGCACGCCGCAGGCGCGCAGCTTCGCGCGCGCGGCGCGCTGCTCTTCATAGCTGAGCCCGGTCTCCTCCTCGAGCTCCTCGACCGTCTTGTGCACGCCCAGCTCGCTCGTCGCCTTGTCCTGCCAGTAGAAGATCTGGCAGAAGAGCACGGACGCATTGACGCCGCCCAGATAGCGGCTCAGGAAGGGGTAATACGCGATCGGACGGCCGAGCTCGCGGAGAACGTCAGCTGCCCTCATGAGCGCCTCCAGAGCCAATGCGTCACGAGCCCGCGTGCCCACGCAAGCGTGTAGACGATCGAAAGCGCGAATATCCCCCACTGTCCGGCGGTCCACGATGCATAGAACCAGAACGGTTGCGCAGCAAGCCCACAAAGGCACGCATAGCGCCGGCGGCCATCGAGACGGTCCTGCGAAAGGTAGGCTGCGGCCGCGCCGAGCGCGCCGATAACGATCTGATCGATCACGCGACGCCCTCACGAACGTGCCGCGCAATCCGGCGCTGCGCGTCCATGCGCTGCTCCCAGTAGCGGTAGTAGAGGTTTTTGTGCCACGTACCGAGCACGGCCGCCGGCAGCTTCTCGCGGCCGAGGACGTGCGGCGCGCGGGCCACGACAATCTCGAAGTCATCCGGCCGCGTTGGACCTTCCCACGACGCGTAGCGCGGCGGCTGGGGACGCACATGCCAGACGCCGGCACGCTCGGGCACCCACTCGGGAATGCCGAGCCGCTCGGGCACGACGTAGACGAACCGCGTGATCCAGGCGGGCATGCCCACCCACTTCGGCTTCGACAGATCCTTGCGCCAGTCCGCCAGCGAGATCTTCACTTCGAGCTCCGTGGCATAGCCCGCGCGCGTGACCATGACGAAGTCAGCGCGGTACTCGCCGCGCGCCGAGCCGAGGCCGTAGCGAACCGATGCTTCGGGGATGAGCGTATTTGCGCGGTGATCAACATGGCGCCGGATTGCGGCCTCGATGAGGCCGGCATTGAATTGCGGCGCGCGGGCCCGCGCGCCGCAGGAGACGTTCTCAGGCTTCGCCATCGCACGCTCTCGGCGCGCCGAGATTGACGCGGTAATGCACGACGCGGCCGTCGCGCAGCTCCTCGACGAGCCCGAGCGAGACGAGCGTGGCCAGTTGCTGGCGAACGCCGCTCGACGACATTCCGCACAGCACCATCAGCCGCGCAATTGTCACGCTGCACTCGCGCGTGCTCTGCAGGCTCAGATGCGACAGACACAGAAAAACGAGCTTCTGCGGTCCGCGAAGCTCGATTTCCCAGGCGAGATTCGAAAGATGAAACGACATGCGATGCGACCCCGCGCATTTAGACAACGATCGTGGAATACGGCTGAATCTGTGCCTACGCGGCCGCGCCGCATGCGCCCATGTTCATGCGCGCGCAGCGGCAATTGCTTCCGATCACGTTGCCCTCAGCGAGATAGTCCATATACCCGACAGTCGTTACCACGAGCCCAAGCGCGTAGAAAAGCGCGTTGAAATGCTCGAGCGTCACGCCCGCGGAATTGGAGAGGATCTTCGACGGCATCGATGGGTCCCAGCCCGTCGCGTCGAGGATCGCCTGCTTCTTTTTCGGGTCCGCGATCGCCTCACGCAGCAGCTTTTCAACGAGCGGCGTGCGCGCAGGCATCAGTGGGACCGTCTGTGCAACGGCATTCATCAGGGTTACTCCGGATTCAAATATTCAGGAATGCGCATGAACGCATCGCCAGGTACAGTCGCTTCATGTTCCTCACGCGTATGCGAGATTTCATGTCCATCAAACTCATCCGCCGGCGCCAGCACCATTTCGGGCACCACGCCGCGGCCAAGCGCATGCGCGAGCTGCAGCAGCCATTCGGTCGGCCAGACCTTCGTCACCAGCACCGTCACTTGCATGCCGTCGCCGGCCCGATGCGGCGCTGTACCGCACTCGTAGCGAAACAGACCGCGGCGCAGCTGCTCGCCTTCGAACAGGCAATGGAAGATCTGCGCATGCAATGCCGGGTATCGGTGCCCAGCATCGACGATGTCGGCGAGGATCTCGCGCAGCGTGCGATCAGCCATTCACGTCTCCGCGCCCTTCGTCTCGCCGTCGAAAGCGATCAGCAACGCGAGACGGCAAAACAGCCACGCCGACAGCGACAGGACCGCAAGCGTCGTGCAGCCGATTGCCACCTGCGCGATCACGCGTGCGAAGAACAGCGAGCGCATCCACAAGCGGCTCGCGCGCGAACTGGGCGCCAGCGTGGGCCACGCGCGATCCAGCACCATGCGCACAATGACGACCAGGAACGAGAAGCCGAAAAGCACTGCGACGGTCAGCCACCAATAGAACGTCAGCAGGCGGCCAGCGACGTCGTGGCCACCCGCCAGCCAATACCAGCCGAGCACGATTTCAGCCAGCGGTGCGAGAAGTCCGGAGAACAGTTGCGATTTCATCTACGCACTCCTGGCGAATGGGTGGGGATTCACGCCCCGTTTAGAATCGGTGGTTCCCACACCAACCGCTTCTTCACGAGGAGGAATCCCCATGGATCTCGACAATCTGATCGCCCAGATGGGCGAAACACTCGCCGCGCCCATTACCGCCCAGCGCATGGCATTTGTCGTCCTGGTCAACGCACTGCACGCGAAGGGCTTGATCGATCGCAGCGACATCGCTGGGCAGCTCGAAGCCACCGCGCGAGCTATGCCGCCAGAGGTAATCAGCCCCGAATCCATCTCGAAACACCTCTACGCAATCGCCGAAGCCATTCGAACCTCCACCACGCAGGTCGAACGGAACTCGATTCAATAACGGCACGAACATCGGCGTGCACTGCGTTTAAACAGTCGGCCCGAAAGATCGTCGGCGCCGGCTCTTCGGGATACGGCTTCGGAACTCGCGTCGCCATCTCAGACGCCCTCCTCGTGCTGCGCGGTGTGCTCAAGCTCGGGCCAGTATTCGGCCCAATCCACCGGCCGAAGCTCTTTGCGCGTCACCTCTCCGTGAGTGAGGCGCTCGATGGCAACGCACCGGTTAGGAGGCGGGAGCGCCTTGCCGCGCGCCCATTGGCTGATCAGCCCCTGCGTAACGCCGAGGGAGTCAGCGAACTCGCGCTGCCGGTGCTTGACCTTGGTGAGGTAGGTTCGAAGATCCATGCGCGAATATTAGAACAGCTTCTTTTATTAGTAAAGCGCAAACCTTCTAATTGCCTTGTTGCACGGAAATTAACGCAGCTAATTAAAATCGCGCCATGGCAACCGTAGAAAAGCGTCCACTGACGAGCGAGGAGCAAGCCGAAGCCATTCGGCTGGAGGCCGCATATCGCGACTACAAGGCAGTCCACAAGGGCGTCACACAGGCATGGCTCGGTAGCGCAAGCAAACTCGGATCGCAGGGCCTGATGGGTCAATATTTGAGGGGCATCATTCCGCTCAACCTCAAGGCCCTCGTCGCTATTTGCTCGCAGATCGATGCCAAGCCCGAAGTCATCAGCCCGCGGCTGATGAAGCCATTCATTGACATGGGTCTTGCGACGACGCCCGAAGAAAAGAAAGCTGCGGTTGGGGCGTTAACGGCAGCGGTGAAGGATTATGAAGTCGATACTTCCCCTAGTGGCAAACAACTCAGCACGGATTTAAATACACCCTTTAGCCAGAAGCTTGCCGCATTCAGGAACGAGCTCGCGCACGCTGAGAGAGAGGGTCGATTGTCCGAGGAGAAACTCGATCTCCTAATGGGCGTACTTCGGCTCGAGACCCGCGCACCGTCCCCGCAGCGACACACCAGAAAGAAGGTTCTGGCCGAGACCGTCGCGGGGCAGTCGGGTGGACAGAACAAGCGGGAAGGGTCGGGCTAACAATGTAATCAAGGTCGACTTCCGTCGTCGATGTGTGCTCCCATACACGGCCGGCAGACGGCAGCGTCCCCCGCAGCCCTCGGTCTATAGCAAAATCACACCTCAGGACGAAATTGAGTACGGCATGGTCGACGTCAACGCCGCTGACGCGCCGCGTCTTATCCGAGGGCTTCTTGCCCTTATGAACGAGCTCATGGACGTCGCTTCGATATGAAAAGAACAGGCACCCGGTACCTTCACACATTCGGGCTGGCAGCAGTTTTCGCCCTATCCGTTTCGCATGCTGCATGCGCCACAACCACGCTTTTAGCATCGAAAGAAGCTGTCGATGCGAGATGCGCCGGCGTGTTCACGCGCATCGGCCTTTATTGCGAACGCGACGATGAGCCCGCGCCGGCGATTGCTCCGGATGCTCCTGGGATCCCGCTTCTTTCGGGCCGGACCTCGTTCGATCCGCCTAGCATGCGCGTCGCTGCTATCCTGCATCTCACCACGCAACGAACGGCATCAGGATTCGAGTATTACACGGCAACGACCGAGCGCTTCAAGACGGGCGTTTTCGATCGCGGTTTTTCACCCACTGATCGATTTGAGAATGCCGTGTGGTCCTTCGTCAGTAGCAATGGTCTGCCGGTCAATGACTCCGAGAGCGCCGCAACCGCCTCGTTCCTCTCCATAAATGATTCCCGGCTCCAGCAAAAAATTGCGCGCGAAGCAGCTGAGAACGAGAGAATGGCAAAGATTCAGGCTCAGCGCGACTACGAAGACAGTCCAGCCGGCAAGAAAGCCGCAGCAGACCGCGCCGTCGTCGATTGCCGGCGCACGATCTCGAATGCCCAATATGCGATCGAGCAGGATAAGCGCGCTGCAAATATCTCCGGATACGAAAACAAGCTCCTCCGCTATCAAGCCGGCGTAGCTATCGTCAACTGTCAAGACGTGATCGCGCGCCGCGGCTATCCCTCAGCACAGTAAGCCCATCTTCGAGGTATTGCCGCCTCGTCGAATTTTTTATTAGAAGTTCTCTTTACATAAAGAGAGAGAAGTTCTAATATTCGCTCCATCAGATCGCAACACGCAAACGCACACGGAGCGAACGATGTCCCAGCAACAGCAAGCCACCCCCACCGCCAGCGCCGCGCGCACCGGCGCGCGCGGCATCCGCGTGCTGGTTCGGACGCTCCGCGTCGTGCGCAACGTCCTCGCGGCCCTCGGTGTGTTCTTCGCCTATCTGCTTTATACGGGCTGGCAGCAGTACCAGGATCGTGTCGACGCTGGCGACACGTCGTGCACTCTCACCCGTTGCCTGTGAGGCTCGTCATGTCCGAGCTCAAACACACACCCGGGCCATGGAAGTGGGAAGGCTACAACCTCTACCCCGTCGAACCGAATCCTGCCTGTGAGCCTCAGCACTATGCGGTGCACACGATCCTCACCGCGGAATACATCGGGTGGGGATTTCTCTGCTCCGACCATGAGCAGACCTCCGCGGAAAGCAACGCGAATCAATTGCTCATCGCTGCATGTCCGGACCTGCTGGATGCAGCAATCGCCGCCGAGGCGACCCTCGCACGCGGTCGCTGGATCGAAGGTTCAACTGATCCCGAAGCAATCGCGCTTTTCAAGCTGCGCGAAGCGATCGCAAAAGCCACCGGAGCCTGACATGCGCCCTATCCCAACCCGCCTTCCCGATGAGCTGCTGGCGAAGGCCTGCTCGCACCTCGTCGATACGCCGCCAGAGGAGGCGCTGCTCAATCCGGCCGTGCGTGCCGCGGTGCAGGCTGCGGTGCGCGCGCAGATCGTCGGTCGCCCGCAGCGCCATGTCGGCCGGCAGCTGACGCCGCGCAGCACATCGCTCACGCAGACGTGTTTCGCGTTCGACGACACCATCGTCGACCTCAAAAAGCGCGCGGCCAACGACGGTGACGAGGAGTGAACATGGACGCCCTCGGATTCCTCGGCACCGCGACGCTTGCATTCGGCTGCGCCGCCTGGTCGGCGGTCGCTGCCGCCAAGCGCTTCGATCGTCACTTTCCCGCCCCCGCGAACGATTCATCGGGCATTCACGGAGGCGCGGCCGCGGCGCGCCTTCCGCGTGGGGTTTCGATGACCGCTACCGCACTCCGGCAAGGGCTGCCGGAGCTTCCGCAGCGCATGCGCGCGCTGCCCGTCGATTCGCGCGGCTACCCGGTGCCTTATTTCGTCGACTGGATCGATGGAAAGCCGGACTTTCGGGTGATGGACAGCCGCAAGCTCGCCGCGTGCGTCTACTACAAGCGCTGCTGGATCTGTGGCGAGCCGCTGGGCCAGTACAAGGCTTTCGTCATCGGCCCGATGTGCGCCGTCAATCGCGTGTCCGCGGAGCCGCCGTCGCACACCGATTGCGCGAAGTTCGCTGCGCAGGCCTGCCCGTTCCTGACGCTGCCGAAGGCAACGCGTCGCGAGACGGGCATGCCCGATGACCTGCGCGTCAGCGGAATCATGCTCAAGCGCAATCCGGGCGTAGCGCTCGTATGGGTAACGCGCAGCTTTCACGCGGTGCGCGCCGATGACGGCGTGCTGTTCGATATCGGCGAGCCGGAACAGACCTTCTGGTATGCCGAAGGACGTCTCGCGAGCCGCAGCGAGGTCATGGCTTCCGTCGAAGCCGGGTTGCCAGCCCTCTATGACCTCGCGCACGCGGACAGCGAAGCTGCCGTGCTCGAGCTCGATACGGCGGTGGCGCGCGCGACGCGCTTCTTCCCGCCGCATGCGGCAGCTGCGTTCTCCGGGAGATCGGCATGAGCGACGCGGGCCATCCGAACATGTTCCCCGTGGCAGGTGAATCCGCGGTCATCGCGGTCGACCTGAACGGCAACCCGAATGCGGCACCAGAGCAAGCCACCGCAGCCGCGGCGAAGGCCGATCCGTGGGCAAATCCGGCCACGCGTCTCCAGCGCGCGTCAGATTCAAATGACACTACTCAGACGCCGGCTGCGACGGGTGCGAAAGAAAGACGACCGACACGCGCAGATCAGGTGATCGAGCTGCTGACTAACAACGGCCCGATGACCGCTGCGAAGCTCCGCGAGGCACTCGGTATTAACGTGGGCGGAGGGATAACACCGTATATCGACAGCGCACTCAAAAACGGGTCAATCATCCGCGATGGCCAACTCTACATGCTTCCAGACGCCGTACGTCGCACGTGCGCCGACGCGGAACTGGAGTCGAGGCCTTCCGAACCACAGGCTCAGGCGTCGGTCGCGCCGCGTGCGCCGATGTCTGCACCCGTCGAATCTCTCCGCGCTGCACCGCTGCAGCGCAAGCCGGATTTCGCGTTGGCAACCGAAGAAGCAATGCTCACCGTCTGGCCTGACGGCCGGGTGACCGTACGTTCCGATGGCGTATTCATCGAGCTCACGCCGCACCAGTTGAAGCCCATCCGCATCTCCATCGATACACGCATCTAACCAGGCTCTCAGGCGCGCGGCATTGACCCCGACCGCGCGACTTTCGGTGGGCGGCTCTCACAGCGCCCCACTTTTTAAGGATTTGAAATGGCTGATCAGAAATTCGAGCAGTGGGCTCTCGTCGAATTGTTCGGACACCAACGCATTGCGGGCCGAGTTTCCGAGCTCACGATCGGCGGCCAGTCGCTCGTGCGCGTCGATATCCCGGAATGCGAGGCCACCGACGATGAGCCCGCGCTGCAGGCATTCACGAAGGCGTTTGGCAACGGCGCGATCTACGCGATCACATTCCTCGACGAAGCCGCTGCGCGCATGTATGTCCGCCAGCTGCGCATCCAGCCGATCAGTACATGGGAGCTTAAGCGCGCACTTCGCGATCTGCCGGCTGGGGCGCCCCAGCTGGAGCTCTCCGATGAAAACCCGCCGTACTAAAAGGCGCGAGCCGCGACCCACTCTCTTCCAGCTCTTCGCCGCAGTGGACGACGGAAGCATGGATTTCAGGGACGCATACAGAATTGCACGCGTGCAGTTGCGCGCCGCCAAGCGCCAGCGCATGACGCACCACACGAAAAGGCCCAGGCCATGAAAACGATCTTCATCTTCAACGATTCTCGTCCCACCGACCGCCTGCCATGCATCGTCGCCTTGGGTGAGGATGCCTGCCTTTTCGCACGCGTCGAATTCGACGGCCGCACGCGGGAGCACATCGATTACGCCTTCGGTTGCGCACATTCGCTGCCCGCGGACCTCGAAGAGAGCGTCGCCGATCCGCTCAATGCTACACGCACCGGTATGTTCGCCGCATACGACCGCATCTATGGCAGCGGCAACTGGATGCCGCTTTGGCTCGATGCCCCCACGAAAAATGATGCATGGCTGAAAGCCATCGAGATTTTCCATCGGCATCCCTCGAAGCCGTGCCTCTCCGATGTTCGTTTCAGCGACGCCGCGCTCGGCCGGATCCTTGAGGCGATCGCCGGCGCGCCTGTAGCTCCCCTCGCCCGCGTAGTGCATTGAACGCTGCTGAATGAGCGTGAACGATCCGAATAGACCAGGAGATCCCTTCGTGCAGACCGAACAGGCATCCATCGACTTCCTGCCGCTGAGCGCCATCCGCAAGTCGCCGACGAACCCGCGCAAGCGCTTCCCCGAGGCCGAGCACCTCGAACTCGTCGAGAGCGTGCGCGTGCATGGCATCCTGCAGCCGGTGCTCGTGCGTCCGTGGCCCGAAGAACCGGGCATGTTCGAGCTCGTCGCGGGCGAGCGCCGCTTTCGCGCGGCGACCGCGGTCGAGCTCGAGACGGTTCCCGCACTCGTGCGCGATCTCTCCGACGACGAAGTACTTCAAATTCAGATCGTCGAGAACCTCCAGCGTCGTGATTTGCATCCGCTTGAGGAGGCGGACGGCTACAAGGTGCTGTCCGATCGCGGGCATACGCTCGAGCAAATCGCGAAGGAAGTCAGCCAGACGCGTACCTACGTCGCGCAGCGCCTGAAGTTGTGCGCACTGAATGCGTCGACGCGCAAGCTGTTCCACGAGGAGAAGCTGAACGCCTCGACCGCGCTGATGATCGCGCGACTGCCCACCGACCTTCAGGACAAAGCGGCGAAGGAGCTGACAGCGCCCTGGGCGAACGGTGAGCCGAGATCGATCAGGGCGGCATCGGAGCACATCCAGCGCACGTACATGCTTCGCCTGGATGAGGCTCCATTCAAGACGTCCGACGAGACCCTCGTGCCGTCGGCCGGTGCATGCGGCCCGTGCCCGAAACGCACCGGCAACCAGGTTGATATGTTCGGCGACGTCAAGAGCAAAGAAATTTGCACGGATCCTTCCTGCTACGCGAAGAAGAAAGAAGCCGGTGCCGCGCTGAAACGCGCCGAAGCCGAGGCCGCGGGGCGAAAAGTGATCACGGGCAAGGAGGCAAAAGCTGCGCTCCCGGATAAGTACAGCAGCCTGCAAGGCGGACTCGTGAAGCTCGACGAGACCTGCTATGACGATCTGAAGCACCGTTCGTATCGCCAGATCATCGGCGCCAAGGGAGTCAAGTCCGCTGCGCTCCTCGAGAGCCCACATGACGGCAAGCTGATCGACGTCATGCCGAAGGCGGACCTGAAGAAGATGCTCGCCGACAAGGGCATTCAGGCGCGCAGCACGGGCACGTCGAATCCTTCGCAGTCCGCGGAGCTCGCGAAGAAGAAAGCGGCCGACGCATATCGCGGCGAACTCTTCAATCAGGTGCGTGACAAGCACGAAGGCACCGGCCTGAGCGACTTCGATTTGAAGATCGTGGCCGTCACCTTCTATCGCCGCCTGTGGAATGAAAACCAGAAGCGCATCTGCAAGCTGCACGGCTGGGGGAGCAAGGCCATCACCGAAGCCGAATTTGCGAAGAAGGTCGACGCGATCGAGGCAGCGTCGCGCGAGGACCCTGAAGGCCTCGGGCGCCTGGTGATGGACATCGCGCTGATCGACGAATCTGTCGCCGCGACCTACTCGACCGGCAAGCCCGAACTGCTCGAGGCGACGGCGCGCGATCGCGGCATCGACCCGGGCGCCGTACGCAAGCAGGTCGAAACCGACATGCGTCCGAAGCCTAAGGAAAAGCCGGTACCTGCGAAGAAAGCGCCTCCCGCCTCGCCGAAGCCAACGGCGAAAGCTGCGGCGGCGAAACGCGCGCCTGCGAAGAGGCCGGCGGCCAAGAAGGTGGTCGCGAAGCCCGCTTCAAAGGCTAGCTCGAGCGCCGCACCCGCGCAGGCCGACAACGCAAAACCGTCGCTTAAGGACCGCAAGAACGAACCCTGGCCGTTTCCGAATACGGGGCGCCCATGAGCGACGATCTGATCGCCTTGGCACGCACCGCAGGCCTGACCATAAAACTCGACGCCGTGATCGGCAATCAGCAGTACTCGAGCGTCAGTGGCTCGCTCGATGCACTCCAGCGCTTCGCCGAGGCATACAGCAACGCGCAGCGCGACGGGCAGCCGCCGAAACAGAACAACTGAAGGACCGGGCACGGCCGGACCACCGCGCAAACCAACCTACGGAGATCAACATGAAGAAAATCACCATCGCAATCGCAGCAGCTTTTGCACTCGCTGCCGCACCGGCCGCATTCGCAGGTAACGGCAATGGCAACGGGAACGCCTACGGCAATAACGGCGGCTCCGGCACGTTCTCGGTGAACGGCGCCTTCGGCTCATCGGTCAGCACGTCCGGCGGCTCACAGGCAGCAGCCGGCCAGAACGGTAACGGCTATTCGTCGCAATGGAGCAATTCGAGCGGCGGTGGATATGCCATCGGCGGCACGGCGCTCGGCGCGGGCGTTGGCGGCTTCGGAGTGGGCGCCTTTGGCGCAGGCGTGTCGGGCTCGTTCGGCTATACGGGCAGCACGTCGAGCGCGAATGCCGGCGGCTATACGAACGGCAGCGGCTACGGCGACAGCAAGTCGGGGGTGGGCACCGACGTCTCGTCGTACGGCTATTCGAACGGCGCCGGAAGCTACTCCTACAGCTACTAACGAGAAGGGCCTTCGGTACGGCCAATACCGAAGGCCCCGCACAACCACCGTTGGGGGTGACAACAATGAAACAGCTTCTCATCGTTGCGGCATCGATTCTACTCCTGGGAAATGCCGCCAGTGCGATCGCGCAAACATCGACGTCCGCGAGCGCAACGCAAAACTCGGCGGCCACATCCACGGCGCAGGGAACGATCCAGTTCAGCCAGCAGCCCGAGCATACGACGCAGACCATTCGCAACGTCTCGGCGCCCGTGCTCGGCGCATATGCCGCGAGCTTCTCGCAGATGAACTGCGGCCAGACGGTCCAGTTCGGCGGCGCGATCGCCGGCGTGTCGGTCGTGGGGGGAGCCTCGCACAGCCTGCTGGACTGCAAGCTCGAGGTCGCGGCCGCCGAGACCGTGCGCCAGTCGACCGTCACATCGGACGAAGCCACGAAGACCAGCCTGCAAAAGGCCGCAATCCTCATCCGCTGCCAGGTGAGCCAGGAAGTTTACGAGGCCTATCGCGCAGCTGGCTTCGACTGCTCGCTCAAACCTGCAGAGCTGCAATCGCGCACCGATACGCAGCCGCCGTCAACTCGGATCGCATCGGGAAATTGAGCATGAATGCGCGCACACGCCATCGCGCGGCGTTCCTCGAAGCATCGCGGCGCTATCTCTTCGCGAAGGAGCCGACGGTTGAGCAGCTCCATGCGTTTGCATCGAGTTTTGCCGACATGGTGGCGTGCGATCGCGGTGAGCCAGTGATGGTGATGATCGGCAAGGTTCCGGTCGGTCGCGGCCAGATCGGCAATCGATAACACGTTTGAATCGAAGGTAACCCGGCACCATAAAAGGTGACCGTCATAAGGAGATGCAATGCAAAAGATCCAGCTCCCAGAGCTTGCCGCAGGCGAGATTTATCTCTGTGGGTTCGTCGACGCCAATGGCGAGGTCGAGCATAGCGTCCTGCTTCCCGGCGACAACGACCGCGCATCGTGGCAAGCCCAGATGGAATGGGCAAAAAGCATTGGCGGCGATTTGCCCACGCGCGCCGAACTCGTGATCGCGTATGAGAAGCATCGCGATCAGTTTCAAAAAACCGCCTACTGGTCGAATACGCCGGACGACAATCCCGAATATGCCGGCTGGGCCTGGTATCAGGACTTCATACACGGCTACCAGAGCTACTACAGCCAGGACTACGAGTTTCGCGCCCGCGCCGTCCGCAGATTCAAAAATTAATTCATTTAGTTATTCAAAGGAAAGTCATGCAACAACTTTCTCTTCCGCCCCTCGCTGAAGGCGAAATCTACATCGGCGCAATCGGCAACGCCAACTGTGATTTTCACCACATCATCCTGCTGCCCGGCGATAACGTGGATGGCGAGTGGAAGGCGCAGATGGAGTGGGCCAAATCGATCGGCGGCGATCTTCCGAACCGTATCGAGCAAGCCATGCTTTGGAACAACTTCCGCGACCAGTTCAACGAGGACTTCTACTGGAGCAACGAAATCCATCACCGCAATTCCGGCTGGGCCTGGTATCAGGGCTTCAAAGGCGGCTACCAGGGCTACGGCGACCAGGACAACGAGTTTCGCGCCCGCGCCGTCCGCAGATTGCCCATTTAATTCTTCATTCATCAGGAGTGCATCACAACATGATCACGCTTGAACAGATCGAGATCGAGCAAACGCGAATCGTCGCGCTGATCGAGGCTTTCAGAAAGCAGCCAATGCCGACGGAATATGTCGTCGCGGGCGTGAAGATTCCACTTGCGCCAGGCGAGCGCTACGCCGGCCTTATGCTCGGTGAGGAAGGCAAGCAGGACTATCACCTGATTTTGTTGCCGGGAGAAGCCGAGGATGTTGACTGGAAGGCTGCATGCGAATGGGCCAGCGAGCGCGATGCGTCTTTGCCGACGCGCCGCGAACAGTCACTTCTGTTCGCCAACCTGAAGGACGAGTTCGAAGCAGCCTGGTATTGGTCGGGAGAGCCACACGAGGAAAACTCCGGCTGGGCCTGGTGTCAGCTCTTCAAGGACGGCTTCCAGGACTACAGCCTCCAGACCCTCGAGTTTCGCGCCCGCGCCGTCCGCAGATTCATTCCTTCAGTAATTTAATGATTTAAACCACCGTGGCCTTACATACCCAACTGCCGATCTATCGCGCTGCCGAAGATCTACTGGATGTCGTGACCGATGTCGTCACGAACATGCAGCGAAACTTCAAGCGCTCGATAGGCGAGAAAATCAATCTCGAATGCATCGAGATCATCGTGCTCGTGTATCGCGCGAACGTCGCCGGCGACAAGTCGCCTCATCTGAATGAGCTCGTCGAGCGCCTGCAGGTGATCAACCTTCTGCTCCGGCTCGGCTTCAACAAACGCAAGCTCGACAAGGGCGCATATGCTCGTGCGATCGAGCTCACGACGAGCATCGGCAAGCAGGCCACCGCATGGAGAAAATCCGCAGGCAATCGCCCGCTCCATGGAGGTCAAGGCTTCCATGGCTGAGCGATCTTTCAATCTGGTCGTGCCGCTGGCCCACGAGGCCACCGCCATGCGCACCACGGATACCGACCGCCAACTGGCGATCCGGTCCGGCGCAGTTTCCCCGCTGAGCAATCGGCCGGGCGACGTAGATAGCACGATACTTCCGGCTGGGCCTGGTATCAGAACTTCAAAAACGGCAACCAGAACTACAACAACCAGAACAACGAGTTTCGCGCCCGCGCCGTCCGCAGATAGAAACCCGTTTTCGTTCGCCGAGCTGGTCGAGGCCTATCTCGCCTGCCGGCGCACGAAGCGCAATAGCCGCAGCGCCCTCGCGTTCGAGGGATGCCTCGAGCGTAACCTGCGGCTGCTTTACGACGAGCTGATCGACGGCAGCTACACACCGGGCCGCTCCATCTGCTTCGTAATCACCCGACCAAAGCCCCGTGAAGTCTGGGCAGCGGATTTTCGCGATCGCGTCGTGCATCACCTGCTTTACCATCGTATCGCGCCGCGTTTCGAGCGCTCGTTCATCGCGGACTCATGCGCGTGCATCAAGGGTCGCGGCACGCTGTATGCCGCAGAGCGTCTCGAGGCTAAGGTGCGGTCGATCACGCAAAACTGGTCGCAACGCGCGTACTACCTGAAGCTCGACCTAGCGAATTTCTTCGTCAGCATCGACAGGCGCATCCTGCGCGAGCTGCTGTTCGAGAAGATTTCTGAGCCGTTCTGGCGATGGCTGACCGACGTCGTGCTGATGCACGACCCACGGGCCGACTTCGCATATCGCGGCGACCCGGCAAAGATGGTTTGTGTGCCGCCGCACAAGCGGCTGATGGAGCAGCCCGCGCATCTCGGGCTGCCAATCGGCAACCTGTTCAGCCAGTTCGGTGCGAACGTGCTACTCAACGTGCTCGATCAGCGAGCGAAGCATGTGCTCGGCGCACGGTATTACATCCGATATGTCGACGACTTCCTGTTCCTGCACGAGTCGACTGACTGGCTGAACGCGGTCCTCGCCGACCTGACGGAATTCTTGCCGGCGCGGCTCTCCGTGCGTATCAACCCGCGCAAGACGATCCTGCAACCGATTGATCGCGGCGTCGACTTCGTCGGACAGGTGATCAAGCCGTGGCGCCGCGAGACGCGAAAGCGCACGCGCAACGAAGCATTGCGTCGCGTCGCGGCGACGCCGGCCGCTGATCTGATGCCGGTCGCCAACTCCTACTTCGGGTTGCTAGGACAAGCATCCGCCAGCCATCACGATCGCGCGCAGCTCGCCAACGTCGTCCTCTCGCGCGGCCGGGCAGTCAATTTCAATCTCACGAAGACTTATCGAGGAGCCCGATGAAAATGGCAACGAGAGCGAAAGGCCCACGAAGCCGCGATGTCGCATGCATCCGCATTGGCTTTGAACATTACCTGCTCGACGCGGATAAGGCGATGCAGGTCCTCAAGCTCATGCGCGAATCTATCGCCTGTGAGCGCCATTATGGCGGCCGAAGTATGCGCTACATAGCCGGCGCGGCGCCGGAGCTCGAGCTATCCATGATTCAAGCATCCGAAGTAGTCATGCCGAGTGATCAGTTGGCACTCCCGGACATGCGCTAGACGAGTCGAGGAAAACGATGACACGTACAGTTGCAACACTCGAAATCTCGGCGATCGCATTTCAGGAGATCTCCGATAAGCTCCGCGCCGGCGGCTGTGACCATCTATTCATGGCCGATGGAACGATCGACATGTACGGCATCGGCGTCGCGCGCGGTGCCGCTCCCGTCCCTTCCGCTGCAGCGCAAGCGCCGAGCGTCTACATGCACAAGTTCGAGGTCGAGCAGATGCAGCGTGGCGCGCGCTCAAGCTCACTGGCCGTCGCGACACCCGGAGGCGCCTACTCGATGCCGCTCTACGCCGCTCCCGTCGCCCCTGCTGCGGCAGCGCCGCGAAACGAGACACTCCCGTTCGAAAGTGCGCTGTTTGAGTTGATCAACAAGATCGACAGCAACCTGGACACCGGCGACATGCTGGAGGATGCGAAGCGCGCATCGGCCGCGCTCGACGCGATCCTTTCGAAGGGGGATCTGGTCGCGAACGCGCATGACTACTTCCGCGACTCGCAGGACCGCTACGAGAAGTCGATCGAGTTTCGCATTGGCTGGAACGCTTGCCTCGACGCGCTCGTAAATGCGCGCGCCGTCGCCCCTACGCCTACCGTCGCCGCAGATGCGGCAGCGCCGAGCGAGTCGTGGAAAGAAGCAGAGGCAGCGCGCCAGTTCGCGCACCTTGAGGCGCAGCCCGACGAGCGCGCAGCGCTCGACGACGTGAAACCTCTCGTCGATGAATGGATTCGCTCGCGTGGCACGAGCATGGACGGTGAAAGCTATCTCGCCGCACTCCAACTTGCTGCCCATGTGAAGGCGCGTACGGGAGGCCTCAATGACCTCTGAAAAGCCGCGCTGCGACTGCCTCAACGATTGCGGCGACGATTACAAGCGCATCGAAGACGGTGCGGTCGAGCCATGCGATCACTTCAAGGAGCGCGCAGCCGAGCGCGAGGCACGCGCTGCTGCCGAACGCGCGAGCACCGCGGCCGTGCGTACGCTCAAGGCGCGCGGTTACACCTACACCGATGGCGCTGAGCAATGGCGACCGCCGCGTGGCCGACCGCCGGCGTGGAAGCTGCGCGACACCCAAGCCGCGCGCGACGTCCTCGCAGAGCGTCGTCGGCAGGTAGAGGTGGAAGGCAATTCGCCGGAGGATGACGATCGCTACATCGACCACGATCTCATTCGAGCCGCGATCTGCTATGCACGTTCGGCCGGAGGGTTTAATTCCGGCAATGTGCCAGGACAATGGCCATGGATGCTTGAGTGGTGGAAGCCGACCACACCACGCCGCGACCTTGTGAAAGCTGGCGCGCTGATCCTCGCTGAGATCGAACGCATCGATCGGGTGGGCGCCAGTAATGGGGATGAGCAATGAAAGCCCTGTCAATCCGCCAGCCGTGGGCGTGGCTCATCATTCGCCCAGACCTCACCGGCGCGGCACGCGTGGCCGCGATCGAAGCTTGCGACCTGAAGGATATTGAGAACCGGACCTGGCCGACGAGGCTGCGCGGGCGTTTCCTGATCCATGCGAGCAAGGGCATGACGCGCGCAGAATACGACGACGTCGAGGCCTTCCTCGACTATTTCGAGATCGACATCGCGCTGCCTGGGCAGGGAAAGCTGGACCGCGGCGGGATCGTCGGGGCGGCGACCATCACTGATTGCATTCCGTCTGCGAGACGGAACTCTCGGTGGCATATGGATGGCCAGTGGGGCTTCCGGCTCGAAAACGTGAAGCCGGTGCCATTCGTCGAATGCAAGGGCGCGCTGCAGTTCTTCGACGTCCCCGAAGACATCGCGACACAGCTTCGCCAGATGCATGAGCTCGGAGCCATCGCATGACGATCGCCTACCCGCTTCAATGGCCAGCTGGCCGCAAGCGTACCGGCCGCTACTCGCGAGAGCACGCCAAATTCGATGTAACGCTCGCGCGAGCGCGCGACAACATCGTCGCGGAGATCACGCTTTTGTGCGGTGGCCGATACGCCCGCGACCCGAACATCGTCATCAGCTCGAACCTCGCGCTGCGTCGCGATGGGTTGCCTCTCGCAAACCAACGGCAGCCCGATGATCTGGGCGTCGCCGTCTACTTCACCTACAAGGGCAAGCAGATGTCGTTCGCCTGCGACCGGTGGCTGAAGATCGAGCACAACATGCAGGCGATCGCGAAGACGATCGAGGCGCTTCGCGGCATCGCGCGCTGGGGCACCGGGGACATGCTCGAGGCGGCCTTCACCGGATTCACTGCCATCGCCGCACCGAACGCTTCACGCACATGGCGGGAAGTACTCGGCGTGCATCCGCACGAGCGCGATCTCGTGCTCGTGAAGCAGGTCTACCGACGTCTCGCAGCCGCGGCCCATCCGGACAAGGGTGGCACACATGAGGCCATGAGCGAGCTCAACGCGGCGCTGCAGGCTGCAGAGAGGGAACTGAATGGCTGAAGCTATCCCATTGATCGGCGACCGCGCGCTGGGCCTGCGCGAGGCCGCGCAGCTGCTGCGCGTGAGCTACGGCACCGTTTACGCGCACCGCAGGGAGCTCGGCTTCTTCCAGGTCGGGTCTGTCTGGCGCATCTGGCCGGAAAAATTGAGGGAAGCGACCGGGCGGTACAATTCCGACCGACCGGCGCAGGAGGAACTGGAGCACAAAAAATGTCCATCCGAAAGCGCAAAGGCTCCGACGTATGGCACGTCGATATCCGCAAGCCAGGCGGCGGCCGAATTAGACAAACTGCTGGCACAACCGATAAACAGGAGGCGCAGGAGTTCCACGACAAGTTGAAGCACGAGGCATGGCGCGTGTCCAAGCTCGGCGAAAAGCCGACGCGCATGTTCGAGGAAGCGGCCCTGCGATACCTGCGTGAGCAGGCCGGCATGGCGGACTATGGTTCGAAGCATCGCCATATTAAGCACTTCCAGAATGTCTTTCGCGGGCGCGATCTGAACTCGATCACGCGCGACGAGATTCTGACCGCATTGCCGGTCAAGAGCTCGCAGCGCGGCGTCGATACGGACCTGAAGCCAGCAACCCGCAACCGGTATCTTTCGACGATACGCGCCCTCTTCAACGATGCATCAAATGAATGGGAGTGGATCGACAAAGCGCCGAAGCTGGGCGCTGCGAAGGAGCCAGATGGCCGCATCCGGTGGATTACGCGGGAAGATGCACGGCGACTGCTGGATGCGATCAACGACGACTGGATGCGCGAGGTCGCGGCCTTTGGCTTCGCGACGGGCTTGCGACAGGGCAACATCATCGGGCTCGAATGGTCGCAGGTCGACCTGCAGGCGCGGCGGGCATGGATCCATCTCGATCAGGCCAAGGCACGAAAGGCGATCGGCGTCCCGCTGAACGCCGAGGCGGTGGCCGCCGTACGTCGTCAGCTCGGGAAGCACCCAACGCACGTCTTCACGCGGGCCGGCGAGGCAATGCCGTACTGGGAAACCAAGGACTGGAACGCGGCCTGCAAACGGGCCGGGATTGAGCGCTTCCGGTTTCATGATGTCCGGCATACATGGGCATCGTGGCACGTTCAGGGAGGTACGCCTCTGAACAGGCTGATGGAACTCGGCGGCTGGGCAAGCTATGAGATGGTGCTGCGCTACGCGCATCTCGCACCGGACCATTTGCGGCCGCATGCTGACGTCGTATTGATGGGGAGTCGAACGGAAGGTGTCCCGCGTCTCGTAGCGGTGAAGTGAAGCGTCCGGAGTGAGGCACACTCCGGACACAGTACCGAACGGACTTTTGTGGCACAAAGGCGTTCAGGGCAGTTGGCGCTGCGCTAAACGCTTGAAGCAATGTTGTTTTTATTGGTGGGCCGGGTCGGGTTCGAACCGACGACGGGATTTCTCCGGCGGATTATGAGTCCGCTGCCTGCAACCAACACGGCGTCCGGCCCACGAAGCTACAACGAGGGGAAGTCAACAAAAAAGCCCGGTCTACACAGAGGCCGGGCTTTTCGACGGCAGGCCGACATACTACACGAACCACTCCAGCCTGACCATCCGGCGCATGCAAATCAGCCCCAAATAAGCCAATTACATGCGCCTCGGCCGCATCTCAAACAAGCATCAGTTCCCTTCGAGGAACGACTTGAGCTTGTCCGAGCGGCTCGGGTGACGCAGCTTGCGCAGTGCCTTCGCTTCGATCTGGCGAATCCGCTCGCGCGTGACGTCGAACTGCTTGCCGACCTCTTCGAGCGTGTGGTCCGTGCTCATCTCAATGCCGAAGCGCATGCGCAGCACCTTCGCCTCGCGCGGCGTGAGCGAGTCGAGCACGTCCTTCACCACGTCGCGCATCGAGGCGTGCAACGCGGCATCCGCTGGCGCGACCGTGTTGTTGTCCTCGATGAAGTCGCCCAGATGCGAATCGTCGTCGTCGCCGATCGGCGTTTCCATGGAGATCGGCTCCTTCGCGATCTTCATGATCTTGCGGATCTTGTCCTCCGGCATTTCCATCTTCTCGGCGAGCGTTGCCGGATCCGGCTCGAGACCGGTTTCCTGCAGGATTTGCCGCGAAATGCGGTTCATCTTGTTGATCGTCTCGATCATGTGAACCGGAATGCGGATCGTGCGCGCCTGGTCCGCGATCGAGCGCGTGATGGCCTGGCGGATCCACCATGTGGCGTAGGTCGAGAACTTGTAGCCGCGCCGATATTCGAACTTGTCCACCGCCTTCATCAGGCCAATGTTGCCTTCCTGAATGAGGTCGAGGAACTGCAAGCCGCGATTCGTGTACTTCTTCGCAATCGAGATCACGAGACGCAGGTTCGCCTCGGTCATCTCGCGCTTTGCCTGGCGCGCCTTCAGTTCGCCCGCCGCCATCTGGCGGTTGGTTTCCTTCAGGTCCTTCAGCGGCAGCACCACGCGCGCCTGGAGGTCCAGCAGGCGCTGCTGCTGCTCGCGAATCGCCGGAATGTTGCGCGAGAGAATCGCGCTGTACGCGTGATTCTCAGCCACGATCTTGTCGGACCATTCGAGGTCGGTTTCATTGCCCGGGAAGCGCGCGATGAACTCCGAGCGCGGCATGCCGCACTTGTCCACGACCGTGTGCAGGATCTGACGTTCGACCTGGCGCACCTCATCTACTTGCGCGCGCAACGTGTCGCACAGCCGCTCGACGGTGCGCGCGGTGAAGCGGATCGACATCAGCTCATTCTGGATCGTTTCCTGCGCCTTGAGGTAGGACTTCGACTTATAGCCCTCCTTCTCGAACGCCCGGCGCATCTTGTCGAACCACTCGCTAATGTGCGAGAACTTCTCGAGCGAGGTCCGCTTGAGCGCTTCAAGCTGCGCCGCGTTGGCCGTGGCCTGAGCCGTGCCGTCGTCCTCTTCTTCTTCCTCTTCTTCCTCGCTCTCTTCTTCCTCTTCCACCTCGTTCTCGATCTCTTCGGCTTCCTTTGCATTGAAGCCGTCGGTGTCCTCGGCGTTCGGATCGATCAGACCGTCGACGAGCTCGTCCACGCGACTTTCATCGTTCGCGACGCGTTCGGCCATGGAGAGGATGTCGGCGATGGTGGTCGGGCAAGCGGAGATTGCCATGACCATATGCATGAGGCCGTCTTCGATGCGCTTGGCGATTTCGATTTCGCCTTCACGCGTAAGCAGCTCGACCGTGCCCATTTCGCGCATGTACATGCGCACCGGGTCGGTCGTGCGGCCGAATTCGGAGTCGACGGTGGACAGCGCGACTTCGGCTTCTTCTTCTACTTCGTCATCCGAAGAAGCGTTGGGCGCGTTGTCGTTCAGAAGCAGCGTTTCGGCATCGGGGGCCTGCTCGTAGACGGCCACGCCCATGTCGTTGAACGTGCTGATGATGCCTTCGATCGCCTCGGTCTCGGTGAAGTTGTCCGGAAGGTGATCGTTGATTTCGGCGTAGGTGAGGTAACCGCGCTCCTTGCCAAGCTTGATGAGCGCGCGCAACTTGTTGCGGCGCTCTTCGAGTTCCTCGACGGTCCCGGGTTGCGATGACGCGAATGCGTCTTTCAGCAGCGCCTTTTCCTTCGCTCGCCGGTCGCGCGCACGGGTGGTTTTCTCACCCTTGCCCGCGGTGGGCGTGCTTTCCTCGCTCTGGTTTGCGTCGTCATCGACGGACACTTCATTCAGCTTTTTCGTCATGGAGTTCGCCGTACCGGCTGTAGTCTCGACTCTCGGCTGTTGGACATCAGCCTCGTGAACCGTGGATACTGGAGCCTCGCGCTCTGCCGCATCGTCCGCAACGGCAGGCACTTGCCTTGCACTACTCGGACCACCGGACCGCTTCGTTGCCGGATGCGTAGAGGCTTTCGCCGCGCGTATTGGCGCCGCTCGCG
This sequence comes from Paraburkholderia caffeinitolerans, assembly GCF_902859945.1. Classification (GTDB taxonomy): domain Bacteria; phylum Pseudomonadota; class Gammaproteobacteria; order Burkholderiales; family Burkholderiaceae; genus Paraburkholderia; species Paraburkholderia caffeinitolerans. The sequence goes on along the minus strand of NZ_CADIKL010000006.1, from coordinate 95,885 downwards.
CGGCCGAAGCAGCCATTGCTCTCTGCCGGACTGCGGGAACTTCATGACTGGCGTTCGCCGCCTTGCGGCGCGAACTGGCGGATGGTGCATCCTGGGCCTTCGTGACCTTGCTGGTCGAATCCGTCGAACCCTTGCCTGTCGCTTTTTTTCCGCCTGTAGTCTTTGCCATTGCCATTCCGCCCTTGCTGGAAACTGCCCGGAAAAAACAAAAACAAACAACAAAAACAAACCGCTGAAAACCTTTTATTGTAGCACGCAGGGTAATAATCCCCAGCGCACGTTCCTGCCCTACAGCCCGAGCTGACGTTTCATGTCAGCCCGCGTCTGATTCAGTTTCACATATTCGGCTAGCTCCTCGGGCGTATGGCGCGACTGCCGCGAAAGCACTTCAAGCCGCTCGCTGCAGGCGTCGAAGCGCATTTTCAGGATTGCCGCCGCCATCTCCTCGCCCACGAGCCGCTCCTGCTCGCGGCGCTCCTCCAGCACGGCGCCATCTTCTGGATTTTTCATTAACAAATCCCGGACGTTTTCATCATAGTCCAGAATTTCGCGAAAAATCTCCTCGAAGGTGGGGGCGTTCGCACCGTTTCGCAACAGGTCCGAAAGCAACTGGAACTCAGCCGCGTCGCCCAGCGCACGCGCGTGCGTGGTCACTTCCTCGAACAATTCTCCGTGTCGAGTGAGCCCGATGAGCGCCTGTTCGGCCTCCTCGTCGAGCTGCGCCACGATGCGCGGATGCATCACCAGGTTGCGCAGCGCCTTGCGCTCGATCCCGGTCACGAGGTGCCGGTCCTTGCGCGCGGGCGCCTGGCGCGCGGCCCGGGCAATGCGGGCGTCGACCTCGCAGAGCGCCGCGACTTCCTCGAACGGCACGTCGAGGCGATCCGCGAACATGTGCATGATCTGCGCGCGCAGCGCGTTCGCCGGCAGCGCCTGCAACAGCGGCTTCGCATCGAACAGCGCGCGGGCGCGCCCTTCAGGCTGATCGAGCTCCTTGCCCACCAGCACTTCGTTCAGCATGAACTGCGAGAGCGGCATGGCCCGGTCGACCTGCTCCTTGAACGCCTCGGCGCCATACTCGCGAACATAGCTGTCCGGATCGTGCTCCGAGGGCAGGAACAGGAAGCGGATCGTGCGATTGTCCGCCGCATGGGGCAGGCACGCATCTAGCGCACGCCTTGCCGCGCGGCGGCCTGCCGAATCGCCGTCGAAGCTGAAGATCACCGTGTCGGTCTGGCGCATCAGCTTCTGCACGTGGATGGGCGTGCACGCGGTGCCCAGCGTCGCCACCGCGTTCTGGAATCCGAGTTGCGCGAGCGCGACCACGTCCATATACCCCTCGACCACCAGCACGTAGTGCTGTTCGCGAATCGCCAGACGCGCCTCGAACAGCCCGTACAGTTCGCTACCCTTGTTAAATAGCGGCGTTTCCGGGGAATTCAAATACTTGGGCTCGCCGCCGTCGAGCACGCGCCCGCCAAAGCCGATCACCTGCCCCTTCACGTTGCGGATGGGGAACATCACGCGGTCGCGGAAGCGGTCGTAGCGGCGCGACTGGCCCTGCGCATCCTGCTTTTCACTGACGATAACGAGACCGGCTTCGACCAGCCCATCGTCGCGATAATCGGTAAACGCAGATTCGAGGTTCTGCCATCCATCGGGCGCGTAACCGAGGCCGAAACGGGCCGCGACTTCGCCGGTGAGGCCGCGCTTTTTCAGGTACTGGATGGCACTCGGCGCACTGCGCAACTGCTTGCGGTAATAGTCGCAAGCCGTTTGCATGAGGTCCGAGAGCGCGTTGGAGACGGCCTTCGAGACACCGGGTGCGTAGCCGCCTGCCCCGGCGCTCGCGCCACCGCCGCCGTAGGCGCCGCCACGCATCGGCGACGGCTCCTGAGGCACGCTGAGGCCGACCGACTGCGCGAGTTCGTTGACGGCCTCGGGAAACGTGAGGCCCGCGTGCTCCATCAGGAAGCCGATGGCGGTGCCATGCGCGCCGCAGCCGAAGCAGTGATAGAACTGCTTCGTTGGACTAACGGTAAAGGAAGGGCTCTTTTCGTTGTGAAACGGGCAGAGGCCCATGAAATTCGCGCCGCCCTTCTTGAGCTGCACGTAGCGCCCCACCACGTCGACAATATCGACGCGGTTGAGCAGATCCTGCAGGAACGAATGCGGAATCATCAGGGCTCGGTCGCTCGGGTAACAAGGGCTGGGCGCGCGCATTCGCGCGGCCCGCGGCAAACCTCGCAAGGATGCACGGCAACAGCCAGCACCGCGCGAAGCGCGGCCCTCACTTCGAAAGCGCGGCCTTGACGAGCCCGGACACCGCCGTCATGTCGGCGCGGCCCGCCAGTTTGGGCTTGAGCACGCCCATCACCTTGCCCATGTCCTGCGGACCACTGGCGCCCACCTGGGCGACCGCCGCCTGCACTTCGGCCGCGATTTCCGCCTCCGACAACTGCTCGGGCATATAAGCGGACAGGATTTGCAGCTCGGCGTTTTCCTTCTCGACGAGGTCCGCGCGACCCGCTGCGTCGAACTGGCTGATCGAGTCCTTGCGCTGCTTGATCATCTTGTCGATGACCGCCGTGATGCCAGCGTCGTCGAGCGTCACACGCTCGTCGACTTCACGTTGCTTGATGGCGGCGAGCAGCAAACGAATCGTGGCGAGGCGCTCACTTTCGCGCGCGCGCATCGCGGCCTTCATGTCGTCGTTGATCCGGTCTTTGAGACTCATTACTCACCTGAAATGCGTTGGGGTTGCACAATCCCCGGGGAACCCCCGGGCAGCGCGGCCACCGCGCTCACCTATACGCCAAACCCTCGCACCGAAACATCACAAGAATGCAAAAACCCGCCTGGAAGCGTTTCCAGGCGGGTCGGTGCGGGTTCGATACGGCTGCGGCCACACCAAATAGACAGCGCAGGCGTTGTTGCCGGTCCGGCCCGGGTTGCTCCAGGACTGGCCGGCGGCAGTGCCGGCTGTTTGCGCGCCACGGGTTTGCACCATGGCACGCCGGAATCAATACATTTTCTTCGGCAGCATCTGGCTGCGTATGCGCTTGAAGTGGCGCTTCACCGCCGCAGCCTTCTTGCGCTTGCGCTCAGCCGTAGGCTTTTCGTAAAACTCACGCGCACGAAGCTCAGTCAGGAGACCATTCTTCTCGATCGTGCGCTTGAAGCGGCGCATGGCAACTTCAAAGGGTTCATTTTCTTTTACGCGGATGGTCGTCATTTTCCAATAACGGATCGTGAGGTAAAGAGAGTCAAGTATAGCAGTTCCATGTCGGGGGATTACAGGCCGCCTCGGAGGAAAACCCGAACCTCTGCGGCCTGTTCCACCCGCATTCACCGCTTCATTTGTTGCCCAGTTTGTTGCCCGTCAAGCCGCCTCTCGTGAAGCGAAATTCCAGTGTGCCCCAAGAACCGGATTCGGGCAGCGAGCGTGGCCAGACCTGGAGGATCAGCCTTCGCAAGGCCCGACCAGCAACAGCGGCAAATGCGTGACCTCGACGGCGCGCTGGGCCACGCTGCCGAGCAGCCAGCGCGCAACGCCGCGGCGGCCGTGCGTGCCCATTACGACGAGATCGGCATTCCACTGCTTCGCGTCGCGCAGGACCGTGTGGGCGATGTCGTCGCGCATGAGGCCGGTCGCCACGAGCGCCGTTTCGCAGACGCAACCCGTCGGCTCAAGTTGCTCTTGTGCTGCGGCGAGCGCCCTGCGCCCGAGCCCGGTGAGTGCCTCTTCCAGCCCCGGAGCGGCCACGGGGCCGCCAGTCACGCTGCTGCGGTCGACCACGTAGATCGCGCGCAACGCAAGCTGCGGCTCGACGAGCCGCATGGCCGCCTGTATCGCCTGCGTGGAAGCCTCGCTGCCGTCAGTCGCCAGCAGCATGCGTGTAAAGCGCGGCGCATCGCACGCCTCGTACTCGGCCGGCACCACTAGCAGCGGACAGGGAGCCGACACGGCCAGCGCGGCTGACACCGAGCCGTCGACCCAGCGTTTCACGCGCCCTTGATGACGGGCGCCGACCACCAGCAGGTCGGCACGCCATTCGCTGGCCGCCGCGCTCAGTGCCTGCACGACCGCGCCGGACTCGCCGGTGAGGTTGAGCACATGTCCGGAAACCGAGGCAACTTGTCCGTCGAATGCGGCCACCGCCTGCTCGAGCGTGTTCTCGGCCTCCTGGCGCAACTCCTGGCGCGCGGCGGCAAGCGACTCCCTCAACCAGGCGTCGCCCGCCGTGTAGGCGCCGCCAGCCTGCCAGGAGCGCGGCTGCCCGACGGCGCAGACGATACGCACATCGGCGTCGCGCGGCGCTACGCGCGCAGCGAACCGCACCGCCTGCTTCGATGCATTCGAATCGTCGACTGCAATCATGATCCGCCGCAGCGGCATACCGTGCTGCGCCGGCTCTTGTTTCACCTGCTCTGCTTGCTGGTTCACGTTTCACACCTCTCCACAATGGATCAATGTTCGAGCGTGAACCTCCTCAGCCCGACCAACAATGACGAGCATCAACTCGTTGAAACTCGATGCCCCGGGCCGGCGAAAAATCGCAATCGATCGATATGATCGGGCCTCAGCCGCTGGCCGCCACCGCCGTGAACTCCACCGCGGCCTCACCAGCGGCCACGCCCGAAGCCCATGCCCACTGGAAGTTGTAGCCGCCGAGCCAGCCCGTCACGTCCACCGCCTCGCCCACGAAATACAGGCCCGGCACGCGCTGGCTCATCATCGTCGCGGAGGACAACTCGCGCGTATCCACGCCGCCGCGCGTCACCTCGGCCTTCTTGTAGCCCTCGGTGCCGGTCGGCGTCAGCGACCATTGCGCGAGGCCCTCGCCAATGCGGCGCAGCGTCTTGTCGGGCAGATCGGCGAGCCGCGCCTCGAGCGGCACCTGATGCGCCTCGAGCCAGGCGTGCGCGAGACGCGTCGGCACCCACTCGGCCAGTAGATTGCCGATCTGGCGCTTCGTCGCGCCCTTCGCCTCGATCAGCGCATCACTGGCAGCCTGCTCAGGCAGCAGATTCACGCGAATCGGCTGCCCCGGCTGCCAGTAGCTCGAAATCTGCAACACGCCGGGTCCGGAAAGCCCCCGGTGCGTGAACAGCAGATCCTCGTCGAAAGCCCCAGCGGCCTTGCGCTCGCCGGTTGCCACGCGCACTTCGAGCGAGACGCCAGCGAGCGGCACGTAGGGCGCCCAGTCCTGCGGCGCGAACGTGAGCGGCACCAGCGCGGGACGCGTATCGACGAGCTTGTGGCCGAACTGTTTGGCGATGCGGTAGGCGAAATCGGTGGCGCCGATCTTCGGGATCGAGAGACCGCCCGTGGCGATCACCAGCGCCTTCGAGCGAATCTCGCCCTGCGGCGTGCCGAGCGTGAAGCCCGCGCCGTCGCCATAGCTCACCGCCTCGACGGGCAGCGGACGCCGCCACGCCACACCGCCGGCATCGCATTCGGCGCGCAGCACGTCGATGATCGCGTCGCTGGACTGGTCGCAGAAGAGCTGGCCCTTGTGCTTCTCGTGCCACGTCACGCGATGCTGGCGCAGCAGCGCGAGAAAGTCGCGCGGCGTGTAGCGCGCAAGCGCCGAGCGGCAAAAATGCGGATTGTTCGAGATATAGTTGGCGGGGCCCGCGTGCAGATTCGTGAAGTTGCAGCGTCCGCCACCCGAGATGCGGATTTTTTCCGCGAGGCGCGGGGCGTGATCGATCAGCGCCACGCGGCGGCCCTGTTGGCCGGCCACCGCCGCGCACATCATGCCGGCCGCCCCAGCGCCGATTACGGCGATGTCGAAAGATTCCATGGCGCGCATTCTACCCGCGCCGGACGCCGCGATGGCGCCTCGGCGGCGGCGAAGCAGCGGCAAGGCGATGCGCCCGCGCGCCGGATGCCGTCAAACGGGTTGCGCCCGCACTGCTATACTTTCAGGCCTGCCTATCACTTTGATCTAGCGACGGTTTTCGCCTGGACTGCCTTGTCCCGGCAAGGCCGCCGCCCGCCACACCATGCTTGTTCTCGGCATCGAAAGTTCCTGCGACGAAACCGGCCTCGCGCTCTACGACAGCGAGCGCGGCCTGCTCGCCCACGCACTGCACTCGCAGATCGCCATGCACCGCGAGTACGGCGGCGTCGTGCCCGAACTCGCGTCGCGCGACCATATCCGCCGCGCGCTGCCGCTGCTAGAGGAAGTGCTCGCGAAAAGCGGCGCCGCGCGCAGCGACATCGACGCCATCGCGTTCACCCAGGGGCCAGGGCTCGCCGGCGCGCTACTGGTCGGCGCGAGCATCGCCAACGCGCTCGCCATGGCGTGGAACCGCCCGACCGTCGGCATCCACCATCTCGAAGGGCATCTGCTTTCGCCGCTGCTCGTCGACGCGCCGCCGCCTTTCCCTTTCGTCGCGCTGCTGGTCTCGGGCGGCCACACGCAACTCATGCGCGTAACCGACGTGGGCGTCTACGAGACGCTCGGCGAAACCCTCGACGACGCCGCCGGCGAAGCCTTCGACAAGACCGCCAAACTGCTCGGCCTCGGCTATCCGGGCGGACCGGAAGTCTCGCGTCTCGCCGAGTTCGGCACGCCGGGCGCCATCGAACTGCCGCGTCCGATGCTGCATTCGGGCGACCTCGACTTCAGCTTCAGCGGCCTGAAGACCGCCGTGCTCACGCAGGTGAAGAAGCTCGGCACGAACATCTGCGAGCAAGGCAAGGCCGACATTGCGCGCGGTTTCGTCGATGCCGCTGTCGAGGTGCTGGCCGCCAAATCGATCGCCGCGCTCAAGCGCACGAAAATGAAGCGCCTCGTGGTCGCGGGCGGCGTGGGCGCGAACAAGCAGCTGCGCGAAACGCTTTCGGCAGCGGCGCAGAAGCGCGGCTTCGAAGTCCACTACCCCGATCTTTCACTGTGCACCGACAACGGCGCGATGATCGCGCTCGCGGGTGCGCTGCGCCTCGCGCGCTGGCCCGAGCAGGCCACCCAGGACTATGCGTTCACGGTGAAGCCGCGCTGGGATCTCGCGTCGCTCGCGCAGGACGCGCGATAGCGGAGCGCCTGCGCGTCAGAAACGCTGCGTGATGCCAATGGCCCCGAGCGTTTGACTGGTGCCTTGGGCCGTGACGGGAACACCAGACCAGCTCATCGTGGACGAGCCGTTGTTCTTCATATAGCCCGCGCGCGCATAAACGGCCGTCCGCTTCGAAAGGCTGTGGTCGACGCCCAGTTGCACTGCCCACATGTTGTCATGCACGCCACGCACGTTGCGTTGCAGGGCCACGATCTCGATCGTGTCCGCGACCGTGGCCTGAATCGTGGCGCCCGCTTGCATCAGGTTATAGGAGTGCACGGCCGAGAGCCGCGTCGCGAGCGGACTCGAATCGTCATGCTTCGGACGATGATATCCGTAGATAAACTGAAGATTGACGATCCCGATCTGATAAGCGAGCGCGCTATTGAAGTGCTCGGTTCCCACCGTATTGAGAACGGACGGCAAGCTGGCCAGGGTCTTCGTGCCCGGATGCTGGTACTGGTACGCGAATCCCGCATATAGGCCATAGCCCGACCAGGTTGCGGCAATATCGAGGATATTGCCGTTCGTTTGCGGCGCCGGCTGCGTCACGCTGGACTGGAACGCATACATGGCCATCAGTTGCAGCCCCTTGAGCGTCGGTGACTTGTACACAACCGAATTGCTCGACCGCCCGCCGCTGGTCTGCATGCCTATCGTATTGCGATCGACGACATTGCCAGCTGCGGCTAATGGCGAGAGCACTTCATTGGCGAAAAACGGATCGCCTGGGTAGAGCACCCAGAAAGTCGGCTGATACTGGCGGCCCAGCGTGAACGTGCCGTATTTCTCGTGCGCAAGCCCCACCCACGCCTGGCGATAAAACATGGCGCTCGTATCGCCAAAGCCAGTGCCATTGTTGATGTTGAAACCATTTTCAAGCGTGAATGCGGCCTTCAAGCCGTCGCCAAGATCCTCGGTGCCTTTCAAGCCAAAACGCGACGGCGCGCTTCCGCCACTGCGCTGCGACCAGGATGACTTGCCGCCGTTATTGAGGAACTGGACAAACGCGTCTGCGATGCCGTACAGCGTAACGCTCGATTGAGCATTCGCGCCGCCTGCTGCCAACATTAACGCCGCACTGCAAATGCCTTTTCTGCAAAAGCGCATTATGTCTCCTTCGTCATCTTTTTATGGATGGATCTGGATCGGTCATCGTTCGCAAGGAACGCACGCCGACTCGTTATGACATTGCGTTGCAATCGAGTTATAACGGCGAAGGTAGACGGCAGTGTTGCCACACCTCAAATAATGGCGATATCGCGGCCTGTTTGATGGAAAGCGGAAAAAAATAACATCAGGATAACCAGGCAAAACGGGTATACCCCAATCCGTTTTTCCAGCACCTCATATGCAGAAGCGCAAATGATAGGGGCCGCTTCTTAAGCGGCCCCTATCTGCCTTGCTCAATCACCGCATCAACGCTTGTCGTGCTCGATCACGGCATACGCGCTGTGGTTGTGGATCGATTCGAAATTCTCGGCTTCGAGCGTATAGGCCATCACGCGTGCGTCCGCGTTCAGACGCACCGCCACGTCGCGCACCAGATCCTCGACGAACTTCGGGTTCTCGTACGCGCGCTCCGTCACGAACTTCTCGTCCGGACGCTTGAGCAAGCCCCAGAGTTCGCACGATGCTTCCTCCTCGGCAATGCGAATGAGGTCTTCCACCGGCAGGTCGCCAGCGAGCTCGGCATCGATCGTCACATGCGAGCGCTGATTGTGCGCACCGTACTGCGAGATCTTCTTCGAGCACGGGCACAGGCTCGTCACCGGCACGAGCACCTTGAGGAAAATGCGCGTCTCACCGTTGCGCACATCACCCGTGAGCGTGACTTCGTAGTCCAGCAGACTTTCCACGCCCGACACCGGCGCGACCTTCTTCACGAAGTACGGGAACGAAACCTCGATGCGGCCTGCCTGCGATTCAAGCTTTTCGAGCATCGCGGCCAGCATCGCGCGGAACGTCGCCGCTTCGAGCGGCGCCTTGTTTTCTTCGAGCAGCGCCACGAAACGCGACATGTGTGTGCCCTTCTGGTCCGCCGGCAGATGAACGTCGAGGTTCCACGTGCCGACGCTCGGCTGGACGTCGCCCGCGCCGGTCTTGACCGTCAACGGATGGCGCACGCCCTTCACGCCCACGCGCTGGATCGGGATCTGACGGGTATCGACGGAGCTCTGCACGTCCGGCATCACGAAAGCCGGGTTCATCTGATTCATGTTCTTGTCCTCAGGCCGCGCCGGCAAACTTGCGGCGCGCAAATGGCAAGCGCCGGCACGAGCCGGCGCTTGCGGGCGTTGCCGGGTACACACCCGGCCGCCGGTTCAATTTAGAAGTGGATTGCAGCGGCTTGCTGGCCGGCCTGGTGCATACGAGGCCAGCCACCGCGAAGCGCTAATCCGGGTCAGGCAACGCGCATCACCGACTTGCCGGACGCGCTCGCGGCCTTGTCGAGGAAACGCTCGCGAATCGACTTCGCGATCCCAGCCGCGTCGAGGCCGCAGCTGGCCAGCAGCTTGGCCGGGTCGCCATGGTCGATGAAGCGGTCGGGGAGACCCAATTGTAGTACGGGCTTAATAACCCCACTTTCAAGCAGGGCTTCCACGCAGGCCGAGCCCGCGCCGCCCATGATGCAGCCTTCCTCGACGGTCACGAGGTAATCGTGCGTCTCGGCGAGCTTACGCACGAGCTCGGCGTCGAGCGGCTTCACGAAGCGCATGTTCGCGACGGTGGCGTCCAGTTCCTCGGCGGCCTTGAGCGACGGCGCAACCATCGTGCCGAACGCGAGGATCGCAATGCGCTGACCAGCCGGTGCGTTGCTCTCGCGGCGAATCTCGCCCTTGCCGACCGGCAGCGCGGCCATCTGCTTGATGGTCGCGACGCCCGTGCCCGCGCCGCGCGGATAGCGCACGGCCGTCGGGCAGTCCTGCTGGAGCGCCGTGTAGAGCATCTGGCGGCATTCGTTTTCGTCCGATGCCGCCATCACCATCATGTTCGGGATGCAGCGCATGAACGCGAGATCGTACGCGCCCGCATGCGTCGCGCCGTCCGCGCCGACGAGGCCCGCGCGGTCGATCGCGAACACGACCGGCAGGTTCTGCAGCGCCACGTCGTGAATCAGTTGATCGTAGGCGCGCTGCAGGAAAGTCGAGTAGATCGCGACCACGGGCTTCAAGCCCTCGGCCGCGATACCGCCCGCGAACGTCACCGCGTGCTGCTCGGCAATGCCCACGTCGTAATAGCGGTCCGGGAAGCGCTTCTCGAACTCGACCATGCCCGAGCCTTCACGCATGGCCGGCGTGATGCCCACCACGCGCGAGTCGAGTTCCGCCGCGTCGCAAAGCCATTCGCCGAACACCTGCGTGTAGGTCTTCTTCGCGGGCGTCGTCGACGGCTTGATGCCCTCGGCGGGATTGAACTTGCCGGGGCCGTGGTACAGGACCGGATCGGCTTCGGCGAGCTTGTAGCCCTGGCCTTTCTTCGTCACCACGTGCAGGAATTGCGGGCCGCGCAGTTCCTTGATGTTCTGCAGTGTGGGGATCAGCGAGTCGAGATCGTGGCCGTCGATCGGCCCGATGTAGTTGAAGCCGAATTCCTCGAACAGCGTGGCCGGCACGATCATGCCCTTCGCGTGCTCCTCGAGCTTGCGCGCGAGGTCGAGCACCGGCGGCGCATGACGCAGCACGCGCTCCACGCCCGCGCGTGCGGCGGCGTAGAAGCGGCCCGACATCAGGCGTGCGAGATGGCGATTGAGCGCGCCCACGGGCGGCGAAATCGACATGTCGTTGTCGTTAAGGATGACGAGCAGCGGCACGTCGTCTTCGACGCCGCCGTTGTTCAGCGCCTCGAAGGCCATGCCGGCGGTCATTGCGCCGTCACCGATCACGGCGATGCCCATGGCGTTATCGCCCTTGAGCTTGCTCGCGATGGCCATGCCGAGCGCCGCCGAGATCGAGGTGCTCGAGTGGGCGGTGCCGAACGTGTCGTACTCGGACTCGTCGCGCTTCGGAAAGCCCGAGATGCCGCCGAGCTGACGCAGCGAGTGCATCTGGTCGCGGCGGCCCGTCAGGATCTTGTGCGGATAGGTCTGATGACCCACGTCCCAGACGATGCGGTCGCGCGGCGTGTCGAACACGTAGTGCAGCGCGATCGTCAACTCGACCGTACCGAGGTTGGACGACAGGTGGCCGCCCGTTTGCGAAACGCTGTCGAGGACGAAGGCACGCAGTTCGTCGGCGAGCGGCTGCAACTGGCGGCGATCGAGGCGGCGCAAATCCGCCGGGTCGTCAATGGTTTTCAGCAAGTCGTACATCGTCGTTCCATTGTAGGAAATCGAGCGCTCCCGCACTTCTGTCCGCGCATGACTTCCCGTTCATGCGCGCAGGCGGGTTGGCGCAATCAGCTCACCCGGTTCACAACCAGATCAGCGAGTTCGGCGAGGCGCTGCGCGCGCGCGCCGAACGGTTCAAGCGCCGCGTGGGCATCGGCGCGCAACTGCTGCGCGAGCACACGCGAAGCATCGAGGCCGATGATCGACACGTAGGTCGGCTTGCCGTCCTTCGCATCCTTGCCGGCGGTCTTGCCCAGCGTGGCCGAGTCGGCCGTGACGTCGAGAATGTCGTCCACGACCTGGAATGCCAGGCCCACAGCGGCCGCGTACTTGTCGAGCGAGGCGAGCGTGTCGGCCGACGGCGTTTCACCGGCCAGCGCGCCCATGCGCACCGCGGCGCGCAGCAACGCTCCGGTCTTCAGGCGATGCATCGTTTCGAGCTGCTCGCGCGTGAGCGCGTGGCCCACGCTCGCCAGATCGATCGCCTGGCCGCCGGCCATGCCGATCGAGCCGCTCGCGAGCGCGAGTTCGCGCACGAGCGATGCCTGATGCTGTGCGTCGAGAATGTGCGACGTCAGCGTCACGAAAGCTTGCGACTGCAGTGCGTCGCCGACCAGCAGCGCCGTCGGTTCGTCATACTTGACGTGTACGGTGGGCTTGCCGCGACGCATGTCGTCGTCGTCCATGCAGGGCATGTCGTCGTGCACGAGCGAATACACGTGGATCATCTCCAGCGCGCAGGCCGCCGCGTCGAGCGCCTCGGGCGCCGCGTTCGTCAGTTCGCCCGCGGCATGGCACAGCAGCGGGCGTACACGCTTGCCGCCACCGAGCACGGCATAACGCATGGCGTCATGCAGCGGGGCGGGCTGCACATCGGCAGCCGGTAAATAGTGATCGAGCGCGCTTTCGACCCGGTCGAGCACCTGCCGGGTCCATTGGTCAAATGTCATAGATCGTCGTCTCCGCCAGCGGCGGAACTGCCTGTCGTATTGAGGGGCACGGGTCGCAGCGTTTCGCCGTCGAGCACGCGCACCTGTTGTTCAACCTTTTCGAGCTGCTGCTGGCAGAACTTGACCAGCACGGCACCGCGGCGGTAGTCGGCCAGCGATTCCTCGAGGCTCAAGCTGCCGCCTTCCATGCGCGCCACCAGTTCGTCGAGCTCGGCGAGGCCCGCCTCGTAGCTCTGCGGCAGATCGGCCTGGGCCGTCTCGTCCGCGCCTGGCTCCGTGCTTTTGGCCGCGCTTGAGTCTGTTCCGGCGCGGTCTTTCGATGCGGATTTCGCCATGGATGGTCGCCAAAATGAAACAAGGCGGACATTCTACGGCAAAAGCCCCCTCGCCGCCCCGCTCGCCGGTTCGTGTCCCCTCCCGGCGACACGAATGGGTTTGCCTGAATCGGGACCAGAAGGTCGTATTCTGCGCTTCATTGTCGCGATTTATACCGTATTCCGACCGCCTTCCCGGCGCAATTCCTGCAAAAATCAGCAACTTAGCTAGCCCACTGGGACCGACCAGGATATAATGCCCGGCTCCCTAAATCGAATCTTCGATGGTTGGGTTGTTCACTGCTTTCACGTCTTCATCGGGAGTGGGAATGTCCAATCTGAGCAATGCTTTGCAGCTGAAGTCCGTTCACAGTCAGTTGCCAGTCACGGCTTACTTTGACGAAGCGCTTCTCAAGCGCGAAATCGACACGCTTTTCCAGAAAGGTCCTCGCTACGTCGGCCACGAATTGATGGTGCCCGAGGCGGGGAATTATTTTGCGCTGCCCAGCGAGAAAGAGGGTCGCGTGCTCGTTCGCAACCAAAGCAACGAGATCGAGCTGCTCTCGAACGTCTGCCGCCACCGTCAGGCCATCATGCTAAACGGTCGCGGCACGGCCGACAACATTGTATGTCCGCTGCATCGCTGGACCTACGACCTCAAGGGCGAGCTGCTCGGCGCACCGCATTTCGCCGACAAGCCCTGCCTGAACCTGAGCAGCACACCGCTACAAAAGTGGAACGGCCTGCTGTTCGAGTCGGCCGGGCGCGACGTCGCGCGCGACCTTGCACGCCTTGGGCCGGCAAAGCATCTCGACTTTACGGACTACATGTTCGATCACGTCGAGGTCCACGAGTGCAACTACAACTGGAAGACCTTCATCGAGGTCTATCTGGAGGACTACCACGTCGTGCCGTTCCACCCGGGCCTCGGCAACTTCGTGTCGTGCGACGACCTGCAGTGGGAATTCGGCGAATGGTATAGCGTCCAGACGGTGGGCGTGCACAACCATCTCGGCAAGCCGGGCAGCCCTACGTATCGCAAGTGGCACGACGAGGTCCTGCGCTTCCGCAATGGCGTGCCGCCCGAGTTCGGCGCAATCTGGATGGTGTACTACCCCGGTCTGATGATCGAGTGGTATCCGCACGTGCTCGTCTGCTCCTGGCTCATTCCGCAGGGCACGCAGAAGACCACCAACATCGTCGAGTTCTATTACCCCGAGGAAATCGTGCTGTTCGAGCGCGAGTTCGTCGAGGCCGAGCGCGCCGCCTATATGGAAACGGCCGTTGAAGACGACGAGATCGCCGAGCGCATGGACGCCGGCCGCCGCGCGCTGTTCGAGCGCGGCGTCTCCGAAGTCGGCCCGTACCAGAGCCCGATGGAAGACGGCATGCAGCACTTCCACGAGTTCCTGCGCCGCGAGCTCGGCACGATCTGAGCGCGGCCTTCGCAGGCCAAACAATGCGCATTCGACGCTTCACGGAAAGACGGGCTTAGGCCCGTCTTTTTGTTTAGACTGACGGCATCGGGCCAGCACTTTTCGCGCGCCTGTGCAGATGCACTCGCGCGCCACCGGCCACGCACGATTCAAGGAGCCGTCATGCCCCACACGCACTACACCACACTGATCTCGGCCGGCAACCTGCACGAGCGCCTCACCGCCGCGCCGGGCAGCGTGCTCGTCTTCGACTGCCGCTTCGACCTCGCGAATCCCGCCGCTGGCGAAACCGCCTACGCGGCCGGCCATCTGCCGGGCGCGCGCTATCTCCACCTCGAGCGCGACCTCTCGGGTCCGACGACCGGCAAGAACGGCCGCCACCCGCTGCCCGACCGCGCCTCGCTCGTCGCCACGCTCATGAGCTGGGGGCTTAACGCGGGACAACAGGTGGTCGCCTATGACGCACAGGGCGGCATGTATGCCGCACGTCTCTGGTGGCTGCTGCGCTGGCTCGGCCACGACTCGGTCGCCGTGCTCGACGGCGGCCTGCAGGCTTGGGAGGCTGCCGGCTTCCCGCTCTCGAAGGACGTCCCCGCCGCGACGCAAGGCACATTCAAGGCAGGCGCTCCGCTGCAGGTGACCGTGGATGCGCAGGCCATCGAGCGCAATCTCACCACTCATGAACTCACCGTCGTCGACGCGCGCGCCGCCGACCGCTATCGCGGCGAGAACGAGACGATCGATCCGGTGGGCGGTCATATCCCCGGCGCGCTCAACCGCTTCTTCAAGGACAACCTCACTGACGACGGCCGCTTCAAGTCCGCCCACACGCTGCGCGACGAATTCGGCGCGCTACTGCCGGGCAAGACGCCCGAACACGTGGTGCTGCAATGCGGCTCGGGCGTGACCGCCTGCCATAACGCGCTGGCGATGGAGATCGCCGGCATGCATGGCGCGGCGCTTTATGCGGGGTCGTGGAGCGAGTGGTGCTCGGACCCGTCACGGCCCGTGGCGACGGGCCCGAACCCCTGAGCCACATGAGACACGGCGCCGGCCTCAGCCGACGCCGTGCTCCTTGAACCAGGCGATCGCGCGCTTCCAGCCATCCTCCGCATCGGCCTTGCGATAGCTCGGCCGATAGTCGGCGAAGAACGCATGGCCCGCATCGTCGTACACGACGAACTGCGAGCCGCGCCCACCCTGCGGCCCCTGCGCGATCGCGGCCTTCATCTGCTCGAGCGTGTCCTGCGGAATGCTTTTGTCCTGAAGACCGTAGAGCCCAAGCACCGGCACCTGCAAATTGCCTGCGAGATCGAGCGGATTCTGCGGCGTGTTTTCGGTGTGCGCGCCAGCCACGCGCCCATACCACGACACCGCCGCCTTCACGCGCGGATTGTGCTCGGCATAAAGCCACGCGTACCGCCCACCCCAGCAGAACCCGTTGATCCCCACGCGCTTGAGATCGCCGCCGTGCTGGCCGGCCCAGACGAGCGCCGCATCGATATCGCCGAGCACCTGCGCATCGGCGATCTTGCTCACGATGTTCTGGTCGATCTGCTGAACGGTCGGATACACGGACGCATCGCCCTCGCGCTCGAAAAGATCCGGTGCAATGGCCAGATAGCCGAGCTTCGCGAAGCGCCGGCACACGTCGGCGATATGCTCGTGCACGCCGAAAATCTCGTGAATCACGATGATCACCGGCAGATGCGTCTTGCCTTTCGGCTGCGCTCGATACGCCGGAATCAGCGTTCCGTTCGACTGGAACGCGATCTCGCCGGCTTCGAGGCCTTCGCTGTCGGTATGGATGGTTTGTGCGGAGACCGGAAGCACCGCAGCGGCAAAGCCGCTGCCCAATGCTGCCTTAATGAAGGTGCGCCGATCGAATGGCACATGCGGGACGAGGCTGTCGATTTCAGGTTTAAGCATGCAACGCTCCTTGCGAAAAGAACGACGCAAAAGGACTGCACCCTCGCACGAACCGGCGCCACGCCCCCGGAAAGCGCGTCAGTGTAGCTTCACGCGCGGCAGCGTCGTGCGCCGCAGCCAATGTGCGAAGGTGTCGAGCACCATGCGCGCATAGCCGTGCAACGCCGCGATATGCAGCCGGTACAACGACATGTACATGAACCGGGCAAACAGCCCTTCGATCAGCATGCTCCCGCCGATCAACCCACCCATCAGATTGCCGACCGCGCTGAAGTGGCCGAGCGAAACGAGCGAGCCGAAGTCGCGATAGGTGAACTCGGGCAGTTGCTTCCCGGCAAGCCGCTCACCCATCGACTTGAACAGAAACGATGCCTGCTGGTGCGCGGCCTGCGCGCGCGGCGGCACGCCCCGTTCATTGCCGGGCCACTCGCATGCGGCACAGTCGCCGAGCGCGAAGACATTGTCGTCGGCTTCCGTTTGCAGCGTGCGCCGCACGATCAGTTGGCCAAGCTTGTTGACAGGCAGGCCATCGAGCTGCGAAAGCACCGACGGCGCCTTGATGCCCGCCGCCCAGACCGTGAGGTCCGCACGCACGGATTTGCCGCTCGCGGTCCGTATCACGCCCGGCGCCACCTCGATCACGCGCTCGCCGGTCATGATCCGCACGCCGAGCTTGCGCAGCAGTTCGGCAGTGGCCGACGAAACGCGCTCGGCCAGGGCGGGCAGAATGCGCGGACCCGATTCGATCAGCACGATGCCCACGTCGTGACGCGGATCGAGCTTGTGCAGGCCATACGCCGAAAGCACCTGGGCGGTGTTGCGCAACTCGGCGGAAAGCTCGACGCCCGTTGCCCCCGCGCCGACGATCGCCACCTGCACGCGCGGCACTTCGTTGCCTTCGTGGTCTTGCTGACCGTGAACCCAGGGCTCGGGCTCCTGATGCTCCGCGCGCATGCACGCCGCGATGAGGCGCTTGCGAAAGCGCTCGGCCTGCGCAACGGTGTCGAGCGCGATGGAATTTTGCGCCGCGCCTTGCACGCCGAAAAAGTGCGTCGTGCTGCCGATCGCGAGCACGAGCGTGTCGTATTCGAGCACGCGCTCGGGCAGCATTTCGCCACCGTCTTCGTCCTGCACCGCGCCGAGCGTAATGCGCTTTGCCGCGCGGTCGAGCCCGACCAGCTCGCCCTGCTGGAACTCGAAACCGTGCCAGCGCGCCTGCGCCGCGTACTCGAGCTCCTGCGTGAAAGGGTCCATGCTGCCCGCCGCCACTTCGTGCAGGAGCGGCTTCCAGATATGCGTCGGATTGCGGTCGACCAGCGTGACCGAGGCGCGCGGCTTGCCGCGCTTCGCACGCGTTTCGCCGTACCGGTCGCCCAGCCGGGTTGCCAGCTCCAGGCCTCCGGCGCCCCCTCCCACAACGATAAAGCGGTGCATAGACTCTCCGTGCATGTCGAAAGGCAATAGAACCTCCGACGCTCATCCGATATTCCATATCGGCGCGCATTCGCTGCTGCGCGGCGTCGGTCTTTGGCCCATTGTCGGCTGATGCGGCGCAGCACGGCAAGACGCACGGTGCGCATTAACGACATCTGCACCAGCCGCTTGCGTAACGGCACGGCTGCGGTTACAGGGAGCTGCAACGCAGCACGATCGTTCGACGCACAAGCGGTGTGCTCGCGCGTCTTCAGTCAGCACTTCAGTGCGCCCGCTGTGTGCGCTCAGTGCGCTTCTTCCCAATTCGCGCCCACACCCACTTCGGCCACGAGCGGCACCTTCAGCTTCGCCACCGAGCACATCAGCTCCGGCAAGCACTTGCGCACTTCGGAAAGCTCTTCGTCAGGCACTTCAAGCACCAGTTCGTCGTGAACCTGCATGATCATCTTCGTGCCAGTCTTGCGTTGATCGAGCCACTTCTGCACAGCGATCATCGAGAGCTTGATGAGATCGGCTGCCGTGCCCTGCATCGGCGCATTGATGGCGGAGCGCTCGGCGGCCTGGCGGCGCGGACCGTTGCCGCCGTTGATCTCGGGCAGCCACAGACGGCGGCCGAACACCGTCTCCACATAGCCGCGCGATTTCGCGTCCATGCGCGTCTCGTCCATGTAGCGCTTGACGCCCGGATAGCGCGCGAAATAGCGGTCGATATAGAGCGTGGCCGCATCGCGCGTGATGCCGAGATTCGATGCGAGCCCGAACGCGCTCATGCCGTAAATCAGCCCGAAGTTGATGACCTTCGCGATGCGCCGCTGATCGTTGCCCACTTCGAGCGGCGTCACGCCGAACACTTCGGCCGCCGTGGCGCGGTGAATGTCGTCGCCGCGCTTGAACGCCGCGAGCAGCGATTCGTCGCCCGAGATATGCGCCATGATGCGCAGTTCGATCTGCGAATAATCGGCGGACACGATCTTGCAGCCCGGCGGCGCGATGAACGCCTCGCGAATGCGCCGGCCTTCGCCCGTGCGCACCGGAATGTTCTGCAGATTCGGGTCGTTTGACGCGAGGCGGCCCGTCACGGCCACGGCCTGCGCATAGTTCGTGTGCACACGACCGGTTTGCGCATTGACCATGCGCGGCAACTTGTCGGTGTACGTGGACTTGAGCTTGGCGAGGCCGCGATGCTCGAGCAGCAGCTTGGGCAGCGGGTAGTCTTCCGCGAGTTTTTGCAGCACTTCTTCGTCGGTGGACGGCGCGCCGCTCGGCGTCTTCTTCACGACCGGCAGTTGCAGCTTCTCGAAGAAGATCTGGCCGATCTGCTTGGGCGAGCCGAGATTGAACTCGCCGCCCGCGAGCGCATAGGCCTGCTGTTCGAGTTCGACCAGGCGCACCGCGATCTCCGCGCTCTGCTTCTCCAGCCGCTGCGTGTCGATCAGCACGCCATTGCGCTCGACTTTGCGAAGCACGCGCGAGGTCGGCATCTCGATCTCGCGATACACATAGTCGAGCCCCTTCTCGGGCACGATTTGCGGATAGAGCGCGAGGTGCAATTGCAGCGTGACATCGGCATCTTCGGCCGCGTATTCGGCGGCCGTTTCGAGCGGCACTTCGTCGAAGCCGATTTGCTGCGCGCCCTTGCCCGCCACCTCCTCGTACTTGATCGTCTTGATGCCGAGATGGCGCAGCGCAAGGCTGTCCATGTCGTGGGTGCGATGCGATTCGAGCACGTACGATTCGAGCAGCGTGTCATGTTCGACGCCGTTCAGCTCGATGCCGTAATTCGCGAGCACCTGCTCGTCGTACTTCATGTGCTGACCGACCTTCTTGTGCTGCTCGCTTTCGAGCCACGGCTTCAGGCGCGCGAGCACTTCGTCGAGCGGCAGTTGCTCGGGCGCGTCGGGCCCGCGATGCGCGAGCGGCAAGTACGCGCCGCTGCCCGCTTCGGTCGAGAACGACATGCCGACGAGCTTCGCGACCATCGGATCGAGCGCGGTGGTCTCGGTGTCGAACGCGGTGAGTTGCGCGGCCTCGATCTTCGCGAGCCATGCGTCGAACTGCTCCCACGTCTGGATGGTTTCGTAGTGGCGCGGCGGGTTGATGAGCAACGCGGGCTGTACTGGCGCATCCTGCGCAGGCGCGCTTGCAGCCGCTGCACCCGTTGCAGCAGCCACGGCCGGGCTCTGATCGGCTTCGCTGATTTCACGCAGCCAGGTCTTGAAGCCATGACGCGCGAAAATATCGCGCATCTCTTCACGCGCTTCGCCGCGCGTCGCGAGCGACGCTTCGATCGATTCGAGGTGCGGCGCGAGATTGCAAGCGGTCTCCACCGTGACGAGCTTCTTCGCCATCGGCAGGAAGCCGAGTGCATCGCGCAGATAGCCGCCCACGGCGCCCTTGATCTCATCGGCATGCTCGACGATGCCATCGAGCGAACCATATTGCGTGAGCCACTTCACTGCTGTCTTCGGGCCGCACTTGTTCACGCCCGGCACGTTGTCCACCGTGTCGCCAATGAGCGAGAGATAGTCGACGATGCGCTCCGGCGGCACGCCGAACTTCGCGATCACGCCTTCGCGATCGAGCAGCTCATTGGTCATCGTGTTGATGAGCGTGACGTGGTCGGTCACGAGCTGCGCAAGGTCCTTGTCGCCGGTGGACACGACCACCTTCATGCCTTGCTGTTCCGCCTGGCGTGCGAGCGTGCCGATCACGTCGTCGGCCTCCACACCTTCGATCATCAAGAGCGGCCAGCCCAGCGCGCGCACCGCTTCGTGAATGGGCTCGACTTGCGCCGCGAGCGGCTCGGGCATCGAAGGCCGGTTGGCCTTGTACTCGGGATACCAGTCGTCACGAAACGTCTTGCCCTTTGCATCGAACACGCACGCGCTATACTCTGCCGTAACGTCCTTGCGCATGCGACGCAGCATGTTGATGATGCCGTATAGCGCGCCCGTCGGCTCGCCGTCAGGACCGCGCAAATCAGGCATCGCATGGAAGGCACGATAGAGATAGCTAGAACCATCGACCAGCAACAGGGTCTTTCCTTCCAGCTTAGTTTGTAGCTTGGTTTCCACGCGAAGTTCTTCAGGCATTATGGACAAGAGAAAAGTGATTCCGAGTCTGCGCTCACTCGCAGATCAAGAGCGCGCGACGGCCAAAAAGGCACGCGCATCGTGGCAGATGTTCACGATTATGGCAGAGTTTATCGAGGCGACCGAATACCTGTCCGAGATCCGGCCAGCGGTCAGCATCTATGGTTCTGCACGCCTCAAACCGGACTCGCCGTACTACCAGCTCGCCAAAACCATCGCGCGCAAAGTGTCGGACGCGGGCTTCGCCGTGATCTCCGGCGGCGGCCCCGGCATCATGGAAGCCGCCAACCAGGGCGCGCATGCGGGCAAGTCGCCTTCGGTGGGCCTGAACATCGAGTTGCCGCACGAGCAGTCCGGCAACCAGTGGCAGGACATCTCGCTGCGCTTTCGCCATTTCTTCACGCGCAAGGTCACCTTCGTCAAGAACTCGGACGCGGTGATCGTGATGCCGGGCGGCTTCGGCACGCTCGACGAACTGGCCGAGGTGCTCACGCTCATCCAGACCAAGAAGTCGCGTCACGTACCCATCATTCTGGTGGGCGCGGAATTCTGGAAGGGTCTGCTCGAGTGGTTCCGTGCCGCACTCGTGCCGATGGGCCTCATCAATCCGGAAGACATGGACCTGATGCAGGTGATCGACGATCCGGACCAGGTGCTCGAAGCGGTGCTCAAGTTCTACGAGGACAGCGGCGAAGAACCCGAGCAGGAACACCCGGCCCGCCCCGAATCCGACGACGACCGCATGTTCTATCTTTGAGGTTCGATGTGACCCGTCGGCGCGTTGGCCTGCTCCTCCAGCCAGCGGCAAAACTGCGCGACGACGGGCACGTCCGCCACCTCGCGCCGCGCGACCCACCAGTAGCCGCGCGCGTCGAGGTGAGGGCCGGCGAGCGGCGCGACGAGGCGCCCCGAAGCCAGCTCTTCGTCGAGCAGCGGCAGCGGCCCGAGCGCCACGCCGAGCCCGTCTTCGGCAGCTTGCAAGGCCAGATAAAAATGGTCGAACGACTGCTTCTTCCTGCACTTGGCCTTCACGCCCGCAGCGGCCAGCCACGTGCGCCACGCATCAGGGCGCGTATCCGAGTGCAGCAAGACATGGCGCGCGAGATCGTCGGCGCAGTGAATCGGCGAGCGCTTCAATAACGCCGGACTGCACACCGGCAACTCCGTTTCGTCGAGAAAATAGCCGCTCGCGCAATCGGGCCAGTGCGCCGGCCCGCGCCGCACTGCAACGTCGAACGCATCGAGCGTCTCGACTGGCGCATTCGAAGTGGCGAGGCGCAACTCGACGTTAGGCGCCAGGCGCTGGAACTGCGAAAGACGCGGCAGCAGCCACTTCATGGCGAACGTGGGTAGCGCATTCACGCGCAGTACGTGAACCACGCCCGTGTCGCGCAGCTCCGCCGTGGCGCGCGCAATGCTCTCGAACGCGCCCTGCACCGCCCCGAGATAGCGCCGCCCGTCCTCGGTCAAGGCAACCCGTTTGCCGTGCCGATGAAACACCTGCACACCGACCCATGCCTCCAGTGCCGCCACCTGGCGGCTGATTGCACCGTGAGTCACATGAAGCTCGGCCGCAGCAGCAGTGAAACTGTTGTGCCGCGCCGCGGCTTCGAACGCGCGCAGCGCGGGAAAGGGAGGAAGGGAGCGGGCCATGCTTGTGATTCTAGATCACAAGAACCCGGCCGAGAAATCGTTTTGCGCGGGATGGGTTCGGCGCTACGCTTCGACCTTGCCATCCGGGTCTTCGCATGAAACAACATCCAGTCTCAGCTCCATCCGGAGCGAACCTCACGCCCGAGCATGAAGTGTCCGGCGCGCCTAGCGTGCGCGATCTGTTCCTCGGTTTTCTCGGCCTCGGCCTCACGTCCTTCGGCGGCGCACTGCCGCTTGCGCGCCGCGCCATCGTCGAGCAGCGCCGCTGGCTTACGGCCGCGGAATTCACCGACCTGCTCGGACTGTGCCAATTCCTGCCCGGCGGCAACGTAATCAATCTTTCGGTGGCGCTCGGCATGCGCTTTCACGGCTGGCGCGGCGCGCTCGCCGGCCTGCTCGGGCTAATCGCCGGGCCCTCGCTCATCGTGATCGGGTTGGGCGTGCTCTACGAGCGCACGCAGAACGATCCGCACGTGCGGCATCTGTTCGTCGGCCTCGCCGCAGCCGCAGCCGGGATGCTGATCGCCATGGCCGCGAAGATCATCCTGCCATTGCGCCGCGACCCTGCCGCCGCTGCAATCGCGCTGGTCGGCTTCATCGCCATTGCCCTGCTGCGCCTGCCACTGCTGCCCACCATGCTCGTACTCACGCCGATCGGCATCGCCGTTGCCATCCGCGCTGCCCGCCGCTCGGGAGAAACGCAATGAGTGACACGCTACTCGCACTCGCCACGATCTTCAGCCAGCTGTCGCTGCTCGCATTCGGCGGTGGCAACACGATCCTGCCGGAAATGCAGCGCCAGGTCGTGGAGGTGCATCACTGGATGACCGCGAGCGAGTTCAGCTCGCTCTTCGCACTCGCACAGGCCGCGCCCGGACCGAACATGATGATCGTGACGCTGGTGGGCTGGCATGTGTCCGGCTGGGCCGGCATGCTGGTGACGTCGGTGGCGAAGTTCGGACCGTCCTCGCTCGTGACGGTGGCCGCGCTTCACGCGTGGGACCGCTTCAAGGACCGGCCGTGGCGGCGCAGCGCGCAACGCGGTCTCGTGCCGGTGACGGCCGGGCTCGTGGCCGCGAGCGCGATGGTGATCTCGAGGGCGTCCGATCACACGTGGATCGCGTGGGCCATCACGGGCGTGTGCGCGGTGCTCGCGTTGCGCACGAAAGTCCATCCGCTGTGGCTGCTCGCGGCGGGCAGCCTGATCGGCTTGACGGGGTTTGGGCAGTAACAGCGCCGAACCCCATTCGTTCGGATTACAGAATTTACCTCACTGAAACGCCACCTCGGCAAAGCTGCGCAGCTTCCGGCTATGAAGCTTGTGCAGGCCGTTGGTACGCAAGATCTCCATCGCCTTCACGCCAATCTGCAGATGCTGATCCACCTGCGCGCGGTAGAACGAATCGGCCATGCCCGGCAGCTTGAGCTCGCCGTGCAACGGCTTGTCGGAGACACATAGCAAGGTGCCGTACGGCACGCGAAAACGGAAGCCGTTCGCCGCAATCGTCGCGCTCTCCATGTCTAGCGCAACCGCGCGACTCTGCGAAAGACGCTGCACCGGCTCGCGATGCTCGCGCAATTCCCAGTTGCGATTGTCGACGCTCGCCACCGTGCCCGTGCGCATCACGCGCTTGAGTTCCACGCCGTCAAGCCGCGTGATCTGCGCGACCGCGCGCTCGAGCGCCACCTGCACTTCGGCCAGCGCCGGAATCGGCACCCACAGCGGCAGATCGGCGTCGAGCACGTGATCCTCGCGCACATAGCCGTGCGCCAGCACATAGTCGCCCAGACGCTGCGTGTTGCGCAGCCCCGCGCAGTGGCCGAGCATGATCCACGCATGCGGGCGCAGCACTGCGATATGGTCCGTGATGGTCTTCGCGTTCGACGGCCCCACGCCGATATTGACCATCGTAATGCCGCTGCCGTCCGCGCGCTTGAGGTGATAGGCGGGCATCTGCGGCAGGCGCGCGGGCGGCGAGCCCTCGTCGTCCTGCTCGCCGAGATTCGCGTTGTAAGTGACCACGTCGCCCGGCTCCACGAACGACGTGTATTCGCTGCGGTAAGTGCGCAGGTCGGCGTCGTCGGTGTGCGCCATCATGGCGCGGCCGAGCTTTACAAATTCGTCGATATAGAACTGATAGTTCGTATAGAGCACGTAGTTCTGGACGTGCGTGGGCGCGGTTGCCGTGTAGTGCTTGAGGCGATGCAGCGAGAAGTCCACGCGCGGCGCCGTGAAGAGCGCGAGCGGCTGCGGCTCGCCCGGCGCTGGCTCGTAGGTGCCGTTCACGATGCGGTCGTCGAGCTCGGCAAGGTCGGGCGTATCGAATATGTCGCGCATCGCGAAGAGCCGCTCGCGGTCCAGATCGCCTTCGAGGTGGATGCCTTCCGCGAACGCGAAATGAATCGGAATGGGCTGGTCCGAAACCCCGACTTCGATCGACACATGATGGTTCTTCGCAAGCAGCCGCAATTGCTCGCGATAGTAGTTGCCGAACAGGTCCGGGCGCGTGAGGGTGGTTTCGAACACGCCGGGGCCCGCGACGAAACCATACGAACGCCGCGAGTCGATGTGCGTATTGACCTCCGTGTGCACGCGCACGAACGGATAACAGGCGCGCACGCGGTGGTCGAACGCTTCGCCGCGCCGGTAGCGCGCGAACGCATCGCGCAGGAACGCCGTGTTCGTCTCGTAGATGGCTGAGAGGCGCGCGACGGCGTCGGCGGCGTCCTCGAAGGCTTCAGCGGGAAAATCGTGCGGGGGCGTCATGAAGCTGCGCCGGTGAATCTCGTTGTTCATGTTCGTTCGCCTCGGTTCATATGGAACCACATTAGCACGGAAGAACGACATTCTGACAACGCCCTTCGCCGGTCCGGGAGATTCGGCCGACACGAACATCGGCGTGCCCTCGCGCGGCCCCACCGCTACGGGGAGCGGGACGCGAATTTGCTAGAATCGGCATATCCAATTGGAGAATCACCATGAAGTCGCACCTTCTAGCCGCTTTCGCTGCGACGCTCGCGTTCAGCGGGTTCGCCATGGCCACGCCAGCCGACGACGCGAAGACCGCCGTTGAAGCCCAATCGGCCCAGTCCGCCAATGAACGGGCCGGCTTGCCCGATCTGGCTGCGATCAACAACAAGCCTGCCGCGCACGTCACCTCGAAGGTCAATATCAACGACGTGCCGCGCACGCCGAGCTTCCACGAAGTGAGCCCGAACGGCACCGAGGTCACCGAATACCGCGACAAGGGCAAGCCCGTCGAGATCAACGTGCATTCGAACTTCGGCACGCGCTACTCGATGAGCTCGAATCCCGACACGTCGCCGCAAGTGCGTCCGAACGGCCAGGCAAGCACGCGCCTGCCGTCGATCAACCTGCATTACTGATCCACCCCCTTCGCGCGCGGGCGGCGTGCGCTGTCCCGCGCCGCCGCCTGCACGAGCGTGAGAAGCCGCGCCGAAGCGGCTTTCCCGCAAGCGGCCTCGCCCCCGAGCAAGGCTCCCGACTACGATAACCACACGACCTCTCTGGCATGGCCGTCTTCACCGCTGTCACCGAACCCCAGCTCATTCAATGGATGCGCGACTACGATCTTGGCGACGTAGTCGATTTTCGCGGCATTCAGTCGGGCATTGAAAATAGCAACTTCTTCCTGACGACGACGCGCGGCGAATACGTTCTGACGATCTTCGAAAAGCTCACGGCGCAGCAGTTGCCGTTCTATCTCGAGCTGATGCGCCATCTGGCCTCGCACCGCGTGCCGGTGCCCGACCCGATGCCGCGCGCCGACGGCAGCCTGTTCGGCCTGCTGCACGGCAAGCCGGCGGCCATCGTCACGAAGCTCGACGGCGCGCCGGAACTCGCCCCGGGCGTGGAGCACTGTGCGGAAGTGGGGCAGATGCTCGCGCGCATGCACCTGGCGGGCCGCGACTTCACGCTCGGCCAGCCAAATCTGCGCAGCCTGCCGTGGTGGGAAGAAACCGTGCCCACCGTGCTGCCGTTCCTGGACGACGCCCAGCGCGAACTGCTCACGACCGAGCTCGCGCATCAGCAGGCTTTCTTCGCCAGCGACGATTACGCGGCGCTGCCCGGCGGCCCGTGCCACTGCGACCTGTTCCGCGACAACGCGCTGTTCGCGCACGTCAAGCCGGAAACGGGCCATACGGTGCGCCTCGGCGGATTCTTCGACTTCTATTTCGCTGGCTGCGACAAGTGGGTGTTCGATGTCGCGGTGACGGTCAACGACTGGTGCGTCGATCTCGCGACGGGCAAGCTCGACGCGCCGCGCGTCGAGGCGTTGTTACGCTCCTATCAGACCGTCCGCCCATTCACGCCCGCCGAAAGCCGGCACTGGGTCGACATGCTGCGCGCCGGCGCGTATCGCTTCTGGGTATCGCGTCTGTACGATTTTTATTTGCCGCGTTCGGCCGAGATGCTCAAGCCGCACGACCCCGGCCATTTCGAGCGCATCCTGCGCGCGCGCCGCGCGGGCAGCGCGGCCGGCACGCCGGCCGCTTTCCACGCACTCTCCGACCTGCCCCGCCCATGCAACTGATCGAAGTTCCCGCGAAGCAGGGCTATGTCTGGTTCCGCCAGGGCATCTGGCTGTTCCGCCGCAACCCGCTCGCGTTTCTCACGCTGTTCTTCTCCTACCTGCTCGCCATGACGC
The DNA here is from genome assembly GCF_902859945.1 of Paraburkholderia caffeinitolerans. Classification (GTDB taxonomy): domain Bacteria; phylum Pseudomonadota; class Gammaproteobacteria; order Burkholderiales; family Burkholderiaceae; genus Paraburkholderia; species Paraburkholderia caffeinitolerans. Next base: position 69,009 of record NZ_CADIKL010000006.1, on the reverse strand, counting down.
TGATCTCCGCCGTGCCGGTGATCGGCGGCGTGCTGCCGCTCATCTTCGTGCCCGGCGTGGCAGTGGGCTTCATGGCCGCGTGCCGCGACACCGTGGCGGGCAAGCCGGTGTTCCCCACCATTCTCGTCGACGGTTTCCGCTCATACGGGCACACGGTCACGAAGCATCTGTTCGTGCTGGGCGGGATTTACGTGGTGGCGATGACGGTGGTGCTCGCGGCGTCGGCGCTGGTCGACGGCGGCACGCTGTTGCGCCTGATGACGCTGGGCGGCACGCTCGATACGGAGGCCGTCGCGGACGGCAACGTGCCGCTCGCCGTGCTCGCCTCGCTCGCGTGCTATGTGCCGGTTTCGATGCTGTTCTGGTTCGCGCCGGTCCTCACCGCCTGGCACGAGGTGCCGCCGGTCAAGGCGATGTTCTTCAGCATCGTGAGCTGCTGGCGCAACAAGGGCGCGTTCGTGGTGTATGGCGCGCTGTGGTTTGCGGTGTCGATCGGCGTGTCGCTGGGACTTTCGACGCTGCTGCGCGCAATGGGTGCGGGCGAGTACGCGCTGGCGATCCTGATGCCGGCGCTGATTCTCGTGACGACGATGCTCTATTGCTCGTTCTACGCGACCTATCGCGGCTGCTACGGCGTGCAGGAAAAGACCGACGCCGACATGCCGGACTCGGGCCGCTGAACGGCTAGTACCCACCGCGTGCAAATCGCACAAATACCAAACGGGGCGCCTATGTGCGCCCCGTTTCATATCTACACTGCGTGAACCTTCAGTTGCTTAGCTGTAGTGATTCATCCACGACGGGTTGCGGCCCGCCTTTTCGCGATCGAGCTTGCGCATACGGAATTCGAGGTCGTAGATGTCGGCCGATTCGGCCAGGTATGCTTCCTCGCGCTCTTTTTGAGCGGTTTCGTACGACTTCGTGAGGAACAGGAAAATGCGGCTGAGCAGGTACATGGTCTGGCTCCGGTAAGCGGGCGAGTGCCCTCGGAATGAATGAAGCCATTATAGGGTAAACCCTAGTCAAGGTAAACCCCTAGCCTGCGCCGCGTGCTGCGCGCTCAGCCCGCTCCCACGGCCAGTTCGTCGCCGAAGGCGTCGTCAACCGCTTCGCGCCGTTGATTTTCGAAGAATTCCCAAATCATCGCGCTGGCGTCCGGTCCGGTCGCGGAATGGAATGGCACGGCATCGTCGCCGCCGCTCCACGCATGGTCCAGTGCGCTCACGCGGCACAGGCGCACCACGCTCCTGCCGTCACGCGCGTAGTTCTGAACCGTATAGCCGTCGCCGTCGTGCTCGTGCGAGACCACGCCCTGGTGCACGCCTTGAGCATCGGCGAGGCGGTTCAGACGCAGAAACTGCGTCGCGAGCTGCTCCGCGTTGAGCGGCGCGACCACCGCGTCGACATCGCCCTGCATGATTAGCGCCGGCATGCCGGGATGCGCGCGGCCCGCCAATGCACGCTCGACGAGCGCCACCGGGTCATGGTGCAGGCCGCGCCGCATGACGTCGAGCGCCGCCACGCCCGACTGCGCCTCGCCGAAAGCCGGCCCCGAATGGAACGCGACCGCCGCGAAGCGGCCCGGCGCATGCACCGCCAGCAGCGCGGCCAGGCCCGCACCCGCCGAAAGTCCGGCCAGATAGACGCGCGACCGATCGAAACCGTGCTCCTGCACCAGCGTGTCGACGAGCGAAACAATCGCCGCAGCCTCACCGCCGCCCGCCGACTGGCGTGCGTCGTACCAGTGCCAGCACTGATGCGGATGCGCCTGCATCGATTGCTCCGGATAGACCACGGCAAAGCCATGCTTATCCGCGAGCAGGTTCATGCGGGTGCCTTCGGCGAACGAGTCCATCGTTTGCTTGCAACCGTGCAGCATCACGACCAGCGGCATGTCCTCGGTGGGCCAGCCCGGTGGTACGTAGAGCCCATAGGCGAGTGCGCGCGATGCGCCCGGCGCCAGATGCTCGGCGCGCTGCCATTCGCCTGCCGCCCAGGCGGCGGCACGCGGCCCCACGCGCGACTCGCGCACCGGCGCACCGCTGCGCGCGGCGGGCGCCCGCGCTTCTTGCGCCTCGTGCACTTCGCTGGCGGCAGGTACCGCCACAGCGGCAGCGGCGGCCTGCGCCACCGCGGTCTGGGCAGTGCGCCACATGGCCTGCGCCTCGGGGGCGCGGCGGCCGGCCTCGCGCAGTGCCTCACGGGCAGCGCGGTTCTGGATGGCGAGCAGACGCTGTATGCCACCTGCCCACAGCTTCGTCAGATTTTTCGTCATCAGTGGCCTCGTGAAAGGGGGTCGAATACGCCAAGGCACAAGCCATGGCGATCTTCATTGTGCGACGCACAATAACATCAATCATCGAACGTCGTTGTTACGAGATCTGGTTGCTGTAACGAATTTCAACCGCGTGGCCATGTACGGCGCATCGCATTAATCGGCCCCGAACACCGCTATACTGGAAGATCCGACGATGCTCCTGTTGCCCTATCGGGGCGCCCAGGCGCCAGTCAAACGATGCTTTTGGAACGCGCCCCAGCGGCGCCAAGTCATGCCTGATTTACCGCTCCACCTCTGGTATTCGATCACCAACCTCGGCAGCGCGGGCCTCACGCTGCCGCTCGCGCTGGCCATCGCGCTATGGCTCGTGACGGGCTATTCCTGGCGCATGGCAACAAGCTGGCTGCTGTTGCTTGGCGCGGCAATTTGTCTCGTCACGCTCACCAAGATCGCCTTCCTTGGCTGGGGCGTCGGCGTGCGTTCGTACGATTTCACGGGGCTGAGCGGACATGCCATGCTGTCTACGGCCGTCTATCCGGTGGCATTTTTCCTGATGATGCAGGGCGTGCGGCCCGTGGTGCGCGCCGCAGGCGTCGTCGTCGGGTTGGCCATCGGCATCGCGGTCGGATGCTCGCGCGTCGTGCTCGATGCGCATTCGCCGTCGGAAGCCGTCACGGGCTGCATCGTGGGCGCACTTACGGCGCTCGTGTTCGTGCGCTACTGGTGGGAAGCGCAATCGGGCCGGCTCTCCGCGGCCGTGGTCGCGCTCAGCCTCGCGGCGCTCACCTTTGGCTTGCACGACGTGCGCGTGCCCACCCACCGTTGGGTGACGCATCTTGCGCTCACCGTCTCGGGGCACGATCAACCCTATATCCGCGCCAAGTGGAAGGCCAACCGGCCGGTGCACAAGCCGGGCACGATCACCGCGCCGGTCTCGCAGACTCGCAATACGCTCGCGCCCGCGCGCCGCGAGCACGCTTGAGATCGCTGGCGCGGGATGCCACTGCGCTCCCGCGTACGCCTGCCGGGCTGACCGCGCCGGTCAGCCGCCTACCCCAAGCAGCACGCTCGACGCCTTGAACACCGCCGTCGCGCTCGCTCCCGTTTCGAGGCCGAGCGCATCGACGCTAGCGTCCGTCACCACGGCGGCAATCACGGTGCCGCCCGGCAATTCGAGCATCACCTCCGCGTTGACCTCGCCGCGGCGCACGCCGCTCACCACGCCGCTCAAGAGGTTGCGCGCAGAAAGACGCGCGGCGTACCCGGATGATTGCGCCCCGCCCGCCACCAGCACGACCGACGAGGCCTTGACGAGCGCCACCACCGCCCCGCCAACAGCAAGCCCCAGCGCCTCGGCGCTTTCGCGCGTGACGACCGCTACGAGTTGCTGTCCGCCCGGCAGCGCGATCGAGACTTCGTCGTTGACGGCTCCGCGCACGAGCGCCGTGACGGTGCCGTAAAGCTGATTGCGCGCGCTCGTGCGCAGTGCGAAACGTCCGAGCACGGCGAGATCGTTGCCCAGACTGCCCGCCGTATCCGCGTCGGCTTCCCCGTGCGCTTCGCCGCCGAGTGCGCGTACCGCCTGGGCGGCACGCTCGAGAAAGTGCCGATGCTCGCGCTCGATCGCGCCGAATGTGGCGATGAGACGTTGCGCACGCGACGTGAGCGTAGTCCCACCGCCTCCCTTGCCACCCGTCGCACGCACGACGAGCGGTTCGCCGGCGAGATTGTTCATGGCGTCGATGGCATCCCAAGCGCCCTTGTAGCTCATGCCGACGGCCTTGGCGGCGCCGGTGATCGAGCCGGTTTCGCGAATCGCAGCCAACAGCGCGATGCGGGCCGCGCCGCCCAGCACCTGCGGGCCGGCCTGAAACCAGACCGAGCCGCCCACGCCCAGCGAGGCCGATTCCGCGCCAGCGGGTTGATCGGCAACGGCCAAGCCGCCCGGGGAAGAAGTCGAAGAGGGAGTCGTCATCGCGCAGGGCTTTTGTCGAGTGCAAACGGTGACGTCGATTATAGAGACGGGGGCGCGCGAAACACGCCGCGCGCCGCGATCAAACCCGCTCAAGCTCGACTCAAGCTCGACTCAAGCGCCGCGCGTGATCTTCGGCGGATGCAATTCGCGCAGGAGCCGCTCGCCCTCTTTCGCCGTATAGCGCTTCATCGCCTCGCACCAGCCGCGCGCGAAGCCGAGTTGATAGGGCTCTGCATCCATGCGCTCGAGATAGCGCAATGCCACGGCGGCATCGTTGCCGTCACCCAGCACGCTTTGCAGACGCGTGAGCGTGCGCACCGTGTCCGCGCGCGTGCGGCGCGAGGCAATGGGGGCGAAAAATTCGAGCGTGTAGCGCAGGTACTTCGCGTTGATCCGCACACGATGGCGGCCCGCATCGTCGATGACGGTAAGCTTTTCCGCCTGGGCGAGTTGCTGGTAATAGCGGCGCACGCGTTTGTTTGCATGCCGGTGCAAAGCGCGGGTGTTGGTGCCGCCGGCGCGCACCCTGCGGGCGAGCGCCTCCAGCCACTGCAGCCATGCGAGCGCGACGTGCGCGTAGCGCGGCTCCGCCAATGCTTCGCGCAACCGCGCGCGCGCCACGAGCCGCTGCGCCTCGGCTTCGTCGAGCACGGCGCGCCAGCGCGCGGGCTCGTCGTCGGCGGCAGCGAGCGCGGGCAGCGTGGTTTCGACAAACACATCGCGGTCGCGCGCCTCGCCAAGCAGCGCGCCGAGCCAATCGAGCTCGGGCTTGATGCGCTCACACCACGTCTCATCCTGCCAATGCGAAAAGATTCGCATCGCGGTGCGCAAGCGCCGCTGCGCCACCCGCATCTGGTGAATGAATTCGGTGCTCACTGCGTTTGCCCTGACTGTCGAATCGCGCACGCCCCAGTTGTTGCCGAACCAGTGCGCGCTAATGTTCGCGCCGATCGCCAGCAGCGCCGCCTCGGCGGTGCACGCGCCGCCCAGATCGACCGGCTCCGCGCGCACCGCGCAAGCGTCGCCGACCACGCTGCCGGCCGCCGCGCGCTCGAGCGCATCGATCAAGCGCACAAACGCGGGTAGCGCCCCGGCCAGTTCGAACGCGCAGGCGAACAGCGCGTCGACGAGCGGCGCGGGGTCTTCGTCTTCGGCCCACGGCACATTCACACGCAGTTCGTGCAGGCATGCGCCCGCGTCCTGCGGCGCGCCTACACCGGCATCGAGCACGATTCCCACATCGACGCCATCGCGCGGCCACTGCCAGCGGTTGCGCACCGCCGACAGCGACGCCGACGGTTCGAGCGGCCCGGCCGCCGCAAGCATCTCGCGAAACACCTCGGGCGCGGCATCGAACAGCGCGGTATCGAGACCGTTGGCTTCGAGACTCGCGGTGAAAATCGGTTCGACAACGACGATGCCCGGCGCCCATGCGCGCCGGCTGGAAACGACGACGCAATGCGTGGCACCGCGCGTCTCGACGCCGATCCGCCAGCCCGCCCGTGCCAGCCCGCCGGCCCGGTCGAACATGACGGTCGCGACCGGTTCGCCCGCCTCGGTTTGAGACACGCACTGCGGCAAAGCGGCACGCATGGCCGCCACGACATCGGATGGAATCTGCCCGGGCGGGACAACGGCCTCGGTCGAGGCTTGCGGCGTGACGCTCACGACATCCAGCACGATTTCCAGTACGCGGTTCATGAACGCTCCGAAGAGTCGGTGGGGCGGCAGAAAGCGGTGAAAACGGCAAAGAGATGGGGTGAGATCAATCTGATAACGACGCTGGCAATAATGGGATTACCGCACTCGATAGTACACGCGCGATCGCACCGGCGCTCTCGGGAGCAGCCCGATATGGGCCAACCCTAACCCATATGGGCCAACCCGCCCCCCTTGATCCGAATGACCACGATCAAAACCGCAGCCAGGCGGAAGTGGAAAAATGAATACTTACACATCGACCCGGTGTGTCGTATTTCTGTAAGGAGTGTTGAGTGTTCCCAGAATTCAGAGACCTGATCTCCCGCCTCAAAACGGACGACGATCATTTCGCACGGCTTTTCCATCGCCACAACGAACTGGATCAGCAGATCAAGAACATGGAAGCGGGCATCGTCCCCGCTAACGGCATGGCCATCGAGCAACTCAAGAAAGAGAAGTTGCAGCTCAAGGATTCGCTCTACCAGATCCTGCGCAAGGCCGAAAGCGTCTAAAGATCGGCGTCAACCTCAGGCGCCAGCACCGGAACAGCCGCATGGCGCGCGATGCGCGATGCGGCGCCGTGGCCCCCTCAGCTACGGCGCAACCGCCGTAGCAACAAGTAGCGAAAACCACTCCCATGCCCAAGATGGTCACTCCCCCTGCCTCCCAGAATCCCTCGCCCGACACGCCAAACCAACCACGCGAACACAACGCGGCCGCATACTCGGCCGAACTCACGGCACGCAGCGCCGAGTTGCACGCCGTCAACGACGCTGTCGAAGCCGCTACCGAGGTCATCGCCGGCGCGATGCATGACCTCGTCGCCGCCAACGGCGCGGCGCAGGGCCAATCACACGCTTCGCTGTTCGATTCGGTCGCCGCGCTCATGAAAGGCCTGTCACCCGATGAAGCCGCGCAATTGCGCAGCCTCATCCTCGAAGGCAACCCGTCGGAGTGGCGCAAGACGCGCCCGCGCCATCCCGACGAAGAGCTTGCGGAGGGCTGGCGCGACGGCGAGTATCCGTACCGCAACCTGATGTCGCGGCGGGCCTACGAGCGGCAGAAATACCGGTTGCAGGTCGAGTTGCTGAAGCTTCAGGCGTGGGTGCGCGAGACCGGGCAGCGCGTGGTCATCGTCTTCGAGGGGCGCGACGCCGCTGGCAAGGGCGGCACGATCAAGCGTTTCATGGAGCACCTGAACCCGCGCGGCGCGCGCGTGGTGGCGCTGGAAAAACCCACCGAGGTCGAGCGCGGCCAGTGGTATTTCCAGCGTTATGTGCAACACCTGCCTTCGGCGGGCGAGATCGTGCTGTTCGATCGCTCCTGGTACAACCGCGCGGGCGTCGAGCGCGTCATGGACTTTTGCTCGCCCGAAGAGTATGCGGAGTTCATGCAGCAGGCGCCGGAGTTCGAGCGCCAGTTGATCCGCAGCGGCATTCACCTCGTCAAATTCTGGTTCTCGGTGAGTTGCGCCGAGCAGCGCCGGCGCTTCAAGGAGCGCAGCGCGCATCCGCTCAAACAGTGGAAGCTCAGCCCCGTCGATCTCGCCTCGCTCGACAAATGGGACGAATACACGCAGGCCAAAGAGGCGATGTTCTCCCAGACCGACACCGCCGACGCACCGTGGACCGTGGTGCGCTCCGATTGCAAGAAGCGCGCACGGCTGAACGCCATGCGCTACGTTCTGCACAAGCTGCCTTATGCGCGCCGCGATTCGGCCGCGATCGGTGCGATCGACCCGCTGCTGGTGAGCCGCGCGCTTTGAGCGGGTTCACGTCGCGTACTGAGCGATTCCATTGCCGAACGACCAGTTCTCGCGCGCGACATCCACGAGATTGACGAACACATCCTCGCGCCGCACGCCCGGGTCGCGCGCGAGGTTTTCGGCGATCTGCGCGAATAGCGCCTTCTTCTGATCCTGCCCGCGCGTATTGCTCACGGCGATCTGAATCATCACGAGGTCGTCGCTGCGCTCGATGCCGAGGTAGTGCCGCCCAAAAACGAAATTGTCGGCATCGTGTTCGGTGACGATCATGAACTGGTCGTCCTCCGGCGCCTTGAACACTCCCATGAGCGCGAGGTGTACGCCCTGCATAAGCGCCTTGCGGTAGGTGGCGGGCTTGCCCGCGCGTACGGCAATACGGGTGAATGGCATGTCGAGCTCCTTCAGCGTGAGTGAGATGGCCCGTGATCGATTGGCCATGACAACAGCTTAGGCTCGCTCTATCATAATAAAAAGATATCACTGAATATTTCATTCATTTTCATTTGAAATGAAACCGCTCGATCTCGATGCTGTGCGCGCGTTCGTCCTGGTCGCCGAACTGCACAGCTTCACGCGCGCCGCCGATGCGCTTGACACCACCCAATCCGCCGTGAGCCTCAAGCTCAAGCGGCTCGAAGCCCATCTCGGCCGGCAATTGCTCGAACGCACGCCGCGCGTCGTGCGGCTTTCACCGGACGGGCGCGCGTTTCTCGGCGCGGCGCGCGAGTTGCTCGGCGCCCATGAGCGCGCGCTCGGCACGCTCGCCAGCGACTCGCGGCGGCTGTCGCTGGGGTTGAGCGAGCATGTGGCCGACGCGCAGCTCGCCCGCCAGCTCGCACTCCTGCGCGATCACGACCCGGGGCTCGTGATCGCGCTGCATCTCGGGCTTTCGGCGCAGTTGCTCAAGCAGTTCGACGAGCGCCGGCTCGACGCGGTGATCGTGCGCGAGGAGTTGGGCTATGAAGCAGGCTATGAAGCGGGCTATGAAACCGGCGAGGCATCGCGCGCCAATGCACGTCCGCTTTTCGACGAGCCGCTGGTCTGGCTCGCCGCGCCCGAATGGCGCTGGGAGCCGGGCACGCCGCTGCCGCTCGCCCTGCTCGCGGGGCCGTGCGCGGTGCGCGCGGCGGCGATCAGCGCGCTCGACGCGGCGGGCATCGCCTGGCAGGAGGTGTTCGTGGGCGGTGGCGTGGCCGCGGTCGGTGCGGCGCTGGAGGCAGGGCTTGCCGTATCGGCGCTCGCACGGCGCGTGGCGCCGCGAGCGCTCGTCGACGTTGGCGCGAAGCACGCGCTGCCATCGTTGCCGGTCTCGCGGGTGACGCTGCATTCGCGCGTGCGCGAGCCGCGTTCGGCAGCAACGCTGCAGTTGCTCGCGTCGAGCCTTGGCGCGGTTTGAAGGGTGCTGTGGGGGATGAAGGCAGGAAGAGCTTTCAGAGCGGCACGCAGCCGGTCGCGGCGCTAGCCCGGAATCAGCTCAAAATCGGCGGAAGTTCGCGCGGCTGCGGAATCGCGCGCCGCGACTGGGCTGAGGGCACGTCGACCATCAGCTTGTGGTTCGATGGCGGGTGCGCCACGGCGGGCCTGGCCGGTGTGGCCGATCTGGATGGATGCGCACGTGCGCTACTCGCCTGTTGCGAAGCTCCCGGTGCACGATGGGCCGCCGACTTGGTCGTGGCCTTGGCACGAGGTTGTGCATGGCCTGCTCCTTGAGCGGTCTTCGTGGGCTTCGCTGACTTCACCGCCTTCGTGGATCGTGCCACGTGTGACGCGCTCGCAGTACCCTTCGTGTGCTTCGCGCCATGCTGCATCCCGGTCCCAGCCGGCTTCCCAGCCTTAGCGGCCTGCCTGTGCGCCGTCGCGCTGCCGCCCGGTCCACCGTGCTGCGCCACCGTCGGCGCGACGGCCCATGCCATCGACGTCGACATCCACCATGCCGCGACCATCACTGCCACTGCCCGCACGCCGTCCCCTCCTCGAATAATCGTTCCTGTCCCACCTGGATCGGCTCGCGATTATATCGAACCAAAATTGGCAAAAATCCAGCACGAAAAGAGATTGGAAAGCCGGCAGCGGAAAGCCCTCAGGGCAGCGCCATCGCGGCCGCGCCCATCGCGCGCGCCGCCTGCACGGAGATCGACCAGTGCCGGGGCGTGAGCGCCTCGACCATCGTGAGACGCCCCTCGGCAATGAACGCCCCGGTGTCGATGAACATCTGCGAGCCGATCTGGCGCGGCTCGCGCATGGGCGTGTGCCCGCAGTAGGTGAGCGACAGCGCCGCATGCAACGGCGGCGGCTGCATGGCCGTGTTCAGCGCCAGCTCGCGTCCCCACAGCATGCGCTCGCGCACTTCGGCGTCGAACTGGCCGGTGTCGAGCGCGGCGTCGTCGCCGAAGAATTCTGCGTGCAGCACGTTAAAGCGCGTCGCACCCTCGCCCACTACGCGCACGAGCGGCAGCTCGCGCAGCCGCTGCGCGTGTCCGGCCAGTACCTGATCGGGCAGCCCCTGGGCCCAGCCCCCGCCGATGCCGTACCAGCGGAATCGCGCGAGCCGCCCTTGCGCGACGGCGCACAGCATGTCTTCGTGATTGCCGAGCACGGCGTAAAACCAGGGCTTGTCGAGCAGCGCGAGCGCTTCCTCGCACTGGTCGCCGCGATCGACGAGATCGCCCACCGAAAACAGGCGGTCGCGCGTGCCGTCGAACCCGACTTTGTGGAGCAGATAGCGCAAGGCGTCCACGCAGCCGTGCAGGTCGCCGATCACGAAATCGCGACCGGCCGCATTGGCTGCGTGATGCTGGACGACAGGAGCGAGAGTGGGAGTCATCGCTTCATCATAGCGCTGCGTGTCCACAGCGTATGCGCGCCAATGATCGTTTCGCGAGCGGTTTTCGCACAGCAGGGGTAACTGTGGCCGCGCGTCATTGCGGCTGCGCGCGCAGCGCCGCCACTTCGTCGGGCGTGATGCTCGCCCGAGGGTCGCCGAACTGTTTCGTCACGTAGTTCGCAATCGCCGCGACCTGGTCGTTGCTCAGCTCGCTGCCGAATGCCGGCATCAGCACGTCGGCGCTCTTGGTCTGGCGCTGCACGCCGTGCAGAATCGTCATCGTCAGGTTGCTCGGGCTCGGCGCGCCCGTGACGCTGTTGTGGATGAGCGACGGATAGGCGAGCGGCGCGCTCGCGCCCACGCCCGCGCCGGTCCAGTTGTGGCAGCTCGCGCAGTTCGCCACGAATAGCTGCGCCCCGTTCACGCTCGTGATGGTGGCGCCGCGCAGCGTGGTGACGTCGTCGTTGGCGGGCTTGCCGTACGAATCGCGCGAGCGCGTCACGCCGCCCGCCACCGGCCGTTGCCCGCGCAAATAAGCGGTGATCGAGCGCTGGTCCTCGGCGCTCAGGTATTGCGTGGAGTTCTGCACGACCTCGGCCATCGGCCCGGCGGCGTTTGCGTGGCCCACGGCCACGCCGGTGACGAGATAGCTCACGAGCGCCTCGTCGCTCCAGCCGCCGATGCCGGCCGCGCGGTCCGGCGTGATGTTGTATGCCTGCCAGCCCGCCTGCGTCGCGCCCGAGAAGCGCTCACCCGATTTCAGGCCCTGCATGAAATTGCGCGGTGTGTGGCATTCCTCGCAATGCGCGAGCCCCTTGACCAGATAAGCGCCGCGGTTGTACTCGGCGCTCTTTTTCGGATCGGGCACGAAGCGGCCTTCGTCGAAATTGAACAGATTCCAGAACATCAGCAGCCAGCGCTGGTTGAACGGGAACCTCAGCTCGTTGGCAGGCGGCTTGTAATGAATGGGCGCGAGCGTGTTCAGGTACGCGCGGATCGCGAGCACGTCCTGCTCCGTCGCGCGCGTGAACTCCACGTAGGGAAACGCGGGATAGAGCCGCTCGCCGCCCTTGCCCACGCCCTCGTGCATCGCGCGCATGAAATCGGAGTCGCTCCATTGGCCGATGCCGGTATCGGGATCTGGCGTGATGTTGGGCGTGTAGAGCTTGCCGAACGGCGTGCTGATCGCGCGGCCGCCCGCGAAGGGCCGGCTTGCGTCGGCGGTGTGGCACGCGGCGCAATCGCCCATGCGCGCGAGGTACTCGCCGCGTTTGACGAGCTCCGGGCGCGCCGCGGCGTCGTCGGGCGCTGCCGGGCCTTCGCCGTGCGCGGCGGGCAGCAGCATTTCGTCGACGGGACGCGACTCGCCGTCATGCGCGGCGTGCCACGCCATGTAGAGCGCGAACGCGCAGAACAGCATCGCGGCCAGCGTGGCGCGCGTGCGTTGGGCACGATGGGTGCGATCAGTGGGAGGCTTGCTTGCGTTCATCGTCGGTCTCTGTCGCCTCACAGCTCGCCTCACAGCTCGCCACGCAGCTTGTCGGCCAGCTTGAGCGCCAGTGCGGCAATGGTCAGCGTGCAGTTCACAGAGGCCGCCGTCGGCATCACCGCGCTGCCGGCGACGAACAGGTTCGAATGGTCGTGAGTGCGGCAGTCGGCGTCGACCACCGAATCGGCCGGGTTCGCGCCCATGATCGTCGTGCCCATGATGTGATTGTTGGGCGCGAAGGTGTCGTCGAAGGCGACCTCCGTGCCGCCGAAAAGCTCGGCGATCTTCGCGTAGAGATCGTGCGTGTTGGCGGCGCTCTTCTTCACGTAATCGTTGATCGAGTAATGGATCTCGGGCTGAGGAATGCCGAGCGCGTCCTTGTGCTCCGCCGATGGCAGCACGCGGTTTTGCGGCTCGGGCAAATGCTCGTGGAAGCTGTTGATGCTCAGCGTGCGCGAGGCGCGGTCGCGGATCTCGCGATCGAGTTCCGCGCCCGTCAAGCCGTTCTTGATGAGCGCTGCGGTCACGGCCAGCGTGGCCACGCCGTTCGAGAGATGCAGCTTCTTGGCGGCGTATTCGGAGCGGAATGCGCCGTCGCGGAAGTTCACCACCGAGGTCATCTCCATCGGCCCGCGCCCCGGCCACAGCGGCTCGTTGGCGAGGAACGAAACGCCCGTACCCGGATGATCCATGAGGTTGCGGCCCACCTGGTCGGAGCGATTGCCGAGGCCGTGAGGAAAGGCATCGCTGGTGGACATCAGCATGAGCTTGGGCGTTTCGATGCCATTGGCGGCCAGTACGAAAAGCTTGCCCGTCACGCGCGTGCTGTTGCCGTGCGGGTCCTTGTAATGCACCGCCGTGATAAGGCCTTTGTTGTCGGCCTCGATGCGGTACACCACCGCCTCGGCGATGAGCTGGGCGCCCGCGCGCTCGGCGCGGTCGGCGTGCACGATGCCGCTGTACATCGCCGCGATCGGGCAGATCGGCATGCAATTGTTGTTGCCGCAGCAAGTCGGGCGCGCATCGTATGGGCGGCTGTTGCGCGCGACCGGCTCGGGCACCACGTGAAAGCCGTTCGCATTGAGCACGTCGCTAAAGCGCTGATCCATGTACGAGAGCGGCAGCATGTCCATCGGGTACGGCTTCGAGCGCGGCGAACCGAGATCGTGCCGCGCCGGGTCCGGGCCCGAGACGCCCAGTTCGATTTCGGCGGCCAGATACCACGGCTCGAGCGTCTCGTACGGATACGGCCAGTCGCGGCCCACGCCGTACTGCGTCTTCAGGCGAAAGTCGGCGGGCAAGAGACGCCAGGCCGCCGCCGCCCAGTGCCACGTGGTGCCGCCCACGAGCCGCAAGTATTGCGAGTTGTACGGATAGTCGCCCTTCTGCACGAGGTAGTCGTTGGGCGGCGAGTATTGCGGATGCGGCGCGTAAGGCACGGAAGGATACGGCGTCGCGAAGTCGTCCTTGACCGGCGAATTGCGAAAGTTCTCGACGATCTGCCAGCGCGCAAGGCGCGGTCCTGCTTCGAGCAGGATCACCGATGCGCCGGCTTGCGCCATCTGGTACGCAACCAGACTGCCCGCCACGCCGGAGCCGACCACGACCACGTCGGCAGAATGCTTGATCGCCATTGTCGTCCCTCGCTGCCTACTGCCTGGCCGATGCCGATGCCGATGCCGATGCCGATGCCGATGCCGGGAACAGCGCGGCCACGGTGGCCGCCGGCATGTCCGCGGGCTTCGTTGTCCAATAGAACGGCACGTCGCGGCAATACGACGGAATCGTCAACACGTCGCTGACCGGATCGAACATCAACGTTTTCTCATAAGCCAGCACCTGCACCTTCGGCATGTCGCCCACGAGCCCGAGATACCACGCGCGCATGATGTCGCCGACGGTGGTTGCAAGCTCTGGCCGATCGGCCTTGAGCGCGGCCGTGACGGTGTCCGAAGGCACACCGCCGTGTCCCTTGATCCACGTGTTGAGCGCGCCGACGTTCTGCTCGAACGTGCTGCTCGCTTGCGCGAGCGCGGCGTAAATGCGCCGGCCGAGCACGGCGTCGAAGCGCGTGCGGCCGGTCAGGCGCTGGGAGAGCGCGATGAAGGCTTCGTAGCCGCTGTCCACGGGCGCGCCGGCGGCGGCGCTGGCTGCGCTGGTTGAATTGGCGGCGAAGGCATCGGCGATGCCGAAGGCGTACTGCGCGCCACGCCGGCCGGCCAACGCGAAAGCGAGCGTCGCGGCGGCGGCGCACGCGCCTGTCACGAAACGGCGGCGGCCCGGGCGTGCGATGCGCTCACCCGTGCGCGTGGCCAGGCCAGCAGCCTGATCGCGCGATGCACGAGCATGGGGCAAATGGGTGGTCCCGTCCTGCGTCACATCGGTCATGGATACTCCAGACGAAGGGTCTATCCCGCGCGAGCGGGGCTACACACTTGCCGCCAATGCCGGCGACGATGCATACGGGAAAAGTTTGCAATCTTGTCCAAACCTGCGCGCGCCGAATCGCTCTCCGCGTGAAAGGTTCGGATGACGTGCTGCGCCTGCAATATAGCGTTTCCTGGCCCGGTTCGACAAACCATGCGTAGCGATGCCCGGCATAACGCGCGCTCGACGAGCCGGCATCGTGGCGGGCAACCGGTCGCGCGGCGGCCTCAGGCATACGCCTTGCTGAATCTCCGCCGTGCCTGGTTCCCGGCGGAATTCTGTTTGGCTCCTGTTTGGTTCCGGCCGGCTCTTGCACTACTCTGAACAGGGCGTGCCGCTCGCATGGCGGGTGCGGTCCGCTTCGGCAGCCCACGGGCAACGTGATCGCATCCGGTATTACATCGGCCTTGCATCCACGTCGCCCGACGAACTGGATACGACCGATGGAAGCTCCCCACGCCTATGCGCCGCGGATCTATTTCGTTCATTCCGTCCTCGTCGGAGCACTCGACGCGTGGCCCGCGCAATTCGCGCATGCCGCGTCGCTAGGCTTCGACCATGTCCTGATCGGCGCCTTGTTCGCGCCGGGCGTCGCAACATCCGGCGCCACGGGCGACGACCGCATCGTCGCCGATCACACCCGCCTGCATCCCGCCTTCGGCACGCCGGAGCGCATGGACGAGACCTTGCGCCTGCTCGCGTCCACCGCGCGCTCGCGCGGCATCACGCTGCTCGCGGACCTCACGCTCGACCGCACCGCTGCGGGCGGCGCGCTCCACGCCGCGCATCCCGACTGGTTCCATCCGTTCGAGCCCGAAGACGCGCGGCTCGACCCGCGCCACGGCCATCGCGACGCCAACGTCGCCTATGCCGACTTTGCGCGCGCGGGCGCACCGCTCGCGGTGTGGTGGACGCAACTCGCGAGCCGGCTAGCCGATGCGGGCATCGGCGGCTTTCGCATCGATTCGCCGCATCGCGTGCCTGCCAACGCACTGCGCGCGATCTTCGACGCGGTGCGCGCGAGCCATCCGCAAACGCGCTGGCTCGCGGCCACGCCGGGCCTCGCGCGCGACGACCTCGCGCAGCTCGAGGACGCGGGCTTCGACGCCGCGTTCACGTCGCTGCGCTGGTGGGACTTTGCGTCGAGCTGGCTCGTCGAGGAGCACGCGGCCATGCGGCGCGTGGGCTCGCCTATCGCGTTTCCCGAGGCGCCGTATGGCACGCGCCTCGTTCACGACCTGCGCGATCTGCATGCTCGGGAAGGCGGCGGCACTCCAATGGATATGCGCTCCGTCGAACGCGCCTGCCGCCGCATGCTGCGCACGGCGGCCTCGCTCGGCACAGGCTGGCTCGTGCCGATGGGCTTCGAATACGGCATCGACGATGCCATCCGCCACGATACGCAAGCGCAGGACGCGCACGCATGGCAAGCCGCGAAAACGCGCGCGCCGTTCGACCTTAGCGCCGATATCGCGCACGCGAACGCGTTGCAGCGCGAAACGTGGACGCTGCAAACCAACGGCGAACTGCGTGCGCTCAACGGCCCCGGCGCGCCCGTGGCCGCGTTGCTGCGCGGCGACCACGCCGACCTGCGCGAGTCCGATGAAGCGCTGCTCACGCTCGTCAATCCTTCGCTCGATGCGCCCGTGCGCGTGGATATGGCGCATCTGCTCGACGGGGTGCCCGGCAGCTTCACACGCTTCACGCCACTCGACGCGCAGGCGCTGCGCGACGCGAGCGCCGTGCCCGAAACCTTCACGCTGCCCGCGGGCGCCTGCTGGATGTTCGGCGCGCTTGCGAGTCCGATGGTCACGCTCGCGCCGCCCGAGGACCTCGCGAAGTCGCCCACGAGCGGCCACAAAAGCGTGCTCGAAGCCATCGCCGCGCCGCGCATCGCCATCGAGAGCGTGCAGCCTTCGGTCGATCATGGCCGCTTCGTTGCGAAGCGCGTGGTGGGCGAGCGCTGCGAAGTACGCGCGGCGATCTTCGCCGAGGGGCACGATCGCATCGACGCTGCCGTGCTCTGGCGCGCCGCCGACGAGACCGCGTGGCACGAAGCGCCCATGACGCCGCTGCCGCCCGCCGGCACCGACTTGTGGAGCGGCCACTTTCCACTCGAGCGCGTGGGCCGCTATGAGTTCGTCGTGATCGCGTGGCGCGACGACTTCGCCTCGCTCGCCGATCATCTGCAGAAAAAACGCGCGGTACATCAGCCCGTGGATCTTGAACTCGAAGAAGCGAGCCGTCTGCTCGCGCTCGTGCTCGCGACGGCGCGAACTTCGGGCGGGGCGTCGCAACGCGAGGACGAAGCAAGCGGCTCCACGCACACACACGACGCACTCGACGCGCTCGTGAAGCGCTTCATCAGCGCCGACACGAATACGCGCTGCGCAATGCTCGCCGCGCCCGCCACCGCCGCCGCCGTGCGCGCGGCAGGTCATCGCCCGTTCCTCGCGCGCGACGCACACGTGCACCGCGTGGACGCCGAGCGCGCCGCCGCGCGCTACGCAAGCTGGTACGAGATCTTCCCGCGCTCGATGAGCGACGACGAAACGCGCCACGGCACCTTCGACGACGTGATCGCCAAGATGCCGCGCATCCGCGAGATGGGTTTCGACGTGCTGTACTTCCCGCCCATTCACCCGATCGGGCTCGCCAACCGCAAGGGCCGCAACAACTCGCTCACCGCGCAACCCGGCGATGTGGGCAGCCCCTACGCGATCGGCGCGGCCGAAGGCGGCCACACCGCCGTGCATCCGCAACTCGGCACGCTCGACGACTTCCGCCGCATGGTGAGCGCCGCGCATCAGCACGGCCTTGAAATCGCGCTCGACTTTGCGATCCAGTGCTCGCCCGATCACCCCTGGCTCAAGGCGCATCCAGGCTGGTTCGCGTGGCGGCCCGACGGCACGCTGCGCTACGCCGAAAATCCGCCGAAGAAGTATCAGGACATCGTGAACCCCGAGTTCTACGCGCACGATGCGAAGCCCGACGTCTGGCTCGCGCTGCGCGACGCGATCCTGTTCTGGGTGAACCACGGCGTGCGCATCTTCCGCGTGGACAATCCGCACACCAAACCGCTGCCGTTCTGGGAATGGATGATCGCCGACGTGCGCGCGCGGCACCCCGACGTGATCTTTCTCTCCGAGGCCTTCACACGCCCGCGCCTGATGTACCGGCTCGCCAAGATCGGCTTTTCGCAGTCGTACACGTACTTCACGTGGCGCGAGTCCAAACGCGACTTCATCGACTACCTCACCGAGCTCACGCAGACCGCAGTGCGCGACTTTTACCGGCCCAACTTCTTCGTCAACACGCCCGACATCAATCCGCACTATCTGCAAAGCGGTGCGCGTTCGAGCCACCTGATCCGCGCGGCGCTGGCCTCGCTGCTCTCGGGCCTGTGGGGCGTCTATAGCGGCTTCGAACTCTGCGAGGCGCGCGCATTGCCCAACAGCGAAGAATATCTGGACTCCGAAAAGTATCAGCTACGCGCCTGGGACTGGAACCGGCCCGGCAACATCGTGCCGGAAATCACCGCGCTCAACCGCATCCGCCGCGCAAATCCCGCGCTGCAGACGCATCTGGGCGTCACGTTCCTGCCCGCTCACAGCGAAGCCATTCTGTGCTTCGAGAAAGCCACGCCCGCGCGCGATAACGTGGTCGTGGTGGCGATCAACCTTGACGCCCACGCCGAGCAAGGCGCCGACTTCGAACTTTCGTGGGCGACCTTCCAGCACTGGCAGATCGACGATCGCGCGCGCCTGGCCGTGGTCGACGAAATCACCGGCGAGCGCTTCGAATGGCAAGGCCGCTGGCAGCATGTGCGGCTCGATCCGCACGCGCGGCCATTCGCGATCTGGCGTATCGAGCCCATCGACGGCCTGCCGCGCACAACGCCAACCGTGGAGACAGCGGACGAGCCGAATATCGAAGGTCACCCCGAACTGGACCAGGACTTCCCGCCCGGAGGAGCGACATGAAACGCGATCCCGCCTCCCACGAGACACCGTCGCACGCCGAAGCCCCGCTCACGCACGACCCGACTGCGGAGCAGGATGACGCTCATGCGGAGCACGAGCGGCATGGCGCGCAAAAGCGCGGCAAGCCCTCGCAACTTTCCGACGATCCGCTCTGGTACAAGGACGCGATCATCTACCAGGTGCATGTGAAATCGTTCTACGACTCGAACAACGACGGCGTAGGCGACTTCCCGGGCCTGCTCGCGAAGCTCGATTACATCGCGGGCCTCGGCGTGACGGCGATCTGGCTGCTGCCGTTCTATCCCTCGCCGCGCCGCGACGACGGCTACGACATCGCCGACTACCGCAACGTGCACTCCGACTACGGCCAGCTCGCCGATGTGCGCCGCTTCATCCAGGAAGCGCACGCGCGCGGCATGCGCGTGATCACCGAGCTCGTCATCAATCACACGTCGGACCAGCACCCGTGGTTTCAGCGTGCCCGGCGCGCGAAGCCCGGCTCCAATCACCGCAACTATTACGTGTGGTCGGATACCGATCAGAAGTACCAGGGAACGCGCATCATCTTCATCGACTCCGAGCCGTCGAACTGGACCCACGACCCCGTCGCGGGCGCGTACTACTGGCACCGCTTCTATTCGCACCAGCCGGACCTCAATTTCGACAACCCGGCCGTGCTGCGCGAAGTGCTGCACGTGATGCGCTTCTGGCTGGACATGGGCATCGACGGGCTGCGCCTCGACGCCGTGCCCTACCTCGTCGAGCGCGAAGGCACCAACAACGAGAACCTGCCCGAAACGCATTCGGTCCTCAAGCAGATTCGCGCGACCATCGACGAGCATTACCCCAACCGCATGCTGCTCGCCGAAGCGAACCAATGGCCCGAGGACGTGCAGGAGTACTTCGGCCAGGAAGACGAATGCCACATGGCGTTCCACTTCCCGTTGATGCCACGCCTGTATATGGCGATCGCGAGCGAGGACCGCTTCCCGATCATCGACATCATGAAGCAGACGCCGGATCTGCTGCCGAGCTGCCAGTGGGCCGTATTCCTGCGCAATCACGACGAGCTCACGCTCGAAATGGTTACGGACTCCGAACGAGACTACCTCTGGAACACCTATGCGAGCGACCGGCGCGCGCGCCTGAATCTCGGCATCCGGCGGCGCCTCGCGCCGCTCATGGAACGCGACCGCCGCCGCATCGAGCTCATCAATTCGCTGCTGCTCTCGATGCCGGGCACGCCGGTGATCTATTACGGCGACGAACTCGGCATGGGCGACAACATCCACCTCGGCGACCGCGACGGCGTGCGCACGCCGATGCAATGGTCATCCGACCGCAACGGCGGTTTCTCGCGCGCCGACCCCGAGCAACTGGTGCTGCCGCCGCTGATGGGCTCGCTCTACGGCTACGACGCCATCAACGTGGAGGCGCAAACGCGCGACCCGCATTCGCTGCTCAACTGGACGCGGCGCATGCTCGCCACGCGCCGCGCGAACCAGGCGTTCGGGCGCGGCTCGATCCGTTTCTTGCGCCCCGCCAATCGCAAGATCCTCGCGTATCTGCGCGAGATGCCGGGCGAGCCCTCGATCCTGTGCGTGGCGAACCTCTCGCGCGCACCGCAAGCCGTCGAGCTCGATCTCTCCGAGTTCGCGGGCGCGGCGCCCGTGGAGATGACCGCCGATTCGGTGTTCCCGCCCGTCGGCCAGTTGCCCTATCTGCTCACGTTCCCGCCGTACGGCTTCCTGTGGTTCCTGCTGTGCCCCGGCGATCAGCGGCCCTCGTGGAGCCAGCCGACTTCCGAGCAATTGCCCGAATTCGTGACCGTTGTGATTCGCGAAGGCCAGGCCGGCGCAACGCCCGAGAACGTGCGCCTGCTCGAATCCGAGGTGCTGCCCTCATGGCTCTCGCGGCGGCGCTGGTTCGCCTCGAAGGACAAGGCATTGCGCGGCGTGAAGCTCGCCGCGCTCACGACCATTCACGGCGCGGGCTTCGCATTTACCGAGATTGAAGCCGAACTCGCCGACGGCACGAACGAGCGCTACGTGCTGCCCATCGCCATCACCTGGGGCACCGACATCACCACGCCGCTGCACATCCAGCTCGCGCTCTCGCGCGTGCGGCGCGGGCGCACGATCGGCTATCTCACCGACGCGTTCTCGCTGCCGTGGTTCGCCCATGGCGTGTTGCGCAAGCTGCGCGAGCACGCGGCCGTGCCCACGGTGCAGGGCAGCACGATTCGCTTCGAGCCCACCGACCGTCTCGACGAGATCGATTTGGGCGAAGCGCCCGAGGTCCGCTGGCTCGCCGCCGAGCAGAGCAACAGCTCGCTGATCATCGCGGAAACCATCGTGCTCAAGCTCGTGCGCCGCCTGATCGCGGGCGTGCATCCCGAAGCGGAAATGAGCCGTTACCTCACGAAGCACGGTTACGCGAACACCGCGCCGCTTTACGGCGAAGTGGTGCGCGTGGATCCGCAGGGCGTGCCGCATACGCTCGCGATCCTGCAAGGCTATATCGACAATCAGGGCAATGCGTGGGACTGGGCGCTCGATTATCTGCGCCGCACTGTCGACGATCTCGCGCTCCCGACCGACGACGGTGACACCGGCGACCAGGCGCACGAAGAAGAAGTGATGCAGAACTACGCGTCGGTGATCGGCGCGATCGGCAAGCGCCTGGGCGAGCTGCACGCCGTGCTCGCCGCGCCGGGTGATGACTCTGGCAACAACGCTGCCTTCACGCCCGAAGCCGCTACACGCGACGACGTCGGCCAATGGATCGCCGATACGAAAAAGATGCTGACCGAGGCGCTCGACATCGTCGCGCGGCACACCGACGAAAACGATCACACGCTCGACGACGACGCCCATGCGCTCGCACGCGGCCTCGTCGAGCACCGCGACTTGCTGATGGCGAAGATCGACGAGCTGGTGCCGCTCGACGCGTCGACCTTGCGCATCCGCATTCACGGCGATTTCCATCTGGGCCAGGTGCTGATCGCCAAAGGCGACGCGTGGTTGATCGACTTCGAAGGCGAGCCGGCGCGCTCGCTCGAATACCGGCGGGCGAAGCAGTGCTCGCTGCGCGACGTCGCGGGCCTGCTGCGTTCGCTCTCCTATGCGGGCGCGGCGGCCCAGTCGACCACCGAAAGCGCTCCGCAGCAGATTGCCGAGCGCAAGCACGCGCTGTTCGAGCGTTTTCGCAGCCACGCGGCCGAGACCTTCCTGAGCCAGTATCGCGCGGCCGTTTCGCAGGCCCCGCTCGCGCTCGTGAGCGCCACCCATGAGCAGGCGCTGCTCGACCTGTTCCTGATCGAAAAGGCCGCCTACGAAATCCGCTATGAGGCGGCCAACCGGCCCAGTTGGCTGGCGCTGCCGATCCGCGGGCTTGCCGCCATCGCGAGCCGCGTGCTCGGCCTCGCGCCCACGCAAGCGCCGACGAGCGCGCAAACTCACACGCACCCGCACGCGGGAGGAAGCGGACATGGCTGAACGCAACCCCGACGCCGGCCTGCATCAGCACGACATCGACGCGCTCATCGAAGGCCGCCACGCCGATCCGTTCGCGCTGCTCGGCCTGCATTGGGTCGATGGCGCGCCGTACGTGCGCGCGTGGCTGCCGAATGCGGCGCAGGTGCGCGTGCTCGCGCGCGACCGCGCGCAGACGCTTGCCGAACTCGCGCTCGTGCATCCCGCGGGGCTCTTCGCCGGGCCGCTCGCGCAGGCCGTGCCTTACCGGCTTGAAGTCGACTGGCACGGCGTCACGCAGGAAACAGAGGATCCCTACTCATTCGGCCCACAGCTTGCGCCGGATGCGCTGCACCGGCTCGCCGATGGCGACCCCTACGCGGTGCTCGAATGCCTGGGCGCGCGGCCGCTCGTCTGCGAGGGCGTGCCCGGCGTGCGCTTCGCGGTATGGGCGCCAAATGCACAGCGCGTCTCCGTGGTGGGCGACTTCGACGCGTGGGACGGCCGCCGCCATCCGATGCGCCTGCGCCACGAGGCCGGCGTATGGGAACTGTTCGTTCCGCGCGTGGCGGCCGGCGCGCGCTACAAGTACGAGATCCTCGGCGCGCGCGGCGAAGTGCTGCCGCTGAAGGCCGATCCGTGCGCATTCCAGACCGAAGCGCCGCCTGCTACTGCATCGGTGGTCGCGCCCGTGGAGGCGCTAGATGATTTCGCATGGAGCGACGGCGAATGGCTGCAGACGCGCGCGCAAAAGCAGAGCGAGCGCGCAGCCATGTCGATCTATGAAGTGCACGCGTCCTCATGGCTCCCCACGCATGGCCCGGATGCGCCCACGCCCTCGCCCGACTGGCAGGCGCTCGCGGAGCGCCTGATTCCCTACGCGCAAGGCATGGGCTTCACGCACCTCGAACTGCTGCCCATTGCCGAGCACCCATTCGGCGGCTCGTGGGGCTACCAGCCGCTGTCGCAATTCGCACCAACCGCGCGCCTCGGCTCGCCGCTCGACTTCGCGGCCTTCGTGGACCGCGCGCACGAAGCCGGGCTAGGCGTGATCCTCGACTGGGTGCCCGCGCATTTCCCGAACGACGCCCACGGCCTGATCGACTTCGACGGCACCGCGCTCTACGAGCACACGGACCCGCGCGAGGGCTACCACCCCGACTGGAACACGATGATCTACAACCTCGGCCGTCGCGAGGTGAGCGCGTTCCTGATCGCCTCGGGGCTTGCGTGGCTGATGCGTTATCACGTCGATGGCCTGCGCGTGGACGCCGTCGCTTCGATGCTTTACCGCGACTATTCGCGCGCGCCCGGCGAATGGGTGCCGAACATCCACGGCGGCCGCGAGAATCTCGAATCGATCGCATTCCTCAAGCGCCTCAATCACGAAACGCAGTACGTGCCGCAGCGCCCCGGCGTGATCACCATCGCCGAGGAATCGACGGCCTGGCCCGGCGTGACCGCGCGCCCCGAGGACGGCGGCCTCGGTTTCCAGTTCAAGTGGAACATGGGCTGGATGCACGACACGCTCCATTACATGCACGAGGACCCGGTGTACCGGCGCTATCGCCATCACGAGATGACTTTTGCCATGGTCTACGCGTGGTCCGAGCGCTTCGTGCTGCCGCTCTCGCACGACGAAGTCGTGCACGGCAAAGGGTCGCTGCTCGGCAAGATGCCGGGCGACCGCTGGCAGCGCTTCGCGAACCTGCGCGCGTACTTCGGCTTCATGTGGGCGCATCCGGGCAAGAAGCTGCTGTTCATGGGCGGCGAGTTCGGGCAGATGGCGGAATTCGATCACGACGGCACACCGCACTGGGACCTGCTCGACGACCCGCTGCATCGCGGTGTGCAAACGCTCGTGCGCGACCTCAACCGGCTCTATGCGGACGAACCCGCGCTCCACATGCTCGATGCGGAGCCGGGCGGCTTCGAATGGCTCGTCTCCGACGACTCGGAAAACAGCGTGCTCGCGTGGCGGCGCGTGGACGGCTCGGGCCGCGAGATCGTGGTGGTGTGCAACTTCACGCCGATACCGCGCCACGGCTACCGAATCGGCATGCCGCAGCCAGGCGAATGGGAGGAAGCGCTCAACACCGACGCCGACGTCTACGGCGGCTCGAACATGGGCAACGGGGGCCTCGTGTGCACGGAGCCCGTGCAAAGCCACGGCAAACCGCAATCGGCGGCATTCGTGCTGCCGCCGCTCGGCACGCTGATACTGCGCCTGCGCCGCTGACCATTCGCGCACACCGCGCATTCCACAGAAACATCAGGAATCCGATGCAATACAAGAATCACGAGAAGGAGCATCGACATGGCTAACGGCCTGCCCGAGCGGCTGCTTCCCGGCGCGCCCTACCCGCTTGGCGCGACCTGGGACGGGCTCGGCACGAACTTCGCAGTGTTCTCGGCGCATGCGTGGCGCATCGAGCTGTGCCTGTTCGACCCGACCGGGCGCAAGGAGCGCACGCGCTACACGCTGCCCGAATGCACCGACGAAGTCTGGCATGGCTATCTGCCCGGGGCCCATCCCGGCACGGTCTATGGACTGCGCGCACACGGCCCGTATCAGCCGCATCTCGGCCACCGCTTCAATCCGCACAAACTGCTGCTCGACCCCTACGCGAAGCGGCTCATCGGCCAGTTCCGCTGGTCGGACACGCTGTTCGGCTACCGCGTGCATTCGAACCGCGCCGACCTCTCGCTCGATCGCCGCGACTCAGCGCCCGCCATGCCCAAGGCCGTCATCAGCCACGACGCGTTCGACTGGTCGCACGACGTGCGGCCGAATACGCCGTGGGACAAGACCGTGATCTACGAGACGCATCTGCGCGGCGTCTCGATGCTGCGCCACGAGCTGCGCTCGCATACGCGCGGCACCTTCGCTGCACTCGCCGCGCCGCGCTTCATCGAGCATCTGCACAAGCTGGGCGTGACCGCCGTGGAGCTGCTGCCGATGCAGGCCCTGCTCTCCGAACGCTTTCTATTCGAGCGCGGCCTGCGCAACTACTGGGGCTACAACCCGGCCGCGTACTTCGCGCCTGAGCCCTCGTATCTCTCGGGCCACGACCCCGACGAAATCCGCATCGCCGTGCGCCAGCTTCACGCGGCCGGCATCGAAGTGCTGCTCGACGTGGTCTACAACCACACCTGCGAAGGCGGCGAAGGCGGGCCCACGGTGTCGTGGCGCGGGCTCGACAATGCGAGCTACTACCGCTGCGTGCCGGGCGACGAACGGTATCTCATCAACGACACCGGTTGCGGCAACACGCTCAATCTCACGCATCCGCGCGTGCTGCAAATGGTGGCCGATTCGTTGCGCTACTGGGTCACCTCGTACGGCATCGACGGCTTTCGTTTCGACCTCGGCGTCACGCTCGGGCGCGAGGCGCACGGCTTCGATCCCGCCAGCGGTTTTTTCGACGTGCTGCGCCAGGACCCCGTGCTCTCGCGCGTCAAACTGATCACCGAGCCGTGGGACGTGGGGCCGGGCGGCTATCAACTCGGCCATCATCCACCTGGCTTCGCCGAATGGAACGACCGCTTTCGCGACAGCGTGCGGCGCTACTGGCGCGGCGACCCCGGCCAGCGCGCCGATCTCGCCGCGCGCCTCACGGGCTCCGCCGATCTCTTCGACAAGCGCACGCGCCGCCCCTGGGCGTCGCTCAACTTCGTGACCTCGCACGACGGCTTCACGCTCGCCGATCTCGTTGCATACGAACACAAGCATAACGAAGCAAATGGCGAAGACAACCGCGACGGCCACAACGAGAACTGGAGCGCGAACTGGGGCGCGGAAGGTCCAACCGACGATCCCGCGATTATCGACACGCGTGCGCGCGTCGCGCGCTCGATGCTCGCGACGCTCTTCGTCGCACTCGGCACGCCCATGCTGCTCGCCGGCGACGAGACGGGCCGCACGCAACTCGGCAACAACAACGCCTACTGCCAGGACAACGAGCTGTCCTGGCTCGACTGGACGCTTGCCGCATCGCCGCAAGGCGAGGCGACGACTGCGTTCGTCGCGCGCGCGATCGCGCTGCGCCGCGACCATCCCTTGCTGCGGCAGACGCATTTCCTGTTTGGCGACCGCGACGTGCTGCCGGGCGTGCACGATGTGGACTGGTTCGACGAGCACGGCGCGCCGCTCTCGCCCGAGGCGTGGCAGGACCCCGAGGCGCGCGCGTTCGCGATGCGGCGCGCAGGGCCAGGACTCGACGGCGAAATAGAAGTATTGTTGATGATGCTGAACGCCTCAGCGCATACGGTGACGTTCACGGCCGCCGCGCCGCACTTCGCGTGGTCCGTGCTGCTCGACAGCGCGCGCCCCGGGGAACCGCCGTACGCCTTGCCCGACACGAGCCTCGAAGTCGCCGCGCACGCGCTCGTGGTGTTGGGCGCGCGGCCCGCGCGCCACGGCGAACCGGGTGCGGCGCAAAGCATCGAAGCTCCGGCGAACGAGCAGGAAAAAAGCGCGCCGCAAGGCAGTGACGCGCCGCCGCCCGACCCGCGCCAGCCGGGCGCAGCGCCTGCCGCCGACGAAGACGAAGACGAAGACGCAAGCGCAGACGACGATCGCTGAACAGGAATCGGCCATGACCACGCTTTCGCATGATCCGCAGGTCCGCCATTACATGCACTGCCTGCCGTTCGGCGCGCAGTTGACGGGCGCCGCGCACGCGCAACCGCACACACGCTTTCGCTTCTGGGCGCCCTCGTGCGACAAGGTGCAGGTAGTGTTCGAAGACGAGGCGTGCGCACCGATCGACATGACGCCCAGCGGCAACGGCTGGTTCGAGGCGCGCGCAGAGTGCGGTTCCGGCGCGCTATACCGCTACCGCATTAGCGAGGGCCAACTCGTACCCGACCCCGCTTCGCGCTTTCAACCCCAAGGCGTGCATGGGCCGAGCGAAGTGCTCGACGCGCGCGGCTATGCCTGGCAGCACGCGCACTGGCGCGGTCGCCCATGGGAAGACACTGTCCTCTACGAGGTGCACGTGGGTGCGCTGGGCGGCTATCGCGGCGTCATGAAGCGTTTGCCCGCGCTCGCCGACATCGGCATCACCGCCATCGAACTGATGCCGCTGAACGACTACCCCGGCGAGCGCGGCTGGGGCTACGACGTGGTGCTGCCCTATGCGCCGCACGCAGCCTACGGCACGCCCGACGAACTCAAGGCGCTCATCGATACGGCGCACGGCCTGGGCCTCCAGGTGTTCCTCGACGTGGTCTACAACCACTTCGGCCCGGACGGCAACTGGCTCGGTCGCTATGCGAAGCCGTTCTTCAAGGCCGGCAAGCGCACGCCCTGGGGCGACGCGCTCGATTTCGCGCGCCCCGAAGTGCGCGACTTCTACAGCGACAACGCGCTCTACTGGCTCACCGAATATCGCTTCGACGGTTTGCGCATCGACGCTGCGCACGCGATCGACAATCCCGAATGGCTGCGCGAACTCGCCGACCACGTGCATGCGCGCGTGGAGCCCGACCGCCATGTCCATCTCGTGCTGGAAAACGAGCACAACGAAGCCAATCTGCTCGAAGCGCACTTCGACGCGCAATGGAACGACGACGCGCATCACGCGCTGCACGTCATGCTGATCGGCGAATCGGAGGGCTATTACCGCGCCTTCGCAAACCACCCGATCCGCCACCTCGCGCGCGTGCTCGGCGAAGGATTCGCCTACCAGGGCGACCCGTCGCCCGTGCATGCGGACGAACCGCGCGGCGAGCCTAGCGCGCATCTGCCGCCGACCGCGTTCGTGATGTTCCTGCAAAACCACGATCAGATCGGCAACCGCGCGCTGGGCGAACGCCTGCGCGCGCTCAGCGACGACGGCGCGCTGCGCGCGGCCACGGCGCTGCTGCTGCTCTCGCCGCAGATTCCGCTGCTGTTCATGGAGGAAGAATACGGCTCGACGCAGCCGTTCCAGTTCTTCACCGCGTTCGAAGGCGAACTCGCCGAAGCGGTGCGCGAAGGGCGCCGCAAGGAATTCGCGGCGTTCCGCGCGTTCAGCGATGCGTCACGGCGCGAACAGATTCCCGATCCTAACGATCTGCAAACGTTCGTTAATTCGTCGCCGCCGGCCGATGTGCCGCTCGACGATGACCGGCGCGCGTGGATGCACTTTTACAAGTCCGCGCTCACCGTGCGCGCGCGTCTATTGATGCCGCGCCTGCACGATGCGCGGCCGCTCGGCGCGACCGTGCTCGTCGACGACGCCGGCCACGCGGCGAATGCGCTCGTCGCGCGCTGGCGTCTCGCCGACGGCGAGACCTGGACGATCGCGCTGAACCTGGGCCGTGAAGGCGCGAAGCTCGATGCGCAACCCGAAGGCATGGTTGTCTTCGAAACGCCCGAACGCGCGCGCGATATCACCGACCGCGGCGTGCTGCCCGAAAGCGCCTGCGTGGCATGGCTCACCGGCGCAGTGCCCGAGTACGCGCTCCATCACGACGCGCGCGTAGTACGGCGCGAGGAACCGCTCGCATGAACACCGCGCGCCGCAGCGAGACGCTCGCCATCCTCGCGCAACGCGCGGGCTTCGCGGTCGAGTGGACCGACGCGCGCGGCGTCACGCAGCGCGTGCCCGATAGTACGCTCGCCGCGCTGCTCGAATGCGCGGGCCTGCCCTGCGCGAACGCCACGCAGATGCGGCACAGCACTTCGGCGCTGAACGCGGAGCAGTCGTCGCGGCGCCTGCCGCCGCTCATCACCGCCGAATTCGAAAGCGCGATCGAATTGCCGGCTTCGGCGGTACGCACGGGCAGTCACTATCGCATCGATCTGGAGAACGGCTCGCATATCGAGGGCCGCTTTACCGCGCCGCGCGACGCGCCCGCATTGCTCGCGCCGCTCTCCGAACCCGGCTATCACACGCTCACGGTCCACGATCACCGGCTGACGATCGCCGTCGCGCCGCCGCGTTGCCACACCATCGACGATGCGTGGCGCGCGCATGACAACAACAAGGAAGGCGACACGGCGCGCGTGCCGCCGCTTTGGGGCATCGCGGCGCAATTGTATGGACTCCGACGCAATGGCGATGGCGGCATCGGCGACTACAGCGCGCTGGCCACGCTCGCCACGCAGAGCGCGCGGCACGGCGCGCATGCGCTCGCGGTCAGCCCCACGCATGCGATGTTCAGTGCGGATCCGGGCCACTTCAGCCCGTATTCGCCGTCTTCGCGGCTCTGGCTCAATGTCGCGCATATCGATCCGGCTGCCGTGTTCGGCGCGCAGGCCGCGCACGATGCCATGCGCGAAGCCACGCGATCCGGCGATACATCGCGCGAACTCGAAGCGCTGCCGCTCATCGACTGGACGCGCGCGCTGCCGCTCAAGCTCGCGGTGCTGCGCGTGCTCTTCGACCGATTCGACGATACAGAACGCACCAGCGATTCACCGCGCGCCAAAGCATTCGAGGCGTTCTGCGCGCGCGGCGGCGAAGCGCTCGAAGACCACGCGCGCTTCGAAGCGCTCCATGCGGCAATGCTCAAAGAACTCGGTGGCGCGCGTCACTGGCGCGACTGGCCCGCACCTTTGCGCGACCCGCGCAGCGAGGAAGTCGCGCGCTTCGCCGCGACGCACCGGCGCGAAGTGGACTTCCACCGCTTCCTGCAATGGCTCGCGGCAGAAGGCCTCGCGCGCGCGCAACGCGAAGCGCGCGAGGCCGGCATGGCGGTCGGCCTGGTTGCCGATCTCGCCGTGGGCTGCGACGGCGCGGGCTCGCAGGCATGGGCGCAGCCCGACGACATGCTGCAGCGTGTCTCCGTGGGCGCGCCCCCCGACCTCTTCAACCAGGCGGGCCAAAGCTGGGGCCTCACCACGTTTTCCCCGCGCGCGATGCACAACACCGGCTTTCGCGCGTTTATCGCCATGCTGCGCGCCGCGTTCGCACACGCGGGCGGCGTGCGCATCGATCACATCCTGGGCCTGCGGCGCCTGTGGCTCGTGCCCGAAGGCGAAAGCGCGCAACACGGTGCGTATCTGCGCTATCCGTTCGACGACCTCGTGCGGCTCATCGCGCTCGAGTCGTGGCGGCATCGTGCCATCGTGATCGGCGAGGACCTCGGCACCGTGCCGCCGGGCTTGCGCGAACGGCTCGCCGCGCATGGGCTCTACGGCATCCGCGTGCTGTGGTTCGAGCGCGAGGGCAGCGCGTTTCTCGCGCCGAAGCGCTACGCCCCGAACTGCGTGGCCACCACCACCACGCACGATCTGCCGACCGTCGCGGGCTGGTGGAGCGGCAGCGACATCGACTGGCGCAACCGCATCGGCCAGACATTGCCGCGCGCGGACGGGCGCGACCCCGTCGCGCTCGAACACACCCAGCGCGCCACCGATCGCGCGGCGCTCTGGCTCGCGCTGCAAGACACCGGCTTCGCGCCGCGCGACGCCGCCGAGCCCGCGCCATCGCCGGAGAACGCGCCCGTGGAAGGCGCGCTCGGCTACGTGGCCGCAAGCGCTAGCCCGCTCGTGACCTGTCCGCTCGAAGACCTGCTCGGCCTCGCCGATCAACCGAACCTGCCGGGCTCGATCGACGAGCATCCGAACTGGCGCCGACGCCTGCCGCTGCCCGTCGACGCCCTGTTCGACGATCCCGCGTTCGCCGCGCGCGTGCGGACCGTCGTGCGTGCGCGCGCGCTGGCCGCCGATATCAAAGACGAAACCACCGCCGAAACAGGCGCTACAACCGCGAGCCCGGGCGATGCACCGGCCACGCCCTCCGTGCGTTCCGAACCATGACACTCCCCCGCGCCACACTGCGCTTGCAGCTTCATCAGGACTTCACGTTCGACGACGCGCTGGCGCAGCTCGACTATTTCGCGGCGCTCGGCGTGAGCCATCTCTACCTGTCGCCGATCACGACCGCGCAGCCCGGCTCGATGCACGGCTACGACACGGTCGACTACGGCACCGTGAGCGAGGAACGCGGCGGCGAAGCAGCACTGCGGCGCCTCGCCGACGCGCTGCACGTGCGCGGCATGGGGCTGATCGTGGATCTGGTGCCCAACCACATGGGCGTGGGCGGCGCTCACAACGCGTGGTGGCTCGACATCCTCGAATGGGGACGCCATAGCACGTTCGCGCGCTACTTCGACGTCGACTGGCATTCGCCCGACCCGGTGCTGCGCGGCAAAGTGCTGATGCCGTTTCTCGGCGCGCAATACGGCGACGAACTCGCTGCGGGCCGCATCGCGCTGAAGTTCGACGCGGCGCTCGCGCGCTTCTTCGTGCAGTACGGCCCGCACGTCTGCCCGATCTGCCCGGCCGATTACGCGGCACTGCTGCAAGCCGCAACCGACACGGATCCCAACGTACTCCAGACGCTCGCTGCGCCGTTCCTGGGCCTCACCACGCAGCCCGACGACCAGGCTCGCGCCGCCACCGCGCGCGCGGCGCTGCGCGACTTCGTCGAACGCGAAGGCAGCGCCGCCATCGACGCCGCACTGCAAGCACATGCGGGCAGCCATCCCGCCACGCGCGAGCGCCTGCACCGGCTGCTGGAGCGCCAGCACTACCGGCTGGCGTGGTGGCGCACCGCCACGGACGAAGTGAACTGGCGGCGCTTCTTCGACGTGAGCGCGCTCGCGGGCGTGCGCGTGGAGCGCCACGACGTGTTCGAGTCCGTGCACAAGCTCGTATTGCGCCTTTACGCAGATGGCGTGATCGACGGCCTGCGCATCGACCATATCGATGGCCTGGCCGACCCGCGCGAGTATTGCGATCGATTGCGCCAGCGGCTTTCATCGTTGCGTTCACAACCACCCTATATCGTGGTCGAAAAGATTCTCGCGCACGGCGAGCCGCTGCGCGAAGACTGGCCCGTGCAAGGCACGACTGGCTACGACTTCATGAACGATATGGGCGCGCTGCTGCACGACCCGGCGGGCGCCGCGCCGCTCGCTGCGAGCTGGGCCGCGATCTCGGGACAGGAGGCCTCGTTCGCCCCTTCCACTCCGTTCACGCGCGTGGCGCTCGACGCGCGCCGCGAGGTGCTGGCCGCATATCTCGCGGCGGAGCTCGATCACGCGGCGCGCGCGCTGCACCGCATCGCACGCGAGCAGCCCGCCACGCGCGACTTTACTTACGCAAGCGTGCACCGTGTGCTCGCGCAGCTTGCAATGCACTTTCCGGTCTATCGCATCTATCCGGTGAATGGTCTGCGCGGCCCCGAGGACAATCGCTATTTCGATCTCGCGCTGCAGGCGGCCCGCAGGGCGCTGCCGCGCGCGAGCCTCGCCGTGCTCGATCAGGTCGATGCATGGCTGGGCGCACACGCGCCGACTGCGGCCGTAGCGAATGGCAACAGCAACGACACAAACACGACCAGACAAGCCGCACAGACCCCGCCAACCGCACCGCTAAGCCACGCGCTCATCGCACAGCGCACCGCGCTGACGCTCTTCTCCCAACTCACCGCACCGCTTGCGGCGAAGGCGACCGAGGACACCGCGCTCTACCGTTACGGCAGACTGCTCTCGCGCAACGAAGTGGGCGCGGACCCGGACGACTTCTCACGCAGCGCCGAAGACTTCCACGCGGCGAATGGGCTGCGCCAGCGCCGCTTCCCGTTCGCCTTGCTCGCCACGGCCACGCACGATCACAAGCGCGGCGAAGACGTGCGCGCGCGGCTTGCGGTGCTCAGCGAAATCGCGCCCGAATGGAGCTCGACGCTGCGCGCGTGGTCCACGCTGAACCAGCCGCAGCGGCGCAACGACGCGACGCCTTCATCGTCATCGCCGGGGGCGGAGGGAGAATGGGCGCCCGGCCCTGTGGCCGAAGCGATGCTCTATCAAACGCTGGTGGGCTGCTGGCCACCCGATCTCGACGCCGGGAACGAAGCGCGCGTGCGCGAGCTGGCCGAGCGCGTCGCGCAATGGCAAGTGAAGGCGCTGCGCGAGGCAAAGCAGCGTACAAACTGGCTCGCACCCGACGAAAATTACGAATCGGACTGCCAGGCATTTCTCTTCGACATTCTCGCGCCCCAGCGGCGCGACGGTTTCCTGCACGCACTCGCCACCTTCGTGGCGCGCATCGCGCCGGCCGGCGCCGTCAATACGCTGCTGCAAACCGTGCTGCGCATGAGTTCGCCGGGCGTGCCCGATCTCTATCAAGGCACGGAGCTATGGGATTTCAGCCTCGTCGATCCGGACAACCGCCGGCCCGTGGATTTTGCCTTGCGCGCGGCGGCGCTGGATAGCAGCGCGCCCGCCGCGAAGCTTGCGCACTGGCGCGATGCGCACGTGAAACAGGCCATCATTGCGCGTCTGCTCGCGCTGCGCGCCCGCGCGCCGGCATTGATGACCGAGGGCGAGTACTTGCCGCTCGAATTACGCGGCGCGCAGGCCGCGCACGCGATTGCCTTCGCGCGCCGGCACGGCGAGGCGTGGGCTGTGGTGATCGGCACACGGCATGCGATGGCACTGCTGGAAGGCGGGCTGCCGCTCGTCGAGCCCGCGCGCTGGGACGATACGGCGGTCGTGCTGCCGAAAGCGTGCCCGGCAACGGATCTGCACGACTGGTTGAGTGACGCGACCCGCGCCGCCACACCGCACGATCAGGACAACGTGCTATATCTGCGCGACGTGTTGAGCGCACTGCCCGTTGCGGTGCTGTCGAATCTCGTGCACACCTCGTCCAGCCAACAATCCTGATGAACCATCGGCCAGCGCATTCAAATTAACAGCCATACAAGACGCTGTTGTCGAATGTCAAATTGCACGCGCGCCGCGATGCACTGTGAATCGTTCATATCTCGTTTCAGACGGATCCGATATCGCGCCAGCGGGAGGGCCGGGAACATCGCCTGAACGGGCGAAACTCACGCCCGCCGCGTAGCCGGTTGCATTACCGGGCCGGTTGCTTTCATCGACTCCCGGAGGCATGGAAATGGCGAAGCAACAAAGGCGAGCTTTGTGGGGCGCGATATGAGGCGATACCTGCTAAGGCAAGGCGACAAATCCACCCATGACGGCGTTGTAATCGAAGGCATGGAGAGGTGCACCCACCACGGCCGGCCGCTTACTTTCATCGGCGCCAAGGTGTTGTGTCCGGTCTGCAAGTCGACTGGCGTAATCGGCTGGAAGGGCCCGCACCGGTCAGCAACGATGATGGGCAAGCAGCAAGCCCTCGACGGCGATATCTGCATCTGCAAATGTGATCCGCCGCCCGTCATGATCGCCTCTCAAGACACGGCTTGGCATGAATTCGCCGCGCACGAGCTGGAACCCGCACACGCTGCAACGTATGACGAGCAATTTACCTTGATGGATGATGCAAGCCGCCCACTCGCTAATGTTCGCTATCGCATCGTTACAGAGAGCGGGCAGGTCTACACAGGCATCACAAACGCAGCGGGACAAACACGGCGTGTAACCACGAACGAAACGTCACGACTAAAGCTTCAATTGGTGAAAGAATAAAAATGGCTGACGAAACGCAATGGGTTACCGTGCACGATACCGCTGTAACAAACGCGAACCCGGACTCTAATGTAAATGTCACGCTGGACCCGACGCCGATTTGCTTCAACATGAGCAACAAGGAATTTCGTGAATCGATCATCAAATCGCGAGCGGAAGCAGTCGCATTGATTCAAACACGTCTTACAGCCTTGGCGCGCTGGGATACCAGTGAACAAGCACGAGCGAAGAAGTGGTTAGGCCGTTCCGATGCTGTAACACGTGGCATACTCCACGCGGGCTTGCCGCGGCTTCTTCAAGTCATGAAAGAGCTGAAGCCGGAAAATATCATTCGTTGGGATCAACAGAAGCAACGAAACATCACTTGCACTATCTTCCCTGATAACGGCTCTACCGATGCGGCAGTATGCAAACCCGATACGGCTAAACGTATCATTGCGATATATCCGCATTTTTGCACTTCGCCCCGCTCGCAACTTTGGCACGGGTGCCAAGTTTTGACGCTGATACACGAATGCACCCATTTTACCGATGTATTCGACTCTAACGACGGAATGTATGGGGTGTCCGTTGGGCTCTCGTTTTGGGCGCAAGACAACCCCGACAAGGCAATCCGAAATGCGGATAGCCTGGCGTGCTATGTTGGATTCAGCGATTAAGGGAGATTTAATGCCGAAAATGAATATTGTTGCGAGTATAGGCCGCTACCTTCCAGCCTTGTTCTTTGCTGCGAGCGTAGGCAGCGCAAACGCATGCACGGTCTCGGAGGATATGACAAGTAGCTTGCCACTCAATTCAACGGAAATCCCGAATTCGGATCGCATCAGGATCGCCGATATGATGCTCGCTGCGAAGCAATGGCCGAACGTAGAAATCAGAGGCATTGTCTACGCTGGAGGATACGTCAAGGAAAGAAACCCGAAGGCTTTGGCATCCGGGAGAGCAGCAGCGCTTAAAAGCTATCTAGTTCAGCTTGGCGTGAAGGAAACCAACATTTGGATTGATACGAGAATCATCAAGAAGCCGGACGTCGATGATAAAGGCAACGCTACGCTCGATCAGATTTCCGTTAGCCTCGTTCCCATATGCGAGGGCGGGTGCGAGCACCTTTGCAACGACCCGCGCGTAACGCCCAATAGCAAAGCGATCAAGTAGGCGCGTTTACGCTCGCCGGGATTGCCCCGCTGCGACGGGGCTTTCACCGCAACGTCCTCCGTTTCCCAGCGCCTGTAGTGCGCAAGTACACCGCTTCAGCCGCCCTCATCCTCCAGATCCTTCGGATACACGCGCACGAGCACGATGCGCGGCCCCTT
Organism: Paraburkholderia caffeinitolerans; assembly: GCF_902859945.1. GTDB lineage: Bacteria > Pseudomonadota > Gammaproteobacteria > Burkholderiales > Burkholderiaceae > Paraburkholderia > Paraburkholderia caffeinitolerans. Next base: position 33,349 of record NZ_CADIKL010000006.1, on the reverse strand, counting down.
CATCTTCTTGACGACGATGTCGAAGCGGTCGAACTCGACGCGCTGCCCCTCGGTGGGCAGATCGTTGAGCGCGTGAATCACGAGGCCGCCCACCGATTCCGCGCGCCCTTCGTCGATATCGATGCCGAGCGCCTGCTCCAGCGACACCACCGGCAGGCTGCCGCGCCCCATCAGCGTGCCGTCGTCCATGCGGGTCCAGTCGGTGTCGGCCTGATGGAATTCATCGTGGATCTGGCCCACCAGCGCGCCAAGCATATTGTCGAGCGTGAGAAAGCCGCCCGGCCGCATGCCCTTGCGCCCAACCAGCGCGAAGTGCGGCGCGCCCTTGCGAAAGCGCCGGAACAGCGCGAGCGCGGGCGTCTCGGGCTTCACGTACTGCACGGGACGCACAAACTTGCCGAGGTCATCGAGCGCGTGGCCCGCCTCGCGCGCGAGCAGCAGATCCTTCAGGTGGATGAGGCCGGCCACGCGCTCGCCCGAAGCGTCCTCGAAGAGCGGATAGCGGCTGAAACGATGGCGCGCGACGATCTGCATGTTCTCAGCGAGCGAGAGGTCGCGGCGCAGGCCCACCATCTCGTGCGCGGGACGCATGAGGTCCGAGACCGTCAGGCGCGAAAAGTCCAGCGAATGCGCGAGTGCGTTCCATTCGTCGGTGCTGTAGGTGTCCGCGGTATGCGCCGCGCCTGCCGCGCTCCCGGCACGCCTCGCACGTTGAGCTGAACCGCTGGTGCGATCGTTGACACGCGCACGTGCATCGGCTTGCGCGCGCTCCTCGGCCTGCGCCTCCGCCGCCGAGCGGCGGCTGCGCAGGATCAGCTTGAGTTCGTCGGTCGAGTAATGCGCCTCGGTGCCGTGCTCCGCCGAGAGGCCCACCAGTTTCAGCACGGCATTCGCGCTCGAATTGAGCACCCAGATGGCCGGATACATCGTCCAGTAAAAGCCGTACAGCGGCGCGGCGGCCCATAGCGAAATCTTCTCGGCTTCGCGAATCGCGAGCGACTTGGGCGCGAGCTCCCCCACCACAATGTGAAGGAACGAAATCACGGTAAAGGCGAAAGTGAGCGAAATGGCGTGGATCAGATCCGGCGAGCGCACGCCCACGAGATCGAACACGGGTTCGAGCAACTGTGCGAAGGCCGGCTCGCCGATCCAGCCAAGGCCGAGCGAAGCGAGCGTGATGCCGAGCTGGCACGCGGAAAGATAGGCGTCGAGCTGGCCGTGGACCTTGGCGAGCAGTCGTCCGCGCAAGCCGTGCTGGGTCGCCAGGCTTTGCACGCGCGTTGCGCGCAGCTTGACGAGACCGAACTCCGCCGCGACAAAGAAACCGTTGAGGGCAACCAGCAACAGCGCGCCGGCGAGAGCGATAAGCTGACTCAAGAGAAAGGGCTCCGGAAAACGAATCGCTCAGTATAAGGGTGAAAGAACCCTGTAAGACCTGCACGGGCTGGCCCGATTGCTCACGCAGCATAGCCTGTGCGCCCGGCGCCACGCGTTTGAAGCTCGCCTGCGTAGCGGGCATGTGTCCATGCGGCCTGACGCCGCGCATACATCGCCGGATCGCCGGCCGCCGGATCGCGCGAGTCGTTTTAACGCCCGCGCCAGAGCCCGCTATGAGCTTGCTACGTCCCGCTGGCCGGCACGTTAAGCGTGAGCGAGGCAGCCTCGCCTTCCACGAGCGGCCGCGCCTCGAAGCGCCCGCCATGTGCCTCGGCCACGCGTTGGCACAGCGCAAGCACCCACGGAGAGCGGCCCGCGTCCTGCAGCTCGCGCGCCTGAGCCCGGGCGAACACTTCGAACAGATGCGGCAGCGTCTCGTCGGCGAGCGCCACGCAGTTCGCCTGCCAGTGCACCTCGAATTGAGCGGCGGTGGCCGTCACGCTCACGTCTAGCGAGATCGCCGCGCCTGGCGTGCTCGCCTCCGTCGCGAACGCCAGCATGAGCCAGAGCGCCTGCCCGATACGCTCGCGCCCGGCGTCGAGCGTCGCGCCAGTGGGCCCGCCCCGCACGGCGAGGTTCACGCCACGCGCGTCGGCGAGCGCGCGGCGCGCATCGTCCACGGTCTCGCCAGTCAGCGCATCAAGTGCGAACGGCGCGCGCTCGATGTGCAGCTTGCGCGTCTCGGCACGCGTAGTATCGACGAGCGTTTCGAGCAGCTGCACCTGTTGCTCGACGCCCGTGCGGATGCCCGCGAGCGCGCGCAGCGCAGCGGCGTCGGCGCTGTCGATCTTGCGCTCGAGCACATAGGCCCAGCTATGGATTGCGTTCAGCGGACTGCGCAAGTCGTGCGACACGCGCGAGAGCACGTGATCGCGCATGAACAGCGCGGCTTCGGCACACAGGTGTGCCGTGCGCTCGCTCGGGGTGGGAGAGGTGGACGCCATCGGATTCCTTTTCTTTCGCTCGCCGGGGGCGGGCCGGCCCCAATTATAGGCAGCGACGACGTTGTGGCTTCGCTGTGCCCTCGTCTCATGCGGCGCGCGCCGCCAGACACCCACACGCGCCGCACGCGACGTGCCTGCGAGGTCGAACGAACGCGAACGAGCGCGAACGAAGGCAAACGCAGGCGCGGCGCACGCGAGTAGCACACAGGCAAGGCGCACGGGGGGCGGCGCGCCTCGCGCGCCCTGCAAAGCGCCTACAATAACGCTTTTCCTTTTTCCGATTCAGGAGTGATCCATGTCCATCGTGACCACCGCATCCGGCCTCAAGTATGAAGACCTGACCGAAGGCAGCGGCGCCGAGGCGAAAGCCGGCCAGACAGTCAGCGTGCACTACACCGGCTGGCTCACGGACGGCCAGAAGTTCGATTCGAGCAAGGACCGCAACGATCCGTTCGCCTTCGTGCTGGGCGGCGGCATGGTCATCAAGGGCTGGGACGAAGGCGTGCAGGGCATGAAGGTGGGCGGCGTGCGCAAGCTCACGATCCCGCCGCAACTCGGCTACGGCGTGCGCGGCGCGGGCGGCGTGATTCCGCCGAACGCCACGCTCGTGTTCGAAGTGGAACTGCTCGCGGTCTGAGCATCGCACTCCGCGCATCGTCCGCCATGAATCCGCGTCACGCCGTCTCGGTCACTGCGCCCGGCATTGCCTTGCGCTGCTACGGCGCAGTCGAGGAAACCGATGTGCACGATTTTCACCAGATCGTGCTGGGGCTCGACGGCGAGATGGAGATGACGGTGGACGGTGTCGGCGAGCGCATCGACCCGGGTTCAGCCTGGCTGATTCCGGCCGGCGCGCGGCACGACTACGCGGGCATCGGCGAGAACCGCCAGCTCGTGCTGGACTTGCCCGCCGCCGCGCTGGCCGTGCCCGAGCGCCTGTTCGACACGGCGCGCGCCGTGCGCATCGACCCGGCGCTCACGCAGCTCGTGCGCGAGATCGCCGGGCAGGCACAGCGTAGCGCCCAGCAGGCACAAAGCGGCGCCACGCCGGCACACGACACACACGCGAGCGCCGATCTGCGCGCTCGCCGCTTTCATTGGGACGCCTCGGCGCAATTGTGCGCGTCCGTGCTCGCGCAAGCAGGCATCGCCAGCAACGACGCCTTCGAAGCCGCGGTGGGCCTCGACTTCGCGCGCGTCGACCGCTGGCTGCGCGCGCATCTCGCGGAGCCGTTGCGAATCGCCGATCTGGCCGCGCATTGCGGCTTCGGCATGCGGCGCTTTCATCAGCTCTTTATCGAAGCGTTCGGCGAGACGCCGCATCGCTATTTGCAGCGCCTGCGCTTGGACACCTCGCTCATGCTGCTCGCGGATCCCCGCCTCTCGCTCACGCACATTGCGCTGGAAGTCGGTTTCGGCGACCAGAGCGCATTCACGCACGCGTTCACGCGGCGCTTCGGGTTCGCGCCCGGGCAGTGGCGCGCGCTGCCTTCGCACTGAGCATCGGCTCGACGCGGCTCGGCACAAACCCCCGCGCGCAACTGCGCCATCATTCCTCGAAGCGGTATTCCCACTGCGCTTGCGCGCCCACCGCGAGACGCTCGCCCGCGCCTGCGACCACCATTGCGTTCTGCCCGAACGTAAGCCCGCCGTCCACGCGCGGATCGGCACGGAACACCGCGAGCGTGTCGAGCGGCTCGGCGGGCCACTGTGCATCGCGCTCGCCCGTGCGCTGATCGATCGTCGTGATCGGGCAGCGCGCACACGGCTTGGCGAAGCGCAGCACGATGTCACTGCCGTCGATCGACAGCGTGTCGATAAAGTCTTCGTCGAACGCATCGCTGCCATCGACGACGATGTTCGGGCGAAAGCGGCTCATCGGCACCGGCGACGCGCCCTTCGCCGCGAGGCGCGCGTTCAGGTCCGCCAGCGACGCTTCGCTCGTGACGAGCAGCGGGAAGCCATCGGCGAACTGCGTGGGCACGTCTTCGTCGTTCGTCCACGTCTTGCTCGCGAGGCGCGTGACGTCCGGCGCAAAACGCACGAGGCGCACCGCCACGCCGAGCGCCTGCGAAAACCACTGCGCGGCTTCATCGCCTTCATCGAGTGCTTCGAACGTGTCCTTCCAGACCGTCACTTGCACACGCGCCTCGTTGCCGCGCGGCGTGAAAGACAAGTCCAGCGGCGCATCCGCGCCCGTCATCGTGAGACGCACGCCGTGCTCGACGAACGCGGGCACGATGCGCGCCATCGCCGCGATTTCGCGTTGCGAGACGAAGCGACCGCTCTCGTCCACCACCATCCAGTGACGATCCCAAGGCAGCCCCTTCGCGTCGAGCTGCGCGCGATCGAGCGCGATCGCGCCGCAGGACTTCACCGGATAAACGAACAACGCACGAATGACAGCCATGACGAACTCACGAACAAGGAAAATAAGTTGGATCGGGTAAATGCGCGGCTTACTGCGCCGCATCGAGCCCATGCGCGAGATCGTTGCGCACGTCGCGCGGATCTTCGAGGCCCACCGCGAGGCGGATCAGCCCTTCGGTAATGCCCGCCGCCGCGCGCGCCTCGGGCGCGATGCGGCCGTGCGTGGTGGTGGCGGGATGCGTGATGGTCGTGCGCGTATCGCCGAGATTGCCGGTAATCGAGCACACCTTCGTGCCGTCGATCACGCGCCAGGCGTTCACGCGCTGCGCTTCGGGCGTGTCGCCCTTGAGCTCGAACGAGACGATCGCGCCGCCCGCCTTCTGCTGGCGCATCGCGAGCGCGTGCTGCGGATGCGATTCGAGCCCCGGGTAAAAGACGCGCTTCACGGCGGGATGCGCTTCGAGCCAGCGCGCGATTTCGAGCGCATTGGCCGATTGCTTCTCCACGCGCAGCGCAAGCGTCTCCAGGCCCTTGAGCAGCACCCACGCATTGAACGCCGAAAGCGTCGGGCCCGCGCTGCGCACGAACGGAAACACCGTCTCCATGATGAACTGCTTCGAGCCCACCAGCGCGCCGCCCAGCACGCGGCCCTGGCCGTCGAGGAACTTGGTGGCCGAGTGCATCACGACATCGGCGCCGAACTTGAGCGGCTGCTGCAACGCCGGGCTGCAAAAGCAGTTGTCGACCACGAACAGCGCGCCGGCCTGCTTCGCGATCTTGCTCACCGCTTCGATATCGGCCACTTCGGTGAGCGGGTTCGACGGCGTTTCGAGGAAGAACATCTTCGTCTCGGGGCGCACGGCGTTCTTCCACGCGTCGAGGTCGGAAGGATCGACGAAGGTGGTGGTGATGCCAAAGCGCGGGAAGATCTGCGAGAACATGCCGAGCGTCGAGCCGAACAGGCTGCGCGAACTCACGATGTGATCGCCCTGCTGCAGCGCCGCCATCACCACCGACATGATCGCGGCCATGCCCGAGGCCGTGGCCATGCACGCCTCGCCGCCTTCGAGCGCGGCGAGGCGGTCCTGGAACATGGTGACGGTCGGGTTCGTGAAACGCGCGTACGTGTAGCCGGTTTCGGAATTCTTGAAGCGCTCGGCCGCCTCGGCGGCGCTGCCGAAACAAAAACTCGACGTGAGGTAGAGCGCTTCCGAATGTTCGTTGAACTCGCTGCGCAGCGAACCCGAGCGCACCGCCAGCGTGTCGAAGTTGAGGTCGTCGTTCATGTTCGTGTTTTCCGTTTCCTGAAGCCGCCGTTGAAGCCGCCATGCCTGTAGCGTACCGCGTACGCATTCGATCCGTACGCGCGGCGCGCAGGCGCAAAAAAGCCCGCTTTTGCGTCAGCAGAAGCGGGCCCTTCGAAAATGCGTGGCATTCGGCACGGCAAGCGCGCCATGCACGCGCTCCCCGTTCGCTTCGCTTACTCCACCGAGAGTTGCAGATGCAGTTGCGAGCGCGTGCCGCCGTCCATCGCGTCGCTCGCGGCGTCGCGGTCGGACTGCGCCTGGGGCGCCAGACGCGCCAGCTCGATATTGTCCAGATACGCGCTCGTGATGTCGCCGGTGATGTAGTCGCCGTCGAAGCACGAAGCCTCGAACTCCGTGAGTTCGGGATTGATGTCGCGCACGGCCTGCTTGAGCGCCTCCACGTCCTGATACACGAGATGGTCCGCGCCGATGATGCGCGCCACTTCTTCATCGGTGCGGCCATGCGCCACGAGTTCGCCGCGCGTGGGCATGTCGATGCCGTAGACGTTCGGGTACTTCACGGGCGGCGCCGCCGAAGCGAAGATCACCTTGGTCGCGCCGGCATCGCGCGCCATCTGCACGATTTCCTGCGAGGTGGTGCCGCGCACGATGGAGTCGTCGATGATCAGCACGTTCTTGCCCTTGAACTCGATGCCCATGGCATTGAGCTTCTGGCGCACCGACTTCTTGCGCATGGCCTGGCCCGGCATGATGAAGGTGCGGCCTACGTAACGGTTCTTGAAGAAGCCTTCGCGGTATTCCACGCCCAGCTTCTTGGCGACCTGCATGGCCGCGGGGCGCGACGAATCGGGAATCGGCATGACTACGTCAATCTTCACATCGGGCAGCTCGCGCCGGATCTTCTCGGCGAGGTAGTCACCCATGCGCAGACGCACGTTGTACACCGGCACGCCGTCAAGCACCGAGTCCGGGCGCGCGAGATACACGAGTTCGAAAATGCAGGGGTTGAGCTTCGGCGTCACGGCACATTGCTGCGCGTGGAAGTTGCCCTCGGCGTCGATGAACACCGCCTCGCCCGGCTCCACGTCGCGCACGAACTCGAAGCCGATGCCTTCGAGCGCGACCGATTCCGAGGCCACCATCCACTCGGTGCCTTCCGGCGTTTCCATCTTGCCGATGCACAGCGGGCGGATGCCGAACGGGTCGCGGAACGCGAGCAGGCCGTAGCCGGCGATCAGCGAAACGATGGCGTAGGAGCCGCGCAGGCGGCGGTGCACGCCCGCCACGGCCTTGAAGAGCGCCGACGGATCGAGCTCGAGGCCCGAGGTCGCGAGCTGCACTTCGTGCGCAAGCACGTTGAGCAGCACTTCGGTGTCGGAACGCGTATTGATGTGGCGGCGGTCCACGCGGAACATCTCTTCCTTGAGCTGTTGCCAGTTCGTGAGATTGCCGTTGTGTGCGAGGACGATGCCGAACGGCGCGTTCACATAGAACGGCTGGGCTTCTTCTTCGCTCGACGCCGAGCCGGCCGTCGGGTAACGCACCTGGCCGATGCCCACGGTGCCGGGCAGGCTACGCATGTTGCGCGTGCGGAACACGTCGCGCACCATGCCGTTGGCCTTGTGCATGTGGAACGTGCTGCCGTCCGCGGTGGCAATGCCGGCCGCGTCCTGACCACGGTGCTGCAGGAGCAGCAGCGCGTCATAGAGGAGCTGATTGACGGGGGAGCGGGAAACTACGCCTACGATGCCGCACATGGCAGGTCCTTCAAAAAAGCGAAATCAGCAGTGACAGTGACGGCGCGGTAACGACAGCCGACCAGTTTCCGGTCAGACGTGAACGTAGGCCGCGAGCGTCTCGGGCAAAAACGGTTTGAGTTCGAGCACGCCCTGCACGGCATAGGGCCGCAGCAGCGCGTTGCGCCAGAAGTCTTGCTGGGGCAGCTCGGTCAGTCCCGCGAGGACGACAAGAATCAGCACCAGCACGACGCCTCGCACGAGGCCGAACATCATGCCGAGCGAGCGGTCCACACCGGACAAGCCGCTCACCTGGACCAGCCGGCCGAGCAGCGCGTTCGCCACGCCGGCCACAAGCACCACGCCGATCACGATCAGCGCGAAGGCGATCAGCCACTGGGTCAGCGCCCCGCCCGGCCAGTTCGCCGGAATGAAGGGCACCACGCGATCCACGTAGCGGCACGCAACGATGAGCGCCGCGATCCAGCCGATCAGCCCGAAAATTTCGCCGATGAGCCCGCGCCACGCCCCGCGCAGCGCGGACAAACCGATCACCGCCATTACAGCGTAGTCGAATGCCGTGAGCATCGGGCGCGTTATTGTGCCGAGCCGTTCGAGCCCGTCATCAGGCCCGCGCCGCGCACCTTCGCGATCGCCTCGGTGGCCGAGGCGCGGTCAGGGAATGGACCCGCGCGCAGCAGCGTGCGCGTCGTGCCGTCGTCTTCCTTGCGTTGCTCGGTATATGCAGGCACGCCTGCGGCTTTCAACTTCGTGACCCATTTATTCGCGGCGGAATCGCTGCTGAACGCGCCCAGCTGCACCGCAAAGCGCGCGCCCGACGGCGCGGCGGGTGCGCCGTCGCCATCCGCTGCTGCCGAGGTGCCCGGCTTGCCGCGCGACGCGACTGCCGTAACCGACGACGGCGCAGCCGGCTTCGCGGTGCTGCGCGGCGCTTGTGCGGCTTCGGTCGACGGATTCGCCTGAGCTTGGGTTTGTGCTTGTGCGTGTGCTTGAACCGCCGGCGCGGACTTGGCCGACGCCGCGGGCTTCGCTTGTGTCGATTGCGCGGTCTGTGCCGGCGCAGCGCCCGACCCCGCAGCCGCGAGACCCGAAGCACCGGGCGTCGCTACGCCCAGCCCGGCCTCAGCCGCCGCGGGATTATCCGGGGCGACGCCGGCCTGGGTGTCTTCGTCGCGGCGCGCCACGGTCCTGGACGCCGGGCGGCTCGGAATATCGATGGAGATGTCGTCGGTGACCGGCTTGGGGTGCGTGTCGAGCACCATCGGCAGGATCACGATGGCGGCCAGCACCAGCGCAATCGCGCCAACCAGGCGCCGGCGCGCGCGCTGTTTTTCCGGCAGGGTGGGATCGAGCAGCATCGCCTCGGCGTCGCCGGAGCGGGCTGGCCGGCGGCTGCGCCGCTCCACGCGCGTGTTCTGACTGCTCCGGCGGCGAGAGCCGGCTTCGGAGTCGCGTCGGCTGGGCGCGTCATCTTTCTTGCCGAACGAGAAAATTCCCATGTATGGCTGCTTTTGGCCTGTGCGTGCCTGTACGTAACGTCTGTGATAGACCGCGCGATCAGTGCTGCTGCGACTTTCGCCAGGCCATGACGCCGGCAACCGTCAAAAAACTTCCGAAAACGAGAATTCTATCATTTTCGGTCGCCCGTTTTAGCGCATCTTGAAACGCCGCGGCGGGCGTTTCGTGGCGCGTGATGCTGCTGTCGGGGCCGTCTTCCACACCGGCCTCGCGCAGCACCGCTTCAAGCTGTTGCGCCGAAGCCGCGCGCGGCAACGGCAAATCGGTCACGCACCAGTGGTCGATCTCGCCCTTCAGGTGCGCGACCACGCCCGCGATGTCCTTGTCGCGCATCGCGCCGAACACCGCGTAGGTGTACGGAAAATACCCCATTCCCGATAAATTTTGCCCAAGGACTGCCGCGGCGTGCGGATTGTGCCCCACGTCGAGGATGATCGACGGCTTGCCCGGCAGCACCTGGAAGCGGCCCGGCAGCTCCACATTGGCGAGCCCGAGGCGGATGTCCTGCGCCGACACCGGCAGCCGGTCGCGCAGCGCTTCGAGCGCGGCAAGCGCGGCCGAGGTATTGATCAGCTGATTCGCACCGCGCAGCGCCGGATAGGCAAGCGCCGAACGGCGCAGCGAACGGCCCGCGTAGTTCCATTGCTGACGCTCGCTGCCTGCCTGGCCTTCATAGCGGAAATCGCGGCCGAAGAGCCACAGATCGGCGCCGATCGCGTGTGCATGGTCAATGAGCGATTGCGGCGGAAACGGGTCCGCGCAGATCGCGGGCGCGCCGGCGCGGAAGATGCCGGCCTTTTCGAAGCCGATCTTCTCGCGCGTGTCGCCGAGGTATTCGGTGTGGTCGAGGTCGATGCTCGTGACGATCGCGCAGTCGGTGTCGAGCACGTTCACGGCATCGAGACGCCCGCCGAGGCCCACTTCGAAGATCACGGCGTCGAGCCCGCGCGAGGCGAACAGATGCATGATCGCGAGCGTCGTGAACTCAAAGTACGTAAGCGAGACCGGTGTGGCGAACGTGTTGCGCGCGGCCTCCACGGCCTCGAAGTGCGACAGCAGGTCGGCGTCGCTGGCCTCAGCGCCGTCGATGCGCGCGCGCTCGTTGAACGACAGCAGATGCGGCGACGTGTGGCAACCGACGTGATAGCCGGCCTTGAGCAGGATGGTTTCGAGAATCGCGCAGGTGGAGCCCTTCCCGTTCGTGCCGCCGACCGTGAACATCGGGCAATCGAACTTCAGGTTCAGCGCGTCCTTGACCTTGCGGATGCGCTCGAGGCCCATGTCGATGCCGACCGGATGCGCAGTTTCGAGATGCGTGAGCCACGCGTCGAGGGTGGGAAAAGTACTCATCGGGACGATTCAGGAAGTTCCATGCGCAGCGGGCGGCCGAACATCGATGGTCGATCTGGCGCGCATGAGCCGCTGCAAAAAAACGGCATTATCGCGGAAATGACAACGCGCCGCTTGCTTTCGCTTGCGGCGCGTCTGACAAGGCGCGGAACCCGCAAGTTCCGCGTGCATGCAATCTATGCGCTCAGGCCACTGCGTCGGCGGGCTGGCGCTGCAGCAGCGCCATCAACTGGGCGAGTTCCTCGCGCATCTTGCGGCGGTCAATGATCATGTCGATCGCGCCCTTCTGCATCAGGAATTCCGCGCGCTGGAAGCCTTCGGGCAGCTTCTCGCGCACCGTCTGCTCGATCACGCGCGGGCCGGCGAAGCCGATCAGCGCCTTCGGTTCCGCGATCACGACGTCGCCGAGGAACGCGAAGCTCGCCGACACGCCGCCCATGGTGGGGTCGGTCAGCACCGAGATGAACGGCAGCTTGGCGTCCGAGAGCTTCGTGAGCATGGCCGTGGTCTTGGCCATCTGCATGAGCGACAGCAAGCTTTCCTGCATGCGCGCGCCGCCCGAGGTCGCGAAGCAGATGAACGGCACTTGCTGCTCGAGCGCGTTTTGAGCGCCGCGCACGAAGCGCTCGCCCGCCACCGAGCCCATCGAGCCGGCCATGAACGCGAACTCGAAGCAGGCGACCACGCACGGCAGTGTGTGAATCGCGCCGCCCATGACGACCATGGCGTCGGTTTCACCGGTGTCGTCCATCGCCTCCTTGAGGCGGTCGGGGTACTTGCGGCTGTCCTTGAACTTCAGCGCGTCGACCGGCACGATTTCCTGGCCGATTTCATAGCGGCCTTCCGGATCGAGCAGACCGTCGAGACGCTCGCGCGCGTTGATGCGCATGTGGTGATCGCACTTCGGGCAGACGTGCAGATTCGCTTCCACGTCGTTGCGGTACAGGACCGCCTCGCACGACGGGCACTTGATCCACAGACCTTCCGGCATGCTCTTGCGGCTTTTCGGATCGGTTTGCTTGATCTTCGGCGGCAGCAGTTTGTCGAGCCAGCTCATTGATGTTCTTTCCTTGATCGTGATGCGCGGGCGCGGACGGTGGCGTGACATCGACCGGGTCTGGATAGACCGGGTTCCGACCCCGACCGCGCATGGCGAAAAAGCGATTTTACAGCAGTCTTATTTTGCGTTGTCCGCAACCGCGTCAAGCGCGGCCCGAATCTCGGCCACGAATTGCGTGAGCGCCGCGGCGGCGGTGTCGGCCGGCGCCTTCTCGAGCAGTTGCACAATGCGGCTGCCGATCACCACGGCATCGGAGACTTGCGCCACGGCAGCGGCGGTTTGCGCGTCGCGAATGCCGAAGCCCACGCCGACCGGCAGCGGCACGCCTGCCTTGATCGCCGGAATCTTGCTCGCGATGCTCGCGACGTCGAGGTGCCCCGCGCCCGTCACGCCCTTGAGCGAGACGTAATAGACATAGCCGCTCGCGGCGCGCCCTACTTCGGCAATGCGCTCGTCGGTGGAGGTGGGCGCGAGCAGGAAGATCGGGTCGATGCCGGCGGCCTTCATCTTCGCGGCGAACTCCACCGATTCCTCGGGCGGATAGTCGACCACCAGCACGCCATCCACGCCGGCTTCCTGCGCGGCGGCGGCGAACGCGTCGGCGCCCATGCGTTCGATCGGGTTCGCATAGCCCATCAGCACGACGGGCGTCTGCTGGTTGGTTTCGCGGAAGCGCTTGACGTCGGCGAGCACGCTTTTGAGCGTCACGCCCTTCGCGAGCGCGCGCTCCGACGACTGCTGGATCACCGGGCCGTCGGCCATCGGGTCCGAAAACGGCACGCCGAGTTCGATCACGTCCGCGCCGCCGGCGGCGAGCGCATGCATGAATTCGACCGTGCGCGCCGGATCGGGGTCGCCGGCGGTCATGAACGGGATCAGGCCTTTCTTGTTGGCGGCGGCAAGCGCCGAGAACGTGGTTTTGATGCGGGACATAGCAGGGTCCTCAGATTCGGTCGTTACCGCGCGGCGCGAGCCATCGGCGGCGGCGGCGCGTCATGCGCCGGCCGCAACAGCCGTGGACACCGCGGCGGACGCACGCGCGGGAGCGGCAATTGCAGCCATGCTCACGCGTTCGTGCGCAATCGCGCAGTAACTTTCGTTAATTTCATAGCCGACGAATTCGCGCTGGTGACGCGCGCAGGCGACTGCCGTGGTGCCGCTGCCCATGAACGGGTCCAGCACGCGGCCGCCCGGCGGGCAGCTCGCGAGCACCATGCGCTCGACGATCTCAAGGGGCTTCTGGGTGGGATGATCCACGCGCTCGGCGTGCTGACGGTGCAGCCGCGAAACGGACCAGACGTCCTTGGGGTTGTAGCCGAGCTCCAGCCACTTGCTCCCTTCGAATAACTTGCGCGAACGCGCCTTCTTCGTGACGGCATCGTACGGGATGCGGACGGGATCGAGATCGAAGTAATAATCCTTCGAAACCGCGAAGAAACCGATGTTGTCGTGCACCGAGGTAAAGCGGCGGGTCGTGCCGCCCATGCTGGGTACGCGACGATCCCAGACGATCTCGTTAATCATCGTCATTTTCGACTTCAGATAAACGAAGATCTCGGGTGCGTACTGCCAGGTGCAAAACACATAGAGCGAACCGCTGGCTTTGAGCTTCGGAATCGCCAGATCGAGCCACCCATAGGTCCAGGCGAGAAAATCCTCGCCCGAGCGCATGTCGGAGTCGTTGCCGTAGTCCTTGCCGAGCCCATAGGGCGGGTCGGCGACGATCAGATCGATCGAGGCGTCGGGCAGGTTCGCTGCATCGGTCAGAAAATCGCGGTTCAGGAGCCGGATGCTGTCGGGCACTGTGGACGCGGTGGTTGGCGCTTCGGCGGCTGTCACGGAGGCAGCCGTTTCGGCGCCGGCCTCGCCCGCAGGCGCCGGCATTTGCGGCTCGTCGAACTCGTCACGCATCGCTTGTGTCGCTCCGGGCGCTCAGAACTGGATGCCCGATCGCTCGGCGACCGTGTGCATGTCCTTGTCGCCGCGACCCGACAGGTTCACCAGCAGAACCTTGTCCTTGGGCAGCGTCGGCGCGAGCTTCGCCGCGTACGCGAGCGCGTGGCTCGATTCGAGCGCGGGAATGATGCCCTCGATGCGGCAGCAGTCGTGGAACGCCTTGAGCGCTTCTTCGTCGTCGATGGTCACGTACTGCGCGCGGCCGCTGTCCTTGAGCCACGCGTGCTCGGGACCGACGCCCGGATAGTCGAGGCCCGCCGACACCGAATGCGTCTCGATAATCTGGCCGTTCTCGTCCTGCAGCAGATAGGTGCGGTTGCCGTGCAGCACGCCCGGCGTGCCGGCCGCGAGCGAAGCCGCGTGGCGGCCCGTCTCCATGCCGTCGCCGGCCGGCTCGACGCCGATCAACTGCACCGAACTATCCTCGATATACGGGTAAAAGATGCCCATCGCGTTCGATCCGCCGCCCACGCACGCAATCACGGCGTCCGGTTGGCGACCCGTCATTTCAGGCATCTGCACACGGCATTCGTCGCCGATCACGCGCTGGAAGTCGCGCACCATCATCGGGTACGGGTGCGGGCCCGCGACCGTGCCGATGATGTAGAAGGTGTTTTCGACGTTGGTGACCCAGTCGCGCATGGCTTCGTTGAGCGCGTCCTTGAGCGTGCGCGAGCCCGATTCCACCGGCACCACGGTCGCGCCCAGCAGCTTCATGCGATAGACGTTGGCGGCCTGGCGGCGCACGTCTTCCGCGCCCATGTAGACCACGCACTCCATGCCGAAGCGCGCCGCGATGGTGGCCGTGGCCACGCCGTGCTGGCCCGCGCCGGTTTCCGCGATCACGCGCGGCTTACCCATGCGCTTGGCGAGCAGCGCCTGGCCGATCACGTTGTTCACCTTGTGCGCGCCGGTGTGGTTCAGGTCTTCGCGCTTGAGATAAATCTGCGCGCCGCCGAGCATCTCGCTCCAGCGCTGCGCGTGATAAATCGGCGACGGACGGCCGACAAAATGCTTCAACTCGCGCTCATATTCGGCGACGAAGTCGGGATCGTCCTTGAATTTTGCGTAGGCGTCGCGCAGTTCGTCGATCGCCTGCATCAGGGTTTCGGCAGCGAACACGCCGCCATAGGGGCCGAAATGGCCACGTTCATCGGGCAAATTGTACATAAGTCACTCGCTGAGGCCAGGCGCGCCCTGCGTTGCGCAGGTGCTGGCTGGCCAAAGAAATTATCCCGCGTCCGCTTCGCGCACTGCGCGCACGAACGCCGCCATGCGGGCGTGATCCTTCACGCCCTTCGCGCCCGGAACCTCGATGCCACTGGAGACATCGACGGCGAACGGACGCACCTGGCGAATCGCATCACTGACGTTTTGCGCGTTCAAGCCACCACTTAAAACGGCCCGACGCGCGAGCCCTGCGGGGATAAGTGACCAATCGAAGACCTTCCCGCCGCCGCCGTAACCTTCGACATGGGTGTCGAACAGCAGGCCGCTGGCTGATGAATAACGATTTGCCGATTCTATCAAATCGGCCTCGCGAGTATCGGCCGCCACCCTCAATGCGCGCAACCAGGGCAAACCGGCAACCGAGGCCAGCGACTCGCATTGGTCGGGCGTTTCGTCGCCGTGGAACTGCAGCAGCGTGAGCGAGACGTTGCTCGCGACCTCGCCGACCCATTGCGGCGTGGCGTTCACGAACAGCCCCACCACCGAGACGAACGGCGGAATGTCGTGAGTGAGCTCGACCGCCTGGGCCACGCTCACCGAGCGCGCGCTCGGCGGATAGAACACGAGCCCGATGGCGTCGGCGCCCAGGTCGATGGCGTGCGCGACCGCCTCGGGCGTCGAAAGCCCGCACAGCTTGATGCGCGTGCGATGCGTGGCGGCGATGGCGGGTTGTTCTGCTGACGTCATGACTCGAGGCTCGATGGCGGGTTTGGGTGTTTCACGCGTTGGTGCGTCACTTGCTGCTTCACGTCTTGGCGGAGTCGGCCCAAACCGTGCTCCACGGCACGCTGGCCGTATGCGCGGCGGGTACGGCGAACGCCTCAGGATAGCCTACTTGCGCGAGATACAGGCCATCGGGCATGAAGGTCGGCGCGGCCTTCGCGCGATCGAGCCCGGCCAGCACCTCGGCCATCCACGCGGCCGGATAACGGCCGCGCCCCACCGCCACGAGGCAGCCCATCAGGTTGCGCACCATGTGGTGCAGGAACGCGTTCGCGCGAAAACGAAAGTGGATGAAATCGCCCAGCGGCCGGATATCGATCTGATGCAGGTGCTTCACGGGCGTCTTCGACTGGCACTCCGACGAGCGGAACGCCGAGAAATCGTGTTCGCCGATCAGGCAGGCGGCCGCTTCGCGCATCGCATCCACGTCGAGCGGCGTGTGGATCCAGCCGGCCCGCCCCGCCAGCATGGGCGAGCGCACCGGATTCACGTAGAGCGCGTAGTAATACGTGCGCTCGAACGCCGAAAAGCGCGCGTGGAACGCCTCGGGCATCGGCTGCGCCCATTGCACGGCCACTGTCGACGGCAGGAACGCGTTGGTGCCGCGCACCCACGAGAACGGCGTGCGGTCGAGATCGGTGTCGAAGTGCACGACCTGGCCGAGGCCGTGCACGCCCGTATCGGTGCGGCCCGCGACCACGGTCGGCAGCGGCACGGTTGCGAACTCGCGCAGCGCGCGCTCGAGCGCGTCCTGCACCGTCTTGCCGTGCGGTTGCGATTGCCAGCCGCAGTAGGCGGCCCCGTCGTACTGGATTCCTAGCGCGATACGCATATGGCGGACAGCGTCAGGAGAGCGGCGAGAGCGTCGACAGCAGCGCCTGCGCGTCGGCGCGCGTGGCGTGGTCGTTCGACTCGATCACTTCGTTGATCAGCGCGCGTGCACCTGACAGATCGCCGAGCGCGATGTATTCGTGCGCGAGGTCGAGCTTGTTGCGTGCGATGCGCGAGAGTTGCTCTGGCGTGAAGACCGGCAGCGGCTCGGCAGAGTCGGCCGGCAGATTCAGGTCGAAATCGAGTGTGAGCGCACCGAAGCGCGGCGCGCCCAGCCCCGCGATCGAGCCCGCGCCCGTAATGCCCGCCTCGATAGCCTCGCCGGCCGGCGGCACGGGCGGCTGGGCGAACGGCAGCGCCTGGCGCGCGGTCGTCTCGGGGGTGGCGACCGGCTCCGTCGAGAGCGGGACGCCGGGCATGGGCTCGGGCGTTTCGACGCGCGGCGGCAGCGGCATATCGAGGCCGCCCAGGGCGTCGAGAGCGGACTTCGGAAACTCTTGCGGGACTTCCACGTGTGGCATTGCTACTTCTGCTTTTTGTTCTGGTGGGACAGCGGGGATTGCGTACTCGCCCGGCACCGCGGGTTCGGGCAGGGGCGGCGCGACAGGTTCGGCTGGCGCTGCCGGGGCTTGGGCCTCAACGGCGGGCGCCGGGGATTCGGGATGCGATTCGGGATGCGGCTCGGAATACTGCTCGGAATGCGCGACCGGCACCGTCGGTTCGATCGGAAGCGGCTCGATTTGGCTTGCCTCGTGCGCAGCGGCGCTCGTCTCGTCGATGTCGGCTTCGGCGTGATGCAGCGCTTCGGGCTGGCGCGCCGGCTCTACCGTTTCGCCCAGCGAGGGCAACCCCGCCAGCTCTTCGAACGGCGGTGCCTCATTGCCGGGTTCGGCTTCCACGGCGTGGTCGGGTGCTGCGTCGCGGGGCGACTGTTCAGCCGGCGCCTCGGCTTTCGCCTCCACGGCAGCGGCGGCAGCGGCAACCGCGCCGGTTGCCAGCGGGACAACAGGCTCTGCGGGCTGTGCCGGCGCATCGTTACGCTCGGCCGGGCGCGTAGCGGCGGGCGGCTCAACCGCGCTTTCGTTGGCCTCCGGTGCAGACTTGCCGCGTTTGCGCATAAGCACGCGCACGACCAGCGCGACGAATGCCAGCATGAGCGCGGCCACGCCGCCAAGCGTGACCGGCGAGATCCCGGGCTGCGCGCCGCTCGCGCCTGGCGCCGCGCCATCGGCAGCGGCATTAACCTGCGCACCGGCCGGTACGCCGGCCACCTGCGCGGGCTTGCCGATGCCGTGCTGCTGCAAGGCCATCAGCACACGATTCTTGAGAGCAAGCAGTTGCTGCAGGCTCGACACCGTAGGTGTCGACGCCGCCGAACCCGGCATAGCGGACACCTCCGACGCCGCTGCGGAGGGCGGCGCCGCCTGGACTGGCCCGCTCCACGAATGGGGGTCGCTGGCTGGCGCGGGCGCTGCGCCTGTGCCAGCTTCGGCGGAAGCAGCGGACACCGGTTGCGCACTTGCAGCGCTCGCGCTGGCCTCCGGAGCCGATGCGCCAGCCGCGCTGCTCGCGCCACTCGTTGCCGGCGCACCGGCATTCGCGCCCGCGCTTGCGCCTGTAGCGGCAGCAGCCTTAGCCGAAGCCCCCGCCTCGGCCACCGAACTCGCACCAGCAACAACCGCAGCCGAAGCGCCGGGCGCACTCGCAGCAACGGCAGCCGCAAGCGCCGAAGCCCCGGCTGCGGCGCTCGCCATATCGGGCGTCCCCGGCACATTCAGCACGGCGCCCACCTTGAGGCGGCTCGGGTCGCGCTTCATGAACGCCGCGGGGTTCGCGTCGAACAGCGCCTGGCTCGCGCGCGCGATCACCGTTTTGTCGTGTGACTGCGTGACGTCCACAGCCACATCGTGCAGCGACTGCCCTGGGCGGATGGTGTACTGGCCGACCACGGGCAACGCTGCAGCAGCGGCGGACGCACCCGAAGCAGCCGATGCGGCAACGGCAGCCACTGCGCCGCTTTGCGCATGAGCCATACCGGAAGCACCGGCCATGGCGACCAGCAGCGCCGCGGACACCGCAACGGCGGTCCGCCGCATTTTCATGGCTGGATTAACTGAATCGGCTGAATGGGGAACGGCTTCAAGTCGAACGATCATCAGATGCCCTGGCACACCGCTCGCGCGGCAGTCGATGAAACGGGGTTTGGAGTGGGTGAACCGGCCAGTTGTGCCCGGCGCATGGAAGCCCGGCGCACGGAAACCGCCCGGAAATAAAAAAGCGCCGCGACTGGCGCGGCGCTTTTATCACCCTGTCTACGCGTCATTAGGCGCGTAGTTTAATTCATTCACTTGTCGAGCAGAATGCGCAGCATCCGGCGCAGCGGCTCGGCGGCGCCCCACAGGAGCTGGTCGCCGACCGTGAAGGCGGACAGATACTCGCCGCCCATCGCGAGCTTGCGCAGACGGCCGACCGGCACCGAGAGCGTGCCCGTGACGACTGCCGGCGACAGATCGCGCATCGAAGCTTCGCGCTGGTTCGGCACGACCTTGACCCAATCGTTGGCCGAAGCGAGGATGCCATCGATCTCGTCGAGCGGCACGTCCTTCTTGAGCTTGATGGTGAGCGCCTGCGAGTGGCAGCGCATCGCGCCGATGCGCACGCACAGACCGTCGACCGGGATCGAGCCCGGCTCGCCCATGGCCGGCTTGCCGAGGATCTTGTTGGTTTCGGCGCCGCCCTTCCACTCTTCCTTCGACATGCCGTTGCCGAGGTCCTTGTCGATCCAAGGGATCAGCGAGCCCGCGAGCGGCACGCCGAAGTTGGCCGTGGGCATGGCGTCGCTGTTCATGGTGGCGAGCACCTTGCGGTCGATGTCGAGAATCGCCGACGACGGGTTCGCGAGATCGCTAGCAACGGCGGCGTTGAGCGCGCCCATCTGCGAGAGCAGCTCGCGCATGTTCTGCGCACCCGCGCCCGAAGCGGCCTGGTAGGTCATGGCCGTCATCCAGTCGACGAGGTTTTCGCGGAACAGGCCGCCCAGCGCCATCAGCATCAGGCTGACCGTGCAGTTGCCGCCGATGAAGTCCTTCTGGCCCTTGACGAGCGCGTCCTTGATGACGTCGAGGTTAACCGGGTCGAGCACGATGACCGCGTCGTCCTTCATGCGCAGCGACGAGGCCGCGTCGATCCAGTAGCCCTTCCAGCCCGCCGCGCGCAGCTTCGGGTACACCTCGTTGGTGTAGTCGCCGCCCTGGCAGGTAATGATGATGTCGCACTTCTTGAGCTCATCGACGCTGTTCGCGTCCTTGAGCTTCGTCTCGTTTTTGGCGAACGACGGCGCTGCGCCACCTGCGTTGCTGGTGCTGAAAAACACCGGTTCGATCAGGTCGAAATCGCGTTCTTCCTGCATGCGCTGCATCAGCACGCTGCCGACCATGCCGCGCCAACCTACGAGACCTACGTTCATGATTAACCCTTGAAATGGACAACTTCCCCGCTTCGCTCGCCCGGCGTGGCCGCGCGGGGAAGATTGAGCGGGCACGACGAGCGATCAACGAATGGTGATCGTTTTGGTAATAATCGTTTTCGTGGTGTTTTGCGTGTCGATGGCGAGCGAAATCACACGGGGCGTGCCGTGGATTTTCGAAACAAAAGTGATCTGGGGGATCGTCGCCATCGAAGCAATATACACGAAAACCGCAATTTCGCGCGGGGCTACCCGCGTTTTCCACTATATTCGACGCGCCTTATCGGCGCCGCCGTTTTATACCCGCACCTTCAATCCGCGCAACGAAAAAAGGGCACGCCTGAATCAACCGAGGCATGCCTTTTCGCGATGGCTTTACAGCGCCGCGACCACCGCGTCGCCCATCGCCGCCGTGCCGACTTGCTTGCAGTCCGGCGTGACGATGTCGGCGGTGCGATAGCCCTGCTCGAGCACCTTCTTCACCGCGCTCTCGATGCGGTCCGCCTGTTCGGCGCGGCCCAGCGAATAGCGCAGCATCATCGCGGCCGACAGAATGGTTGCAAGCGGATTGGCAATGCCCTTGCCCGCGATATCCGGTGCCGAGCCGTGCGAGGGCTCGTACAGGCCCTTGTTGTTCTTGTCGAGCGAGGCCGAGGGCAGCATGCCGATCGAGCCCGTGAGCATCGCCGCTTCGTCCGAAAGGATGTCGCCGAACATGTTGCCGGTGACCACCACGTCGAACGCCTTGGGCGCCTTCACGAGCTGCATCGCCGCGTTGTCGACGTACATGTGCGAGAGCTCGACGTCCGGGTACTCCTTCGAGACTTCGATCATGACGTCCTTCCAGAGCTGCGACGTTTCAAGCACGTTGGCCTTGTCCACCGAGGTCAGCCGCTTCTGGCGCTTTTGCGCGGCCTGGAAGGCCACGTGCGCGATGCGGCGCACTTCGGGCTCCGAATAACGCATCGTGTCGAAGCCTTCGCGCGCGCCCTTGAAGTTGCCGTCGGGCGCCTCGCGCGTACCGCGCGGCGAGCCAAAGTAGATGTCGCCGTTCAGTTCGCGCACGATCAGGATGTCGAGGCCCGAAACGATTTCCGGCTTGAGCGACGAAGCGCCCGTCAACTGCGGATAGCAGATCGCCGGACGGAAGTTCGCGAACAGTTCCAGATGCTTGCGCAGGCCCAGAATGGCCTGCTCCGGACGCAGCGCGCGCTCGAGCTTGTCGTACTTCCAGTCGCCCACGGCGCCAAACAGGATCGCGTCGGCGGCCTTCGCCAGCGCGAGCGTGGCTTCGGGCAGCGGATGGCCGCTCGCCTCGTAGCCCGCGCCGCCAACGGGCGCTTCTTCGAGCTCGAACTTCTCGCCCAGTGCGTTGAGCACCTTGACGGCTTCCTTGACGATCTCGGGACCAATGCCGTCGCCCGGCAACACTGCAATCTTCATCCTGTGATTCCTCGTTGTAGGTCGTTCTGCGTTGATCAGATGACGCGGTTCTTCAGCCACGGCTGGCGCACGAGGCGCTCGGCTTCGAACTGGCGGATCTTGTCGGCGTGGCGCAGCGTAAGAGCGATGTCGTCGAAGCCGTTCAGCAGGCAGTAGCGGCGGAACGCGGCCACTTCGAACGGATATTCCTTCGCGCCGTCCACCGTGCGCACGACCTGCTTGTCCAGATCGACGGTGAGCTGAAAGCCGTTGAACGCATTCGTTTCGTTGAACAGATGATCGACGTCCGACTCGGAGAGCACGATCGGCAGCAGGCCGTTCTTGAAGCAGTTGTTATAGAAAATGTCGGCGAAGCTCGGCGCGATGATCGCGCGGAAGCCGTACTGGTCGAGCGCCCACGGAGCGTGCTCGCGCGAGCTGCCGCAGCCGAAGTTCTTGCGCGTGAGCAGAATGGATGCGCCCTGGTAGCGCGGCTGGTTCAGCACGAAGTCCGGGTTGAGCGGGCGCTTCGAGTTGTCCTGGCCCGGCTCGCCGTGGTCGAGGTAACGCCATTCGTCGAAAGCGTTCGGGCCGAAGCCGGTGCGCTTGATCGACTTGAGGAACTGCTTCGGGATGATCGCGTCGGTGTCCACGTTCTCGCGATCGAGCGGCGCCACAACGCCGGTGTGTACGATGAATTTTTCCATGATCCGTGATCCTGATGGATGCTGATCTCGCCAGGCGCTTTCAGGACGAAACCGAAAGCGCCGGCAGCAAGCCAGATGGATTAGAGCTTGCGCTGCACTGCGTGCGACGCGCCGCTGATGTCTTCGCCCACGCCGGCCACGGTGTTGCAGCCGGCCAGCGCGAGGAGCCACCCCGCCATGGCGAATAGCGCCACACGACGCGCGAGTGCAGGTGTCTTCATTGCTCTTTTCCTTGTTCCTGGTTCAGTGCTCAAGCCAGCTTGCGAATGTCGACGAAATGCCCTTCGATTGCCGCTGCGGCGGCCATGGCCGGGCTCACGAGGTGCGTGCGTCCGCCCGCGCCCTGGCGGCCTTCGAAGTTGCGGTTCGAGGTGGACGCGCAACGCTCGCCCGGCTCCAGCCGGTCGGCGTTCATCGCGAGGCACATCGAGCAGCCAGGCTCGCGCCATTCGAAGCCGGCTTCCGTGAACACCTTGTCGAGGCCTTCGCGCTCGGCCTGCGCCTTCACGAGGCCCGAGCCCGGCACGACCATCGCGAGACGAATGTTCGACGCCACGCGGCGGCCGAGCTTCTTCACCACGTAAGCGGCCGAGCGCAGGTCTTCGATGCGCGCATTGGTGCACGAGCCGATGAAGATCTTGTCCGGCTTGATCGATTCGATCGGCATGTTCGGCTCGAGCGCCATGTACTGCAGCGCGCGTTCCATCGCGTCGCGCTTGACCGGGTCCTTTTCGCGCTCGGGGTCGGGCACGCGGCCGTCGATCGAGGTGACCATTTCCGGCGACGTGCCCCAGGTGACCTGCGGCACGATGTCGGCGGCGGAAAGTTCGACCACGCGGTCGAACTGCGCGTCGTCGTCGCTGCGGAAGGTCTTCCAGTACTCGACGGCCTGGTCCCACTCCACGCCCTGCGGCGAGAACGGACGGCCCTTCAGGTATTCCACCGTGGTGTCGTCCACGGCGACCATGCCCGCGCGCGCGCCGGCTTCGATCGCCATGTTGCACACGGTCATGCGGCCTTCCATGGAGAGGCCGCGGATCATCGAGCCGCCGAACTCCATGGCGTAGCCCGTGCCGCCCGCCGTGCCGATCTTGCCGATGATGGCGAGCACGATGTCCTTCGCGGTGCAGCCGCGCGGCAGTTGGCCCTCGACCTTCACGAGCAGGTTCTTGCTCTTCTTCTGGAGCAAGGTTTGCGTAGCGAGCACGTGCTCGACTTCCGAGGTGCCGATGCCGTGCGCGAGCGCGCCGAATGCGCCGTGCGTGGAGGTGTGCGAGTCGCCGCAAACGATGGTCATGCCCGGCAGCGTCGCGCCCTGCTCGGGACCGACGATGTGAACGATGCCCTGGCGCTGGTCGTTCATCTTGAACTGCGTGATGCCGAAGGCGTCGCAGTTCGCGTCGAGCGTGTCGACCTGGAGCTTCGAGACCGGGTCGGCGATGCCGTGGCTGCGGTCCGTGGTGGGCACGTTATGGTCCGAAACGGCCAGGTTCGCGCTGATGCGCCACACCGGGCGCTCATGCAGCTTCAGGCCTTCGAATGCCTGCGGACTGGTGACTTCGTGCAGCAGTTGACGGTCGATGTAGAGGAGCGTCGTGCCGTCGTCTTCCGTGTGGACCACATGGGAGTCCCACAACTTGTCGTAGAGCGTCTTTGCCATGATATGCGGGGATTGAATGACTGCGAGTGACCGCGGGGAATGTTGCGATGTGAATCAGCGCTGTGAGCCGATTATGCCACGCGAAACGCGCCACCCGCATCGCTCCTGATGAAAAAAAGCGATAAAAAACAGTGAGTTGGGTGGTAGTGGCGATACCTGTATCGATGTTACCCGGCGAGTGGCGCCCGCCATTCGCGCCTGCGCCGTTGTGCAAGCGCGCCGGGAAACCCTTGTTTTTCCGGTCATTTTTCCTGCGGGCCGTGCGCCCCGCCGCCCCGTTGCGGGCACGTGGATTGCATGACGCGCGTCGCCGCACGGACGACGGGAATATGGTTCCATCACACTGAATGAACGGACGCCGCGCGCCTGGATCAACCACGGAGGCCCAATGCCTGTCACACCCCGCACGCCCCGAAGGAAGTCCTCTTGCGTCCCGAAGCATGCGTCGCTCGCCGCCGCAGCCTGTCTGCTCGCGGCCTTCGCGCCGCACGTCATGGCGCAAACGCCTTCACCGCTCGGGGAATGGCAGTACTCCGCCGGCATCCCGCTGGAAAAACTGTTCGAGCCCGACCGGCCGCCTCTGGAAGCGCGCCTCGGCATCGGCGCGACCTTCCAGCCGCGCTATGACGGCTCGGAGCGCTATCACATGCTCGCCGGGCCGAGCATCGACATCCGCTACAAGGACATCCTGTTCGGCTCGACTGGCGAAGGCTTCGGCGTGAATGTCCTGCAAGGCCAGAACTGGCGCATGAGCGTGGCCGCCGTTTACGATCTCGGGCGGCGCGGCCACGACGACCCCGAGCACCTGAACGGCCTCGGCAACATCAACCCGGCCCCCGAGATGAAGCTGGCCGCGGAATATGTGGTGTCGAAGGAATTTCCGCTGGTATTTCGCGCGGCGTTCACGCGCAGCTTCGGCGGCTCGAATGGCTGGACCGCCGACCTGGGCGCCTATATGCCGCTGCCGGGCAGCAACGAGCAGTTCTACTGGTTCGCGGGCCCGTCGGTCACGTTCGCCGACTCGAACTACATGCAGAGTTGGTTCGGTGTCACCCCGCAACAGGCTGCCGCGTCCGGCTACCGGCAGTACGGCGCGAGCGCGGGCCTGAAGTCGGCGGGTTTCGGCATCACGATGGTGTATTTCGTGAACAAGCACTGGTTCGTGAGCGCCGATGGCGCCCTGCGGCGCCTGCTCGGCAGCGCCGCCAGCAGCCCGATCATCCAGACCAAAACCGATGGGGTCTGCGATATTTCGATCAACTATCAGTTTTGAACCACGGCCCGCCCCGTCACCCTTCCTTATTGATCCGATTGCCACCGCGAGACCACAGGCAATGCCGGCTCTGATTTAGCAGCGCCTGATTCGAGGATAAGCCGGACGCGCACCATAAGCCCCTCCGCTGGACCTGCGTCAAAGATCGCGTGACGCTCGCGCCCTCATTCACGCCTCATTCTTCGTCGTTACGCTGACGTTTGGGCCGAGGCCCAAACGCGCCCCATGCACTACGGCATCACAAAATCACTCAATCACGACAAGGACCACCTCATGCTCCCGCCGCTTTTCACCGCCAGCTTCCTCGGACAGCCTGCCTGGCTCTGGGCCGCGTTCCTCGCGGTGGTGATCGTGCTGCTGGTACTCGATCTGGGCGTGCTGCATCGCGACGACCGCGAGATCGGCATCCGTGAAAGCCTGTGGCTCTCGCTCGGCTACATCGCGGTGGGCGTGCTGTTCGGCGGCTTCATCTGGTGGCAGCTCGGCGCAGCGCCGGCCACCGAATACCTCACCGGCTACCTCATCGAAAAGTCGCTCTCGCTCGACAACGTGTTCGTGATCGCCTCGATCTTCGGCGCGCTCGCGGTGCCGCGCGTTTATCAGCATCGAGTGCTGTTCTGGGGCATCGTAGGCGTGCTGGTGCTGCGCGCGATCATGGTCGGGCTCGGCGCGGCGCTGGTCGCGCAGTTCGAGTGGATGCTGTTCGTGTTCGGCCTCTTTCTCGCCGTGACTGGCGTGAAGATGCTGCTCGGCTCGAAGGAAGAGGCAACCGGGAAGGCCGGCATGGAAACTCACGGCAAAGCGGACGTGGAAGACAGCAAGATCCTGCGTCTGATCCGCCGCGTGCTGCCCGTCACGCCCCAACTCGAGGGCGGCGCGTTCATCGTGCGGCGCGCGCATCCGGTCACCGGCAAGCTCAAGCGCTTCGCGACGCCGCTGCTGGTCGCGCTGCTAATGGTCGAATTCGCCGATCTGATCTTCGCCGTCGATTCGATCCCGGCGATCTTCTCGATCACCACCGATCCGTTCATCGTCTACACGAGCAACATCTTCGCGGTGCTCGGCCTGCGCGCGCTGTTCTTCGCGCTCGCGGCCATGGCGCACCGCTTCTACTACCTCAAGCATGCGCTCGCGCTCGTGCTGGTGTTCATCGGCGCGAAGATCTTTCTGGTGGGCATCATCGGCAAGATTCCGGCGCCGCTGAGCCTCGGCGTGACGGCCGCGCTGCTCGCGGGCGGCGTGATCGTGTCGCTCATCAAGACCCGGCCGCACGGCCACGAGAGCGGCAGCCTGGAAGCGCGCCAAGCGGTTCGCAAGAGCTGAGCGCGCGCTCCTCATTCTTCGCTCATTTTTCTCTGCGAGGATGAATTCCATCGCAGCCGCGCCGGACCGCAGCAGCGGGCTGCGCCGGCTTCGACTGTCAATCTTTTTGGAGCGCATCATGAAATGCCCGAACTGCCCTGACACCACGCTCGCGATCTCGGAACGTCAAGGCATCGAACTCGACTACTGTCCGCAATGCCGCGGCGTCTGGCTCGATCGCGGCAAGCTCGACAAGCTGATCGACCGCGCGCCGGCATCCCGCGCCGTCTCGCCGCAGTACCTCGACGACGGCTACAGCGCGCCGCAAGGCTCGCATCAAAGCGAACATCGCAGCCGACGCTCCGACGATCACGGGCAGCGCCGCGCGCACGAACGTCAAGGCGGCCATGGACGCCGCCGCAAATCCTGGTTCGGCGATCTGTTCGACTGAACGGCCGCGCCCCGATATTGCAGCTTCTCTTCAAGGACACCCGACAATGCGCACCTACACCAGTAACAGCCCGCAGGCCGCGGGCCGGATCGTCGCCATCGCCCTGCTCGCCGATGGCCATCTCAGCGCCGACGAACTCGCCGCCGTGCACCGTGCACGCATTGCGGACCGCCTCGGCCTCGCGCCCGGCGAGTTCGGCACGATCCTGCAAGACCTTTGCGAAGATTTGCTCACGAACGCGCACCTGAACTGGAGCGATGCCTGCAAGCTCGACTCCGGCGTGATGCAGCAAGTCATGTGCGAACTCGAAGATCCGGCGCTGCGCGCCGAGGTGCTGAGCCTGTGCCTCGTCGCGGTCCACGCGGACCGCCATCTCGCGCAGAACGAAGCCGAGTGGGTCGGCGCTCTCGCGACCGCGTGGCGCGCGCAGCCGTGGCAGCGGTTGCTGGCTTCATGAGCGCCTAATCGCCGCGATAGCGCCGCGATAGCGCCGCCCGCGCTTCACCTTCTTAGCCTCCCGCTTTCGGCGTGCGCCACGGCGCCTCCCCCGCTCAGCATGCCGTTCGGCGAGCATCGCGCTCGCCGTTTTTTCTTTTTGCGGCGGGCCTTCCCGTCACGGCTCGCGCGCAAGCGAGCGCGTCAAACGTCGCACATCAAACGCACACGGCCCAGCCCAGGCCCCGCACATTGCGAATAACCGCGTGGCCGAACTTGCGCCTCACGCTGTAGATCACGGCGTCGACGGCATTGCTCTCCACCTCCTCGCCCCAGCCATAAAGCCGCTCTTCCAGCTGCTGGCGCGACAGAATCGCGCCGGGCCGCTCCAGTAGCGCGAGCATGAGCGCGTACTCGCGCGCCGAAAGATCGTCGGTCTGACCGTCGAAGGCGAGACGGCGTGCATTCATGTCGAGCGTCACGCGCGCGCTGCCCATCGTCGACGAGGCGAAGCCCGACTTGCGCCGCACCACCGCGCGAATGCGCGCGAGCAGCTCCTTGCTCTCAAACGGCTTGACGAGGTAGTCGTCGGCGCCCAGATCGAGGCCCTCGACACGCGTATCCACGTCGTCGCGCGCCGTGATGATGATGACCGGCGTGGCGTCGTTGGCCTCGCGCAGGCCGCGCAGCACGTCAAGGCCGCTCATGTCGCCAAGCCCCAGGTCGAGCAGGACGGTCGTGTACGAGCCGTCGCGGATGGCCGCGCGGCCGCTCTCGCCGGTGCGCACCCAGTCGACGCTATATGAGGCGTCCTTCAACGCCCGCAGCAGCGCCGGCCCGATCTGCAGATCGTCTTCGATCAGGAGAATCCGCATTGCTCAGCTTTCCTTACTATCGAGTTGCACTACCGGGTGTGCGTCATTTCGCGCCAGCGGCAGTTCGATGCGAGCGACGATGCCGGTCTGCCCGTCGCTGCGATTTTCCAGCGTCACGCGAGCGCCGTAGCGCTGCGCCAGCGCCTGCGCGATCGCGAGCCCAAGGCCGCTGCCTTCGGCATCGTTGCCGCGCGCGCGAAAGAAGCGGTCGAACACATGCGGCAGGTCTTCCACGGCGATGCCGGGGCCATCGTCGGTGACTTCGATCGTGACCGTTTGCGCTTCGCGGCGCACCGTCACGTCGACGCGCCCGCCCTCGCGCCCGTAACGAACCGCGTTGTCGACCAGATTGCGCACCAGCATGCGCATGTCGGCCTCGGTGGCGCGCACGCTCGCGTCGTCCAGACGCTCGACGCCCAGATCCACGCCGCGCGCATCGGCGAGCGGCAGCAGGTCGGCCAGCACGTCGGTCACGAGCTGCGGCAGCGCGATGTCGGCGACCGCGCGCTGCGAGCCGCCGATCTCGGCGCGCGCGAGGCCAAGCAATTGCGACACGAGCGAGCCCGTGCGCGCCACGCCGCGCCGCAGCTCTTCGAAGCGTTCGTCGTACTGATCGGCCGGCGCGTCGCGCAGGTTGTCGATCTGCAACTGCATCGCCGAAATAGGGGAACGCAGCTCGTGCGCTGCATCGGCGATGAACTTGCGCTCGGCGTTCACGAGCACCGAAAGGCGTTCGATCATGCGGTTGATCGACTCGACAAAGGGCCGCAACTCCATAGGCGCCTTCTGCGCGTCGAGCGGCTTGAGCTCGTGCAGATCGACCTTCGCCGCGCGCCGCCCGACGCGCTCCAGCGGCCGCAGCGAAAGCCGCACCGTCACCGCGATCGTCAAGGCGAGCAGCGGCAGCAGCGCGAGCACCGGCAGCAGGCTCCAGAACGCCACGCGCAGCGCGTTGCGGTTGCGCATGCTGCGCGACTCCGCGACCTGGATCTGCTCGTCGCCGGTGGCGAGCGCAAAGACGTCCCAGGCCTCGCCGTCGTATTGAAGCGAAGAGTAGCCCTTCGGCGCGCGCGGCAGCGCGATGTCGGGGTCGCTGGTGCGGCTTGGTGCTGCGGTGTCGCCGGCGGACCATATCTGCACGACGAGGTCGTCGGAGGGGCGGCGCACGCCGTCGGGTTGAGCGCTGCCCGGCTTGCCACCCTGCTCGCCGTCACGGTGCGGCACGCCGGTTTGCACGTGCGCGGCGGCGTCACGCAGGCTCGTGCTGAATTCGCTCGCAAGGCTGCGCACCACGAGGAACGTGCCGAGCGAACCCAGCAGGCCAACGAGCATCGCCAGCGTGCCGATGGCGATGCTCAGGCGGCGGTGCAGGGAGTTCGCGGCGAAAAACATGGAGCGGCTCGGGAATTTGGGCGCGCTCCATCATAAAGGATTCGAACGACGGCGCGAGCCGGTCTAGCGCCGGTGGCCGCCCCCCATGCCGCCCGCGCCGCTCCATACGGTGCCCGTGGACCCGCCGCTCACGCCCCCATGAAAGCCGCCGCCGTGAAAGCCCCCATGAAAACCGCCGCGCACGCCCGTCATCCGCATGCCGGGATCATGCACGTGGACATGATCCATGTGATGGAAATGATGGAACCGGTCGACGAACACAACCGATGCCCCCACGAAAAACGGCGGCCACACGCCGTACCAGGGCGCACCGTAATAGTCGACCGTATCCGGATAGACCAGCGTGTCGTAGTCGCCCTGCACGATCCGCCAGCTACCATCGGGCTGGCGGCACGCAAGGCCGCTGACCTGCTGCGGCGTGCCGTCGATATCGGCCGTGCCGGTAACCGCGCGGCAGACCGGCATGTCGGCTACCCGCATGTCGGCTACCGGCTGTGACGCCACTGGCGTCGTGCAGCCCGCCAGCACGCCGCACAGCAGGCCCGTGAAGGAAAGATTGCGCATGATGCCGCCCCTCGCGATGGACCGGCCCCGGCGCGCGGTGCGCGCCGGGGCCGTGTAGACCCCATCGATACGCCTCGCACGAAGCGCGTGGCATTGGCGCTCGCGCACACGTGTTATCTGCAAAACGAAGCGTATGGCACGGCTATTCCTGGCGCGGCGCCCAGGCATTGCGCGCCCTGATTACAAGCTGTTTCCGGCGTGCTCCATCACCCGTTCAGGCCGTGCAAAGCCGCGCGAATGCGGCAATATCCGCGTTCACGCGCGCAGCCTGGTTCAGGTACATGCCGTGCGTGCCGCCCTCGTAGACCTTGAGCGAGCCGCGCGCGAGCAGCGCGGCAGTGGGCCTGCCGGTCAGTTCGAGCGGCGCAGATGCATCGCTGTCGCCGTGCAGCACGAGCGCGGGCACGTCGATGCGAGCGAGCTCGCGGCGAAAGTCCGTCGACGTCTGAATCCGGTTCAACTGCACCGCCGCATGGAGCGAGGCGCGCAGCATCATGTCGGCGGTCCACTGAATCGCGGCGCGCGAGGTGCCGGGCGCAAAATACTCCAGCGCGCGCCGCTCGATCCAGTCGGGAAACGACGTCAGAATCTCGTCGAGCGCGGCCGCGAACAGGCTTGCGTCGAGGCCGTTGGGGTTGTCGTCGGTCTTGAGCAGATAAGGCGTCGAGGCCGGCGAAAGCAGCACAATGCCCGCCACGCGCCGCGCGCCGTGGCGGCTCAAATAGCGCACGATTTCGCCGCTTGCGAACGAGTGCCCCACGAGCGTCACGCCCGAGAGATCGAGCGCGTCGAGCACGGCCTCCAGATCGTCGGCGAGCGTGTCGTAGTCGTAACCGCGCCCCGGATCGTTCGAGCGCCCGTGCCCGCGACGGTCGTACGCCACGCAGCGAAAACCTTCTTGCACGAGTGGCACGCTCTGGTACGGCCACATGTCGGCGTTGAGCGTCCAGCCCGACAGGAACACAAGCGGCGTGCCGGTGCCCCAGTCGCGATAATGCAGCGCAGTATGGTCGTTCACGCGGATGAAGCCGGGCTGGGTCGCAAGACGCGCATCGTGATTCATGGTGGTCGCTCCTTTCGTTCATGGGATGGCTGCTCAGCGGATGATCCAATAGTCGGCGAACGCGTGAGCGCAGACGATTACCCCGCAGGTAATGAAGCGCAGGCGAAGCACCGGCAGGCCCCGCGCACAGGAATTGCGCCGGTGCCAGATTCTTTTTCATAATTGCAACGAGTAGCAACGCGCTCGTCGCGCAATCAAGGAGACGATCATGAGCAGCACCTCTGAACGCCCGGCCTTCGGCGCCGCCATCTACTACCGCGATCCGTTCGCCGCGCTCGACTGGCTCGAAAAGGCATTCGGCTTTACGCGCCAGTTCGTCGTGACCTCGCCGGACGGCAAGCTCTGTCATTCGGAGATGCGCTTCGAAGACGGCTACGTGATGATCTGCGGCGAGTGGCCCGGCATGCCCGCCTCGAGCCCCGCCTCGCTCGAGGGCAAGAACACGCAGTCGGTGCACGTGCAGCTGAAGAGCGGGCTCGACGCGCACTGCGAACGCGCGCGCACGGCCGGCGCGAAAGTCGTGCGCGAGCCCGAAGACCAGTTCTATGGCGACCGCGTCTACATAGCGTGCGACCCGGAGGGTCATGTGTGGAGCTTCGGCCAGACCGTGCGCGACGTCTCGCGTGAAGAGGCCGAAAAGGCGAGCGGGCTGAAAATCGACGGGTGGATTTGAAGCGTGAACCGCAAAGAGAAACGCCCCGACCAGGCAAACCCGGTCGGGGCGTTTTCGTATCGCTCAGCTTCGCCTCACACAGCGCGCCTGAACCCGCGCACCGCGTGAAGAACCGAATGACTTAGCGTTGCGCGATCGGCTTCGCGTCGCGCGCCGTATCGCCGATGAAGAGCTGACGCGGACGGCCGATCTTCTGCTCGGGGTCGGCGATCATTTCGTTCCACTGCGCAATCCAGCCCACCGTGCGCGCCATCGCGAAGATGCAGGTGAACATCGACGTGGGGATACCCAGTGCGCGCTGCACGATGCCCGAGTAGAAGTCGACATTCGGGTACAGCTTGCGCGACACGAAGTATTCGTCTTCCAGCGCGATCTTTTCGAGCGCCATCGCGAGCTTGAACAGCGGATCGTCGTGCAGGCCGAGCTCGTTGAGCACTTCGTGGCACGTTTCGCGCATGAGCTTCGCGCGCGGATCGTAGTTCTTGTAGACGCGGTGGCCGAAGCCCATCAGCTTCACGCCCGAATTCTTGTCCTTCACCTGCTTGATGAACTCGGGGATGTTGTCAACCGTGCCGATCTCTTCGAGCATATTCAGCGCGGCTTCGTTCGCGCCGCCGTGCGCCGGGCCCCACAGACACGCGATACCGGCCGCGATACACGCGAACGGGTTCGCGCCCGACGAACCCGACAGACGCACCGTCGAGGTCGAAGCGTTCTGCTCGTGGTCGGCGTGCAGGATCAGGATGCGGTCGAGCGCGCGCACGAGCACGTCGTTGATCTTGTACTCTTCGCACGGGTTCGAGAACATCATGTGCATGAAGTTCGCGCTGTACGAAAGCTCGTTGCGCGGGTACACGAACGGCTGGCCGATCGAGTACTTGTACGCCATGGCAACCAGCGTCGGCAGCTTGGCGATCATGCGGATAGCCGAGATGTCGCGGTGACGCGGGTTATTGATGTCGAGCGAGTCGTGGTAGAACGCCGAAAGCGCGCCCACCGCGGCGACCAGAATCGCCATCGGGTGTGCGTCGCGGCGGAAGCCACGGAAGAAGAAGTGCATCTGCTCGTGCACCATCGTGTGCTGCGTGACGGTCTTCACGAACTCGGTCTTCTGCGTGAGATTCGGCAGCTCGCCCTTCAGGAGCAAGTAGCAGGTCTCGAGGAAGTCGGCGTTCTGCGCGAGGTTGTCGATCGGGTAGCCGCGATAGAGCAGCTCGCCCTTGTCGCCGTCGATGTACGTGATGGCCGAGTTACACGCCGCCGTCGACATGAAGCCCGGGTCATACGTAAACTTGCCGGTCTGACCGTACAGTTTGCGGATGTCGATCACGTCCGGGCCCATCGAGCCCTTGTAGATCGGCAGTTCGACGCTCGGCGAATTATCGCTGAACGATAGCGTGGCTTTTACATCAGACGGGGTCATAGCACATCCTCAATCGAAGATAAACACGGGATTCGATAGTGTCGTCCGGCGCGGCGTTCGCTGGCACAACTGCGAACGCCGCAGCATCTCAAACGTTGCGAAGCAGCTCCAGCACCCGCTTCACGTCCGGGTCGGCAAGGTCGCCTTCTGGTTCCTTGCGTGCAAGCAGCAAGTCCATCAGGTCGTTATCGCTCAGCTC
>NZ_CADIKL010000005.1 GCF_902859945.1 Paraburkholderia caffeinitolerans | reverse complement strand
TTTCGCGTTTCGTCAACATCTTTTTTAACGTCACCGTTTAAAAACTGTCGACTTCCACACCCCCGCCGTTTCTCGCGGCAGGCTTCGCTGCCGGACTTCAGCTAGCGAAGGAGCGGAATTCTAGTCACGCAAACGCGATCTGGCAAGGGGTTTTTTAGCCACAGCCACTGGCACCACCGACGCACCTCAATCGCTTGCGGCGAAGTGTCCAGCCCCATCCCGTACACTTGCCCCAAGCCACTCTGTAGGGCAAACCGATGGCCTGCGCGGAACAGACTAGAATATGGGGTTCTCTGCATCCCAACTCACGGATTTATGCGCTCGCGAATCGCCAAACGCCTTCCTCCCGATGCCGACAAGCTCGTCGGCCTGTCGCTCGCCCTGTTCGCCTCAGGCAGCCGCACCGAAGACCGCTTCTGGGAGGCCAAGCTTGACACGCTGCTCGCGAAGGTCGTGCGCAACGGCAACCAGACTACGCTCGACGCCGCGCTCGACCATCTTCAGCAGAACCACCCCGACGCCTATGGCGCGCTCGCCGATATGGCCGAGACCCATAGCGAGTCGTTTCTCATCGAGCACGACGGCACACAATATGAGGCGCTGCTCGTTGCGGCCCCCGTACTTGCCTGGACCCGCTATGTCATTCCGTCGGGGCCGCTCAAGTCGGACGCATCGGACGCGCTGCGTACGCACCTGCAGGCACACGTGCTAGCGAGCGGCACGCGCGTAGCGATGGCCCCCTATCTCTACAGCATCGACCAACTGCCCCGCCACCACGTCGAGACCTGGCGTCTCGCACAGCAGCTGTCGCAAGCGGCCCTGAACGGCACCGCAGCGAAGATCAGCGCGGGCGAATTGCCTGAGACTTCACCAATCCTCGCCGACCCGCGCTTCCTGCTAGCCGTGGTTGCCGCGCCGGTCGGCGCGCCGCTATTCCGCTGGCAGGAAGAGGAGCACGGTTCGCGCATCGAGCGTGGCCAGTGCCTCGAGCAATGGGCCACGCAGGGCGGCGCCAATCTTGCCGTCGTGATGCCTGGTTGCGAATTCGAATGTCTGCTGCCGGACGCCTACTATTCAGCCTGCCGCGACGCCGACGAACGCGTTCGCCCCCACACCATACGCACCGCGGTACGCTACCTGCTCGATACGATCGATGCAAGCGCCCAGGACCTGCGCGCCGTTGTCGCCGGCTTTGGCGAACGGCGCATCGACGAATACCGCGTCGGATTCACGAAGCGCGGCAGCAACGACGTCCTGTACGGCGTGGTCTGGCCGCTCTACGGCCGCGAGAACGGCGATGCCGACATCGACGAGGAGCCGTCCGAAGAAAATATCGGTACCGGCCCGCTCGAAGAGATCGTCGCGCTGCTGAAGGAATCGGGCATCACCGACATCCGCCGCCATGCCGGCCGTTTCGAGCCGGAATACTGCGACGACTGCGGCGTGCCTCTGTACGCAGACCCACTCGGTGAGATTGTTCATGCCGAGATGCCGGAAGATGCTGAGCCTGTTCAGCCACATTTCCACTAAGCAATACGACATATTCCTACCCTGCCCCGCCTATGTGCGGGGCTTTTTTTTGCCCTATGTCCTACGCCATCTGGACAGGCCGCCGCGACGCAAGCTTTTTGTCATCATGGTGCTGTTGGCCCGGTTTTAAGCAGCGTGTGCAGGGCATGCGCCGCACAACATTTCGAGAGGGGCCATTCACAAGAGGAGGGCTATGCTATGCGGTTTGCGGTATTCAATCCGGACGCCGAACGGCGCGAAGGGCTCAAGGCGCTGCTACGACAAATCGACCGGCGCGCACGCTTTAATGACGCGCCAGACTGGCGCAGCGCCGAGCGCGCAATGCAGCGCTTCACACCAAACCTGCTGGTGATCGACTGGCACGACGGCATCCGCCCAGGCGAGTTGCACAACTTCGCGAGCCGGCATCAGACGCTACCGGTTGCCGTGCTCGTAGACCGCACCGAGCCACCACACTCTCTTCGAGCGGTACTTTCCGAAGGCGCACGCGGCATCATCAGGCGAACAACAGACTCAATCCTGATCGTGAAACTGCTCGAGCTAATCCTGCTCGGCGGCGACCACCTGCCCGCCGACATATTCGGTCCTTCGTTCTGCCCACCCGGCTCGTGGCCGGTGCCACAGCGCCGCCACGGCAAAAGCGCGGCGCACGTGGCCAAGGCACACCTCAACGTGAGCCTTTCTCCGCGCCAAGAGCAGATCCTCCGCTGTGTCCACATGGGCGCCACGAACAAGATGATTGCCAGAGCGCTCGGCATCAGCGAGGGCACCGTCAAAGTCCATCTGGCGAGCATCTTCCAGCAACTCGGCGCTCCCAATCGTGCGGCTGCCGTCGCGATATACAACGGCTTGCTGGCGAATCAGCTGCAAGTGCTGCGCACACGCCGGGACAGCGCGCCAAAGCCCGCATATGGTGAACACGGCCCGGTGCCGTTGCGCTTGCGTGCCAAGCGCGCCTTCCGCTATCCGTTGCGACAAGACGACAGTGGAGATGCACTCCCGATAGCCGCAGAACCGAGCGTTCCCTACGGCGACGCGGCATCAGCCCCACTTGGGCCTCGCTCCGAGGCAGACTCGAACAGCGAAGAACCGGAGACGCCGCCCAGCTGCGCACACGTTTTGCGTTCCAACGAGTAATATGAAGCACATGGGGTTCCTGTATACGCCGCTTCCGCTGTGGGTCATCGTCGGTGCATGGATTGCAGCCGGGGGCCTGCTCGCGCTCGCGCTATGGAACAACCCGTTCAAGCGTCTGCAAGACGCTACGCTCCAGCACGTGTGGCTTGCCATCATCGTGGCGGTCTCCGTGCTGTGGGCGAGCAATGCCTGGCTCGAGGACGGCACCGTGCTGCATCTGCTTGGCGCCACCCTCGTCGTCACACTATTCGACTGGGGACTCGCACTCGTTGCCATGGCGGTGGTCGTTGTGCTGGCCGCGGTCGTCTTCGACGCCCCTTGGGACGGCGTCGCACTCACCTTCCTCGTATTCGGCGCATTCCCGGTAGCCATCTCTGCGTTGATGCAGCGTGCCTGCACTGCATGGCTGCCCCGCAATCTCTTCATGTTCATCGTCGGCCAGGGTTTTGTCTCGCCTGCCATCGCGGTATCGGCGGCAGCCTATCTGGCACTCGGCACCCACGTCGCGCTCAACAGCGGCTCGATGCTCACCGTGCCCGCTGGCTATGCCTTCAGCGTATTCTTGCTCGCGTCTGGCGAGGCCTGGTTTACCGGCATGGCCACGGCGCTAATCGCTGTCTATCGCCCCGCGTGGGTCACCACCTACGACGTGCGGCGCTATCGGCTGGGCGGCCCGCGCACCTGACCCGGACACAGCGCGGCCACAGGCCGCAGCTTGCGCGGCAGCCACGCCAGGAAGCCATTCCGCCAGCCGGCTCCGCGAAATATTTGTCCGGCCCCGGAACTCATCCATGCGGCGCAGCATCTTACGGTGCCTGATGTCCCACCCTCATCCAGAATAATCAGATGGACCGCTACAACGCATCTCGCCAGTTGCTGACGGTAATTGGCCGGTTGGCCGCTTGCGCCGTGAGTCTCACATTCGTTTGTACGCTGCCCGCTCAGGCCGATCCGCTCGATCAGGATCAGGCTACTCAAGCCGGCCCCATCGATCAACCAGGGGATCTTGCGGGCCGGCAAAGCGATCTCGCAAATACCTTCGTTACACAGATGCATGCCGACCCGCTGGTTGCAAGTTGCGCCGCGCATGGCAACTTCATTGCCAGCACTTCGGACGCACTCGATCATGTCGAGTTTCCTCCCAGCTCTTTCGACAGCGCACACTCTACCGTCACGCCCTGGAACGACTCGTTCGACGAAGGCAAGCAGCGCGTGAAGGTCGACACGATCGTAACCGTCGATGGCATCGGCATTCCGAAAGACAGCAGTCATGGGCCTTATGATCTGAAGTTCCGCTGCGGCTACATTGGCCAGCAGATTCTCGCGTTCAGCTGGAACGATCCCGTACCGCCATTGCGTGCGCGCAGCGAGTCCCGCGCCGCGGCAGGCGGCACTGCGGCCCACGCCAGCAGCAAGCACAGCACGAAGTCGAAGAAGACCACCGGCAAGAGCAAGAAAACGACGGCTTCGAGCAAATCGGGCCACAAGTCCTCGGCCACGAGCACGAAAAGCACAAAGAGCAAGACGACCAGCAAGTCGACGACGAAATCGACCACCACGTCGACCGCCAAGAAAACGACCACGAAAAAGAAGTCGACAACGCAATGACGACCCGGCGCTGCCCGCATGGCACGCGCCACACATGACAAAGGGGGAAGCGGTGTGAACCGCTTCCCCCTTTGTCATGCTGCTACCCGCGAAGGTACGCGCCTTTGCGTCAGGCGAACTTGACGACGTGCTGCAAGATGGCTTGCAACATGGCGGCGCCTAGCGCGGCGCTGCGCTCCCCATTCCAGCCCACCCGCTCATCGGGCAGGTTCGCGTTGTCCTTGAACGGCATTTCGAGCGTGAGCGACAGGCAACCGTAGCGATGCCCGATGTACTTCGACGCGAGCTTGAGTGCGTCTTCACGATAGCGGCTCGCTTCGTAGCCGTGCTTGTCCTGGAAGTCCGGGCTCGCCACCTTGAACGCCTCGATGAACGCGGCCTGCTCGATGCGCTGCTGCTCGGTGAAGCCGGGCAGCATTTCCGAGCCGGCCACGAACACATAAGGCAGTGTCTCGTCGCCGTGAATGTCGAAGAACAGATCACAACCGGTTGTCTCGATTGCCTCGCGCACGACGAGCACCTCGGGGCTGCGCTTCGCATCGGGCTCCATCCATTCGCGGTTCAAGTTCGCGCCCGCCGCGTTGGTGCGCAGATTGCCATGCACGCTGCCGTCCGGGTTCATGTTCGGCACGATGTGGAAGATCACGCGCTCGAGCAGCATGCGCGCGACCGGATCGCCCGACCAGTCGCCCCAGCCCGCCAGCCGCTTCACGAGCCCTTCGACAAACCATTCGGCCATCGACTCGCCCGGGTGCTGGCGCGCGATGATCCAGACCGTCTTCTTGGGCTTGCCCTCGGGCGTGGTGTCGCCCGGCATGCCGAGCGAGAGCAAGGTCATTGGCCGGCCCTCGACCGTTTGGCCGAGTTCGCTCAGCGTCGCATGCGGAAGCTGCTGGAGCGCGCCGAGAAATTCGGAATGGCGCTCCTCGCTGTACGGCTCGAAGTACGCGTAGTAGACACTGTCGAAGTCGGGCGTATGGTCGATGACGAACACCTTGCCGTCATACGAAGTCGGCACGCGGAACCAGTTCACGCGGTCGTAGCTCGCCACGGCCTGGTAGTCGCGCCACCCTTCGGGAAACGCGCACGCCGACCCGTTCTCGAACGTCATCACGCAGCGCTCGCCGCGGCCGCCCGTGAGGCGGAAATAAAACCACTGCGCGAAATCCGATTGACTGTCGGCACGCACGCGCAGGCGGATATCGTCGGCTTGCTCGCACGAGAGCACTTCAATCGCGCCCGCGTCGAACTGGCTGGAAATGGAAATCGTCATGTCTGTTTCCTTCGCTGGGTCAGCAATCCGGCCGCTTAATCGGCCAGACGCCGCCTGAACACATACGTCGAATCGTTCGATGCCTCTGCATCGAACGCGTAACCTTCCATATCGAAGGCCCTGAGCCCCTCGGGCTCGGCTATGCGGTTCTCGACCGCATAGCGCGCCATCAGCCCGCGCGCGCGCTTCGCGTGGAAGCTGATGATCTTGTAGCGGCCGCCCTTCCAGTCTTCAAACACCGGCGTGATGATGGGCGCCGCAAGCGCATTTGGCTTCACAGCCTTGAAGTACTCGGTCGACGCGCAATTCACCAGCACGCGCGCACCTTTCTTCGCTTTTTTCTGGTTGAACTCGAACTGCGCGTTAAGCGCGTGCGTGATGCGCTCGCCCCAGAACGCGTAGAGGTCCTTGCCGCGCGCATTCTCGAAGCGTGTGCTCATCTCCAGCCGATAAGGCTGCAGCAGATCGAGCGGACGCAGCACGCCGTACAGGCCCGACAGCACGCGCACGTGCTGCTGGGCGTAATCGAGGTCGGCGTGAGTGAGCGATTTTGCGTCGAAGCCTTCGTACACGTCGCCGTTGAACGCGAGCACGGCCTGCTTCGCGTTGGCCTCGCTAAAGTGCCTCGACCAATCGGCGTAGCGCTGGAAGTTCAGGCTGGCGAGCGGATCCGAGATGCTCATGAGCGTGCCGATCTGCTGCGGCGAAAGGCGGCGCAGGCCATCGATCAACTCGGCTGCTTCGTCGACAAAATCGGGGATGGTGTGGGTTTCGATGTGCGCTGGCGTGTCATAGTCGAGCGATTTGGCCGGCGACAGAACGATTATCATAGAGGCTTGCAGGCACGAGCGTGCCGATGTTCAAAGGCGAAAGCCCGATTGTAGCGAATTCACGAATGACCGGTTTTACGCCCTCAGACAGCTTCCCCACTCCATCCGCCGCCACGGGCGCGCAAAATGCACTCGCCGTGGTGCTCGACTCGAATGTGTGGCTCGACATTCTCGTGTTCGACGATCCGCATACGCGTCCCATTCGCGCCGCGATCGAACGTGGCGCGCTCGATGCGCTGATCGACGCACGTTGTCATGCCGAACTTGCGCACGTGCTGGACTACCCGCAATTCCAGGGTCGCGGCACGGATAAAGCGGCCGCGCTCGCCACGCTGGCGACGCTCGTGAGGCAAATCGAGCCTCCGGCGCCGCCCGCTGACGCCCGAGCTCTACCCCAATGCCGCGATCGCGATGACCAGAAGTTCCTGGAGCTTGCGCGGGCCAGCGGCGCTGCGTGGCTCGTATCGAAGGACCGTGCAGTGCTCAAGCTCGCGAAGCGCATCGCTCGCGATTTCGGCTTTCGCATCGGCACGCCTGACGCCTTTGTCGCCGAAACCTCAGCGGCCTGGGCCGGCGTATGACCAACAGGTCAGCAGCTCACGCCCCCACCGATCGCGGCCCGACCGATTTGCCTACAATCGGGTTTTCCCGTTCCACTGTCTTCCATCCGCCAGCGCCATGAACGCATCGCATCCCTCGCAAGATCCGTCGCAAACCCCGCTGCTCTCGCCCTCTTTCCCCTCGCGCCTGCCCGACGTCGGCACGACGATCTTCACGGTGATGAGCGCGCTCGCCGCCGAAAAGAACGCGGTGAACCTGGGTCAGGGCTTTCCCGACTTCGACTGTGATTCGCGCATCGTCGACGCGGTCGCGCAGGCCATGCGCGACGGCCACAACCAGTACCCGCCGATGGCCGGCATGCCCGTTTTGCGCGAAGCCATCGCGGAGAAGATCGCGAATATCTACGGCCATCGCTACAACGCCAATACCGAAATCACCGTGACGGCGGGCGCTACCCAGGCGCTGCTCACGGCGATCCTGTGCGCGGTGCATCCCGGCGACGAAGTCATCGTGGTGGAACCGACCTACGACAGCTACCTGCCGTCGATCGAACTGGCAGGCGGCAAGCCCGTGTTCGTGACGCTCGAAGCGCCCGACTATGCGATTCCGTTCTCCCGCCTCGCCGCGGCCATCACGCCCAAGACGCGCCTCATCCTCATCAACACCCCGCACAACCCCACGGGCACGGTGTGGCGCGCCGAAGACATGCGCAAGCTCGAAGAGATCGTGCGCGGCACCAACGTGCTGATCCTCTCCGACGAAGTCTACGAACACATGGTCTACGACGGCCAGCCGCACGAGAGCGTCGCGCGCTATCCGGAGCTCGCCGCGCGCAGCTTCATTGTGTCGAGCTTCGGCAAGACTTTTCACGTGACGGGCTGGAAGGTCGGCTACGTGGCGGCGCCAGCGCCACTCACCGCCGAATTCCGCAAGGTGCACCAGTTCAACGTGTTCACCGTGAACACGCCGATGCAAGTCGGTCTCGCGCAGTACCTGCGCGATCCCAAGCCGTATCTGGAACTGCCCGCGTTTTATCAGAAGAAACGCGACTTCTTCCGCGCTGGCCTCGCGAACTCGCGCTTCAAGCTGCTGCCGTGCCAGGGCACGTACTTCCAGTGCGTGGACTATTCGGCGATCAGCGACCTGCCCGAAGCCGAATTCTCGAAGTGGCTCACGGCGGAGATTGGCGTGGCGGCTATTCCGGTGTCGGCGTTCTATCACGAGTCGCACGAATCGGGCGTCGTGCGCTTTTGCTTCGGCAAACAGGAAAGCACGCTCGCGACCGCGCTCGAGCGCCTCGCGCGACTCTGACGCCCGGTAACGCGCGATGCATCCAAGAACGACAAGGCGTTCCCGAGCATCGCGCAAGTCGGCGCGGCACTCATGCCCACAGGCCGTGCCACGCCACAAAGCCGCCTGCCAGGCGGCCTATGCCATGCAGGCGCGACGCTTAAGCATTGGCTTCGATATAGGCTTTGCGCTCGGCGGCCACGCGCTGGGCCGCAGGCCGCTCGCCCACGAGCTTCAGGTACGACTTCCAGTCGATGCCGGCATCAGCGACAAAGTCCCGTCCGTAAATCTTCTGCGTCGCCATCGCAACGAGCGGCAAGCTCGCAAACGCCGCGATATCCACGATCCCGAACTGCTCCCCGCCCACATACGGCGCGAACTTCGCGAGCCGCTTGAAGCTTGGGATGTAACGATTCAGGCGCTTCTCGACGCTGGCCTTGACGTCCGCGCTCACCGTCCCGCCAAAAAACGCTTCAGGATAGAGTTCACGCACCGCGAGCTCCAGATGCGTCTCGATCACGGTGATGAGCTCACGCTCCTTGGCCGCCTGCCATGGATCGGCGGAGAAAATGCGCTTCTCGGGATAGCAAGCCGCCAGATATTCGACGATCACCTCCGACTCGCACAGAAAGCCCTGCTCGGTCTCGACAAACGGCACCTTGCCGGTAGGCGACTGGTCCAGTTGCGCCTCGGCAAGCGGGAGTTTCGCCGTCACTTCCTCGAACGCAATGCCATACTCGAGCAGCACGAACTTGACCTTGTTGTAGTAGTTCGACAGCGCAAAACCATGCAGCTTGATCATTCTCATAGCCTCCTTGCAGGCAGCGGCGTCCGTCTTGAACCCGCCGAATCGTTTTCGATGAATTGTACGACCGTGCTATTCTAGGCCAATCATGGAGCCAGGCTTCCAATGACTTCCCATCATTTCAACATTGAGACAATCGGCATCGTCGGTACCGGCGCAATGGGCCGTGGCATCGCCCAGATTGCTGCGCAGGCGGGCCTCGCGGTGCGCCTCTACGATACCAATGCACAAGCGGTCGCTGTAGCGAGCGCGCATCTCGCCGATACCTTCGCGAAACTCGCCGCAAAAGGCAAGCTCAGCGAGACCGATGCCAACGCCGCGCTCGCGCGCGTCACGGGTGTGAACACGATCGACGGGCTTGCGGGCTGCGATCTCGTGGTCGAAGCGATCGTCGAGAACCTGGACGCCAAGCGCGTTCTCTTTCGCGAACTCGAAACCGTGGTGAGCGGCAACTGCCTGCTCGCTTCGAACACGTCGTCGCTGTCGATCACGGCGATTGCTGCTGCCTGCGGCGATCCCTCGCGCGTCGCGGGCTATCACTTCTTCAACCCCGTGCCGCTGATGAAAGTGGTCGAGGTGATCGACGGCCTGCGCAGCGACTCCGCCGCCGGCGACGCGCTCATGGCGCTCGCGCGCCGCATGGGCCACACGCCCGTGCGTGCGAAGGACATGCCTGGCTTCATCGTCAATCACGCGGGCCGAGGCATGAACACCGAAGGCCTGCGCGTGGCCGGCGAAGGCGTGGCCAGCTTCGCCGATATCGACCGTATCATGCGCGAGCAGGCGGGCTTCCGGCTCGGACCGTTCGAGTTGCTGGACCTGACCGCACTCGATGTCTCGCATCCCGTGATGGAGTCGATCTATCACCAGTTCTATGAAGAGCCGCGCTTCACGCCCTCGCCCATTACCGGCGTGCGCCTCGCGGGCGGACTCGTGGGCCGCAAGAGCGGTGAAGGCTTTTATCGTTATATCGATGGCAAGCAGCAAGTGCCGCAAGAGCCCGTCGCGCCCACAAAACTGCCCACGCGCGTTTGGGTGAGCCGCCGCAATGCCGCAGCGCGCGAGGCCGTGCTCGCGCTTGCCGCCCAAGCGGGCATCGCCATCGACGAAGGCGACGCGCCCGGCGCTGACTCGCTCATCGTGATCGCGCCGCTTGGCCTCGACGCCACCACCGCCGCGCTCGACGAGCAACTCGACGCAAGCCGCGTCGTCGCCATCGACACGCTGTTCCCGCTCGTCGGCGCGAAGCGCCGCACGCTGATGACGACGCCCGCCACCACGCGCGCCGCCCGCGACGCGGGCCATGCGCTCTTCGCCGCCGACGGCGTGCCGGTTACGGTGATCCGCGATTCCACGGGCTTCGTCGCGCAGCGCATCGTCGCGACGATCGTGAATATCGGCTGCGACATCGCCCAAAAGCAGATCGCCTCGCCACACGACATCGATCTGGCTGTCACGCTTGGCCTCGGCTATCCGCGCGGGCCGCTCTCACTCGGCGACGCAGTGGGCGCACGCACGATACTCACCATCCTGAACAACATCCAC
Source organism: Paraburkholderia caffeinitolerans (assembly GCF_902859945.1). GTDB lineage: Bacteria > Pseudomonadota > Gammaproteobacteria > Burkholderiales > Burkholderiaceae > Paraburkholderia > Paraburkholderia caffeinitolerans. The sequence goes on along the minus strand of NZ_CADIKL010000005.1, from coordinate 285,973 downwards.
GCCGTGCTCGGCGATCCGCGCTATCGCCCGTCGCCTTGGCTCGCTCGTCGCGCGCAACTCGGCCTGTCTCTCACGCAACCCGACGCCGCGGACATCAACGCAATAAACGAGGCACCGCAATGAGCGCAGAACTCCGCAGCACTCGCCCGCACGACCACGACTCCACGCTCGTGCTGACGTTGTCGAACCCCGGCGCACGCAACGCGCTGCATCCCGACATGTACGCCGCCGCAATCGAAGCGTTCGACGCGGCCGAGCGCGACAACTCGCTGCGCGCGATCGTGCTCACGGGTGCCGACAACTTCTTCTGCGCGGGCGGCAACCTGAATCGTCTGCTCGAAAACCGCGCCAAGGACCCTTCCGTGCAGGCCGCCAGCATCGACATGCTCGCGCAATGGGTCACGGCAATGCGCCAGTCGAGCAAGCTCGTGATCGCCGCGGTCGAAGGCGCCGCCGCGGGCGCGGGCTTCTCGCTCGCGCTCGCCGCCGACCTGCTGGTCGCCGCCGACGACGCAAAATTCGTCATGGCCTACTCGCGCGTGGGCCTCACGCCCGATGGCGGCGGCTCGTGGTTCCTCGCGCGCGCGCTGCCGCGTGCACTCGCGTTCGAATTGATGGTCGAAGGCAAGCCTATCGGCGCGACGCGCCTCGCGGACCTTGGCGTCGTGAACCGCGTCGCAAAGCCGCAGAAGGCGCTCGATACGGCGCTCGCCTGGGCCGACGATCTCGCGAAGATCTCGCCGAACGCGGTCACGCGCATCAAGGGGCTGACGAGCGCAGCGGGCATGCAATCGCTCGACGACCACCTCATTGCGGAACGCGAGACCTTCGTGACCTCGCTGCATCACCGCGACGGGCTCGAAGGCATCACCGCGTTCCTCGAAAAGCGGCAACCGGTCTACAAGCGATAAGCGAATCGTCGCTCCTGTAACGCTTCGACGAGAAGGGAGACGAACATGGCGCAAGCCAATCCGGATGGAGACAAGACAACCGCCAGCGGCTCGCCCGATTTTTCGGCGTTCGAAGGCACGCGCGCCGTCGCCGAGCGTCAGCGTTTCGACACCGGGGCGCTGAGCGCCTGGCTCGCCGCGCATGTCGACGGTTTCGAAGGACCGCTCACGGTCGAGCAGTTTGCGGGCGGCCAGTCGAACCCGACCTTCAAGCTCGCCACGGCAAAGCGCAGCTACGTGATGCGCGCGAAGCCCGGTCCGAAGGCGAAGCTGCTGCCTTCGGCGCACGCGATCGAGCGCGAGTATCGCGTAATGGCCGCGCTCGGCACCACCGACGTCCCGGTCGCAAAGATGCTCGCGCTCTGCGAAGACGAAGCCGTGATCGGCCGGGCGTTCTACGTGATGGAGTTCGTCGAGGGCCGCGTGCTGTGGGACCAGGCACTGCCCGGCATGACGCGCGAGCAGCGTGGCGAGATCTATGCGGAGATGAACCGCGTGATCGCCGCGCTTCACAACGTGAACCCCGCCGCCATCGGACTGGCCGACTATGGCAAGCCCGGCAATTACTTCGCACGCCAGATCGATCGCTGGAGCCGCCAGTATCAGGCTTCGGAAACCGAGCCGATCGACGCGATGAACCGTCTGATCGAATGGCTGCCGCAGCACCTGCCCGACAACACGGGCGCGCGCGTTTCGGTCGTGCATGGCGACTACCGGCTCGACAACCTGATCTTCCACCCCACCGAGCCACGCGTGCTCGCGGTGCTCGATTGGGAGCTCTCGACGCTCGGCGACCCGCTCGCCGACTTTTCGTATCACTGCATGGCCTGGCATGTGGATCCCGGCCAGTTCCGCGGCATTGGCGGCCTCGACTGGCAAGCACTCGGCATTCCCGACGAGCAGCATTACGTGCAACGCTATTGCGAGCGCACGGGCCTCGAGATTCGTGGCGACTGGAACTTCTATCTCGCCTACAACATGTTCCGCATCGCGGCCATCCTGCAGGGGATCATGAAACGCGTGGTCGACGGCACAGCCGCGAGCGCCCTGGCCGCCGATGCCGGGCGACGCGCAAAACCCATGGCCGAACTCGCGTGGCAGTACGCGCAACAGGTGCGCTAGCGCGGTTTGGCCCCCATCGATTCTCGGTATTCCATCGGCACTCGATCCTTACGCAGTGCTCCTTATTTGCGAGGTCCCGGATGAATTTCGACTACTCCCTGAAAGTACAGGCGTTGCGCGAGAAACTGCTCGCGTTCTTCGACGAATACATCTACCCGAACGAGACCGTCTTCCACGAGGAAGTCGAGCGCAATCGCGCGAACGGCAACCCCTGGGTGCCTACGGAGATCATCGAGCAACTCAAGCTGAAGGCGCGTGAAGCCGGCCTCTGGAATCTCTTCCTGCCTGATTCGACGCGTGGCGCGGGGCTCACTAACCTCGAATATGCGCCGCTGTGCGAGATCATGGGCCGCGTGAGTTGGGCACCAGAAGTGTTCAATTGCAACGCTCCCGACACCGGCAACATGGAAACCATCGAGCGTTACGGCACCGAAGAGCATAAGCGCCAGTGGCTGACGCCGCTGCTGGAAGGCCAGATTCGCTCGGCCTTCCTGATGACCGAGCCCGAGGTCGCGTCGTCGGATGCGACCAACATCCAGACGCGCATCGAACGTGACGGCGCCCACTACGTGATCAACGGCACGAAGTGGTGGTCCTCGGGCGCGGGCGATCCGCGCTGCGCGGTGTATATCGTGATGGGCAAGACCGATCCCGATGCGCCGCGCCACGCGCAGCAATCGATGATTCTCGTGTCGGCCGATACAGCCGGCATCACGGTCAAGCGGCCGCTCACCGTGTTCGGTTACGACGACGCGCCGCATGGCCACATGGAAATCACGCTCGAAAATGTGCGCGTGCCGGCGTCGAACATTCTGCTGGGCGAGGGCCGCGGCTTCGAGATCGCGCAGGGACGCCTCGGGCCAGGCCGCATTCACCATTGCATGCGCTTGATTGGCGTTGCCGAGCGCGCGCTCGAATTCATGGCGAAGCGCGCGCTCTCACGCACCGCGTTCGGCAAGACCATCGCCCAGCAGACGGTCACGCAGGAGCGTATCGCCGAGGCCCGCTGCATGATCGAGCAGGCGCGCCTGCTCACGCTCAAGACCGCGTACATGATGGACACCGTGGGCAACAAGGGCGCGCGCGGCGAAATCGCGATGATCAAGGTAGTCGCGCCGAATATGGCCTGCCAGGTGCTCGACTGGGCCATCCAAGTGCATGGCGGCGGCGGCGTGAGCGGCGATTTTCCGCTCGCTTATGCGTACGCGCACGCGCGCACGCTGCGTTTCGCCGATGGCCCCGACGAGGTGCATCGCAACGCCATCGCCAGGCTAGAGCTTGCGCGCTACACCGACCCGGCGGTGGCCTCGCGCGTGGAGAGGCCGATCACGCGTTCATAGACGATCGAGGCTCGAGGCCCGCTTCTGGTCCGCAAAAGATCAAGCCCATAAGCGCAGCAGGGGTGCTCATGCGCCCTCTGCGCGGCCCGCCGATGTATGCTAATTTGCGCCAGTTCACGCGCCGCGCAAGTCCGGCGGCGCCTTCGTCCAGGTGCCAAGGAGCCACGATGATCGACGTCTACAGCTGGGCCACGCCCAACGGCCACAAAGTCCATATCATGCTCGAGGAGACCGGCCTCGAATATTGTGTGCATCCCATCGATATCGGAGCCGGCGATCAGTTCAAGCCCGAATTCCTCGAAATCAGCCCGAACAACAAGATCCCTGCGATCACGGATTCAGAAGGCCCGGCGCGTGCCGACGGCAAGCCGTTTTCGCTGTTCGAATCGGGCGCGATCCTGATCTACCTGGCTGCGAAAACCGGCAAGTTCATGCCCGAAGATCTCGCTGCGCGCTACGACGTGCTGCAGTGGGTGATGTTCCAGATGGGCGGCCTCGGACCCATGCTCGGCCAGGCACACCACTTCCGCATCTATGCGCCCGAGAAGATCGAGTACGCCGTGAACCGCTACACGAACGAGGCGAAACGCCTCTACAACGTGATGGAAACGCAGCTGGAAAAAACCGAATATCTGGCCGGCGACGAATACACCATCGCCGATATCGCCGCGTTCCCGTGGACGCGCTCGTGGCAAAACCAGGGTATCGATCTCGACGCGCTGCCCAACGTGAAGCGCTGGCACGAGACCATCGCGGCACGCCCTGCGGTCCAGCGCGGCGTCGAGGTGCTGGCGAACGCGCGCAAGGCGCTCACGGACGACAAGGCGCGAGAAATCCTGTTCGGCGCGACGCAGTACGAGAAGCACGGCTCGAAGGCAGCCTGACGATCGGAACAAGCCAAAACGAACAAGGGGCGCGCGGCTTATGGCCAGGCGCCCCTTGTTCATTCTGAACGCGCGCAAATGGATAAGCGCGCTCAGCGGTTCGTTCAGAAGTAATGCCGGGTGATGAATTCGGCCACGCACGCGGGTCGTTCGTTGCCCTCGCATTCGATGCCGATGTCCCAGACGACCTGAGCGCCGCCGCCCTCCACGTCGCTCACCTCTTTCACGCCGATGCGCGCGCGCACCCTCGCGCCCACCGGCACCGGCGACGTGAAGCGCACGCGGTTAAGCCCGTAGTTTACGCCCATGCGCTGACGCATCGGGACCGTCTCCGCGAGCAACGCCGGCACGAGCGAGAGCGTGAGAAAACCATGCGCGATCGGTCCGCCGAACGGCGACTCGCGACGCGCTCGCTCCGCGTCGACGTGAATCCACTGGTGATCGTCGGTCGCGTCGGCGAAGCCCTGCACGTTCGACTCGCTCACCGTGCGCCAGTCGCTCAGCAGCGGCTGCGCGCCTACGAGCGCGCGCAAGGCGGTGACGTCGGCAATTTCCACCGCAGTCACCGCGCTCAAGAGGCACCGCCGGGATGGGCCAGCCCGGGATGGGCCAGCCCGAACAATCCCTTCGAGCTCACCGTCACGACGATCTCGCCGTGCTGGTTGCGGCCGTCCCAGCGCGTTTCGACAATCCCGCGGTCCGGTTTGCTCTGCGAAACGCGCTTGCTCACGATGTTGTTGGTCAACGTAATCGTGTCGCCGACGCGCACCGGCTTGATCCAGCGGATCTCGTCGATGCCGGGCGAACCCATCGACGTCGAGCCTTCGAGGAAGTTGCGCACGAGCAGGCCCATCATGACCGAGCACGTGTGCCAGCCACTCGCGACGAGGCCGCCGAAGTGCGATGCCTCGCCGGCCGCCTCGCTCAAATGAAACGGCTGCGGATCGAACTGCTGCGCGAACTGCACGATCTCCTCGCGCCCGAACGTGTGCGAGCCGATTTCATACGCCTTGCCCACTTCGAGATCTTCGTAACTCACACCCATCGATGTTTCTCCGTTTCGTGTTGCTTCACGACGCGCGCATCGAACCTCAAGCGGCTGCCTGCGCAAACCCCGGCAGCGAAGCGAAACGTTCGAGATGGTGATCGACGTCGCCTAGCGTAGTCTCGATGATCGTGAGGCGCTTGAACAAATGCGCCGCCGCGACTTCGTTGGTCACGCCCATGCCGCCGTGCAACTGCACGGCCTGCTGGCCGACATAGCGCGCCGCCTGCCCCACGCGAACCTTGGCTGCGGAAATCGCACGACGCCGCTCGTCGACCGAAGCGCTACTGTAGCGCGCTGCCGCCAGATACATGAGCGAACGGGCCTGCTCGCCATGGATCAGCATTTCAGCCATGCGGTGCTGGAGCGCCTGAAAGCGCGCGATCGGCACGCCGAACTGCTGGCGTGTCTTCGTGTACTCGACGGTCGCGTGATTGAGCGCGTCGATGGCGCCCACGGCTTCCGCGCACAGCAGGAACGTCGCGTAATCGGCGATTTGCTCCCACGTTGCCGCGCTCGCACCGGCAAGGCGACGCGCACTCGCGGCGTCGAACTTGAGCGTCGCGGCGCGCTGACCGTCGATCGTGCGATAGTCGCTCACCTCGACGCCCTTCGCATCGCGCGCCACCACGAACAGCGCGACTTCGCCCGCGAGACGGGCCGGCACGATCCAGTAATCGGCCTGCGCACCGTGCTGCACGACCGATTTGCTGCCCGTGAGCGTAAAGCCGTCGCCGGTTTCCTTCGCGAGCGTTTCAAGCGCGAACAAGTCGTAGCGTGCATCGGGTTCGTGAAATGCCGCTGCGAGCTTGATCTCGCCCGCCGCCGCGCGCTCCAGCAGTTGCGCGTTCTGCGCATTTTCCGCGCACGTAAGCTTGAGCGCCTCGATGCCTACGACCGTCGCCCAGTACGGCTCGATCACGAGCGCACGGCCCAGTTCCTGCATGACCACGAGCATGTCGAACGGCGAACCGTCGAAGCCGCCCTGCTCCGACGGCACCGGCAGCGCCGTGAGGCCGAGTTCGACGAACGCGTTCCAGTGCGAGGCCGACACGCCCTCGGGCGTCTTTACGATCGCCTGGCGTGCTTCAAAGCCGTAATTCTTGTCGAGATAGCGACGCAGCGCGTCGGCAAGTTGCTGCTGCTCTTCGGTGAAATTGAAGTCCATTGCGCCGCTCCTCAAATCCCCAGAATCATCTGCGCGATGATGTTTTTCTGGATTTCGTTCGACCCGCCGTAAATCGACGTCTTGCGATAGTTGAAGTAGTAAGCCGCGAGCGGTGCTGCATCGTCGTCGCCGCCGGCCGCGTGTGCGCGCTCGCCCTCGAGGAACGCCGGATCGAACGGCGCGCCGAGCGGACCGACCGCATCGACCATCAGTTCGGTGAGCGCCTGCTGGATTTCAGTGCCCTTGATCTTGAGCATCGACGCCTCGGGGCCCGGACCTCGCCCATGGCCGCTGCTCGCGATCACGCGCTCGGCGGTCACTTCAAGCCCCATCAACTCGATTTCGACGGCGGCCACGCGCGCCGCGAAAACCGGGTCGTGCAGCAGCGGTTTGCCGTGCTTCTTCTGCTCGAGCGCGACGCGCTTGAGGAACGCGAGTTCGCGCTTGGATACACCCACGCGCGCAATGCCCGTGCGCTCATGGCCAAGCAGATACTTCGCGTAAGTCCAGCCGCGGTTCTCCTCACCGACGAGATTCTCGACCGGCACCTTCACGTCTTCGAAGAATACTTCGTTCACCTCATGGTCTTCGTCGAGCATGATGATCGGGCGCACGGTGATGCCGGGCGTCTTCATGTCGATGAGCAGGAACGAGATGCCCTCCTGCTTCTTCGCGGCGGGGTCGGTGCGCACGAGGCAGAAAATCATGTCGGCGTGCTGGCCGAGCGTGGTCCAGGTTTTCTGGCCGTTCACGACGTAGTGGTCGCCGTCGCTGCCCTTGGTCAGCACGGCGCGCGTGCGCAGCGAGGCCAGGTCAGAACCCGAGCCGGGCTCGGAATAGCCCTGGCACCACCAGTCTTCGCCGGAGAGAATGCGCGGCAGATAGCGGCGCTTTTGTGCTTCATTGCCGTACTTCATGAGCACGGGCGCGACCATCGAGACGCCGAACGGCAGAACCATCGGCGCGCCGATGCGGCCGCACTCCTCGTCCCAGATATGGCGCTGCGTTTCGTTCCAGCCGGGGCCGCCATATTCGGCCGGCCAGGCGGGCGCCGACCAGCCGCGCTGGCCGAGCAGCTTGTGCCAGCTGGCGATGTCGTCGCGGCTGAGGCGCTTGTGATTGAGCACTTTCTCGCGCACGGCTTGAGGCAGATTGGCCTCGAGCCAGGCGCGGACTTCGGCGCGAAATGCGTCGTCGGTGGGGGTGTATTCGAGATCCATGCGGGTTGTCTCCTGGCCGCGGCCGGTGGGGAACACATCCCCAAGCCACGGTGAAGACCCGCATGATCTTATTGCAGCGGACCCTTCAACGCGGCCGGAACCGGCAGCGGCATCACATCGATGCCTTCTTCGACGAGAGCTTGCGCATCTTCCGCGGATGCAACCCCGCGGATGTTGCGCGCCGGCGCTTCGTTGTAGTGAATGCGCCGCGCCTCCTCGGCGAAACGGTCGCCTACGTTCTCAGTCTTTTCCAGGACCTCGCGCATCACGCGCATGGCATGCGCCTGCCATTGCGCCGCCTGGGCGGACTGTGGCGCATGGCCTGCAGCGGACGATGCCTCGCTCGCGCCCGACAAATTCAGTCGGGGCGCGGACGGCACGCGGCTCACATTGGTGGTGCCGCACATCGGACATTCAATCAGCTTGCGCGAAAGCTGCGACTCGTAGTCGTCAGCGGAAGCGAACCAGCCTTCAAACCGATGGCCGTCTGGGCACTGTAAATCGAGGACCTTCATGAGAATCGAGGCTTGCGTTGAGTGTAGCTCAAAACGTAAATTTGTGAACGATCGTTCGTAAAATTTCGGCCAGGGTATTCACTACCCTCTTCGGTACCGAACGGTCGGTTTGCCGGTGATTGTAGCGCCGTCCAGCATGGTGCGCTCAACGCAAAAATGTCCGCCCGATATGAATACGGCGGCCTTCGAAACCGAAGGCCGCCGTATTCAATGAATTGACGCCGCTGCAGCCGCCGGAGCGGCACGCGAAGCTCAGCTCCGCTCGGGCTGCCCAAGCGGCCAGACGCCCGACAGCGCTTTTTCGAGCCAGAACGTGCCGATAATCGTTTTCACATCGGTGATCTTGCCAGTGCGCACCCATTCGAGCAGTTCAGGCAGCGTCGCCGTGAACGTCTCGAGAAACTCGCCTTCGTCGAGTTTGGCGTCGCCTGCGGTCAAGCCGCGCGCAAGATAGATGTCGATGAATTCGGTCGAGTACGAAATCACTGGATGGATCTGCGCGAGATAGACGTACTCGCGCGCTGCGTAGCCCGTCTCTTCCTTGAGCTCGCGGATTGCGCAGGCAAGCGCACCTTCCTGCGGATCGAGCTTGCCCGCTGGAAATTCGGTCATCACCCGCGAAAGCGGATAGCGATATTGGCGCTCCATCAGCACGCGGCCATCGTCGAAGAGCGGGATCACCATGACCGCGCCTGGATGCTGGACGTACTCGCGCGTCGCATGCTTGCCGTCCGGCAAGGCAACCGTGTCGCACTTGAGCGTAAGGAATTTGCCCGCGTGGAGCGTCGTGCTTTCCACACACGTCTCGGCGAGCGCCGGGTCGTGCTTGTGATGTTCAGCAGCCATGTTCAACCTCTGGGAAGCGCGTGTACAGAGAAGTCGCGGGAAACCGCGAAGCGATCGAATGGCATGCCCCTCGTCCAGGACGAGGGGCATGCATTACGCCGGGCGGCGTTTGACGAGATATTGCCAGGTGAAGCCGGGGAACGCGAACACGACAAAGAGACTGAACGTGATGGCGTAGAACTGCCAGCCCTGGTCAAAGCGGTTGCCGGCGCGCGCCTCCAGCATGAAGCCGAACGCACCAACCACAAAATACAGCACGATCATTTCGGCAATGCGAATCCACACGCTTTTCTTCTGCGCGCGCAACGGCACCATGCCCAACAACCGCTGATTGAGAAACGGCAGGTTGGCGCCCGCGAGCGCCAACAACACAATAAACCACCCTGCTGCTGACATTACAGGGGCAGCGTATGCGAGACGGCCTGCAAGCAGAGCGACATCAGCGGTCCGGGGATAATGCCGAGCACCAGCACAGCCACGCCATTGAGCGTGAGCAGCGCGCGATTGCAGGCGTGGCCCTCGATCGGCGCAGTGTCCTGCGGTGCGTCGAAGTACATCAGCTTGACGATGCGCAGGTAGTAGAACGCGCCGAACAGCGAGGTAATGACGGCGAGTACGGCAAGCCACGTCAGGCCGGCGTTCATGGTTGCTTCGAGCACGGCGAGCTTCGCGTAGAAACCAACCGTCGGCGGGATGCCGGCGAGCGAGAACATCATGAGCATCATGACGAACGCAAACACCGGGCTGCGCTGGTTCAGACCCTTGAGGTCGTCGAGCGTTTCGGCCTCGAAGTCACGGCGGGCCAGCAGCATGATGATGCCGAACGCACCGAGCGTCGTGATCAGATAAACGATGCTGTAGAACATCGCCGAACTGTACGCGCTGGCCGCGCCAGTCGCCTTGTTGTCGACGATGCCGGCCAGCAGGCCGAGCAGCACGAAGCCCATGTTCGAGATCGCCGAGTACGCCAGCATGCGCTTGACGTTGCGCTGGACGATACCCGTGATGTTGCCGACGATCATCGAGAGAGCCGCCAGAATGATCAGCATTTCCTGCCAGTCCACGGCCAGCGGCAGCAGACCCATGACGAGGAAGCGCACGGCCCACGCGAACGCCGCGACCTTCGGACCGCCGCCGGTGAGCAGCGTCATGGCCGTAGGCGCGCCTTGATAGACGTCGGGCACCCACATGTGGAACGGCACCGCGCCCATCTTGAACGCCACGCCCGCGACGATGAACACCACGCCGAACAACAGCACGATGTCATTGATATGGCCCGAGGCAACCGCCTTGAACACGTCGCCAAGGTCAAGCGAACCGGTCGCGCCATACAGCATCGAAATGCCATAAAGCAGGAAGCCCGATGCGAGCGCGCCCAGCACGTAGTACTTCATGGCCGCTTCGTTCGACTGCGTCGCGTTGCGGCGCAGCGCGATAACCGCGTAGAGCGACAGCGACATCAGCTCGAGGCCGAGGTACAGCGTGAGGAAGTTGTTGCCGGAGATCATCACGAGCTGGCCGAGCAACGAGAACATGCCGAGCAGGAAGAACTCGCCCCGGAACATGTCGCGGTCTTCGAGGTACTTGCGCGAGTACACGATCGAGACCGCGTAACCAAGCGTGACCACCGACTTCATCGCGCTGGCGAACGCGTCCACCACGTACATCCGCGTGAAGTAGTAGTACACGTGCGGATCGAACGCGATCACTGCGAACCAGATGCCGGCGATAACCGTGGTCAGCAGCGAGATGAAATAGGTCGTACGCCGGCCTTCGGGGCCGGTGAACGTATCGTTGAGCCACGCAACGATGACGCCGGTCATGACCAGCGCGTCGGGTAGCAGAACGTTCAAAGGGGCGTTTGGCATGATCTTTTAGTCCTCCGCTCAGTATTACTGTGACAGCGGCAGTTTCGACACTGCGACGTGGGAGAGGAGGTTTTCCACGGAAACGTGCATCACATCGGTAAAGGGCTTCGGGTAGACGCCCATGAAAAGCGTGAGCAGCGCGAGCACCCCGAGAATCAGGTATTCACGGCTGCTGATGTCCTTCAGCTCGCGAACATGGTCGTTCGCAATGGCGCCGAAGTACACCCGCTTGTACAGCCACAACGTATAGGCCGCGCCCAGGATCAGCGTGAACGCCGCCCCGAAAGCGATCCAGAAGTTGAACTTCACTGCCGCCAGAATCACCATGAATTCGCCGACGAATCCCGAGGTGCCCGGCAGGCCGCAGTTGGCCATCGCGAACAACATGGCCAGCGCCGCGAACTTCGGCATCGTGTTGACGACGCCGCCGTAGTCGGCGATGTCGCGCGTGTGCATGCGGTCATACAGCACGCCAATGCAAAGGAACATCGCGCCCGAGACGAAGCCGTGCGAGATCATCTGGATGATCGCGCCTTCCATCGCCAGTTGGCTCGACGGGCCGAACATAAAGAAGCCCAGCGTCACGAAGCCCATGTGCGCGATCGACGAATACGCGACCAGCTTCTTCATGTCCGACTGCACGATCGCCACGAGACCGATATAGATCACGGCGATCAGCGACAACGTGATGATGACCGGCGCCAGGTAGTGACTGGCATCGGGCGCGACCGGCAGCGAGAAACGCAGGAAACCGTACGCGCCAAGCTTCAGCATGATGGCGGCCAGCACCACCGAGCCGCCCGTGGGCGCCTCAACGTGCGCGTCCGGCAACCACGTGTGGACCGGCCACATCGGCACCTTAACCGCGAACGCGAAGAAGAATGCGATGAACAGCAGGATCTGCGGCGTCATTGCAAGCTGCGCGCCCTGCCACGTGGCGAGGTCGAACGTGCCCGTCTCGCGGTAGAGGTACAGCAACGCGATCAGCATCAGCAGCGAGCCGGCCAGCGTGTAGAGGAAGAACTTGAACGCCGCATACACGCGGTTCGGACCGCCCCACACGCCGATGATGATGTACATCGGAATGAGCGTGGCCTCGAAGAACACGTAGAACAGCAGACCGTCGGCGGCGCAGAAGACGCCGACCATCAGGCCCGACAGGATGAGGAACGCCGCGTAATACTGGGCGACGTTCTTCTGGATCACCTGCCAGCCCGCGATAACGACGATCACGGTGATGAGCGCCGTAAGCACCACGAGCCACAGCGCAATGCCGTCGATGCCCAGGTGATACGAAATATTGAACCGCTCGATCCAGACCGACTTCTCCTCGAACTGGAGTGCAGCCGTGGTCGTGTCGAAGCCCGAAACGAGCGGAAGGGTGACGAGGAAACTAAGCACCGAACCGATGAGCGCGAGCCAGCGGTCCGCGCTCGAGCTCCGAAGGGAACCCACTATAAGAACGATGATGCCGAAAATGATCGGCATCCAGATCGCAATACTGAGAATCGGAGTTGCGTGCATGCGTTATTTTCCTCGCCTTCTTATTTGCCGCCGAGCGTTACAAACAGAGTAAGGAGGCCAAGCATGCCAATGATCATGGCAAATGCGTAGTGGTAGATATAGCCGGATTGCAGGAAACGAATGACCGATGCAAACCAGCCGATAAACTTGGCGCTCCCATTCACGACGCCGTCGATCACGACGACGTCGCCTTCCTTCCACAGCCCTCGACCGATAGCGACCGCTCCGCGAGCGAAGACGACTTCGTTGATCTTGTCGAGGTAATACGCATTCGTCAGCAGCTTGTAGACCGGCGAGAACGTGCGCGACACGACGGCCGGCAGGTCCGGGCGCTTCATGTAGAAGAACCACGCCACGATCACACCCGCGAGTGCAAGCCACACTGGCAGACCCGAGAACGCATGTGCGGCCATCGCGGCCCAGCCGTGGAATTCTTCACCCATCTCAGCAAGCGCGGGGTGATTTTCGCCAATAAAGATGACTTTCTGGAACGCCACGCCGTGCGCGAAGAAGTCGCCGAACAGCAGCGGCTGGATCGCATAGGCGCCGGCGATCACCGAAGGAATCGCGAGCAGGACGAGCGGCACCCAGATCACCCACGGCGACTCGTGCGGCACGTGAGCGTGGTGATCGTCGTGGCCATGGCCGTGACCGTGACCGCCGTGAGCCGCCTCGGCAGCTTCGATGCCCATCGGCGATTCCGGATGCTTCGGACCGCGGAAGCGCTCTTCGCCATGGAACACGAGGAAGTACATGCGGAACGAGTACAGCGCCGTCACGAACACGCTCGCGACCACCGCGAAATAGGCAATGCCCGAACCCGGAAGGTGCGAGGCCTTCACAGCGTCGATGATCGAGTCCTTCGAATAGAAACCCGAGAAGAACGGCGTGCCGATCAGCGCGAGCGAACCGATGAGCGAAGTGATCCACGTGATGGGCATGTACTTGCGCAGACCGCCCATGTTGCGCATGTCCTGGTCGTGGTGCATGCCGATGATGACCGACCCCGCGCCGAGGAACAGCAGCGCCTTGAAGAACGCGTGCGTCATCAGGTGGAACATCGCGACCGGGTACGCCGACACGCCGAGCGCCACGGTCATGTAGCCGAGCTGCGAGAGCGTGGAGTAAGCGACCACGCGCTTGATGTCATGCTGGACGATACCGAGGAAGCCCATGAAGAGCGCGGTAATCGCACCGATCACGACGATGAACGACAGCGCGGCGTCCGAGAGTTCGAACAGCGGCGACATGCGCGCAACCATGAAGATGCCAGCCGTCACCATGGTGGCGGCGTGGATCAGCGCAGAAATCGGCGTCGGGCCTTCCATCGAGTCCGGCAGCCAGACGTGCAGCGGGAACTGCGCCGACTTACCCATCGCGCCCACAAACAGGCAGATGCACGAGACCGTGAGCAGGTTCCACGAGGTGCCCGGGAACGTCAGCGCAGCGATTTCGTTGCCCTTCGCGAACACGTCGTTGTAGTTGAGCGAGCCGCCGTACGCGAGCAGCAGGCCGATACCCAGCAGGAAGCCGAAGTCGCCCACGCGGTTCACGAGGAACGCCTTCATGTTCGCGTAGATGGCGCTTTCACGCTTGAAGTAGAAGCCGATCAGCAGGTACGAGACGAGGCCCACCGCTTCCCAGCCGAAGAACAGCTGCAGGAAGTTGTTGCTCATCACGAGCATCAGCATCGAGAACGTGAACAGCGCGATGTACGAGAAGAAGCGCTGGTAGCCCTCTTCTTCCGCCATGTAGCCGATCGTGTAGATGTGCACCATCAGCGACACGAAGGTCACGATGATCATCATCAGCGCCGTCAACGAGTCGACCAGGAAGCCAACTTCGAACTTCAGGCCTCCCACCGACATCCATTCGTAGACGGTTGCGTTGAAGCTCGCGCCGTTCATCACGTCGAAGAACGTGATGCACGAGAGCACGAAAGCAATCGCGACGCCGAGAATGGTGACCGTATGCGCGCCCGCGCGCCCCACCGTTTTGCCGAACAAACCGGCAATCAGAGAACCGGCGAGAGGCGCCAGCGGGACCGCCAGCAATAGGGTTTCGTTGAGTGTCGTTGCCATAAACAGAGCCTGCCTTAACCTTTGAGCTGATCGAGGTCCTCGACATTGATCGTGTCGAGGCTGCGGAACAGAGTCACAAGAATAGCCAGACCAATTGCGGCTTCCGCTGCCGCAACAGTTAGCACGAAGAACACGAAAATCTGTCCGTGAACGTCACCTAGGTAATGAGAAAACGCGACGAAATTGGTGTTCACCGCTAACAACATCAACTCAATCGCCATCAGGATGATGATGACGTTGCGCCGATTAAGAAAAATGCCAACGATCGAGATCGCAAAGAGGATCGCGCCGAGGACGAGGTAATGGGCCAGGGTCAACATAGTGCTCTCCTCTACGCTTGGCTCTTGGTGCCGGTCGCGGCCGGAGTGGTGTCGGCGTTGCTCGCCTCGGCCACTTCCGGAGCTTCCTTGACGGCTGGCATCTTCACGAGGCGCACGCGGTCCTGGCGACGCACGCTGACCTGCTTCGAAACATTCTGGCGCTTGGCGTTCTTGGGCTCGCGCACGGTCAGCGAAATGGCCGCGACGATCGCCACGAGCAGCACGAGGCCGGCAATTTCGAATGCGAAGATGTAATCGGTATAGATGATCTTGCCGATCAGGTGCGTATTCGACACCGATGCAGCGGCCGCGGCCGAGGTATCCGGCACCGGCGAAGTGGTCGCGCCGTAGCCGTGCCAGAGGATCAGCGCGGTTTCGATCACGATGATCGCGCCCACGATGGTCGCCACCGGAACGAAGCGCTTGAAGTCGCGGCTCAGTACGTCGATGTTGATGTCCAGCATCATCACCACGAACAGGAACAGCACCATCACCGCGCCCACGTAGACGAGCACCAGCAGGATCGCGAGGAATTCGGCCTCGAGCAGCATCCACACCGCGGCCGCGTTGAAGAACGCGAGCACGAGGAAGAGCGCGGACGAGACAGGATTGCGCGAGGTAACCACCTTCAGCCCTGATAGCGTGAGCAGCAGCGCGAAGATGTAGAACAGGACGGTCGTGAATTCCATGATTACTGGTTCATCGTTGAGGCCATCGTAAGGCGGATTGCGCAGCGCAAACTGGCGGCCAGACCAGAAGGCGTCGCGCCGCGGTTCCCGGGCTGCGGTTTCGCGGCGCCCGGTTTTTGACCAGACACACACGCTCCCCACAGCCGGCCCGAACCGCGGGCCGATACAGCGTCAAACTGAAGATCAACGGTACGGTGCATCTGCTGCCTTGTTCGCGGCGATTTGCGCTTCGTAGCGGTCGCCAACGGCCAGCAGCATATCCTTCGTGAAATACAGATCGCCGCGCTTCTCGCCGTGATACTCGAGAATATGCGTCTCGACGATCGAGTCGACCGGGCAGCTCTCTTCGCAAAAACCGCAGAAGATGCACTTGGTCAGGTCGATGTCGTAACGCGTGGTGCGGCGCGTGTTGTCTGCGCGCACTTCCGACTCGATCGTGATCGCGAGCGCGGGGCAAACCGCCTCGCACAGCTTGCACGCGATGCAGCGTTCTTCGCCGTTTTCATAGCGGCGCAGCGCGTGCAGGCCACGAAAGCGCGGGGAGATCGGGGTCTTCTCTTCCGGAAACTGCACGGTGAACTTGCGCTTGAAGGTGTAGCGACCCGTCAGCGCGAGCCCCTTGAGCAGCTCGGTCAGGAAGAACGTCTTGAAGAAGTTTTGGATAGCGGTCATGTTTCCTTCGCCCCTTATTTCCAGATGCTCAGCGGCGACATATACCAGAAGCCGATCACGATCAGCCACACGACGCACACCGGAATAAACACCTTCCAGCCAAGACGCATGATCTGGTCATAACGGTAGCGAGGGAACGTAGCGCGCGCCCAGATGAACACCGACAGGAAGAAGAAGGTCTTCAGCACCAGCCAGAAGACGCCGGGGATGAAATCGAGGAACGCGAACGGTGCGCTCCAGCCGCCCAGGAACAGCACGGACGTGAGCGCCGAGATCACGATCATGTTGATGTACTCAGCGAGGAAGAAGAGCGCAAAGCCCATCCCCGAGTACTCGATCATGTGACCGGCGACGATTTCCGACTCCCCTTCCACCACGTCGAACGGGTGGCGGTTCGTTTCGGCGAGGCCCGAGATGAAGTAGACGACGAACATCGGCAAGAGCGGCAGCCAGTTCCACGAGAGGAACGTGACGCCATGGCTCGCGAACATGCCTTGCATCTGCTGACGCACGATGTCCGACAGGTTCAGGCTGCCCGACACCATCAACACGACGACCAGCGCGAAGCCCATCGCAATTTCATACGAGACCATCTGCGCCGCGGCGCGCATCGCGCCAAGGAACGCGTACTTCGAGTTCGAGGCCCAGCCCGCGAGAATCACGCCGTAGACGCCGAACGACGAGATCGCCATCACGTAGAGCAGACCCGCGTTGATGTCGCCGAGCACCGCGCCCGCCTGGAACGGAATCACCGCCCAAACCGCGAAGGCCGGCACCACCACCATGATCGGCGCAACCATGTAGATCCAGCGGCTCGCCTGGGCGGGCTGAATGACTTCCTTGAGCAGCAGCTTCAGCACGTCGGCGATCGGCTGCAACAGGCCACCGGGACCCACGCGATTCGGGCCGAGACGCACGTGCATCCAGCCGATCAGCTTGCGTTCCCACAGGATCAGGTAGGCCACGCACAGCAGGATCACCACCGCGACGACGAGAATACGCACCAGCGCCCAGACGGTGGGCCACGCCACGCCGAGCAGCTGGCTGCCGCCTGCATTGATCGTATCGAACAAGCTCATTTACGCCTTCTCCACCAGCAGTTCACCGAACAGGCTGCCGAGCTGCGCGGCGGCCGGCGTTGCCGCCGACACACGCACCGTCGTCGGCGCAAGATTCGCATCGCACGTCGCGGGCGCGGTCACCGAGAGCTCGCCCTGGCGCACGCGCACGGCGTCACCCTCCTTCAGGCCAAGCTGGTCGAAGAACGCGGCCGGCAGGCCGATGGTGTTCGCCACGCGTGCCGCCATCGTGAGCTGCAGCGCGTCGCCGCGACGCGCGAGTTGGTCGGCACGGTAGATGGGCACATCGGAGACGCGCTCGAAGCGGCCATCGGCCGCCTTCGCGAGGCTGCCCTGAGTCGCCCGGGCCACTTGAGCCGTGGCCTTGTTCGACAGGCGTGCAGCGAAGTCGCCGTCGCCGAGCGCCTTGCGGCGTACTTCTTCCGACGTCTCGTATTCGAAGCCTCGCGCGCCGAGCAGCGTACCGAGCACGCGCAGGACCTTCCATGCCGGCCGCGTGTCGCCGAGCGGACGCACGACGCCGTTGAACGACTGGACCGTGCCTTCCGCGTTGACGAACGTACCCGAGGTCTCCGTGAACGGCGCGATGGGCAGCAGCACGTCGGCGTAGTCGAGTCCGGTCTTGAACGGCGAGAACACAGCGACCATCTCGGCTTGCGCGAGCGCGGCGCGCGCGGCAGCCGGGTTGGCCGTGTCGAACTCGGGTTCGACGTTGAACAGCAGATAACCCTTGCGAGGCTGCTCGAACACTTCGCGAGCGTTCAGGCCGCCTTGGCCCGGCAGCGCGCCCACGAGGTGCGCACCGACCGTGTTGGAGGCTTCCGTGAGGAAGCCAAGCGTCGCGCCCGTCGTCTCCGCGATGAACTGCGCAGCGGCGTGCAGACGCGAGAATTCCGGATGCTGGACAGCAGCGTTGCCGAGCAACACGAAGCGGCGTTCGCCGCTCGCGAGCGAGGCGGCCACCTGCTTCGCGGCGTCGGTCGCCTGTGCCCCAGCGAAGCCTTCAGGCAGCGCGACACCCTTTGCCTCGGCGGCGGCGGCCGAGATGGCAGCGAGTTCTTCGAGCCATGCCGAAGGCGCGGCGACGATACGCTGCGCGCTCGGGATCAGCGAGCCGTCGGCCGATGCCTGCAGGAACGCGACCTTCGCGCCACCCTTCGCTGCCTGGCGCAGACGCGCGGCAAACAGCGCGTGGTCGCGGCGCAGGAACGAGCCGATCACGAACGCCGAGTCAGCATACGAAAGATCCGCAATCTTGGCGCCAAGCCACGGCGCGCCCGCGAGCGGCGCGGAGAAGTCGCTCTGGCGCAGGCGGAAGTCGACGTTCGGCGTGCCGATCGCGTCCGCGAACTGCTTCGCGAGATAGAGTTCTTCGGTCGTGCTGTGCGGGCTCGCGAGCAACGCGAGCTGGCTCTCGCCGTGCTCGTCGCTGATGCCCTTGATGCCCTTCACCACGTATTCGAGCGCGGTCTGCCAGTCGGTCTCGACCCACTGGCCGCCCTGCTTGATCATCGGGTGCGTGAGACGGTCTTCAGCGTTCAGGCCTTCGTACGAGAAGCGGTCCTTGTCCGAGATCCAGCACTCGTTGACGGCTTCGTTCTCGAACGGCAGCACGCGCATCACACGATTGTTCTTCACCTGCACGACGAGGTTGGCACCGGTCGAATCGTGCGGGCTCACCGACTTGCGGCGCGACAGTTCCCACGTACGCGCGGAGAAGCGGAACGGCTTGCTCGTGAGCGCGCCGACCGGGCACAAGTCGATCATGTTGCCCGAGAGTTCCGAGTCCACCGTCTTGCCGACGAAGGTGCTGATTTCCGAGTGCATGCTGCGGCCGAGCATGCCGAGTTCCATCACCCCGGCGATTTCGTCGCCGAAGCGCACGCAACGCGTGCAATGGATGCAGCGTGTCATCTCTTCCATCGAGATGAGCGGGCCGACGTTCTTGTGGAACACAACGCGCTTTTCTTCGCTGTAGCGCGATGCCGACTTGCCGTACCCAACCGCCAGATCCTGCAACTGGCATTCGCCGCCCTGATCGCAGATCGGGCAGTCGAGCGGGTGGTTGATCAGCAGGAATTCCATCACGGCTTGCTGACCCTGCACGGCCTTGTCCGACGTCGTGCGCACGACCATGCCTTGCGACACCGGCGTCGCGCACGCGGGCACGGCCTTCGGCATCTTCTCGACATCGACGAGACACATCCGGCAGTTGGCCGCGATGGACAGCTTCTTGTGATAGCAGAAGTGCGGAATGTACGTGTCGACCCGTTGCGCAGCCTGGATCACCATGCTGCCCTCGGGCACCTGCACCTTCTTGCCGTCTATTTCAAGTTCAACCATGATGGTTAATCGTCCCTAACCTGTTACCGCTCAATTTCCAGCGGTCTACCCCGTTGCGTACCGCCACGCGGCTCGCGCCCAACACGCCTTTGCCTTTACGCCGCCTTATGCAGCCACAGTCTGCGAGGCCGCGTGCGAGCCGGCATGTCCACCGACCAGGCAACGCTTGTTGTGCACGTGATATTCGAATTCGTCCCAGTAGTGCTTCAGCATGCCGCGCACCGGCATGGCCGCTGCATCGCCGAGCGCGCAGATCGTACGACCCATGATGTTGCCCGCCACCGAGTTCAGCAGGTCCAAGTCTTCCTGGCGCCCCTGGCCGTGCTCGATGCGGTTCACGACGCGATACAGCCAGCCCGTGCCTTCGCGGCACGGCGTGCACTGGCCGCACGACTCTTCATAGTAGAAGTACGACAGACGCAGCAGCGAGCGCACCATGCAGCGCGTCTCGTCCATGACGATGACCGCGCCCGAGCCGAGCATCGAGCCCTGCTTGGCGATGGAGTCATAGTCCATGTCCGTCTGCATCATCAGGTCGCCCGGAATGACCGGCGCCGACGATCCACCCGGAATCACGGCCTTGAGCTTCTTGCCGCCGCGCACGCCGCCGGCGAGCTCCATGAGCGTCGCGAACGGCGTGCCGAGCGGAATCTCATAGTTGCCCGGACGCTCCACGTCGCCCGCGATCGAGAATATCTTGGTGCCGCCGTTGTTCGGCTTGCCGAGCTCCATGTACGCCTGCGGACCGACGGTCAGCAGAAACGGCACCGCCGCGAACGTCTCGGTGTTGTTGATCGTGGTGGGCTTGCCGTACACGCCAAAGCTCGCCGGGAACGGAGGCTTGAAGCGCGGCTGGCCCTTCTTGCCCTCGAGCGACTCGAGCAGCGCGGTTTCTTCACCGCAGATGTACGCGCCATAACCATGGTGCGCGTGCAGCTGGAACGAAAAGTCCGTGCCAAGGATGTTGTCGCCGAGATAACCCGCCTGGCGCGCTTCTTCAAGCGCGGCCTCGAAGCGGCGATAGACCTCGAAGATTTCGCCGTGGATGTAGTTGTAGCCCACGGTGATGCCCATTGCGTATGCGCCAATGGCCATGCCTTCGATCACGGAATGCGGATTCCAGCGCAGGATGTCGCGGTCCTTGAACGTGCCCGGCTCGCCTTCGTCCGAGTTACAGACGAGGTACTTCTGCCCCGGGAACTGACGCGGCATGAAGCTCCACTTCAGGCCCGTCGGGAAGCCTGCGCCACCACGGCCGCGCAGACCGCTTGCCTTCACGTCGGCAATGACCTGCTCAGGCGGAATTTTCTCTTCGAGGATGCGGCGCAGCTGCTTGTAGCCACCACGCGCGACGTAGTCTTCGAGATGCCAGTTCTCGCCGTTCAGGCCCGCGAGAATCAGGGGTTTGATGTGACGGTCGTGCAGCGAAGTCATTTCGAAAGCTCCTCGAGCAGCTGGTCGATCTTCTCGCGGCTCATGAAGCTGCACATGCGGTGGTTGTTCACCAGCAGCACCGGTGCGTCGCCGCACGCGCCCATGCACTCACCTTCCTTCAAGGTGAACTTGCCGTCGGGCGTGGTTTCGCCGAAGTCGATTCCGAGCTTCTGCTTCAGATATTCGGCCGTGCTTTCCGCACCGCCATCCGGGCCGAGCTGGCACGGCAGATTCGTGCAGAGCGTGATCTTGTACTTGCCGACCGGCTTGGTCTCGAACATCGTGTAGAACGTGGCGACTTCCTGGACCGCGACAGGCGGCATGCCAAGGTAGTCGGCCACGAACTGCATGAGTTCGGGCGACAGCCAACGATGCTCTTCTTGAGCAACGGCCAAAGCCGCCATCACGGCGGACTGCTTCTGATCGGCGGGGTACTTCGTCAACGCGCGATCGATTTCTTTCAGGCCTTCAGCTGAGATCATTTTCAGACACGACTCTTTCATTTCCTACCGTTGCAATTCCCGCCACACAAACTCCCGTCGCGCGTGAAGCGTACCTGCTCGCTGCGACAGACGTGGCGTTCCCGGTATTTCGCCATGCGCCCTTTGAGCAGGCGCACCGGCAGTTTGCTGCTTAACGGTCAATTTCACCGAACACAATGTCCTGCGTGCCGATGATCGTGACCGCGTCGGCAATCATGTGACCGCGCGCCATCTCATCCAGCGCGGACAGATGGGCATAGCCCGGCGCGCGGATCTTCAGACGATACGGCTTGTTGGCGCCATCCGACACCAGGTAGATGCCGAATTCGCCCTTCGGATGCTCCACGGCTGCGTAGGCCTCGCCTTCGGGCACGTGGAAACCTTCAGTGAAGAGCTTGAAGTGGTGAATCAGCTCTTCCATGTTCGACTTCATGTTGACGCGCGACGGCGGCGCAACCTTGTGATTGTCGACCATCACGGGGCCGGGATTCTTGCGCAGCCACTCAATGCACTGTTTCGCGATACGAGTCGATTGACGCATTTCCTCGACACGCACGAGATAGCGGTCGTAGCAGTCGCCATTCACGCCCACTGGGATGTCGAAATCCATCTGGTCGTACACCTCATAGGGCTGCTTCTTGCGCAGGTCCCACTCGATGCCCGAGCCACGCAGCATCGCGCCGGTGAGGCCCAGCTGCATCGCGCGCTCCGGCGTCACCACGCCGATGCCCACGAGACGCTGCTTCCAGATCCGGTTGTCGGTGAGGAGCGTTTCGTACTCGTCGACGCAAGCCGGGAAGCGCGTGAAGAAGTCGTCGATGAAGTCCAGCACCGAGCCCTGGCGCGCCTCGTTCATGCGGGCGAGCGCCTTCTCGTTGTGGACCTTCGAAGCCTTGTACTGCGGCATGGCGTCGGGCAGATCGCGGTACACGCCGCCCGGACGATAGTAAGCCGCGTGCATGCGCGCGCCCGAGACCGCCTCATAGACGTCCATCAGGTCCTCGCGCTCGCGGAACGCGTAGAGGAACACCGCCATCGCGCCCACGTCGAGCCCGTGCGAGCCGATCCACATCAAGTGGTTGAGCACGCGCGTGATTTCGTCGAACAGCACGCGGATGTACTTCGCGCGGATCGGCACTTCAATGCCGAGCAGCTTTTCGATCGCGAGCACATAGCCGTGCTCGTTGACCATCATCGACACATAGTCGAGACGATCCATGTACGGGACCGACTGAATGAAGGTCTTGTTTTCTGCGAGCTTTTCCGTCGCACGGTGCAGCAAGCCGATGTGCGGATCGGCGCGCTGGATCACTTCGCCGTCGAGCTCGAGCACGAGGCGCAGCACGCCGTGCGCTGCCGGGTGCTGCGGGCCGAAGTTGAGCGTGTAGTTCTTGATCTCTGACATGCGACCCTCTTAGTGTTTCCTCAGACCACCGTAGCGATCCTCGCGGATCACGCGCGGCGTGATTTCGCGCGGCTCGATCGTGACCGGCTGGTAAACCACGCGCTTCTGCTCCGGGTCGTAACGCATTTCGACGTAGCCCGAAATCGGGAAGTCCTTGCGGAACGGATGGCCGATGAAACCGTAGTCGGTCAGGATGCGGCGCAGGTCGGGATGGCCTTCGAAGACGATGCCGAACAGGTCGAACGCCTCGCGCTCGTACCAATTGGCCGAACTCCAGATGTCGACGAGCGAGGACACGATGGGCACGTCGTCGTCCGGCGCGAACACACGCAGGCGCAGACGCCAGTTATTCGTGATGGAGAGCAGATGCGACACAGCCGCGAAGCGCTGGCCTTCCCACGCGCCGTCGCCGTATGTCTGATAGTCGACGCCACACAGATCAACCAACTGCTCGAAGCGCAGCGACGGATTGTCGCGGAGCTCCTTCGCCACGCTGAGGTAATCTTTAGAGCTTATGACCAAGGTCAACTCGCCGAGCGCTTCGGTGAGACTGACGACGCGCGCACCAAGGGCCGCTTCGAGGTTCGCTTTCAGGGTCTCGAGTTTGCTTGCCATATTATGGGGAGGCGCTTGGCCTTTATTGACGGGCGATGGTGCTGGTACGACGGATCTTTGCCTGCAGCTGAATGATCCCGTACACGAGGGCTTCCGCTGTCGGAGGACAACCCGGCACATAGACGTCGACAGGTACGATGCGATCACACCCGCGTACGACCGAATACGAATAGTGGTAGTAGCCGCCGCCGTTGGCGCACGACCCCATCGAAATCACCCAGCGCGGCTCGGCCATCTGATCGTAGACCTTGCGCAACGCGGGCGCCATCTTGTTGCACAGCGTGCCGGCAACGATCATCACGTCGGACTGGCGCGGGCTCGGGCGAAACACCACGCCGAAGCGGTCGAGGTCGTAACGGGCCGCACCCGCGTGCATCATTTCGACGGCGCAACACGCTAGACCGAACGTCATCGGCCACAGCGAGCCAGTGCGCGTCCAGTTGATCAGCTTGTCAGCCGTCGTGGTGACAAACCCTTCCTTCAAGACCCCTTCGATACTCATGTGCTTTCCACTCCAGACGGACGGCCTGCGGTGTACCCGCAGTGCCACCCATGCTATCCGGCGATTAACCCCTTATTCCCAGTCGAGACCGCCCTTCTTCCAGATGTAGGCAAAGCCCAGCAGGAATTCGAGCAGAAACAGCATCATCGACAGGAAGCCCGGCCAGCCGATATCGCGCAGGGCAACACCCCACGGAAACAGGAACGCCGTTTCGAGGTCGAAGATGATGAAGAGAATGGCCACGAGGTAATACCGTACATCGAACTTCATGCGCGCGTCTTCAAACGCTTCGAAGCCGCACTCGTACGGTGAAATTTTTTCGCTGTCGGGCCGGTTGGGACCGAGGATCTTGCCGATGCTCACCAACGCCACGCCCAGACCAATACCTACGAGAAGGAATAACAGGACGGGGTAATAGGTAGCGAGATTCAAGGCTATCCTCTTTCGGTTGGTTCTGAGGTTCCGCAGGAACTTCAAGTCGCGCTGCGGGAATCACTTTACGTACTTCGCGCCACGAACGAAACGAACACGACGTATAAAGCAAAAATGCCAGCCGAAGCTGAAGCAAGCGGCTGGCATTTTTTAGATAACATTGGTGCCGACGGCGAGACTCGAACTCGCACAGCTTTCGCCACTACCCCCTCAAGATAGCGTGTCTACCAATTTCACCACGTCGGCACTACATGCAATCCGGGACAACAATTTATGCAACCCGCGAATCGCTTCAAGACTTAAATTCTAACTTGTTCCCGCTCTTTGTTCAATGCACAAAAACAAGTTTTTCAGAATTATTTCGGTACGTCGTTGCTGGCGGCGGCCGGCGCTGCAGCCGGGGCGCTGGCCGCGGAAGCCGCAGGAACAGATGCGGCAACCGGCGCCGAAGCCACGACCGGAGCCGGTGCCGTAGCGCCCAGCAAGCCTGCCGAAGGCTTCGAATGATAAGACCCCAAGTAAGTTAGTGCAAGCGTCGAGACAAAAAAGACCGTTGCGAGAATTCCAGTCGTACGCGACAGGAAGTTCGCCGAGCCGGTCGCGCCGAACAAGCTGCCCGATGCACCGCTGCCGAAGGCGGCGCCCATGTCGGCGCCCTTGCCGTGCTGCAGCAGAACGAGGCCGATCACCCCGAGCGCCGACAGAATCTGGACGACGATAATCAACGTTTTCAAATACAGCATCACACTCACCTGAGTCCTTGTTGAGCACAGCCTCCCAGAGGCATGCGCATGTGCAGCCGGCACGAACCTCACGGGAGGCGCCGTGCCCGAGCCTTATTTTTTATCCCGCGACGCTCGCGCCCGTCGCAGCGGCCGCGCAAATCGCGAGGAAATCCCCAGCCTTCAGCGCAGCGCCGCCGATCAGGCCACCATCGATATCGGCCTGACGGAACAACTCCGCCGCATTCTCCGGCTTCACGCTGCCGCCGTACAGCAGCGGCACGTTCGCCACCTGCGCGCCCTTCGCGGCTAGCCGCGCGCGCAGGAAAGCATGCACTTGCTGCGCCTGCTCCGACGTCGCGCTCTTGCCCGTGCCAATAGCCCAGACCGGCTCATAGGCAACGACAATGTGCGCTGCGTCTTCGACCGACAACACCGCCAGCACCGCGTCAAGCTGCGCGCCGACCACTTGCTCGGTCGTGCCGCCTTCACGCTGTTCCAGTGTCTCGCCCACGCAGACGATCGGCGTGAGGCCGGCCGCAAGCGCGCGCTGCGTCTTCTGCGCAACGAGCTCGGAGCTTTCGCTGTGATACGCACGACGCTCCGAGTGACCAACGATCGCGAACCCTGCCTCGAAATCGGCAACCATGCCCGCCGCCACTTCGCCCGTAAAGGCACCCTGCTCGTGCGCGGACACGTCTTGCGCGCCCCAGACTACGCGACTGCCGCCGAGCAGCGCCTGAGCCTGCGCAAGATAGGGGAACGGCACGCACACGCCGACGCGTACTTCGGCGGGCAGCGACTGCACGCCCTGCGCGACGCCTTCGAGCAATGCCGCATTGGCCGCGAGGCGGCCATGCATCTTCCAGTTACCGACTACGAGCTTCGATCGTTGATTCGTCATTGTTCCGGTTGCTGTTAAAAGCAGACGCAAAACGCAGAATTTTACTGCGTGCAATCGAGGCGGGTCAAACCGGCCTGCTCCGGACATACGAAAAAAGCGTCAAAAAATGCCGAAAAATCAAAGCACGAACCCGCCATTGCCCCGCACAGCGGGCCTGTGCGGGGCAATGGCCGCCCAATCAGGCCACCTGCCCCCAATCGAGCATGATCTTGCCGATGTGCTCGCTGCTCTCCATCAGCGCGTGGGCCCCGGCCGCCTGTGCAGCCGGGAAGACGCGGAACACAACCGGCTTGATCCGCCCCTCTTCAAGCAACGGCCACACATGCGCCTTCAATTCCTGGGCGATCTGCGCCTTGAACTCGACCGAACGGGCACGCAGCGTCGAGCCCGTAATCGTCAGGCGGCGGCGCAGGATCTCGCCCATGTTGACTTCAGCCTTCGAGCCGCCGAGCGTCGCAATCAGCACGATGCGACCGCCGTTGGCCAGCGCCGAGAGCTCGCGCGACACATAACCTCCCGCCACCATGTCGAGAATCACGTCGACGCCACGGTCGTTCGTGAGCGCCTTCACGACCTCCACGAAATCTTCGTTGCGATAGTTGATGGCACGGTCGGCGCCCAGTTGCTCACAGGCGCGACACTTGTCGTCCGAGCCCGCAGTTGCGAAGACGCGAAAACCGAGTGCATGCGCGATCTGAATCGCCGTAACGCCGATCCCGCTCGAACCGCCTTGCACGAGCAGCGTCTCGTTCTCGCCGCCCTCGCCCTTGCCGAGCAGGGCGCGTTGGAACACGTTGCTCCACACCGTGAAATAGGTCTCGGGCAGCGAAGCCGCTTCAATATCCGTGAGCCCCTTCGGCACCGGCAGGCATTGGCCGAGCGGCGCGACCGCGTACTCGGCATAGCCGCCGCCCGCGATCAGTGCGCACACGCGGTCGCCGAGTTTCAGGCCGAACGGGTTGTTCTTTTCGTCGATCGTCCCGCCGACGATCTCGCCCGCCACCTCGAGCCCCGGCAAATCGGAAATTCCCGGCGGCGGCGCATACGAACCCTTGCGCTGAAACACGTCGGGGCGATTCACGCCCGACGCGCCCACCTTGATCAGTACCTCGCCTGCCTTCGGCTCGGGCATCGGGCGCTCGGTCAGCTTGAGCACGTCCGGCGCACCGAATTCAGTAATCTCCACTGCCTTCATCTCGCGTCTCCGTAGGGCCTTCAGTTACACCCGCCTCAATCTCACATTCTCATAAAAAAACGGCCGGCGCGCTCATCGCGTGCCGGCCGTTTCAGCAAACCGCCTTACTGCTGCGGCTCGCCCTGCGGTGCGCCGCCATTGGCTTGCTCATTGAGCAGCGCCTTGGCGGACAGGCGCACTCGGCCCTTCTCGTCCGTCTGGATGACCTTGACCTTCACGATCTGGCCTTCCTTCAGGTAGTCGTTGATGTCCTTGATGCGCTCGTTGGCGATCTCGGAAATGTGCAGCAGGCCATCCTTGCCCGGCAGCAGATTCACGATCGCGCCGAAGTCGAGCAGCTTCAGGACCGCGCCTTCGTAGACTTGACCGACTTCGACTTCAGCCGTGATGTTCTCGATACGCTTCTTCGCTTCGGCCATGCCTTCGCTCGACGTCGAAGCGATGGTCACGACGCCATCGTCGGAGATGTCGATGGTCGTACCGGTTTCTTCGGTCAGCGCGCGGATCACCGAACCACCCTTGCCGATCACGTCGCGGATCTTCTCCGGATTGATCTTGATGGTGATCATGCGCGGCGCGTAGGCCGACATTTCGGTGTTCACACCCGCAACCGCCGAGGTCATCTTGCCGAGGATGTGCATACGGCCTTCCTTCGCTTGCGCGAGGGCGACCTGCATGATCTCCTTGGTGATGCCCTGGATCTTGATGTCCATCTGCAGCGCGGTCACGCCAGCTTCAGTACCCGCGACCTTGAAGTCCATGTCGCCGAGGTGATCTTCGTCGCCGAGGATGTCGGTCAGCACAGCGAACTTGTTGCCTTCGAGGATCAGGCCCATCGCGATGCCCGCGACGTGCGCCTTCATCGGCACGCCGGCGTCCATCAACGCGAGGCAGCCGCCGCACACCGAAGCCATCGACGACGAACCGTTCGACTCGGTAATTTCCGAAACCACGCGAATCGAGTAACCGAACTCTTCGGCGCTCGGCAGGCACGCGATCAGCGCGCGCTTGGCGAGACGGCCGTGGCCGATTTCACGGCGCTTCGGCGAACCCACGCGACCCGTTTCTCCGGTCGCGAACGGGGGCATGTTGTAGTGGAGCATGAAGCGGTCGCGGTACTCGCCTTCGAGCGCGTCGATGATCTGCTCGTCGCCCTTGGTGCCGAGCGTCGCGACGACCAGCGCCTGCGTCTCGCCGCGCGTGAACAGCGCCGAACCGTGGGTGCGCGGGAGCACGCCGGTACGGATTTCGATCGGACGCACGGTGCGCGTGTCGCGGCCGTCGATACGCGGCTCGCCGTTCAGGATCTGCGAACGGACGATCTTCGCTTCGAGGTCGAACACGATGTTGCCGACCGTGGCCTTGTCGGCCGCCGTCGTGCCGGCCGCAGCCGCTTCTTCTTCGAGCTTGGCCGACGTTGCTGCGTAGACTTCCTTCAGCTTGGTCGAACGCTGTTGCTTGTCGCGCAGTTGGTACGCTGCGAGCAGGTTGTCGTTGGCGATGGCCGTGACGCGCGCGATGAGCGCTTCGTCCTTCGGCGCCGGCTGCCAGTCCCACTCGGGCTTGCCGCCGTCACGAACCAGTTCGTGGATCGCGTCGATAGCCGTTTGCATCTGCTCGTGGCCGAACACGACCGCGCCGAGCATCACGTCTTCCGGCAGTTGGTCGGCTTCCGATTCCACCATCAGCACTGCACGCTCGGTACCGGCCACGACGAGGTCGAGGCGCGATTCCTTGATTTGCGCGCGCGTGGGGTTCAGCACGTACTCGTTGTTGATGTAGGCCACGCGTGCGGCGCCCACCGGGCCGTTGAACGGCAGACCCGAGATCGCGAGCGCTGCCGATGCGCCGATCAGCGCGGGGATGTCAGCCGGGACTTCCGGGTTGATCGACAGGACGTGGATCACGACCTGGACTTCGTTGTAGAAGCCTTCCGGGAAGAGCGGACGCAGCGGACGGTCGATCAGGCGCGAGATCAGCGTCTCGCCTTCCGACGGACGGCCTTCGCGGCGGAAGAAGCCGCCAGGAATCTTGCCGGCCGAATAGGTCTTCTCGATGTAGTCGACGGTGAGCGGGAAGAAGTCCTGACCCGGCTTCGCGGTCTTCGCGCCAACGACGGTCGCGAGCACGACGGTGTCTTCGACGTCGACGATGACGGCGCCGCCCGCCTGACGGGCGATCTCACCGGTTTCGAGGCGCACATTGTGCTGACCCCATTTGAATTCTTTCACGACTTTATTGAACATGGTCATGGTCACTCACTCCTTACTCATTTGTTATGCATCGCCCGCACACGCGGACGACACGGCAAGACAGAATCCGGCACCGCGCAGGTAGAGGAGTGTTATGCCATTCCAGCGAATCTCGCGAATGCGACGATGACGCGGTGCACCTACGGTGTTTTGTCGCGCACGATTCGATGGAATGACACAAAGCTCTGCCCCGAGGCCCGGCCCTGCTGCTTTTACTGCCGATTTACCGCTATTGGTGCTGCTTCGTACTGCTATCCGGCACGCATCGCATGAAGCATACCGTTCAAAAACAAAATGCCTGCATCAGTGGAACTGACACAGGCATCTTTCGGCAAGACCTTGCGATTACTTGCGCAGACCCAGCTTCTCGATCAGTGCGCGGTAGCGATCTGCGTCCTTGCCCTTCAGGTAGTCGAGCAGCTTGCGGCGGCGGCTCACCATGCGCAGCAGACCGCGGCGGCTGTGGTGATCCTTCTGGTGCGACTTGAAGTGGCCAGTCAGTTCGTTGATACGCGACGTCAGGAGTGCAACCTGGACTTCGGGCGAACCCGTGTCACCGGTGCCACGCGCGAATTGCGCGACGATGTCGGACTTCTTGATATCTGCTACGGACATTTTGCTTTTCCTTTAATACAAACAGGCGGTCACGGAAGAAAGGCCGTGCCGTGGTTGTGACTATTGCTCTCTTGCCGTGAATCACGACAAGACGCGCATTGTAGCACAGGCCCAGTTCGCCGCGAACCGGGCCTGCGCAGGCCCGGTTCAGGGCCGCTTCATTTTGCAGACCGTCGCCGGCACCGTGCGCTCCGCCGGCAGCGCCAGCACCGTGCGAAAGCCGTATCCCGACCCTTCATTGTCGTAGCGCACGCCAGGCGCGCCCTGCTTGTCCATCTGCATCACGTAAAGGGGCTGAATCACCTGGTGGTCATCCGCGCGCATCCACATTGGATGGAAGCTGCCTTCATCCCCCGTGAAGCGCATGCCTTCGAGCGCCCTCGCGACCGCTTCCGGTTGCGCCGAGCCGGCCTTCGTCATGGCCTGGGCGAGCATTTCCACGAGCATGCTCATGCGCAGCACCGGATAGTCATCCTGCGCCGCCGGATAGCGGGCGCGGAACGCCGCATACCAGGCGTCCGAAGCCGTGCCACCCGCGTTCGGATGCCAGTCGGCCACGGCGATCACGCGCTTGACGCCCGCCTCGCCGAGCGCCGCCGGCGCGCCAAGGCTGTTGCCGTAGAACGTGTAGAACCGGGTGTCGAGGCCCTGCTCGCGCGCGGCCTTCACGAGTAGCGTGAGATCGCTGCCCCAATTGCCGGTGATGACGGCGTCCGCGCCGGCCGCGCGAATCTTCGCGACATAGGGTGCGAAATCCTTCACCCGGCCGATCGGATGAAACTCGTCGCCCACCACGGCAATGTCCGGACGCTGCTTCGCCAGCGCCGCACGCGCGAGCGCGCTCACATCGTGGCCGAAGCTGTAGTCCTGATTCAGCAGGTAGACCTTCTTCACCGACTTGTCGGCGGCGATCACGTCCGCGAGCGCATCCATGCGCATGCCTGCGTGCGCGTCGAAGCGGAAGTGCCAGAAGCTGCAATTCGCGTTGGTGAGCGCGGGATCGTCGGCGGAATAGTTGAGGAAAAGCTCGCGGTTATCGGGCTCGCGCGCGTTCTGGCGGTCGATCGCGGCGACGAGCGCTGCCGCTACCGCCGAGCTATTACCCTGCAGGACGAAGCCGATATGGCGGTCCGCCGCCGCGCGCAGCTGCATCAGCGCCGCCTCGGTGCTGCCCTTGCTGTCGAGCACCACCAGTTCGAGCGGATGACGTCCATCGGGCAGCGTGACGCCGCCACGCGAGTTCACGCGCTCCACGCCGAAACGCAGATTGCGCTCGACGGCCGCGCCCGCGTCCGCGAACGGCCCAGACATGCCTTCGATCAGCGCGAGTTGGATCGGCTGGGCAGCAGGCGCTTGCGCGCTCGCCGCGTACGCGCCTGCTGCCATCAGCGCCACGCTCAACCCTGTCGCCGCCAACAGCGCCGTCGCGCGTGTCCATCGTGCATTGATGCCTGCCTTCATGCGCCGCCCTCTTCGTCCATGACCCGGTTCATATGAAGCGCGGATCATAGGACGCCCATGCGCACCACGGCAAGCCATCGTGATCCCGACGTGTCAAAATAACGGTTCCAGAGAGGGTTCCAGACAGTTCGAACCCAGGTTCGAATCCGCGCGGCGTCCATCGCACGCGTGCCAACGGGGGACTTCATGCTCAAGCGTCTTTCATCCGCCATCGCGGCGCGACTGCCGCGCACCACGCGCCGCACGCTCGTCGCCGGCATGGGCGCGCTCGCACTCGCCGGCTGCGTGCAACCGTGGCAGCAATTTCATGCGGGCGACGACGCCCAGGCCGTGGTCGCCCGCTTCGGTCCGCCGCACGAAGTCTACGACCTGCCCAACGGCGGCAAGCGCCTGATGTGGCCGACCCAGCCGATGGGCGAAACCACCGTGGCCGCCGACATCGACGCCAGCGGCAAGGTGCAGAACGTGCGCCAGGTGCTGCAGCCCAACGAGTTCTACCGAGCCGAGATCGGCAAATGGACGCGCACTGACGTGCTCGTGAACTTCGGCCGCCCGGTGGAAACTGCCTACTTCCCGCTGATGAAGAGGGAAGCCTGGACCTACCGTTACCTCGAAGACAACGTGTGGTACATGCTCTACAGCTTCTACTTCGACGACCAGGGCATCCTGCGGCTCACGCAGAAGACGCCCGATCCGCTGCACGATCCGGACCGGCGCAGCGCGTTCTAAGTCCGGCAAGCGCTTCGCGCGCGTCGCCAGCCCGGCAAAACGAAGCCCCCGTGCTCTCGCGTTATTCCCCCCAACGATCAATACATAGTTAGGGTGGTTTAGCTGCCGGAAGGATTCCACGCCCCTCTCGAAGGGGCTTTTTTTTGTCTCAATGTTTTCGTAGTTATGCCGTAAACATGCATCGAATGTATAGCGAACGGGCAGATGCAGCGATGTCTTTGGCTGTTCGAGTAGCCGTCTTTCTTTGAAAGACGAGTAGCAGGTGGGGGTCCGGGGGAGGAGCGGATGGGTCGACGGTCTGTGGATAACTTGACGCTAGAACGCTGGCGGGCGCTTGACGCCCTCTTCGTGCTGGGGAAGCTGGGGTGCTACGCAAAGGTCGACGACACTTTCGAGCCCCTGAGTGCGCAGGGTACGCAGCGCTATCACGTCAATGCTGAAGGACAGGATTTCGAATTGCTCCTTCGCGGCCCCAAGTTCTTCGACACACGGCTCCAGAGAGGCGGAGGCGGTGCAGTGGACCTGGTCATGCATGTGCGCCATGTCGATTTCAAAGCCGCGACTGACTTGTTGCGTCGTCTTGCTGTCTAGCTCCCATGTTCGTCACCGTCAAAGCCCGTGTCCACACCGACGCCACAGGGGCCTACACCGAAATGCCTGCGTTGCTGACACCGGCCGGGGTGTTGGAGCCTTTGCTCGATTATTGCCTGTATCGGAGCCACGACCGTAGTTTGACCTGGATGTCCAAAGTGACCCGCTCGGTACGGATGTTCCTCGAATACCTGCAATCCAACCCCGCCGAGCGCGACACCTACCGTCTGTTTCAAAATTTTGCCCAACGGCTCTATACAGGCACCTTCGACCGCCAGACCGGCCTGGACCCCAGTGACCTGTGCTGGGCACCTCGCTCACCGCAGGACGCTTCGCACATCGTCACCTACCTGACAGACTTCTTCGACTGGCTCGGCGAAATGAGTCCCGAGGCTGCTCAGGTGAACCCACGCTATGCGGGCGGGGCCTTCGACCGGCAGATAGACGAGGCTGCTTATCAGTTCCGGCGCAACAAAGCTTTCCTTGGTCACACCTGGACGACGAACGCATCCCCCAGCGAAACCGGGCATCGTGTCCGGCATCAACGCCTACCTAAGGTCGAAAGAGGTGAGCCCCCGGCCTTCCCTGAGAAGTGCTTCGAGGAACTGCTCGCCAAGGGGTTCAGCGTGGCCGGACGCCAAGACTATCGCGGCATGCTCATCACCTTGCTGCTGCACGGGGCCGGTTTCCGCGAGTCGGAGCCCTTCCACCTCTACATTTCGGACGTGTTTCCTGATCCGGCCAATCCGCGCCAAGCCAAGGTGCTCATCCATCACCCGAGCCACGGTGTTGCGCCCGCTGACTGGTGCGATGAAAGGGGCAAGCCGCGCAAAGGCAACCGCGCGGAGTACCTAGCCCGGCAGTTCGGCCTCGTGCCGCGTACTAAGGTGC
The DNA here is from genome assembly GCF_902859945.1 of Paraburkholderia caffeinitolerans. Taxonomy (GTDB): domain Bacteria; phylum Pseudomonadota; class Gammaproteobacteria; order Burkholderiales; family Burkholderiaceae; genus Paraburkholderia; species Paraburkholderia caffeinitolerans. The sequence goes on along the minus strand of NZ_CADIKL010000005.1, from coordinate 252,077 downwards.
TGGACCGCCGCCACGCCGGCTGGAAAGGCGGCATGCACGATGCGGCCTACTACAAGCAAGCGTATTGGTTTCTGCCGGAATATGGCGAGTGGTTCCTGCAACTTTGGTACCGCTACCTTGAGCAGGTTGCTCGCGTCGAGCGCGACCACCCCTTTGCCTTCATCAACCTAAGCCGCGAACCTATGGGCGCGATGTATACGCTGAACCAGTACAACAAGGCGCATGCCGCCGCCTGCAAACGGATCGGACTCGCGATCAGCAAGACACTGGGTACGACACCACATGGCCACCGTCACGCCTATGGCCGCCGGCTGCGCAACGCTGGCGTCGACAAGTCGCTCATCCGACGCTTCATGCATCACGCTTCTGAGGAGAGCCAGGTGGTGTACACGCAAGCGACCACCCACGAGGCTTTGGTGGCGCTGGAAGTGGCCGCACAGCGGTCGCGGGACAAGCATGCCAGGGAGTTGTCCATGCGGGGCCGACAGCCACCGGCCATCGAACTCAACGACTGAGAGATCAGCATGACCGACGGCAATACAACGACTACGCCCACGGCATCTACTGCCGTCGCCCGCAAAGTGAAAGGGATAACGCGTGCTAACGACGTGAACTTAGGTTGGGTCGAGCGCGATTATCCGCATCTGTCTGTCTGGCGCGCGTTGGCGACGGAATGGCTCAAAGGGGAAACGAGAGGCGTCGGGAACAGACTCACGGCCTTGGCGTCTTTCTTCGAGCGCTACCTTGGCCAGCAGGGTGTTCCGCTCGATCCGGCGACGTTCCTGGCTCGCGGCACGGTTCTGCCCGACTTCTACCGCACAGCCTGCCCTGATTCTCGAAGAGGCATCACAACTAACAACTACGTCCAGGCCTTCCTGCACTTTGTGCTGTTGCGCGAGTTCAGCGAAACCGGTGACGAAGGCCAACCGGAAGTCTCGCCAGCCTTTCGAAACCCCGTGCCTCGGATGTCCAAGGGCGGCCAGCCCACGCGCGACGAAAGTGTGCATTCTCCGCTGCCCTACGGCTACATCGACGAACTGCGCCAGATGCTCGCTGCAGGTCCACACTTACGGGACTGGCAGTGGGCGCAGCGCGCCATGGGCGCGGATACCGGCCAGCGCGGACGCGGCGCAGGCAGTTGGTTCGAAGTGACCGAGGCGCAAATAGATCCGAGCGACCCGGATTGCGTGTGGCGGGTGCGCAAGTTGGCTACCCCTAACTATCGCGGCGGCGAGGTGCTGGAGATGTGGAGTCCGGTGCGCTGGATCGCGCTGTTGGTAAAGCTCATCCTGCCACTGCGCACCTTCCAGGTCCGCATGCTCGACTCAGGCGAAGCCGATACATGGCGTTACGCGAAAGGTGGCTGGGCGCCAAACCCGAATCGGCTCGCACAGGGCAGCGAACGACGGCCCTTGCAGCAAGGGGTGTTTCGCCGCGGCAACCCGCTTACCGATGGCGAGGCCGTGCCAACTGTGCTCTATATCAACACCAACAAGACCGCCGACATCGCCAAGTCCGGTCCTGACAAGGGCTACGTGCTGCCCTGGTCTTCTAGCGGGCCGGTGCACCAAGACGTGTTTTACTGGCTGGAGAAGTTGCGTAACTGGCAAGAGAAGTACAACCCCGTCGCGCGGCGCACAGCCTGGGCAAAACTGGACGCCCGCCACCTTCATGCGAAAAGCGCAATGCAATTGGCGGGCTATCCCGACGCCTGCTTTCTATTCCGCATGCCGGAAGCACGCGACGGCGAACACTATCTGCCGCTGACCGCAGATACATTGGACAAACCATGGTTTCTCCTGCTTGCTTCACTGGAATTGCGATTGGCTGAGCGTGGAGAAACGCACCGCAACGGGTCGCCCATTCACTTACTTCCATCATTGGAAGTAAGGGCCAAGAGCGGTACCAACGACTACACCGTAACGCTCTTCCCACTTCACAGCCTGCGTGTTTCCCTCATTACCGCGCTGGCTTTGGAAGGGCAGGTACCGTTTCCGATACTGCAAAAGCTGGTCGGCCACAGCCGCCTGCTGATGACGCTCTACTACACCAAGCCCGGCGCGACGCATATTCGCGACGTATTGCTTAGTGCCGCCGAGCGGCTAGAGGCTGGCAAAGAAAGGAGTATTGAGAACTTCCTGCTCGACACCGAGCACGACGAGTTGTTGCAAAGGGCCATCTGCAACAGCGTACCAAGTCTTGCTGCGGCGATCCCCCAGCACCCGGCCACGCGCAACCCGTTGGGCTGGATGCCAATGCATCACGGGCTGTGCTTGGTCGGCGGCAACACCAGCGAATTCGAGGACAACAGCGCAGTGGGTGGCTGCTACAACGGCGGGCCGATGATCGCCAAGGGTGGTTCGTCAGTGAGAGCCAAGTATGCTCCTGTTCCTGGCGGCAGTCGCAACTGCGTGCGCTGCCGCTGGTTCGTGACCGAGCCGCACCACTTACCTGCGCTGGCAGCGCATTTCAACACGCTTGCCTATCACTTCGACGAGTCCCGCAACGCCTGTCTTGCTCGCGAAAAGGAGCTGGATGGTTTGAAAAAGGAGAAGGCGGATGCGGAGGACGCAGGGCAGCCGTTCGCTCGCCAGGACGCCTACCGGCAGGCCGAACGAGTGTGGGAAAGCGTAATGAAACGCTTCAGCGACCTGGCGGAAGACCTAGTGGCCTGCTGGCGTCTCATCGAACGCTGCAAGTCCTCACTAGAAGCTCCCCCTGGCGACGGGATGCAACTGGTCACGGCCGGCGCGGTTAGTGATGTGCAGGTTGCCTTCGACGAGATAGAGTCCGAACTGCTCCAGCTGGCCGTTGTCTGCGACAGCGTCGAGGCCTACCCCGACCTAGAGCCCGGCAAGGCGGTATTCCGTCGCAGCCAGTTGCTCGATAGCGTACTCTATCGCGACGACCTACCGCCCGTGTTCATGCTGCTGAGCGAGCATGATCAACTGCTCGCGGGCAACGCCTTTATGCGACGACTTGCCCAGCAGATGAACCCTGAAAATCCCGCGCTGGGGCAGAGGGAGGTGATTCGCCTAATGGACGCAGGCGCGCGTCTCAGCCAGCGCTTCGACGTGGACCTCGACTCGCTGCTACCCGCCGCGCAATCGGCCCAGTCGTTACCCACCGCGCTCTGGTCCCTGAAGGAAGATGAAACATGAATGGCGTGACGGACATTCACCCGGACGCCGTGCTGGGGTCGCTGCTCGACAAGGGCGGGCGCTCGAACCGACGAGCAAACCTAGCGAAGATGCACGAACTTTGCCGCCGGCAGCATGCGGCGGGCTCGCGCGACTTCTCGCTGCCCAACATCGGCCGTCTAGCGGAAGCCGAGGGTATTCTGAAGGGGCGTGCCCTCTACAACGCTCCGTCTGCCGACTACCGCACGCTCATCGAAGCCTGGGCCGCGTATGTCGGCCCAGCCGCGCCTAAGCTGCCGAAGACCCTGGCGAGCCATGAATATCTGATGCGTATCGAGGACCCAGCCATCCGCTCCATCGTGCAGGCCATCATCGCTGAGCGCGACAAGCTCAAGGCTCAAATCAACGTGCTGAAAGCCAACACGCTGGTGACCGTGGAGCGGCGTCCCATGGACGCGACGGTTTCTGCTGCCCCCGGTGCTCCGCGGGTTCCCCTGCTCGCTCTATCGGCGAAACTTACACCGTCTGAGCGCGAAGCCTTGCAGAAGGCGGTGTCGGCTGACTACCTCGAAGAGCGCGGTTTGAAGGAAGGCAGCCACGGTGAAATCGTCAACGAGCGTGGTCGAACGGTATTCGAGGTGGGCTTTGCCCGCGCGCTTCGCAAGATACTGGGCGACGAACTTCCCAAATTCACATGAAAAAAGCGCCGATGTTGTCATCGGCGCTTGATAGTTACGATGCATTGCGATGTATTAATGCATCGCAACGAGCGCAGCTAAAGATTCAATATTTGAAGCCCGTTACGGCCATTCACTTCCATACTATGTACGGTTAGGGAATAAGACCTCACGAGCGTGGGGTTTTTGTTTTTTTAAGCGAAGCAACTCCGGGCGGCGCCATATTACGGACATGGCGCTGTTCTTTCGAGGCAGCTCAAGTTGCGCTCACGTTCAGACTCACCTCATCGCCGTCCTCATCGCATTCGCGGGCTCAAGCGGCGCTCCGGGCGTGCCGCGCTCCAGTTGAAAACCTGCATAGGAACAAACCGCCATTCAAAGTCGTGAAGGTTCTTGCGCGAGCCGCCGATGATGCCGGACCCACGCACGGGTTGTACAAGTGACCCGGTCGCCTTAAACCGCGCCTGAAGCGGCAGGTCGCCGTTTCCTGGGCCATATTCAAGAAGACGATAACTAGAAAGAAAAATCTTCCTATAGAGTCAAAAAGTGTCGTCTTTTTTTTCTTAATTTGACTTCCTATAGTTGTGACATGGGCTTGCAACTGACTGTGATTCTCGTGAAACACATCGACATATCAGATGGTTGTTGTGGCTCAGAAAGTGTTGGCTCATGGCCTGTTGTCGTCCGAGCGAATTCCCCGGACGGGTTGGTAGCCACGCCAGTCGTCCTAACCATCAACCTATTGGTGCACAAATGAACTCGTTCGAAACCCCTGTTATCGCCGTGTCCCCGTATCTTGCAACCCGCAGCGCTGAGGCTGTCGTGCGCGTTAGCGCAGATAAGAAGGCTTCGCTTTACGCAGTGATGCTGCAGGCTCCAATGAACGCACTTGCGAGCAATATCTCCGACCGTGCTGATGTTTCGTCTGTCGCGATTCTCGGCTACAACTAACAAAAGGAGCTTGTGATGCATCGCATCGTAATCGTGGGCGGCGGCGCGGGCGGCCTTGAATTAGCTACGCGTCTTGGCGACAAGCTCGGGAAATCGAAGCGAGCCCACATCACCCTGGTTGACCGCTGCCCGACCCATGTCTGGAAGCCGCTGTTGCATGAAGTGGCAGCAGGAAGTCTCGATGCGCATGCACATCAGATTGAGTATGCAGCACAAGCTCATTGGCATCACTTCGAATTTGTCCGCGGCGAAATGGTCGGGCTGGAGCGCGCGTCGCAGTTCCTGCGTCTCGCTCCCATGTTCGACACCGAAGGCGATAAGGAGGAGATTTTGCCCGCGCGAAGCATTGGGTACGACACGCTCGTTCTTGCCTTGGGCAGTCAAACGCACTTCTTGGGGGTGCCGGGTGCGCAGTCAAATGCGATACCCCTTGATACCTTGGCGCAGGCCGAACGATTGAGGCGCAGGCTCCTCCAGACTTGCGTGAAAAAAGCTGCCCGCAACGTCTCGGGCACCCAATCTGCCGTGCACGTCGCAATCATCGGTGGTGGCGCAACGGGCGTCGAACTGTCCGCCGAACTGCGCAAGACGGAGAAGGCGTTCCGCCAGTTCGGCCTTCATGGCTTTGGGCGAGATAGCGATATCCATGTAACTCTTCTTGAGGCCGGCCCCCGAATTCTTCCTGCTCTGTCGACCAGAGTTGCCGAAACTACGACTGAATTGCTCAAAAAGATGGGGATTGAAGTGTCAGTAGCAGACCCGGTCACGGAAATCGGGCGACACGACGTCACAACGGAGAGCGGAAGAATCATTCCAGCAGACGTCATCATTTGGGCCGCAGGCATCAAGGCGCCGGATGTGCTGGCGTCACTGGACGGTATCGCGGTGAATCGCATCAACCAGGTGAAGGTTTCGCGAAGCCTTCAGAGCGAAACCGACCCGAACGTATTCGCCTTTGGTGATTGTGCAAGTTGCTCGTGGAAGGAAGACAGTATGGTGCCGCCGCGCGCGCAAGCAGCGCATCAACAGGCGGCGTTTCTGGCGAAGGCCCTTCGTGCGCGCGTTGAACGACGTCGTCTTGGCGACTTCATCTACACCGACCACGGCTCGCTCGTGTCGCTAGGCTCTTTGTCTGCCGTTGGCAGTCTGATGGGCGGAGTCGTCGGCCGGAACATTCTGGTCGAAGGTCGGGTGGCGAAGGTGATGTACGCCGCGCTCTATCGGAAGCATCTCGTCTCAGTGTCAGGCTTTCGCCGCACACTCGTCGACCTCGTCGTCCATGGCCTCCGCCGCGCTGCAATGCCTCAGGTCAAGCTTCACTGACAAATGACATAACGGCCCCACAACGCAAGTGACCATGGCCGCGCAGGTCTTTGCGTTGTTCATGCTAGTACCTCTCAGATGACACAATCGCAAATCCGCGATGGGGCCGTGAGTCAGCCTGTCGAAACATTCGACATGGCCAACGACGCGTGGCCGCCGACCACTCGGCTTTGGCAAGCAGCTTGCGGATAGCGCCAATCGGTGCCGTAGTAAACGCCTATGGCTCGTCCGCGTAACTTGCGTGGCCGACAACTACGGCCAACGGCAGAAGGCCATGGCGTTCGGCGGTTACGGTTCAATGATCAGGGGAACAAGGATCGCGCGGGCGATATCGATAACCGCTCGGGAAGCAGCGCTAGGCGTGCGTCCTTCCACGTAACTCAAAACGATTGAACGTGTGAGGCTCGGGGACACGATCTTCGATGCCTGCAGTTGGCCGGCGTGCAGTTCCTCGCGGACAGCATGTCGCCCAAGGATTGCATAGATGTGCGAGGTAGCCACTAGATGTTTTTGAAGCGGAATCGAATCGCATTCGATTGGCACGTTTATCTTGATGCCCTTCCGACGGGCATGATGCTCCAGCAGATCCCGGGAGACATTTGGATGCCCTGCAAGAACCAAAGGTATTTCGGCTAGCTTGGAAAACTCAACGGTCGCCGAACTCGTTAGGACATCACCCGGGGGGCCAATCAGCGCGGTCGACAGCGTACCAATGCGTATATCCGAGCGTCGTTCCTCCTTTGTGTTTCTCAGCACAACGCCAAAATCGATTGCTTGAGCCTCAAGCCACTCCGATATTTGTCTCCCAGGCCCATCAAAAATGTGCAAATGGATCTCCGGAAATGCTTCGGTGATCCGCTCATAAAGGGAACTCGTAAAGTCTCTGCTAATTGACGATAGTATGCCCACCTTAACCGTTCCCGCCGGCATGTTTGCCGCGCGGCGTACGTCGCGCGAAAGCTGATTGCCTTCCTCTAACCATGCAACAACTCGCGGGTATATACGGGCGCCGGCTTCGTTGAGCCTGACACCGCGGCCAGTACGCTCGAAAAGCCTGCCGCCGCAAATCTTTTCGATTGTCGCAAGTTGGCGACTTACCACGGACTGCGCCACGTCGCGGGCGCTCGCGACGCGGGTAACGCTTCCATACTCCACGATCTGCACAAACAGTCTCCACAACTGCACATCCATATCCATGGAATACCTTTCAAGCTATGTCTGGATTGACCATCTTGCATCTAGGTGGATGGCGCTTTCATCGCTAGATTATCACCTGGCGGCATTGTAAAAATTCTGACGATCTATGAGGAGCGACGTGGCACAGCCAAACGTTTTGTTTATCGCGGTTGATCAGTGGCCCGGAGCCTTGCTCGGTTGTGCCGGGCATCCCTCCGTGCTGACACCAACTATCGATCATCTTGCGCGCCTCGGTACGCGTTACACCCGGGCATATTCAGAATCGCCCATCTGTATCCCGGCACGGCGATCGATGATGACGGGACTGAGTCCGCGTGGGCACGGTGACCGCTCGTTCAAGCCTGCAGAGCGTCTTCCCGAGGGGCCACTGCTGGCCCAATGTTTTCGCGATGCCGGCTATCAGGCAACGGCGATCGGCAAGCTTCACGTGTTTCCGCAACGCGCGCGAATCGGCTTCGACGACACGATTCTCGCGGAGGAAGGTCGACTGGAACTCGGTACGACTGACGATTACGATACTTACCTAACCGAACATGGGCACGCAGGCGAACAATTCATGCACGGAATGTCGAACAACGACTACATGTTCCGCCCGTGGCATCTAGAAGAGGCACACCACGTCACAAACTGGACGGCGCGCGCGGCTGCGAGGGCAATCAAGCGCCGAGATCCGGACCGGCCGGGATTCTGGCACGTATCGTTCACGCATCCGCACCCACCTTTGGCGCCGCTCGCGTCTTACATCGAAATGTATGACAGGTTGCCGATCGACGAACCAAATGCCGGTACCTGGTCCGAAAGGCTTGAAACGCTACCACAGGCTCTTCAGATCGTACGCGCATACTGGCCGGCGGAGCATAGCGCCCATGTTTTAAGGGGAATCCGGCAGGCTTACTACGCCTTGTGCACCCACATCGACCATCAGATAAGGGTACTGTTCGGTACTCTGCGTGACGAGGGAATTCTTGACGACACGGTGATCGCACTCGTCTCTGATCACGGAGACATGCTGGGTGAGCACGGCCTCTGGGGCAAGTGCGTGTTCTATGAACGCGCCGCGAACGTCCCATTCATCCTCGTCGGAACGGCGAGCTGCAAGCGAATCGGCCGCGGCGTTACAGACGACCGTCTCGTCGCCCTTCAGGACATCATGCCGACCTTGCTCGATCTTGCCGGCCTTCCAATTCCGGAAACGCTCGACGGTATGTCAGCCGTCGGCGCCGAGCGCCGCGAGTTTCTCTATGGTGAATGCCGAGAGATGCGAAGCGCGACCCGCATGATGCACGACGGGCGACACAAGTTGATCTGGTATCCCGCGGGGAACCAGATACAGCTTTTTGATCTCACCGCGGACCCAACCGAAATGCTCGATTTATCGGTCGATCCGGCATACGCCAAAGTTCGAACAAGACTCGAGCATGAACTCGCAAAATGCCTGTACGGATGCGACGAAGCGTGGGTCACGGATGGGCGCCTCATTGGATATCAGCCGGACGAATACACGCCGGAGGCTTCGCGCACTTTCGCGAATCAGCGCGGCCTTCATTATCCGCCGCCCCCTCTGGTCAACCCGGAGAAGAGCGGCGCAATGGCCAGGTAGGTTGCGTTGTGTGCACTAGGGAACGCCCAGTTGGCGGGCAGCGGAGAAAGAAGTCACCGCATCGACCACAGCGAACAAACAGACCTCTGACAGGACGGCGACCTATCCCTCGGGGAAGCCGTACCAAGACATATGAGGCTCGACGGCACCCAGACGGGACTGGCGAGATTGCCTTTCCTATCCGTCGGATGCCTGATCGAGTCGATAGAACTCACATCAAGAGAGAACGGAGACTAGGAATGAAGGAGCGAATGGTTTTAGGGCTTAGATGGTGGATCATAGGACTGGTTTCGGCGGGCATAACGCTGAACTACCTCTCACGGAGTTCGTTGTCCGTCGCCATTCCGGAGCTTAACAAGCACTTCAGCATTTCGACTGAACAATATTCCTACATCGTTTCCGCATTCCAAGGGGCATACATGATTGTGCAGCCTTTATGCGGCTACGTGCTTGATATCGTCGGTACAAAAATTGGCTTCGCCGTATTCGCAGTTGCGTGGGCATTGGCGAACATGCTGCACGGGCTGGCGACGGGATGGATCTCTTTTGCGTTCTTCCGCGGACTCCTTGGCGCCACAGAATCCGCAGTGATTCCAGCATCGGTCAAGGTCGTCTCTGAATGGTTTCCCGACAAGGAAAAGTCGATTGCGACAGGATGGTTTAACTCAGGAACATCTCTCGGGGCCATGTTCGCACCACCTCTGGTCGTGTGGTGCATCCTCCACTACAACTGGCAAATGGCGTTCATCGTCACCGGAGGGCTGAGCTTGATTTGGGTCGTCGTGTGGCTCGCAGTCTACGACCTTCCCCAAAAGCACAAATGGCTTGGCTCTGGCGAGCGCTCAACCATCATCGAAGGGCAAGCGATCGTTCAGAAGGTGAAAGGCCACTGGACCGTTATGCTGCGTTCCCGTGTCCTGTGGGGAATCATGATTTCACGATTTCTCGCAGCGCCAGCATGGGCGACCTTCAGCTTCTGGATTCCAATCTACCTCTCATCCGTTCGGCACATGAGCCTCAAGGAGATCGGCATGTTCGCGTGGTTGCCGTTCCTTGCGGCAGATCTGGGCAGCATCGTGGGAGGATACCTCTGCCCGAGTTTTCAGAAGTGGTTTAACGTTCATCTCGTGACCTCGCGCAAGCTGGTGGTGGTCTTTGGCGCGCTCCTTATGATCGGACCCGCGTGCATCGGATTGGCTACCGACAAATATGTAGCAGTTTTCCTGTTCTGTATCGGCGGTTTTGCGCACCAGGCCCTTTCCGGGGCACTTCTTACACTTCCTGCTGACGTCTTCCAGCGCGAAGAAGTCGCAACGGCCAGCGGATGGACAGGCACGGCGGCATGGTTAGGAAGCTCAGTCTTCTCCCTGATCATCGGGGCGCTCGCCACGAAGATCGGATACAACCCGTTGTTCGCCTGTCTCGTGATGTTCGACGCGCTCGGGGCCATCGTCCTCTGGGTAATGGTTCCTTCCAAGAGAAATAACGAGATTCGGATCACCGGGCTAGGTCAGCAGGCTTGAGGCAGCCCATAAGACACTTTCGACAATTAACTATCCATAGAGCGTGAGGCGAGTAGATGAAAAGCAAGACACTGAACCACGGTGTGCTGTTGGCAGCGATGTACGGCACGAATGTGTTCGCCCAGAGTAGCGTAACGCTTTACGGTGCGGTAGATGACGCAGTCACGTATGTGAACAATCAGAAAGGCCATTCCAACGTTTACTTGCGCTCGGGAAATCTCACGACGTCAGTCTGGGGATTGACTGGGGTAGAGGACCTCGGCGGCGGCTTGGCAACGATCTTCCAGGTCGAGTCGAGTTTTGATATGAATTCTGGTGCTGCGACGACATCTGGCCTCATCTTCAATCGACAAGCGTACCTGGGGCTGAGGGACCAGAAATACGGGACCGTCACGATGGGACGTCAGTACACCCCCTATTTCCTGCTCGTCGGTCCTCTTGCACCCGCTGCGACCATGGCTGGTGCGGTGGGAGCGCAACCAGGCGACATCGACAGCCTGGACAAGACCACGCGCGCCAATAGCTCTGTGACCTACACCTCGCCGGTCTTTCGCGGCCTTCAGGCTAGCGCAATGTATGGCTTTGGCGGGAACCCGGGCAGCATCGGTAGTGGACAGACTATCAGCGCTGCACTGCAGTATTCTTCCGGTCCGCTTGGAGTCGCAGCGGGCTACTTGCGGATGGATAATGCACAGCCGGGCGTCGTGTTCGGATCAACTTCAAGTGCATCACTGGGAACGACGGTCGTCAATCAAGGTTACCTTACTGCTAGCCGGATTGAGGATGCTGCGATCGCGGCAAACTACACGATCGGAGCTCTCCGACTCGGAGCTGTCTATGCGAACGTTCGGTATCTCCCGGGTAACCAGTCGGCGTTCCTTGACACCGCAGTCTTCAATAATTACGGCATCTTCGGGACTTATCGCATACGTCCGGACCTGGAGTCGGCCGCTGCAGTGAGCTACACGGTCGCGTCGAAGGCCAACACTATCCAAGATCGCGCAAAATATCTTCTGTTTTCCCTTAAGCAGGCCTATTTGCTTTCCAAACGAACGACGCTCTATGCGCTCGAGGGGTTCACTCACGCGACCGGAAAGACCCTCGGTGCCAGTGGTATCAAGACAATTGTGGCTGCCGCTCCAGTTGTCGGCGATTCTCAAAATCTCACACCGTCGTCGACACCGAATCAGGTCGTAGTTATGCTCGGTATCGCGAGCAAATTTTGACATCGGAACATGTAGTTCACCTATGCATCGAGTTTAATAGGTGGAAGTCTTAACCCCGATTCCGCCCCGTTACGTTATGAATCTCAGCGGGGGAAATCTATTTCCCAAAAGACAAAAAGCTCGCCTTCCAACGGACTCCAATAAGCCGGTCGGTAAGGTGAAAGATAATTTTCGAGACAGACAGCAAATCAAATTAATATAGGAGGATTTCATGAGGAACGCGAAGACATCAACCTCGATTTGTCAGCTTGCCTCCTGCGAGGACAAGCTCACGGCGGCTGATATGGGTGCTGGACTTTCCCTCGGAAGGTGCGGGCGGTACCCGTGGTTTCTTGCATTTTCGGTCGCGTCAACCCTCCTGACTGCTTGTGGTGGTTCGGATGTGGGAACCAATCCCATAGCTCAGTTTTCCGCGGACAGAACCGCAGTTAGCCAGGGACAAGCAGTCACGCTCTCGTGGAGCGCGCCAAACGCCCAAAGCGTCACGCTAAGTGGCGTGTCAGCAACCGCGGCGTCCTCGGCGGTCGTCGTACCATCGCAAAGCACCACATATACCCTGACCGCGTCCAATTCGTCTGGTGGAATATTTACGAAGACAATAGCCGTGAGCGTCGCCAGTTCCACCCCGATGGCAACAGTCACAGTCGATCCAACTCATCCGGGAACACAAATCCCGAGTGGTTACATCGGCTTCTCACATCCGTGGGGACAAGCCCAACTATTGATGGGTGACCCTGCAATCAGTGTTAATCCGATCTATCGGCAGTTGTTGAAGAACATAACGAAATTCGGCGGTGGACCGGTATCAATCCGAATAGGCGGCACAGTTAGTGACTCGACCACCGAGCCAAATTCGGGAACCGTGCGAGCCTTTGCACAGCTTGCAAATGATCTCTCGGCAGAGGGATCCGGTGCTACGTTCATTTTGGGGATCAACTTTGCCGCGAACAATGTGACGCTCGGATCGGACCAGGTTAGGGAATATACGCACGACATGCCTGCCGGCTCCTTGCAGTCGATTGAACTGGGAAACGAACCAGACCTTTACGCGTATCAGGGAGTTCGAACCTCCCCGTATTCCTTCACTCAATATACCAATGAGGTTCGTGCGTTCACACAGGGAATTTTGAGCAATGTGCCTAATAGCCCGTTGTTCACAGCACCTTCCGACGCATTCTACCCACAGGATCCAACTACAGCTGCGATCGCAGGATCCTTCCTTTCGGCAGCAGGATTGACAAATCTTTTGAACCAGTCTGGATCCGTCATGGCAAACGTCAGCCAGCATTCCTACATCACAACGGGAGGTGCTTGCGGGGGGGCGCCGAAATCCGGTCTGCTTCTTCAAGCATCCTCGTCATCGACGAATCCTTCATACGCTGTACCGTTCGCAGCGGTCGCAAAGGCAGCAGACAAGCCGTACCGGATTGACGAAATGAATTCAATATCGTGCGAGGGGCAGGACGGCATTAGCAACGCGTTTGAGGAGGCTCTTTGGGCACCTGACGCCATGTTTGAGTACGCGAAAGCAGGGGCAACGGGCGTAAATATGATATCGAAGAACTGGAACAGGTTCAGTGCCTGGGATGTTTATGGAGCATTCAACTTCAACATTCCCGAAGCTCAGTACAGCAACCTGGCGAATATCGCGGTCAAGACGTGGACGCCTCCTTCCGGTACCCAATGGTCCAATGGCTATTCGCTCCGGACGGTCCAGGCACTTTATTACGGGATGCTCCTATTTGCAGAGGCGGCAGAGAACCAGTCTAGCCTTCTGCCCGTGACGCTCACGACGTCTGCGAATCTGAAGGCATGGGCAACGCTTGACCCGACGACGAAAAAGGTCAACGTGTTGATCATCAACAAGGATCAGCAAAACTACGGAAACGTCAGCGTGAATGTGCCCGGTTTTACGAGCGCGGCGATTGAACGCATGCGTGCACCGGCCTTTACGTCCAAGAGCGGAATTAGCCTTGGGGGTCAGACCTTTGATGGTAGCGTGGATGGCGTCCCCGTCGGTATCAAGTATGCGGAGACTGCGGCAGCGCAAAACGGCGCGTTTAACGTAGCAGTTGAGCCGACGAGCGCGGTCCTCGTTACCTTGTCGAAATAGAGATTAGCGCCGCCGCTTAATACGCCCCGTTGGGCGCAGATGGCGGCGCTTGCACCTATTGTGTAGCCCGATCACGTCCGCTGGCGATCATTGACCAAGCCAACGAGTTCCCGTACCTGCCGGCGAGCGAGCCATCTATCGACTTACGACCGGTGAACATGATAGGACTCTGGGGGTTCACTGGTCCAGCGCCTGCCCAACTTGTCCTATGAAAGAGCGATGTTTACCCAGCGACTATCGCCGCATCCGAGATGCTGAGCAGCACATTAGTTCAAATTCCTGGAGAGTTGCAAGCTTAAATCACCCTAGATTGGTAGAAAGATGTAGCCGGGCTGGATCCGCCCCGTAATTGAGGCGGGTTTGAAGCCTGTGATGGGGTTCCGTGTTTAGTTCGATTGACACCAGCCCGCACCAAAGTAGAACACCTAGATCGCACCGGCCAAACAGATCTCAAACAGCACCAGGGCCATTAGCGTGTCGTGCCCACTGCACCAGGCTTCACGCGCTACAACGTTGAAGTGTGCAACGGGAACCCGACGCCCGGCGCGCAGGCGGCGCCGGGGTACGTAGAGATGTGCACGAACGAGGTTGAGGACGACGTGGCCGCGTTGGGTGGACCTGAGTTCCGAGGCTGTGATGTCGGTGCCGAGCAGGCGGGCCATAATCGTGCGCTCGCGGCGCTGGGCCAAAGAGTCGGTAGGCTGTGGCTGAACAAGCTTCTGCAGATGCAGGTCCGCGGCTTCGCTTAGATAGTCCAGGCGGGGATCTTCGTTTGGCCACGCGACGGCGTACGCGAACTCCGCCGCGGGGTTGCTTTTGCGAAGGTCGCGATCAATGAGGTGTCGCGAAGGGACTTGCCCCCCAAGCTGTTGCGCATGCTCGTTCAAAAAAAGAGCCCGCGCGTTGGCGGGCCGAATCCACTCCTCGGAGATGTGGAGGAATCGTATCTTCGATTGAATAGCTTGCCCAATTGCTCGGATACTGGGGCCAATTTCTTGTCGCTGTTTTTCCGACCGTGACTAGCTTTTCAGCTCCCAACTGCGAGTCGGCGGACCACAATCTTCGTCAGTTGTATCCCAACACAGCCGCGTCGGATGCCTCTGGCCGTTCGTCGATGTTCCGCGCGATGGTCGACAATGGCGCGCACAACAGCTTTCGATATGAACTCGAATCAGCCGATCTAGCTTCCGGAGTGCTCAGGTGCCTGCATAATGCGGTCCGATCGTCAGTGGCGCCAGCGGAAAATGTTTTGCTTCGCATGTGAACCTCGATAAAAAAAGCACGGCAATTACGTCAATGAACACCGTTCGACATATGAAGCTCGGGCGGCGGGACTCGAAAGAAGCGCGTGAGATATCCCAGATAGACGACGCCGATGGCGAGCCACGACAGTCCGAGCATCACTGCGTTGCGGTCAAGGCTCAACATCAGTGCGATAGTGGAGGCAATACCGAGCACCGGAAGCAATGCATGCATGACCGTGCTCTTCATCCCGCGCGTTCCAAGCCGCAACCGATAATGGAAGATAACGGAGAGGTTCACGAGGGTGAAGGTAAGAAACGCCCCGAAGTTGATGAATGATGTCGAGGTTGTGACGTCCATCTTCAGCGCAAGCAATGCGAACGCTGCGGTCAACAGAATCGTGAACACTGGCGTCTGAAAGCGAGGGCTAAGGTAGGCAAAAATCCTTTTTGGGAACACCGAGTCGCGACCCAGCGCGAAGAGAAGCCGAGAGGCGCTGGCTTGAGCAGCGATGCCCGATGCAAATTGGCCAACGACCATGCCAATGAGAAACAACATAACGAAAACGTCGCCGCCGATGTTTTTCGCGATTTCGTTGGCCGCGGAATCTGCGTCGACAAAAGACGTGGAGGGATGCGCCACTTGAACGATGTAAGACATCGCCACAAAGATGCCGCCGCCAATCAGGGTCACTAGCAAAATCGCCTTAGGTACAGTTCGCTGAGGGTCTTTCGTCTCCTCAGTCAGTGTACTTACTGCGTCGAAACCGAGATACGAATAGCAGGCGATACCCGCACCGGTCATCACGAGGGGGAGGCTAGCACCGTTGCTCCCGAACGGAGTGAGCGTAAACAGAGGCTTCGTTGGGTCACCGAGAACGTAGTGGACGCACAGCGCCCCGAACGCAATCATAACGAGGCACTGCAAAACCAGCAGTGTCACATTCAGCTTGGCTGCGAGCTTCAGACCAATAATGTTGATGGCAGACGAAATAACAATGAAGCCCGGCAGCCAAACGGACTGCGGCACCGTTCGAATGACTGAGTGCAGGTACGCGGCACCAATCAGCCAAATAGCCATCGGTAAGAACAGATAGTCGAGCAGGATGGACCAACCAGTGAGAAACCCCAGGCGCGGGTCGATGGCCTTACTCACATACGTGTACGAGGAGCCCGAAACCGGGTACGCGCGGCACATGTGCGCATAACTGAGCGCGGTGAGAAACATCGCAACCAGTGCCACGAGGTACGACAGAGGTGCCCGGCCGCCGCTAGCTTGCGACAAAATCCCGAACGTTCCCAGAACAATGATGGGCGCCATCAAACCTACGCCGAGCAATACAAGTGACGATAGGGAGAGGGTTCGTTTCAGACTGGACATAGATGAGTGCGTGGCGGTTGGTGCGGTTGCTAGAAACCGTGGGCTGATTGCGCGGCTCCGCAATGCCGAACCGGGTGGACGTTAAAACAGGCTAATGGACTGTATATTGTCCGTTGCGAATTTGGACGTCAACCCTCGCCAGCCCTTCTTCAGCCGTATCGACGCCTTTTGCGGGTAAACCTCTACCTTTCTCTGTCGAGAAACCTATCGACTGTTCCACGTCGCAGCGCTCGACGCAGGCATAAACACCCATGGAAATTAAAATTTCCACTTCTTCGCTACCTGAAGAGGGGATTCGACGCCGTCAAGGCCCGTCCAATTCGCCCATCTTATGCACCGGACGCATAGGCTCTAGGGAAAAACACTGATGCAGCGGCGGAGTATTTTGTGTTCATATGGGCGTTATAACGTCCATATGAATCTTCGTTCGTTTCCAGTTTGCTCCGACGCGCCACATACGCCGACAGGCCGTTCTCTCCGCGATTCCCAGCAATTACCGGTGCAACTGCTTTCCCTGACCAGGGGCGGCATAGGAAAGACGAAGTCCAGATGTGCGTTTAAACGTCCAGTAGTACCGTTGTTTTTTCCATCAACTGTGTCAAAGTCATTGAGGCAAAACATGAGCGCCATTCCGGGCACCACGTACATTAAAGAACCGTCGACCGTAACGACCGCCGAAGAGAATCAACTGCGAGACCTCGTCGCCGGGATTATCAAGGATGTGGCGACTCGGGGTGATGCAGCGCTTCGCGAGTACAACAAGAAGTTCGACAAGTTCGACCAGGAAGCCATCGAAGTCACCGCGGAGGAAATCGAAGCTGCTGGTCGGCAGTGCGACGACAAGCTACTTGAAGACATGAAGTTCGGCATCGAACGCGTGACACAGTTCGCGAAGGCGCAGCTGGCGACGATGAAAGACCTCGAGGTCGAAACCATTCCGGGGCTGCACCTCGGCCACCGCCTGATTCCGATCCAGCGTGCTGGTTGCTACGTACCCGGTGGCCGCTATCCACTGCTCTCGTCGGCCCAGATGACCGTCATCCCCGCAAAGGTCGCGGGCGTCAAGGAAATCATCGTGTGTACGCCGCCGAATGTGCACCCCGCAGTTCTGTATGCTGCACACCTCTCTGGCGCGACCAAGATTTTCAAGGTCGGCGGCGCACAAGCGATTGCCGCGCTGGCCTACGGTACGGAGTCGATTCCGCGCGTAGACAAGATTGTCGGTCCGGGCAACAAGTTCGTGAACGAAGCGAAGCGTCAGGTGTTTGGTCTGGTCGGCATTGACCAACTGGCCGGCCCGAGCGAGATCGGCATTCTCGCTGACGAAACGGCCGACCCGAAGGTACTCGCGGCTGACCTGCTCGGCCAAGCCGAACACGATGTCGAAGCTCGTGCAATTCTGATGACGACATCGCGTGAAGTCGGTGAAGCGACGCTACGCGAGATGGACCGTCAACTGGCTATCCTGTCGACGCGTGAGGTTGCTGAGCCTGCCTGGCGCAAGCACGGAGGCATCGTCCTGTGCGATAGCGAGGAGTCGATGATTGCCTATTCGGACGAATTTGCGGCGGAGCACTTGCAAATCCATACGAAGAACGCGAAGGAACTCGCGCTACGCTTGACAAATTACGGTTCGCTGTTTATTGGCGACAAGGCGTCGGTCGTGTTCTCCGACAAAATTGCCGGCACGAACCATACGTTGCCGACACGCAGTGCTGGCCGCTACACCGGCGGCCTATGGGTAGGCTCCTTCATCAAGACAGTCACTCATCAATGGGTCGAGCAAAAGGCCGTCGACGTGATTGCGCCTATCTGTGTGCGGCAGTCGCACCGTGAAGCTCTGGATGCTCACCGTATCGCGGCGGAGATTCGCCTCAACTACGACGTCATCTAAAGCCCCAGAACGCGCCTAAGAGTGCCGCTACCTGCTCGTTGGAAACGAGGGGGTAGGCGGCGTTCTCGTCTTTCTTTCGACGATTCTGGACGTCGCCCGACAGGTTGAAGCAACCTGACATCCGAGCCCCTCGCAAGGGTTGCGTGCCAAATATGCGGTGGGACGTTGCGGCGCCAAGGCGCTGCAGCCTCCGTTTGATGATAGCGCGCGTCAAATGCCTTGCAGCGCGAGGTCCATCGCGAAGTAGGTGAAAATCATGTCGGCGCCGGCGCGCTTGATTGCGCCAATCGTTTCGCGCACCACGCGCGCTTCATCAATCGCCCCAGCCGCCGCAGCGAACTTAATCATGGCGTACTCTCCGCTCACCTGGTAAGCGCCAAGTGGAAGACGAGTGGCATCGCGAATCTCACGGATGATGTCCAGATAGGCGCCAGCCGGCTTAACCATCAGCGCGTCGGCACCCTCGGCTTCGTCCGCGAGCGATTCGCGGACTGCTTCCCGGCGGTTCATCGGATTCATCTGGTAGGCCTTTCGGTCCCCTAGAAGTGCACTCTCAGCCGCTTCGCGGAACGGACCGTACAGGGCGGACGCAAACTTCGTCGAATACGAGAACACCGGGGTGCCCGTCAGGCCATTGGCATCCAACGCTGCCCGTATAGCGGCAACCTGGCCATCCATGGCAGCGGACGGTGCGATAACGTCGGCACCTGCTTGCGCCGCAGCCACAGCCTGTTTTCCAAGGTTCAGGAGCGTGGCGTCGTTCTCGACATCACCGTTGTGCACCACCCCGCAATGACCGTGGGTTGTGTATTCGCAAAAGCAGGTGTCGGACATAACAATCATGTCCGGGACGGACTTCTTGATGCGAGACGCCATGCGTGCGACCAGCCCGTCGGGGCGCCACGTGTCGCTGCCAGCGTGGTCCTTGTGATGGGATATACCGAATGTCATCACCGACTTGATACCGGCTCGCGCATACTTTTCAATCTCGCGTTCCAATTTGTTCTCGGGGATGCGAGATACGCCTGGCATCGACTTAATCGGCGTGAAGTCGGTTGTGCCCTCGTCAACAAAAATCGGGAGCACGAGGTCGTCCAGTGAAAACTCGACCTCGGTGAATAGTTCGCGAAGGGCCGGAGAACGGCGGAGGCGGCGCAGCCGCGTGAAAGTGGGGGTGTTCAACTTTTTGGTCCAGTCGGTCAACGGCTTGTGGTATGTGCACCGATGGGGTTATGTGGCAACCAGGGTTTCATCGAAACGAGCAATAACCTCGCGGCCTGTGCTCATCATCTGTCGCGCCGCTGCGAGCCCATAAGCCACTTAGAAAGTCGGTGGGGAAACTGCACTGATAACTTCGCACACCTCGTCGAACGGGTTAAACATCCGATGGGGTATGCGACTGTCAAAGTAGTACGCCTCACCTTTGGAAAGACAGCGTTCGCGGCCGCCTACGACAATCATCAACTTGCCGGAAATAACGACCCCACATTCCTCAGCCTGATGCGAATAGGGCTCACCGGTATCTGCGCCGGGCGCGTAGCACTCCGTCAGCATCATGATTGCCTTACCACTCAGATTTTTGCCAATCTGACGATAGGAGAGACTCTTGCCGTCGGCAAGTTCAATCAGCTCGTCTTTACCGAAGAATATCTGCTCCTCGGTTTGGGCTTCCGCATCTGCAAAGAACTGACTCATTGGGATGCGAAGTGCATCAAGGATGCGCTTCATTGAGCCGACCGAGGGGCTGGTCTTGTTGGCTTCAATCTGCCCAATCGTGCTGTGTGTCAAGCCCGCAACTTCCGCGAGCGCCCTAATACTTAGCCCATGTTTGATTCGAAGTTCGCGTAGCCTGTTTCCTATATTCAGGTCATCTGAGGATGGTTCGTCGACGGGCGCGCGTTCGATATTTGGGATTGTGTTTGCGGTTATTACCTTTCGCTTTGCGCCGCCGGAGTCTCGCGCCTTGGCCTTCGACGTGCGCTCCTCGGCATCGCGCGGTACAGCTGCCTGCTGCATGACTGGTCCTTTGGCGGTAGCCAGGTTGGTGGATATTTTAACATCCATGAGTATCAAATAGTACACTGCCACAAAAGTTAAGCAAACACATAGACTTAGCTTGGGCAACGCGTCCCGTCTTCTCGCCAAGGGCCGTATCAAGGGTCAGTTGGCGTCTTGTGCTCCGATTCCGTCGTCTTGAGCCCCGCAGTCCTTCGACATCCCCCGCGGTCAGCCGGGTTTTTGTCGCGGAAGCTGGGTGGATGATAAAAAAACCATTGACCGTTTTTTCGTCCACCTGCACACTTCCAGTCAAATCTCCCTGCAAGCCTTTTTCACGGGTTTCCACGCGATATCCAGTTAGGCACCGGGCGTTGGGAACGCGCGTCATGAGCATGGGGTAGGTAATCGATGTCGACGCTGTGGTAGCGGCGACCGTGTCCGATTTGCACAAGGAAGCAAAATGGCTTATCTCGTTGGTGATGTTTCGAGCTCCGCTCGCTGTTTTCCGTTGATGGACGGAAAGCCGGTCGCTATTGCCCGCAGCAATGGTCCGTATGTGTGGGACGAAACGGGCAAACGATATATCGATACGGTCCTGGGTTTCGGGGGGACGATTCTTGGGCATGCGCCTGCCGCAATCGTTGAGGCCGCATCGAAGGCGTTGATGACGAACCCTCTTCCGGCGGTGAATCATTCGAGCGAAGAGGCTGCGGCAGCAGCCCTCGTGCATCGCACCGGCAAGCTAAACAAGGTGATTTTCACAAATTCCGGTAGCGAAGCCGTTCACCTTGCGTTGCGTATCGCGCGCACGTCGACTGGGAAGCGTCGAATCGTCAAAATTGCAGCGGGCTTTGACGGATGGCTCGACGGGGTGGTCTTTGGAAATGTTGGCTCAGCGGAGGCACGCTTCAAGCCAGGTCATCGACCCGCCAATGACTTCGTGACGGTCATTCGATACAACGACTTCGACGATGTCGACCAGTTGTTCACCGAATTCAATGACATCGCGGCCATCCTGGTCGAGCCCATGCTTGCGAACGCGGCATGTATCCCTGCCAAAGAAGGCTACCTGGCACATCTGCAGGCAACTGCGCACAAGCACGGCGCGCTGCTGATTTGCGATGAAGTGCTCATGGGCTTCCGTCTGCACGCGGGCCTCACGTCGCATCTGTATGGCATCGACCCAGACCTCGTGTCCGTGGGCAAGGCCATCGGCAGCGGTATTGCGGTTTCAGCTGTCATCGGAAAGGCCGAAATCATGAAGGTGGCGGAAGAGGGGCGCGCGCTGCGAGGTGGCACGTTCAGTGGTAACCCGATTGCTTGCGCAGCGGTGCTCTCGACGATGCCTGCACTCGATGAATGTGACTATCACCAACTTCGTACGCGAGGTGACTCGCTGCGCGTATCCATCGTGGAAAGCTTCAGGCGACACGGCAAGACGGTGTCGACGAGCGGATACGGCAATGTATTCAGTATCTGGTTCAGCGACGAACCGCCCGCCACTTACGACGAGGGTTTGGTGCTGGTGAACAACGAGCTGTCAATGGCGTTGCACCTTCATCTACGGCGCGAAGGCATCCTCATCATGCCGTCGCCGTACGGCCGCATGTACCTTTCGTTCTCGCATGACGATGGCGTGGTCGAGGAAATGAAACAAATCTTCGACCGCGTTGCTGAGGCGATGGCCGATATCCCCGTCGCATCCGGGGCATAAGCAAGGTTGTTTGAGGGTGTCGGCGCTGCCGGCGCCCTTTTTTGTTGGGGAAGCGGGAAGGCGTGCGCGTTCCGGGAAAGGTCGCCATGCAAAAAAGGCGCTCCGTTTCCGGTTGCGCCTTTTCAGCGTCGAGTCAAGAAACGTGGCTCGATGACCCCTTCGTTAGCGGATGAACTTGTTGACGTAGTCAGCGCCCAGCCCGATGTTCTCAAAGTGCTTACGGGCTTGCTCGATTTTCGTGAACACGTCTTCGACGGCGAGCGTCGTGCCGTACGGGTCGACGTAAGTGTAGCCGCCCGTCACGTGGAAGAGCGTCATCATCTCTTCGACGTCATCGGGAACAACGAGGGTGTGCGTTTCGCCGGGCGGTTCGGTCACGTAGTCGCCGGCCTTGGCAACCCAGTCGTGCTCAAGATAGTGCCAGCGGCCGCGCAGAGTGAAAGCGTGAACGGTGCCGCTATGACGATGGCGCGAGAGCACGCCCGCTTTACGTACGCGCAAGATGTTGACGAAATAACCGCTGGTTGCGTCGAACAGCAGGGGCTTGAAGCTGATGCCTTCCGCTTGGGACACCCACTCGTTTTCGTCGCTGTCGAGGTCCAGTGCGTTGTGGATGTAGACCTCCGGCTTGACGCCTGCCGGTTGCGGTAACTGAAAGGGGACTTTGGTGCGGTCGGGTTTCGTCACCGGCGCGCGAAAAATTTCGTCGGACATTGCTTGCCTCGTTGATGTGGGGTGTAGTCACTGTAGTGTCCGGCTCGGTAGACGTCGAGGCACCTACGATCAAGGTGATTGTGACGGTCAGTCATAGGTGAACTATGGATAAATTTGCAGAGCTGTCTGCATTCGTCGAGGTAGCCGAGTCAGGGGATTTCTCGAGCGCCGCGAGACGCCTTGATTTAACGCCCTCTGGGGTGAGCAAATCGATGACGCGGCTCGAAGAGCGCCTCGGCAGCACGCTGCTTCGCAGGTCTTCGAAGGGCATTACCTTGACCCGGGAGGGTGTGAATTTTCTTGAAGCCGCGCGCCGCGCGCTGGTCGCATTGCAGGAGGCGGAATCGTCTGCCACGCAAACACCCACGGGGACACTGAGAATCGGCTGTCTGCCGACTTTTGGCATCTATCAGCTCGCGCCTCTGATGCCGAGGTTCCAGCACGAATATCCGGGAATCCGCATTGAGTTCGCTCTCAGCAACGAAACGCGGACGCTTCTCGACCGACAGTTGGATGTTGCGATTGTGAGCGGAAATCTCCCCGACACCTCACTGGTCGCCAAGCGATTCGCCACCAGTCGGTGGCTCGCCTGTGCATCGCCGATGTATCTGCGCCGATTCGGACGTCCATCGACGCTGGAGGAATTGCGAGACCACGTCACGCTGAACTTTACGCAACGCACACCTTGGAACGTCTGGCTAGAGTCGTTGAGTGTTGATGATGACGCTGGGTTGAGGCGTCAGTACGGCGCTAATTACGGAGACATGCTGCTCGCACTCGCGCGTTCAGGCACCGGCATCGTGCGGCTTGCTGAGTATCACCTCAGCAGTGATTTGCGCTCCGGCACCGTTGAAGAAGTGCTGCAGGGGCAGCTGAATGAAGAGGACGAAGTGCTCTATCTACTCTACGAAAAACACAAGCATCTGAGTCGCCGTGTGTCCGCTTTCCTGAGCTTCATGGAGCAAAATTTCAAGGAGGGAAGCGAACCTTGGAAATCGGTCAGAGCCTAGTGTTTGCAGGGTTAACGCGTAGATTTTAGGTGGTAACCCTGATGCCGAACGTTGTGTCTATGGATGATTTTGCGTCCACGTGTAATTAAAACTTGACGGGTGAGTTTTGGTGACAAATATTCTGGTCTACCGGAGTTTATAACGTCCGGTCGAAGAAACGGACAATCGAGTGAGATGCGACAGAAACCACCTCGCTGTGGTCGCATCCATCAGGTTGCGCGACGACCATTTCATCCTAGAGGTTCAATCGTGGTATCAAAACTCAAACTGCTCACGAGTTGTTGTGTGGCCGGCGCGCTCCTGAGCGCTGTCTCTGTCGCTCAGGCTCGAGACCTGACCGTTGTTTCGTGGGGCGGCAATTTCCAGGACGCCCAGCGCGAAATCAACTTCAAACCCTTCCAGCAAATCTTGGGCAAACCTGTCTTGGACCAGAGCTGGGACGGCGGTATCGGCGTCATCCAGGCAAAGCTCAAAGCAGGCGAGCCGAACTGGGATGTGGTCGAAGTTGAATCTGAGGACCTCGGTCAAGGGTGCTCAGACGGCCTGTTCGAGAAGCTGGACTGGACGGCTCTTGGCGGCAAGAAGAGCTTCATCCCGACCGCTGTGAGCGATTGCGGTGTTGGCACGATGGTCTGGTCCACTGGTCTTTCGTACGATGCCAACGTGCTCAAGTCCGCTCCGACTTCTTGGGCAGACTTCTGGGACACGAAGAAATTCCCGGGCAAGCGAGCGCTGCGCAAGGGTCCGAAGTACACGCTCGAATTCGCGCTGATGGCGGACGGTGTTGCCCCGAAGGACGTCTACAAGGTCCTGAGCACGCCGGCAGGTGTCGACCGTGCGTTCAAGAAACTCGACCAGCTTAAGGGCGACCTCATCTGGTGGGACGCAGGTGCTGCTTCGCTGCAACTACTTGCTTCCGGACAGGTCGTGATGACCGCGGCATACAACGGCCGTATCACCGGTATTGACCGCAGCGAGAAGAAGAACTTCAAGTTTGTGTTCCCGGGCAGCATCTACGCTGTCGATTCGTGGGTGATTCTGAAGGGCTCCCCGAACAAGGCCGACGCCATGAAGTTCATCGCATACGCGAGCAAGCCTGACGTCCAGGCAAAGCTCCCGCAATACATCGCCTACGGTATGACGAACACGAAAGCCCAGGCGTTGGTGCCGCCGCAGTATGCAGCTGAGCTGCCGACCGCGACGGAAAACATGAAATCGGCTGTTCCTCTCGATGCCGATTTCTGGACTGACAACATCGGTCCGTTGACGCAACGCTTCAACGCCTGGTTGGCGAAGTAAATGTAGAAGGGCGGAGAGCCCAAAGGTACTCCGCCTCAACGTAGCAAAGCAAAGTCGAAATGAGTCGGTAACGGGACAGGTTGGAGGTTATGTGAGTGCATTCATCAGTTTTGACGCGGTTTCCAAGAGCTACGGTGACGTTAAGGTCATCGACGGTCTCAATCTGGACATCAACCGCGGCGAGTTCGTCAGCCTTCTCGGACCGTCCGGCTCAGGCAAGACCACGATGCTCATGATGCTTGCCGGCTTTGAGTCGCCGACCAGAGGCAAGATTCTCGTTGACGGCAAGCGCGTTGACCATCTACCGCCTCACGCGCGCAACATGGGTGTCGTTTTCCAAAGCTATGCGTTGTTTCCTCATATGAGCATTGCGGACAACATCGCCTTTCCACTCAAGATGCGCGGTCTGGCGAAGTCCGAGCTCAAGGCGAAGGTTGCGCGAGCATTGGACATGGTCCAGCTGTCGTCAGCGGCCGGGCGGAAACCGGCGCAACTGTCGGGTGGCCAACAACAACGTATCGCGCTTGCGCGGGCGTTGGTTTTTGAGCCCGAAGTCGTTCTGATGGACGAGCCGCTTGGCGCGTTGGACAAGCAATTGCGGGAGCACATGCAGCTGGAACTGCGCTCCCTGCATAAGTCGCTCGGACTCACCGTTGTCTTCGTGACGCACGACCAGAATGAGGCAATAACGATGTCGGACCGGATTGCCGTGTTCAACGCAGGGAAAATCGAGCAGATTGACGACCCGAAGACTATTTACTCGAAGCCGTCGACTCGATTCGTTGCGCAGTTCATTGGAGAAACGAACCTCATGAGTGGTTCAATTTCCCAATTGAACTCCGACGGCTCACTCATCGAGCTAACTGATGGCACCACGGTACTCGGTCGCGGCGACGCAAAATTCCGCCAGGGTGCGGACATCATGCTGTCTGTGCGTCCGGAAGCCCTGTCGTTCTCGCAGGTTGCGCCCGGCGCTAATGCATTGTCTGTGACCATTGAGGACCTGGTTTTCCAGGGTGACCATACGCGCGTGCATTTGAAAAGCGGCGATACGACGCTCGCGGCTCGTGTGCCGGGCGCAATCCACACTTTTGAGGTCGGTCAGGCCACAAAGGTGTACTTCGCTCCTGAAGCATGTGCGGTGGTGGCGCCATGAAGCAAGCTCACGCAAACGCAGAGGCGTACATGGCAGTACCTTTGGTTGAATCCAGTCCAGGATGGCTGGCCCGCCTTAATCGGGATGGAAAGTTGAGGGCGGTAGCGCTGGTGTTGCCGTTGGCCGTCTTCCTGTTTGTATTTTTTGCGCTCCCGCTCTTCAATGTTCTGAAGGCTGCAGTGGTGAATGACGCAGTGAAGGTCGGACTTCCGCAAACTAGCAAAGCCATCTCGAAGTGGGATGGCAAGTCGGGGGTTTCGCCTGTTATCGAACAGGCTGTTTTAAAGGACGCGGCGTGGGGCTCGGACAATCAGGATAAGTTTGGCGACGCTGTCCGTCAGCTGAACGCAGATCTTCCAGGATTTCGCAGCCTGATGGCCAAAACACAACGCGCCGTCTCGAACGCAGAAGGCAGTGACGCGTTGTCGCTGAAGCTGATGGAAATCGACCCCCGCTGGTCAGATTCGACGTACTGGCTGACCATCAAGCGGGATTCGCATGTCCTGACTGACAACAACCTGCTTGCTGCTGTCGACATGCACCGCACTGCTACGGGGGATGTCGAGTCGCTTCCGGACGGGACCTCGGCGAACCGTCTCATTATCAGTCGGACGTTTCTGGTTTCGTTCCTTGTGACTCTGCTCTGCGTTGCGATTGGTGTGCCATATGCGCTAATCGCAGCCAAGGCCACCGGTTGGCGCAGGCATCTGATGCTCACGATGGTACTCATCCCTCTGTGGACTTCCCTTCTGGTTCGTTCGGCAGCGTGGGTGGTCATCCTGCAGGACCATGGTGTGGTGAATGACACGCTGGTCGCGATTGGCGCTATCGCGCATCCATTGCAACTGATTTACAACCGCACGGGTGTATTGCTCGCCATGTCCCAGGTGCTGCTGCCGTTTATGGTGCTGCCGGTGTACAGCGCAATCCAGGCTGTTCCGAAGAATCTGATGCCCGCAGCATCGTCGCTCGGCGCGAAGCCATTGACCGCGTTCACCAAGGTGCTGCTTCCGCTTATCTTTTCGGGGATCGTGTCCGGCGCGCTGCTCGTCTTCATGTCCGCGATTGGGTACTACATCACACCGACGTTGGTTGGTGGGGCCGGCGACCAGATGATTAGCTCGGTTATCGCGTTTTACGCGACAGGAACTGCGGATTGGGGGCGTGCAGCGGCACTGGGCCTAATCCTTCTCTGCGCGACGCTCGTCCTGTACGTGGCGTATGCGCGCGTGTCGAAGTCCAACGCGCTAATGGGTGACTAAGATGCTGCGTAAAATTGTTTCCGTTATCGTGGCGGTCGTCATCATGGTGTTCCTTATCGGCCCCATCGTGGCAATCCTGCCATTAGCATTCACCTCGAATATCTTTCTGACCTATCCGATTCACGCGTTCTCGTTTCGGTGGTTCGAGACCTTGATGTCCAGCGATACCTGGCACCGCTCTATAGTGAACAGTCTGATTATAGGCTCATGCTCGACGTTGCTCGCGACCGTGCTAGGAACAATGGCGGCATTGGGGCTCCGCGGTAAGCGGCTCCCGTTCGCGGGAGCCGTCAAAACAGCGTTTCTGCTGCCGATGGTGGTACCTGCGGTCGTGCTTGGTGTTGGTACGCAGATTGTTTTTGGACGCATGGGCATCGCGAGCACCTACATCGGTGTCATCGCCGCTCATACAGTTCTTGCGCTGCCCTTCGTGCTGGTGAACGTGCTTGGCTCGTTGTCGGCAATTAATCCAGCGCTGGAGCGCGCGGCAAGCAGTCTTGGCGCCAAGCCCCTGAGCATATTCGTGCGCGTCGTGATGCCACTTGCAATGCCCGGAATTGTGTCTGGCGCAGTGTTTGCGTTCGCAACTTCGTTGGATGAAGTGGTCATCACGTTATTCGTAGCGGGTCCGAATCAGTGGACGCTTGCACTGCAGATGTTCTCGAGTCTTCGTGAAAACGTCACGCCAGCTGTCACGGCAGCAGCGTTCGTCCTCATCCTTGGGACGATGACCTTGATTGGCGTCACTGCACTGGTCAAGGCGCGTTTGCAACGCGGAGCCGCCTTGAAGGGCGCCTAAGTCGTAGGGCGTCATTCGAGACGGGTGGGTTGGGGATGCCTCAATCCACCCGCTTTTCGTTTACCGTCCGGGTTTCACGCCTGCTGATAGCGAGTGGGCAACCGGTTTCCCGTCTCGGGTGTGATTAAACAATTTTTCCGTGTGAGAAAAGACGTGCGCACGCAAACCTGCTTTACCGCGCACGCACAGGGAGTGATTCCGAGGCATCTCTCACGGCAATTAAGGTAAGCAATCTATATTTATCGATAGGTTGTGAGCGTGCACTCGACAGAGAGGGCGGTGTGCCTAAAGCCAGATGTTGGACCTTGTGGTTGTGAGCCAGGCACAACCGGATGTCCAGCAATATTGACGTCAAAGAGCTACACCTACGACGAGCTGAGAGCTGGCGTTGTCGGGTCACACGCTCGTTTCGATTCGCCGACCGGCACCGAGTATCTGCCGGACTCGATCGCACCGGCGACTGGCGCGCTGAGTTCTCTCTCGTTCGATAACTTCGAAGTGAATGGCCGATGCCAGACAACGCCCGCGATGGCTGCGGTGGCGATGTACACGTACACGAAGAGGCATGTCGCAATGCGGCGGGTTCTGCGGCCCCGAGCTGGCTTACAGTCGGTCTGATGTGCGACTATTCGCTCTCGAAGCGCACGGACCTTTACGTGCAGGGTGTGTATCGACAGGTTTCCGGCAGCGCGCTGGATTTTGCCGCAATCCCTGGCGCTGCGGGTTCATCGTCGAGCAGCAGTCAGATTGCTGCTCGCGTCGCGGTGATGCACCTGTTCTAACCGCTGGAGGCACGGTTCAGCGACAAAGGGCGGCAGTGGCGCCCTTGATTAAAACGTCGGCGGCGAAACGGCGCTTATAACTTCGCACTCTTCGTCGAACGGGTTGTACATGCGGTGAGGCTGACGGCTGTCGAAGTAGTAGGCCTCGCCTTTCTTCAGACAGTGCTCACGCGAACCGACCACGATCATAAGCTTGCCGGTTACAACGACGCCACACTCCTCAGCTTCATGAGAATACGTTTCTCCTGTGTCGGCGCCGGGGGCATATCGCTCATGGAGCATCATGATTGCCTTGCCCTTGAGATTGGAGCCGACCTGGCGGTACGAAAGTTTCTTGCCATCGGCCAGTTCTACCAACTCCTTTGCCGCGAAGAAAATCTTCTCTTCGCTCTTTGTCTCTGCCTCAGCGAAGAACTCGCTCAACGGCACATTCAGCACGTTGAGGATTCGCTTCATCGAGCTAATCGACGGACTCACCTTGTTGGCCTCAATTTGCGCGATGGTGCTGTGCGTCAGACCTGCAGCTTCGGCGAGACCTCTAATGCTAAGGCGGTGGGCCGTTCGGAGTTCTTTCAGGCGGTAGCCAATGTCCAGATGCTGGGAGCCGACATCGCTCAGTTCAGGGCCGCTCGTCTTCGACGCAGCCTTTGAGACCTTTTCGTGCGCCACCGGTGCTTTCTTGCGTTTCAGCGCTATCGCTTGGCCGGGCATGTTGTTGCATCTCCGTTTCAATCTGAGCCGCAGTCCGGGCGGACGCCCAGTATGGCTCGGCGGGGCGATCTGACCCCGACATTATCTGTCCATTTTAACATCCACGCGGTTTCCTACCAACAGCCATCATAGGCGCATGGTTTGAGCACCAGCGACGTCGGAGCCCCTGCCCGGTGGTCCGTGCCAGGCAACGCACACCAGCCTTTCGTCGGCCGGACCTGCGCAGGCTTAAATAGGATCCGCGAGTATGGTTTTATTGACGTATTCAATTTGACAGCCGACTATGTCGACGTCGATTGCATCAGCGGTCAGGTCGAGCGCGGACGGCAGTTCGGGATCTGACTGTTAGCTCTCGCCGCCCCGAGGTCTCAGCTGCTTCCAAAAATGAACATAAATTAGTATAACTAAGATGAAGAACATTATTCTCACGCTGTCGTTGTCGGCCCCTGTCTTCGCCCTAGCTCAGGGGGCTGTCACGTTGCACGGCATTGTCGACGAGGGATTTACACGTCTGGCCCACCTGACCAGCCACCGTCTTTGGCGTGAGCATCCAGTAAGGAGCTGGGACGATTGAAACCGAGCACGACCCCAACACAGCCGGGCGCTTTATTACAAAGTGCAGGGCGGCACGGGCCGTGTAACGACTTCTCCCACGAAACAGAATCGAAGTCTGCTCCGACCTCGTCGGCAGGGGCGGCAGATGGTGAGCCCCACGTTAGCGGACTAGCTCGATAAACACTCCTGGGTAAGCAGATACGCACCTCGCGGTGTCCAGCGATTTGTCATACCGTGCACGTTCGCCAATTCTCGTTCGGCTTCTTTTAGGGAGCTATCAAACCTTGCCTTGCGATTGGCACGCCGTCGTCCAATGAAGCTGACGACCGCGGCGGCTTCATTGGCTGCGTATCTGAGTTGCAACGCCAAGGTTTGCGGGTCCTCATCGATGCGCTCAGCATTTCACGCGCTTCTGTTCGTCCTATTTCCGCTAGGTACTTTCACTAGTTTTGAAAAGCTTGGCAGTTCAGTTTGTTTGCTATACATTTTGGTATACCAGTCTGGCGTACTAAAAGACCAGCGTTGCGCTACATCGAGCCCATCGATTAACCGCAGTCCGGATCTACCCTAGATGACGTGGGTGTCTCTTATGTAGCAATTCAATTTCCATCTGAGAGGAGGTGATGGGCGCATTCAAAGACCGTCGTCGCTGCTGTCACTTGCGATACCTGAGATTGCTGGGCGAGGACGTCGAGCAGAAATTGCCAAGTTGTGTCAAACAAGTGTGCAGATCGGTAAGGGAAAACGGCACGGCCGAGTGCGTTCGCACTCGGCGCTTGCTCTGTGGTAGCCCAGCCTGCCGGTGAGGTGATCTGGATAGGCAGTGGATTTGATCCGGTGAAGGAACGCGGATCTGCCGAGGCGCGGATAGGACAAGGTGCCGCTGTCCGTGTGGGAGCGCTGCGTCAACTGTCGGAATGTCGGTCACTGAGCAATATGAGATCCACGCAGCTGTCTTCGTTGCAAATACGAGCCATTGTCCGCGCCCAAGTTGCATACATCAACATCAAGCTGGCAGCTAAGGTTCATAGATCCAACCCATGTCAGATAGGATAACTAATTAAGTGATTTGGCAACAAACGCTCAATTGCAGGTTCCACGCTGCCAAGTGTCCGTGAGGAAAGATATGTCCGATTCTTCGTTTTCTTGCGATAGCAGGAGTGTCCGCCTAGTTGACGGGTTGCTTCTGGCGCCGCGTATCGAATTGTTAGGAATTACAAAGCAATACCCCGCAGTCCGCGCGAACGAGAATGTCGATTTGATCGTCGCGCCGGGCGAAATCCATGCGGTGCTCGGCGAAAACGGCGCCGGAAAAAGCACGCTGATGAAAATCATCTACGGCGCGGTGCGGCCCGACGCCGGCGAGATTCGCTGGGAAGGCGATTCGGTCGAGATCGCCAGTCCGGCAGCGGCGCGCAAGCGCGGCATCGGCATGGTGTTCCAGCACTTTTCGCTGTTCGAGACGCTCACGGTCGGCGAAAACATCGCGCTCGCACTCGACGAGCCCTTCGACCTGAAAACGCTCTCCAAACGCATCCGCGAAGTCTCGGCGGATTACGGCCTTGACATCGACCCGCAGCGCCACGTGCATAGCCTGACGGTGGGCGAGCGGCAGCGCGTCGAGATCGTGCGCTGCCTGCTGCAGAACCCGCGCCTCCTGATCATGGACGAGCCGACCTCGGTGCTCACGCCGCAGGCGGTGCGCAAGCTCTTCGAAACGCTGCGGCGCCTCGCCGCCGAAGGCTGCAGCATTCTCTACATCAGCCACAAGCTCGACGAAATTCAGGAGCTGTGCGACACCGCGACGGTCATGCGCAGCGGCCGCGTGACCGGCCATGTGAAACCGAAGGGCGAGACCCAGGCCTCGCTCGCGCAATTGATGGTCGGCCATTCATTGCCGGATTACACGCGGCGTGAACACAATCCGGGCGCGGTGCTGCTCGCTGTGAAGGAACTGTCAGTGGAGAGCGACGACCCGTTCGGGACCTCGCTGCGTGACGTGTCGTTCGGCGTGCATGCTGGCGAGATCTTCGGTATCGCGGGCGTCTCGGGCAACGGTCAGGCGGAACTGCTATCGGCGCTGTCGGGTGAAAAGCGGGGCGTGCGCGCCGACGCGGTCACGATTTGCGGCTCGGCGGCAGGGCGCCTTGGCGCGGGCGGGCGGCGGGCGCTCGGCTTCGGCTTCGTACCGGAAGAGCGTCTCGGCCGCGGCGCGGTGCCGGCCATGACGCTGTCGGAAAACGCGCTGCTCACCGCGCATCGCCAGCAGATGGTGAGTTCGGGCTGGATCAAGGCCGGCGCGATGCGCGCATTCGCGAAGCGCTGCATCGAGGCTTTCGACGTGCGTTGCGGCGGCTCCGAAGCGCTGGCGCAAAGTCTCTCGGGCGGAAATCTGCAGAAATACATCATGGGCCGCGAGATTCTGCAGGCGCCCAAGGTGCTGGTGGTCGCGCAGCCCACATGGGGTGTCGACGTCGGCGCATCGGCGTTCATCCGCCAGCAGTTGCTCGATCTGTCCGCGCGCGGCGTGGCGATTCTGGTGATTTCGGAGGAGTTGGAAGAGTTGTTCGACATCTGCGATCGCATCGCGGTGCTTGCTCGTGGCCGACTTTCGCCCGTGCGATTGAAGAGTGATACCGGTACCGAAGAGATCGGAATGTGGATGGCGGGTCTATTCGGAGAAGAAGGGGGTGCTCTTGCGACGTCACAAGGACAGTTGACTACCTCACGTCACATACAACTGCACACCTAAGGAGCTTACACGTGATCTTTTCATATCGACTCGAAGCCCGCACGACGCCCTCGCGCACCATGCAGCTCGCCGTGCCGCTGATCGCCGCGTTGCTCACGCTCGCGATCGGCTTTCTGATCTTCAGCCTCGTGGGCCGCGATCCGCTGCAGGCCATGCACGCGTTTTTCATCGAACCGCTGTCCAGCGTGAACGGCTGGTCCGAGCTGCTGCTCAAGGCCTCGCCGTTGTGCCTGATCGGGCTCGGCCTCGCGATCGGCTATCGCGCCAACGTCTGGAACATCGGCGCCGAAGGGCAGATGCTGCTCGGCGGCATTGCCGCGAGCAGCGTGGCGATCTATTTCGATCAGGCCACCGGCTGGTGGATCCTGCCTTCCATGATGATCGCCGGCGTACTGGGCGGGATGATGTGGGCGGCGATTCCCGCGCTGCTCAAGAGCCGCTTCAACACCAACGAGATTCTCGTCAGCCTGATGCTCACGTATGTCGCCACGCAACTGCTGATCTATCTGGTGAGCGGCCCGTGGCGCGACCCGCAGGGCATGAACTTCCCGCTCTCTGAGATGTTCACGGGCGACGCGCTGTACCCGACCTTCGCCGGCGACTGGCACTGGAAATGGCTGCGCGGCACGCGACTGAACGCATCGGTGTTCGTCACGCTGGTGGCGATCCCGCTCGTGTGGGTCTTCATGCGCAAGAGCTTCGCCGGCTTCCGGATGAACGTCGGTGGCCTCGCGCCGCTCGCCGCGCGCTACGCCGGTTTCTCCGATAAAAAAACCATCTGGACCTCGCTGCTGATCAGCGGCGGCCTCGCGGGCCTCGCCGGCATGGGGGAGATCGCCGGTCCGATCGGCCAGTTGCAGGCGACGTGGTCGCCGGGATACGGCTTCACCGCGATCATCGTCGTGTTCGTGGGGCGGCTGCATCCGCTGGGCATCGTGCTTGCGAGTCTGCTGATGGCGCTGCTGTATCTCGGCGGCGAAGCCGTGCAGACCTCGATGCAACTGCCGCAGGCGCTGTCCGGTGTGTTCCAGGGGCTGTTGCTGTTCTGCCTGCTGGGTGCCGACCTGTTCGTGAACTACCGCGTGCGCCGCCGTTCCCTGACCGCACAGGTTCACTGAGCAGATCACCCTCATTCGCTCATCGCTTACCAATTCCCGCCGGATCTATATGGACATTCAACAAGCCAGCTCGCTCGCCTCGAGCGCCGTCACCGCCGCAATTCCGCTGATGTTCGCCGGCGCGGGCGAACTCGTCGCCGAAAAATCGGGCGTCCTCAACCTCGGCGTCGAAGGCATGATGCTGATGGGCGCGGTAACGGGCTACGCCGTCACGGTGATTACCGGCAACCCGTGGCTCGGCGTGGTTGCCGCGATCGGCGCCGGTCTCGCCATGTCGCTGCTATTCGCGTTTCTCACGCTGACCATGCTCGCCAACCAGGTCGCCACGGGCCTCTCGCTGACGATCTTCGGCATCGGCCTCTCGGCGTATGTCGGCAAGCCCTACACGTCGGCCGCCGTGCGCGCGACCATCGACAGGTGGACCATTCCCGGCCTTTCGAAGATTCCGGTGCTCGGGCCGGCGCTGTTCAGCATGACGCCGCTGGATTACCTCGCGTTCCTGATGTTCGCCGTGATCGGCTGGTTCCTGTACCGCACGCGTGCGGGCCTTGTGCTGCGCTCGGTCGGCGAATCGCCACAGGTCGCGCGTTCGGTGGGCTTTCGGGTGGTCGGTGTGCGTTACGGGGCCGTGGCCTTCGGCGGCGGCATGGCCGGGCTCGCAGGCGGTTATTACTCGATCGTCAATCTGCACCTTTGGCAGGAGCAGCTCACCTCGGGCCGCGGCTGGATCGCGCTCGCACTGGTCGTGTTTTCAACGTGGCGGCCAGGGCGTCTGCTGATCGGCGCGCTGCTGTTCGGCGCGGTGACTGGGCTGCAGTTCTACGCGCAGGCGATCGGCGTGCCGGTGCCGACCCAATTCCTCGCGATGCTGCCGTATGTCGCGACGGTCGTGGTGCTGGTGATGATCTCGCGCAATCCGAACACGATCCGCCTGAATGCGCCGGCGTCGCTCGGCACGTCCTTTTTCAGCGCAGGGTGATCGTATCCGTGTCAGGACGGAATCGATTAGCCGCCTCGAATGCGCGCCAGAACGTGTCCGCACCATTGTCGATCCCGCATCCTACATCTAACGCGAGCGGCATATATCCGATGCCGGGGAGCGCAAACGCACGGTTTTTTCCACCCACAGCAGTTCGCCGACACTAGCATTCGTTTAGCTTCCCGCGGCCCATGCATGGCAGGCATGATCTCGCCAGAAAATGAGGTTGGACACGAGGACTGGATAGTTATGTCGAGGGGCAGGGAGTTAGTAGCCACGCGAGTAATCGGGATAAGCCAAGGCGAATTGTCTCAATGCTTTTTCGGATATGTGTGCGAGAGAAGGAGCGTGCTAAGGTGGGTGCTTCAACGTGGGGGTCAAGATGATCAAATGCGAAGCCGATTTACGTGACCTATGAACCTCAGGTGTCCACATCTCTTCGAGCAGTCGGCGTATGTAGGTGGCATTTGGGTCGACCACACTGATCTTCCGAGGATTTCTGTCACGAATCCGTCGACAGCTGAGATCATCGGCTCGGTGCCGCAAGTTACGACCGAGCAGGTACACCTAGCAATCGCTCGCGCGAACGCTGCGTTGCAGGATTGGCGGGATTGGAGCAGTCGCGAGCGCGCTTCCGTCCTGAAAGCGTGGGCGCGCATGGTTGATAGCCATCGGGAGGACCTCGCTTGGATTCTGTGCTCGGAGCAGGGAAAGCCGCTTCATGAAGCACGAGCGGAGGTCACTCAGGCCGCCAACTACCTCGAGTGGTTCGCAGAAGAAGCACGCAGAATTTATGGCGACAATATTCCTGCTCCGCGCCGTAATCAGCGTATCCGCGTTCTACATCAGCCGATCGGCGTTTGCGGCGCGATCACCTCGTGGACGTTTCCGTCGTCGATGACTGCGAGGCGAGTTGGCGCGGCGCTCGCGGCAGGCTGCACCGTGATCCATTCTCCTGACCCTCAAACACCGTTCTCTGCAATCGCGCTTGGTGTGCTTGCCGAGTGTGCCGGTTTGCCGCGCGGAGTGCTGTCGGTGCTCACAGGTGAAAAAGAGCTCATTGAGGGCGCGTTGGCGGCGAGTCCTGAGGTTAGAAAGGTGTCGTTCACTGGTTCGGTTGCAGATGGCAAGCGGTTGATGGGATTGTGTTCGCCCACTTTGAAGAAGGTATCGCTAGAGTTGGGCGCAAATTGTCCTTTCATCGTGTTTGCTGATGCGGATATCGACCTGGCGGTCAAAGGTGCATTGGATGCGCGTTTTCGGCACTCAGGCCAGGCTGCCATGTGCGCACCTCGATTCTTCGTTCACGAGGATGTGTATGAAACCTTTGTAGGTAAGCTCGTGGCGAAGGTTGCCGTGCTTCGTGTAGGTGACGGGTTCGCCGAAGACTCACAGATCGGTCCACTCATCAGCAATGATGCGGTGGTGCACCTTGAAAAGCTCGTTGATGATGCGGTCATGGCAGGCGCAACAATTGCGACGGGCGGTTCACGGTTAGTCGCGGGCTCTAACTTCTTTCGGCCGACGGTGCTCATGGACGTGGAACCCACCATGAGCGTCTGCGGCGACGAGATCTTCGGGCCCGTTGCAAGCGTCCTCCGGTTTAAGGACGAGACACAAGTTATTGCACTGGCGAATGACACGCGCACCGGACTCGCTGCGTATTTTTATACGACGGACATTAATCGCGCGTTTCGGGTAATGGAAGCGCTGGAATGTGGAGTGGTTGGAGTAAACGATAGCTTGGTGTTCAATGAAGCCGCACCGTTCGGCGGCATCAAAGAGTCGGGCATGGGGCGTGAAGGCGCACATTCCGGGATTGAGGCCTATCTGGAGGCGAAATACGTTTGCTTCGGGAATCTCTGAACAGCGAACGACCGTCATCTTTTCTAAAGTTGATTTCATAGTAACGCAAGTGTCGTGAGACACAGCATCTTGGTATGCGCCGTTGCGGTCGGGTGGACTATCTGATCGGACGAGGAAAGAAGCTCCGCCCCATGAGACAACCTTCGACCTCGCTGTGCGACTAAAGGATGCGGCCGGGCTGACGCACAGATCTGTTCTTAGCCTAGTTTAGTCTTGTCGGTTTGTTCTGAATCTAACAAGACAAGGGGAAAGTAGTAGCGAGGAATCGCTCTACATGGCCAATCGCAATAGCTGCATCACTTCTCTTGTATGTAGCGGTTGATGTCGCCCGTATGCGACCCGAGGAGAAAGGGTATCAGTCGCGCCGCAACGACGGCAGCAAGACTATTGGCTTCGGATCGGCCAGAAAGCCACTCGTGAATCGTGCAAACAAACACTATCCAAAGGAAAGTGCCGACGAGTTTGCCATCCGATGGTTAGAAGCTATTGATAGAGGGGACTACCGGGGCGCCTATATCGGACTTTATCCTATTGCAAACGCGACGATGAGCGAAGGGCAATTTATTAGCGCGATGAAGGAGGCCCGACGCCGCGTTGGTCCGACTCGTGGCAGAACATAAGTGACAAGCCGGATTGTCTATCCACCGCAAAGCCGTCTGCCCGATCGGTCTGAATTCGGTTCTTACTTCCAGACGGCATTTCGTGACGGATACGCATCGAACGAGGTCAGCGAGGTTGTCGGAGTTGGGCGGAGAGATGACGGGAGATGGAGCGTTGTAGAGTATCAGTGCATCTCTTGCGAAAAGTAGACTACACCAATTAGCATTTAGAGATTCTATGTAACTTGCAATCGATGGGGATACTGCTGCAAGGCAAACGTACGATATCCTGAAACTTCAGGAGCAGGGGGCGGCTAGAGGGCATACCCTCAGTGTCGGGCCTGCCGACTTGAAGGCTGCTGCTGTCACTTTGAGCTACGACCTTAAGGAGCCCAAACAAGTTGCGCAAACGAGATGAATAAGACACAGTTATGCAGCAGGACACCGCAACGGCCGAATACAACGGTAAGCGGGATATCTCGTGAAATGCCGCCGCTTGACACGACAACACATGGTCTACTATTTTGTGGGTGCGGGCGCTGTTGTTTAGTACGCTATTGGAATGACCCGCATCGACATTCTTACAGATTTTGCACAAAGATCTAACGGCGTGTTCGGACGCTGGCTGTCTTAACCCTGTCGGAGCAGAATCGCCCCTCAAAAAAGTTGCGAATGATACCGCGGACTGCCTGGACCATTGCTCGACAAAGTCACAAGGGGGCGCTTTCGAATTTGAACGAAGACGGTACCGTGAGCCGGTTATCGCTTCGGGTTATCGGGACACGCAAGTCAACATCTTCCAGATTGTGTCGAGCTCCGCAAAAGCGATTTCTTTGTTCGTATCCACGCGGTTCGACCAAAAAGAACAGCGCAGTGGCTTACGGGGTATTGTCGCTGACTAGTTGTATCCGAGTACTGCAGCGGAGCAGACTTCAGGTCGCTCGTCGATGCTCCGTGTGATGTTTGACAATGGCATTACCAACAGCATGCGATATGCACTCGAAGCAGCCGAAACGCCTTCGTTAGCGATTTGCCGTCTTAACATCGTAATTTGCTCGCTTGCGATAGCAACGAAGAAGGCCTGGATGTTCATTTGAACCTCGATGAAAGGATGCTACGAAAATGTGAATGAAGTCCATGCCGTCTGCGTTTAATGAAATCGACGCGAGGGTTCACAGAAATTTGTCTCGGCGTTGGGCGAAAAGGAAAAAGGCCCCGGGGTAGCGGGGCAAAAAGAGCGCGCGCAGGAGATTGGCGCGCCCCGAGACTATGTACGGATACTTACATCACTTTGACGGGTACCGGTCCTCCCTCAGTTTCGTAAAGACAGAGCGTTCTGGCGTGATGCGCGATGTGATCGCCGATGAAGGTCGAAATGAAGTAGTAGCCGTGGTCGTAATCGGCGAAGCGTCGAAGCGTCAGGTGTTGTCCAGAGTCTTTGCATGCGGCTTCGAGGGCGTCTGGGTGAAGCTGCTCAGCGAGGAACTGATCGCTGAGGCCCTGATCGATCAAAATCCCGCCCGGGAACCTCTTTGATGCATTGCTAATCAGTTCAGTTGCGTCGTATCGCTTCCACGCTTCGACATTGTCGCCGAGGTAGCCCCTGAATGCCTTTTCACCCCACGGGCATAGCGTCGGTGCAGAGATTGGCGCGAACGCGGACACGGAACGATAGATTTCCGGATTTCGTAGAGCCAGTACCAGCGCTCCGTGTCCTCCCATTGAGTGCCCGAAAATGCCAAGCCTTGATCCGTCGACAGGGAAGTGGGCGAGCACCGTCTCGCGTAGCTCGTCGCGGACGTACGAATACATCCGGTAGTGCTTTGCCCATGGCTCCCGGGTTGCATCGACATAAAACCCCGCACCGAGCCCGAAATCCCATGCTTCGCTTTCGCCCGCTACACCTGCGCCGCGTGGACTCGTGTCTGGCGCAACTAGGATAATACCGTGCTCCGAAGCAAATCGTTGCGCACCGGCCTTGGTCGGAAAGGTTTCTTCCGTACACGTCAGGCCCGCCAGATAGAACAGCGCGGGCAGTTTCGCACTAGAACGGAGTGCCTGCGGTGGCAGATAGACTGAAAATCGCATTGGCAGGCAGACGGCCTTCGAGTCATGCTTATAGAAGCGCTGCTCGCCCCCATGACAGGCATGCGACGACACGAGTTCAAGCATTTCGATGCTCCTTTGAGTATGCCTGTTAATACAGGACTACAGAGCGGATCGACTCGCCCTTTTTCATCAGATCAAAGCCTTCGTTGATGCGCTCCAGCGGCAGGTGATGTGTGATCAGATCGTCGATATTGATCTTGCCTTCCATGTACCAGTCGACGATTTTCGGTACGTCCGTCCGACCGCGAGCGCCGCCAAATGCCGAGCCCTTCCACTCACGACCAGTGACCAGTTGAAACGGACGAGTGCTGATTTCCTGACCTGCCGCGGCCACACCGATGATGAACGACTGTCCCCAACCCTTATGGGTGCATTCAAGCGCCTGACGCATCAGCGTG
Organism: Paraburkholderia caffeinitolerans; assembly: GCF_902859945.1. GTDB lineage: Bacteria > Pseudomonadota > Gammaproteobacteria > Burkholderiales > Burkholderiaceae > Paraburkholderia > Paraburkholderia caffeinitolerans. The sequence continues at coordinate 211,990 of NZ_CADIKL010000005.1, read as the reverse complement.
GTGTTGCCGACGCATTCGAACGAGTAATCGGCGCCACCATCGGTGAGTTGCACGATGCTGTCCACGACGCTCTCGACTTCCTTTGGGTTGATGAAATGCGTCATCCCGAATTTCTTCGCAAGCTCAACGCGACCAGGATTGATGTCGACCCCGATAATCTTGTCGGCTCCGACCATCTTCGCGCCCTGGATGACGTTCAAACCGATACCGCCCAGTCCGAATACAACAACGTTCGCGCCCGCTTCGACCTTCGCAGAGAACACGACGGCACCAATACCGGTTGTGACGCCGCAACCGATGTAGCAGATTTTGTCGAATGGCGCATCTTCGCGTACCTTGGCTACTGCGATTTCCGGCACAACAATGTAGTTGGAGAACGTGGACGTGCCCATATAGTGAAACAATGGTTGACCGTCCAACGAGAAGCGCGATGTAGCATCAGGCATAAGCCCTTTGCCTTGGGTCGCCCGGATAGCCTGGCAAAGGTTCGTCTTGCGTGACAGACAGAACTTGCACTGCCGACATTCCGGCGTGTAAAGCGGAATGACGTGGTCGCCCTTCCTCAGAGTGCCGACACCAGGTCCGACATCCACGACCACGCCAGCGCCTTCGTGTCCAAGGATCGAAGGGAAGATGCCTTCGGGGTCGGCACCAGAAAGCGTGTAATAGTCAGTGTGGCAAATACCGGTTGCTTTGACTTCAATCAGCACTTCGCCTGCACGCGGTCCTGTGAGGTCGACTTCTTCGATGGTCAGGGGAGCGCCTGCCTTCCATGCTATTGCTGCTTTCGTCTTCATATTCAAGCCCTTCTAATCAGGATGTAAGGAAAGAGTGTTCTGGTAAATCGTCGCCCGGAGGTCCGTCCGGCTAGAAATCTGCCTGCTGACGCGCTTGGAAGCGTTGCGCCGGTAGCTGGGCAGCAGGAAAGACGCCGGCCATCACAATGAAGCCGGGCAAACGCTTGATGCGGTCGGTCCAGCGGCGAACGGACGGATAGTCGGCAAGCGAAACTCCGCCTTCATCCGACAAAATGATGTAAGGAAAGCAAGCGATGTCGGCCACGGTTGGATGAGCAGCGTCACAGAGAAATTCTCCGCCGGTCTTTTCGCGCAGCCACAAATGCTCGTCGATGATACGCAGCAACTCGTGTGCGCGCTTTCTGCAAGCCTCGTCATCGAAGTCGAAGAAGAAGAGGTCGTGCAAGCGTGCGGCCGAAATCGATCCGGTCAGACTGTCAGCAAACGAAAGCCACATCTGCACTTCGCCCGCGAGCTTGGCATTCGCCGCCGGGTACCACTGTCCACTCCTGTCGTACTGGGCGGCCAGATAAACGAGGATTGCCTGTGCGTCCCGAAGCGTCACCTTGTCGTCGGTGAGTGCTGGCAACTGTCCAAGCGGGTTGATTCGAAGGAACGCGTCAGTCTTGTGTGCCTTGCTCGGGTAAAACTCGACCGGTTCTAACTTGTATTCGAGACCAAGCATGCTAAGGAGCAGTCGGACTTTGTAGCAGTTACCAGAAAGTTCGTAATCGTAGAGTGTAATCATGGAATGACTCACATTAGACGTCCAGCACGAGCTTTTTGCTCTTGCATCGGGAGACACACGGCATGATCCATTTGCCGCTTTCGCGCTCTCGTTTGGAAAGGTAGGTGTCGTGGTGGTCGAGCTCGCCGCTAAGCACCGCGGTCATGCAGGTGCCGCAGACACCTTGTTCGCACGACGCTTCAATCGGTACACCTTCATCCCAGCATGCCTTCAGAAGTGACTTATCAGGCGGCACAACGAAGGTCTTTCCCGACTTTGCCAACGTAACTTCGAATGCTTCGCCGCCCTTCGGGATATCCGTGTTCTTGAAATATTCAAAGCGCACGGACTCTTCGGGAATGCCTCTCTTGCACGAGACATCCTTCACTGTGTCAATCATCGGACCCGGACCGCACGTATAAATTTCGATCTGGGCTGGGTTCAGTTCTTCGACAATTTCCTCGAGCCGCTGTCGAGTTCCCGCGACGTCGAGTCCCGCATGAATGAATACGTTGCTTCCGAGCGAGCGTAGGCGCGCCTGGAACGGTGTGTGCTCCGGTCCGCGAACGAAGTAATGCAATGCATACTTGTCGCCAGTCGCATTCAGTGCTTGCGCCATTGCAAGAATTGGCGTGATGCCTATGCCGCCAGCAATCAGAACGGGGCGACGGCCGTTGCGTCGCAATGGAAATCCATTTCGGGGGACCGCAATTTTCAGTTCCGTGCCCTCCTGTACGTCTTCATGCATGGACTTTGAGCCGCCAAGAGACTGCAACTCCCGCTTGACGCCAATCAGGAAGGCTTCGCGCTCATGCGGCGCGTTGATAATCGAATACTGACGCACAATGCCCGCAGGCGTTGTGACGCTCACGTGCATCCCAGGTGTGAGTTGCGGCAATGACCGCCCGATCGGCGTGAGTGCGAACGATACGATGTCCCCTGTTTCCTGTACGCGAGACGTGACTTTGCAACGATACTCGGCGGACAGCGTCTGAGGCGAGGCCACAACGACCGGAATTGGAACAGGGATCTGCGTTGATTTGCGTGCTGCGAGCGCCGTGGTAACCGGCACCTCGACTCGGACTCGCTCGAGCACTCGCCTGAATTCACCGAGAACGTGCGAGAAACGCTCGAGGAATGAATGGGTCACTGGCTCGTGCAGCAACGCGTTCACATGGACGACAGTCTTGTCGGCAGAGTGTGGCTGAACATAGAAATGCAAACCATAGCGCCCGTTCTCCCCCAGGGTCAGGCCGACTGAGTCGTCGCCAAACTGACGCAGGCCTGCGCCCCCCGGGTCTTGGTCGAAGCACTCAGCGAAACGGAAGCCTGCTTCGAGTAGCCCTTTGGCCACGTCGGCGGCGGGCAAATTGAACGGCAGGCTCCTCAAGAATGTGAGTGCTGCGCCGCTCGTTTGCGTCTTGATCAAGGGCGGCTCGCCAACCGGTGCACCGAGTGACGCCCATATCAGTCCGCCAGACTCGCGTACAGGGAAGGTCGTTACGCATGCCTTGCTGGGCTCAGTAGCATGCCGGTGTGCAGGTACGAACGTGCAACCACCAGAACCGCTTTCGTATGTCCAACCGTGATATTGACAGCGCAGCTCATGTCCAAGGTTCACGCCAAGCGTCAGTCGCAAGCCTCGATGGGGGCAGCGGTTCTCCCACGCGTTCGCGATGCCGTTGTCGTCTCGCCAGACAGCCAACTCCTGCCCCGCGAGGGACGTGTGATAAACGTGCCGCTCAGTGAGGACCTCAGTGCTGGCAATGGGATACCAGCGATTCGAATCAAATGAACTCATGAATCTCAAATCCCTATGTCAGTCACAGATTGCGCCGTACGTAAGACCACCGTCGCGCATCCATTTGCGATATGCCGTTGCGAGAACGTCCGCACGGACCGGGTTCTCGGTCTTCGCCGTAAGGGGGAGGCGCCTCGGAACCTGATTGACGAGAATCATCAAGTCCTGGCCGAAAATGGTCTGCTGGAAATGCCGGAGCTGTTCATCCGAGTTCACGTCGTCCACGTAGCACATCAACGTATGAGCGATGCACCATTCCTCGTCGACAGGCTGCACGAACAGACAGAGGACATCCCACCTCGACGGGTCCGGCGGACACGTTTTGTACAGAATCGCGATGTATGGCCGGGTGACGCGATAGATGTAATCCATATCGAGCGCATCAGTCGCCGTAGCAGAACCACGTGGTTGTGGGAACTTGCATTCAGTAGCGATGATTTCATCGACTTGCTCGTCGTACTTGACGGTATACGGCGCCACGTCGGTGTGCGGCTCGGCGCCGAGAATGTCTGTATGCACGAACGGAAAGTGCGCCATGTCGAGGAAGTTCTCGACTGCTCGCAGACCCGACGTGTGCACGCGAGTCGACCCGGCGCTCACGATGCGCCGATCGGGCTCCGAGAATTCTGGCACCTTGAAGAGACTTCTGGGGTTCGATGAAAAGGACAGCCATAGCGCCCCGTATTGCTCGATTGCAGACATTTTTCTCTCGGTGCCGTCATCGTCCCACTGAGCGGTCACCTCGGAGCCCTTACGGGAATACGACACGACCCGTCCAAGCAGGCGCGTGTGAAATCTGCGGTCCGGAAGAATGTCTTCCGAAGCGGCTACAGGATGCCAGTCATCGAACAGTTGCTCGTCAAAATTCACATGCCCTCCTGGATTGGTTCGTCAGATGCTCAAGCTGGTATACCAGACTCTATAAAAAAAAATTCGCGACGGCAAGCGATTTTTTCTTGGGAATAACACTGAGGCAGTCTCTTTGGGGAGGCGTCGCGGGCAACCATTGGGAGTGGCCGGCCTGCGCAGCAGGCCGGAGATGGCGCAGAGGTACTTATAGTGCTAGGGCCAGTTTGAGGTCCACATCGGGCGTCACCATCGCGTCAAAGCGATACCCGCGAATGACCAGGTTGTAGTGCGACGCGAGGAGTGCCTTCGCCGCGGCAGCGTCTTTCTTCTCGAGACATTCGACCAACTGCCCATGCTCATCACGCAATTGACAGTAGTCGAACCCAACGCGAAACATGGCGTTGATAAGTGCCTCGCGACGCCTTAGATGCTGATGGATTTGATTCAACGTTTCGTTGTTGAGGAACGAGAGGAGTAACACGTGAAATTCACGCCCCAATTTGTCGCCAAGGTCGTGCCTGCCCTTTTCAAATGCCACGCGCTCCTTCACCGTGTGGGCTCGAAGCGCCTTCAGCTGGTCCGGCGTAACCGACTTGATGAGCTGGTCGATGACTCCACTCTCGAGAACGAGGAGCATCTGATATAGCTCGAACGCGTCATCAAATGTCGGGCGCCATACAGCCGAGGACCGCTTTGGTGAGATTTCGACCAACCCATCTTGCGAAAGTCGAATGAGTGCCTGCCGGACTACAGTTCGGCTCACTCCGTAAAGGTCTGCAATATCACGTTCGTTGAGTTTGGCTCCTGGCGGCAATCTACGGTGATAAATCGCGTCAGCAATTGCTCCTACTATTTTTTGGGTCAGCATGGCTAGGAATTGCGCAGAGTTTGCGCGTAGGGGTTGAGCGGGAAGCAAAGCGCTGGTACTTCAGAACGGCGCTCTGGCACCAAAGAAGGGACGACTCACCATCCATGAGCTTGTCGCGCACCGTTTCTTACGCAGGCCGGTCGGTGCCTATATTCTATCGCCCTTTGCTACCAAGACGGGCGAGTCGCATATCGGTGAAAACACTAAGTCGGCAGATTCCTGAATGCAAAAAACACAGAAAACTCCCGGATGCAGGAAATCCCTGATTGCATCTGGTTTTTTTGCGTACTATGTTGGTATACCAGATAGACATTTTGGTCTCTTAGTTTATCGGACCGAAACAACCTACCCCACAGGAGTAACTCATGAGTGCGCGTGAGCAGTTCAAGCCTTTATTGGAGGATAAATCCTATCTTCGGCATTTTTGGCACCCGGTCTGTACCCTTGCCGAATTTGAGCGGGCGAATCCATCGGGCCATGGCCCGATGGGCGTCACGCTGCTCGGTGAGAAACTTGTGCTGGCTCGACTCAACGGAAAAATTGTTGCTGCACCGGACCGCTGCGCTCATCGCTCTGCGCAGTTGTCGATTGGGACCATTGCGAAGTGTGGGGGCCAAGACACACTTCAGTGTCCCTATCACGGCTGGCAATACGGTAGCGATGGTGCGTGCAAGTCAATTCCGGCCTGTCCTGACAAGCCCGTGCCACCGCGCGCAAAACTCGCGATTTACGACTGCGAAGTCAAATACGAAATCGTCTGGGTGCGGCTGGACAACTCCTACGACTGCACGGAAATCCCCTTCCTTGATGACTGGGACAACCCGGACATGCAAGTGATCGTCGCCGACTCATACATCTGGAACACGGTTGCGGAGCGCCGCTGGGAAAATTTCACTGACTTTTCTCACTTCGCGTTCGTGCATCCGGGCACCCTCTACGACCCGTTTTTCGCAAGCCATCCGCTCGTTCTGGTCAACCGTGTCGACGGGGAACTCCAGTTTGAGTTGTCGCCTCCCCGAGAGATGGAAGGCATTCCGGAGGAAGCGCCGATGGGCGACTTCATCTATCGCTGCACGATGCCATATTCCATCAATCTGGAAATCAAGCTCTGGCGTGACGGCTCGCGCTTCATCCTTTGGACGACAGCGTGCCCTATCGACGACAAAACGTGCAGGAACTTCATGGTCATAATTCGCGAGCGCGACGGCCAACCCGACCACATGCACCTGGCGTTCCAGAAACGGGTATTGGCTGAAGATCAGCCGATTATCGAGTCGCAGTGGCCGGCTGAGGTGTCCGCAGGCGAAATTTCAGTCGCTACAGACAAGGTCTCAATCCAGTATCGCAAGTGGCACCGCGAGCTCTCGTTGGCTGCTCCAAACGGAAAGCAGACGTTTCGAGAGGCCTTGCGGACAAACGTCATTGACGATACCGCCGGATAAACGGGACAAGAAGTGTTCGCAGCAAAACGTTGGGTGCCAAGCCGTCAGTTGCAAATGGGCATGGCAGATCCGAGGGAATGTAGTCGAAGGAGAGTGAGATGAACACTGCTGGGATGTCCTTGCGATCGATGGTTGAAAAATGGTTTGCCCCAACTTTGACCACAACGCCGCGGGTAACACGGTTCAGCCACGCACGCTGCGCTTACGGACGATACGTGCGTGTCGAAGCGTCACGGGAAGAGGGTAATGCGTTTGAGCTCTGCTTCTTTCGACACGCAGACGGTGCGTGGCGTGTATTTCCGCCTGATCCAGGCCGCGTAAACCGCATGCCTTCTTTAGGTCTCTTCAACTAGTACGTCGCCAATTGGTGAAGAGAAATATTGAAGCGAATTTTTAACTCGGGACACTAGGTAGTCTATTCCCGGAGTCGCTTTCCGAACCCGGGAGGCACCCTTCTCTTCGTAAGGCCATCCGACTCGCTTGACACGAGCTTATTGACTTCGTAATTTCTGGTGTACCAGGCGAAAGATGTGAAAAGCCAATTGCACTGCAACACACCCCGCAGGATGGGAGAACGGGTTCTCCTTGACCTGTCGGGAATCAGTTCCCCAAAGCAATATAGGAGACGTGAATGGAACACCTACCGCTGATTAAGGATAACCAGTACCTCCGGCACTTTTGGCATCCCGTATGCACGGTGGCCGAGCTTGAAAGGGCGAAGCCTTCGAGTTTTGGTCCGCTGGCAGTTACTCTGCTTAGAGAGCAACTGGTGGTCGCCAGGCTGGATGGCAAGTATGTCGCGATGCGGGACCGATGCGCGCACCGGTCGGCGAAGCTGTCGTGTGGTCAGGTGGTTGGCAGCGAACTCCAATGTCCATACCACGGCTGGAAATACGACGCGGCCGGCGCCTGCACGAAAATTCCTGCATGTCCCGACAGCCCGATTCCGAACAAGGCCCGCGTCGAACGCTTCGATTGCGAAGAAAAATATGGCTTGCTCTGGGTGCGTCTCGACTCGTCGTTCAACTGCACAGAGATTCCGTATTTCAGCGCTGCCGATGACCCCAAGATGCGCATTGTCGTGCAGGAGCCGTATTGGTGGAATGCCTCTGCGGAGCGTCGTTGGGAAAACTTCACGGACTTTTCGCATTTCGCCTTCATTCACCCGGGCACGCTCTTCGATCCGAACAACGCAGAGCCTCCCATCGTACCGATGGACCGCGTCAACGGACAATTCCGGTTCGTGTACGAGACGCCCCCCGGCATGGACGTTCCGGACCAGGCGCCGATTGGCACATTTACCTATCACTGCAGCATGCCGTTCGCTATCAACCTCGCGGTCGAGAAATATTCGACCAACTCTCTGCATGTGCTGTTTAACGTGTCGTGCCCGATCGACGAGACACGAACGAAGAATTTCCTCATCTTCGCGCGCGAGCAAGGAAGTGACTCGGACCATCTGCACATTGCATTTAACGACGTCGTGTTCGCAGAGGACAAGCCGGTCATCGAATCTCAGTGGCCGGCGCAGATGATGGCGGACGAGGTGCCAGTGATCACCGACAAGGTGTCTGTTCAATATCGGAAGTGGATGCGCGAGCTAAGCGAAGCCGCTCGGGACGGTGCCGAGGCATTCAAGGCAGCGCTGCATGAACCGGTTATCGAAAGTGAGCGACAGTACTCGGACCTGCGGACTGTTTAGTCTGTCGATCTGACCTCAATTTCTCCAGGAGTGAGTAATGACAAAGAAGATGTTTAAGCTGGCGTGCGCTGGACGAGGTGTTCAGCTGTCGTCGATTGAGAAACCAGTGTCAGATGAGGAGCTTCCGATTGCAGAGCAGCTGCGTGTGCTGTCGGAGTCGGGACTCTGGGATTTCGTTGACCGCATTCCGGTCGATGACGACCAACTGCATCAGTACCAGAAGGCGAGCGAGAAGTACAACCTTCCGATTTTGTCTGGTAGCTGGACATACGTTCTCGGGAAAGATGATGAGGTCCTGAAGGCCAACCTCAAGCGTGCACACGAGGTCGGCTCCAAGTACCACAACCTGATGATTTGGGCGAAGCATGCCGACGGTCACTATGTTACTGACCAGGAAATCGTCGATTACTACCTGTACACGTACGACCAGGCGAAACCATACGACTTGACCATTTCGTTCGAATCGCACGTCGACATGTGGTCCGAAGATTTTCGCCGTGTCACGCGGGTGGCAGAGGCGGTTCGTAGCCGCGGCATCCCTTTCAACTTCTGCATGGATTACAGCCACTGCATCTTCAAGATTGAAAATGAGGTGGAGCACGCCGTATCCCAGATTCGGGGTGACAAAGAGGCAATCAGGAAACTCGATCCCTACAACGACGACAGCTTTGCTGACGAATGGTTGAAGCAGAACATGGTCGTCTGGACGCAGGTTCGGCCCGCTGCGCCGAACGGCCCGCGCAACTGGTGGGCTTTCGAGACTGGCCCGTGGGACGGCCTCGGGTTTGATAGGCCGGGGCGCTCGATTCAGTACCCGTTTTCGAATCCGAAGCCGGGTGAATGGCACACCGACGAATGGCACGCCCACAAGCTGGCGACGACGAAGGAGCTGGTGCGTAAAGTCATTGACCAGTATCTGGAGGTTGATGACTCGAAGATGGAAATTATGACCATCGACAATATCAACCTTGCGGCCTACGGGACGGGATGGAAATACAACATGTTTGCCGACAGCTGTCTTGTCGCCAGGTTCGTTCGCGAGCTCTACGCGGAGAGAGTGGCGGTGCATGAAGCGAGGAAGCGAGCGGAGAATCTGGAAGCTTTCGTGAACGCTCATCGCGGCTAAGTCAACGTCAAAAAATGCGCTGCCTGCAAGGTAGAAGCGGGTGATCTGTGCGGTGACTCACTCAACAGTGAATCACCGCGTTAAATATAAACGTCTTTTCTTCATTCCAAGGTATTCGTTCTGGTACCCAGCGTCGATAAAACAACGGCGCCCACACGTGGATGCTGGTCGGCCTATGAATCTGCCTATAGTGAGAGTGTGTCATGTTAGATAGTGAATGCGATGAGAAGCTGCCGTTCGGCGAGCTGATTCTTTTGGCCATCCAACACGTGCTTATTATGTATGCCGGTGCAATTGCGACGCCCTTGATTATCGGTGCGGTCCTCAAATTGCCCAAAGACCAGGTTGCGTTCCTTATAAACGCAGATTTGCTGGCGGGCGGACTTGCGACGCTGGTCCAGACGATTGGCTTCAAAGGCGTAGGTATTCGTCTGCCGATTATGATGGGTGTCACCTTCACCGCGCTCGGGACGATGATTGCCATCGGCTCGAATCCCGACTTGGGATTACTTGGAATTTACGGCGCAACGATCACCGCGGGCATTTTCGGCATTCTGGTGGCCCCGCTGATTGGTAAGTTGCTGCGATTTTTCCCTCCCATCGTCACCGGCAGCGAGATTCTCATGGTTGGTCTTTCGCTGATGGGCGTGGCAGCGGCTTGGTCTGGCGGCGGTTTTGGCAATCCGGACTTCGGCAATCCAGTCTATCTGTGTATTGCCGGCGCTGTGCTTGTCTTTGTTTTGTTGCTGGTGAAGTTCGCCCGAGGATTTGTGGGGAACTTGTCGATTCTGTTGGGTCTCGTTTTCGGCTTCCTGCTTGCCATCCCACTTGGGCAGGTCTCGCTCTCGGGTTTGCAGGAGGCTGGATGGATTGGCTGGGTGATGCCCCTGCACTTTGGCCTTCCGAAATTTGACCTTTGGGCAACTGCGTCAATGTGTGTGGTCATGCTAGTGACCTTTGTTGAGTCGGCGGGGATGTTCCTCGCGATTGGCGAAATCACCGGCAAACCAATCACCGAGAAAGAGTTGACGCGCGGTTTCAGAGCGGATGGCCTTGGTAACATCATTGGTGGGCTCTTCAATACGTTTCCCTACACGTCGTTCGCACAGAACGTCGGCCTTGTCGCGGTAACGGGTGTAAAGAGCCGATGGGTGTGTGCAGTAGGTGGGGTCATTCTTATCCTGCTGGGCTTGGTTCCGAAACTTTCGGTAATCGTCGCATCAATTCCTCCATGCGTCCTGGGAGGAGCCGGCATTGTGATGTTCGGGATGGTTGCTTCAAACGGAATCAAGACGCTCACTAAAGTCGACTTCGGCAAAACGCACAACCTTTACATCGTGGCGATAAGCGTGGGTGTAGGGATGATTCCAGTCGTGTCGGACAAACTGTTCGCGAAGCTGCCGAGCGCTCTAGGCCCGATTCTCAACAGCAGCATCCTCCTGACTGCGGTTGTGGCCATCGTGCTGAACGTCATATTGAACGGCCTAGACACGAACGAGGAAGCTGCCCGTCTTACACTGGAGACTGCGAGAGACCTCGAGGTCTGAGGAATTTCGGCGAATTCGATTGCGGGAACGAGGCGCTACGTGTTGTTTATTACGTAGCGCCACTTTGCCTGCGCCTCGCGAACTTTCTGGGCCACCCCGGGACTGAGAATCTTTACCGCGCGAAAATTCACGTTCCTCGCGAACGGTCGTACGTTCTGGTACTCTGGTCACAGCAAGCGACTACGGAACCGGAGCGAAACGCCCTCAGGTTACGGAATGGTTGCACTTTCCGGGAATCGGACGCGAACGTCCGCACCTGCTGGTTTGACTCGCGATGGCACTCGACATCAAGCTGATTGAAGCATTTGCCGTCATCGTGCGGACATGCAGTCTGACGAAGGCGGAGGCGCTTACAGGCATCTCGAAATCCACCCTTAGCCGACATCTGCAACGACTCGAGGAGGATTTGGGCGTAGAGCTCATTGAGCGCTCTTCGAGGCGGGTTGTACCGACGGAGGCCGGAAAAGCCTTCTATATCCGCTGCGAGTCCTTGCTTCTGGAGATGGGCGGCCGGCTGGAACTCGCCAGGGCCGAGGTCCAGGAGTTGAGTAGCGGCGGCAAGGGACGACTCTGCATCCTTGCGGAAAACCACTTCACTACTACGTTCGTGTGCCACGTGACGCGACAGTTCCTGGCGAGATATAGCAATATCGTGTGCGAACTGTACGCAGCCGGTCGACCCGATTCTCCTCGCGTGGAAGATGCGGACTGTTATATCTGTTCCGAGGCACCCGACCTGCCGAATGTGATTGCCAAGCTCATTGGCAGACTCAGCTATGGACTGTATGCGAGTCCCATCTACGCGCGTCGGCAGGGGCTGCCATCGGACCCAAGGGAGCTGGTGAAACACGAACGGATTGCTCTACGCGAGCCTGATTCCGCGAGTCAGACGACGCTCCATTCGCAGCAGACGTCCCATCCTTATATCAGCCGTTCAATCATTGAGACGAATGACTACTGGGTAATGAAGACTTTCTGCGTAGACGGGCTGGGCATTGCGCTTTTGCCCGACTTCTTCGTCCAGCCGGAAATCCGGCATGGAAGCCTGATACCAGTTTTGCCGGCGTGGAAGCCCGAGATGCGGCGAATCTTTTGCGCGTACCATCGGCAACGCTATGGGAGCAAGAAGCTGAAGAGCTTCATCGACCTGGTCGCCCAGAGCGTCGGCGACATACCGACCTTCAATAATTACGTTGCAACGTCCGCGACAATCATTCCTGAAGTAACGCCTGACTGAAAAAGCGATATGGTCAGGTCGGGCGGGTTGCTCTGACTGACTTCTTGGTTAGACCAAAGATTGCCGCCGGATCTGGCACGACTGCGGGGCCGGCGGCCGCGGCTCGCCCAAAAGACTCAGGATTTGCTCCATGCTGGCTCTGGCATCAGGCGACCTTGCCTCCATACGTTTTCGCGTACATCTCGGCGATATGCTCGCCAACCGTATATTCGCGCGCAGGACCGCCCTGTGGGGCGCCGCAAGACGCCAGCGGCTTGATACGGAAGAAATAGTTCGGGTCAAAGAACGTCGGAACCGAATAACGATGTCTGTCTGGCGTGGAATTTAGCACTCGGTGCATGGTGGAGTGATAAAGGCCATTCGTCAGCACAGGAACCATGTCGCCGAGATTGATAATGAAAGTACCAGGGATATGCGGCGCGCGCACCCACTCGCCATCCGCGTTTCTCACCTCCAACCCACCGACCTCATCCTGCAATAGCATCGTCAGCATTCCCCAATCGGTGTGCGCGCCCGCGCCGAGCTGATTCCCTTGGCCGACCCTGGGCTGAGGTGGATAGTGGAGGAGCCGCGTCGTAATCATCGGCATGTCGAGCCCCTCGGAAAAATAGTCCTCGGGCAGTTCGAGCGACAGCGCAAGCACGCTCATCAGGTGTCGACCCAGAGCGAGCATCCCAAGTAGATATGCATCTGTCGTCGGAGCCATACTGGGAACGGCGTCCGGCCATTGATTCTGACTGTTGTACTCCCCCTTGGTCACGTATGCCTGCAGGCCGTTAATGCCCGCCAGGAAGCCTTCCTTCAGGTCTGGCATCGAGCCATCGTCCAGCGCCTGACTGGACATTGGCTCATAGCCGCGCATCGTCGGGTTGTTATTGATATTGATTTTGAGCTTCTCTTCCAGGGGAAGTGCAAAGAACGCGCGTGCAAGGGCAAGTTGACCTTCGGTCATCGATTCCGACATGCGGTGGTTCGAGACATAAAAGAAGCCGGTATCGCGGCAGGCCTTATGAACCTCCCACGCAACTTTCTTTCTCGCCTCGAGGTCGGCGGAAAAGCTTTCTTCAAGGTCGATGACAGGGATGAATTTTGCAGCGGTGGGGGGCGTATAAGTAAGCATGATTCTGGTCCAAAAACAGGCCATGACCCAATCAGCGGGTGCCGCCAAAGGACTATGGCCGGGCGGTAGACCAAATCTATCGCTACAGATTTCGGCGCGGAAGGGCATCCATGAAACGCAACGTTTCAGTTTTGGGACGTAAAACTCTATTTAGCATGAAGATTCATTGACCCCCCCGTACAACGGGCATTCCAGCGAATACCCCTGCACCTTTCCGTTCGGCCTTGTCCCTGGCAACCGTTAAGCCGCCCAGATAGGGATTTTCACTGATTTTGAAACGCTTGGAAATTTGGCTTTTTTGGAATACCTTCTGGTGTACCAGAGTTGCGCACTAGAAGGCCAGGCTGTCAAGCCTCTTGTGGGCATCACACGTGGTGCAGAGAAGATCCTCTGTCCCCGAAATCGGCCTCCATCCCAACAAGGACCGCGGTTGCCGATTATGTGATCCGGTTCCCATGCCGGAAGAAGTAGTAAGGATGTAGCCCACACCTAGGGACGGCAGCATACGATTCAACCGAAACAAGCGTTTAGGAGAACTATATGAAGAAACAAATATTGGCAGTTGCGGCATGCCTCATGGTCGCATCACACGCCCAGGCATTCGAATGGTCGGACGACACGATTTCCTATTGGTACGGTCCGTACTTCAGAATGCCTGGCACAGTCAGCCCGAACCATCCGAATGGCAACAACATCGGTATGAACAATATCGAGTTCACACATACGGACGGCTTCAAGTACGGCACAAACTTCTTCGATGCGCTACTTCTGATGTCGAACAGGCAGGATCCAGCGAATTCGACCGGCCATCAACCTCAAGGAGCCTTCGAAGGCTGGTTCGTGTATCGGAACGACTTGAGCTTCAACAAGATTTTCAACACACAGGCATTCACCTTCGGCCCGTTTTCCGATATTGGCTTCAACTCGGGCTTCAACTGGGATGCAAAGAACAATTACTACGCCTCAGGCGAATTCGCATTTCGGTTTGGCCCGAGCTTCCACATCAACGTTCCTGTCGGGTACTGGCAGATTTCCCCAGGCGCCTACAAGGAAATGAACAACGACGGCTTTAACGGTCCGACCAACTTTCACTGGACATACAACATTGAAAGTTCGTGGAATATTCCGTTCGCTGTCGGCCCGGTTCCGCTCAGTCTCCAAGGTTACTTGAACGTCATTGGGCCGAAAGGCAACGACTTCAAGCAAACGACGAAGACTGAAGTGTTGTTCCATCCAAAGATCATGGTCGACGTGGGCCAATTGGTGTGGGGTAAGAAGAACTGGATTGAGGTTGGTGTGGGGTGGGAATACTGGTATCACAAGTTCGGCGCGAACAACTCTCTGGGCGGTGCAATCCAGAGTACGCCTTTTGTTGAAGCAACGCTCCATTTCTAACAAACGACTGATGACTCGGTCAGCCCCTCCCACAATTCCATCAAACATAGGAAATGCCATGTTGAAGATCTACCACGGAGCGCTTCGCCACACGGCGCTTGCGCTACTCGCTTTGCAATGTCTTGTCACGTCTGTTGAATCGGACGCTGCACCAGCACCCTTGGACATCTCCGTTGTCTACTTCGGAAACCCGGGAGATGGCGGTTGGACACACTCCCATGAGGTTGGCATTGCTGCTGCCGAGAAGCAGTACGGAAATCAGATTAAGGTCACCCGCGTTGAGAACGTCCCCGAGAGCGCAGACGCGTCACGCGTGTTCAGGAACCGTGCATCGCAAGGAGATAAGGTCATCATCGGGACAGCCTTTGGTTACATGAATCCGATGTTGCAGGTAGCACGCGACTACCCGGATACCGTGTTCCTGAATAGCTCGGGATACAAGAGTGCACCAAATCTTGGAACATACAATGGTCGCGTCTACGAAGCCGAATATCTCGCCGGCGTCCTGGCTGGCCAGATGTCGAAGTCACACGTTCTGGGCTTCATCGGTTCCATGCCGATTCCGGAGGTCGTGCGCAACATTAACGCCTTTGCGCTCGGCGCTCGCTCTGTCGCGCCGAACACTGTCGTAAAGGTCCTCTGGATTAACAGCTGGTGGGACCCGGGCAAGGAAAAGCAGGCTGCCGAGACGCTCATTGGACTCGGTGCAGACGTGTTGACCCAAAACACGGATTCGACGGCAATGATGTCCGTTGCTGAAGACCACAAGGTGTACGCGTTCGGGTTTGACTCCGACATGAGTAAATGGGGTCCAAAGGCGCAGATTGGGTCCATCGAATACAACTGGGGTCTCTATTACGTTAAGGTCATCGACGAGATCCAGCATAATACCTGGACGAACAAGCCGGTGTACTGGGGCGTCAAAGAAGGGATGGTCGACCTCACACACGTCAGCGCGTCAGTGCCAGAGCAAGTTCAGCAGGTCACCCGCGATGCTCGGGAATCACTCAAAAGTGGGCGCCTGGCCCCGTTTACCGGTCCCATCAAGGACGACACGGGGAAGATTCGTATTGAGGCGGGAAAATCCCTATCCGATGATCAACTCGGCAGCATGAATTGGTTCGTCGATGGAGTGCAGGGCAAACTGGCGCCATGAAGGTGTCCCATTCTCAATTCTTTCCATTCTCGCAGCGCAGTTTCACTGGCGTGCATCTGTGCGAGCGGGAAGAGTATCCAGTGGGCTAGAAGCTCGAACGGCCGCGTATTCACCTGTGTGGAATACGTGCGCCTGAGTCCCACGCCGATGGCGCAGCTCTAAGCGGCCGACCATGTCGGCCAAGCAAGCAGGTTTAAGCAATCGATAAGGGGAAGACACTATGAAGGTCGGCAACGTTGTTCGTACGGTTTTGGGTGTGGTTTCGGTAGCGTTGGCTTGCAACGCTCTCGCGCAGCCGCCAGGAACGAGCAGTGATACACAGGCTGCAGCCAGTGCCTCTTCGTTGCGGGTAAGCGATGGCACGCTGCGCCGGCAGGTCAAGGCGGCGCTCAAGAAGGCAAAGGGATTGACCGCAATTGACATCGCTGTGCGGGCAAAAAGCGGGCAGATTACGCTCCAAGGCACTGTAAAAAATCAGCAGCAGATTGACCTTGCTGGGCAGGTTGCCAGCAACGTACCCGGAGTCACATCGGTGAATAACACATTGACCGTGAACCGGCCGACGAACTCGTGGCGATGACTCGCGACGATACATCAAGCTGAATCTGAGCGTCTCCGAAGGTTAGCGACGCTCAGAATAGAGAATCGTCAGCGCTCCAATAGCCCACCGCGTATCTGGCATGGACAGCGTGTGACCCGCGGAGCACGCTCGGCATCTGCCAGGAGCAGCAAATGTCAAGTCCGGATCTTTTCCAAGAATGCGAGCGTGAAGAACGCATAGGTTTGCGTTTGTTCACCATACTTGACACTGTCTTGAGAGAACAAAGTGTGTCGCGCGCGGCGGTTCAACTTAATATGTCTCAATCGGGGGTTAGTGCCATCCTCGCTCGGCTACGCGACCTACTCGGTGACCCACTTCTTGTTCGCGGTAAGAACCGACTAGTGCCTACGGAGCGTGCGCTGGAAATTACCGAGTCGCTTTCGATTATCACGGGGTGCGCTGACCTTTTGACAGGTCGAACACAAGGAGGGTTGAATGCTATCGTCCCGAGGAAATGCCTAATCGCCTGCGTAGATGAACTTTCGAGCTTTTTAGTTCCGGCTATCACTGCCGAAATTCTGGGCAGTTCCGAGCACACGACTGTTGAATTCAAATCGATGGACTCGTCCGAAGTGTTTGAGGAACTCGGTTCGGGACGACTCGATACAGCCATCGTGAGCGGATTTGAGACATGCTCGACGGGCCAGGAGTTCTTGGGCAACGATGAGCTCGTCTGTCTGATGAGCGACGAGAATCGATTGTCGCGACAGAGCTACGTGTCTTCCGCTGAGTATGGGCAATCCAACCAAGTTGTCTTGGCATCCAACATCAGGAAACCTCAGCCAGCTTTGGACGTCGTGCTCCGTAACGCGGGCCTTTGGCGCCGAAATACGATTGCCGTGCCTTTCGTGGATGTGATACCACATTTGCTTGAGCGGTCGGATTTGTTATTCACCACGACGAGGAAGTTCGGCGAGCATTACGCCGCCCTCCTGCCGCTTCACATTGGAAGGATTGACGTCACTTTGCCGAATGTCACGTACTATCAAATTACGAGCGTGGCAGCCAGAGACCCGTTGCGCGTAGGTTGGGTCGCGGCTAAAGTCAGACTTGCATGTGCGCCACGTTTCGCGGACGCCGAGGTGAAAGAGAAATAGCGCAACCTCCAAAGCACCCCACTGACCCATGAAAACCCAGCCCGCTTCAGTCTACGGAATCCAACCCATTGCGACGTACCGTACCAAGGGCCAGCGCGATTTTCTAAGACGTCGAAGATAGCGTCGATTTAATTAATTCCGCATCGTTGGAAGGTGAGACTCTACTTCAACCTCGGCCCGCTAGCGTCGGTCACTCTCTTCGTTTGATGCTGCTTGGCGAAATATCGGTCGCGCCAGCACATCGTGCCGTCTGTTCGCCGACCGAGGCGGCGTCTCACGCCACATCGAGCGTTGTTTCTCCGAGAATGATTTTATGGACATTGGACGGGTAGACCCACTGGAGGGCTTGCCGTTCGATAAGTTCCATAAAGGCAGGTGGTCCGCTGCAGATTACTCGCGAGTTCGCTTGAGTAGGGCTGACAGCGTGGGCTGTCGCATTGGCTATCTGCTCCTCGCTGAGCCCGATTTGGTGTCGGATTTGAGCACGCTCACTTAGCTCGTCTAACTCAGCGCGGAAGACTAGCCGTTCAGGCGTCCGCGCGAAATTGTGAACCTCAAAGCAACATCCCGCTGTGGAGGCAAGTCTTCTCGCAAAGCCCGCAATTGCGGTTGCTCCCACACCCGCTGAAAACAGAATATGGCGCGCGCGTGGGTCTATCGCTACCTCAGCGCCCCGAGGAGCTCCGAGATAAATCTCGTCCCCTCGGTTCCACGAAGAAAGCAGACGAAATTCTTCGCATTTTTCTTCCGGCTCTTGCCGCACGTGCACTACGAATGCGTTCCGTCGTGAAGAGTCGTGCCACAACGGGAGCGAGTGCCTGGAATCAATCCCGTTGTGGCGGATAAGATCTACTATCGCACCGTCTTCAAACGGTGGCAGCTCCGAGTTGAGCGTCATCTCAAATTCAACAGCGTAGTAACCTTGTGCGACGGGCCGCTTTCCCGTGACAACAGCTGGAATCCTATCGTCGTGCATGTTTTCCCCACTACGAACTTGCAAAGGGTGGAAAGTTGGCCGGTGTAACGACGCAGATTTGCAGCCAACCGGAAGCGTTGTTCGTGGCATCAAGATTCAGGGTAGAACGCTGTCTTGTGGGCCGCAAGGTGCCGCCAGCAAATAGCGGCTATACGTCAGCCTCGATACTGGAACAAGCTTCCTCATTGCATGTCTCGTTGAAAATTGGGACGCGAGCGCCTTGTTCTGATCATCCCCACGGTTGCAACTTGACGTGCCCTGTTCTGAGCCGCGCCGCAGCTGCCGGCTGCAGATTTCTGGGCCATCGGCGCCGTCGTGACAGGTCGCAACCTTGAACGGAGGCGACGCCTTATAGACGTTATCGCGCCTTGGCGTTATATTCAACAGAATACAGCGAGTTGTTCGTGGCTGTGAATCAGTCAACTGGGCGGCTGATTTTTCTGCTGAAAACTTTTCCTTGTAATCGAGGCCTTTTAAAGCGAGCGCCCTGATTCCAGCTCCCTTTCCTCTTGGCCGACGAAAGCGCACCCACCATGTTCATCAGGCAACTCAAGTACTTGGTTACTCTTGCGACCGAGCAACACTTCGCAAAGGCCGCCGAGATATGCAATGTCTCGCAGCCCGCGCTGTCATCTGCAATACAGAGCCTTGAAGCGGAACTCGGTCTGGCACTCGTCAAGCGGGGACGCCGCTTCTTGGGATTCACGGAAGAAGGTGAGCGGGTGCTCGGTTGGGCCCGCCAAACTCTCGCTGCGCTCGAGAACATGAGACAGGACGCTTCCGCGTCTCAAGTCGGCCTGAACGGCACATTGAGATTTGGGTTCATTCCGACGACGCTGCCGATTGTCGGCCTATTGCTGGGGCCTTGTCGCGCGAAGTACGGTGAAATGTCTTACACGGTTCGCTCCTTAAGCTCTGAGGCCATTCTTCGTCAGTTGGACGAATACGAGATAGACATCGGCTTCACATACCTGGACGAGCGCGTGCAGGCCGGATTCGAAGTCTTGCCTCTCTATCGCGAGCGTTATTTCCTTCTTTCCCCAGCGAACAAGGCGGGGGAATCACGGCGCAGTGCAGTTCAATGGGCCGCTCTTGCGAATCTCCCGTTCTGCCTTCTGAGCACCGCTATGCAAAACCGTCAGGTGATAAATGCGGCGTTCAGGCGAGCGGGCATTCAACCAAACGTGGTGCTCGAAACAGATTCGTTGCTCGCACTGCACTCCAATGTGCAACACGCGGGGATGTACAGCGTCTTGCCACACAGTCTACTGAGTGTTCTTGACGACCTCAAAGAGCGTCGAGTGCGCGCGGTCCGTATCGAGCCAGAGCTCACGCGAGAGATAGGCTTGATTACCCGCAACAAGCCGTCGATGCAGCCTCTGGTAACAGCCATGTGGACCGAGGCAGTAAAGCTTGATCTGCAACATCAATTCGATTCATTGCTGTCAGGCTCAAAGCGTGTGGCCGTTTGATAAGTCTCGTTTATCTATGGATTCGTCGAAACGATTGGACGCGTTCGTTTGGAAATCCGAGACTCCAGTCATCGCCCCGACACAACGCCGTCGGGGCGATTCTTTCAATCAAACGGAGTGAGAAAAATGGCAAAGATTGTTTGCGTGTTGTATGACGATCCGGTTAGGGGCATGCCGAAAAAGTATGCACGCGACACTATTCCTGCGATCACCCATTATCCGGACGGACAAACCGCGCCGACGCCCGCAGCGATCGATTTCACACCGGGTCATCTGCTAGGTTGCGTGTCTGGTGAATTGGGGCTGCGCAGATATCTCGAATCGAAAGATCACCAGTTGGTCGTGACGTCCAGTAAAGATGGTGCCGACAGCGTGCTCGACCGCGAGCTCCGTGACGCCGAAATCGTTATCTCGCAGCCGTTCTGGCCGGCCTATATGACCGCCGAGCGCATCGCGAAGGCACCCAAGCTCAAACTGATCGTCACAGCGGGGATCGGTTCGGACCACACGGATCTGCAGGCAGCGATGGATCGCGGCATCACGGTGGCCGAAGTCACCTACTGCAACAGCAATAGCGTGGCCGAACACGTCGTGATGACGACGCTTGCACTCGTGCGCAACTATCTCCCGTCGTACGACTGGGTGACCAACGGCGGCTGGAACATTGCCGATTGCGTTGAGCGTTCCTATGACCTCGAGGGAATGCACGTGGGCACCGTCGCTGCGGGCCGTATCGGTCTGCGCGTACTGCGGCTGCTCAAGCCTTATGACGTCAAGCTGCACTATCTGGATCGCCACCGCCTGCCCGAGTCCGTCGAGAAGGAACTCAACCTGACTCATCACACCAGTCTCGAGAGCCTCACCAAAGTGTGCGATGTCGTGACGCTGAACTGTCCGCTACACCCGGAAACTGAGCACATGATCAACGCGAAGTCGCTCGCCAATTTCAAGCGCGGCGCTTATCTGATCAATACTGCACGAGGCAAACTGTGCGATCGCGATGCAGTCGCCGCAGCATTGGAAAGTGGTCAGTTAGCCGGCTATGGCGGCGACGTATGGTTCCCGCAGCCTGCTCCGGCCGATCATCCGTGGCGCAGCATGCCACACCATGGCATGACGCCCCACATCTCCGGTACCAGTCTGTCGGCGCAGGCTCGCTATGCCGCCGGCACGCGCGAAATCCTCGAGTGCTTCTTCGAAGGCAGGCCCATCCGCAATGAATACCTGATCGTGCAAGGCGGCAAACTTGCCGGCGTCGGCGCGCACTCGTATAGCGCGGGCAACGCAACGAAGGGTTCGGAAGAAGCCGCGCGCTTCAAGACGAGCTGACGCTGCCCATGTCGTCTCCGTCCGCCGCTCCCTCCGGCGTCGACGGGGCCTCGGCGCGACGCGTCCGGACCGGCAGCATCATGCTCGCCGGCCTGGGTGCGTTCGCGGCCGTGGCTTTCGTCGGCATGCTGGCCGCGAAAACCTCTCAACCGTGGGTACTCGGCTCTTTCGGGGCAACCTGTGTGCTGCTATTCGGGTTTCCGGCCAGTCCGTTTTCACAACCGCGCAACATCGTCGGAGGACACGTTCTGACATCACTGGTCGGTTTGCTGTTTCTTCAGCTATTCGGTCCAGGATGGCTGCCAATGGCCGCCGCCGCTGCATGTGCAACGATGCTGATGATGCTCACGCGCACTGTCCATCCCCCGGCCGGAAGCAATCCGGTCATCATCTTCTTGGCTCAGCCCAGCTGGTCTTTCTTGCTGCTGCCGACGCTCCTTGGGGCCTGTGTGCTGGCCTTGATTGGATGGCTTTACTGGACGATTGTCAAACGCGGTTCGTGGCCGAGTCGCTAGCACCTTCGGGTCAATACGACTCACGTTGCAATATCAATTGATCTAGCGACCTGGCTGAGTGATGTTTGCAAAGTTGATTGGCCACAGCGCTTTTCAAAATTGACGAAGGTTACTTTTTTTGATTTCGCAGCTTGCGATAGCCAGGTGGAGTGATGCAGCATCGTGAACAACAATCAAACGGCTTTGATGACCTATGAGGGGGAGGGCGTGGGGGTTTAAAAAAGTCTTCATATTGTCTTGTCAATACGTGGACAGGTGACGCCGCAGTACGGGCACTTTGTCGACCATCCGGTGTACGATCGGCTGCGCGATCACCCGCTGCGCGTGAGCCCGCCGGTCGTCTGAGGTCGGACGAAGATGTGCCGTCCCGGGGTGGGTTTGAGGTCGCGACAGGGGGCTCGATGTACAAAAAGAAGTCGCTCCACCTCAGGGTGGCGTTACCGTTCGTCGAGCCCATCGCAGAAGTGAACGAAATCACACCTCGCGCGGAGCAGGTGGAAGGGATAGGCAACCACGGGCGGCGGGCGCGCGCCGGATCGTTACGTCGTTGGTGATCGATGGGCTTGTGACTTCTGGTAAATTTATCGCTGCGCGGCGCAGTACAAATACAAAGACCGCGAATGACATCGTCGAGGTGTGTCATGGAAGTTCTTGATCGCGCGGCCGCCGTCTCGCCGGACGGACGCGCCGTGGTTTTCATGCTGTCGGCCCGCGGCCGCGACGCCGAAGGCGCGGTTGCGCGTGCTGCACTCGAAGAACACTTCTGGCTACCGCCCGACGCCGACGCGGCGCGCACACTCAAGACATTTGAAAACGGCCGCAACCGCATCGTCGCGGTCGCACAAAGAAAGTTACTCGCGCGGCCGGACGAGCCGCTGTGGCTGACCGTCAACGACTTTCTGACCCGTTAACCGACCGTTGACTGACGACGAGTGTCGCGTGGATGTGCATCGGATAAAAACCAAAAAAAGCACGACCGTTCAAATGTTGATCATTTCTTTTATGTCAAATTTAGGAATCCTATTTATATTTCACGCGACAATTAGCTCGTCAGAGACTCTGCTACGGCGTCCCCGGAATCGGAGAGTCGCTCTTCCCCTTCAAGAAATGCAGCAACTGGCGCTCAGCGTCCTGCACCTCGTGAAGCCGCGCTTTCGCGATCTGGGCGTCATGCAGGCACAGCAGCGCTTCAAAGTCACTGATGACGTCAGGCTCGAGCCGCCATTCGCCAGTTTCGTGAGCGTGAGCCAACGTGTTCTCGACGGCATATTCCGCGATTTTGAACTGCTCGGCCGGCAGATTCCCATAGCCGGCCCGCTGCAGGTACCAGCCGAGGTACACCGCACGCATGAGCTCATTGATCAGATGGGTATTGCCGTGGCCGTCGCGGCATGCAGCCAGCGCCAGATGACACGCTAGTGAACGTTCAATGGCAGAAGACCGGTCCATCGGCAACAGATGCGCTTTTGTCAGGGATCGATGACCTTGACCGCGGCTCGACTTGTTCTGCCTGGATGACATCTTTGAAGTTATGGCTTTAGGGGACGCGGGAAATTATAGCGAATCCCTGTCATGGATCCTGTCTCGGCCCGCGGCACAGGCCACGCGATGATGGACATCTGCAGTTGCGTCGGGTTGCGCGAACGAGGCGCGGGTTGCGCAACCTGGGCCGTCGACGCGTCGAAACGGGGCGCGAGTGCCTTTGCCTGATAGGTCTCTTCCCGGGCTCCATAAGCCGGAGCAGGCTCCCGGAAGTGCGTTTAATCGAAGTTTCCTCAACATCAACCCGCAGTTTACCGCGCGTATCTTATTCGCCGTTTCCCCCAACGCCCCACAGCGCTGCATGATGCATCATTGCGTCTTCGGGTATAGCGAAGCTGCCAAACTGGCTGCCGCCGCATGAGAGCACCCACCGCGACTTGCCACTAACCATGGGGTTCGCGGTCGTCCGCCCCAGGATGAGGGTATTCAGACGGAGCGCGTCGTGTCCAGCCCTTTGATGGATCTTTCATTGACGAGGATTTCGTTGCCGGCAGGACCTGCGATTCCTGCAGGGTTGGTTGTATTCGGCGAATAATGTTCGTACATCATGTGCTGCAAAAAAACGCCGTCGCCGACGGTGCCAACGACGGTGAAATCCCGGCATCCACGAGGGCAGACGTGCCGGGCTGAGAGAAGCACTTCAGGGGCCGTTCTCGACACCGCCGTATTTCGAATTCACGGAACTCTTCTGGTCACTCCCGACGGAATTGCATTGATTCAAAAAATCGCCCCGGGCGCTCGACGTGCCACTCAGATCGAAATGCCCGTGGTGATAGCGCACAATCGAAAAATAGTCACGTTCATACTGATTGCATTGGCCGCCGCCATTGCCACCGTCCATGAGCCCTGCCAGGCACAGCACCACACCGCAGGCCGAGGTGTTGTCGTCGTCGGCCGTCACCATCGTCGGGATGGCCGCCGCGCTGCAGATCAATACAGTGATCAATCGTTTCATGAGATCTCCAGTCAGATGGACAGCAACCGCAGCGCCGCAAGGGCTCCGACCGTGAGCACCGCTGAGCCAAGCATGGCGCACGCGGTCCATACGGCTAGTTCGATTCGGCCGATGCCGCGGACGCGCTCGTCGCGCAAGACGTCGCGTAGCAGATCGCGACTTCGGCCGTTGGCTTCGTCGTACTGCCTGAGCGAGATCTCGCCAAGCAGTTGATCCCGGGCCTCTGAAAACCGTCCCGCTTCGGCCAGCACATCGGTGCTCGATGTTGCGAACTGGTTGAGGAACTGCTCGTAGCGGGATGTGAAGCGCAGCAGCGTAAGTTCACCGTCGTCCTTGAACTGCTTGCCCGTGGTATCGAGCAGCCGGGACAGGCCCTTCACGTCCCGTCGCAGCAGCGATAGCTCACCCAGTACTGCGCCGATCAGTTCCTCGCGAATCGAATCGTCCGATGCGCCCATCAATGCACCACGAGTTTGAAGACTGCGTCCAGTTCGGTGGTTACCCGCGTGGCCAGACGTTTAATTGCAACCAGTTGGCGAATCTGTGCAAGATGTTCCTCGGGCTCCCCGCTCTCCATTGCTTCGGCGTTCATCGCGACATAGTCGGTCGGATCATTGCGAATATCGATGATGGAGCGATCGAAAGCCTTGATCTTTTCGTAGATAGGGTTCTCATACATCACCGCATCGCGATTCAAGACAAAATTGCGGTTTTCCGCGTAGTAGTCGAAAATTTTCGAGAAAATCTTTGACACGTCGTCTTTCTTGGTGACCGTGTTAAACACGACGCGAATGCGGTTTGCCGGCACACCGATTTCTCCGGTGAGTGCGCGCAATGTCGAAATTGTATCGACCTGTTGTTTAAGCGCAGGAACGGTCGGTACGACGAAGGCATCGAAGTCTTCGTGAGAACCGTGATAGTCCCGCATCAGCGAGACAAAGTCTTCGACATTCGATGCGCCGATATCGACCACGGCATGCCGCAAGGTCATGAGTTTGTCCTGCAGTTCCCCAAACTCCTTCCCACGCATCGCCGATCCTTTTTCGCTGTCGTCCGAGTTGATCGACTCGACAGGAATCACCTGGGCACCCTCCAGCCGCGGCGCGAGAAGGTGATGTGCAACGGTACTCTTGCCAACATTGCCTGAGAAGTTGATTACAGCGATCTTCATGATGGTTTGCTCCTGTTGTTCGATTTGACGATGACGGTCGCGAGGCGATCGCGGCCGCCCGTTGTTGTCCGCCGCCTTATGGTTCCATTTCGAGCGTCGGCCCATCGTGTTCGGCGGTCTGCGACTGCGGGTCCTGTCCGCGCTCCGGCGTCGCCTGTCGGGTGGTCTGCTGTGCTGCGGGAGTTTGGCCCCGTTGCTCCCGCTCGATCTGCTCGCGCACGGCCGCGATCGTTGCTTCGCTTACCTGTGGCATGGGCACGTCCAGTGGCCGGTTAGTTGCGCGCGCCTCGGCCACGGCGCTTTCGAACTCCCCCATTAGCTTCTCCTGCTGCTGCTCCGGCAGACCCTTGATCTCGTCACGCAGCACCTCGCGCGCGGCCTGCGCCTTGATGCGCTCGCGTGCCTCATCGAGCGTCTTCTGCTGTTCCTTCGAGTATTTCCAGTCTCCGCTCAGGAACCGCTCACGCGCCTCATTGATCTGTCGGCGCTCATCAGCTTCGCGCCGCGCGCTGGTCAGCGCTTCGCGCTGCTCGCGCGTGGGCAGACCCGGCACATCGGGCGAGAACACCAGCCATTCGTTACGCCGGCTCTCGACTGACTTTGGCGCGAGCTCGGTACCCTTCTCGTCGAACTGGCGCTGCTGCGCTGTTACCGTCTTGCTGCCGCCCTTTTCCAGCTCGATCCGCTGACCGGGCTGCACACCGCTTTCGCCGATCGCGCGCTCGATGTCCAGTCCCCAGACGGTGCGCTCGCCATCCTCTGTCCGCACCGTCGCGTAGTAGCTGTCGTTCTGCTTTTCATCGTGGTTGAACGGGGCGGGACCGTGCGCCACCAGCACCCCCGCCGTGACACCGGCCGGCGTTGGCTTGCCCTGAACGGGACTCGCCGGCGCAGCCGCAGATGGTTGCGTGGCGGTCGTCGGGTTGCCTCCGGGCGCGGCGTTTTCACGCCCTGTTGTGGCCGTTTTCGCCGACCCCGGCGCTGCAGGTTGCTTTTGCCCCGCTGCATCTGTTGCCTCCATCTCATTCGTGCGCGCCTTGTCTGTATCATTGGATTTGTCACCGGCCCCGATGCGCATCGCCTCGCGCGCAGCGGTCAGTGCCGCCCAATCCTGCGCACCAGGCTTCAAGCCACGCGACGGTACACCGGCGAGTTCGGCCGCGATCCAAGCCTGCCGACGAAACTCTTCGCTGCCCTTAAGCTGCAGCTCACCCCAGTTCTTTGCCTTCGCGACTTCGACCATGTGCGCGATCACGTCGCGGTCCTCGCTGGCCGTCGACAGGGAGCGGCCCTTGTCCTCGAAGTGCACCGTCTCGCTTTTGCGATCGAGAAACTTGCCCTCATGCGCCACGTACCGGTTAGTGACCGACTTCGGCACTTCATAGCCGGTCTTCTCGAAAACCGGCTTCGGGCGGATGGTGTTCTCCGGCTGCTCGCCCTTCTTCCCGAGCGGTTTGCCGGTGCCGGCGGCCGGCTTCACCGCCTCGTCGGTGGCTGTGCTGGTCGCTGCGTCGGTCGATGAGTCGCGCTTGAGCAGCTTCTCGACCTTTTCCCGATCGGCCGCGCGGATCTTCTTCAGGCGCTCTTCGGTTGCGTCATCGACCGGCGTTTCCGGAGTGCCGGGCACAGCGCCCGCGTCCGGCTCGTTCGCCGGCGGCGTGGCGCGCGCGCGAATGGTCGACGCATCGTCGGCGTTTGCCGCGTCGCGTTCGCGGTAGTCGATCCCGTCAGCGGGAAATTCGATCTCGTTCATACGGTCACTCCTTGCGGTTCAGGTTGTGATTGAGGTGCTGCGGTTTGCACCGACACGGCGGCCGCCGCGTCCGGCAGGACTTCTCGCAGATAAGGCATCAACTGGAACAGCGATGCGCGGATGCTGTTACGGTTGGCCAGGTGGACAGGCGCGAGCACTCCGATTTCGTGCTCCCGGACGTCACGCCCCTGACCGGCCGACTGTCTGGCGGCGTCTGCGGCCGCCGCTGCCTGCTGCGCACGTCGGGCCGCGTTCTGTGCCTGCCACCACTGCTCGACGTCGATCTTTGGCACGGGTGCGCACAATTCGCGCGCGACGAACGCGGCGTGTTTCATCTGTACCTCGTTGGGAAACTTCGGACCGAAACCGAACCAGGCGCGCCGGCGGTTGGTCTTCTCAAGCGTCGCCATCACCGCCCGCAGATAGGGACTCTGCTGCACAAGCCGGTCGACGAGTTCGGCGTCTTCGTAGAAAAACGCCTTCTCGCAAAGGATCGGCTCGCACCCCTCCATCGTGATGATCTGTTTGTTGTGCTTCAGCGCCCGCAGCTCCTGCGGCATCATCAGTGCCCTGCCGTGCTCCGACTCGTTGATGCTCGTCGACGAACTCCGCCCGCGACTTCGGTTACGCGAGCGAGCCATGTAAGTGAAGGTCCCCAGCATCTTCGCGTACTCTTCCGATTCCTTGACCGTACGCGGTGCATAGAGGCTGCGCATCTTGCAGTTGATCGCCAGCGTTTCGGCGCCGTGCTTGCCGTACAACTTCGGATCCTCGATCTGCGACATGCCCTGAAAGATCAGCATCAGCCGGAGGTTGTAGCCAGCAATGAACGGGTTGGCCGTATCGATGATGTCGATCTTGCCGGGCGCTGCAAACTCGTCCAGGATCAGCGCGCACTGGTATTTGAGCGCAGGATTCTCGGCAGGCAGCTCGCGCGTGTTCAGGTCGATCAGCTGCGAGAAAAAGAGATTGACCAGCAGCGCACCGGCCTTCAGGTCGCCCGGCTTGATGCCCACATAGATCGACATACGCTTTTTGCGCACATCGGCCAGATCGAAGTCCGAGCGGCTGGTTGCCGCGTCGACCACCGGATTGCTGAAGACGTTCAGCGGCGCGGTCATCGTCGATACGATGTTCGCGAAGGCTTCCTTCGATTGCGACAGGAAACGGTTCAGCGCATCGAGACACTCGAAGCTGAGCACCGGCAGCCCGTCGGTCGCATGCGCTGCATCGGCACGCGTGCTGACGATCGACGAGATGTGTTCACGGATCGCCCTGCCTTTGCCCGAAGCCTGCCGCAGAATCTCGCCGAACGTGCACGGCAGCGAGGGCGTTTCCAGCAGATACAGCACGATCCCGATGAACAGGTTGCGGGCGTTGTCGTTCCAGTACTTCAGACGCGCGTCGACGTTGGACGGATACAGGTGTTCGCCGATCGTCATCACGTCGCCCACGCGCGCATAGGCGGGTCGCTCGGCGATGTATTCGAGCGGGTTGTACGCGTGCGAGCGTCCGTCTTCCGAGAACGGCGCCCACAGATAGGTTTCGTGACCGCATGCCCGCCGGTAGCCGGACGTATAGTGGTAGTTCTCTTCCTTGATGTCCTCGACCACGACGGAATCGGGATAGGTGAGAAGATTCGGGATCACGAGCGACGTGCCCTTGCCGGAGCGGGTGCCGGCAGCTGTCATCAGGAAGTCCTGTCCGTAATACTTCAGGTATTCGCCCTTGTACTTGCCGACAATGAACGGCGGATACAGATGTTGTGAGGTAGTCATGGTTATTTCTTCTCCAGCAGACCGGCTTTCACAATGTCGTTACGGGTTGCGAACCGGGCCTCGCCAAACTGCGCGAGGCGCTTGCGGCCCGACACTAGCGCCATCGTGATCACGACCACTGGCAGGCCGGTGATGACCACCGACAGCAGCGTGCACACCTTGAGCGCGCGCATCACCGCAGGCACGTCGCCGTAGGCATGCCAGTAGTCGTACAGCGTGAACACGCCCGCGCTGCCCTCCGGCAGCTTCTGCATCTTCGCGAAAAGCTGGCCGCCGGCGAACTGCCCAAGGAATGCGAAGCCGCACAGGATCAGCAGGAAGACCACGACGGGAATCAGAATTCGAAGCGGTTTCGGCATGGTTCGGTCCTCAGTGGGTGGACGCGCCGATAGCGACCTGGAATTTCAGATGCGTTGTCATGCAGCCATCTCATGTTGTTGCAGATGCGCGCTCAGGTCGCGATGCAGGCGCATCGCGTCGCGCACGTTACCGAAGGGTCCGTGGAACTGGTTGCTGTTGTCCGCCGTACAGCGATTGATCGGCTCCCACAACAGGTAGTCCCACTCGCCATAGACTGAGTACCGCGCGATCGTCCAGCCCGACGGATGGACCAGCGCAAAGTCGCCGGACGGTCGCCATTTGCACTGGCTGTCATCGTGCGAGTCCGCAGCATCGGCAATCGCGGGAACCGGAAGATCTGCCTTCATTGCGGCAACTCTCTGAGTGGATCGGCGGACAGGATCCGCAAGGCGTCGCGCTGCGCGTCGTCCAGCCCGGCGTCGGTGATACCCTTACAGCCGTGCACGATCACGGCGCCGTAGAGCCGCGCCAGCGCGCGGACCTCTGTGCTGGCAGCAAATGCTTCGTCCGACGGCGAACGCATGCGCCATCCCTCGATCGCCGCCTCGATATCGCTGATCGCGAAGTTCATACACGGTCCTCCCTGCGGACGAGCCAGTTCGCCGTGAAACCGCGCGCCCACGACGCCGCATAGACAAAGCACAGCGCGAGCACGCCGTACTGATGCGCTCGCCACGCCATGTCGAACCAGAACGGCTGCGCGGCCAACCCGAAGACGCAGGCCCAGCGCCGCCAGTGCGCACGCCGGTCCTGCGACAGAAACACGGCGAGCGCACCGCACAGGCTGATCGCGATCTGTTCGATCATCTGCGCCGCGGCATCGGCGCTCATGAGACACAACCCAGCAGTTGCGCCTTGCCGATCGGGTCGAACCAGATCTCGGCCAGTCGCCTGTTGCGCATGAACAGGACGAGATCCACCGTGACCCGCACCTGGTCCATAATGAATTGCCAGTCGAGCGTCTGGCCGACCGCGCTCTGCTTGACCAGCGTCGCGATGCGCGAATGGGCCGAACGTGCATCGTTGCAATGCACCGTCGTGATGCCACCGGGTTTGCCCGTGTTCAGCAGCGTCAGGTAGTCCCATGTTTCGTCACCTCGCAGTTCGGCGAGAAAAACACGATCGAACGTCATGCGCAGGGTCGAGCGCACCAGTTCCTTCGCCGGCAGCGTGTCGCTGAAAAACATATGCACGCGGTTCGGGTGATTCGGCAGCGATAGCTCCGGCGTGTCCTCGATCGTGCCAATCCGCTCATCGGACGGCACGAGGTCAGAGAGCGCCTTGTTCAGTGTCGTCTTGCCTGAGTCGGTGCCGCCGGCGAGCGCAATGTTCAACCGGTTGGTCACCGCCAACTCGAGCATGCGCCTGACGTTGCGCTGACCCTGCGCCTCAAGCATCCCGAGCTCGAACGGCTGCAGGTCGAGCCCCGGTGGCATGTCGCGGCGCGGCGAGACGTCGCGATATCCCTCAAACCATCCGTTGGTCTCATACTCATCAGCCGTAAAGCGCACATTCGACGGGATACGGACGGTGATTGAGATAGTGTCCTGCTCGCAGGCCGGCTGCATCAGAACGTGCCCGCGTTGCCCATCGGGCAGCACCACCGGGTGAATGGGCTCCTTCGTCGAGAACTTGCCGCCCTTCATCACCGTCAGAGCGTTCGCGAGCTTGAAGCACGCGTCGAGCGAGCAGGCAGGTGCGTCGTGTCGTCGCCATCCGGCACCGCCTTTTGTCCAGATCTCACCGGGACGGTTGATCGCCACCTCGGTGAGGCCCCCGTCGAAGAAGTTCGAGATACCCATCTGTTTGAGGAAGCTGCGGGCGATCGTGCCCTTCTCGATCACATCGATTACGACTGCGCTCATTCGCACTCCTATCTTGTTTGGGGTCACATCCGTTAATCAAAGTGCCGCGCAGGTTCAGCGAGACGTGGTGCCCGTATCCTGCAGCTCGATTTGCACTGACACGCGATACGGGCGTCGATCGTCCGGCACGCTGCTGGCAAGCTCGCGGAGCGTTTGCGCCGGCGACGTGGAAACCACGGTTGCACTCAGGGGTACGGCCGGCCGGGTCAATTTCCAGCCCGCACCGCCGATTACCGCAACCGCGCATAGTCCCGTTACAAGCCAGATGCGCGAGATGCGTGGCGTCTGGTGATCGTAAATTGCCGGGATCTCGACGGCTTGACGGTTAGTTGCGTGCACATCCATTGCGTGATTGACTGGCTCATCGAGCGACGGCAACGCGCTGTCGCCCCACTCCGAGATCGTCAGCCCGATACGCGCCCCGACATTACGCAGCAGGTTGCGTCGCAGCGGCGCTGACATGTCGTCGATCCGGCACCCATCGAGCGCCATGCAATCTTCGAACGCGTGCTCGTCGGCGATCTGACGCAGTGGCAACGCATCGGGAACCTCGCGCGCGCGCCGTGCATCCACCCGCTCGGCCAGCTGGCGGACCGTGTTGCCGTAGAAACAGAAACGCAGGGCGTTGCGTAGTTTTGTCTCGAACATGTCGCGATCGAGGCCATGCAGGGGGAAATCGTCCGGGTAGGTGATCTTCAGGTTCATGGGTCCGCTCCTCATTGCTGCCGGTTCTGGCTAACCAGGTTGCCCTGCGCATCGACGTTTTCATACACGCTGCTCAGGTCAATGTCGCGCGCCACAAAGATATTGATGACAGAGCCCTGGTTTGAATACGCCGTCGGCGGGATGTTGATGGTGTTACGCAGCGTCTCCGCGGCCACATCCTGCGTGGCGTTCGAACTGTTGGAGAACGTGATCTGCTGGCCAGACCCGGTTGCCTTGTTCGCGAGCGCCTGGCCGAAGTCGCCGATCAGGCTGACCATCAGCGCGCCCTTGAACCGCAGCCAGAAGTGCTCGTCAACATAGGCTGGAATGCCTGCAGCGCCCAGCGGATCGGTAGCCGGCGAGTTCAGTGGAATGTGTACGTCGCCGTCGTCGATCTCGTCCCAGATCGCGCCGATCACGCCCTGCCCCTGGATCACCGCATCGCGCTGCTCGCCCTTCGCCATCGCACCCTTGCGAACGAGCAGCGTCGTGCCATCGTCGGACCACACGTCCTGCGCGATCGGGCACCCGATCAGGCCCGGCCGGTCGGTACGGATCGCCGTCGATTGACCACAGCGGATCATCGTGTTGCGACCGAGCAGGTAATGCCGGTTCGGTCGGAACGAGGCCTGCATCGGCTGCAGCTTCGATGGCTGCAACGACTGGTCGATCGGAGAGCCCTTGCCGTCGCCCGCGTCCGCCTTGCTGGTTGAGCTGGGCGCACCGCCTGCACTGTCGCCGCGCAGCGCTGACAGACCCATCGACTTCGCCAGACCTGCCAGACCAGACGCATCGTGGCCGCTGACCCCGGCATTGCCGCCGCCGGTGTTGCCACCGCTGTCACCTGCAGTTTCATTTGATGCCACGGGACCATCGTTGCTCTGGCCAGAATCGTTGTTGCCGCTCGCGACGAGCACGCTGCCCTGCAGGCGGCGCTCGGCCGGCGTGAGCGGCCGCAGCTGGTTGCTCACGGCCACCGCCTGTCCGTTCGTCTGCGATGCCGCGCCGGTCGGCGTCGCGAGGTGGGAATTCGCGGCAGCGGCGGCCGCAGCCTCCGACGCTGCACGGGCCTGGTCTTCCGCGCGTTTGATACGTTCCTTCTGCGTCTCCAGATCCGCACCGGCGTCACTCGCGCCGCTGTCTTTCGGTTTTGTCAGCGCCGCCTGTTTCGCGTCCTGATGCTGCTGGAACAGGCGCTGCAGATAGATCGTGACGCCCGATGCACCCAGCGCAATAACGGCGAGCGCGACCAGCACCAGACGCAGCTTGCCCACGCGCGTTTTCCGACGGCCCGGCAGGTCGAGCGAAGGCTGTGGGCCGACGTCGGTCGACGCCGCATGTTCCATTTCGTTTCGTTCAGTCATACCCTGTTCGCTCCCTGATCAGTTCGTCGATGCATCGGTATGGTCACGTGCGATGCGCGCGCTGCCCGGTATCGACGAGCCCGCACGGTTGTAATGACCATCAGGCGAATAGCCGTCGTTGCGGATACCCAGCACCGACTGACCGTAGCGGATGAGAAACGACTTCGACACTTCGTGCACGACGACCGTATCGCCCTCCATATGGAAGTTCGCCGTCGCCTCTCCACCGTCGGGAAGCTTCGTGAAGATCGTCGGCAGGTCACGCGCGGTTGAGTACTTGAAGTACGTGAATCGGCCGTCGTCCCACAGCGCGGTCGGCGCGAGTGCACGATCGCCGCGCATCATGTACTGGATATTCGCCGCAGGAACCGACGCCACAGGCGTGGATTTCGCAGCGCCCACGCTCACGATCGAGGCGGGAATAGCCGGCCCATTGCCCTGTTGACTGCCCAGCGCAGCGCTTACCGCCTGCTGACGGCGCATCTGCGCGCTCGCCGCTTTGGCACGCGTGTCCGGATAATCGAAACGCAGTATCCATGTCGCAGGCTGTGCGGCCGACACGTCAACAAGCGAGAGCGGATAGGTGCGCCGGTTGGTGACCAGCAGAAGATTGGTTTCCGGCTGCGGCGCACCCGGTTTGAGCATCGCGCCACTGTCGTTGATGGCCACGTGCCAGGCCTTGCCGTCTCCGATGCCCTCGCCGCTGTTGATGATGTGTTCGCCCGGCTCGAACTGGATCATTACCGCACGCCCCGGCATGGTGGCCACACGATAGGCCTGGTCCGGATCGTAGGTCGCGCACTGGATGTGCGGGTCTGAACCGCAGCTGCGCGGCGTTTCGAGCGCTCGCGCGTGAATCGGCACCAACGCGAAGCCCAGTGCGACCGCCGCTGCGCTCGCTGACATCCGGATCGTTCGTCCTTTCATGTTCCACCTCCGGCTGCCGCAGAGCCTGACGCCGGCGCAGCATCGGCGGGCGCCCGGGTCCAGTCTCGCGTGACCTCGTAGCTCGTGCAGCGAAAACCGTCCGCGTTGAGATCCTGCTGATCCTGCTTTTCCGGAACGTTCACACGCTCGAATGCGACCGTCGCAATCCAGTACGTCGGATCCGGGCGTTTCGCTGCGGGATTCAGCGGGACCAGCTGACGCGAGAAGAACACCTGTGCGGCGGGCGCGAACGTGATCGAGCCTACGTGTGCGATGACCCGCGCCTGATCCTTCAGAAGCTTGAGCGGGCCCACCGGGCCGCGCACCAGCCGGTCATAGGCTTCCTTCTCGTGGTCGTCGCTCATGAACATCACCGCGGCGTGCGTGTCCGAAATCGTCTCCCAGTCGTAGCCCTCGCGCAGTTCGACGTAACGGTGCAGATCCGCGCGATCGGTCTTCTCGGAAAACGTGACGCGTCCGTTAGCCGTTGTCGGCAGCACATCGACCTTACCGGTTGACGAGTCCACTCGCAGCACAGCCGGTGGGTTCGGGCGCCTTAGGAGTCCTAAAGCCACCATGCCAGAAACAGCGGCGAGAGCGACAACTCCCGAGAGCACCGAGCGCCGGTCCGCGATACGGGCCTTCTCTTCCGCTGCTTCGACCTTCGACTTCTCGAAGGCCTGTGCCTGTTTCAGGTACCAGCTGACCGCATCGCGCTCACCTGACTCAACACCGCTCACCGGCGCGTCTGCGCGCGTGGTCGACCCGGCCGGGCTTCCCTTGCGTTTGCGCGCGTTCGCTCCCGACGCAAACCATTGCCTGATAGTCGATGCCATCCTGTTCCTCACTTCGGTTCCGTATGGCCCGACTGCTGAGCCAACGGTTGATTGACGGGTACCCACTGACCAGTCGGCTCGGGTGGCTTTGGCGCCAAGCTGCACGCCTGCAGCGCGAAAGCCATCAGTAAAATAGCGACAGGAAATTTCATGGTCTCCGTTTCTCCTTTGGATTGAGCAAGACAGGCGTATTGCGTGGCATCTAGTAAAACAGCTTGATCGATACTATCGCGCCGATCGTTGCCACCACCGCCGCGATAAGCCACCAACGTGCGATTGTCTTGAATAACCTGATCATTTTTTACGCCTCACTCAAGCTACCGCCGGTCTTCGACGATCCGCCGCCGCCCATTTTTCCAAGCGAGCCAGCAAATCTCGCGACGCTACCCAGCTTGCCCACCATCGTCGAGATACCGACACCGCCCGCGAGAGACGAAGCCAAACCCGGCAGGTTAAGCGATATAACCCAGAAGGCCAGCCCCATGATGTCCAGGTCAATGACCTGTGCGATAGAGGGGGATCCGTTCAGCGGTACCACGCCCATCGCGAAATTGACTTCGAGTGCACATGCAGCGGCGAAGAGCGCGACCAGCAGGGTGTAGTTCATGCATTGACCGACCCAGTTCCAGAAGAACTGTCGCGACGGCGGGAAGAGCGCCGCTGAGATGAACAACGGACCGAGTGCGAGCAGAAGCCCAAGCGCAAACTTCGCCAGAATGATGTACGCAATGGCTATCGCCATGAACGGGCCACCGAAAATGATCATCAGCGCGATCGTCCAGATGGCCGCAATAACCTTCAGGCCGGACGCCTGTGCATAGATCGCCTGCGCTGCGTTGATGTATGCATTGAGCAGGTTGTCGAGGCCGGACACCGGGTTGCTACCGTTGGTCAACGCGCCGGCCATCTGTTCGCCAAAACCATTGAAGAATGGAACGACGTACTCACTGTAGAACTGGATGTTCATCCCGCAGGTCAGGATGAGCGCCCACGTTGCCATGCGCGTCAGGAAATCGTTGATCGGCTCGTCGTTGCGCCCCTGCCAGTATGTCCAGAGAATCAACAGGACATAGATGCTGAAGCAGGTGGCCATCAATGGCGAGATCAGCGCAATGATGTTGCTCGAACCGGTCGAGATCGTGTTCAAAACGTTCTTGTCGAACGAATTGGTCATTGAGGTGAAAAGCTGGACGTCTGCCACGGATATCTCCTGCTTCGGTCAGTGATTGATGGACGAGCCGGATTACTTCAGCCCGGCCGCGCGGGCTTCGGCATCGTCGCTTGCAGCGTTGATACCCTTCGCCTTGCGCTCGGCGGCAAGCTTCTCGGGCGTCGTGCCGAGAAACGCCGCATCGAACTTCAGATCCTGCTGCTGCTGTTGCTCTTCCTGCACGTTGTGCTGGTGACGATCCCACGCGAGGTATCCGAGATAGCCAGCGATCGCGACCAGCAAAGCGATGATCGAGCCGAGAAGTGTCTTATTGACCATTGGTTTTCCCCAGGAATGCGTTGTCGAATTCACGGTCGCGCTGCTGTTCGGCAAGCTGCAGCTCTGTTTTCTGCAACTGCGCGGTGAGCTGCAAGCGCGTCTGATCGTTCGTGACCATCGTCTCTTCGGCCGCCATGCGGTTCTGCAGATCCGCCTTCTGTGCGGGATCCTGCGTCATGTTCGACTGCTGCATGAGCGACTGGATATTGTTAAAGCGCGCCATGATCGCGCTATACGCATGCTCGTTCATCGCCTTGTTGGCCGCGAGCGTGTCGTAATAGCGCTGCTGACCGGGCGTGCTCGCGCCGGTCATGCTTTCCTGCTGCTCGATCGAACGCATCGACGAACTGATACCCGAGAGACCGCCGTTCTTCGCCTGGTCGTAAATGTTTTGCCACTGTTCCGGAAGGTAGTTGCGCAGCGATGCATCGTTCATGATGTTGCCGAAACTACTGTTGCCAGTCAGCGCCTGATACTGGGCCTCCTGATTCTTGACCTGCTGCATCAGCTGCTCGACCTGCACCATCTGTTGGGCGAGCTCCGCAGGTGAGATGGTCGGCACGCCCTGCGCGTGGGCCTGCGAAAACGCACACGCGCACAGCATCGTGACCAGCGCGCGACGAGGCCAAAGCGTAATTCCCGGCAGATAGGCAAAGGCGCTCATGCCGGCGCGCGTTGATCGTGCCAGCAGCGCCTCGCGAAGGTTCCGGATCGCTGGGTCAACCGGCCGGCGCGCGGCCGGATAGACATCGGTGCTGTTCATCGTTCCCTCCTTGGGTTGCAGCACATCAGGCAAAAACTTCGTCGTCAACCGGCTGATTAACCGGTGGATAAATCTGCGCAAGCTCGGCACGCTTGCGCTCGAGGCTGCGCTGCAGCTCGGCGGACCACAAACGCTCATCGGCGCCGTGCTTCGCCGCGAGCCGCGTGCGCAGCTTGCGTTCGAACACGCGCTCCAGATAGACGGGCAGCCAGACATCCGGATCGTCGCCACACTCGGCGCGGACCCCGTCGCAGATCAGTGCGTTCTCGCGATCGCCAGAGAACACCGCAATCGCGTCCTCAAGCCCGTTCAGGTCGAAACTGGCGAACGCCGACTGGTTGCCCTGCTTGATCAGGAATCGGCGCGACTGTGGCGTGAGTTTTTTGAATTCCTTGAACTCCTTGCGGGTCATGCCGTCACGCAGATAGGCCTCTTCTTCGGCCGCCGGATCGGCCAGCCAGATCTTCGTGGCGATCAGACTGCGCAGCGCGGGAAACAGGTCTGCCGCACGCTGCGCCTGTTCCGGCTGTTGCGTGATCAGTCCCATGAATTCCCCTTCTTTACGCCCGCTGGCCAGCGTTTCCTCGATCTGCTCGCGGATCGTGCGAAAGCGCAGCGGCAGCCAGTACTCTTCGATCACCGTCAGCATCAGGGTGCCTTCCCGACGCATCAGTTTCTTGAGATGGAACAGATATGCAAATGCGGGCTCCGACGGCTCGTAGTTATCGACAAGAAATGCCTCAACATCGAAACCGATCCAGCGTTGCTCGCTCATGTTCAGGTAGAGATTGGGCGGGTTATCGAACACCCACCAGAACCGGCCGTTTTCCGACTTGCACCAGATCGACAGACGTGCGCGCAGGCCGTCGTCGCCTTCGTCCGGAATGCTGTCCAGTAGCAGGCTGAAACGGCGCAGCCGAACGTCATCGACGCCCATTACCGCATCGACAGCGTTGCGGCAGTGAATCTTCTCGGCGGCCGTCAGGTCAATCTTGATTGGCTTACCCTGATGGTCGACACCGTTCTTCCGGCCGCACAGTTCGACGAGTCCGTACAGGAATTCGCGATTGTCTGGTGTGTCGGCGAGCTCGAACGGCGCCCATCCGGTCGGTTTGCCTTTCTCCAGATAGACATAGGCGCCGCCCATCGCCCGGATGAACACTTCCCAGCCACGGCCCTTGTCCAGCACGTACAGCATCGGATCGAAGCGGGACAGCATGCCAGTCGCCGCTACGATGACCGTAGACTTGCCGCTGCCCGTCGTGCCTTTCGCTTCAAAATGCCCGGCCACCTTCTCCGAAACGTTGATGTCCCCCAGCCGGCTCGCGTGCGAACTGTAGTTGTACACACCCGAGTCCGAGCGAAACGGGATGACGGCCGACCCGTCACCGATCGGGTTGCCCTCCGCCTTGCCTGACGAGTAGTCATGGCACGTGTACATCGCCGCAAAATTGCGCGAGGACTGCACTTTCGGTCGCGGTTTGACTCGCGCGCCCGGGACTTGTGAGAAGTACGTGAACGGAGCAGACCCCGTCGCGGGCGACCATTCAACTCCACACTCGTTGCGCGAACGGGACGCAAACCTGTCGGCGTTCTCCAGCGCCTCTTTCGCTGTTTCGCCGTAGATAACCGCCGCGCCGTGATACTCGCCGAACGACAGTTCACCCGTGTTCACGTAACCCTGTGCGTCGCGCAATTCCTTGACCTGATGCTTCGCCTTGTCACCGGCCGACTCCAGCTTGTTGATTGCCGAATCGATGGTCCGGTTTGACTCGAAGCCCGTCATACAGTTGAACGTATGCGTAATCGTGAATTCGATGTTCAACGTGATCAACGGGTCGAGCTGACCCCAGCCCGGCTTCTCCGGGCAACTGCGAAGGTCGAGGCAGGTTGCAACGCGTCGGTACGCCGGCACGTTGCTCGCCCCGATCTCGAGCGTGTTGTACCCAAAGTGCAGATGGCTCGACGGGATGACATCGGTGCCGGGTTCCGCTGCGACCGGCAGATCGCCGGTCTTCCCATTGATGAGATAGCTGACGAGTCCATACAAGGGTGAGAACAGCAACTTCGTGCCGTTCATGTGCCTGCGCTCGTACACTTCAAGCAACTCGGCTTCATACTCGGCGAACTGCAGCAGCGCCTGTTTCGCAAGGGAGCAGATTTCCTTGAGCCCGTCATCGAAGTCCTCGTATTTCAGGATCAGCGACAGGTAGTAGCGGTTCTCGAAGAACTTTTCGTCTCCGAAACGTCGCCCGATGTACTCGCGTACGAACCACTGCAGGAAGCGTTGTTTGAACCGGTACACACGATCAAAACTCACGCGCTGTCGCACGAACGTTGCGTGATAGCCAAGGCGGCCACCCAGGTCGCGACCAAGCTTGCTGTACGCTTCCGTATCGCGATCGAACATACGCTCCATCGCGACGTTCTCGTGCACCTCGAACGGCACGCCGCGCATGGCCAGCGTCACCATGAACCGGTTGCCCTCAAGGTGCTGTACGTGTTTCGCGACCGGATGCCAGTACTTCGGAATCCAGTCTTCCACGGCGCCGATCGCGCCGAGGATTTCGCTGGTGACGGCGGGTCTGCTTTGCATCAGGCCTCCGGATCGAGCTCACGCAGCCGGCGCTCACCCTTGGACAACGGTTTAAAAAAATCGCGATAGACGCGGCGCTGCCGTCCGTATCGCAACGGCGCGAGCGTAGCGGTATTGCCGAAGCGCGGGGCGGCTCGCCCGGCATTTAGCCGCGCGCGGACCCGCAGCTGCCAGAAGTAGAAGCGGCAACGCAATTCCAGCCACATGATCCGCAGGCCTTGGTCGTCGGTTTCGCAGATGTGCTTGAAATACAGCAGCACCGGAAAGCCCAGGAAAACGAATAGCAGACCGCCTGGTCCCACGAAGAAGGAAATCAGCACGCCGACAAACATCGACGCGACGACGACAACCAGCATCGCCATATAGGGGACGCCCCAGATGGCAGCCGTGCGGCCAAGGCCGTTGAATCCGGGGTAGCGGGTTTTTTCGTCCGACATGGCGTGCTCAGCTGAACATGTTCCACAGATACGGTGCGAGCACGCCGACCACCGAGCCCACCGCCGCCACCTTGCCGCACATCGTCACAAACTCGCTCCAGTGCGCGCGATCGGCCCAGCACTCCGCCCCTTTCCACATCAGCACGCAGGCCGCGACGACGCCAAGGAACGAATAGAGCCAGATCTTGAAGGTGTTCGCGCCCTGCGTCGCCGAATCGAGCCCACCACCCGCGAATGCAAGTTCCGGACCGATTGCAATGCCGAGAGCGATCGTCTGGCGCATATGGGTTGCGATTCGCCGCATTGATATGCGATATGAGTAATTTTTCAGTAGTACTAATTTCATGGCCGCGAGCTTCGTATTGCGATTCATGTCTTCTCCTTTCACGTGGTTGAGATCAGGCCGCGTCGTCGCGGCTCAAGTCAATTGCAGTCGTTGTCACAAGCGGAATCGCCGAATGCATCCCATGACGGGTGCGGTGCGTCCTGCCGTTGTTTTGGGCCACTGTGGCGCGCGGAAGATGTTTTGACATCGGGCGCTGCTGCGCGTGCTGGTCTGTCGGACTGACTGTCCATCACTACAGGAATCGCAGGAACGACGTTGGTTGAACCTGCCGCCATCTGGGCGTTGGCAACAACTCGCTGGACATAACTGGTGCCGCCGGCGTCGGCTGACTCGCCGCGCGTGAAATTGCCACTGTAGTAGCAGCTGATCGCCGCACGCAATGCCGGCGCACCCTGCCCCATTGCCGCAGTCGCCCGCTCATAACATTCGCGCAGTATCGCGCTGCCCGCGCGCAGGTTCGCACACGGATCGAAGGCCGTTTCGTAGGTCAATCCGTAGCGGGCAAGATTGGCCTTGTTGACCTGTCCAAGCCCCATGCTGAAATTGATGCCTTGTGAATTGAGCACTTTTGCCGTCGCCACCGCTTCAGCACGGTCACGCGGCTGGCGAACAAGGTGGCCACCAACGACGCCGATCGCGTACGGATTGAAGCCGGACTCAGTCCTCACGACCGCCTGAAGCGTCGTGGGGTGGACGTTCGGCGCGCATTGCTGGGCTAACGAGATGAAATCAAGCATGACTTCCCCCCTCGCTCACGTTATGTCGCCGGCTGTGCCCGAACGATATAATGGCTTTAGCCATTGTCGACCTCTCAGGTTCCAACAACTGGTCAGGTCGACGCCACTGCTCGCAACATCGACGCTGACCGCTTCTACTACCCGTACCTCCACGCCGGCCCTTCCCTGTCTGGCGTTACCTCGCCAAAATCCGGCCGCGCGATGCGAACCAATTTAATCTCTTTCTGATACCTGCTCCTGTCGCGACGTTGGCGACGCGGAGGGCGCATCCGACGCGCACTCCTTGCAGACCACCCCATCTCCCAGTTCGGCCCGACGAGTACGAAGCTCGACAATCAGCTGCGCATTTTTTGACCGTGCCTCCTGCTTTGCCCGATCGATGAGCCACTCATTCAGCTCTCGGGGGAGTCGACACTGCGAGCGAACGATGTCACCCATTCTCTCTCCTCTGGTGCTTTATAGTCACTACGTGGTAGTGACACATTGTCACTATATTCCAGCGCCAACGTAGTGTCAAATGTCACTATGAAAGACAGCTACCGCTCACAATTCCGGCTACCGTGGTCCCTCTACCACCAGTTGAACGAATCCGCCACGAAGAATCAGCGCTCACTCAACGCTGAGCTGGTCGCGCGTTTGGAGTCGACCTATCCCCAGCTCAGTGTCCGCGGCGATACCGATCTCGACGAATTACGCGAAACCGTCACTACGATGTCTCTCGCCGAGCTCATGACCCCAGACGAGATAACAATGTTCGCCGAACGCATGCTCGCTCTTGTCGCACGCAAGCGCACTACCAAGACAACACCGTAGTGACACTTTCCAACAGATGATGTGACGAATTCAAGAGACCCACTTAGCCTTGCGGCCGCCAGTGTTTTATGCTAGTGGCTTGTCTTTGATAGCCTATGGTTCATGGCCGAGAACCAGAGCGGTGGAATTAACGCCAGGCCAAACATGTGCAGATAGCCGCCAGGAAGCGCTCTCCCGGCGTGAACCAGGCGATCATAGGCCTGCGTTTGCTCAAGATGATGGTGGGTGTGAAGCCCGTTATTTACGAATAGGCGATTGGACAACCAGAAATTAACGTCCCACGCAATCTGATTGCCCAGGTCGTCAGGACTACCACACAGGCCATAGTGCTGCAGGTAGCCAACCGCCTCTACGACGAAGACAGAGACTATGCCCTGCCCCGCGTAGAAGACCGCCCCACGCCACCCACCAAACCACGCGAAAAGGCCCACGACGGCTACGCTGACCGGGACGATCTGCAGGAGCCGGCTTCCCCTCCACCTGCGGGCCTGGCTTAGCTCGTAAGCAATAGCGGATCTCAGCGCCGAGAAGAAGGAGCGGCCGACGTGACACCAAACCGACAGGCCAACATGGGCCGTTGAGCCAAATCGCGGATCGCCGACATGCCCGTGGTGGAGTTGATGTACGACCCGGTAGTGAGGGTATCCAGCGACTGCTAGCGCTACGTCGGAGATCAGCCTGGATACACGCCCGCCCCGGTGCATTACCTCGTGAATGTGCGCCATCGCGAAAGCACTCAGCACCCCTGAGGCAATAACGAGCCCGGCAAACTCCAGCGGCCTCGCGGTCATCGCTCTTTCGAGGGCAACAAGCACCGCAGCGCCCCACACGCAAATGTAAGTGAGTGGGACTACAGGACCGCTCGGCGCTCGGCTCGCCCTCTGGTTTGTGACCTCCACGTCCTGCCCGATAACCGCGTCAGCGGCAGGAACCACCACAACCAAGAACAGCAAAAACAGCCAGGGATGCCGGTAAATGAAGAATGCCGTCGCGGTCGCTGGTAATAGCGTCGACAGCCAGAACCCGCCCTTATTGCTGCGCAAAGATGTCATTTTCTTCCGCAAACCGCACCGCCGCGGTAATGTGCGAAACGCCAATCTTTTCGTTGATCCGTTGGAACTGCCTGTAGACAGTCGTCGAAGACACTTTCAGCTCATCGGCGATCGCACCTGCATTGAAGCCAGATCTTACGAATCCAATCAACTGCACGTCCTGTTGTGAAAGGCCACACTTTCTGATCGCATCTTCTCGCACTCCCCGCGATGACCAATCGAGGAGCTCCAACGCCAGGGCCCGGAAAAATGCCCTTCCCTCTCTGAGTTTCGGCTCACCTTCCTCGGGCTTCACGCTCGAGCCAAGGTAGAGAGCTCCAATCCGGCCTTTCTCGCTAGCGTGCGCAGGAATGAGGAACGTGCTGAGAAACCCGTGTTCCGCGGCAACCTCAAGCATCCGCTTTTGCCCAGCAGTCCGGACTGGCAACTCCGAGCCCAACACTGGCGCAGTGTTCGATCGTGCGTAATCGAGACAAGGGTCCGTCAGATACCATCGGTTCGCGTTGTACAGTTGGCACCATTCAGGGCGACAACCGATCAAGAATCGATGGGTGGAGCGACTGGCTGAATGATCGGTCGGATGCAACGAAACGAACACAAACCATTCCGCTCCCTTCGATCGAATTGCGTCGCTAACAAGCGGTATCAACTCCAATTCATCCGCTGCATTTATAACGGCATCAAAGCTCAGTTCCATTACGGTCGATCCATCTAGATTACTTCACCAACCCCATCCGCCCAGACAATGTTTCGCACTTCCGTATAAATTGCCCGCATAACCGAATGATGTGGGTCCGAAAGCGCGAACTTTTCAAACTCGCCTTTTGATGAAATCGGCATAATCTGAACCAGCATAAGTTCGTCACCCTGAATCAGATACCTTTCCGCAATGAAACCGCCTGGCACCTGATAGAGACGAATGCCCACCTGCTCGACATCGGCACTAACGGCTCGTTCATAGACAAGGTTCTTCATAATCCTGGCCTTCGATCTCGGGGCGATGTCCGCAAGCACGACACGTCCGATTCTTGACTTCATGCTCAGATTGAGACGAAATCACATTGTCTGCCACGCATCTTTCGCACTCGAAGATCGATACGAAAAATTCCGCGCGGCAGACTTCGCACTTCATTTGATGGACTTCGTTTTCCTGCAAGACTTCCCATCCATCATCACCGTGATCGGCCCCACAAGAAGGGCACACAATGCTGATACAGTCGCTCATAGTTTCCAATCCAACAAATCATCTTCACTCCGGCGAATCGCCGGGCCACCTCATGCACACGAGTGCTACGCCAGCTTTCTGCTCATCCGCGCTGGATACTTATCGCGCGGTCGACTCGAACGCTGGCTTTGCACGTAATTAACGAA
Source organism: Paraburkholderia caffeinitolerans (assembly GCF_902859945.1). Classification (GTDB taxonomy): domain Bacteria; phylum Pseudomonadota; class Gammaproteobacteria; order Burkholderiales; family Burkholderiaceae; genus Paraburkholderia; species Paraburkholderia caffeinitolerans. The sequence continues at coordinate 167,373 of NZ_CADIKL010000005.1, read as the reverse complement.
CTGTTCGATCTCGGAGTCGGCCATCCCGAGCCATGCGAATCGTATGGTTCCGGGCTCCAACGGGAAAATTAACTCGCGGTCGATGCCGTGATGCTCGAGATACTGAAAGAACACGAACAGGTCGTCGTCCTGCAACTGCTCCAGCCATGTTCGCAGACGCTTCAACTCCTCGTCTCTCAGATCCGCCGGCGATGTGTTTAGAACGCTCAATGCGAAGCGCGTTGGGCAGGGCACTCGCGGGACGTAGTAAAGATCGCAGTGGTCTTGGTGCGATGTGCGGGGATCGACGCCCAGTATAGGAAACGAAAGCCCCTGCTCCTTTGCTTCCTTCGCACGCTGCACCCACGGCCGATCGTCAGGGGATGTTGGCCAGATGCGTTTCAAGTTATCAGCCCGGTACTTCTCGCGGGACTCCCAGATCTCATGCAGCTCGCAGTACTCCCTTGATTGAGAAATCCGGTAAGCCGCATCGACAAGCGGGCTGTCGTGCCAGTGAGCGAGCGGCCTGGTGCGTTCCGCTGCATACATGCGCTGATGGTCATCTTGCAGATTGACGCTCGACTCCTCGAACAGGCGACGAAATAGAACCAGTGATCTGCGGAAATACAGGGATGCGCCATCTGACTGCGCATACAGGCGCTCCGGAAATGTTTGCGCGTTATCCGGTGCAACATGGCCATTGGCCGCGTCTGTAATGCCCGTGACAAGCCAGAAAGCATAGTGCGGGAAAAGACGTGCCAGCGCCTCGATCATGTCTGGCGTGGGTCGTTGTCGACGATGAAACACCTTACGCCAGCGCTGAATGGAAATACGGGTGTATTCCGTCAGCCGCTCCAAGTAACCCCGGCCAGGCTCGGGCCTCGGGAGCAGAGTACCGAACGCCCTGCGAAGTGCGCCCATTGGCCTTTCGTCTTCACTTGGCGCGAGGCGGGCCTGCTCATTCAGGAGCAAGATCATGCGGTCTTCGATCGTCGTGGTCATATTTGAAGCAATCCCAATCAGTCAATCTGTCCCGATTAGATCAATTCATAAGATATGACCATACCCGCCCTCCCTTCCCCTCCACCAATTCAGTTACAAACGGAAACACGAAGAAAGGTACCCATGGCTACAAGGCGGAAATTTCTCTGCGTCCATATGCTTCTTGCATAGACGACATGGCAAATATGCCCTATTCCACCCGTATCGCGGGGGCGATTGGCAATGACACGGTTTTAGTGAGATTGAGATAAGAGTCGTTTAGCCAAAGCGCTGAATGAGCGCAAGCGCCACGGCGCGGAGACTGTTTGGCGACAGTTCCTGCAAGTCAACGACTGGTGCGTCTGCAAGTGCGGGATAACTGCGCCGTGTCGAACGTGCATAGGCGGGATCGTAGTGCGCGACCATGACCCGCTCGAACAACTCGGGTATTTGCCGTGTTCTGGCCATTTCCTGCCACACCTCGAACTCTTTGCCTCCGATAAGGCTCCGCAGAGAGGCGAGTTTCGATACGAAGGCGTCCGGATCTTGCTCGAAATGGTGATAGTCCTCTCGCCACAATATGACTCGCTGGGCCATCGGCGCATTCACGCAGACAGGCTTGCCCTTCATATGCATCGTTTCGAGCAGCGCTTCCGGTAACTGCACGTTGCCAATCTTCTTGCTCTCTGCTTCCACCCACACCGGGCGGCTGGGCGAGAAAGTACTAAGCTTTTGTTGCAGCAGGCTATCAAAGTATTTCTGCGTCGGCTGCGGGGTACCAGGTATCGCACCAATAACCGAGCCCCGGTGAGACGCGAGCGCCTCCAGATTCAAGACCTGCGCACCGACGGCTTCGAGTTGATCGAGCAATCGAGTCTTTCCACAACCAGTCGAGCCTGACAGGACCACATACGAGAACTCCCGCGGTAGCTTTGTCAGTTGCTCGTTGACCCAACGTCGATAGCCCTTCCAGCCACCAGGTAGACGGTCCACCTTATAGCCGATCGTATCGAGAGCATCAAACCAAAGTCGACTGCGCTTTCCGCCGCGAAAGCAATATACAAGCACCCTGCCATGACGTGGGCGGCCCGCAATTACGGTGTCAAGGTGTCGCGAAATGTTTTTCAGCGAATAGGACACGCCGATCAGATATGCCCGCATTTTGTCGGTCCGATGCAAGGTGCCGACCTCGGCGTATTCGTCATTGCTGACCACGGGGAGGTTGATTGCCCCAGGGATGTGATCCACGGCGTATTCGCGTTCGCTGCGCGCGTCGATGATGAGGTCGTAATCTTCGAATCGGTACATGCCCACCTGCCTTGTAATTTTTGGCGTACAACGAATTTTCTCTACGCCATCCAGACAACCGGTCGAGTGCAGGCATGGTACGAACCCCTTACCTCTCTGGCAAGCCCTACCACCCGGCAGGTCTGTCACCGCTGGGGTTCCCTCCCATGTCGCAAAAGATGGTCTCGCGCCCGCTTGGCACGGAACCCCAGCTGTAACCGGCCGCGGCCTCCGGACCACCCCCTTTTACATTTTTTGGAGATAAGCGCTACACTAGATACTGTATATCCATACAGTGTTCTTGCCCCATGAGCGCCCTCCCGCGTCACCCTGAAGAAATCCACCCCGCGCTATGGCGAGCATCTCAACTGGCCGCCGGCTTCGATCGGGTGGTGTCGTGCGGCCACGCCGCGCTGGCCTCCGGATTGCCGGGCGGCGGCTGGCCCGCTGGCGCGCTCACCGAACTGCTCACACCGCAGCCTGGCTGCGGTGAACTGCGTCTGCTGCAGCCCGCACTGGCGACCGTCGGATCCCGCCCCCTGCTCCTGCTGCAGCCGCCGCACCGGCTGCAACCGGCCGGTCTGGCGTGGCTGGACATTCCCTCAGCGCAGGCCTGCGCACTGCATGCTCCGCGCACTGCTGACGCGCTGTGGGCCGCCGAGCAGATCCTGCGTGCCGGCACCTGCGGCGCCCTGCTCTTCTGGCAGGCCGAAGTCCGGCAGGAAGCGCTGCGGCGCCTGCATCTGGCCGCGCAGGCCTCGGACACCCTGCTGTTCCTGTTTCGCCCGCTCGCGGCCGCCCAGGCGACGTCGCCGGCGCCGCTGCGGCTTGCGCTGCGAGCCGCCAGGGGCGGTATTGAAGTGACCTTCGTCAAGCGCCGCGGACCGCAGCGCGACGAACCCGTTTTCGTTCCTCTCGTACCTTCACCTGCCCTGTTGAGCCGATATGCAACTCTGGATCGGCGTACATCTGCCGCACCTCGCCCTCGAGTCGTTTCTCCCGCGCTGGTCGATGCCACGCAATGAGGGCGGGTTTGTCGTGCTGGAGAAGGACCGCGTTGTCGCGCTCGACCGCGCGGCGCACTCGGGCGGGATCGTGCCCGGCATGCGCCGCGGTGGCGTGTTGACGCTCGTCCCCGACGCGGTCATCCGGGAACGTGATCTCACCCGTGAAGCGGAGCTGGTTCGTGGCGTGGCCTTCGCCCTGCTGCAGTTCACCCCGCACGTGGTGCTGGCGGAGGAATCGGTCGTGCTGGTCGACGTCTCGGCGAGCCTGCGGCTCTTCGGCGGTATTCGCCCGCTGCGCCGACTCGCGCGCGAAACGGTGATCGCGTTCGGCGTAACGGCAACGCTTGCTGTTGCACCAACAGGGCAGGCCGCGTGGCTCTTCGCCCGGTCCTCGGGTGGCATTGCCCTCACGTTGCGATCCGTCGACCGCGCACTGCGTCGCGTGCCGTTACCTGCCCTGCCGCCGGCGCGCCACTACGCCGAATGGTTCGACGGCCTGGGATGCGAAACGGTGGACGACGTCCGGCGCCTGCCTCGCGCAGGCCTCAAGAAACGCTGCGGCACGGCGCTGCTGGATGCGCTCGATCGCGCGACGGGCGCGGCACCGGAGGTGTATGAATGGCTCGAGATGCCTCCCGCCTTCAGTGCGCGACTCGAGCTGCCCGACCGGATCGAGCACGCAGAGGCCGTGCTGTTCGCGGCGCGGCGCCTGATCCTGCAGATGACCGGCTGGCTGTCGGCCCGACAGCTTGCGATCGAGCGGTTTGTGCTTGAGCTCGAGCATGAGCGCGGCCGCGCGGCGGTGCCGCCGACGGCAATCGAAGTTGCCCTTGCGGAACCGACGTCGCGCGAGGACCACCTCGTGCGTCTTCTGAAAGAACGGCTGGGCCGCGTTGAACTGGCCGCGCCGGTCATCGCCGTTCGCCTCGATGCAAAGGACGTCCGCGAAGCGGACGCGCCGAGCGAATCGCTGTTCCCGGAACCCGGCGGCTCGCCGCAGGATCACGCGCGCCTGATGGAACTCCTCGTCGCCCGGCTCGGCGCGCAGAACGTGCTCAAGGCGGCTCCGGTTGCCGACCACCGCCCGGAAGTCGCCGCACGCTGGCTTCCCATCGGCGAGACCGCCAGGCCCATGTTGCCACCGCCAGATCTTCCGCGACCCACCTGGCTTCTGGACAACCCGGTACAGCTCATCATGCGCGGCCACCGCCCGTTCTACGGCACGCCGCTGCGCATGGTCTCGCCGGGCGAACGGATCGAGGTCGGCTGGCAGGATGGGCACCCGGTGACGCGAGACTATTTTGTCGCGGAGTCCGACGACGCGCTGCACTACTGGGTCTTCCGGGAGCGCGTAAGCGCCGTCGAGGAACGCGAGCCGCGCTGGTTCCTGCACGGCCTGTTCGGGTGATCGCCCATGGCGCCGACCTACGGCGCACTGCCCGACTATGCGGAACTCCAGTGCGCGTCCAACTTTTCCTTTCTGCACGGCGCATCGCACGCCGAGGATCTCGCTGCACGTGGGGCGCAGCTGGGCTATGCCGCACTGGCCATCACGGATGAATGCTCGCTGGCCGGCGTTGTTCGTGCCCACGTCGAGGCGAAGAAGGCCGGTCTGCCGTTCATCGTCGGGTCACACTTCCATCTGACCAACGCCGACGGCACGCCTGCCCTGTCATTCACCGCGCTGGCGATGACACGCGAAGGCTACGGCAACCTGTCGGAGCTGATCACGCTCGGCCGCATGCGCGCGCACAAGGGCAGCTACCGGATTGCCCCCCTGGATCTCGCGCACCCCGAGAAGCCCTTCGGGCACCTGCGGGCACTGCCGGACTGCGTCGCGATCCTGTCGCCGGACTACCCGGCCGACGAAGAGAGGCTGGATACGCAGGTCGAGTGGTTCGCCCAGACCTTCGGCGATCGCGCGTGGATCGCCCTGACGCTGCATGCCCGGGCAATGGACGACATCCACCGTGGCACCGTCGAACACGTCGCTGCTCGCCACGGCATTCCCGTCGTGGCGACAGGTGCTCCTGTCATGCACGTGCGTTCGCGCAAACCGCTGCAAGACGTGCTCACGGCGATCCGGATTGGCAAACCGGTAGCCGAGTGCGGCTATGATCTCGCGCCCAACGCAGAGCAGCATCTGCGATCGCGCCTGCGACTCGCCAACCTGTACCCGCAGCGGATGCTTGAGGAGACGCTGCGGATCGCGCACCTGTGCACGTTTTCACTCGACGAGCTGCGCTATGAGTATCCGGACGAGCTGGTGCCAGTCGGCCATACGCCGACCAGCTACCTGAGACAGGAGACTTACATCGGCGCACATCGCCGCTGGCCAGCGGGCATCCCACATCAGGTACAGCAGCAGATCGAACACGAGCTCTCGCTGATCGGGGATCTGCGCTACGAGCCGTACTTTCTGACGGTCTACGACATTGTCCGGTTCGCGCGCAGCGAAGGGATCCTGTGTCAGGGGCGCGGCTCGGCGGCCAACTCGGCCGTGTGCTTTGCTCTTGGCGTGACCGAGGTGGATCCTGCGCGCTCGTCGATGCTGTTCGAGCGGTTCATCTCGAAAGAGCGAGGTGAGCCGCCCGACATCGACGTCGATTTCGAGCATCAGCGCCGTGAAGAAGTCGTGCAGTACATCTACCGCAAGTACGGGCGCGATCGGGCAGCACTGACGGCCGCCGTGACGACGTACCGCCCACGTAGCGCACTGCGCGAATCGGGCAAGGCGCTCGGCGTGGATCCGGCGATCGTCGATCGCGTCGCGAAGGCTTACCAGTGGTTCGACTCCAGCCGCGATCTGCTCAACCGCTTCGCCGAGGCCGGTCTCGACCCTGAAGCACCGCTGATCGTGCAGTGGGCGAATTTCGCGGCGCTGCTGCTGGGCTTTCCGCGACATCTGTCGCAGCACAGTGGTGGCTTCGTGATCAGCCGCGGCAAGCTGTCGAGGCTGGTGCCGATCGAGAACGCTGCGATGGCCGACCGCTCGATCATCCAGTGGGACAAGGACGACATCGAGGCGCTCGGTCTGCTGAAAATCGACGTGCTCGCACTTGGCATGCTGTCGGCCATCCGCCGCGCGCTCGACGTCATTTCGGAAAAGCGCGGCGAGCCATTCGAACTGCAGGACATTCCTGCCGAAGATTCCGAGACCTACAAGATGATCTGTCGCGCCGATACCGTTGGCGTATTCCAGATCGAGTCGCGCGCGCAGATGAGCATGCTGCCCCGCCTGCAGCCGCGCTGCTTTTACGATCTCGTGATCGAGGTGGCGATCGTACGTCCGGGCCCGGTACAGGGCGGCATGGTGCATCCCTACCTGCGTCGGCGGCAGGGCGTGGAGCCCGTCACCTATCCGAGCCCACAGATGGAGCAGGCGCTTTCGCGCACGCTCGGCGTGCCGATCTTTCAGGAGCAGGTGATGCAGGTCGCGATGCTCGCGGCAGGATTCACTGCCGGCGAGGCTGACCAGTTGCGTCGCGCGATGGCCGCATGGCGCCGCAAGGGCGGACTCGAAGCCTACTACGACCGCATCGTGAACGGGATGCTCGAGCGCGGTTACGACCGCGAGTTCGCCGAGGCCATCTTTGCGCAGATCCAGGGCTTCGGCGAATATGGCTTTCCGGAGAGTCACGCGGCGAGCTTCGCGCTGCTTGTCTACGCGAGTGCATGGCTGAAGTGTCATGAGCCGGTCGCGTTCCTCGTCGCCATGCTCAACAGCCAGCCGATGGGATTCTATTCACCCTCACAGCTCGTGCAGGATGCAAGGCGCCACGGCGTGAAGGTGCTGCCCGTCGACGTGACGCTCAGCAACTGGGACTCGGCAGTCGAGGGCAGATCGACTCGCGCGCCGGTGCGCCTCGGCATGTCGCTGGTTCGCGGCCTGAAGGAAGAAGCCGCCGCGCGCATCGAGCTCGCGCGGGCCGTGCGGCCCTTTGCCGATGTCTCCGATCTGGCACGACGCGCGCAACTCGATCGCAAGGACCTGCAGGCGCTCGCTATGGCCGACGCGTTACGCTCGCTCGCCGGCGACCGGCGCGCAGCTCTGTGGCATGCGGTGGCTGCGGTACCGGACCGGGATCTGCTGCGCGGCGCGACTGATGACGACGCGACGCCGGTCCTCGCGCCGATGACGGAAGGCCAGCAGATCGCCAGCGATTACCGGACCCTCGGTCTGACACTCGGCCGGCACCCGCTGGAACTGCTGCGCCCTCGCCTGCTTGCCCAGCGCCTGCTGTCGGCGTCGACGCTGGCCGGATTCCGGAACGGGCAGCTCGCTCGTGCCTGCGGCATCGTGACGGTCCGGCAGCGGCCGGGCACGGCCAAGGGTGTGATGTTCGTCACGCTTGAGGATGAGACCGGACAGGTCAACGTCATCATCTGGCCGTCCCTGCTGGAAAAGCAGCGACGCGAAGCGCTCGGCTCGTCACTGCTTGCCGTGTACGGTGTCTGGCAGCGTGAGGGTGAAGTGCGCCACCTCGTCGCGCACCGGCTGGTCGACGTTTCCCCGCTGCTCGGCTCGCTCGTCACGTCGACACGAAACTTCCATTAGGAACCGGCGTACCATATTCGCGCACCTTCCTTCAAAAAGGAGAGCCACCATGTGCTATTCAGCCCAGATCCAGGCGGACTACCGCAAGTACGTCAGGATGTTTGGCGCGCACATGAGCATCCGGGAGTTCGCACAGCTGTACTGGGAACGCGCCGAGGGCAGCAACATCAAGATTCCGAAGGCGATGGACGCCGCGTTCTCGGTTCCCCAGACCGACGAGGAACGGCGGATCAAGGAAGCGATTGACCAGTTCACCCGCGACCAGGTCCCAAAGCTGGAGCAGGAACTGTTCAAACAGCGCGCGCGACTCGCCGACGCGGAACGCACCCTGCAGAGCAAGACGACGAAGGCGGCCACCGAAAGCAAACGGATCGCAACCAACAAGATCGAGTCGGCGCTGCACGGGCTCGACGATCTCCGTCGCACCGAACTGAAAGACCGCGATTCGCGAATTTTCCCCGGCAACTATGCTCCGGTCATGATCATGGAAAACGGCAAGCGTGTCATCAAGCCCATGCGATATCACTGTCGCCCGGCTGGCAAGCCTGCGTTCTACGACAAGAAATATCCCGGACTTTACAATGCCAGGTTTGACAACCTGGAAGGCTTCTGGAAGGGACTCTTTGGGTATTCGCACGGTCTTATCGTCGCGAACGCGTTCTATGAAAACGTGAAACGACATCGTCTGGAAGGGCGCGAACTCGCCGAAGGCGAGCTAGAGGAAAACGTGGTCCTGGAGTTCAAGCCGCAACCCGCTCGGGACATGCTAATCGCCTGCCTGTGGTCGCACTGGCAAAGCCCTGGCGAGCCTGATGTGCTCTCCTTCGCGGCCATCACTGATGAGCCGCCCCCTGAAGTTGCCGCCGCCGGCCACGATCGCTGCATCATTCCCATCAAGCCGGAGCATATCGACGCGTGGCTCAATCCCGATCCACGCAATCTCGCGGCACAGTACGCGATTCTCGACGATCGCCATCGTCCTTACTACGAACATCGGATGGCGGCCTGAGCGGACCGGACCGGCGACGACATCGGAGCGCATTACTTGCTGCCGGCCTGGCGTTACCGCCTGTCCACGAAGAAGGACATGTTGGCGAAATAAATTTGCGTAACTAACAGATAACAGGTTCAACCCACCTACTCAAACATGGGTGAACTGATGGCGACATCAAATCGTGTGTTCTGCGTCAACTGTCTGGCGCATTTCGTTGCCGAGAGCGGTGAGGATATGTGCCGAGGCCTCGGCTATTTGATGTTCCTGAGAAATCCCAAACTGAAGCGACCGGGAATAGTCACTGTAACGTTGCCCGCTAAGCAAGTCAGGTACACAAGATGTCACGGCGAGTGGTATGAGCCCAAAGAGCAGGTTTAGAGCAGTTCATCGCTCGGGCAGTGATCAGTGGAAAGTCCGTTCTTGAGATCGCGGCGCGTATCCCTCCCCAGCATCCGCATCCGGGGAAGGCCTTGCTAGATGGCGCAGTCGACGATGGCTCACCAACCTTCAAAGTTGCGTGTTAGATGGCCCACTGCCCGATTCACCGACGACCCGCTGCGCCGCCATAGTTTGATAGGCAGACCCTACAAAAGTTACTTGGCGGCTTGCGTTGCCAAGCCCCGCATCGGCGTCGCCACCTCGCTCGCCAGCCGCCCGTCCAAAGGACTGTTGCCGAGCGCGCAGAGCCGAAGCTTCAGGTCGCTGAATGTCGGGCCACCGTTGACGTTCTTGAGCATTTCGGCCAGCACGATGCACGCTGCCATAGCTCCGACGAAAGGCACCGCGACCGATTTGCCCGCGAGCAGTAAGCGGCCGCACTCGTCGGCACCAAGGGTCTGATATGCCGCGTTGCTATCGGCCTGTTGTCTCTTACGTGCCTCGCGCAGAGCGACCTCCGACGCGGACTCCAGGGGCCACACTTCCGAGGCGATCCGTGGATTCGGCCAAGTATGAAAAGCGATGGTGTCAAAATTAAATGCCTCACCGCCCAATCCGCTATCGAAAATCGCCTGGAAACCAGCATTTGCGAGCCACTGCCGCGGCTGATTATCGTCAAAACCGCACAGAGCAATTATTGGTTCACGATCGGTGCGCCTGAATTGCATGTCGACGCGACGCTCCAGCAGCCTGGTCACGAACCCGCGTCCTTCAAGCCATTCCGCAACCACGCGCGTCTTGAGCCGTTGCACCGCCGCAGCCGTCAACAAGGCGCCCGTCTCGACGTTCACCTTCTCTACCTCATCGTCATCGCAGAGCAGAACCATCACCCTTTCGGGCGACGCGTACGGCAATGCTGCAAAGCCCCACAAATAGGCTTGCCCCAGATGCCCGAGTCCAAAGAGGCCCAGAGAGAGCGGCAATTCAGCGAGCTGCATGCCAACCGCGTCCGGGTGTTCAAACGGCAGGTCCGGCCGCCAGAGCGACATCGCAACAACCCGCCGCGTGGCCGTGATGTTGATGCCTGCAAAATCGGCGAACAACTCCCCCACTGCAATGGCGGCGACCGCAATGCCGGCAAGCGGACAGTAGGTACGCTCCGCCATCCGAGGCACCTCGTTCGCGGGCCCGACCGAAATACGCCAGCCGTCATAGGTCAGCCTGAGCGAGCCTTCTTCGGCGACCGCGTTACCGAGCAGAAGATGACGGCCGCGCGGCGCAGCTCTGTTCCGAGCGACCAGGCTGCCGCCAAGCTCGATGATCGCGTCACCTAGCGTTCCCGAGCGGACCACCGGAACCAGGCACGGAGCCAGCCACATGTCTGCCGACGCGTGCACCACAGTTGCGCCGGCGAAACACTTGACGCCTAAGTTCACCGCAGTGAGCAGAGCCAGCTGCAAGCCATATGACGCTTTGACGTCATCGCCGACGAGCACCTCTAGGCCTCGCTGCGCTCGTCGGCGACGGGACTCCTCCAGATCAGTGGCGTCTTGGTCCATGAATAGCTTGTCGATACGCGACAGCAGGTCACTAGAGATCGGTTGGTTCATCGGGCGTCACCATGTGCAGAGCTTGATCGGGGCGTCAGGATGGTCGTGGGGAAATGACTTCCAGCGTCCATATCCCTGAAAAACGTGAATTCCTACACCTGCCATTGACCACTTCGATGCGTATCCATAGCGAGGCAGGATGAGCGCAACGTGCCCCGCCACGGGCAGCATGGGGTGGTCCTGGTCGATGCTGCTCTGGCGAACGTCAGCCGTCGGATGGGTATGTACGTCGGCTAGAACTTGCAGCTCCTTCTTCTCGCAAAGATCCCAGAGCTCCGAAAAACCTTTCGCATGGAACATAACAATGCCTTTCGACAGTGCGGTGGGGTCGAGATCGTCGTAGCAGACAAAAGCCTCAACTCGACCATCGGGCACCGTCGTTTTGCCGAGCAGGAAAGCGCCGCTCTCCTGCCGGCGCTTTCCCCGCTTGTGCAGCTCCGCGACCAGCCGGCGCCAGGTCAGCAGGGGGATCCGGATGGTACGTTCAGCAGCCAAGATAATCCTCGCAATTCAGCCAACGGTGCACCAGGGTAAGGAAATCCGTCAGCGTATGCTGGGGCGTCCATACATACTGCGGATTCTGTGTTGGCCACTCGTGGTGATTGAGCCTCGCCTGCCTGTCGTAGGGGTGATAGAACCCCTTCCCAGGAGCCGACCAGCCGGAGACCTTGAATACACTTTCAACAGGTGAGTTTGGGCGGCCTTTCGGCCATCGGTCGATTGCCAGGAAGTCGTTGCCAACTTCATCCCAGAAGGCCCCAGTCGGCGACTGGCTGCCGTAGCCGTCGACGTCCCAGCGGACCGTCAGGCGTTCAGGCCCTCCCGGGCGTGGTGCGGCCTGAACCGACGTGTAGACGAAGGGCCAGTCCGCCTCCGACACCTTCCGAATGAGCGACCACTGCCCTTTGGCAACGCCAATCTGAAATTCTGCGCGTTGCAAGTCTTCCCCGAGAAGACGCTGAGCTGTCGACTTCGACATTGCGATCAGCCTTGTGGGGTCACTTCTTTGATCAGATCGAACTCCAACGCGTGGCAACCCGGTTCCAGGAGTTCGCCCAAAAATTCGTTCGGACGAGGATGCTGGCCGGTCGGCCGCAACGCGAGGACGAAGTCGGCGCCCGCACGCGGGTCAATATTGAAGCGCTTCTTCGCCCAGGTTGTCACCGTTGCGATAGTCGTCGCAGGAGAAAACCGGCGCTTGTGATGGCCATTGAAGAACACCGTCACTTCTACACGATGCACCGACTGCGTATGCACGTGCTTATGCTTGTGAAGCTCCAACTGCTCGATCGTCAATTCAAGGTCGACCGGTTCATGGGTATCGGCGTCGGCGTCCGGCAGGCGAATCGCCTCGTCGACCTCACCGACGAAGACAAACTGACCTTCGCCCGGGAGTGCCTCGCATCGGACCAGCAGTTCCCTGAGTGTTTCGTTGAGCCGTGTCTTCGCCACCTGCGGGCGGCCGCTACCATGGAGAAAAACGTCCACTGACATCTCGTTCATACATACCTCTTCAAGACAGTGATTGTTCGCAAGAGCGCTATTTCACGGCGCCTTCCCTGCTTATCTTGGCGAGGCGTTCACAACATCACAAACGCTAATCCGCCGATATGCTGATTAGCGTATCACCAACGCGCGGTCGGTGCAAGCGGTTGCTATGTTCCGCGCTGTTTATTCGAAGAGAGATCGGGTAGCAGCGGCCTGCGTCACAAGCCCAAGCTTGAGGAGGCGCACGCGGGCCGCTTCATCTGACACCTGGAATGTGTTCACGACGCTTGCAATGAGCGCCGCGCCGTGCGAGGTCTGCAGCGAAACGGCCCCATAGAGGCCGTGCGTTTCAGCAAAAGAGCAACATAAGGCGAGCACGGCGCTCTTGGGCATCAGGATCGCGCCGCATACGTAGCCGGCTTGCCACTCCATCCAGTCAGTCTGCACGGCATCGATCATCGCATCACGCTTACAGATAATCTTGTCGCGGTTCGGCTGTTGGCGAAGCAGGTCCGGTGGCTGCTCTATCTCCCAGAGGTAGCTGTGGAAGTGGACATGCCCGTACTCGTGCGTCAGCGTCGTTCGAAGCCGGTTTTCACGGCGTGCGTCCTCGGTAAGGATCGAGGCTATCTTCACTGCAGGCTTGCTTCCCGGGTGAAACTCGGTCACACCCTCGACATCGGCGCCATAGACGGAAAGGTCCGCGTAAACGTCCAGATCTTCGGCATCGCGCTCGATCAGGTTCTTAAGGTCCTCTGTATCGATCGGGTAGCGGACGTCGCCGTGCAACTGTTTGAGGAACCCAGTAATGATGGACTCGCATTCTCGATCCAGCTCTTCTGGTTTGAAGTGTGGCCGCTGCTGAAAGCGGCCTGTGTGATCGCGAACAAAAGTCACCATGGCGTCATTTCGTTTGTGGTCTGCGGAATGCAGTGAAGGCGGCTCTCACTGCATCCTCTGATAAATTCTTCTGGCGTATCTCGTCGGGAAGCTTGCCTGCCAGGTAATGGAGATAGTCGGCGTCGATCTTGAGGGCCTTGGCAAACTGTAGGATCAGGTGATCCGAAGTCGGATTACGACGATCGCGTTCGATGTCGTTAAGGTATTGAGGAGAAATGGGCGCGTCGTCTTCTTCGCGCAGGATGCGCGAGGCCAACTCCTTCTGGCTGATCTGGAGCTTCTTGCGGGCGTCGGCAATGTAGCTGCCGAATGTGGCTGGTTCAGGGCGAGTCATAGGATATCTGCGTCTCCGCTAATCAGCGAATCTTACAGGAAGGGTAGGTGTCAATCGCGATGGGAGCAAGAAAGATTCACGGAGCCAAATTGTCGCGAGGCTATGGCAACCATCCCGTGAAGCAACGCCCGTCCCTTGCCTTGAAATTCCCTCTTGTTGTTCATACGATTAATGTGCCCTGACTTGAGGGTTCGACCACAACGAGGTGACCATGGCAACAGGCAAGAAACCAGCATCGGACGCGGGCAAGATCCTGCGTGATCCGAAGTCGACCAGGAAGGAGAAAGAGGTCGCCGCTTCGGACCTCTCCCAGCGCAAGGGCGCAACCTCAAGCAAGCCGAAGAAAAAGTGACTTTCCTGGGCGCGGGCGGGTGGGTTCTCCGGAACCGATCCACCGCGCTTTATTCAATGCGGTTACTATTGATAAAATATGTTATCAATAGTACCCTGGCTGCCGTGCCATCTACCCCACGCCATCACAACCATGTCCGAACATTCCGACAACGACTGCAGCCCCGTTAATACGTGGAACTACCGCGTGGTTGAACTGTGTCACGACGGCGGTGCAGTCATGCTCACTCTACTGCAGGAGGCCCTTGCCAAACCGGTCCTCACGCCGGCTGATTTCGCCCGGCCGGCCACGTGAACCAGCCAATGGAAGTCCCCGTTTTACCCGAAGGAAATAAAGATGGATTACCGAGTGAGCTATGAGCACAGCCTGGCGAGTTCGCCGGACGACTTCATCGTCCAGGTGCCGGGCCAGACAGTCAGCGACGTGCCGGCGAATGTCCCGCGCGCGCTGCTGCCCGAGTTCATCGCCGACCTGATCCGCGAGCGTTCGCCGAAGATCGGCCGGATCCGCAACCTGCGCATCCTGTGATCACCGCGTCTGAAGACATCGCCGTCGACCGGGTCGCCCCGGCCGGGCGGTTTCCATTCGCCCGCCCGGAGACTGACTTATGACGTTCATGCAGACCGAGTGCGCGCTGGCCATGGGCACGCTGCTGCACGCGCTTCCCGCGTCGACGCCCGACAGCCCGATCCTGGGCATGCCCGCGACCGTGTTCGGTGCCGGCGTCAGCGGCCTGGTCGCGTCGGCCATCACGCTCGCCGGCGTGTTCGTCTCGAACTGGCACAACCGGCAGCTCAAGCGCAGCGAACTCGACCATGACGCCACGCAACGCAATCGCGAGCGGGAGATGGCCCTGCGCCGGGATGTCTTTCTGCCGGCAGTCGAAGCCGCGCTCACCATGCAGAATTCGCTCGGTGCGCTGGTCAACCTCCAGTTGCCCGTGACTGGAATTTCTGAAAAGTATGGGACGGCCCATGCGACCTTCATCAAGGTGGCGGCAATCGGCACGCAGGATACGGTGAACGCCTGCCAGGCGCTGGCCAGTGCGCTGGGACGGGGCTTCTGGGAACTCTCGCTGTGCCGTGCCAGACTGGAAAATTTCCAGAGCCAGCTCGCCGACCTGGACCGGAACACGACGATTCACGAAGGCCTGCGCGATGCGTGGATCAAGGTGCAACTGGACCTGGTCACGAAGGCGGAAAAAGACAACGACGCGTGGCAGGCCGCAAGAAACCACGTCACGCACCACGTGAACGAGATCGGCAAGGCGATGGCGGAGCGCAACCGCATCGTTGACCTGCGGCAATCCGCCCACAGCGAAATGGCCAGGATCATGCTCACGCAGATGGAGACGCCCGGCGCATTGTTCCCGCCAGCGCTGTTCGCCATGCGTCGCGAAATGCAGCTGCCACTGGACGAAACCGCCTTTCTCGAACGCTACAGGAAGCTGCGCGAAGAGCAGATGGCCGTCCTCAGGGCGACTATCGACCCGGCCCATGATCACGTGGCTGCTACGGAGGCCGTCAGATGAATCTTCCCACCCTTGCCGATCGCGGCCAGAGGCTGCTGACCACTGACCAGTTTCACCGGCTGGCCGCCGTCCCTGCCGAGGCCGAGTGGTTTGCCAATCTCGACAATCCCCGCACGCGTCGCGCGTACCAGATCGACCTGCAGGACTTCATGAGTTTCACCGGGATCCAGCGCCCGGACGAGTTCCGCATCGTCACCCGCGCCCACGTGCTCGCGTGGCGCAAGGTGCTCGAGGACCGTACGTTGTCCGGCGCGACGATCCGGCGCAAGCTCGCCGCGCTGTCGTCGCTGTTCGAATACCTGTGTGAAAAGAACGCCGTTGACTTCAATCCGGTCAAGGGCGCGAAGCGTCCGAAGGTCAACAGTAACGAGGGCAGGACGCCAGCGCTTGGCGATCATCAGGCGCGCGCGCTACTCAATGCGCCTGACCCAACTACGCTCAAGGGGCAACGTGATCGCGCGATGCTCGCCGTGCTGCTGTATCACGGGCTGCGTCGCGAGGAACTCTGCCTGCTGAAGGTCCGCGACATTCATGACCGCCGCGGCGTGCCGCATCTGCGCGTGCACGGCAAGGCTGGCAAGACCCGTTACGTCCCGCTCCATCCCGCGAGCGCCGAACGCCTCCACACGTATGTAGAAGCGGCCGGCCACGCGATGACACCGGACGCAGCACTGTTCCAGCCGACCCGGAAAACCGGCAAGGCGATCACGGCGGATGGCGTGTACAAATGCGTGCTCGGGTATGCGGCGCAGGCCAGGATAAACGTGGAAGGTTTCGGCGTACACAGCCTGCGTGCGACTGCGGCAACCAACGCTTTGGAACATGACGCAGATATCGCAAAGGTCCAGGAGTGGCTTGGCCATGCGAACATCGCAACCACAAGGATCTACGATCGCCGAAAGGCCCGACCACAAGATTCACCAACGTTCAAAGTCCTATATTGAGTCGCCGCGACCGCGGTCAGATCGGTTAGATCAACGGCTCGGTATAATGCGTTTACGGAAGATTCCCTGCGCGTGCGATGTGGGACGTGACCGTACCGTACATCGACTTGATCGAATTTATAAAGAGAGCGAACTTCGTTCTTGGCTAATGAATAAGAAGGTAGCTTGACAATGAACTCCCGCTTCAGCGAGGCCGGTGCGGCAAGTTTCCGCGTTAAGACCCGCGCCGCTGCTTCCTAGGATTTGCAAGTGACTCTCGTACGCTCCGTCCATCCCGACGACACGCCCGCCCTCCGCAAGGAGCGAGGTGCCTTCTTCACGCCCGATGAGATCACCCGGTTCGTGGCCAATTGGGCCATTCGCAAGCCTGACGACCAAGTGATGGAACCCTCGGCAGGCGATGCTGCCTTCCTTGTCGCCGCCGTGACTCGCCTTCGCGAACTGACATCGGACATGGATGCGCGTCCGACCGTAGACGGTGTCGAGATTCATGCCCACAGCGCGCGCGTCGCCCGCCAACGCGTGCGCGAAGCTGGTGGCAAAGCCCAAATCCGGCACAGCGACTTTTTTTCGGTCGAACCTGAATCGTTCTACGACACTGTTATCGGCAACCCGCCCTACATCCGCTATCAGGACTTTTCGGGCGAGTCGCGTGCTCGATCCCGCGAGGCCGCCCTCCGAGGTGGCGTCTCGCTCACCGGCCTTGCCTCCAGTTGGGCCGCATTCACTATCCACTCCGCGCTTTTCCTGAAACAGGGTGGGCGGCTCGGGCTCGTTCTCCCGGCCGAGTTGCTCTCGGTGAACTATGCGGCACCCGTGCGCCGGTTTCTATTCAACCGCTTCCGCGACGTGCAACTCGTGCTCTTTGACGAGCAGGTGTTCCCCGAGGCCGAGGCCGACGTCGTCCTGCTACTAGCCGACGGTTATCTTGAAGGCCCCGCGCGTCACGCGACCATCCGGCAAGCGAAGAACGCCGCTGACCTTGCGTCGCTCGGTGCAGGACTGATCTGGACGCCGACTGACCCGTCGGCCAAGTGGACCAGCAGCCTCATCGACCCGAAAGCAATCGAGCCGCTGCACGAGCTACTGCAGCGAGGACTGTTTACGAGCTTGGAGACGTGGGGGGACACCACCCTCGGCATCGTCACGGGCAACAACAAATACTTCACGCTTTCACCTCAACGTGTGAAGGAACTCGGCCTGCGCCGCAATGAGCTGCTGCGCCTCTCGCCGCCTGGAAGTTCCCACCTGCGTGGTCTCTCGCTCTCCAACGCCATGCTTACCAAGCTGGGCCGCGAAGGTCACGCTACCTATCTCTTTTATCCGGGCGATCCACCCTCGGCTGAAGCAGCGGCATACATCGAGGACGGCCACCGAACTGGTGTCGATACTGCATACAAGTGCCGCGTCCGCAAGACCTGGTACCAGGTGCCGCTCGTTCCCGCCGCGGACCTGTTATTGACTTGCATGAACGCAGACACACCCCGACTCACAGCAAATGACGCTGGAGCCCGCCACCTCAACTCGGTGCACGGCGTCTACCTCGATGCAAAAAACCGTGAACTCGGCCACGAACTTTTGCCGCTGGCGAGCCTGAATTCGGTCACGCTGCTGCACGCAGAGATGGTTGGCCGCGCGTATGGTGGGGGGATTCTGAAGATCGAGCCGAAGGAAGCAGACGTCTGGGCAATGCCCTCGCCCGCGTTGATCTTGGCCCATGCCGACGCGCTTCGCACAATCAAACAACAGGTCGCTGAGCTATTAAGCGAAGGCAGACTGCTCGACGCCGTAAATATCGTCGATAAAGTCGTCCTTGCGGGCTGTGGTGACTTGACGGCAAAACAGATCAAGCAAATCCGGCAGGCGCGAGCAGAACTCGCCAACCGCCGCACAATGAGGGCAGGCAGTGGCCGCTAAACAATCCGCGAAAGCAGAAGCGTGGGTCATTTTCGACCGAATCGTCTCCCTCGCCGCCCCTGGCGGTGTGCACAGCAATCCTTGGATCAAGAACGCCGACGGCCAGTTGCGCTTCGAGCCGGACTACACCACGCTTGTCAAACTGCTGGGCGTTCCTCTTTACTTAAAGGCCGGGACCCAATCCGGAGTACCGGCGTTAGCCCTCGATGTATGGCTGAGCTATGAGTTGCGACGGGCGGGCTTCGACTCAGATCAGGCGTGGCCGCGACCAGTCCACCCGCGCATCCTCCCGGCGGCTGTCGCGTACTTGCTGAAGGCACTGCCCCGCAAGATCCGGGATGCTGTGGCGGATCGCGTGAACAACCAAGCTTCGATCCCTGGCGTTACGTCCTCCAGCGCATCCATCCTTGGTAAGAACTACCTCAAGCAGGTTGACGTCATCATCACGGACTGGGCCACGGGGCCCGAGTTGCTGATTTCGACAAAGCGCATGGACTCCTCCTATGGAAAAAACGCACCGAATCGCATCGAGGAGTCATACGGTGACGCTAAGAACCTGCGATTAAGGCACCCCCTCGCAGCTCTCGGTTTTGTGTTCGGGCTTCGCTCCGACATCCTTCAAAAGGAGCCTAAAACCGCAGATTGGTTGTTTGACCTGCTCGCCAAGCTCGGGCGTGAGGACGACGCTTACCACGCGACCTGCCTCGTCTTGATGGAATACTCAGACGATGCCGCAATACCCGACACTGGCGAAGAAAGGCCCGCTGAAGGCGTGCCGGAGCCTGGGCCTGAATTGGTCGAAGAAGAAGATGCACCGGCCCCCACCCCCGAGTCGGAAGTTGATCGTGAGATTGCGGAGCTTCCTAAAGTGACGATCCTCGAAGAAAAGATTCCAGAGGATCTCGCACCTGGCCGCTTCCTCGCAGCGATGGTCACGCGTGTCCTTGGCGCTACGCCGGTCAACATGCACGAGGAAGCGCGGCAACGCCGTGCCTCGCCGGGGCTACGATAAAGACTGTCTCTGCTGGGCTCTGTCGCGTTGCATGTGCCGCTGAATGTTCGAGTGTGTGAGTGCGGGGGGACCTGACCTCCTCCGCTCATTCGAGCTCGGTACACGAGGTGCCGCTCGCGGCACCCGAAGTAGTCATCGATCGGACGATGTCGCCTTGGCTAGTACGACAGTCGCGTCCTTGATGGTTCTGAGATTCCTTATGCGAACCGATTCAATACGCATAACGGTCTCCGCTTTCGGTTGCCTCGTTCGGACGTTCTGATCAACACCGGGAAGACCCCTGCTGGTGACAACG
The DNA here is from genome assembly GCF_902859945.1 of Paraburkholderia caffeinitolerans. Lineage (GTDB taxonomy): Bacteria > Pseudomonadota > Gammaproteobacteria > Burkholderiales > Burkholderiaceae > Paraburkholderia > Paraburkholderia caffeinitolerans. Next base: position 147,806 of record NZ_CADIKL010000005.1, on the reverse strand, counting down.
GCATGGCAGCTTATAGTATCCGCTCTGCGGAACAGTGGTTGCACATCGGAGAAGTAGAGAAGCCCCCCATTTTCGTTAGGTAGCAGGAGGTTTTATGGAACGCTATAAAAATCTAAGTGGCGATTCGAACGTCGTTGCCTACGAAATTGAACAAGGGTCTATTACTGTCCAGTTTGGCGACGGCTCGGTTTATCTCTATACAACACAGAGTACCAGTGCAGCAAACATTGCCGAGATGCAGCGTCTGGCGAATGTCGGCCACGGCCTAAATAGCTTCATTGGCCGTGTTGTTAAGAAGGGTTACGCCCGAAAAATTCGCTAGGTGTTCGTGCTCAGATCTTGAGCGGCTGCAACGAGTTGAAAATCCGTGGTTATGGAACGCGGAAGCAGACGTTCACGATCGACTGCTATCAAGACACGTGAGCGAACGATCCGGCGAGAGACTGCTCTTTCGGGCGACGAGTCGGTGTTCGCGGCTCGGTCTTCGGCACAAGGAGCTGGAACCTGCAATGAAAATCCAATCCATTCGCATCAAGAACTTCCGCACGTTGAGAGACGTGACGATCCCCTTCGATTCCGTCACGACATTCATCGGGCCGAACGGTGCCGGTAAGTCAACTGTGCTTCGTGCGCTCGACTGGTACTTCAACGGTAAACCCGGCTCGCTGACGGAGAAGGACTGTTCCTTCGGTGTCACTACCGAGAACATCGAGGTTCAAGTCACCTTCACCGATCTCACCGACAAGGATCGCGAAGCACTTGGCAAGTACGTGCCGGACGGCGTTGCCACATTCACAGCATGGAAGCTCCGGTCGCCTGACGGCTCTGAGGTGCTTTCGGCGAATGCGAAGGGCTTTCCAGAATTCAACGCGGTCAAAGCAGCAGGCGGCGCGACGGCGAAGAAGGATCTATATGCCAATCTCCGCAGCAGCCGTGCGGATCTAGATCTCCCAGCGGCCAATACAGGTGCAGCGGTTGATCAGGCGATGACGGCGTGGGAGTCCGCTCACACCGACCAGCTCGCCGACGCCCCCGAAGCGCTGCAGACCAACTTCTTCGGTTTCAACAGCGGCGGCAAGATGAGCGGTCTCTTCGACTTCGTCCTAGTCACTGCTGACCTTCGCGCAAGCGAGGAGTCGACCGACGGCAAGGCGAGCATCATCGGTCGAATCCTTGAGCGCTCAGTTGATCGTGCTGCTGCGGATGAGGAGATCGCTACGATCGTCGAAGAGTCGCGCACGAAGCAGCAGAAAGTCTACGAGGAAAAGTTCAAGGGGCAGTTGGACGCTATGACGACGCAGCTCAACGAGGTCGTCAGATCTTACTCGCCTGGTCGGGCTGTCACGGTCTCGCCTGCCGAAGTGGAACTCAAGGCCCCACGGACCACGTTCGAAGTCGCAGTGCTCGATGGCGCAACCGAGACCGCTGTGGAGCGACAGGGACATGGCTTTCAGCGCACGCTCCTGGTTTCGGCGCTGCAACTTCTGGCGCAGTCAGGTGCGGCGTCGGCAGAGGGTGTCATATGCCTGGCGATTGAGGAGCCGGAGCTCTTTCAACACCCGATTCAGGCCCAGACCTTCGCGAAAGTACTAAGATCGCTTGCCGAGAAAGCAAGCAAGCGCATCCAAGTGACCTATGCGACTCATAGCCCCTACTTCCTTGAGGCTCGACATTTCGACCAGATCAGGCGGCTGACGAGGTCGTCTGACGAGACCCCTGTGGTCACTGTTCATTTCGCCACGGTCGACGAAGTGAAGACGAGGCTCAATGAAATAGTAGATGCCGACCAGGTTGGCCGTCAACTTGATGGCATAGTCACGAATCGCCTCTCGGTCGCGTTGTTCGCAGCGCGTGTGCTGCTGGTGGAGGGGGATACAGAGGCGGCCGTGTTCTACGGCATCGGCGATCGGGACGCCGTTGGGCGTCTCGAATCCCAGGGACTGTCGATTGTTCCGGCCGGAGGCAAGGGTGGAATCCCGCTTGCTCATGCCATCCTTACCTGCCTCGGGATTCCGACCTACGTACTCTTCGACGGGGACAGTGGCTTCGAGGTACGGGCTAAGGCTGCGGGCAAGAATCCGACCGTAATAGATGGCGAGCGCACGAAGTTTTCGACAGAGAACCGTCGGCTGTTGAAGTACCTCGGTGAGACAGAGGTTGATTTCCCATCGGAACAGGTCGGCGATTGTGTAGCGACCCTGAGCGACCACCTTGAGACCTACCTAGAGTCCAACTGGACGGAGTGGGTCACGTCGTGTGCGGCGATTGAGGCCGCCGCCGGAATCCAACTCGCAAAGAATCAGTATGCTTACCGGACTGCGACGCTTGAGGCGGAAGGAACTGCGCCAGAGATGCTTAAGCAGATTCTCACAAAGGCGGGAGGAGCGTAGACATGCATGAAATCATCTGCCCGCACTGTCGTAGAGCAAAATAAAGTCGTCACAACTTCGCCAATAAAGGTGTCACCTGACACGCTCGCTGCTCGAATTATCCAATAAATCTCATCAATTCAATAACTTGGAAAAGCGCAATAAAGATGTCACCGGCGATGGGGAGCGTGCTGTGGAACCCAGCCTTTACAAGCGTTCCGGATTGACAGGTTTATTGCGTTCTACGGCAGGCGCCAGCGGGAATAAACAGGGACGTCAGGAGATCGACGGCTGCTCGTTGTCCCCGTCAGGCGTAGCGGGCCGCGGGCGCAAAGGCGCCAGTTGCCACTTCAGGAACGCGCCGATCGGCACCTTGCCTTTCTTCTCGTCATGCTCGCAGAAGTAATAGACGAAGCAGTGAACGCCGGCAAGAATCGCCAGGCCCAGCAGCAGGCCGTCAGCCCATCCCGCTCCGCCAACGGTGGCCGTGCCGCCAGCTGACCGGCAGACATAGCCGAGATAAACGTCAACTGGAAATCCCGCGATGAATGTGAGGGCGAAGATCGCCGCGGCGGGCACCTCCCTGTTGCGCCCCCGAGCCCGTGGCAGCCACAGGACAACGCACATCAGCACGGTGCCTGGAACCACATGCACCGCACGTGCGTCGCAGTACGAGGAGAACGTCGAGATCATCAGCGACAGCAGGAACACAACGCGATGGAACCATCCCAACGCGTTGAAACTGCGGGGCAGGTAAAGCAACGACAGGGCCAGCGGCAATATGGCCCCGACCGGATGGATAGAGACGATGTTCGTGTGCTTTGAGCATCTTTCGGACGGCTTCCCTACTCTGTTCATGCTCAGCTCGCCGTGCTGCGGCCTCCGCTTGCCTGAAGGGCGCGACTCGCTTGATGATGTCCATAAGGTCACCCATGTTCTCTAGCGTTCTATACGCTTGTCGACGACGCTGCTCCACTTCTGGTTCATCGCCCCAAAAACCGAGTCGAAATGATCGCCGGGAAATTTCGCAATCTTGCCGAACTGATGGGTTGCATCCATCAGTACCAGCAACGCAGTGTGGACGACTGAGTGTACAAACTCTGGCGGATCGTCCTGCTTGTAGACCATACTCTTTTCGCCCTGATGCCGGAGCGCCAGGACAGCCAGATCGTTATGAGAGAAAGCGCACAGCATCGAATATGGTCCAACCAAATGCCATAACTCCGCAGTTCCAAGATCGTCGCTGATTTTTTTCGGCTTGCGCCCCGCTGCACGAAAAGTTTCACACTCGGAATTGCAAATGGCGTAGCTATCCTTGATCGTCACCTTCAGGTGTTCAGGAATATTTGGGTCAGCCAGTATCCCTTCGTAGACGCGTCGCTCGCCTCTCAACTTCTCGTATCGCATCTGGTCGACGTAGCCGCTATCGGACGCAAGCATCTTCATCGCGACGAGAGCTTCGATCATCGACCGGACGTGCGTAGCAGAATGAGTACTCATATGGGCATTCGCGAGTCGCAACGCCGCTTCAAACTGCTCGGCGATCGTTAGTACGAGGCCGACCCGCAAACGGTCCGGCCCACCCTTCGGAGGACGTGAGCGGACAATGAGGTTTCGAAGATCGTCAAGGATCTGCCCCGACGTATTGAGAAGTTGTGCGACCGTTATTGTGTTCATCTTCTTCTGCCGAGGGGCGGTTCAATCCGGCTCAAATCCCTTACCAGACATAAACGCGTCAAAGCTTTCGATCGTCTCGTCGTCTGGAGGTTCGGCCGTGAAGTCGAGATCGCGGATACTGTCAGCAATGTCGCGGCGGTTGATATAGCCCATACTGTACTTACCATTCTCCAGTTCAAAGTCCAGTGAGCCGCACCAGCTATTGATGCGCCCGTAACCGGGCATAAGCGCCGCCTGCTTTGGATTGCCGCTGACTTCGTGTTTTGCAAGCGACACGCGAACCCACTCCAGACGTGCGAACGGAATGTAGATATGTCGGCGTTGCCTGTCCAGTTCGGCCACGATCGCTTCGTCGTTCAGCACCCGCTCGATCTGCTCAATTCTGATTCTTAGCCCAAAGTGCAAGTCCGCCTTGTGCCGCTCTTTCAGCGACGCCAGTTTCTGTTCAAGCCCGTGGTTCGCATGCCACTTGATGATTTCACTGGCACGCTGCCTCCAGTTTCGCAGCAGTTCATACGCAGCGAAGATCCACATCTGCGACTGCGCGAGCAGGAAATGCGTGTCAGCGGGTGTGGAGTCTGTCTCGAACAGTTCTCGCAATACCTTGTATTCCAACGGCATAAGAAACTGGTCGACGAGGTTCAGGTTTTGCGCCTGAGAACTCAGGTACATATCGTCGGAGAAAAAAACAAGGTTCGATAACGATTGATAGAGCGCCGTGCTGCCGATCGCGTCCGGATCGTCGTATCGTGAACCTTCGTCGTGTTCCTCGAGATTCTCATCCACCTTCGCCCCCGATCAACATGATTATTCCTTGCACGCCGTCTAGGCGCGTTCGCCTGGCGCAAACCGGCCCCGGTTCACCGAAACGATGCCTGCGCGCGTCGCGCCGCATTTCCCATCGCGTCTAGATCTGTTCCTGTTGACTTTGCATGACCATGTGCATACATCCGGGATCAGCGGAGTCCAAGGCGGTGGTGTTCATTCAGCAGGTACGAAATGTAGCTACGCGTGAGGTCGCATATGAGGCGCGCTTCGACGTCGCTCAGTTCGTATGCATCGTTGAGCACCGTACCGTGCCGCACGCCACCGCCGCCAGGCGCCGAGAGGTAGCCGTGCAGCGTTTCCATCCACGAAGCAACCTGCCCCAGCATGCGTCCACGGTTGAACTTCTTCAGGTCGCCAATGATCCGGTTGAAGTATTTGCCCTGCACCGTGCCGTCGCCGTGGCTGCTTCCTTCGAAGGCTGTCGAAATGGTTTCCAGAAGCCAGAGTATTTCCTGAACCGCCTGACGGGAGCGCCCGCTGTTGAGCAGCTCTTCGGACTGCGCGAGCGAGCGCTGGATCAATTCGTTGGCCTGGGTGTCGAGCGATGGGACGTTCTGCGGCACGGACACAGCCGAGACGATGGTGCCGACGATCAGTCGCGGCGGGTCGATCGCATACCCGCTCGGTGCCAGCACGCTGTTGACATAGACCCACGGCGGCTGGCCAATCTCCGGGTGCAGCCGCGCGAGGTCGCTCATCGCATCGTGCAGCGCTTCGACGAAGAGAGCCGCGTTGTCGGCCGCATACCCCATATAGGACCGCAGGTCACTCTCGGCCCAGCTCTCGTTCGAACTGCGCGTCGCGGTCCGGCCCGACGCTTGTGCAAAGCGTCGCTTGAACAGTTCGTAGACCGTCTGCGGATTGGCCTGGGAGGCCAGACGGGCGATGATCACCGAAAACACGTCGTCCAATAGGTCGGACGGGAATTCACCCGGCGACGTGTAGCGCAGTGCGCTGTCGAACTGGAGCATCCTTCCTCCCCTCCTGTGCATGATCCCTGCGGCACGCGTACTGTGTGCCTGCGGACCGCTGCCGCATGCGGCGAGCGGCCGTCCCGATGCTAGCAGATCGGATACCGGTTCAGCGCGAGGAAGCCATCTACCGGACCCTTCGCCCGCAGGGACAGCGTGGCGCGAACGACGGCGCGAAGCGGTCGTACTTACGCCACTGGCTTGTCGCCCATCAGTGCCCGCAGTTCCGCCGCGAGATCGCCGATCGCTTTCGTGACGGGGCCCCGAACAGTCTGTTCGATTTCCATCCACTTCAGGGGACGCTCAGGGTCGTGCTGGTTCAGCGCGACCGTCCACTGGAACAGGTTGGCGTTGCTGACGAGCATCTGGCGGATCTCGACGATCTTGGCTTCAGTCCGCTGGGACAGGAAGATCTGCTTCTCGCTGAGCACCTTGTCGAAGGCTTCCGATGCGTCGGCGACTTCCTTAAGCAATGCTTGTTCGTCGACGCCGACCGGCCGGAACGCGGCGGTCAGTCGTCCGAGCGCGATGTGGAATTTGAGCAGCGGGGCGTGTATGGCGGCGATCGCTTCGAACCGGCGCGTGGTGAGCGCATTGAGCAGCGTGTTGCGTTCGGCCGCCGTCGCGGCCAGTTGCGAGCGCAGCCTTTCCAGCTCGACGTCGCCTGCCGCCTTCAGACTGGCCTTGTGGACTTCGAGCCGCATATCGGCGTCCCCCTTCAGTTGGGCCTTCAGGGTTTCGAGCTTCCCGGCGTATTCCGACTGGATCGCCCCCTTCAGCCGCTCACTGATCCAGGAGCGCAGAAGAAAGGCCAGTGCGCTGACCAGGGCGCTGCTGCCGAGGACCGAGGTCGCGACGGTCAACCAGTTCATCTCATCCATATTTGTATTCCCGTTGTGTGGTCGTTCTCACCCGCGCGGAAGCCCGCGCGCGCCTTTTCGCATGCGAAAGGCGACGTGGGCCCTGCCCTGTTGCTTTTCAAGGTCTGCGTGTCCCGGCGGCGCAAGAAAAACCCGCCGTTTCCCCGCTGCAGCAAAATCGCTACATCTGATAACTGGAGTTATCACGAGTGATGATTTTCCTTGGCAGATTTGCCCCACTCCGCCATACTTCGCCGGAAGGCCCGCCCGGCAACACTTCCAGCCATTCGGCGGACAGGCAACTCAACCGGGAAGACGCCACTCGCACGATGACGACCAACGAGACCTACAGTTACACGGAGCTGACGACGCACACCGAGCAGACAATCCAAGCGCTCATGGACCGGGCGGGGAAGCTGCAGTTGCCCAAGGCGCAGCGTCAGCAACAGACCAGCATGGCCCACGGAGCTTTGGCCCTGTGGCACCGTCTCGTCGGCGGACTGTCCGACCCGTCCTCCCCGAATCACACCGACCAGGTGAAGGCTGATCACGAGCGGCTGAAGGCGCTGATTCGCCGCCCGTCGGCGGTGACACCTGAGGCGTCAAGCGAAGTCCACCCCAACGGTCACCTCGGCCGGACACCGCCGACGCGGCGCACGTACGGACTGCACTGGCACCGCGTGCAACGTTCCGTTCGCAACGTACTGGCGCCGTCTTTCGGTACGCGCCTCGCCGATGATGCGATCGACTGGCACGACATGTGGGAGGACGTCGCGACTTCGACCTTCATCCATCTTCATCAGTTGAAGGACTGGTTCCCCGAACCGGTGAACGAGCAGGCCAATGCGTACATCGACGAACACGAGCCACTGCAGATCTGTGCCGACTTAGCGAATACGGCCAAGCACGCGTGGCTCGACCCGGCAAGGGGCGGCACCCGCGCGAACGTGGTCGCCCGACCGGGGGGGCCAGCGATCACTATCCCGCTCGGCCGCTCAGCGCCTGGGCACGTATCGCGGGCAAAAGTCGAGATCCGGATCGCGCTCGAACGTGGTGGAGCGGCGTCGCACCTGCCGGCGGTCGAACTGGTCGGCCAGTGCTTTGAACTCTGGCGGCAGTTCATCGTGGAGCATGTCGCCGCTGGGGAGCTGGACAACGTGGAGCACGGAAGCGTCTGGATCAACGAAGGGGGCCGCCTGCGACCGAGGACTCCCGATGACCGGTAGCCGGCCGGCACACGCTGGCGCGGCCCGTCGCCTGACCCGGCAGCACTTCGCGCTCTATCGCGGCTGGCTGGAAGGCGCAGCGGTCGGGGGACTCCACGCCGCGTACGGCGAGCCCGGCACCGACGTGCGTGTCACGCGCCGACTGATCGCAACGCTGCGCGACACGCTGGCCGTCGCGGCGCGGCGCGCATGCGACCTCGAGGCGGCGCACCTGCTGCGGCTGAAACCGGGCAGCATTCCGTTGGCTGAACTGCACGCTCGGGATGACGTCCCTACGCTCGAAGCCTACCGCGCGCAGGTGGACCCCGACGGCTTCTATTCCGAGGCCGAGCTCCTGCAACTGTACCGGGGTGATTTTCCGCCGCCGCCCTCGGCCGCCCTTGACCGGAAAATCGCCCGCAATGCGCGGCTGCGCGCCCGCCAGGCCGCGGCGCTCGAGCGCATGGAACGCGCGCTGGTTCAGGACCCTGCGCCAGAGCACCCGCTCGACGGCTGGTTCGAGCCGGAGGTCGCGGCGCGCCTCGCCGCCGCGGGGCTAACCACCCTCGCCGACCTGCTCGCGCTGATCCAGCGCCGCCGGCAGCGCTGGTACACCGCCGTGCCCAGGCTCGGTCCGAAAGGCGCGCAGCGCATCACCGACTGGCTGGATCTGCACGCGCGCTCGTTAGACTGCATCCTCTCGCCGCTGGCGACCACGCCACGCCGGCAGCTCGCCGTGGGCCATCCGGTGCTCACCCGGCCGGTCGTCAGCGCCGACGTGGCGCCCCTGGAGTCGCTGCGCGTGCCGCCCGAACTGGATGGGTCGCACGGCCTGAACCGGGCGCCCGTGCCCGCCCACCAGGCGGAACTCGCCACCGACCTGGACGCCGTCAACGCGTGGATCGCGATCCGCGGCGAACGCAGCGCGCACACCGCCCGCGCCTACCGGCGCGAAGCCGAGCGGCTGCTGCTGTGGGCGATCATCGTGCGGCGCAAACCGCTGTCTTCGCTCAATACGCTGGACTGCCGCGACTACATCAATGGCTTCCTGGCCGACCCGCAACCCGCTGACCGCTGGATCGGCAACGGCAAGGCCGAGCGGTTCGACACGGCCTGGCGGCCGTTCGCCAAGAAACTGCCGCCCGCGAGCCGGGAGACCGCCCGAAAGATCCTGTCGGCCCTGTGCAGCTGGCTGGTGGAGGAGCACTACCTGCTGGTCAACCCGTTTCACGGGCTGCAGAAGGTGGACAGTGCGAAGCCGCTGGTCGACGTGACCGGGCGCACGCTCACGCACGCCCAGTGGCGTTTTGTGCTCCAGACCGTCAGCCGGCCACTGAACCTGCCCGGCGGCTCGCTCGCCGACCAAAGGGACTGTTTTGCGCTGCTGCTGGCGTATGCGACCGGGCTGCGCCGCACCGAACTGGCCACCGCCACCACCGGCGCGCTGTCGCGCAAGGCACTAGATGCGGCCCTCGAGGACGCCTGGACCCTGCGGGTCATGGGCAAGGGCAGGCGCGAGCGGCAGGTGCCGATGCCACACCGGCTGATGGAGACGCTCGCGGCGTCGCTGCCGCTGCGGCCGACGCCCTGCACGCTCGAGACCGCGCCCGCTGACACGCCGCTGATCGCCCACCTGAAAACCGGCAAGCCCCTGACGCCCGACGCGCTGGCCCGGCTGTACAAAGCCATCTTCAGGCGGGCCGCGGACGCGCTCGCGCCCAGCTACCCCGGTGCCGCGGCGGACCTGAAACGGGCCAGCACGCACTGGCTGCGCCACACGCATGCGAATCACGCGCTCGACGCCGGCAGCGACCTGCGGGACGTGCAGACGGGCCTGGGCCACGCCAGTCTCGGCACGACGACCCTTTACACCAAGGGCGACGCGGCCCGGCAGTACCGCGCGGTGGAGCGGTTTTTTGAGGCAGCGCTGGAGGATGCTGCCGCCGCATCGCCAGTCTGATCCGGCCGAAACCGGCTGATCAAGCCTTACCATCTGTGCCGTCCGCATAGTCAATGCCGCTAACAGGAGTTAGCGGCATTGAAGCGAAAAAAGCGGCCCGTCGGCGGCCGATCGCGCGGACCGCTTCGCGATGGGGGCAGAGCCGCGACGGACGGCCAGACATCAACACACCCCCGCGATTCTAAACAGCAGGGATCTAGCCTGACTGTTTTGTTTGCTCACTGACAGCAGTTTGAGTGTGTCAGTAATACTGACACGGCAGTTGTTCACCGGAGGTGCGTGCAGGTCGACACTCGGGCGAGTCCCGCAGAAGTGAAACCGCGGGTTGTTCGGTTTGGGGGCTGTGTCAGTATTACTGACACCAACCCGACGTTCTACAGGCACAAAAAAGCCCGCTCGAGGCGGGCTCTTCGATGGCGGCTGCGTCGGACGGTCAGCGCGGCTCACCCTTGTACAGATCACTTATTAGTTGCCGGATTCGAGTCTCTTGCGCCTCGGTCAACGACGCGGTTTTGATTTTGACCGTGAAATTGTTGACGTCCTTGGTTATGCTTCCAGCTTGGTCCTTGCCAGCGAAAAACTTCTCAATGAGACGCTCCCGAGCCGCTGTCCCGGTCGCGCGACGTGTGACCATGGCGGCGATTGCTGGAGCGAATTTGCCTTGGGCCAACTCGCCTTTCACCACGTCGGGCCACAATTCTCGCGCTGCCAATTCAGCGTCCGCCCCGTGCTTCTTCAGAGCAGAAACTACCTCCTCAGCTGCGTTGCAACCGAGAAGACCAGGCTGCAAATCGAGGTCATTCTTGATGAAGTCAGGCAAATTTTGAAACGCGAGAAACTGGTACAGGCCTGTGCGCGACAGGCCCAGTGATTCCGCCAAACGCTTGCGACTCGGAAACTCAGTCTCAGACCGCCGGATGGAGATGGCAACCTCATAGTCAGACAGGTCGTCCCGTCCCAAATTCTCGACAAGCGCCAAGACAATCATGTCTTGGTCGGAGCATTCGATCACTACTGTCTTGATATTCTCAAGCCCAAGCATCTTATGTGACCGCCAACGGCGTTCCCCGGCGACAATCTGGTACGCCGACTCGACGCGCCGAACAACGATGGGTTGCATGAGCCCCACTTCGCGAATCGATTCCGCGAGCTCAGACAGTTTGGTTTCATTGAAAACTCGCCGCGGCTGCCAGGGATTTGGGACGATGGCGGAAACAGGCAATTGCGACGACGTGCCCGTCGACTCGAGTTCCTGCACCCTCAATTGCGCAGCCGCCAATGCCCCGGCCATACCCGGCGCGGTCTCTGTGCGACTCGCGCGCCGGCCAACGTCGGGGGTTCTTTCCGCCGTCGAGCGAAGACCGGCGGTCTTAGCCAGCATCTGGTCACGAATATTGCCGTTGCTCATTGTGCCGGCCTCCATTGTTGGACGAACATGTCATCGACCCATCGGCAGTAGTCGACGAGCGGCTGTCTTACCCGCGCCAAGGACTTGGCCTGGCTGTGCGAGCTGCTGATGTCAAATACGGTAGTGAACGCAAGCGCGCCCGAACTCATCACGGAGCTAGCTGGAACCTCGAACTGGGACAGCCAGTGCCGGTAAGCGCCCTGCGCCCAAGTGCGGACGACAGGAGCCGCGGAAGTGGTGCTGTAATTCACACGCGTCAGCAGGACGGACACGAAGTCATACTTTTTGTTGGATTCGTATTTGATAAAGGACTTTGCGACGTCGGAGAAAAGCCGCCAGAACGAAAGTGAGCTGAAAAAGTCGAGATTTTCCGGGACCATGGGCATCACCATCGCGTCCGCGGCTAACAGGGCGTTCAGATTCAGGTACGAAAGAGACGGCGACGTGTCCAGAATGATGTAATCGTAATGCGTGCGCAAAGGCGCGAGCCCGTCGCGCAGCACCTGCCAGAATTTGAAGCCAGGAATCTTCATCTGCATTGCTGGGAGGTGATACTCCGCACCGACTAGCTCAGTATGAGCAGGGATGATGTCTAGCCCGTCCCAATAAGTCTTCTGCACCTTCGCCAGTAGGCCGCCCTCTACCTTCTGGTCATAGATATAAGGGAGTACCGTGTCGTCAGCAAAGACTTCCTTCTCGGCATACAAGCCACACAGCTCCGAAAGGGAAGCTTGGGGGTCGAGATCAACTACGACAACCTTTCTCCCGCGCAAGCTCAGCCCTTGGGCGAGACACATAGCTGACGTCGTTTTGGCCGAACCGCCCTTGAGCTGTGAGGTAACGATCACTTTGCCCTCAAAGTCACTCGGACCGACTACCAGCGGCGTCTGGTAAATGTCCGATACCTTCTGTACCCAGTTTCGAGCTTCAACCAATGTAAATAGACGACTACGGCTTCGGCCAGTGCCTGTCGACTGCCCCTCCGGCAACACACCGTCCCCCTTCGTTGCAAGATATTGCACTTGCTGACGCGTCAACCCACATAGCTCGGCGACTTCTCCCGTAGTGAACACCGGCGCTTCCTTGCGCGGGCGCGGCGCTATAATCTGGTCTCGCAATTCAGTTGCATAATCGGTGACGACGTCCGCGAAATCGGAGATTTCCTCAAGCGTTACGGTTCGGTCTATCGGCATCGGTTGACTGACATTGGCCATTTCTGAGTTTTCCCTGAAAATTGAAGCTAAACGGAGAATACAGGAAAAACGCAGAAACATGCTTGTTTCATCGTCTGAATTCTGAAGAGTCGCCCGTAAGCCACTGTTTTCTATATATTCACTCACCCAGTCCCAGCGCGGACAGAAGATGAGTCTCCGCCATTGCAGGTACAAAATCTCTCACCTTTGACGAGCTACACGAGCCGAGGTGAGCGTATTCCCGTCAAGGTACTAAGAAACGAAGTAATCGGGCTGCTGCCGCAGTTAGGAAAAATCAGACATGTCGAGGCAGAAAAGCGGGCCTGCGGCACGCAGAATGGCGTCTCCACACCGTGTCCATCTCACATTCGCCTTTCACTAACCACGAACCAGAGCTAAAGGTGAGAGATTGTGTACCTAGTTTGCCTAGTTGCCCATGCACCAGCATATTGAGCACAAAGTTTCTCATCCTACGGATGCACGGATGCTCGCCACGGAAGCGCATTTCCATTGGCCATCGGCGGCCTAACGAATAGGTGGGAGATTTCGTACCGTGCGCTCCTTGTGCAATCTCAAAGCCAAACCACGCGTACAAAATCTCTCACCTTTCGAAGAGCAACTTCAGCTATATCCGAGCAGCCGATGTGCTGACTGTTCCGACCTCACTGGCGCTTGACGACGGCTGCTTTTGTGCCGCGAATTCGGCGAGGCCAATTAGCAATCACCGGTCGTATCTTGCCAAAGCGCCTGTCCGCGACCATCCGCGTCATGCTCTTTCAATAGGGCAATGAACTGGTCACCCGTTTGTAGGTTGTTTTATAAAAAAAACGAACCTACAAACTAACAGGGAAGATTGGGATCCTTTAAAATCAACAGGTTAACACCTGTGGGGTGAGAGTTGATGTGTCAAAGGTGAGAGATAATGTACCTCGCAGGTGAGAAATCAGAAGGGTAAAAAGTGAGACTCCGTGGACCCGAAGGTGAGAGAAGGTGCCATAGCCGGTCCCGAGGTGAGAGATTTGGCGGCAGGTCTGTGGATAAGCGGGCGGAATCCCGGCCGCGCAGAGGTTTGGGCGCACGTGTCTGAATTGACGGTGAGACTTGTTGTACCGAAGGTGAGAGATGTTGTACCCGCGGTCGTCGACGGCGCGAAAGGTGAGACGCATCCATTGACATCTCACCTTTATATGCTTAGAGTCTGCTGAAATTTTGGCTTAAGAATAGCTGCATTTTCAGGGAACAGGCATGGCCAGCAGCGTCGAACGGCGAGTGACCCCGCTTCAATATGCGCTTGACCTTTTCGTCGAAATGGCGCCGACACGCGGGTCTATCAATGAGGCCGTCTCTGACAAGGATATCGGCTATCAAAAGAACCGGGTCTTTGCCCGCATTATTGGCCTCGGTCTATCCGCTAGGCGTTTCGTTGACGCCGCCTACTTTATCGTCGCGCAGGAACCTGAAGTCCAGGAAGCCTACGATGTCACCCTCAGCTTTTTCAAATGGCTGATGCGCTATGACAGTAAAAACAAGAAGCATTTTTCCAGCGTCATTCGTAGCGTCAAATCTTCCATGCTCGAAGTGACAAGCGCGCCAGTCTTGTCGGTCGATTCGGCTGGACGGATGGTGGAAGAGTCCGTTGAAAGCGGTGAGGAAAAGGGCAGGGCAGTCGATGATGAGGCGGATGACCACGACTTGGTGGTCGAAAATGAGGATGGCGACTGGCTTGAGCTGATAGGCCGCGTCAGTGTCAGAAATGGTCGGATTCGATTCAGGGTGCCGGTTGAGCTGCAACGCCTCATCAAGGACCCCCAGAATTCTTACTGGACTAGCCTGTTAATCACCTCGAGATTTACGCTTATCTATGCGCGCGCAATCTACGACCATGTCCTGCCATTTGTTCCGAACGCGGTAACGGAGTGGCTGCCGCTGGACCTCGTTAGAAACCTGCCCGGAAAGTCATGGGCAAACAACGCTGAATTCAAATACTTCAAGCGTGATTACCTAGAGCCAGCCGTGAGCCAAATCAACGAGCTGTCTGACATCGAGCTGTCGTATGAAACCCGGGCAGGGACTCCGGGTTCGCGAAAGAAAGACCAGATTCGCTTCAGGCTCAAGCGCAAGGAGGCAGCTGTGGCCTCCAAGGCGGATATGCTCAATTCGGTAGCGCTTTTCATGACGCTGCAGAACGAATTCGCGCTGTCCGAAAAGCAGTTTGAGACAATCGCGCAGAACCGGGCAGTGTGGACCGATGAGCGCATTCAACAGGCCATCGAATACACCCGGTGGAGAATCCGACAGGGCGACAAGATTAAAACGGCTGCGGGGTACATGATGAAAGCCCTTTCGGACAACTACCGAGTGTCCGAAGCCGATAAGCAGGTTGAGTTAATTCAGGCGCAACTGGTTGACGCGGCGACGGTTCAACAGGACTCCAATTCCAACATTCAAAAAGCGGTAGCTGCCAACTTGGCGGCAGCTAACGCCGCAGCCGAACACCGTCGACACGAAGAGATTCGCCTCGCGCGCGAATACTTTGACACGGCAGACAAGAAGAAACGGGAGGACCTTGTCCGCAAGTTTGTCGCATCGAGCACTATGGGGCTCCGGGCGATTGAACGCCAGATGCTTAAACCTGCCCAGGTAACAGAGGCGAACATCCTGACCTTTCCGGATATCGCCAATACGTTTGGTTCCTTTGTTGCCGGCGAACTTAGAAAGGCCGCGCGAGTGCAACGCAAGTAGAGGCAAAGGTGCACTTCCTCCGTCTCGGGTACAACATCGCGTTCAAATTACAAACACGTTCATGGCACACCCCCCAAGGGGTTTTGGCGCAATCTCTCGCTGAAAGTAGCCGGCAGTCCCGCCCGGACCGGCGACGCCCCAGCAGCAGCTACCGTCTCTGCCATTTTGGTATAAAATAGATGCCAAATGGCAGGAGGTGAAACCGTGAACGTCATCGAGAAGGTATCAGCCGATTCATTACTGGGAGGCCGGTCGGTATTTCCGCGTTCTCCCCGATCCGGCCTTGAATGGGTGGAGGTCGTCCGCCACGGCATTTCGTCGCGGGCGCTGGACGCGATGCTCAAATCCATCGGACTTTCGCAAGCAGAACTGGCGCAGGCGCTCGATATCCCGGAGCGGACCTTGGCGCGTCGCAAGCGGGAAGGGGTGTTGAGCCGTGAGGAGTCAGCCAAGCTGCTGCGACTCGCGCGTGTCGCAGCGCGCGCTGCCGAGGTGTTTGACGATCTCGACCTGGCACTCGCCTGGCTTAAGATGCCGGTTGCTGCCCTGGAAGACGCCACGCCACTGAGTCTTGTCGATACCGACATTGGCACCGATAGCGTGATGGATACGCTGGGACGCATCGAGCATGGCGTGTTTGCGTGATGTTCACGGCATGGCGGGTGGTGACTGAACGATATGCGGATACCGCTTTTTCTGGGGAAGGAGCGCGATTGTACGGTGGCCGGTGGAATCCCAAAGGCGTCGCGATGGTGTATACGGCGCAGACGCAATCGCTCGCGCTGCTCGAGATGTTGGTCCAGGATTCACCGCTGCGCGCCCGCTATGTGATGATCCCGGCCACTATCCCGGAGAAAATCGTCGAACGTATCGATCCCGCCAGTTTGCCTCGCGACTGGCGGGACATTTCAGCGCGGGCCGAACTGCAGCAACTTGGATCGGCGTGGGAGCGGAAGCGAACCAGCGCCGTGCTGGCTGTTCCCAGTGCGGTCGTTCCTGCAGAATCCAATTATTTGCTCAATCCCAATCATCCGGACTTCGCGCTCGTCCTGGTTGGAGCGCGTGATGAGTGGTTGACCGACCCTCGGTTATTGCGGCGCGCTGCTGCGAAGGGATCGTGACGAGCATTTCGTGTGGCAGTGGCAAGCGGACGATGGCGTGTGATCAACCAACCCGCCGGCCATGCTTCGCGGGGTGCCGCCATTCAAGGTGCCTGTGCGTTGTCAAAACCGATTACATCATGCGTTTAGGGACGTCGCCTGTCACGGACCACCACTGGCGGAACCGGTCCTGCAGGTTCTTGAACTGGCTCGTGCCGATCCAGTCAGTAGGGGGATTATTTTTCGTTACGGTCACGGTCGATGTAACGGTTAAATGCGGCTTCGTCGTCGTAAAGCGACCTCGAAAACGTGTCGTCGGCCCAGTCGATCATGCGCTCGATCACCGCGCGCCGGGACAGGCCGAAGTGCGCGCCCAACCGCTCCAGCGCGAAAAACTGGGTGCCAGTCATCGTCAGGTGCAGACGCCGCTCGCCAGAATCGGCGTCTTCCTGACGCGGAAGCCGTCCGAGGACTGTCGCCACGTCAGAAGGAGCTTGGGCAGACGGCTTCGCCCGTGACACAGTCTTAAGCTCGCGCCGCGCCTGTACCAGTTCACCACGCAGCTGCTCGCACTCCCGCACCAGGGCGTCATGGGCGTCGGCAGGCGGAGGGGTATTTTTCGTTACAGTAACGGATTTTGTGTGCGCGCCATGTCGGGCTCGCCACGCTGCCTGACGCTCAGCGTTCGACATCGCATCCGGTTTCCGTGGCCGGCCACGGCCACGCTTTTCCGTGATGCCGGTTACCTTGTCGTTTGCCGGTGAAGGCATGATCCATCCTGGTGCGGTTGACCAAATCTATTTTACGTTATACATAACGATAAATATGCTATTTCGTTACGCGTAACAAATGTGCACAAGCTGCCTTGCACGGCATGTATTCATCCGGGCAGATGGTTGCAGGTGTCGGGTCCCAGCCCGGGTGTCGTTCCCCGGAGAGGATCGCTCACGGCGCAAAGCCGGTTGCAACCCGACATGGCATCGCTCTTTTTTCGTTTTGTTACCTGACACACTCGGGGAGGCCGTCAGGGAAGAGGGCATCTGAAGACTCGGAAATACTGGGATGGCCCCAGCCTCGCGTACGTAAACGTCCGAATCTTGAAGGGGCACCCCGATTAGTCGCGCCCCCGGCGTGATACAGGAACCGCAGGATTGCGAATCATCAGCGTATCGAGGCTACTCTTCTGTTTCCCAGATATGGCCAAATCCGGCGGCATGGCAGAGTAGCGCCCATGCGGAATAGGGGATTTCATTTTCGCCGCTGATCCAACGACGTATCTGCCGCCCGCTCTTGTCAGCGAGGTCCAGAAATTCCGCTGCACTACGTCCCGTAAAACCGGCCAGCCGCACTACCTCCTGGATTTCTGCCCCGGTCGGTTTGGCCCAGTAGATCGCGGGCTGCAAGCATTCGCGTCGGATTGTCGTGTTTGTGTCAACTGCCATATGCTTTCCCCCTGGTACTCTTACGTTCGTCTCAACTACTGGCGCATAAGGCGTGCGCCCGGAATCTAAAGCCACTGCGGCCGCAGTTCGCCTTCCTACATGTCGAGTGGCCCTTCGTGCCACTCACGCGGCCGCCAGGCCCCGCGATGCAGGTAGATAAGATCGCGGCTATACGCTCCGAGGCGCCAGTTGAAAAGTCTAGTTCGATCGGCTGCTGGCGTGCAGGGTTCCCGTCGATCACCGCTACCAGCGTCATATCGCGATAACCTGGTGCTTCCTGATACGTCACATAGCTGGCCTGATAGCGTTCGCCATGAAGCGGCGCCGGCTCTGGCCGGACGTTTGTCCAGATTCCAGCGCGTGATTATCTGCTGCCGGCGCCGCTCACCGCCAGGAAAATAGCCGTGCACTTCACCAGTCGGGCGGTGGTCGAGTCGCAGCACGGCGAGACAGTGCTCGAACAGATCGTCGTCCGGCGCCCGCAGCGCCGTGAGGTCGAGACGGTAGTCGGTGCCGTTGTACAGGCCCGCGAGAAATTCGGCGACGGTCTCCGCCTGTTCGGTGTCGCCTTCGGCCATGTCAACGAGCTGCAGGAGCGAATCGAGGCCGCGGTCACGATCGCCAGCGCGGATCTCCGCTGCGCGCTGCGCCGGCGTCTGGCCGCCGTGCGCGTTCGCAAAAAACTCGGCGATGGTGTGCTGGAATGCCTCGAGGAGGTGCTCGGGCACGTCGCTGGTAATCCGGTGCGTTTTCGGCCGGGGCGCAATGTTCATGGTGTTACCTTGATTGTCCGGAGTAGGAGGATTCGGCCTCGTACCCGCGTTCGGTGATAAAAGCGGCGATGCCGAACGGCACTGTTGCATCGACGGCATCGGCCAGCGCAAGCCCGACAACCATGCCGCCGAAACATTCGCGACGGTACCCAACGCCAGTTCCTCGCGTCCGTTCGCGCCAGGCCACAACCATGTGCACCTCGAGACGTGCCAGTCCGTCTGCACCAGCGTAAATCGTTCTCTCTTCCATCTCTGGTCCTGTTGATTGAGTCCGTGTACGGGATCGTACGACAGCGCTGGCCTCGAAGGTCCGCAAGCCGATCCTGGATCCAGCCCCCACGGCTTCGCCGCGGAGGAAACACGCAGCCTGCGGCTGCTTGACGACCCCGGCTGCGGTTCGCTTGCGCTGTACCGGATCGTCCCGGCGCTACTGCGCCGCGCCGGCGCTCTCCCCACGCCTACTGGCGCGGGTCCCCGTGCGCCTCGATCCGGGCGCGCCGGCGCGCGCGTGACGCCTGCGGTTATCCGGACTCAAGGTTTGGCAGGAAGGGGGTGCCCTTTCCGGACGCCTGGGACGCCCATGCCGCTGAGGCTATTTCGGCCAGGCATGGGCCGGAAGGAACCACCGCAGCCCACGGTTTCAGCGTCATCTCCTGTACTGATCAACAGCCCCGGCATGAACCGGGGCCACCATGCATCATTCCTGACGCCGCGCCAGTTGCGCCCGTTTGAGTTCACCGGGCGCGCCGAAGTCGAAGTTATCGACCGTGAAGTTGTATCCGTAACGCTCGATGCCTTCACCGTCCGTGAAATCGTTGTTCGACAGCTTCGCCTCAACGATCAGTTGATCGCCCTTCAGAACGTTTCTGGCGATGGCCCCACCGCGCGAACCAAAGGCGGTGAACTGGATTCTCACCTGACGCTCTTTCGCTTCACCGCTGCCTTCGTCGCGACCGGCGTACTCGTTGAAAATCAGGGTGAATTTCGTCACCTTCGAATCACCGTGATTCGCAAGCACAGGGGCGGCGGCAACACGGCCAGTAAAGAAAAGCTTGTTCATGATTTGTACTCCTGACAGTTTGAATGAAACAGAGGGCAACTTTCGTTAAAATCCTGACTCGGGTAGGGCAGGCTGCGGGGCACGGGGCGGCACACGATGAAACTCGGAGAGAGCGTTGCGGGCTATCGCGCGCAACTCTTCCCGGTGCATGTCGATTGGGTGCCCGTCGCGGTCCAGCATGTTGGCAATCCGGTCGAGTGCTTCGGCGGAGCGCGCGGCGGCATCGGCGGACAAGGCCATGCGGAACAGTTCCGCGCGCACCAGGGAACGATCGCCGTATTGATAGACGGCCAGCAGCGGAAGGAGGGCGGTCAGCCACGTTGGGCGGATGTGAGCGGTATCCATGTCGGTTTCCATAGTTGAGGTCATGCCCGGCGCGAAGGCCGGGCGCACCTGTCATCCGCGCAGGCGGCACAGTTCGTCGGCGAGCACCCAAAGGGCGCGGTTGAGCCTGATGTTCTGGTCAATGCCGGTGACGGCGCGGGTTGTGGTTGCCCGCCCATTCGCGTTACGACCGCGCAGGCCGCCGTTGATCATGTTTTCCTGCACGCGATTGAATGTCGTCCATAGGTCCGGTGCGCGATCCTCCATGCGATGCGGTGTTAATAGTTGCTGCTCAGTGATGGGCGCGGGCTTCTCGTCGTCGTACCGCAGCGCAAGCGCGGCCCGTGCGAAAGCGGTCTGTTCGCCGTCGGTCAATGCCAGACCGGCCATCCCCTCTCGCTGATGGGTCGCTGCCTCAAAGCTGTCGAGCACCTTGAACGCCCCCTCGATTACCTGGCCGACTACGTCGCCCTTATGAGGCACGCGGATATCACCAATGGTGTCCCCGCAGACCATACCGTTCTGGCACACAAACCGGAACATCCCGGCGAGCATCTGGTAGCTGCTGCTGCCATCATGGCTGTTCAGAAGGATGATTTCGTTGGCTTCGCGGCCCGTGACCTGGTCGGCGTGGCGCAGGCGGACCAGATGTTTTGTGTGTGCGCGCTTGTCGTCGGCGCGTACGCGGGTCTGACAGGCCATGAAGGGTTGAAAACCTTCCTTGCGCAGGCCGTCCAGTACATCGCTGGTTGGAATGTAGGTGTACCGTTCCGAGCGACTTTCGTGCGCGGACAGCGCGAAGATCGACGGGGCAACCTCTGCAATCTCGTCATTCGTCAGCGGGCGATCCGATCGTGTGCCAACTGCGTTGCGTCCGAAGCGGCTTGTCAGGTAAGTGGTATCCATGCTGTTCCCCAATATCAGGATCAGCCCCAGCCCACAGGCTAGGGCCGTGAGTGGTCAATGCGTCAGTCGATGGCGCGCAGAATGTTGGCGGCCTCTACGTGCTGCGCCGCGTAGGCCCGCAGCGCGTGGTAGTGGTCAACGATCCTGTCATCGCCGCACTTTTCCGCGAGATGGCACAGGGCAAACAGCGTGACGACGATGCCGAACGCGTCAGCGCCCATCGTGTCGCTGTAGCCGTTCATGTGCCACCGCACATGCACCCGTCCGCAATTCGCTGGAGCCATATAGAAGCCGCTGTTCGACAACTGGAAGAAGTCCCACGAACCGCCCTTGTAGGCACTCGAAAGGCGGGCAGCCCAGTCGTACACCAATGCCTCGCCCCGAAGGTATTGCGCGCCCAGGTAGTGAGGAAGGAAATTCAGACGCAACTCATCGACAACGACTGCTGACGAGATTCTGGTTTCATTGTCAATCACGGTTATCTCCGGAAATGGGCCGCAGCGGAATGCCGGGCCACGCTTTTATATTAGGTCGTATTGACCGTTACATCAAGATTTTAACGATCCCATGTTTCAATCATAAAGATAAATCAATTTAAAATATAAATCGAATAATTACGTGCTATAAGGGCAATTCGACCTATCATATCAGTGTGGCCCGGCATTCCGCTGCGGCCCATTTCCGGAGGCATCCATAATGGAAGTCGTTGAAATCCGTGTAACTGAATCCGTTCTCGAAGCTAACTTCGGCAACGAAGCGCAGATCGAATACGTCCCGTACGGACGGCTGTGCCGCTCACCGCTGAATATCCGCAAAAAGGCACCCACCGGCATCGAGGCGCTGGCCGGAACAATTGCCGGGAAAGGACTGATACAGAATCTCGTCGTGCATGAGATGAAAGGCCGCGCGAAGGTGCCGAAGCTCGGCGTGTGCGCCGGACAACGGCGGCTCGCTGCGCTGGACCTGCTGTTTTCGCAGGGGCACATTACTAAGGATTACCTGGTGCCGGTGCTGATCGTAAGTGATGGCGAGGCGGTGGCTGCGTCGCTGATCGAGAACCGGGAACGGGAAGCCATGTCGATCGCAGATGAAAGCGTAGCGTTCCGCCTGCTCACGGAGGATGGCAAAAGTGTGGCCCACGTCGCGGCGCTGTTCAAAGTCTCCGAAATGGTGGTGCGCCGTGCACTGAAAATTTCGAACCTCGCTCCGGCGCTGCTTGACCTGCTGCGCGACGACAAGCTGGATTATGAGCAGGCGAAGGTGCTTGCACTGGCCGACGATCACGCGACGCAGGAACGCGTGTGGAACGATGCCCCAAATGCCTGGCAACGCCGACCATCCGAACTGCGCGCAGCGCTGACGAAAGCGGAGCTCGACGCCAGCGAGAATCCGCTCGCGAAGTTTGTCGGGCTAGACGCTTACGAGGCGGCAGGCGGCTACGTGCGTCGCGATCTGTTTTCCGACGACCAGAACGCCGGATACATCGCGGACGCTGACCTGCTGCATCGCCTGGCAACTGACCGCCTGATCGAGCTATCCCAAGCCGTGGCCACTGAGGGCTGGTGTTTCGTGGAAACGCGGACCCGCTGTGACCAGGCCGAACTGTTCCAGTACGACCGGATCGCATCGACCACGCGCAAGCCGACCAAAGCGGAAAAGGCCGAGCTTGCGAAGCTTGTTGCCACGCGCGACGAGGCGAAGGCCGCGCTTGATGCGTATTACGCCGATCAGGACGGCGAGGAAGACGAGGCGCTTTGGGAAAAGCTGGACAACGCGCTCAACGATGCTTCGGCTGCTGTTGACGCCTATGCCGAGCGCTTCGAAACATTCGCCGCCGACGACATGAAGCAGGCCGGTGCGTTCGTCGCCATTGACGAGGACGGGAAGGTGCAGATCACGCGCGGCCTGCGGTGCCGGGAAATCAACGACGCAGACGCGGGCAGTATCGCTCACTTCGCGCATGCGCAGCGAAATCGCGACCTGCCCGCGAAGGCCCGGCCCCTGCACGGCGAAAAGCTGTGCAAACGGCTTACCGCGCACCGCACGGCTGCGGTACAGATCGAGCTTGCGCAGCAGCCGACCGTTGCGCTGGCCGTGCTGATGTACCGGATGATTCCGGCTGTGTTCGATGACGTGTACCGACAGTCATACATCGACCATGCGGTGCGGATCGACGTGCATACATCGCGCGATGCGCTGGTGTCGAACGCCGACGACATGGCCGACAGCGCTGCATGGAAGGCGTTTGAAGGCGAGCGGGCGAAGTGGAGCCGGATGCTGCCGAAGCGCACCGATGAACTGCTCGCGTGGCTGCTGCAACAGGATGTGGACGTGATGTCAAACCTGTTTGCATTCTGCGTGGCCGCGACGGTAGACAGCATCAGTCCCGTTGACCGGGCGCACCCGGTCAACGAAGTGGCGAACACGCTGGAACTGGACCTCACGCGCTACTGGAAGCCAACGCGTGCAGGGTATTTCGAGCACGTCCCGAAAGATCGTATCGTGACCGTCGTCGGCGAGACGGTTTCGCCGCAGGCCGCAGGCGAACTGCGCGGGCTGAAAAAGGGCGATGCCGCAGCTGCCGCCGAGCTTCGCATGACGGACGCGGGCTGGTTGCCGGAAGTGCTGCGCAACCGTGAGGTGCCGGAACACGTCACGTACGGCCAATGGGAGGATGACGGGGAAAGCGATGCCGATAGCACGCAGGATGAGTGCAACGACGGGGACGCGGAGGAAGCCGAAGTCGCCTGAGCCGTGATGCACTTCGCGTAAGTGCGGGTTGTCACATGCCGCCGTCCGGGTGAACGCCCGGGCGGCTTTTTGCTTTACGGGTTCTGCACAGGAAAAAAAGAAGCCGGTACGCAGACCGGCTTTCCGAGGCTCCTACCGCATGGCTTTGGGGACTAGGCAGGGGCAGGGCGATTGTGCCAAGGAGCACGCCTGAAGGCGCCGCGTTTTGCGAAACAGAATGTAACTGCGTGTGCGAACCAGGGTGGTATCGCGCGCGCCGCGCGCCCGTATCGAGGGCCACGGGGACCCATGCAGGATGCATGGGGAGCGGCCCGACCCGGCGCAGTGCGGCGGGCCGATGCGGCTCAGGGTTTCGCGTGCTGAGGGTATTTTTTCTTGAGTGCATCAATATCGGCATTGCTCACGCGAGGTTCGCCGTACTGTTCGGCGTAGAGGCGGTTCAACTGCATGCTTGAGAGGTGGGGATTCTCAGACTGCAATTGCTCGAAGGTTTTGATGCGAGTCTGTGCCGGTGCCGGTGCATCGGTCGTGGGAGGGGTAGGCTTGTGCGTTTCGAGAGGGGCTGTCGCTCGGGAGGCTGTAACGGGGGGCGGGGCGCTGGGGCGGGCTGCCGCAGCGCCGGATTTGCTGCCGGAATCGGGCGGAGAGGTGATCTTTCGAAGCCTGTACAGGGTTCCGTGAAACGTCCGAAGGGAGATATCGAGTCCCTGTTCGCGCAAGGTATTCAGGATATCAGCGGCGGGAACGCGAGCGGCGAGCGCCGCCTCAATGTCCGGAAGGAGGGCCTTGAGATGGGAAGCTTTACTGCGTTTCGGGCTTGTGCTGGCAAGGCGGCGCAGCGCGGAAGCAAGTTGTTCGTGATCCATTGGGGAAATGGCGAATAAATGTAGTATGGACGTAGTATGAATGACGACAGCATGTAGGGGCAAGGTTGTATTGGGTAGTACTCCCACGCAATGCGTGATGTACTGGTGTAGTAGGGGCGTAGAATATGCGTAGGAAATAATGTGTGGCAAGAGCGGGGCGAGGCACGTCGAATATGTTTACGTAACGCTACGCGTTCCGTAAAATATTTCGTGCCAAAGGGGCGGGCCCCTTTGAAACCCCGCCGCGGTCTATTGCCGCGTCCGCGTGTCGGCAACTCCGTTACTGACACTAAGCACTGCCTGGTATGCGTAATGAATACGGAGGTCTGGCGATGATTCCGAGCAGTGAATGGGTGATCCAGCTTGTAGTGGGGCCGCGTGCCGACGAGCGCGGCAGCGAGCCGCGTTATCTGCCGTGGGCAGGCTATACGTTGCCAATGACGGGTGACCAGGCAATGCGCGCGCTGCGCGAGTGCGAGTTGCGGTGGCCGGAATACGAGTTTCGCGCGCATCCGATCGAGGACGACGGCAGGCCGTTCGCGATGGTCGGCGCCGAGATCGACCGTAGTCGTTCGACGGGGCTCTGGTAATGCCACGGCAGAAGAGCAATGACGGGGCAGGGCTGGGCAAGCCGATCGCGTTCCGTCTGTCGGATGCGGATCGCGCAGCGTACCTTGCCAAGGTGGCGCAAAGCGGGATGACGCAATCAGAGTTTTTCAGGCAGGCGGTGCTCACCAACCGTACGCAGGTGATTGCGCGCCCGGTGGCGAGCGGAGACCGCAAGCGGTTGCTGTACATCTTCAACAAGACCAGCAACAACCTGAACCAGATTGCCCACCGCGCGAACTCGGAGCACGTTCGCGGGAAGCTTTCGGAGGCGACCTACGAGCAACTGCTCGCGCAATTGCAGCTCATCGGGCAGTACCTCAAGGCAACCCTGAACAAGGTCGACTGATATCGATGGGAATGGATCAAAAGCAGGCCGCCATCATGGCGGTCATCGAGCTGGAGACGAAGCTGCACTTCGATCGCGACCATGACGGTGCGCGTACGCTGACGCAGCCGGACTGCGACAGCGCCCGGGCGGCTGTCGATGCCGCTGGCCATCTGCTGCTGTCGATCGTGAACAGCACGCTGCTTTTGCGCATCGAAGGGGCTGAGCGCTGGCTCGCCGAGCGCGGGATGCTGGAGTAGGACGATGCTCATACGCGTACGCGGCTATCACGACGGGATCAAGGCATACCTGGAGAAGGGCCAGAAGCAGGGTCGCGAAATGGAACGCGACGAGATGGACGAGCGCGTGATACTCGCCGGCGATCTCGATCTGACGAACGACATCATCCAGTCGATCGACACGGACGCTGAACGCTACCTGAATGTCACGCTGTCTTTCAAGGAAGACGAGGTCGACCGCGAGCTGCTGGGTGAGATCGTGCGCGAGTTCGAGGCGTTTGCGTTTGCCGCATACCGTCGGGACGAATACAACTTCTACGCCGAAGCGCATGTGCCGCGGATCAAGAGCTATGCGGACCGCAAGACGGGCGAGGCTGTCGAGCGCAAGGTTCACGTGCATGTGGTGATCCCGGAAATGAATCTGGTAACGGGCAGACGGCTTGATCCGTTCGGGAAGGTTGACCATAACGAGCGGTATCTGGAGGCTTTTCAGGAGCACATTAACGCGAAGTACGGACTGGCGAGCCCAAAGGACAACCGGCGTGTGCAGTTCACGGACGCGTCCGAAATGATCAGCCGGTACAAGGGCGATGTGTTCGAGGGCGCTAACCGCGAGCTGAAGGCCTCGATTCTTGAGGCAGTGATGACGCGTGATGTGACCCGGTATGACGACTTCAGGGCCTTGATCACGGAGTACGGCGAGACGCGCACACGCAATGCCGGCAGGGAGTCGGAGTACGAGAACGTCAAACCGCCCGGTGCCGCGAAGGGTGTGAACCTGAAGGAGTTCGTGTTTTCGCGCGAGTTCATCGAGCTCGATGCTACGGCCAAGCGTGAGGCGCTCGAATCGAATGTGCATGCGCAGTACGTCGAGCCAGGCGTACCGCGCGATACGCCGCGGATCTATCTCGATTCGCTCGAGACGTGGCACGACACGCGCGCGAGAGAGATCAAGTATCTGAACAGCGGCAGCAGTTTTTACAAGACGTATCAGGCAGCGCCGCCGGCGGAGCAGCGGCGCATTCTCGATCACCGCGAACAGCGGTTCTATGACGCAACAGGAGGGCTTAATGAACGCACACGAGAGCGAACACAACAGCGCCACGATCGATCCGGACACTGGCGAGATTGGAAGCGGATGGGAGCCGCCGGAGCAGGAGGGCGGGCGCGAGAGCGCGGTGCCGGGCGGGAACCGGAAAGGACAGGGCAGTCGCAGCAATGGTGGAACGAGCTCGAACGCGCGCACCGCGAAATCACGGGGCGATGGCGAGCCGGAGCGGATCACGACTTTGACGCTCGCTTCGATCGATCCGGCGCGCCGTCCCAATCCGCCCACCGTGTGCATGGCATGCCCGGCCGCGGTGTGGATGGCGACGCCGCGCGACGTCAAGTGCTTCTGCCGGCTGATGCATTACTGGAGCTGGGAAACCAGCAAGCCGAACGAATTGACGCACTGCGATGGTCTGGCGATCGCGAGCGAGCGGGAAGAGAACAGCTAGTCATTTCGGTGCCACTGCCGCGATGGCGCGAAGGTGCCGAGGGCGGTTTCGACGTGGGCCGCAATTACGGCGAGTTCGAGGATCGGTGGCAATGGTCGGGCGAACCCGATGCCATTGACAGTTCCGCCGGCGAGCCTGAATGGAAAGCGATCGTAGATCGCATGTTTGTCGCGTGGGACCAGGCCGACGAGGCAGGGCGGACGCGTCTCACCCGCACCGCTGCCGGGAAGTTCATGCGGGCAGGAGGACCGTTCGGCTCACGCGAGCCTTTTGGTCTGAGCGGCGGCGGCCTGCCTGCAGGGTTCGGACCGCGTGAGGAAATCCGCAGCCTCGCGGATGTGCAATCGTTCGATGCGATCGAATCGCTGCCGTTCGAGATCCGGCCAACTGATACGCCGCTGCCGACGGACGCGGCGTCGGTCGATTTCAATGCAGGTGCGCGCGCATCGACGGGCCGGGCAGCCGATACCGTTTGCGACCAGTTTGCGCGTGACCTGTCCGAGGCTCGCACGGTGCGACGTGCCCGGGAGCGGGATGAGTTCACAGAGATTCGCGCGACGCTCGACGCGGGCCGGTTGCTGGCCGTGCTCGCGCATACGCACGGAGTGATCGTCGAAAAGTATTCGATCGGTAAAGGCGCGGACGGCGGTGACAGGATCCAGGCCGGCTCGCGCAATCTGAATGTGTCTGACTTCCTCACCAAGGAGATGAACCTGTCATGGGAGGAGGCGGCTGAGCTGCTGCGCGAGACCTATCGTGCACAGACAGGACGTGATCCGGAGCATGCACAGAGGCGTGCGCCTGAACGGGACCTATGGGGCGAGTTCCAGCAATGGCGATCGGCATACCGGAACGAGCTACGTCGCGCGTGGGATGCGCAGGCCGATCATGAGAGTGAGCGGCGAAAGGCGGTCAAATCCGAGTTCTACAGTGCCCGTAGCGCGCTGGTTGAACGCCCGCGCATGGACCTGTCAGGTGCGCAGCGCCGCGAGCAGCTTTCCGCGGCACGTGTTGCGCGCCTTGAGGCAGAGGCTGCGCTGCGTGTGCAGATCGCGAAAGAGCGGGATGCGCTGAAGGGCGCCGCAAGCCGGCCCTTGACCGAGCGGTATCGTGACTTCCTTCAGGAGCGCGCTCAGGAAGGCGACGAACGGGCGCTGCGTGAGTTGCGCCGGATGCAGCAGATCCTCCTGCGGACGAAACGTGCAGACGACGAACGCGCGGTCATTTTCAGTGCGCCGTCTCATGCGGTGAACCGACCGGCAGCCTACGACCGCAACGAGATCATCTACGCGGGCCCGGCGATCACGTACGAGGTGCGGGCCAGCGGCGAGGTCGACTACCGGAAGGACGGTGTGGCGTTCCTCGTCGACGAGGGCCGCACGTTGCGCCTGTGGGATAGCGAGCGCGAGGCGATCGAGATTGCGCTGCGTTTCGCGCAGCAGAAGTTCGGCAGCACGCTGTCGCTGTCCGGACCTGATGACTTCCAGGCGGCCGCGGCGCGTGTGGCGGCCGACACGCGTATGCGCATCGTGTTCGAGCAACCGGAGCTGGAGAGCATCCGGCAGGTCCGGCTTGCGGAGCTCGATTCCGAAGCGCTGGAACGTCGGGCGGCGCAGCGTGAGCGCGAGGCATGGGAGCGTGACGAGCTGCGCGATGTTGTGCGCAATCCGCCGCCACCCACCCCGGAAGATCCGTCCAATCCCGACTTGGATGTAGCACCGCCAGCTGATCCGGATGCACCGGACAGCGGGCCGGATATTGACCGATGAACCATCAACCTGAGCGAAGAAAATGAACGAGCTTGCACACATCGATCGCGACGGCCCGATTGCGGTCGCGCCCGGCGTGGGCATTCGCGAGGTCAACATGGGCCGAGTATAAGCGCTCGTTACCTGACGCCGGCAGCCCGCGCTGGCGATACCGATAAAACAGGGTATGAGTCGTGCGTACTCGCACGATCATTAGCGGAGGATCGCGCAAACTGTTGTCCTCTTTCGGGTTCGGTATGGCCCTCCGAATAGCCGAATCTGCGCCAGCCAGCGACCAGCGAAGGTTGCTGCTTTTTTATTCGTAAAAGCAACTAACGGACCGCGCCTACGTCGGCCGACATCAAACCTGTAAAGGCCGCTACGAACGTAGCCGGTTGCATGAGTGAAATGAAGGGGTAGATAGTTTAGGGCTATCTACCCCTTCATTTGTGGACACGGGCCCAAGTTCCGGAATTGCCGCTGGGGTTTCACCTCAAGGCCACGCTGCGGGCGTCCCTTATGCGATGGCCCACACTTGCCATGGCACGCAACCGGGCCCGGTGAAGAAGTCGGCTAGCGGGTGACCGCATTGACGTGATGCGCCAGAAGGTCACACGGCACGCCCGTGCGCCGCAGAGAGCACCGCAACAGCCGGAGCCCGGCAGGCTGGGCGCCCCGGCGGTTGGTGCCGTCGGAAACCGGCGTCCGGTCTGGAAAGCTGGAAGCGGAACCATAGACGTTCACCTTTGCTCAGGTGCGCCGAACTTTGCACGTGCAAAGTTCGCCCAAGCGATTCAACGACCCTGCGACAGACACGTCGGTGAGGGGCGACAGGCTGGAGGTTTGACTGACTATCGATGGATTCAGGTCATTAAATGCAGTATTGCTTGTAGCAGTTATCAAAACTGCCATTGATATGTCCCCAATTTTTATGGGTGATGTGCTACCGCGCACACAACTAATTTTGTTACCGTGAGCGACTGTTCAGATGCGTTCAGGCGCCGGGTGTGGAGGCGCCAGGCAGCATTGGGATGACGCGAGCCAGCAATGAAAGCCAGCTGCTGGTCGCAAACTGTCCGG
This sequence comes from Paraburkholderia caffeinitolerans, assembly GCF_902859945.1. Lineage (GTDB taxonomy): Bacteria > Pseudomonadota > Gammaproteobacteria > Burkholderiales > Burkholderiaceae > Paraburkholderia > Paraburkholderia caffeinitolerans. The sequence goes on along the minus strand of NZ_CADIKL010000005.1, from coordinate 117,871 downwards.
CGACTGACGAAACGGCACACTTGCGCGCGCTGGGCTTCATCGCCCGGCACGCGACGGAATCCCACGCGGATGGGAACGTTGCTGTTGAGGTGAGAAGAAACGGGAGGCGGGCGGAGAGCCAGTGCACGGGCTACCTGCGATGCCAAAGAAACAGTGCGGCCATTGCGCGACCCGGCACCGATCGGGTACGGTGGCGCAGTCAACAACCATCAAGAGGAATAGCCATGAACAAGCAGGAGCTGGTCGATGCCGTGGCCGCGAAGACGGGCGACAGCAAGGTCGCCACGGGCGAGACGATCGACGCGGTGATCGCGGCCATCACAGGCGAACTGACGAAGGGCAAAACGGTACAGCTGATCGGATTCGGCTCGTTCTCGGTAGGCGCGCGCGCCGCACGGGTCGGCCGCAATCCGGCAACCGGCGCCGAGATCCAGATTCCGGCCGCGAAGACGGTCAAGTTCACCGCGGGCAAGGCTTTCAAGGATGCGGTGAACGGCGGATGAGACCGGGCACACGTCGTCGGCTAGATAAGATACGTGCCGACGGTAGCGTTGCCGGCCAAATCGCTGCCGCAGATCGTGACGGTAGAGAACGGCCGCGTCTGGCAGAAGGCCTGAGCGCGTGGGCAGCGCGCGATGATCGAGTCGTTTGATACGAAGGGGCAGGACATTCGTTAACACCGACAAATGGAACAATTTGCGGGAGCGCGGCGCCCAGCATTTCGCGATGAAACTGCCATGGGCGGTCCGACGTCGCGACGCGGCCATGCGCGTCGCGACGACAGTGAAGACAAACTGAGAACACTACGATGCGCGCTAACCCTGCCAATACAACGGAAGTCGGCAACGCTTTTCGCGACGCCGTTGCGAGCCTCCTGCGCACGAAATATTCCGATGTCCGGACGGAAGTCCTAGTTGGCCATAAGAAGGTCGACGTGGTCTACACGTACGTCGAGTTTGGCCGGCGGATCACCGTCGGCGTCGAATGTAAGAACGAAGCAGCTCCGCTTACAAAGGATGATATCCGAACGAGGATCTGGTCGGACTACGACCCGCTCGTCGACAAACACGAGCTAGATATTGTCATCATCGTTGCCAGGAAGGACATTAACGCGATGGCGCGTGCGTATGTCGACGGAATACCGTCACTGAGGTTCCAGACGTACGAGCAGTTCGAGGACAGCCTGATCGGGTTGAACGACTATGTGACACAGCTCGCTGGTACGTTCAAAGCCAGCGATCTGGAAAGCTATTACGTGGACGCCCGTTTCGAGGGACACGAAAAACCCGCACTAGCCGTTATCGAAGATTGGATGCGATCCGACGATCCAATGCCGCTGGCCATCCTTGGGGGATATGGAAAAGGCAAGACGAGCCTCGCGCTGCGGGTCGTCTCGCAGCAGGCTGCGCGACACCGTGCGGATCCCGCTGAACGCATCCCAATCCTCATTCGGTTGGGACAGGTGGTACACGAGACACAGCTCGAGGCTCTCTTCGGAAAGGAGTTCACGGCCCGCTTTCCCGCGACGGACTTTCGGTTTCACACGCTCATGCATCTGAATGCCGAGGGGCGGCTGTTCGTCGTCCTTGACGGATTTGACGAGATGAAGCACGCGATGTCAGTCGCGGACTTTCATGCCACGTTTAGGGAGTTCAATCGCCTGCTCGGGCCGAAGGCAAGAGTACTGCTGCTCGGCCGTCCGAACGCACTGCCAACCGAGGCGCGTACGCATGTGCTCCGCGGCCAGCGACGCGTTGGATCGCAAACGGTAAATGATCCTCAGTTTGCGCCGTGGCGCGAGGAGGAGATTGCCTTCTTCAATGCCGAGGAGATTGAACGGTTCTTGCGTGCGTACCTCGGACATTTGCTGAGACATCTGACGCACGTTAACGGCGTGACTGTGACCGAATTCGTCGATCTGCGTGTGCGGGAAGTCATCTTAAAGGTTAGCCCTGACCTTCTCCGGCGCCCGGTGCAAGCAAGGATCGTCGCTGAGCTGGCCTATGATCCGAATTTCAGGCTCGATGGCTTCACCAGCTACACGTTGTACGACCAGTTCATCAGGCAATTGATCGCGCGCGATACGGAGGAGAAGCGTGCACGCGGGGTTATCCCCCTCGAGGCAAGGTATTCGTTTCAGAAGGAACTGGGGTGGTGGTCCTGGACGAAAGCAAGTGATGGTCAGGGTTACTTCAACCGAGACGAGATCCCTCAAGCCCTCGTCGATCAGTTGCCGGATGGCGATGCGACTGATGGGGCGGCCAAACTGACCGAATACATCGTGTCGAGTCTGACCGAAGAGAAGGAAGCGGGCATCCTGTACTTTGCACACCGCTCATTTCAGGAGTTTCTTGTTGCCGACCGTCTGCGCACTGTCCGGCTTACGCCGGATCAACACGTCCTCATGAGTTCCGCCATCACGCCGGACATTCGCAGTTTCCTCGACGCTGCGCCGGACCAAAGCCATCTCGCGAGCTGGTTCGAAACGCTGAGCGCCTGCGAAGGGCCGCTCACCATAGACTACCTTCGCTATTTCCAATCGGACGCTGCGCTTGTAAAGGAAATCGCCGCGACGGCGAGGTCATCCAGTTGCTCGCCCGCGCACATCGCTATTGTCGGTATCGCACATGAGGATCGTGCTGATTGGCCGCTGTCGCGCGCCGACACGATTAACACCCTAGCCTACGCCGTACTTCGGTTTGACAAGGAGACATCTGCGCTAGCTGCGCTGTGTCTGCTGCGCATGGCCCACAACGGAGACACAGCGGCGACCAAAGCGTTTTTGGCGGCACTTATCGTTCGAATTGCGCAACGAGTTCGCGAAACCGATGACGTTGACAAGTCGCTGACCATCGCGAGTCAGCGCTACGGCCCGCTCGAGGAGCTACTTAGTAAATGGGTGCGAAAGTCGACAAACGTGAGGGATGGGGTCGTTGTGCAGGTCGATGTCCAGCGAGCCTGCCTGTTGCTGCATGCCTATGTGACCGGCAAGTACATCAAGCCTGCCTATGACGCCGAGATGCAATTGGCACTATCGCCGTTCAGCGAGGAAATCGGGGCAGCGTCAAGGGTTGAGAGCCGTTTGTCACTGTCTGCCGCCCGGGTCATCGAAGCTGTAAAAGACAAAGACTTGCGAAAATTGGCGGGGAGAATTCTCCACGCACGCGGGGAGGGATTCAACGTCGTTTCCGTCAACGATCGGACGCGGCGTATCTACCGCGGCAATGAAGAGGCCGAACTCACCATTGTCTACGACGAGCGCGAGTAATCGTGCATTAGTGCAAAACGGGCGGTATGTGTTGAAGTCCTTAAAAACTGCTAATCGTGTCCATAGATTACGCTAATGTAAGACTGCATTTTGGCCCTGCAAAACAAGGCATAGCGGCGGTTTCGCACGCTTTTCTAGGCGTTGCGTTTCAGCAACACACGCACGCTCGGATGTCCGTTGATTTTGCTAACGCGTTTGTCGTGTCCGCTAATTCGGCTAGTACGGTTGTAGAGGAGCGCGATAGGTGCATTCGCTTGAAGCGGCAGCAAGTGTAAATATCGGAGGTCATTTTTTTGATCTTCGGAAGGTGCCCATCTCAGTGCGCAGATCAAAAACGCCATACAGTACGGCACTTTGTGTGTCACATCGGGGGCCTTCAACATCCCCTTGTGTGGATGTTGGTCAGCACGGCGTCGTCCTGCGCTTTGTCAGTCGTGCCGGGCAGTGAGTTCGCGTTGCGGTAGAAAAAGCCGCGCTAGCAGAATTAATGGGCACGATTAGCGCTCCAACGGACATCATTAGCAGAATTGACGAACGGCAACACCAATCAGTTCGGGTGAGGCGACAACTCGCCTGACATGTCTGGGTACCCAAGATTGTTAGCACTGGAGGGCTCGCCGGCCCGGTGGCTGCTCGCCCCCCGTAAAAGCACAATGCTGTCATTAACATTACGAAATCCAAACAAAGAGAATGCGGATGGATGCCGGAAGGAGGTTTCATTCCGGAAACGTCGCATGTCTTGCTGATTCCAGATAGGTGCAGAAATTTCGGCTGCATAAATTGGGCGCTCACCCACCAACTTGACGAGCCCAACATGCAACCGTCGAACCAATCCCTTCAGCCAACGCTTAATGCGTGGCACCTTTGGGGCCTAGCTGTCGGCCTTGTCATCGCTGGCGAATACTTTGGGTGGAGCTACGGCTGGTCTGCCGCGGGTACCCTTGGATTCATCGTTACCTCCGTCGTCGTCGCGGTGATGTACACGACCTTCATTTTCAGCTTCACGGAACTCACCACCTCTATTCCAAACGCGGGTGGCCCCTTCGCATACGCCCGGCGCGCGTTCGGCCCGAGAATCGGGTTCATTGCCGGCTTTGCGACGCTGATCGAATTCGTGTTTGCACCGCCTGCAATCGCGATGGCGATCGGCGCCTATCTCAATGTCCAGTTTCCCAGCGTCGATCCGAAGTGGATGGCCGTCGGTGCTTACGTCGTTTTCATGGGTTTGAACATCCTTGGCGTGCGCATGGCGGCAACCTTCGAATTGATCGTGACGATACTCGCGATCATCGAATTGCTGGTTTTCATGGGCGTCGTGTCGCCCGGATTTTCGGTCGCTAATTTCGTGGCGCATGGCTGGGCCGGTCACGATCATTTCTCGCTCGGTGTGGTGCCGGGTCTGTTCGCGGCGGTGCCTTTCGCGATCTGGTTCTTTCTCGCTATCGAAGGCGTGGCAATGGCTGCGGAGGAAGCGAAGAACCCGACTCGTACGATTCCCGTCGCGTACATCACGGGCATTCTGACGCTGCTCGTGCTTGCCATTGGCGTGATGATGTTTGCAGGCGGAGTCGGCGACTGGCGTGTGCTCGCGAATATCAACGACCCGCTTCCGCAAGCAATGAAGGCGGTAGTCGGTAATCACAGCAACTGGTTACACATGCTCGTGTGGCTCGGCCTGTTTGGTCTCGTGGCGTCGTTCCACGGCATCATTCTGGGCTACTCACGCTGCGTTTTTGCAATGGCCCGTGAAGGTTACTTGCCCCGGTGGCTGTCAGCCGTGCATCCGCGGTTCCATACGCCCCATCGGGCGATTCTCGCCGGTGGTGTGGTCGGCATCGCAGCCATTTTCAGCGACTCGCTCGTCACGTTCGGTGGCCAGACGCTAACGGCCAACATCGTCACGTTGTCGGTGCTCGGCGCTATCACGATGTACATCGTGTCGATGGCCAGTCTCTTTGCGCTGCGCCGTCGCGAGCCTGATCTGAACCGCCCATATCGCGCGATCGCCTATCCGCTCTTTCCGGCTCTTGCGCTGTGTCTCGCGGTCGTGTGCCTTGTCACGATGCTGTACTACAACGCGATGCTTTCGGGGCTGTATCTCGTCATGATGGGCATCTTCTATTTGTACTACCACTTCACACGCGACCAGCGCGTGCACGAAGAGGCTCCCTCGCTCGCGTCGCTACAGGGCGATTGACTTCCGGCGCCCCTACCTTGTTGCCCGGCGAGTCTTGCTGAAACTTGATATCCACGCAAATTTGCTCCGCTAACAATGAATCTATCGGCTCTACGCAGCCGCCAACCCAGACATTGAAGGTCCCTCAATGAAGAACGATCACAGCGCGGTGCTTAGCGCACATCCTCTTGATCCCTTGTCGATTGCCGAGATCGAAGCGGCATGCAAAATCGTGAGGGACGCGAAAGCACTTGGTCCACGATGCCGTTTTCCGTATGTTTATCTCGATGAGCCCAGTAAAAGCGAAGTGCTGGCATTCAAGCCCGGCATGCCGTATTCGCGTAAAGCTTTTGTGCTCGTACTCGATAAGGCGACCGGGGCAACCTACGAGTCGCTCGTTGATCTCCGCGTAGCGGAGGTTGTATCCTGGCGCGCGCTCGATACAGAAGTTACGGGTCAGGCGCCGATCATGGTGGAGGAATTCGACCTCTGCGTGAAGATAGTTCAGGAAGATCCCGAATGGCGGGCTGCGGTGAAGCGGCGTGGTTTGACCGATGAGGACATTGCCAACGTGCAGATCGATCCATGGTCCTTTGGCTACTTCGGCGATGAGGAGCGTTATCGCGGTCGCCGCCTGATGCGCGGAGTCGCGTTCTACCGTGATGTCATCACCGACAACGGCTACGCGCACCCGATTGAAGGTCTGGTCGCGATCATCGATCTGAACGAGGAAAAGGTTATCGACCTGCTTGACGACGGTCGCAACGTACCGATCCCGAAGACAAAACGCAACTACGATACGCCGTCGCTCGGCGCGCCTCGCGACGGCTTGAAGCCCCTGCACATCACGCAGCCCGAAGGTGTGACATTCTCGGTGGACGGCTGGAGAGTGTCATGGCAAAACTGGGACTTCCGCGTAGGCTTCACGCCGCGCGAGGGCCTTGTGCTTCATAACCTCAGTTACCACGATGGCGAGGAGGTCAGGCCGATTATCTATCGCGCGAGCGTGACCGACATGGGCGTGCCATATTCGAGCGACGAACTCAATCACTTCTGGAAATGCGCTTTCGACGGCGGCGAATATGGACTCGGCCGACTCGCTAATTCGCTCGAGCTTGGCTGTGACTGCCTCGGCGCGATCCGTTATTTCGACGTGCCCGCGGTAAACGATCTGGGTGAGGCATTCGTCATGAAGAATGCCATTTGCATGCACGAGGAAGATTACGGCACGCTCTGGAAGCATTATGAGTTTCGCACCGGCGTCTTCGAAATGCGTCGCTCGCGGCGCCTTGTTATCAGTTTCTTCTGTACGGTCGCCAACTACGACTATGGCTTCTTCTGGTACCTCTACCAGGACGGCACGATCCAGCTCGAGGCGAAGCTGACCGGCATCATCCAGACGGCTGCGCTTGTACCCGGAGAGGTTCAGAACGGCGGAAAGGTCGCCGCGGATATATACGGACCTAGCCACCAGCACTTCTTCAGCGCGCGTTTGCACATGATGGTCGACGGCGAGCAGAATTCAGTGGTGGAGACAGACTTCCATCCGAGACCGGTCGGGGAAGGGAACCGCTATGGAAATGTCTTCGACGCAGTGACGACGACGTTCAAGAACGAGCTCGACGCCTGCCGCGAAGCGAACGGGCAAACCGGACGTTTCTGGAAGATTATCAACCCCAACGTGCGCAATGCCGCCGGGAATCATCCAGGCTACAAGCTTGTCGCCGAGCAGAATCCCGTCATGCTTGCGCAGCCCGGAAGCTATTTCCATCAACGGGCCGGCTTTGCATCGAAGCATGTGTGGGTCACGCGTTACTCTCCGGGCGAGCGGTACGGTTCGGGGGAATATCCGAACCAGCACAAGGGCGGCGATGGGCTTCCTGCCTATGTAAAGCAGAATCGCAGCATTGAGAACCAGGATCTCGTTCTCTGGCATACCTTCGGCCACACCCATATCTGCAAGCCCGAAGATTTCCCGGTGATGCCGGTCGAGTATGTCGGTTTCAAGCTCAAGCCGAATAACTTCTTTGCAGCCAACCCTGCAATGGATCTGCCGGGTGGCAAAGATAGCAAGAGTGTTAGCGCAAGTGGCGGGAGCGGTTCGAGTTGCTGCCATAGTGCGAAATAAGGGGCGCAGAGCACTTGCGTGGAGAGTCGAATGCCTGTTCTAAATCAAAGCCGTGTCCTCACGGGAGTGTCAGCCCGGTGGGAGCTGCTGACTCCACAACGGCGTTCGAACATGCGTCGACTCTCGTTCAGGCCGCACGGGCGCGTCGTATGTGGAGCGCTTTTGCTGCTGATTGCGCAGTGTGGCGTCGTCAACGAGTTCGCGCGACAAGCGCTTTGGATTCATGCAGTCCAAAGCGTGTTGCTTCACCACGTTGTACCCAGCCTCGTTTTCTCTGGAGCATGTTCTGCCGGGGCAATGGATGCAGAGGGCGACGCAGGCCACGCGAATTGCAGCACATACGTGAAACTATGGAGCACGCTTGCCGCGTTGGCCTTCGCTACTATCAGCGTCGTGTGGATGATCCCGGTCGTGCATGCACTCGCGATGAGGAGCGCCGTCGTGCTTTCAGCAATGAGCGCTTCGATGCTGCTTAGCGGGACGTGGCTTGTCCTAGCTTTTCGCAATCAAAGACCATTTGCAACGCGATCGGCGCTCTTCTGGATGCTTTGCGTGACCCCGGTCGCAATCCTCGGTCTCGAACTATGCCTTTCCTCGCCGCTCTATGCATTCGACATGGCGCTATGCCGCTCTGCTGCACGCCCGTCTCTCGGCGGCATTGCGTGGATACTCGTTCATTCGCTGTCGTGGAGCGCGGATCAACGGCTCGCGGGCGGGCTTTACCTGTTTACTGCTGGCTGGCACGGCCTCAACTATGCTCGCAATACAGCGTGTCAAGGAGCAACAGTTAAGGATTGGAAAATCGTGCAATCGGGCGCGTTGCCGCAATGGCATCTCAATGCGGCAACAGCAATGTTTTGGATGGCAATTCGCCGAACAGTTCAAAGTACTGCTTGGCGAACATGCCGAGGTGCCAAAAGCCGCAGTCGAGTGCGACCTGCTGAATGCGTCCCGGCGCGGGCGGCGATGCGCGTAGAGCGCGTCGCGCAAGATGCAGGCGAACCGTTCGGAGATACTTGACTGGGCTGATGTCCAGCACCTGATGGAATGCATGGTGCAGGCTGCGCTGACTAATGTTCAGCTGAATGCAAAGCTGGCTCACAGTAGGCGGGCTGCCGGGGTCGGCGAGAATGCGGTCGCGAACGGCGTTGACGATGTATCGGTGAACGCGTTGGGTGGTCCGTGCTACGCGTTCGACGCTGGGCGTACCCAGCGCGGCAAGCGCCGCAAGGCAAAGGTCACTGGCCAGTAAATCAAAGGCGCACGCGTGCTTGTCTACCGTCCCGTCCAACGCGAGGAGGAGCATCGTCCGCAGCTTCGCGGCGTGAACTGGCGATACACGCTCTGCCGCCGGCCGAACCCTCAATACCTTCTCAAGCGACTCCAGTTCGACTGACGAACACGATTCGCCGAGCAATTCTTGGCTAACGGTCATAAACGAAAAGTCGGATTCTGTGGGCGTCTTGAAAGTAAGCTCAGCGCCGTCAGTCAGCAGCAACACGCTGTCCTGATGAAGACCTCGGCCGCCCCAAAACCCTTCACCGATCAAGCGATTGCCGACGCCGACAACTAAACGTCCGACGGGCGCTTCGCCATGCTGATCGACAGAGCGGTTCATTTGTTCTCGAAAGATCTGCATCCCTGCGGTGCTCACCGACCACGTCTCCCCAGCAAACCTGCCGTTGGTCAACTGCCAGTACGACTGGCGCCATTCCGGCAAATTGTCGGCTTGCTCAAAGACATCCGCAGCAAGGGCATGCGTCACCGACGCCGAGATCGACTCGGTGCCAAATGCGCTTTCGGAAGAGATTGGAAAATCATTCGTTGCCATGGCCCGGCATCCTCATTCGAATGCGGTTTGCGGATGCAATTTCTGTTTCTACACCGCTTTGGACATCAGTGTACCTCGCCAAAAAAACGCGCGTGACGATACGCACGAAAGAGGCACTGGGGCCATATCGTGGTCATTCAAAGTAAGCCGTATGACGACGAATATTAATCGCAACTTTTTCGCTTCATGCGTCATTCGATCTGGTGCCGCGCGGACCTCCTTCCGCCCAAACATCCGTTCGAATTAGGTGAGCGCGGTATAACACAATTGCCTTGGTGCCATGCGGGGGATCACGCCATTCGCCGATCTGCGGGCCTTGCATGCGTTTGTCATCGTTTGCGAAGCAGCGTCGATGATCGAAGCCGCGCGTGCGCTTGGGGGCGGAAGGCGCGATCAGCCAGTCCAGCAAATCCCTCGAAGTGGAACATGGCGGAGCTCTATTCGATTGTGAGATGAGGCCACTGCGCCCCAACGCTGCTGGCCGCGTGCTGCTCGATCAGGCCGCCGCACTACTCGAACATGCATACACTGCTGCCTTCAACGTGCGCGCCGCTTCCGGGGGCCATCGTGGTGCAGTTGCGCCTTGGGTGCGTAGACTCGTTCGCCGCGGCGATCGGGCGTGCTCGATTGAATCGGCTGATGGGGACAGCGCAAAGCCAGCAGCTGTAGTCCGGTAGTATCATGAGGAATCCGTACTATATCCGCCTTCGTGGCTCGTCTCTCCCACGTGTGCTCTTAGACAGACAATGGACTACGTGCTTAAACCCCCACTTTGCTGATTTCGACGAACATGATGCTGGATTGCACTGGACCTCAATTTATGTGTCCGCTGCTGCGAACAGAACGACAGGACGGAGCTGTTTCCTCGCATAGAAGAGACTGCCCACAAACCGACACAAATCGGGGGAACGCCGATGCAGCCGCGCCGAAACTGGGGCGAATACATTGCCGATTTTTGATACCCACAGCGGAGCAAGGTCGGTAACCTGTTCATTCGATGCGTTGTCGGATGCATGTCGCCTTTCCCCAGGATTAAAGCTGATCCCAGGTCGGAAAATCAACGCAATAGGCAAGTTTACCTTGGGAGCGATAGATGAATCACGCGGAAATGCAATATCTGACCACCGAATTCCCGTACAAGAAGCAGTACGCGAACTATATTGACGGTGAATGGGTAACGCCGGTTGGCGGTGAGTACTTTGACGACATCTCTCCAATTACGGGCGAACCGTTCACGTCGATTCCGCGCTCGCGCGAAGCCGATATCGAACTCGCACTCGACGCCGCGCATCGCGCGAAAGCTGCGTGGGGCAAGACCTCGACCACCGAGCGCGCGAACATCCTGAACCGCATTGCCGACCGGATGGAAGCTAACCTGCAACGTCTTGCCGTAGCCGAGACGATCGACAACGGCAAGCCGCTGCGCGAAACCATGGCCGCGGACATTCCTCTCGCCATCGACCACTTCCGCTACTTCGCGGGCGCCGTGCGTGCGCAGGAAGGCTCGATCTCCGAGATCGACGACGACACGGTTGCCTATCACTTTCATGAACCGCTCGGCGTGGTCGGCCAGATCATTCCGTGGAATTTCCCGATCCTGATGGCCGTGTGGAAGCTCGCCCCCGCGCTCGCCGCCGGCAACTGCGTGGTGCTCAAACCAGCCGAACAAACGCCGGCGTCGATTCTCGTGCTGGTCGAACTGATTCACGACCTGCTGCCCGCGGGCGTGCTGAACGTGGTCAACGGCTTCGGCCTTGAAGCCGGCAAGCCGCTCGCCTCCAGCAAGCGCATCGCCAAGATCGCGTTTACCGGCGAGACCACGACCGGCCGCCTGATCATGCAGTACGCGAGCCAGAACATCATTCCGGTGACGCTCGAACTCGGCGGCAAGAGCCCGAATATTTTCTTCGCCGACGTGATGAATGCTGACGACAGCTACTTCGACAAAGCACTCGAAGGCTTCGCGATGTTCGCGCTGAATCAGGGTGAAGTGTGCACGTGTCCGTCGCGCGTCCTAATCGATGAAAAGATCTACGACCGCTTCATGGAACGTGCGTTGAAGCGCGTCGCGGCAATTACGCAAGGGCATCCGCTCGACACCAAGACGATGATTGGTGCTCAGGCATCGCAGGAGCAACTGGAAAAGATTCTCTCGTATGTCGACCTCGGCAAACAGGAAGGCGCCCAATGTCTGATTGGCGGCGAACGCAATACGCTTGGCGGTGAGTTGAGCAAAGGCTATTACGTGAAGCCGACTGTGTTCCGCGGCCACAACAAGATGCGCATCTTCCAGGAAGAGATCTTCGGGCCGGTGGTGTCGGTCACGACGTTCAAGACCGAAGAGGAAGCGCTCGAGATCGCCAACGACACACTCTACGGCCTCGGCGCCGGCGTGTGGACGCGCGACGGCACGCGCGCCTATCGCTTCGGCCGTCAGATTCAGGCGGGCCGCGTATGGACCAACTGCTATCACGCCTATCCGGCACACGCAGCGTTCGGCGGCTACAAGCAGTCGGGCATTGGCCGCGAGAATCACAAGATGATGCTCGATCACTACCAGCAAACGAAAAATCTGCTTGTCAACTACAGTCAAGAACCTCTAGGGTTCTTTTAAAAAGTAGGGTTGCCCTCGGATCTGAGAAGGGTCGGAGGGCGACGGCGAAGCCAAAGAATTGAGGTCAGATCGTGACGCTATTTATCGAACTTTGCCAAGTATGGATAGAGTTAACTTTCTCACTGTAAAAGAAGGGGACGGGACTCGGCGGCGGTCGCGGCCTAAGCGCGCCTACTTTGAAATCGCCTACCCAAATCGCTGCCTTTGCTCAAGCAATCACTGCGACACAGTCCCTTGTATGGAGCCAGTATTCACAGCATTTGCGCGCGCTGGTTCTTTGCTAGTCGGCGGTGAAACTGGTACTGGAAAGACGGCGTTTGTGGGTGCTCTGCACGCAATCTCACCCTGGTCCAACAGGCCGCTTTGCGTGGTTGACTGCTCAGCAATGCAAGAAAATTCTTTGCATAAAATGCTGCTTGGATACGAACCAAATCAGCCACCTCTGAGCCCGGAAAATATCATTCTTAAAATGGATCGCACCGGTGCTGGAATCCTGTTTTTGGATCACGTTGACCAGATGTCTGAGGAAATCCAGCAACGCTTGCTTCCTGTGGTGGAAAAGATGGCTTCGTCGGCTCCCGAGTGCGGGGTAATGAAAACAAAAGTTATCTGTGCAACGAGTATTAATCTAAGTGCGGCTGTATCCAGGGGGGAGTTTTCTGAAGACCTATATCGCTTCTTCGGTCGGGTAGAAGTGTTTCTCCAACCTCTACGTGATAGGAAGGACATAATGTTATTGGTTGACAAGATTTTGAAAATTCATTGTGGAGGCCGATCAGAAATCACGCTTACTCCTTTAGCTGTCAGAGCAATTCGCCAGCATCCGTGGCCAGGAAATCTCCGACAGCTTGTAAATTTACTGAAAACAGCGTGTGCGCTCCTTGAGCCGGATGGAGTTGTGATTGACACGGATCATTTTTCTGGTGATTTTTGAGTTGATTCCATTATTTCCATCAAAAGAATGTCAAGCTGGAATTTAGTTTAATTAGAGCTTTTTGCTATCAGGCGGAACGGTTTAAGAAATATCTAAAAAAGTTCGTGAAAACAAGATTACCAATTGCGTGCGGTTGATCTTACGTAATTCATCCGGATGTGTTTTTCATGCAAACGAAAAACGTTAGAGGTTCTCCGGAAATTAATCAGATGGCTTTCTCTAGATGAGCTGAAGAAGGCACACACCAGCGATAGCGAGGTATCCGCCGAATGCTGTAGCGCAGTGCGTCGCGCCGTTTGGGCGCCTTCTTGTGAGCGTTTTTTTGGACTGGGAAGGGCGAGCTGCTGGGATTTCCATGCCGCTAGACACTGTCACTCATGCGACGCCGGCCCTACGATTCCTGTAGGGCAAAACCGGTGCGAAGCGTGGATTCCGCCTTTCGCTGCCGTTTGTGACAGTGGTCTCGCATCTGCACGAATCTTTACCTCCTACTCGACATGGCACTACGCGTCCGGAACACCACGCAAAGGGTGGCCGTCAGGCTTTCCGCTGCGGCGATTATCGATCTGTCGCTTCGAAATCATCTCTGTTTCAGTGCTCTACGTACTGAGCACGGCACCGCATTCCATTTGGGAGTCATCGTTCGAACAATGTTTGCATCATTTTATTTGTTTGACGCCGGCTTCGGTAACGGAGATCTGTCGATATACACCGAAGCGGATCTCAACCTAGGTGAACTCGCAATGTCCCGCAGCCTCGGGTCTCATTACAGTTTGAAATCGAATGCAGTTCAACCGACCGCACGACTGCTTGCACTTTACGATCATCAGCTTCACACGGCCCCGCTCGATGAATTGGTCGCGGCACATCAACGCGCCGAGTGTAATTTCCATGCATCTCCTGAAAGGCGATTGTCTATTCCAGCGCTCGTACAACGGTCCCAAAGACGACGACTGGAAAATCGCGGCTTCCGTGCTGTGGGAGCCGCACCATAAACCATTTTCGAGAGCGCACCATTCCGGGGGCAGACACAACCCCAAAGGTGCCACGCATTGAGCGTGGGCTGACGCGGGTGTGTTGACGGTAGCATGGTGAACTCGGCGGAGTAGTTGGAGAACTCCCGATCTATGCAGCCGAAACGGTGGGTAGTATCAGAAATCAGCAAGACACATGTACTTGAGCGGGAACATCACTGGTTGTGCGTTATTTGAGGGGCGGATCTTTGCTTAGCGAATGAGTCTCTTGCGTAGCCCCACCTGTTCCACCGCGATCGGGGTAAGCCCTGGTATAAAAGCGTTTTTAAAGATAACATCTATATGTTAGAGTTTTATCCATCAAATACTTGCCCACGAGATGATGGAACAGCGATCTGATACGCCCTCTCCGCGACAATTGCGGGTACTGGTTTCCGGCTCCTTTGGTTCACCGCTTGCGACACCACAGCTCAATTCCACGCTACAGACTCTTGCGGACAGCGTGCATGACCAGCTTTTGATCGTCGGTGTGACGGGGCACGCGGTCAACGCGGTTGCGCCCAACTGCGAGCCCCAAGTTCTGGCCGACTTATACGACGGGCTGATAGTTCTTGGCGGAGCCGATGTCGATCCGGCACAGTATGGTCAGAGCATGGAAAGTGTCTGCTCGTACGGAATCAATCCAAATGCGGATGAATTCGAGATTTCCCTTTTGCGCCGCGCCGTCGAAGTGCAGATGCCGATCTTCGGGATCTGCCGTGGTATGCAGTTGTTGAACGTTGCTCAAGGAGGCACGTTGCTTCAGGACATTGGCCCCAGTACTGTACACAATGTCGCCGAAGACAATTCTGCGCTGACCGGGCATAGCGTTCGCATCCTGCCCGAGACGAGACTTTCGTCAATTTTCGGGGAACAGGACATTGAGATTCGATCTGCGCATCATCAAGCGATAGGCACGTTAGGCAATGAGTTGAGAGTCGCCGCGGTTGCTCCCGACGGAATTATCGAGGCGATAGAGCTAAAGGGAGAAGCCTGGGGAGTTGGCGTGCAATGGCACCCTGAGGATCCGATGGCCGACCAGGCGCAAATTGGACGAATCCTCGAGTCATTCGCGCTGCAATGCGCTACCTACGCAGAACGTCGAGTGTCATGTTGATACAGGTTCATTGACGGTATCGACGCGAAAGCCATCCGCGTCGCTATTTTCTGAGTAGACGTGAGTTCCGCGTGCATGAATATTCATGCTGAACTCGACGTTCAATCAATAGGGTAACTAGAGTTACATATTTTTGTCGCCGGTGGTTCACCGTGAGATCCATGCAAGTAGGTTGCGGGAATCGTAGGGCCACAAAAAACATGCGACCTACTTTCCGCCGCGCATCGCAAAGGCGACCGTTTTGAGCCTTATTTAGATCGCACATACACGTGGCAATAGCGATCGCAAGTAGCAGTCGTCGATACTCACTGTACTCATTCTGGAGATTATTTGCATCGATGTCGGATTTTGGACAGCCTGACTGGTCCTCCGATTGGATGTCAATATATTGACGCTCAGTTCGAGCGAGAGAACCCGTGCTTAACCTATCTGAGCGACGGAAGGGGTCGAGAAAGATCGAGGGAGCACGGGTCGTGTCTGCCTGATCCAACTCGACTGGTTGCGACGCCATGGAAGACTACCGGCGACCAGTCGATAAGATCGACGCATAACGCGATACCACTGGAGAAACGTACGGACTATCTTATCCTCGAACGGCGCCACGCGTGTTGATGGCCCTGGGCAATTCACAGTGAACAGCAGATTGTTTCCTGCGTGGGCGTCAGCTTGAGGACGCCGTACGGTGGTACGGAGAGGATGCGCCGTCAGGGAGGTACGCGGCCAAAAATCTCTGGCGGGCAAGGGTGTGGCCGACCTGGTGCCATCGAGAACCAAAACGTCCGGATTAGTCGTGGTACTCCGGCAGGACGGATGTGTGTCGTCGTTGTTTTTGCTTGGACAAACAAGCGAGACGGTGGCCAGAGCACGATACGGACAGGCAGACCTTCGACCTCATTTCTCTCGAACCTCACATAGCAGTATCGACAATTCAGTATAGAAATGATCTGCCAATACATTTAACGTTTTACGAAATACAGAGACATGTGATGGACACTAGTGTTACACGCAATGATAGTACAACTGATTTGTATGAGGTTGATCGCCAAAGCCTTGAGCGCAAACTCGATAATCGACATGTGCAGCTTATTTCAATTGGAGGTGCGATTGGTACAGGGCTGTTTATGGGCTCCGGTAAGGTAATCGAGCTCGCAGGAACATCGATTGTTCTCGTCTATGCAATCATCGGATTTTTCCTGTTTTTTGTGATGCGAGCGATGGGCGAGCTCCTGCTGTCCGATTCGCGGGTTCGGTCATTCGCGGATATTGTTGGCATCTATCTTGGGCCTCGCGCCGGTTACGTACTGAGCTGGTCCTATTGGTTGAGCTGGAGTGTGGCAGTGATCGGCGACGTCGTTGTGGTCGCTGGCTACGTCCAGTATTGGTTTCCGAGTGTGCCTGCGTGGTTGCCAGCTCTTTTCACGATGGCGCTTCTTCTTGCACTGAACATGATGGCGGTAAGGATATTTGGCGAAGTGGAGTTCTGGTTGGCGATCGTAAAAATCGTGGCGATTGTGGCGCTGGTCACTACTGCACTTGTAATGATCGCAACGTCATTCACTTCGCCGAACGGTGTCGTCGCCTCGTTTTCGCATATGGCGGCCCCCGGCACAATATTTCCGCACGGCATTACCGGGTTCTTTGCTGGATTCCAGATTGCCATTTTCTCATTTGCTGGCACCGAGCTAATCGGAACGACAGCAGCAGAGGCCAAAGACCCCGAAAAGACTCTGCCGAAGGCGATCAATACGATCCCAGCGCGGATCCTTTTATTTTACGTCCTGTCGCTGGTGTGCATCATCAGCGTTGTGTCTTGGCAATACGTTCCATCCACTCGCAGTCCATTTGTCGAGCTGTTCAAACTCGCAGGTTTTCCTGCCGCTGCAAGTATCATTAACTTCGTCGTCTTGACCTCCGCAGCCTCATCCGCAAATAGCGGCGTCTATTCTGGTAGTCGAATGCTATTTGGTCTGGCGGCGTGGAAGAACGCGCCAGTAGCGTTCGGCCGACTATCTTCGAACGGCGTGCCGGTTTTTAGCCTGATTTTCTCAGGTATGTGCATGCTTGTGGGATTGTTGCTTCTGGTCATCATCCCCGAGGTGATGACCGTCTTCACCCTAGTTTCGACCGTCTCAGCGATTCTCGTGATCTTCACCTGGTCAATGATTCTCGCCGCTTACATCTCCTACACGCGAAAATGTCCGGACGTTCACCGTCTGTCACGCTTCCGCAGCCCTGGCGGTGCAGCTGCCGCTGTGGTTACACTCGTTTTTCTTCTTCTTGTATTGTGCTTGCTCGCGATTAGAGCTGACACGCGCGCTGCGCTTCTCGTCTCGCCGCTTTGGTTCATATTCGTCTGGGCTTCTTATCGATGGAAGCGAAGTCGTTAGACTTCTACTGAACAAACATCTCATCGTCGAATTGGTAGACTCAGTGCGTGATTGGGGGAGCGTCCCGTCCGTGAATGGCGAGCTTTGCTGGCTTCGCATTCGAGAAGTGGTCGTGCACATGGCTCCGTAGCCACCGACGATCTCGGTCAGCGCTTTGTCAACTGCACGTGCCGGCAATCTCCGACGGAATTGAGTTCGGCAGCGCCCTGTCGTGCAGAAGGATGCCGGACCTGCCAAACAAAGGTATTGCTGCTCGGTGCGATTGGACGCGTGTGCGCGGAAGCAATGGTTTGCAAGCGGAAGCGCTGAAGCTACACGCTACGCTGTCTTCTCATTAAACGGTTGAACCCGGGCATTGCAGGCGACAGGGGCGGTGTTGCCGCGCCTGCTGCCTGGCGCACCGAGATGGGTCATCTGCGTCACGTGGTAGCGTCAATTGTTGGTGGTCTGCCTCGACATCATCAAGCTGACACACCAGTCGAACGTCGATTCGACGTGGGCGATAAGTTCCCGCCTTGCACCGTCGGCGTCCCTCTCGACGATGGCTGAAACGAGGGAATCATGATGCATGGAGCGAGTGTTTCCTACAAGCGAGGGAGTGGTCAGCGGTAGGATAATGGAGTTAAGTTGCTCCTGAATATGGATCTCTTGGCGCACCAGATCTGCCGACTTGGACGCCTCTGCAATCAGTGTATGCAAGCGAGCGTCTGCCAGTCGCCGGAGAGAGACGTCCGATGAGCATTTGGAGAATTCTTCGGCAGCGGATTGTATGTTTGAAAAGTCTCGTTGATTTCCGCGCTCCGCAGCGAGATAGCATGCTTCCCCGGAAATTGCTCGACGCCAGTCCGTCAGGCTACGTAGTTCCTGCTTGGTCATTATGTTGGACTTGGCGGCTTTCCGTAGTTTCTCCCCGATGTCACTCGCGACAAAGGTGCCGCCGTATCGCCCACGAGTCGTGACCAATAGGCCCATCTCTCTAAGTGACGCAAGCGCGTTGCGTAGCGTCATCGGTGCGACTCGCAGCACCCGGGCCAACTCGTCCTCGCGTGGCAGTTGGTCGCCCGCCTTCAACTCGCCCGCGATGATCGCCTCAGTGAGTCGGCGCACGATTGCCTCGGGCGCGCTCAACCCGCTGATCGGGGTAAGTCCCGACACAAAAAGTTGTTGAACCATAAGCTTTAAATGTTAGAGTTTTAAACATAGGACAGCAATGCTACGTTCATGATACAGAAAGCAGGGCTGGATGATATACGACAATCGCGCGTGCTGGTTTCCGGCTCGTTTGCTTCTACCTCCGCGAGACCGCGACTCAACACGGCGCCAAAGATGATGGTTACAGATGAGGCTTGCAATGACACCCTTCGGTTCCGCTGGCAGGTCAGAGCAGAGTGCGAGGATGCCCAAGGCGCTCGCGCTGCAGTGCGGTGTCTGCGCGAACGTCTGCTCCCATCCCGATACGCGCCAGATTATGGCGACATGGGCGCTATGCAATTGAATTCAACAGCGGTCTGCGTTTGAGGCACTCATTCTGGCCTGTTCAAAAAACTCTCCATCAATTTTATTAGTATAACGAAACAAGAAGATGAAAAATTTAGTCTGACTCCACCGCGTATTGCTGTTTCAGATTTTTGGGAGGCGAGGTCTCCGCAATCAACGTGTGGTTTTCATGTCAGAGCTCTTGCACAGTGAAACCGAGCGGGAAAGGCGGTGTTGGCTGGGGGAGTGTTCCACACGCAATTCCGGACTGAGACTTGAAGTATAGGTGTCACTGGTAGTCCAGCTTACAGATTAGGCACCAGACGAGAATACGGGAATCAAGAAAACGTTAGTTGAATGTTTGGCTCCGTCCCGCATCAGTAGGAGCGCGCGACGCTGTTCTCCGTCTCGCTGAAAAGCGGCGATTCGGGAGGTTCTCGGGGTCGCGCGAGATTTTCTGAGCCTCTGAGGCGCGATTCTAGGCGAGTCACAAGTGGGCTGCACTTGGTCTGGGTGACTTACATCCTCTGAGGTCATCGCAAGGTGTACCCAAATTTCATTGTTGTACCGTAGTTTCCCCAATCTTTGGAGAAAATTGGAATGAGTATTTCTAGAAACAAGTATCAACTCGCATCTGTGGTGATTAGTGTTGTGATTTCTAATCCCGCGTGGAGTGACGAAGTCGTTCTGATCGGGAACGTCGCGCCCACAACCGGTAGCATCGCCCACTTGGGGAAGGATCAGGAAAATGGCGCGCTCATGGCAGTAGAGGAGATCAATAGTAAAGGTCTCGTGATTCAAGGCAAAAAGGTTTTGCTTCGTCTTGACTCACAGGACGATGCGGGTGATCCGCGTATCGCAACGCAGGTCGCGCAGAAGCTAGTTGACGAACACGTAGTCGCGATTGTCGGCCATGGAACGTCGGGCACATCGATTCCCGCATCGAAGATCTACAGCGACGCCCATATCGTCCAGATTTCGCCGTCCGCAACAAATCCTACCTACACGCAACAAGGCTTCAAGACGACCTACCGAGTGGTTGCCACCGATGCGCAGCAAGGACCAGCGCTTGCGAAGTATGCGGCGACCACATTGAAGTTGAAGACCGTCGCGATCGTCGACGATGCAACTGCGTATGGACAAGGGCTGGCTCGGGAATTCGAAAACGCCGCTCAATCGCTGGGACTGAAGATCGTTTCACGTGACGCGACCAACGACAAAGCGATCGACTTCCGTGCAATTCTGACAAAAATTAAAGGCGAAAACCCCGATGCAATTATGTTCGGTGGGATGGATGCGACAGGGGGGGCCTTCGCCAAGCAAGCGAGGCAGCTAGGCATGCATGCAAGGGTTCTGGCCGGAGACGGAGTATGTACGGAGGCCTTGTCCGAGTTAGCGGGTCCCGCAACGGATAACGTCATCTGCTCGTCGCCTGGAATCTCACTTGGAAAAATGTCTGGTGGCGCTGAATTTGCGGCAAAGTATCAGAAGCGCTTCGGTATACCGGTTGTCTCATATGCCCCTTACTCCTACGACGCCGTGAACGTCGTAGTCAAAGCCATGAAAAGCGCTGATTCGACAAATCCGGAAAAAATCCTCGCAGCTATGCAAGGTACTGATTATAAGGGCGTTACCGGTCCGATTGCGTTTGATCCGAGGGGTGACTTGCTCCACGGAGTAGTCTCAATATTCAATTATAAAAACGGAAAAAAGACGTTGCTCGACGAAATTCGCATGTAACTTATTCGTGACACACAGTCGAAGTCCCATGTGCGCCTTAGACAACTATCTTTGGCGAACGCATGTCGACTTACGGAGGGCTAGACCAGCCGTTTCGGATGTCAGTCAGGTAGGGACTTCAACTAACGACGCGACTTAGAAACAAGACGATCAAGCTGCCATTCTGGCCGCTTTCACAGCAAATCTTGGGCGATGGAGTGACTAGTGCGAATCACTTGACAACTGAAAGGTTGTCGGGCTGTGGTGTATTCATAATGAAGCCTGCTATAGATATTAGTTAAAAAAGATAATTAGGTTTATGTATGTAATACGATAATCGCTAATTTGTTAGAAGTACTATATACGATTAGTGCCAATTTAAATATATAAAAAATTATTGTTTGGAGATGAAAATGATAAATATCAGACTGTCGGTCATTCCGTTTGCGCTTGTCTGTGCCATCAATACGGCATATGGCCAGAGCAGTGTCGCGTTGTATGGTGTGATCGACGATTCGTTGCAATTCGTGCACAACACGACTGACAACAAAGGCAGCGACGCGAACTTTATTGGTATGGCGGGTGGCAACCTGCAGGGCCCGCGGTGGGGACTCAAAGGCGCAGAAGACCTTGGTGGTGGCTTAAGGGCAATTTTCCAGTTGGAGAGCGGGTTCAACCCGAACACAGGTAGGCTCAATCAAGGCGGTCGCCAGTTCGGTCGCCAGGCGTTCGTTGGGCTCGCGAGTGACCATTGGGGCACCGTGACCGTTGGCCGCCAGTACGACCCGGTCGTTGACCAAGTTCAGCAATTCACCGCTGACAACTACTGGGGCTCTACATTTTCGACGCCTAGCGATGTCGATAACAACGATAACAGCTCGCGTACAAACAATGCAGTCAAGTACACGTCGCAAACATACGCGGGCTTCCAGGTCGAAGCCATGTATGCGTTCGGCGGGGTTGCAGGTTCAACTGGATCGGGGCAGACATGGTCGGGAGCGGCTAGCTACTCTAATGGCCCTTTTAGCCTCGCCGCAGGTTACCTTCGCATGGACAATGCGGGCTCGGCAGCGTCTCGGAATGGGAGCTGGAGTGCCGGTGCAACGTCGGACGGTACGTTCAATTCGATTAACCTGCCGTACCAATCGGCGATGTCAATCCGCATCGTCTCAATTGCAGGCCAGTACGTGAGCGGCCCGTTCACTGCTGGTTTGCGGTATAGCAATGCCCAGTACAAGCCTGATGCATTCTCGACGTTCAGCTTCACCGAGCACTACGACGTTGGTGCAGGTTTTGTGAGCTATCAACTGACGGCGGCTACGCTGCTGGGCCTGGGTTACACATTCACTCATGCTTCGGGGAACGGACCGTCGGCTTCGTACAACCAGGTTTCGCTCGGCGCTGACTATAGTGTGTCCAAACGTACGGACGTTTATGTTGTCGGTGCATATCAGCGTGCGTCCGGCACCGGCGCGACAGCCACGGTGGCCGACTACGACTACCCATCGGGGTCGCGCTCGCAGGAAATCGCCAGCCTAGGTATCCGTCACAGGTTCTGATCAAAGAGTGGTGCCCTTTGGGCTACAAGGCTGCGACGAATCCAAGCGCCGGCACAAGCCATGGGTTTGCTTTCGGGTCCGACATTGGCGAGTTCCAAGGAGGATGCGAATCCCGTAGGGGTCGCGGCGGCAGCATCGCGATGTGCCGCCGCCGCGCTGTGAGAACTATATGATCACTACTCGGTCCATTTCGATGTCCCTTCTCACATGCATGGTCATCTGGATGCCATCTGGCCGATCCGGCCGTAATAGGTCGTCACTGAGGCTGAGTGGGACCAGGATCCCAAGCTCTTCGTCGAAAGTGCTCCTACGACGGGCGATAAGGCGATCCGCGACCACGCGCAAAGCCTGAACGGTTTAGCGCTGCGTAGGGAGTTTACGTTTTACACAGGATGGCACGTCGAAAGGTTGCGTCGGCAGTCGAATGTGATGACTAGACAGGTTGGACCTGAACTCGCTAAACCTGAATGTGCATAAGAGCCCTTAGCTCGTGACGCCAATGAGGGGCGAGTCAGCGGATTTCATAGGGATCCGCAGTGACTGTATCGGCTGCAATAAGGCCCCACATCTTCGTGAGCGGCGTGATGGATGATCGCTTGTAAACAGTCTGCGTCGATGTTGATTTCGGCCCATTCTGTTCGCAACGGCAGTTGCAATTCGTCAACGAGAACGAGACGGGTGACTGGGCAAGTGCCGAATTCGGGGAGGCGAATCTGGGTGATGCACGCCTGGCGCAGCGCCTTGTTGCGCTGGCTCGCCGACTCGCGTGCAGTCCGCAACGGTTGGTTTCCACAATCGCTTAAGCCAGCCTACTGTTTCTTCGATAATACGCAGGTCGACAAGGACGGCATCCTCGCGCCCCATATTGCGCAAACGCTCGATCGCATGAGGCAGGTGCCGATCGTGCTGGCGGTTCAGGACACAACGGAGTTCAACCTGTCTCATCTGCAAGCGACTGAGCGTTTGGGTCGCGGCACCGGCAACCATGAGCAAGGCTTCATGATGCCCAGCCTGCTGGCGATCACGCCGAGGGGCTTGCCGTTAGCGTGCTTGGGATGAAGACCTGGGTGCGCCCCGAAGAGAAGTTCGGCGAGCGGGCCCCTGCGGTTACGCGCCGTGTTACGACAGAGCGATGAAAAAAGAGTGGCACCTGGCGACTCACGGAACCCAAGCAACTCGAGAAGTTTCCTGCCGACAGTAGTCATGTGCTGCAGCGCTGACTAGGTCGGCAATGAGTCCGGGTAGCGAAGTCTCCGGCGCGTCGACATACGCAAGATGGAAAGCGAACGCGGGAAATGGTTGGATCACGTCGAGCTTCAGGAGCTTGCCGCTCGTTATCTCGTCTTTCACGATTGCTTCCGGGAGAACTGCCACCCCCAATCCATCGCTGACCAGCTTGACAATTGTGGCAACGGAATTGGACGTATAAACACGCATTGCCTGGAAGACGTCTCGGCGAAAATAGCCTCGCATTGTTTCATGCGGGTCGGAGCCTTTTGGAAATGAAATGATGGGATGGCTGACCAGAACGTCTAGATCGATCGGCGTTTCTGCGTTAGGAAAGGATGGACCCGCGATCCAGGTTGCAGACAGGTTGAACATGGGGCGACTGACAATGTCTGTTCCGTGAACCGGACCCATGAGCAAGGCCAGATGCAGCTTGCTCTCTGTCAGTTGCCGTGCGAGGTTGATGCTCGTATCAGCATGTAACTCGAAATTGACGTTTGGGTAGGTCGTATTCAATCGGTCCACGATCAGCGGAAGGAGCGTGAACGCGATTGCGTCGATCACGCCAATTCGAATCGTTCCCCGTGCGTGTTCAAGTCCATTCAATTGGAGCCGAAACTTGGCAGCGGCTCTTAGTAGTTCGTCGGCGCCCGTGAGCGCGCGTTCACCTTGCACTGTCAGGCTCGTGTCCCTACCGCTTCTTTGGAACAGCTTTATGCCCAGCTCTTGTTCCAGTGCCGCTATTCGAGCTGAAATCGTCGCCTGGCTCAGGTTCAATTTCTCTGCCGCTAAACGAAAGCTATTAAGGCGGGCCGCCCAAACGAAGGTTTCGAGAAAACGCAGGTTCATGACACGCCAAAATTAAGCAAGTGATCAATAAAGGGTTAAGGCACGCACGTCCGGTCTGCTCGCGTACCCCGAAAACGTCCGACTCGGCACTTTTTAGATTGTACCGTGGGGCACTGATCGGAAAAATTTGAGAATTTGAATAGATTTTCTCGTTTTACGGGGAAGATCAAAGGCGGGAGGATAGCAACACATCATCCCAACAGAGAACCGCCATGAAAATTGCTGCAATCCAAATGAATTCACAAGACGACAAGGACGCCAATTGCGCAGAAGCTGAGCGCCTGGTGCGTGCCGCGGCCGCGGACGGAGCAACACTGATCGTGCTGCCTGAATACTTCGCCTGCCTGAGCGCAAGCGATTCCCTCCAACGGGAAAGCGGCGAGCCGTTTCCGCAAGGGGGCATTTTCCACCGCTTCTCCGCGCTGGCGCGGGAACTGAAGGTCACGCTCCACGCAGGAAGCGTGGTTGAAAGCGAGGGCGCCGCCCGATACAACACCACCGCTGTCTTCGGCCCGACCGGTGAGGTCATCGCAAAATACCGGAAGATCCATCTGTTCGACGTCGAAGTTCCGGGCGGTATCACCTATCTCGAGTCGTCGCGGGTCGGGCGCGGTACGGAAATCGTGACCTATGAAGTCGACGGTCAGAAAGTCGGCTGCGCGATCTGCTACGACATCCGTTTTCCGGAGCTGTTTAGAAAGCTGCGCGACGAAGGATGCGACATCATCGTGCTGCCGGCCGCCTTCACCCTGCAAACGGGCAAGGACCACTGGGAAGTGTTGTCGCGTGCTCGCGCTATCGAGACGCAAACCTATTTTGTGGCTTGCGGTCAGGTCTTCACGCATGGCAACGGCACGAAAGCGTGCTGGGGTCACAGCATGGTGATCGATCCTTGGGGCAGCGTGGTTGCACAGGCATCGGACCGCGTGGGATTCATCGTCGCAACGCTCGACGATGACTATACCGCGAGCGTTCGCCGCAATGTCCCCGTTGCCAGCCACCACGTACTGTGAAGAGGCAGCCACCATGTTCATCCTGAAAGATCTGCCTCGTCAAATTGATACCGAAACCCTCCAATTATTGGCGCAAGCTGAAACGGCTACGATTGGGCACGTGCAACACAGTGGCTTCGTCGATCCGGCGATCCGCGCGGTGTTGCCCGAGCGTCGTGTCGCGGGGACGGCTGTTACTCTGCGAATCCCGGGGGCTGACTCGACCTTGCTGCATTACATCCTGCCGCATCTACGCCCAGGAGATTTTGTCGTTATCGAGCGTTGCGGGGATACGCGGCACGCCTGTTGGGGCGGCGTCGTGACCAATACTGCGAAGCGCGCAGGTGTCGCGGGCGCCGTGATCGATGGAGTCGCGACCGATTTCTCGGAAATCCGGCGCTGCGAAATGCCCGTGTGGTGCCGTGGACCATCGCCGATCACCACGAAGATCCTTGGCCTCGAAGGCGCCTTCAACGTGCCGATCAGCGTAGGCGGGCAGTCCGTGAATCCGGGAGACGCCATTCTCGCCGATGAAAGCGGGGTCGTGGTGCTCGAAGCGGGGCGCGCTGCGCAGATCGGCCGCATGGCGCTCGATATGCAGCAGGCGGAACTGTTGCTTCTGGAACGGCTTGCAAAGGGCGAGCGGCTTCCCGATATCTCCGGAGCCACCGCCCTCGTCGATACGCGTAGAGGCTAGCCCAAGAAACACCACCACCCGATCGCTCCCGTGGCCCAGTGGCGGTAACCATCGACGCATTGCACGACGCTCATTCCCATTCATCTGCATCTAGGCGGGAAAATGTCTGATTCGAAATTGAGTTCACTTGCTGCCGGACTTCGTTGCGTAAGTTCTTCAGAGAATGAAGCCCGCATCTTCAAGAAGATCGCGCTTCGGATCATGCCTTTCCTTTTCCTGGTGTATGTCCTTTCGTATTTGGACCGGGTGAACATCGGCTACGCGAAGCTGCAGTTTGGCGCAGATCTGGGCTTCTCCGATCGGGTTTATGGCTTGGGCGCAGGGATATTCTTCATCGGGTATTTGTGCTTTGAAGTGCCCAGCAACGTGATGCTGAATCGCTTTGGCGCACGCGTGACGATTAGCCGGATCATGATCCTCTGGGGAGCGTTGTCCACCGGCATGATGTTCATTCACTCGTCCACCAGTTTCTACCTCATGCGGTTTCTTCTCGGTGTCGCTGAAGCCGGCTTGGTGCCGGGCGTCATTCTCTACCTGACATACTGGTTCCCGGCCGACATGCGGGCCCGCATGATCGCGATCTTCATGGCGGCAATCCCGGTGTCAGGAATCATTGGTGCGCCTCTGTCGGGCTTCGTCATGCGGACGTTCAACGGCACGCACGAACTGCGTGGCTGGCAATGGATGTTTTTGCTCGAAGGTATTCCGTCCGTTCTGGTCGGGATTTGGGCGTATTTCTATCTGGACAATCGGCCGAAAGACGCGCGCTGGCTGTCGGCCGAGGAGAGGTCCCTGGTCGCCATACGTGTCGATGCGCAAGTGCAGGTGCCGCACGGGATGTCCAATGGCATCGGTGCAGCGGTTCGCTCGCGTGTTTTCTGGTTGCTTACGTTCATCTACCTTTTCCTGATCGTGGGCAACGCTGGCTTCTCGTTCTGGCTTCCGCAGATCGTAATGGACCTGGGCGTAACCGATCTCGTCACGAACGGGCTGGTGACGGCCATCCCCTACCTAGTCGCCGGCATAGGCATGATCGCGGTCGGATATTCATCCGATAGGAGGGGAGAATGCAGATGGCACTACGCAATGGGTTCCGTCGCTGGCGCATTGGGCCTGTTCGTATGCGCGTTCTTCGCACACTCGCTGGTCGTGGCAGTCGCGGGGCTTGCCTTGTCGTACCTTGGCATTTTGTCGTGCTTCGGCGTCTTCTGGTCATCTGCCACGTCGATTCTGAAAAGTGAAGCGGCCGTGGTCGGTATCGCGTTGATCAATTCTATCTCGAGCGTGCCAAGTTACATCAGCCCGTTCGTGCTGGGCATTATTCGGGATGCGACTCATCACATCTCGGGGGGGCTCTATCTCATCGCGCTCTGCCTGCTGATCGGTGGCTTCCTCGCATTGCGACTGCCACGAATGCGCGTGTAGCCGTCGTGGAAAAAATCTTAGAAGAATGAATGCTTCACAAGTAATTAGGAATCCAAAATATAATGCGCTTATCGAATCTCGCTTTCAGGCAAGCCGCGCTTGCCGTTCTGGTGTCTGCGGGTATTGCCAATACGTCAGTTTTTGCTCAAAGCAGTGTCATCTTGTACGGCAGTATCGACAATGGTGTCGACTACACGAGCAACCGCGGCGGCAAGGCTTCCTATCAAGCGCTCAGTAGCGTCAAATGGGGGAGTCGGGTGGGTTTCACGGGCCGCGAGGATCTGGATGGGGGCATGGCCGCGATCTTCACGCTCGAAAATGGCTTCGATGGTTTTTCAGGTGCACTCGGCCAGGGCGGCCTGATGTTCGGAAGACAGGCGTTCGTCGGCCTCAGCAGCCGTTACGGAACGTTCACGGCAGGCCGTCAGTACGACTCGGTTGCGAACTACTTGGGTGCGCTGGCGACCTCTGATCAGTGGGCGGGCTACCCTGGCGCGCACCCGGGAGACTACGACAACGTGAACGATGCCTTTCGTGAAAACAACGCCTTCAAGTATGCAAGTCCGAATCTGAACGGCTTCACGTTCAACGGCCTGATCGCGCCGGGAGGAGTGGCGGGCAGTACGACGAAAAACAGAATCTTCAGCACGGGCGGCGGGTACACCGCGGGCGGATTCACCCTGAACGCCGCGTATCTAAACGTCAAAAATCCCGCGACAGCAGCTTATGGCGGCACCGTGACGCCCGTCACAGGTACAACCTATCTCAATCCGGTCACGAGCCCGGTTTATCGTGGATATGCATCGGCGCGGACCTATTCGGTGTTCGGTACTGCCACCAAATACACGTTTAAGGGAACGACTCTCGGTGCGATGTACACGTATACCAGTTTCGCCGACATCGTCACTACGTCGTCGACGCCGAACGCCGGGAGTGTGAAGTTTCATAACCTCGAGGTCAGCGTGATGCAGTACATCACGCCGTCCCTGATGGTGGACGCATCGTACGATTTCACAAAGGCAGAGCGTGCGCATTATCACCAGGTGAACGCCATGCTCGACTACTTCCTTTCGAAACGGACAGATGCGTATCTTCTGGCCGTTGCGCAGGACGCGAGCGGTATCGATTCGACGGGTACCACGGCGGTTGCGTCCATCAACGGACTGACTGCCTCGAGGTCCAGTCATCAGCTTTTCTTGCGCGCCGGCATCAACCACAAGTTCTGACGTGCCGCACGAGTTGGACTAACACCATCTTCCTTTTACTCAGTGGGGAATTCCATGAAAGACTTTGACCTGCGAATGCGTTCGGCTGTGTGGTTGTCCGGGCCAAATCTGGCCGCCGCGGAGATAGCGGCGATGATCGGATACCGGGCGGTGGTTCTGGATATCGAGCACGGAACCTTTGATCTCGCCGCACTGGAACGTTTCATTCCGGCGCTCAAGGGTCTCGAGCTGAAAGTGTTCGCGAAAGTGCTGGGTCCGTCTCGTGAACCGATCCAGCAAGCGTTGGATTTTGGCGCGGACGCGATCGTAATTCCGCACATAGAGGGTGCGGCTCACGCAGAGAAGATCTGCGCGTTCGCCAAGTTTCCTCCTGTAGGGGCGCGGAGCTTTGCTGGTGGCCGCACGGCGGGTTACGGCGGTTTTGACGACGAATGGCTGAAACGGCAAGATTGCGAGACTTTGTGTTTCGCCATGATCGAAGACGCGCAGGCGTTGGCGGAAGTCCGCGAGATTCTTGCGCTTCCTTCCGTAGATGGCGTATTCATCGGTCCGTCGGACTTGTCGTTGCGTCGTTCACGTGGCTCATACAAACGCATCGAAGGAGACTGGCAGGACCTGAAGGCCATTGCCGAAGCGGCGCACGAAGCGAATAAGCCGTGGATCCTGCCAGCATGGAGTGTTGAAGAAAAGGCTTTCGCCATCAAAAACGGCGCCTACAAGATGGTCCTAACGATGGAGCACGGTGCGCTTGCACTCGGCCTACGCACAGCCTGGGAGCAAACCGTTCAGCTCTTTGAGGAAGCGGCAGGGGCTGACGACAAATGAACTCGATCTCGAACGGTGCCGAAGACCTGTCCGCACCCGGCCGTACACGCTGGCTGATTGGTGGCTTGCTCGGCACCGGTGCGTTTGTCAATTACGTGGACCGCGTGAACCTGTCGATCGCCGCCCAACCGTTGGCGCATGCGCTGAACCTCGATCCGTCCCAGTTGGGGATTGTCTTTTCATCGTTTTTGTGGACCTATGCGCTTCTGCAAATACCCATAGGAGCGTTTATCGATAAGGTCGGCGTCAAGTGGGTGATGCGAATCGCCACGGTCATGTGGGGCGTTGCAACCTTTATGACCGCCGCAGCGGGCGGCCTGGGACTGCTGATCGTGGCCCGGTTGATCCTGGGCGTGGCTGAGACGCCGATGATTCCCGCCGCATGGAAGGCGACGGGCTACTGGTTTCCGAACAGTGAGCGAGGCATGTGCACGTCACTGCTAGACGGCGCGGCGAAGTTGTCGAATGTAATTGGCATTCCGGCGATGGCCTATGTGGTCAACCGCTGGGGTTGGCAGGCGGCGTTTCATCTCACCGGCATCGTAAGCGTAGGCTATGCAGTCTTGTTTTGGGCGCTGTACAGAAATCCCTCTGAAATGCGCTCGCGTGGCTTGCTGAGGGCCGCGGAGCATGAGTTTATTTTGGAGGGCGGAGCTCAGACCGAGCGTGCTTCGGAAAATTATCGCCCCACGAAGATTTCCTACTTGCTCACACAGCGCAAGACTTGGGGCCTTGCCCTGGGATACGCCAGTTACACGTACACCTACTACGTTCTGCTGACCTGGCTTCCGGGATTCCTCGCAAAACAACTAGGCCTAAACGTTCTTGCGAGCGGCATGTACACGACGATTCCCTGGATCGTGGCAGTAATCGCGGAGTTCGTGATCGGCGGCTGGCTGGTAGACCAGCTGATCATGCGAGGCAAGGAAGCAACCCAGGTGCGCCGGGCTGTTTTGGTAGGGAGCATGGTTTTATCGCTTGCCGTAGTTGGCGCGGCGTTCGCAACTTCACTGCAAATGGCGCTGGTGTTCCTGTCGCTAGGCGCTGCGGGACTCGCCATCACGGCGCCGACAGCGTCGAGCATTGTTGCACTGATCGCGCCTCAGGGAAGTGTGGCGGCGCTGGGCGGTATCGTGAATTGTATTGCCAATCTGATCGGCCTGTCTGCGCCGATCGTGACCGGGTTTGTGGCGCAGAAAACCGGAAGCTTCTCGGCTGCCTTCTTTATCTCCGGGGCGGTCGTGGTGTTGGGAATTCTAAGTTATATATTTTTGCTGGGACCCATCGAGAGAATAGAGAGCGCTGCGTGTTCCGGGATACAGTAGAGAGCCGGGGGCGTCTCGTAGCGCAGGGAGCGCATCAGCAGTTGTCGGGGCAGTGCTCAAGGCACGTTTTGTTTAACGAATGACAGTCTAGGATTCAGCATGAAAGTGGATTATGACAAGGACGCCGACCTCTCGCTCATCAGGGACGTTAGCTGGGCGTATCGTATGTGAAATCCGAAACCCACAGTTCGTGCGGCCAGTCGGCCTTGAATTGACGCTTGATCCGTCCAGCGGTTCGGGGATGGCCGTGCGTACTTGCTTGCTGCGATTCGCGCCGCGCTAACCTATTGCTTCATCCGCCGCTCGACTGTGCAACGTGCCATCGTGATACGTTCCCGGTTCATCTGCTTCCAGACCTTGTCCGCGCCGTAGCCTCGCATGTTGGACTGCAAGACACGCTTGGTTTGCGGTCGCAGATACTCCGCCGCATCTCACGGCGTAATGGCGGGCGCCCCTCGCGCTTCGCACGCGTGCGTTCTCCCCGTTCTCGCGGCATCCAGCACCAAAATAAACGAAACCTTTTCCTTCCTATTGGGAAAGAAAAGGTCATCTTTTTTTATTCTTTTTGGATGCCTACAGTTTTCCTGCACCCAGTCGTTCGGTGCGCATAAATCCACCTACGAATGCCGGCGCCGGGAGACATCGTTGCGCCAGTGAATACGCGACAACACAGGAGTTCGGAATGCTGTTCAGACTTTTCGTTCCAGCGGTTCTTCTCGTTGCGGGAAGTACGATGTTTTCGGTGCAGGCCAACGCCGCCGACACGCTCGCCAAAATCAAAAGCACTGGCGAAATACGGCTGGGAGTGCGGGATGCTTCTGTGCCGTTCTCGTACCTCGACCAGAACCAGAACTACGTCGGGTTCTCGGTCGACCTGTGTCACGCAGTGGTCGACAAACTGAAGCAGACCATGCCGGCGTTGAAGCTGACGAATGTTCCGGTCACTTCGGCCAATCGTATCGCGCTCGTGAACAACGGAAACGTCGACATTGAATGCGCGAGTACGGCGAACAGCCTTGACCGCCAAAAACAGGTCGGGTTCTCGGTCGGTACGTTTGTCAGCCATACGCGCTGGCTCGTGCAAGCAGATTCGGGCATCAAGTCGGCTGCTGATCTCAAGGGTAAGACTGTGGTTTACACCCAGGGCTCAAACGCTTTGGGTTTCGCGAAGGAAATCAGCGAGAAGAACAACCTCGACCTTAAGTTCATTCCGGCACATGACCACGGCGAGTCCATGCTCGTTCTGGAAAGCGGTCGCGCGGCTGCCTTCATCGAGGACGACATTCTCCTCGCCGCGAAGAAAGCTGACGCCAAGAACCCGGCTGCCTTTACGTTCCTCCCGGAATCATATAACTCGCTGGTCTACGGGTTGATGTTCGCGAAGGACGACCCCACCTTCAAGAAGACGGTCGACGACACATTGAAGTCGCTGATGGCTTCAGGTGAATTCAACAAGATCTACGCTAAATGGTTCGAAGACCCGATTCCTCCGCGCGGAATCAAACTGAACTTCCCGATGAGCGATGACCTGAAGGTGCGCGTCAAGGCTCCAAGCGACAAGTTGCCTTCATAAATCTGTGCGGAGCAGCAGCGCTGCTCTTCAACTGGGGGCACCCATGCAACTCCTGTTCGAAACAACCGTCGACGGAAATCACTACTTCAACTGGTTGCTCTCAGGCCTTTATTGGACTTTGCTGCTCTGGTTCGGCGCCGCCGTCATCTCGGCGGCGCTCGGAGTGCTGGTTGGGTCGGGTCGGACATCGCGTAGCAAGATGCTCCGCACGTTAAGTCGCGCTTACGTTCAAGTATTCAGAAATGTCCCTCTGCTACTTCAGGCGTTTCTCTGGTACTTCGTTTTCCCTGAGATTTTGCCTGTCGGACTGGGACATGCAATCAAGCAGATGCCACCACCGTGGGCCAGCTTCGTGCCTGCACTGATTGCTGTCGGCTTGTACACCGGGGCGCGCGTCGCAGAGCAGATCCGCGCGGGGATTCAGTCGTTGGCTAAAGGACAGCGCGAGGCGGCAAATGCGCTGGGGCTGTCTAGCTTCACCACGTACGCATGCATTCTGGTACCCCAATCGCTACGAACAATGGCGCCTTCGCTTACCAGTGAGGCATTGGCGTTGCTCAAAAACACATCGGTTGCAATGACAATTGGGCTGCTGGACCTGACAGCGCAGGCACAGCAGATGAATGAGTTCACGTTCAGAACGTTCGAATCGTTCAGCGTCGTCACAGCGACGTACTTCGTCCTCTCCATAGTCATTTATGGCGCGGCTGAGATTGTCATGCGGCGGTTTTCCGTGAAATCGAACGTCGCAACGGTCAGCAAGGTATAGAGGCAGGCATGACTACGTATGACTTTGGCGCCATCCAGCGCGCACTCCCGTATCTCGGCGAGGGCATGGTGTTCACCCTCAAGCTCACTTTCCTCGCGTTTCTCGGCGGTCTCGCTATCGGAATAGTCCTCGCCGTGATTCGTCACATCAGGGTCCCGGTGCTCGACCGTATCGTCTGGGCTTACGTGACGGTCATGCGGTCAATTCCGCTCATCATGGTGCTGTTCTGGTTTTTCTTTCTTGTGCCGCTAGCGCTTCGCCATTTCTCTCCGGTGGGAATCTCGGTCTCGGTAAGTCCGCAACTGACGGCCTTCGTTACGTACACGCTTTTTGAGGCAGCCTACTTCTGCGAAATCATCCGCTCGGGTCTGCTGTCCGTGCCGAGAGGTCAATATGAGGGAGCGAAAGCTTTGGGTCTTTCGACCTGGCATGCGTATTCACTCGTCATCGTTCCACAGGCGCTTAAGGCGGTGATTCCAATCATGGTGACCCAGGCAATTATTCTGTTCCAGGACACGTCTCTTGTGTACGTCCTGTCGCTGACGGATTTTGTCGGGGCCGCCTCGAAGATTGCCCAGCGTGACGGCAAGCTTGTGGAGTTTTATACATTCGCAGCAGTCGTGTATTTCGTAATCTGCTCCGGTGTGGCGGAGCTTGCTGACTACCTTCGGGCGCGTCGCCAGGCAAAGAGCGAAACACGTATTCCGGCTCCGATCGTTGTCACCGCAGCCAACTGACTCCACCCAATCGCCCGTTACAGGGAGCAGAAATGAATGCAACCGATACCCCAGTCGTCGAACTCGTATCGCTAACCAAGCGCTTCGGGGCGCAAACAGTTCTCAACAGCGTCAACCTGAAGATTGGCGTTGGACAGAAAGTGGTGATTTGCGGACCATCGGGCTCCGGAAAATCTACGCTCATTCGTTGCATCAACGGGCTGGAGGACATTGACGGCGGAGAGGTCATTGTCCGGAACCCACAAACCGGCGAGCGATACCAGAAGCCAGCAGATGTACGTCGCCATGTAGGCATGGTGTTTCAGAGTTTCAATCTGTTTCCGCACTACACTGTGCTCAAAAACTGCATGCTCGCGCCCGTAAAAGTGAACGGAGTAAGCAAGGATGAGGCAAGAGAAATCGCGACTCGGTTGCTCACCAAGGTCCGCGTAGCAAATCAGGCGGGAAAATATCCTCCCCAACTCTCGGGAGGTCAGCAACAGCGAGTGGCCATCGCACGGGCCTTATGCATGAGTCCGAGTGTCATGCTCTTTGATGAACCGACATCGGCGTTGGACCCAGAGATGGTCAAAGAGGTTCTCGACACGATGGTTGCTTTGGCGACGGAGGGTATGACCATGCTTTGTGTCACCCACGAAATGTCGTTTGCACGGAGAGTTGCCGACCGAATCATCTTCGTTGACGGCGGCCGCATCCTTGTCGACGCCTCGCCGGACGAATTCTTCAGCGACGCAGCTCATCCGCGTGTACGCGAATTTCTTGGTCAGGTGTTGGCACACGCCTAAATGAAACCCCGGCCACCGACGAGCGTTTTCGTGGCGCAGGCCTTCCCGTAACCATCTTCCAATTGCAGCGCCCGTTCAGGCGCGCAACGATGAATGCTCATGACACTCCTCGATAACGCAGCAATCAGGGCAGATTTTCCTGCGGCAAGCAAAATGCTCTATCTGGACTCGGCACATCAGACGCCACTTGGCGTGACCGCAAAGGTGGCAGTCGAAGACTTTCTCGCAGAAAGCTTTGAGATGGCAGGCCCAAAGCCGAAATGGCTGGCCCGGGTTGAACAGGTGCGGGGGGGCCTGGCGTCATTCATTGGAGCATCTCCTGACGAAATCGCATACACTAAGAACACGTCGGAAGGCCTCAACATCGCAGCCAATGCGATTGATTTCAACGCTGGCGACAACGTCTTGCTGATTGAAGGCGACCATCCCAACAACGCCTATACGTGGCTGAATTTGCGTCGTAAAGGTGTCGAGGTGCGGTTCGTCAAATTATCTGGAGAGGTTGCGAATGCCCAGACTTTCGCTCCCTACGTCGACTGCAAAACGCGAGCGATATCGCTTTCGCACGTGACCTTTCACGCCGGGCAGCGACATGACATCCGGTCTATCGGACAGCTTTGCAAAGAGAATGCTCTTTATCTCGTTGTCGATGCAATGCAGTCGGTCGGAGTCTTGCCGCTTGACGTCAAAGACCTTGGGGTTTCGATTCTGGCGGCCGGATGCCACAAAGGACTGCTGGTGCCCCAAGGGCTTGGGTTCCTTTACGTCGATTCAAGCCTCGAAAGCCTTGAGCCCGTGTATCTCGCCACGGCTGGGCTCGCGAATCCGCCGGCCGATTTCATAGCACGTCCCGATGATGTCGCTCTGCGAGCAGGGGCTGGTCGATTCGAGCTCGGCAACTTCAACCTGCCAGGGATTCATGCGCTGGGCGCTACGTTGAGTTTGCTCGATAGCATCGGCGTCGACAACATTGAGGCGCACGTCCTCAGACTCGGGGACAGACTTATCGAGCATCTCGATGACCTTCGCATCCGACTTGTCGGGCCACGGAATGCGACGGAGCGTGCGCACATTTACACGATGGCGCTCTCGCCTGACTGGTTGGCGTATCTCTCGGAGAACAATGTCCGCGTATCGCCAGAGCGAGATGGCATCAGAATTTCGTTCGGCATTTTCAACGACGAAACAGACGTTGACGCTGTCGCAGAAATCATCCGAAAACGCCTCTAAGCGTCGGAAATGCCCCGCTCGTATTGAGCGCAAAGGCACTCAACTGGTCGCCTGGTCTTGTGATGGGACCGGCACGGGTTTGGCCTTCACTCGGACGGTTCAGCGGCCAACGTTAGAGCATCGAGAACTGCCGCGATAGCGGGCCGCTTTGCGGTCCCGCGTGGCAAGGCAATGAATACGCGCCTGTTCAACACGGGGTCAATTGGAATGACAGAGAAGTCGGGGTCTTTCTCTGCCTGCCGCAGGGCGAGCCGTGGCAACACAGCGACGGCACAGCCGGTCCGGACCATTTCCAGTGTGACTGCCGTATTGCGGCTGCTTGTCGTCACTTTCGGGGTGAACCCGCCTGCATAGCAGGCGTTCAGAAGGAACGTGTGGTACGTCGCCGCCGACTGATTCAACGCCCAGCGTTCGTGCGCGAGGTCCGATAACGCAATGGATTTTCGTCCAGCAAGCTTGTGCTTCGACGATACAACCGCATCAAAGTGGTCAACACATAAAGGATGAAACTCAAGGGCGCTTGCGAGTGCTTCGGCGCTCACGAGGTCATCCACGATGGCGAGGTCGGTCTGCTTGGCCGCGGCCGCTCTCAGGCCTTCGGATGGCTCCAGTTCGGTAAAGATGACGTTCAACTGAGGGTGCTGCTCAAGTAGTCGGCTGATGGCGACCGGCACGACACTGCTCGCCAGCGACCCGAATGCCGACATTCGCACCTCGCCACTGACTTCCACATTCGCGGCAGCGACCTCGGACTCAATATCCGCAACCATTTCGAACAAGCCAGTCGCTCTTGCCACCAAACGCCGTCCGGCAGGCGTCAGTTGGACGCCGCGACCTGACCGCTCGATTAGAACCGTCTCGAGTTCCTCTTCCAGTTGGGCGAGCTGTTGAGAAACGGCTGGCCGCGTGAGACGGACCGCTTCCGCGACCGCCGAAATCGTTCCAAGGACCGACAACTCATGCAACAGATGAAGGCGGCTGAGGTTGAGCATCCCGCACTCCTACAAGGATATGGAGCGAATGGTAAGCGAAACTTACTCATAGGGTCAAAAAGTGTCGTCTTTTTTTTCTGAATTTGTCTTCCTATAGTCACATCACCGGCACGCAATTTCTGGTCGAAACAAGGGAAAACCCTTGACTGACAATGACTTAGGTGTTGCGCGTTTTGCCCGGCTTAACCAATCAGATTCCAGTTGGAGGAAGCTCAAATGAAGGTTGCATTTATCGGAGTGGGACGCATGGGTGGCCGTATGGCAGCCCGTCTGGTCGCAGCGGGTCATCAGGTGCGCGTGTTCGACCCTAGCCAGGCAGCCGTTGACGCTCTCGCATCGAAGGGTGCAATCGCCGCGAAGAGCCCTGCCGACGCAGCACAAGACGCAGAACGCATTCTCCTCAGCCTGCCGAGCCCGAAGACGCTGCGCGATGCGGTGACTGGCGAAACCGGTGTTCTGCAGACGGCAGCCGAAGGCGCAATCATTGTCGACTTCAGCACCGTCGACCCGGCGACGACCAAAGAGGTTGCTGCTGCAGCCGCAGCAAAGAAAGTTAGCTTCGTCGATTCGCCCGTGAGCGGCGGCGTTGCAGGCGCCGAGAACGGCAAGCTAGTTCTGATGGTCGGTGGCTCGCCCGAAGTAATCGAAAAACTGAACGCGATTTTCGAAGTTCTGGCCGGCCGCGTCGTGCATTGCGGCGATACGGGCGCGGGTCAGCTTACGAAACTAAGCCACAACCTGCTCACGGCAATCAATACCGTCGCCCTAGGTGAAGTGCTTACTGCCAGCGTCAAGGCAGGCGCGAAGCTCGACGTGCTGTGCGACGTCCTGACGGCTGGCCTCGCCGGTAGCAAGATGCTCGACTACCTGCCGAAGACGCTGTTCACCGAGCAGCGCCCGGCCAACTTCGCCATCGACCTCATGCACAAAGACATCAAATTGTGCCTCGACGAATTCTCGAATCTTCCGATGCCGCTCGGCCAACTCGTGCTGCAAACCTACAACGCGGCTCGCGCAAAGGGTCTCGGCGGTAAGGATTCGACCAGCGTGAATGAAATCTACGAAGAGCTGCTTGGCGTGCGCCTTAGCCTGCCCGCCGCCCTGTAAGTCAATTGAACACCAAAGGAAATAACGTGAATTCCATGACCGACAACGTATCCGCCGAAATCGTCGTTCCGAAGGCGGGCATTACCGGCCTGCTGATTAACAACGAGTGGCGCACCCCCGCAAAGGGCAAGACCCTTGATGTCGAAAATCCGTCGCGCCGCACGAAGATTGTCTCCATCGGTGCGAGCGACGAAGAAGACGTCAAGGCGGCCGTTACCGCAGCGAGTGCTGCTTTCCCGGCATGGCGTCGCTTGGCATCGCGTGCACGCGGCGCCCTCCTGATTGAACTGGGCAATCGCGTTACCGCCAACGCTGAAGAAATCGCTCGAGTTCTCGCTGCGGAAAGCGGCAATGCGCTGCGCACCCAAAGCCGCCCGGAAGTTCTGGGTGCCGCTGAAGTGTTGCGTTACTACGGCGGTGTCATCGCTGAACAAAAGGGTGAAACACTACCGCTCGGTCCGGGTCTCTTCAGCTACACGACGCGTGAGCCGCTCGGCGTCGTCGGCGCCATTATCCCGTGGAATTCACCGGTTGTCCTGGCGGCCGTGAAAATCGGCATGGCGCTTGGCACTGGCAACACGCTGGTTCTGAAGCCGGCCGAAGACGCGCCGCTTGCTGTTATCAAAATTGCCGAACTCGCGACCGGTCTGTTCCCGGCGGGCGTGTTCAACGTGGTAACTGGCACGGGTATCGATGCCGGCGCGCCGCTCGCGGCGCATCCGAATGTCGCGAAGGTTTCGTTCACCGGTTCGCTGGAAGTCGGCAAACTGGTCGGTCACGCAGTTGCAGACCGTATCGGTCACGCAACGCTTGAACTCGGCGGCAAGAGCCCGTGCATCGTCTATCCGGATGCGGCGACCCCGGAACATATCGACTCGACGGTCACCGGCATCATCAATGCGATGCGCTTCGCCCGCCAGGGTCAGTCCTGTACCGCTGGCTCGCGGTTGTACGTCCACGAAAGCGTCTGGGACCAGGTGATGACCAAAGTGGTCGCCAAAGTGAAGGAGCTGAAAATTGGCGACTCACTGGACGAATCGAGCGACATCGGCGCAATCATCAGCGCCGAACGTTACTCGGAAGTTCGCGCATTCATCGAAGAAGCCATCAACAACGGCGCGAAGGTTCTGACAGGCGCGCTGCCGCCGACGGTCGAAGAAGCCAAAGGCTTCTTCCCTGAGCCCGTGATTTTCACTGGCGTCGACAACAGCTGGCGCGTGTGCCGCGAAGAGGTCTTCGGCCCGGTTCTGGTGGCATTGCCCTGGAAGGACGACGAGGAGGTGTTGCAATGGGCGAACGACTCCGTCTATGGCCTCGCTGCGTATGTCTTCACAAATGACCTGACCACGGCGCTGCGCGTCACGGAACAAATCGACGCGGGCTGGTTGCAGGTCAATCGCGCTGGCGGCCAGATTCCGGGTATGTCGTACGGTGGCGCGAAGCAGAGCGGCATCGGTGCCGAGTATTCCATTGAAGGCGCACTGGAAGCGTACACGTCGCGAAAGAGCGTAACCATCAACGTGTAACCGCTGCAGATAAGGTAGCCCGGCGACCGACCGGGTGACCACCACACCTTTACTGGGCAACAGGTTGGGAGTTAATCATGAGCGCAAATCTGGCAGCAACGGCTTCGGACGAAGCTAAGGAGGCTCGAAGCGTTTCGACGCGAGCAGCATTCAGTTCGTTCATTGGCACGACGGTCGAATGGTACGACTATTTTCTGTACGGTACAGCCGCAGCACTGGTATTTCCGAAAGTCTTCTTTAATGACTTAACCCCGGAGCTGGCAACGCTTGCTTCGATGGCTTCCTTCGCCGTTGCATTCGTGCTGCGCCCGCTCGGAGGTATGGTCATCGGTCACTTCGGTGACCAGATGGGCCGCAAAAAGATGCTGGTCTTCACCCTGCTTGTCATGGGGATTTGCACCGCCGGCATCGGTTTTCTGCCCTCGTACAACTCGGCGGGTCACTGGAGCCCGGCGCTTCTGATTCTCCTGCGCGTCATCCAGGGTTTCGCTTTGGGTGGCGAATGGGGTGGCGCAGCACTGATGTCAGTCGAGCACGCGCCAGAGGGGCGCAGAGGACTTTTCGGAAGCACTATGCAAATGGGTGTACCGGCCGGCTTGCTGGTGTCTACCGGAGCATTCGCTCTCGTTTCTGCGTTGCCGGACCAGCAGTTCTTCGCATGGGGATGGCGATTGCCGTTCATCTTCAGCCTCGCCCTGCTGGCAGTCGGGATGTACATCCGCTTGCAGGTGTCGGAGCCGCCAGCATTCGAGAAGGTCAAAGAGTCGGGCAACGTCTCGCGCGCCCCGCTGCTTGAAGTGTGGAAGAACGAAAAGAAGAAGACCGTCATCATGGTGTTCTTCCAGACCGTGGCGAATGTCGGCTACTTCCTCATCACCGTTTATGCGTTGACGTACATCACAGGAACACTACATCTGCCGCGAAGCGTCGCATCGACGGGCCTACTCATTGCAGCCGCAGTTGACCTCTTCATGCAACCCTTCTTCGGATGGCTTTCGGACAAGGTTGGCCGGCGAGTCGTCTACGGGTTTGGTGCCATTTTCTTTGCGCTCTACGCATTTCCGCTGTTCTGGCTTCTCGATACTGCGAACCCGGCACTTATCACGGTCGGACTTGCTTTGGGCCTTGGCATCGGCCACGCGTCCACCGGCTCGCTGCACGGCGTTATTTACGCTGAGCAGTACCCGACTCGTTACCGGTTCAGCGGTTCGTCGACCGCGTATCAGCTCTCCGGAATTATCTCCAGTGCGCCGACGCCATTGATTGCCGCGTGGCTCGTGGCGCGAAGTGGCAACTCCATGTCGGTCTCGTGGTACGTGGTGTTGGCGGCAATCATCTCACTGGTCTGCGTCCTTCTGGTGAAGGAGACATATCGTGAGCCTATCGACCGTTAAAACGAGCGTAACAATGACTCCGACGAACGACCAGATTACAGGTGAGCGGATTGACCGTCTTATGACGGTTGAAATTCGCCCTCTGAACGGCGGCCTTC
Organism: Paraburkholderia caffeinitolerans; assembly: GCF_902859945.1. GTDB lineage: Bacteria > Pseudomonadota > Gammaproteobacteria > Burkholderiales > Burkholderiaceae > Paraburkholderia > Paraburkholderia caffeinitolerans. The sequence continues at coordinate 76,872 of NZ_CADIKL010000005.1, read as the reverse complement.
CAGCAGGCTATGTGGTGCCGATGTACAACGTGTGCCGCGCCCACCATGGAGAGCCGCTCAGTTCACTCGCGGCGCGAAAACTCGCCGATACGTTGTCCCGCGGCGACATCGTCTTCATTGCCACGGGAGCTGGTACACCACCTAGGCTGCCGCAAGGTGAAACAGATGGCCCGGTCGGCGCCGCGGTCCTGGCCCGTGCGCTGATAGCCGCCTTCGGTGTGCGCGTAGTCCTTGTCACCGAAGATGCACATGTAGCCCCCGTGATGGCGGTTGCTGCAACCATCAATGCCGAAATGGGCGGCCCCGCCGCAATTTCGACAGTGTGCTTCCCGCTGGGTCTTGAGCCTGGCCGCAGAATCGCGCAAACATTGATGGAAGAGTACCGACCTAGGGCGGTCGTCTTCGTTGAACGCGATGGCCCGAACAAGGAAGGCTACTTCCACGGGGTACGAGGTGATTGTCGCAACCCTGAAGATGTCGGTCACGTTTACCTGCTCGCCGATTTTGCGCGCAAACGCGGGGTGCTGACGATTGGCGTTGGCGATGGTGGTAATGAAGTTGGGTTTGGCGCGGTACGAGACGCTATCACCGCCGTTCATCCGCTGGGCGGGAAATCTTTGGCGGGTCATGAGTCGGGCGTTGTCACGGTCACGGCAACCGACGTCGTTGTGAGCGCGTCGGTTTCCAACTGGGGTGCGTACGCAATCGCCGCTGCGCTTGCAGCACAGACGGGAAACATCGACGTGCTTCATACGCAAGCGCTGGAGCACGAGCTGATTGAAGCAACGGTGAAAGCTGGCGCGCGGGATGGGGCCACGTCTAAAGCTGAGGCCGCGGTGGATGGCATCAACTGGCAGGGCCACACCTCGTTTGTCGAACTATTACGAAGCATTGTTACTGTGTCGCTATGAACGACAGGCACCGGCAAATCTCTCGCAGCAGCACCCAACTGAATTAACAGGTGTAAGTCATGAATGACGTGAAGGACATTAGCAATGCAGCAAAAGCTGCAAGTGTTAGTCCCGTAAAAACGGACAGTTTCGGAAACCCCATCGACCCAACCGTCGGCTTTGCCCGAGGCTCCATCATTCGCTCCAGCATCGACGAGGCACTCCGGCTTCGCCATGGACAGGCTGTCGCGGCGAAACGGGTGAAAACACTTGGCGCGGAGTCGATAGGCGTATTCACTGGCAATCAGCGCGATTTTCCGATTAAAGCTGAAGACATCGCCACGCTTTGCGAGGAGTGGGTCGGGCCGGGACTCGAAGCGGAGTCGCTGCGCCAGGTCGCAATCGGTCACATGGGTGGGAAAACAGACGATGCAGTTGCTACGTTCAATCGAACCAGCGCCGGCATCATCGCCACAATCGCCGCGCTAGCCGAAGGAAAGCCTGTCGTGTCCGTGGTCCCGCCTGGCGGACGCTCGCACGCCTCCGTGCTCCGCGGTTCGAAAATCGCGGGCGTCCCCGTAGTTGAGGTGCAGGGCGATAAAGAGTGGCTGGCGGCAATTCAGAAAAACGCGTCCGCTCTCGTGGTCATTACCACTGTGACAAGCAGTCTCGAGCGTCTGGACGACCACATCACGACCCAGGTCACTGAATTCGCTCACGCACTTGGCGCGAAGGTCTTTCTTGATGAAGCTTACGGCGCACGTCTTCGCACCGTCTTGCACGGCGGTCAACTGAGTCTTCAGATGGGTGCGGATATCTCCATCACGAACTGCGATAAGGCGGGGTTGTCGGGCCCGCGTGCGGGCGTCCTTGTGGGGCGCCCGGAGTTGGTTACAGCAGCAGCGGCAAAGGGCGCTGAGTTTGGTATGGAGGCGCGGGCTCCGATAGCAGCCGCTGTATTCCGGTCGCTCCAAAAATATGAACCTGAGGACCTCCGCAAGGAGTCTGCCGCGGGTCAACAGCTTGCAGCCGTACTCGAAGCGAAGTTGGGCAAGGAGCTTGTCCAACGCAGCGACCTCGGACCGATGGTCGACGAAGACGCGGTACTCCGTGTGCTCCTGAAGCTCGCGGGCAAGACAGGTTCGAAGCCGGTCGTCGTCCCGTGCGAAGCCACATCGGCGCTCGGCATGGTTCTGCTTCAGGACTACGGCGTATTGACCGTGAACACCCACGGGCAACCGGGTGCACGCGTATCGCTGCGTCTCAAACCGACGCTCGATGCTCTGGGTCGCGTCGGGGGCTTCGATGCTGTTGTGACGGCGGTTATGGAGTCTCTCGATAAGGTCGCGAAAATCATCGATAACCCCGACGCAATCAAGCGCCTTATCGTAGGGAGCTATATATGACTTCAAGTATTTTCAGTGCCGTCGATGATAGGCTGGATGCACTTATCACGTTGGACTTGGGCGGACGCGGCGTCGAGCATGTCTATCTGGCTGCCCGGGAGCGACAAGGCGGCTCCCTCGTGGGTGCCGCGGCCGATGCGCTCGCAGCCATCCCCGAAAAAGCGAACGTCTTTGTGACCACAGGTTCGGTGTCACGCGCGTGGATTTCGCCATCCATCGGCGAGAACGATGGTCCAGCGGGACTTGCGGCAGTCGTGCGCGCGCTCTCACTGGCGAAGAAGGCGCTTTGCATCACCTTCGTCGAAGAGACGCTTATCGAGACTACTTCGGCGATTCTGACGACGGCGGGTCTGACTGTTCTTCCCTATGAGCAGGCCGTGATCGCGCGCGATGATGGCAGCCTGGCCGTTGTGTGTGTCGAGCCTTTCCCTGTCGAGGACTCGGCGGCAAGAGACGCTTCGAAATCGCTTCTCGACAAATACGACCCGGCACTGTTCTTCTCGACGGAGCGCGTCGGTCGCAACGTCGACGGCATTTACTGCAGCATGCGTGGTATCGACTACGGAATGGGACGGGCTCGCATCGATTTCCTCTTCGATGAGGCTATCGCGCGGAAAATCCCGACGGTGGCTGTCGGCGATGGTGGTAACGAGATTGGTATGGGCGTCGTCATGGACGCCGTTCAGAAGCACGTCAAATTTGGCGACAAGCGACCTGATGGCAGCAAGGGTATCGGCGCGGTGACAGGAACGGACGTGCTCGTGACAGCGGCATGTTCCAACTGGGGCTGCTATGCCATCGCGGGCGCCTTCGCGGCTCGCCAGGGCAAGGCATCGCTGGCACACACGCCGGCGTTGGAGGCTTCTCTCCTCAGGCGCGGCGTGGATGTCGGTCTAATCAACTCGGTCGCAAATATCGTCGACCCTAACGTCGACGGGATTCCCGAGGCGACGCATCTGGCCGTTGTGCAACTCATCTCGACGATTATAAGTCCAGCGTTCAAGTAGTATTTGTTGAACGGTATCGAGCACCGTGTCTCAGACATGGCGCAAAAAGCTAGACCAAACCCCACGTTCTTTGGTTATTCCCCCCAACGATCAATACATAGTTAGGGTGGTTTAGCTGCCGGAAGGATTCCACGCCCCTCTCGAAGGGGCTTTTTTTTGTCTCAATGTTTTCGTAGTTATGCCGTAAACATGCATCGAATGTATAGCGAACGGGCAGATGCAGCGATGTCTTTGGCTGTTCGAGTAGCCGTCTTTCTTTGAAAGACGAGTAGCAGGTGGGGGTCCGGGGGAGGAGCGGATGGGTCGACGGTCTGTGGATAACTTGACGCTAGAACGCTGGCGGGCGCTTGACGCCCTCTTCGTGCTGGGGAAGCTGGGGTGCTACGCAAAGGTCGACGACACTTTCGAGCCCCTGAGTGCGCAGGGTACGCAGCGCTATCACGTCAATGCTGAAGGACAGGATTTCGAATTGCTCCTTCGCGGCCCCAAGTTCTTCGACACACGGCTCCAGAGAGGCGGAGGCGGTGCAGTGGACCTGGTCATGCATGTGCGCCATGTCGATTTCAAAGCCGCGACTGACTTGTTGCGTCGTCTTGCTGTCTAGCTCCCATGTTCGTCACCGTCAAAGCCCGTGTCCACACCGACGCCACAGGGGCCTACACCGAAATGCCTGCGTTGCTGACACCGGCCGGGGTGTTGGAGCCTTTGCTCGATTATTGCCTGTATCGGAGCCACGACCGTAGTTTGACCTGGATGTCCAAAGTGACCCGCTCGGTACGGATGTTCCTCGAATACCTGCAATCCAACCCCGCCGAGCGCGACACCTACCGTCTGTTTCAAAATTTTGCCCAACGGCTCTATACAGGCACCTTCGACCGCCAGACCGGCCTGGACCCCAGTGACCTGTGCTGGGCACCTCGCTCACCGCAGGACGCTTCGCACATCGTCACCTACCTGACAGACTTCTTCGACTGGCTCGGCGAAATGAGTCCCGAGGCTGCTCAGGTGAACCCACGCTATGCGGGCGGGGCCTTCGACCGGCAGATAGACGAGGCTGCTTATCAGTTCCGGCGCAACAAAGCTTTCCTTGGTCACACCTGGACGACGAACGCATCCCCCAGCGAAACCGGGCATCGTGTCCGGCATCAACGCCTACCTAAGGTCGAAAGAGGTGAGCCCCCGGCCTTCCCTGAGAAGTGCTTCGAGGAACTGCTCGCCAAGGGGTTCAGCGTGGCCGGACGCCAAGACTATCGCGGCATGCTCATCACCTTGCTGCTGCACGGGGCCGGTTTCCGCGAGTCGGAGCCCTTCCACCTCTACATTTCGGACGTGTTTCCTGATCCGGCCAATCCGCGCCAAGCCAAGGTGCTCATCCATCACCCGAGCCACGGTGTTGCGCCCGCTGACTGGTGCGATGAAAGGGGCAAGCCGCGCAAAGGCAACCGCGCGGAGTACCTAGCCCGGCAGTTCGGCCTCGTGCCGCGTACTAAGGTGCTGGACCGCCGCCACGCCGGCTGGAAAGGCGGCATGCACGATGCGGCCTACTACAAGCAAGCGTATTGGTTTCTGCCGGAATATGGCGAGTGGTTCCTGCAACTTTGGTACCGCTACCTTGAGCAGGTTGCTCGCGTCGAGCGCGACCACCCCTTTGCCTTCATCAACCTAAGCCGCGAACCTATGGGCGCGATGTATACGCTGAACCAGTACAACAAGGCGCATGCCGCCGCCTGCAAACGGATCGGACTCGCGATCAGCAAGACACTGGGTACGACACCACATGGCCACCGTCACGCCTATGGCCGCCGGCTGCGCAACGCTGGCGTCGACAAGTCGCTCATCCGACGCTTCATGCATCACGCTTCTGAGGAGAGCCAGGTGGTGTACACGCAAGCGACCACCCACGAGGCTTTGGTGGCGCTGGAAGTGGCCGCACAGCGGTCGCGGGACAAGCATGCCAGGGAGTTGTCCATGCGGGGCCGACAGCCACCGGCCATCGAACTCAACGACTGAGAGATCAGCATGACCGACGGCAATACAACGACTACGCCCACGGCATCTACTGCCGTCGCCCGCAAAGTGAAAGGGATAACGCGTGCTAACGACGTGAACTTAGGTTGGGTCGAGCGCGATTATCCGCATCTGTCTGTCTGGCGCGCGTTGGCGACGGAATGGCTCAAAGGGGAAACGAGAGGCGTCGGGAACAGACTCACGGCCTTGGCGTCTTTCTTCGAGCGCTACCTTGGCCAGCAGGGTGTTCCGCTCGATCCGGCGACGTTCCTGGCTCGCGGCACGGTTCTGCCCGACTTCTACCGCACAGCCTGCCCTGATTCTCGAAGAGGCATCACAACTAACAACTACGTCCAGGCCTTCCTGCACTTTGTGCTGTTGCGCGAGTTCAGCGAAACCGGTGACGAAGGCCAACCGGAAGTCTCGCCAGCCTTTCGAAACCCCGTGCCTCGGATGTCCAAGGGCGGCCAGCCCACGCGCGACGAAAGTGTGCATTCTCCGCTGCCCTACGGCTACATCGACGAACTGCGCCAGATGCTCGCTGCAGGTCCACACTTACGGGACTGGCAGTGGGCGCAGCGCGCCATGGGCGCGGATACCGGCCAGCGCGGACGCGGCGCAGGCAGTTGGTTCGAAGTGACCGAGGCGCAAATAGATCCGAGCGACCCGGATTGCGTGTGGCGGGTGCGCAAGTTGGCTACCCCTAACTATCGCGGCGGCGAGGTGCTGGAGATGTGGAGTCCGGTGCGCTGGATCGCGCTGTTGGTAAAGCTCATCCTGCCACTGCGCACCTTCCAGGTCCGCATGCTCGACTCAGGCGAAGCCGATACATGGCGTTACGCGAAAGGTGGCTGGGCGCCAAACCCGAATCGGCTCGCACAGGGCAGCGAACGACGGCCCTTGCAGCAAGGGGTGTTTCGCCGCGGCAACCCGCTTACCGATGGCGAGGCCGTGCCAACTGTGCTCTATATCAACACCAACAAGACCGCCGACATCGCCAAGTCCGGTCCTGACAAGGGCTACGTGCTGCCCTGGTCTTCTAGCGGGCCGGTGCACCAAGACGTGTTTTACTGGCTGGAGAAGTTGCGTAACTGGCAAGAGAAGTACAACCCCGTCGCGCGGCGCACAGCCTGGGCAAAACTGGACGCCCGCCACCTTCATGCGAAAAGCGCAATGCAATTGGCGGGCTATCCCGACGCCTGCTTTCTATTCCGCATGCCGGAAGCACGCGACGGCGAACACTATCTGCCGCTGACCGCAGATACATTGGACAAACCATGGTTTCTCCTGCTTGCTTCACTGGAATTGCGATTGGCTGAGCGTGGAGAAACGCACCGCAACGGGTCGCCCATTCACTTACTTCCATCATTGGAAGTAAGGGCCAAGAGCGGTACCAACGACTACACCGTAACGCTCTTCCCACTTCACAGCCTGCGTGTTTCCCTCATTACCGCGCTGGCTTTGGAAGGGCAGGTACCGTTTCCGATACTGCAAAAGCTGGTCGGCCACAGCCGCCTGCTGATGACGCTCTACTACACCAAGCCCGGCGCGACGCATATTCGCGACGTATTGCTTAGTGCCGCCGAGCGGCTAGAGGCTGGCAAAGAAAGGAGTATTGAGAACTTCCTGCTCGACACCGAGCACGACGAGTTGTTGCAAAGGGCCATCTGCAACAGCGTACCAAGTCTTGCTGCGGCGATCCCCCAGCACCCGGCCACGCGCAACCCGTTGGGCTGGATGCCAATGCATCACGGGCTGTGCTTGGTCGGCGGCAACACCAGCGAATTCGAGGACAACAGCGCAGTGGGTGGCTGCTACAACGGCGGGCCGATGATCGCCAAGGGTGGTTCGTCAGTGAGAGCCAAGTATGCTCCTGTTCCTGGCGGCAGTCGCAACTGCGTGCGCTGCCGCTGGTTCGTGACCGAGCCGCACCACTTACCTGCGCTGGCAGCGCATTTCAACACGCTTGCCTATCACTTCGACGAGTCCCGCAACGCCTGTCTTGCTCGCGAAAAGGAGCTGGATGGTTTGAAAAAGGAGAAGGCGGATGCGGAGGACGCAGGGCAGCCGTTCGCTCGCCAGGACGCCTACCGGCAGGCCGAACGAGTGTGGGAAAGCGTAATGAAACGCTTCAGCGACCTGGCGGAAGACCTAGTGGCCTGCTGGCGTCTCATCGAACGCTGCAAGTCCTCACTAGAAGCTCCCCCTGGCGACGGGATGCAACTGGTCACGGCCGGCGCGGTTAGTGATGTGCAGGTTGCCTTCGACGAGATAGAGTCCGAACTGCTCCAGCTGGCCGTTGTCTGCGACAGCGTCGAGGCCTACCCCGACCTAGAGCCCGGCAAGGCGGTATTCCGTCGCAGCCAGTTGCTCGATAGCGTACTCTATCGCGACGACCTACCGCCCGTGTTCATGCTGCTGAGCGAGCATGATCAACTGCTCGCGGGCAACGCCTTTATGCGACGACTTGCCCAGCAGATGAACCCTGAAAATCCCGCGCTGGGGCAGAGGGAGGTGATTCGCCTAATGGACGCAGGCGCGCGTCTCAGCCAGCGCTTCGACGTGGACCTCGACTCGCTGCTACCCGCCGCGCAATCGGCCCAGTCGTTACCCACCGCGCTCTGGTCCCTGAAGGAAGATGAAACATGAATGGCGTGACGGACATTCACCCGGACGCCGTGCTGGGGTCGCTGCTCGACAAGGGCGGGCGCTCGAACCGACGAGCAAACCTAGCGAAGATGCACGAACTTTGCCGCCGGCAGCATGCGGCGGGCTCGCGCGACTTCTCGCTGCCCAACATCGGCCGTCTAGCGGAAGCCGAGGGTATTCTGAAGGGGCGTGCCCTCTACAACGCTCCGTCTGCCGACTACCGCACGCTCATCGAAGCCTGGGCCGCGTATGTCGGCCCAGCCGCGCCTAAGCTGCCGAAGACCCTGGCGAGCCATGAATATCTGATGCGTATCGAGGACCCAGCCATCCGCTCCATCGTGCAGGCCATCATCGCTGAGCGCGACAAGCTCAAGGCTCAAATCAACGTGCTGAAAGCCAACACGCTGGTGACCGTGGAGCGGCGTCCCATGGACGCGACGGTTTCTGCTGCCCCCGGTGCTCCGCGGGTTCCCCTGCTCGCTCTATCGGCGAAACTTACACCGTCTGAGCGCGAAGCCTTGCAGAAGGCGGTGTCGGCTGACTACCTCGAAGAGCGCGGTTTGAAGGAAGGCAGCCACGGTGAAATCGTCAACGAGCGTGGTCGAACGGTATTCGAGGTGGGCTTTGCCCGCGCGCTTCGCAAGATACTGGGCGACGAACTTCCCAAATTCACATGAAAAAAGCGCCGATGTTGTCATCGGCGCTTGATAGTTACGATGCATTGCGATGTATTAATGCATCGCAACGAGCGCAGCTAAAGATTCAATATTTGAAGCCCGTTACGGCCATTCACTTCCATACTATGTACGGTTAGGGAATAAGACCTTTGGAGCACGGGGGCTTGTCATTTGAGCCGCGTGGCGCCGCTTATGAACGCTGCGGATTGAGCTTGTCGCCCGAATAAAGCTTGTTCAGCGCCGAGATATACGCCTTCGCCGAAGCGGCGACGATATCCGGATCGGTACCCACGCCATTGACGATGCGGCCCGCCTTCGAGAGGCGCACGGTCACTTCGCCCTGCGCCTGGGTGCCCGTCGTGATCGCGTTGACCGAGTACAGCAGCAGTTCCGAGCCGCTGCCCACTTCGGTTTCGATGGCGTTGAGCGTGGCGTCCACAGGGCCATTGCCCGCTGCTTCGCCGGTCACTTCCTTGCCGTCCGCCGAGAACACCACGCGAGCGTGCGGGCGCTCGCCCGTCTCCGAATGCTGCGCGAGCGAGACGAACTTGAAGTGTTCCTTCTCCTGCGCTTCCGCCGACTCCTCGGTCACGATCGCAATGATGTCTTCGTCGAAGATTTCGGCCTTGCGGTCAGCCAGCTCCTTGAAGCGCGCAAATGCGCTGTTGAGTTCGGCTTCGCTGTCGAGCGCAATGCCGAGCTCCTGCAGGCGCTGCTTGAACGCGTTGCGGCCCGAAAGCTTGCCGAGCACGATCTTGTTCGCGCTCCAGCCCACGTCTTCCGCGCGCATGATCTCGTACGTGTCGCGCGCCTTGAGCACGCCATCCTGGTGGATGCCCGAAGCGTGCGCGAACGCGTTCGCGCCCACCACCGCCTTATTCGGCTGCACGACGAAGCCGGTGATCTGCGAGACAAGCTTCGAGGCCGGCACGATCTGCGTGGTGTCGAGGCCGATGTCGAGGCCGAAGTAGTCCTTGCGGGTCTTCACGGCCATGACGATTTCTTCGAGCGAGGTGTTGCCCGCGCGCTCGCCCAGACCGTTGATGGTGCACTCCACCTGGCGCGCGCCGCCAATCTGTACCCCGGCGAGCGAGTTCGCGACGGCCATGCCGAGGTCGTTGTGGCAATGCACCGAGAACACCGCCTTGTCCGAATTCGGAATGCGCTCGCGCAGCGTCTTGACGAGGTTGCCGTAAAGCTCCGGAATACCGTAGCCCACCGTATCGGCAATATTGATCGTGGTGGCGCCTTCGTTGATCACCGCTTCGATCACGCGGCACAGGAAGTCCATGTCCGAGCGGCTGCCGTCTTCGGGCGAAAACTCCACGTCGTTCGTGAACTTGCGCGCGAAGCGCACGGCCAGCTTCGCCTGCTCGAACACCTGCTCGGGCGACATGCGCAGCTTCTTCTCCATGTGCAGCGCCGAGGTGGCGATGAACGTGTGAATCCGGAAGTGATCGGCGGGCTTGAGCGCGTCGGCGGCGCGCTGGATGTCCTTGTCGTTCGCGCGCGCGAGCGAGCAGATCGTGCTGTCCTTGATCATGCCGGCGATCGTGTTGATCGCGTCGAAATCGCCGTTCGAGCTGGCCGCGAAGCCTGCTTCGATGACGTCGACCTTCATGCGTTCGAGTTGCTTCGCGATGCGGATCTTCTCTTCTTTCGTCATCGACGCACCGGGCGATTGTTCGCCGTCACGCAACGTCGTATCGAAAATGATGAGCTTGTCTGCTGCCATTTCGGGTCTCCAAGGGGACTTGTTCAGTGTCTAAAAACGGATTTCGGGTGTTCGCGCCACCGTTGGCGACGCTGACAATGAACGAAGCAGACGGAGGGCGAGCGAGATCAGCGCGGCAGGCGCGCTAGCGCTAGCGTGCTTAGCAGCGCGCCGGCTTGAAGAGGAAAGAGGGGGAACTGGATGGTGTCCATGCTGCCGACTATAGCGGGAATCCGGCGATAGCGCAATTGCACCTGCCCGGCCGCCGACGCCAAAATAAAAAGGGCCGCGCTCTTTCAAGCGCAGCCCTTTGCAGATTTGCCTGGCCTTGCGGCCAGCCGCCGGCAAGCCGCGCCGGCCGATGCCCTACCGCTCGCGCGGCGAGGATCGCGCCGGGTTCGTGCGCCCGCGAATGCCCTGCCAGGCCCAGAACACATAGCCCGAAAGACCGTAGAGCACGAACAGGCCAAACAGCATCAACGGGGGATCGGACGACACAAGCACGAACGCCACCACCACGAGCAGCGTGGCCGCGAACGGGACGCGATGCCGCACGTCGAGCGCCTTGCCGCTGTAGAACGGCGCGTTCGAAACCATCGTCACGCCCGCATAGATCGTCAGCGCGAAGGCGGTCCAGGGTAGCCACGAAAGCTTCACCGGCACACGGTTGTCAGTGGCGAGCCAGACGAAGCCCGCGATCAGCGCCGCCGCAGCCGGGCTCGGCATGCCCTGGAAGAAGCGCTTGTCCACCACGGCGATATTGGTGTTGAAGCGCGCGAGACGCAGCGCAGCGCCCGAGCAGTAGACAAACGCCGCCAGCCAGCCCCAGCGCCCGAGATCCTTGAGCACCCACTCGTACATCACGAGCGCGGGCGCGACGCCGAACGAAACCATGTCCGAAAGGCTGTCGAACTGCTCGCCAAACGCGCTCTGCGAGTGCGTCATGCGCGCGACGCGCCCGTCCATGCCGTCGAGCACCATCGCCACGAAAATGGCGATGGCCGCCACCTCGAAGCGCACGTTCATGGCCTGCACGACCGCGAAGAAGCCGCAAAACAGCGCGGCGGTGGTGAACGCATTAGGCAGCAAGTAGATGCCGCGCTTTTTCAGGAAGTCCTGGCGCGCGGCGCGACGGCTCGCGGCAAGGCCCACGGTATCTTGAACCGCAGCCTTGTTGCGGCGAAACGGGCGCGGCAACGGCGCGCCGGCGGGGTTGCGGGGTCGACGCGGTTTGAGTCCGGCCATCGCTGCCCCCCCTTATGCCGATTGCGTCGGCAGTTCGGCGAGGATCGTCGACGAAGCGGACACCTTTTCGCCGATCGACACGCGCGGGCGGCTGCCGACCGGCAAATACACGTCCACACGCGAGCCGAAACGGATGAAGCCGTAGCGCTGGCCGCGCGAGAGCGGCTCGCCGGAGCGCACGTAGCAAAGAATGCGGCGCGCGATGAGGCCGGCGATCTGCACCGAGGTGACGGTCGTGCCGTCGGCCATCGTGAGCACGACGGCGTTGCGCTCGTTCTCGGTCGAGGCCTTGTCGATGGCGGCGTTCAGGTACGCACCCGGGAAGTACTCGACCTTGGCGACGGCGCCGTCCACGGGTGAGCGCTGCGAGTGAACGTTGAACACGTTCATGAACACGCTGATCTTGAGCGCCTCACGGTTGGCGTACGGGTCGTGCGCGGTTTCGACCGCAACGATGCGACCGTCGGCCGGGCACAGCACGGCGTTGGCCTGGGTGGGAATCGGGCGCGGCGGATCGCGGAAGAACTGGACGACGAAGATCAGGATCAGCCAGAACGGCCATGCGAGACCGAAGCCGGCGACCGCATGGATCAGGAGCGCAACGACGGCCGCAATGGCGATGAACGGCCAGCCTTCGCGCGCGATGATCGGATGAGGGTAATTCATGGTGGCTTCGCTGTTATTTTAAAAACCGTAGCATAACAAAAGCCGCCCAGGGTTCATCCCACCTGGGCGGCTTTCTTTGATACTGAGTGGCGTGCGACCGGGCAAATCCGTACGCACGCTCGGAACAACGCCGTCAGACTTAGTTCTTCGACTGGTCGACGAGCTTGTTCGCGGCGATCCACGGCATCATCGCGCGCAGCTTCGCACCGACCACTTCGATCTGGTGCTCGGCGCCGAGACGGCGGCGCGACTGCAGCGTCGGTGCGCCAGCCTTGTTCTCGAGAATGAAGCTCTTCGCGTATTCGCCGGTCTGGATGTCCTTCAGGACGTCCTTCATGACCTTCTTCGTCTCTTCCGTGACGACGCGCGGGCCGGTCACGTACTCGCCGTACTCGGCGTTGTTCGAGATCGAGTAGTTCATGTTTGCGATGCCGCCTTCGTAGATCAGGTCGACGATCAGCTTCAGTTCGTGCAGGCACTCGAAGTACGCCATTTCCGGCGCGTAGCCGGCTTCCACCAGCGTTTCGAAGCCAGCCTTGATCAGCTCGACCGTACCGCCGCACAGCACGGCTTGCTCGCCGAACAGGTCGGTTTCGGTCTCTTCGCGGAAGTTCGTTTCGATGATGCCGGCACGGCCGCCGCCGTTCGCTGCTGCGTACGACAGGGCGATGTCACGCGCTGCGCCCGACTTGTCCTGGTGGACAGCGATCAGGTGGGGCACGCCGCCGCCTTGCGAGTAGGTGCCGCGAACCGTGTGGCCCGGCGCCTTCGGGGCGATCATGATGACGTCCAGATCCGCGCGCGGGATCACCTGGCCGTAGTGGACGTTGAAGCCGTGCGCGAATGCGAGCGCTGCGCCGTTCTTGATGTTCGCGTGAACTTCCTTCGCGTAGACATCGGCGATCTGCTCGTCGGGCAGCAGCATCATGACGACGTCTGCGCTCTTCACGGCTTCGGCCACTTCCTTGACCTGCAGGCCGGCGTTCTCAGCCTTGCTCCACGATGCGCCGTTCTTGCGCAGACCGACCGTGACGTTCACGCCGCTTTCCTTCAGGTTCAGCGCGTGGGCGTGGCCTTGCGAGCCGTAACCGATGATCGTGACCTGCTTGCCCTTGATGAGGGAGAGATCGGCGTCCTTGTCGTAGAAAACTTTCATGTTGGTTCCTTGGCGAGATACTTGATGAATTTCGGTATTGCTAACAGCTTGCGCTGCACCGGATGCGTCGCTCGTGCGCTTGGCATCCGGTCGGGGTTCCGGTGCTTGAGTTGTCAAACCCGCAAAAAAGATCGGGTGTCACACCTTCAGAATGCGCTCTCCGCGCCCGATGCCCGAGCCGCCCGTGCGGACGGTTTCGAGAATCGCAGCGGCGTCGATCGCTTCGATGAACGCGTCGAGCTTGTCGCTCGCACCCGTCAGTTCGATCGTGTAAGTCTTTTCGGTGACGTCGATGATGCGGCCGCGGAAAATGTCCGCCATCCGCTTCATCTCCTCGCGTTCCTTGCCGACCGCCCTGACCTTGATCAGCATTAGCTCGCGCTCAATGTGGGCGCCCTCGGTCAGGTCGACCACTTTCACCACCTCGATCAGGCGGTTCAGATGCTTCGTGATCTGTTCGATCACGTCGTCCGAGCCAATGGAAACGATGGTCATGCGCGACAGCGAACGGTCTTCGGTCGGCGCCACCGTCAAGGTTTCGATGTTGTAGCCGCGTGCCGAGAAGAGCCCGACCACGCGCGAAAGCGCGCCCGGCTCGTTTTCCAGCAAAACGGAAATGATGTGTCTCATGATGTGATCCGCGATTTATCCAGTTGAGCGTGTCGCCGTTGCGTTCCCGCGAACCCGCGCGCCCCTTGTGTGGACGCGCGCCGCGCGGGATTGCAACGGCTTTCGTTCGAATACCGTTACAGGTCTTCCGAGCCGAGCAGCATCTCGGTGATGCCCTTGCCGGCCTGTACCATCGGCCAGACATTCTCGGAAGGGTCGGTCTGGAAATCGAGGAACACCGTGCGGTCTTTCAGGCGCAGCGCTTCCTTGAGCGCCGGCTCCACATCAGCCGTCTTTTCGATCCGCATGCCGACGTGGCCATACGCTTCGGCGAGCTTCACGAAGTCAGGCAGCGCATCCATGTACGAATGCGAATAGCGCTTGCTGTATTCGATCTGCTGCCACTGGCGGACCATGCCAAGGTAGCGGTTGTTCAGCGAAATGATCTTCACGGGCGTGTCGTACTGCTTGCAGGTCGACAGCTCCTGAATGCACATCTGGATCGAGCCTTCGCCCGTGATGCACAGCACGTCGGAGTCGGGGTGCGCCATCTTCACGCCCATCGCCGCCGGCAGGCCGAAGCCCATGGTGCCGAGGCCGCCCGAGTTGATCCAGCGGCGCGGCTCGTTGAAGCGATAGAACTGCGCGGCCCACATCTGGTGCTGGCCCACGTCCGAACACACGAACGCGTTGCCACCCGTAAGCTCCCACGCCTTTTCCACCACGTACTGCGGCTTGATGATCTCGCTCGAGCGGTCGAACTTCAGGCAGTTCTTCTCGCGCCAGCCTTCGATGTCCTTCCACCAGTCGGCGAGCGCCGCCGTATCCGGGCCGTGCTCGGCGTGCTGAAGCTGCTCGATGAGCTCCTTGAGCACTTCCTTCACGTCGCCGACGATGGGGATATCGACCTTCACGCGCTTCGAGATCGACGACGGGTCGATGTCGATATGAATGATCTTGCGCGGCGTCGAGGCAAAGTGATGCGGGTCGCCGATCACGCGGTCGTCGAAGCGTGCGCCGATTGCGATCAGCACGTCGCAGTGCTGCATCGCCATGTTGGCTTCGTAAGTGCCGTGCATGCCGAGCATGCCGAGGAATTTGCGGTCGCTCGCGCGGTAGCCGCCCAGACCCATCAGCGTGTTCGTGACCGGATAGCCGAGCAGGTCCGCGAACTGGTTCAGTTCGCGCGACGCATCCGCGAGGATGATGCCGCCGCCGGTGTAGATATACGGACGCTTGGCCGACAGGAGCAGCGAAACCGCCTTGCGGATCTGCCCCGAGTGGCCCTTGGTGACCGGGTTGTACGAGCGCAGCGCAATGCTCTTGACCTGCTCATACGCGCACGGCGTCCTCGACACGTCCTTCGGAATGTCGATCAGCACGGGACCGGGGCGGCCGGTGCGCGCAATGTAGAAAGCTTTTTTGACGGTAGCGGCGAGATCGCGCACGTCCTTCACGAGGAAGTTGTGCTTCACGCAGGGACGCGTGATGCCGACCGTGTCGCACTCCTGGAAGGCGTCTTGACCAATCGCGGCGGTAGGCACCTGGCCGCTGATGATCACCATCGGGATCGAGTCCATATAGGCCGTCGCGATGCCCGTCACCGCATTGGTGACACCAGGTCCCGAGGTCACGAGACACACGCCGACCTTGCCGGTCGAACGCGCGTAGGCGTCGGCCGCATGCACGGCTGCCTGTTCGTGGCGCACGAGAACGTGCTCGATTTTGTCCTGCTTGTACAGCTCGTCGTAAATGTAAAGTACCGAGCCGCCGGGGTAGCCCCAAATGAATTCGACCTGCTCGTCGGCGAGCGCCTTCATCAGCACGGTTCCGCCGATGGAGGTATGAGCTTGGGAGTCAGATTCTTGCGAAGGGGGGACCGACGTGGAGAATTCCGCGCTGGGCATATTCATCATTCACCTTTCGAATTTTCGGCAAAAAATTGATCGGGTGCTCTCTGCCGGGCTCGTGGCTCGGGTTCAAGCGGCGCGTCCAGTTGACAGATGAGCCTCATGGGCCACACCTGAATTGAGACAAGTCACTTATGTTGCGAACCATCGACGATATCGTTTAGTCCTTGTTCGGTCAAGCAATTCATGGAGTTTTCGATCATCCCGGGCATAAATGTTGCGCGCAGGCCCATCCCGCTCGCGGGCCGGTGCGCGGCGGTCTGCGCCTTGCGTCGCGCCAGTGGCGCCCGCGCGGCATGCAACACTGTGATATGACGCAGCGCACAGGCCGCCGGCTAACCGGATGGCCTGAAAATTTGCTAGCATCCGCGAGCTTTACGACATTTTTCGAACGATTACGCGTACGCTGGTGGCGGCGCCCTGCAACGGATGGCATCAGAAAAGGAACTCGCCGACTTTTTGGCGGGCGTCGAAAGACGCGCGTTCAAGCAGACGGTCTACGCCGTGCGCGACGACGACGCCTCGCTCGATATCGTGCAGGACGCGATGATCAAGCTCGCGGAAAAATACGGGGACCGCCCACCCGCCGAACTACCCCTGCTCTTCCAGCGCATCCTTCAGAACACGATGCACGACTATTTCCGTCGGCAGAAGGTGCGCAATACGTGGGTAAGCCTCTTTTCCTCGCTCGGCAACTCCGAGGACGAGGAATTCGACATTCTCGAAACCTTCGAGGCCGAGTCGGGTTCGGCGGGCGCGGAAAGCAGCGAGCAGCAGATCGAACGCGCGCAGGTGCTCAACCTGATCGACGAAGAGGTCCAGAAATTACCGGCACGTCAACGGGAAGCGTTTCTGATGCGTTACTGGGAAGATATGGATGTCGCCGAAACCGCCGCCGCCATGGGCTGTTCCGAAGGGAGCGTGAAAACGCACTGTTCGCGGGCCACCCACACGCTGGCTCAAGCGCTCAAGGCCAAAGGAATCACGCTATGAGCTCCGCCCTTGACAATAAAGAATCAGAATTCGTGCAGGCGATGCGCCGCGCGCTCGACGAGAGCGCCGCGGGCCTGCCCGCTGCCACTACCAGCCGCCTCGCCGCTGCCCGCAAGGTCGCGCTGAGCCGCAAAAAAGCCGAGCAACCGGTGTTCGTGCGCGTGCCGTCGTTCGCGGTTGCGGGCGCGGGCACGCTTCCCGGCATCGCGCAGGGCGGCCTCAAGCCGCCGCGCCGGCGTTCCGCGCTCGCGCGCTTCGCGCTCGCCTGGCCGCTCGCGGCACTGGTCGCGGGCCTGTTCGCCATTGCGTATTTCGAAGACCAACAACGTACCGCAGAACTCGCCGATATCGACGCGGCCATGCTGAGCGACGATCTGCCGCTCACGGCCTACCTCGACCACGGGTTCAACGCGTACCTGTCGCGCGCGCACTGAAGCGGGGGATTCACGGGGTGAGTTACAAGCGCGGCTTGGCCGTTGTCATTGGAACCGTAGTCGCGGCACTCGTAGCGTATGCGGCGACGTATCCGCGCTTTCATCCGACGCCGGCCGCCGAGGCCGCCGCGGCGGCGCCGGTACAATCCCAGGCCCCTGCCGGGACCCCGGCTGCCGTGCCTGCGCAGCCCGAAAACGCCGGCCCGCTGTCCTGGGCGCGCCTCACGGACGCCCAGCGCGCAGCGCTCGCGCCCTTTGCCGCCGAATGGGACACCTTCAGCGACGCGCGCAAGCGCAAATGGCTGAGGATCGCCTCACGTTACCCGAAGATGTCGCCGGAAGCGCAAAAGCGCCTCCAGGAACGCATGACTGAATGGGTGCGTATGACGCCTGAACAGCGCCGCGTGGCGCGTGAGAACTATCAGGTGTCCAAGGAGATGACTGCACAGGCGCGCCAGCGTGCCTGGAAGGCCTATCAGCAGCTTCCGGAAGAGCAGAAAGAGCACCTCGCCGCCAGCGAGCGCAAGCGCCGCACCGTGGTCAGCGCACCGCCGAGCGGCAACAAGAGCGAGATTCGTGACATCGGACGGCTCGTGAATGAGCGCGAGCACGGCGTGCGTGCTCGCACGGCGTCCGGCGCATCGGGAGCGCGAGGCGCGTCCTCGCCGGCGCAACCGGTTCAGCCGGGCACGTCCGGGCAGCTCCCGACGCCGCCCGCTGCCGCGCTCGCGGCCAGCATCCCGGCGGCAGGCAGCTTCGTGCCGGCCATTCCCGTGCCGGTGTCGCCGGCCGAGGCGCCCGCGGCGTTCAAGGGATCCTGAGCGCGCTTGTACGCCACCGTGCGTCGGTGCGCGTCTCGCTTCGCGCGCGCCAGCGCGTTTTCCCGCGTTTTCCCGCGTTACTCACCGCTGCGCTTCGCGTTTATCCTCACGGTGTCCCGTCCCTTATCCGCATCGCGACGCCGCCGTGACCGAACCCGTCTCAGCCACCATGCCCGCCGCGAGCGTTGCACAACGCTCGCCATCCGCAAACGAAGCGGCGCCTGACGCGCAACCGCCCACATCCTTGCCGCTCGTTACCGTGCGCCGGCGGCTCGCCGCGCTCGTCTACGAAGCCGTGCTGCTCTTTGGCGTGATCTTTGCCGCTGGCCTCGCGTTCAGCCTCGTATTGCAACAGCGCAACGGCTACACCCATCATCGGCTGATGGCCGCGTGGATCGCCCTCGTGGCGGGCATTTATTTCGTCGGCATGTGGCATCGCGGTGGGCAAACGCTGCCGATGAAGACCTGGCGCCTGCGCGTAGTCGGCCGCGACAACGCCCCGCCCTCGCTCGCCCGCGCCACGCTGCGCTACTTCGCTGCCTGGCTGTGGTTCCTGCCGCCGCTCGCGCTGCATCCGCTTCTGAATCTTTCGGTGCCGCACACGCTCGTGCTCGAGGTCGCATGGTTCGCGTTGTGGGCCGTGAGCGCGCGCTTCGCGCCCGGACGGCAGTTTCTGCACGACCGGATCGTCGGGACCCGCGTCGTCGCCGTGCTGAGGTAAGCCCAAGCGCCAGCGCGACCACGCCGCCACGTCATCAAACCGTCACGGCACGTCGCGCGAACGCTGCCGTTCGTGCAGACCACCACGCTGCCGCCAGCCTCCCCTCGAATCTCACAAGGACTGCGTAACAAGACTTTCTTGTGACTGTCATGTCGACGTCATGGCCTCATGGCGCAATGCGCGTATTGCAACCTGCCGCGTGAGCCATGGCCCAGAAGACGTCCGCGACCTCATTATTCCGGCAGACCACCGCGCCGGGCGCCGACCCCGCCGCCTTCCACCCCGGTCCGGGTGCCGCGGCGCCCACGCTGCCCCTGCCCTTGCCCCTGAATGGCGCGCCCGCGCCCGCCGCCCACGACGACGATCACCCCGCACCGCACCGCTACCGGACGATCTGGCTCTCCGACATTCATCTGGGCACCAGCGGCTGCCAGGCGAACTATCTGCTCGACTTCCTGCGTCACAACGAGTCGGAGTATCTGTACCTGGTGGGCGACATCATCGACGGCTGGCAACTGCGCAAAGGCTGGTACTGGCCGCAGGCGCACAACGACGTCGTGCAAAAGATCCTGCGCAAGGCGCGCAAGGGCACCCAGGTGGTCTACATCCCCGGCAATCACGACGAAGGCGCGCGCCAGTTCTGCAACCTCGCGTTCGGTGACATCCACGTGCGCGAGGAAGCGTTCCATACGACGCTCGCCGGCAAGCGCCTGTGGGTCGTGCACGGCGATCTCTTCGATGGCGTGATCCAGCACGCCAAGTGGCTCGCCTATCTCGGCGACTCGGCCTACACGATGATTCTGGTGCTGAACCGCTGGTTCAACCGCGTCCGTGCGCGGATGGGCTTCCAGTACTGGTCGCTTTCTCAGTACCTCAAGCACCAGGTCAAGAACGCCGTGAACTTCATCTCGTCGTTCGAAGGCGTGATGACCGATGAAGCGCGCCGTCGCGGCTGCGACGGCGTGGTCTGCGGCCACATCCACAAAGCCGAGATCCGCGAGATCGACGACATGCTCTATTGCAACGACGGCGACTGGGTGGAAAGCCTCTCGGCGCTCGTCGAGACCTTCGAGGGCGAACTGCGCATCGTCTACTGGACCGTAATGCAGGCGCCCGAGGCGCAGGGCGCGGCGCGCAAGCCGCGCGTGAGCGCGGCCTGAACCACGCGCTTGAACCACGCTTGAGCCGCATCCGGCAAACCCGCCATTCCCACCCACGTAACCCGAGAGCCGACGACCTATGAAAGTGATGATCGTGACCGATGCATGGGAGCCGCAAGTCAACGGCGTGGTACGGACACTGAAGAACACCACGCGCGAGCTCATCGCGCTCGGGCATCAAGTCGAATTGCTCACGCCGCTCGAGTTCCGCACGGTGCCGTGCCCGACGTACCCGGAAATCCGGCTCTCGCTGATGCCGAGGCGCCATCTGCGCAAGCGCATCGACGCCTTCGGCCCCGATGCGATCCACGTCGCCACCGAAGGCCCGCTCGGGCTCGCCGCGCGCCGCTACGCCATCGATCACGACCTGCCGTTCACGACCGCCTATCACACGCGCTTTCCCGAGTACGTGCAGGCGCGCTTCGGCATTCCACTCGAAGCGACTTACCGCTTCCTGCGCTGGTTCCACAAGCCGTCGCTCGCGGTGATGGCGCCCACGCCGGTCGTGAAGACCGACCTCGAGAAGTTCGGCTTCACGAACGTCGTGCTGTGGACGCGCGGTGTCGACCTCGACATCTTCCGGCCGATGGAGTCGAAGGTGCTCAACACCGCTCGCCCGATCTTCCTCTACGTCGGGCGCGTGGCCGTCGAGAAGAACGTCGAAGCTTTCTTGAAGCTCGATCTGCCGGGCTCGAAGTGGGTCTGCGGCGAAGGCCCGGCACTCGCCGAGCTCAAGTCGCGTTATCCGCAGGCCAACTATCTGGGCGTGCTGAGCCAACCCGAACTCGCGAAGGTCTATGCCGCCGCCGACGTGTTCGTGTTCCCGAGCCGCACCGACACCTTCGGCCTCGTGCTGCTCGAAGCGCTTGCCTGCGGCACGCCGGTGGCCGCCTACCCCGTCACGGGTCCGATCGACGTGCTGGGCACAGGCGGCGCGGGCTCAATGAACGAGGATTTGCGCGAAGCGTGCCTCGAAGCGCTCAAGATCGATCGCGTCACGGCGCGCGCGTGGGCCGAGCGCTTCTCGTGGACGGCCGCATCGGAGCAGTTCGCTTCGCACCTGAAGCCGCGCTCGCACACGGCAATGCAGGAATCGGGCGCGGCGGCCTGAGCGCCGCCCGCAGTCCGCAGCGAAGCCGATGACCCCCACCCGCCCTGCGCTTGCCCCCACCGACACCGACGACGGTGGCCAGACGCTCACAGCCGCGCCCCGCGCAACGGGCGAAGACGCGTGCGATACTGCGGCATCGACTTCGTCTGTTATGACCCCACGTCCTTCATCCCCTTCCAAGGCGCCCACAGCGCCCCCGTCATCGCGCGCGGGCGAGCGCCCCGCGCCGCCTCGCGAACCGCTCGCCGCACTCGAGCCGCCGGAGCCCGCGCATCTGCACGAGCCGCTGGGCCCCGACGATCCGCTGGCCCCGCTGCCGTTCAACCCGTACAAGGGCAACCGTGGCGTGATGCGCGCGTGGAACGCGCTCAAATATTCGATCAAAGGCTTTCGCGTCGCCATCCGCGAGGAAAGCGCGTTTCGCCAGGAGCTCACGCTCGCGGCGATCCTCGTGCCCATTGGCGTGCTGGTGCCGGTCGAGCCGGTCGAGCGCGTGCTGCTGCTCGGCTCGGTGATGCTGGTGCTGATCGTCGAGCTGCTCAATTCGAGCATCGAAAACGCCGTCGACCGCATCGGCCTCGAACGCAACGAGCTTTCGGGGCGCGCCAAGGATCTCGGCAGCGCGGCCGTCACGCTAGCGCTCCTCACCTGCGTGATGGCCTGGGGTTTGATCCTCGTGCCGCGCTTCGGCCCCGCGCTGCTGCACTGGCTCGGCGCGCGCTGAGAGCAAGGCCGGTCCCGCGCCGCACACCCCTTTCCCGGCGTTCATGTCCTGCTTGCCGGACAGGCCCGGCTGTGCGCCAGGAGCGTCGGTTTATAATCGAACGACAGTCTTAAAATACGACCCCCCGCGACCGGGCACGCGACGCTTCGCACTTGCGCGAGCGTTGCCGGCCCGGCGCCGCACCTCCAAGGCCGGACGACATGGATTCAAAACCTCCCCGCCGTACACGCGAACGGATTCTTGAGCTGTCGTTGAAACTGTTCAACGAGATCGGCGAGCCCAACGTCACCACGACGACCATCGCCGAGGAAATGGAGATCAGTCCAGGCAACCTGTACTACCACTTCCGCAACAAAGACGACATCATCAACAGCATCTTCAGCCAGTTCGAGCAGGAGATCGAAAAGCGTCTGCGTTTCCCGGACGACCATCGCGCCACCATCGACGAGATGTGGGCCTACCTGCAGTACATGGTCGATTTCACGTGGCGCTACCGCTTCCTCTACCGCGACCTGAACGACCTGCTCGCGCGCAATCGCACGCTGGAGATGCATTTCAAGCAGATCATCAGCCACAAGGTGCACTTCGCGAAGCAGTTCTGCGAACAGCTCGTGGAAGACGGCGAGATGGTCGCCACGGCCGCCGAGATCGACGTGATCTCGACCAATATCGGCGTCATAGCCACGTACTGGCTCTCGTACCAGTTCGTGATGAACCCGCGCAAGTACAACGACCAGGAAGCGATCCAGGACGAGTTGCACCAGGTGAGCGTGCAGATCATTTCGCTGATGGCGCCTTATCTGCGCGGCCGCGCACGCCAGCTCTTCGACGATCTCGTCACGGGCAAGCTGCCCAAGCGGCAGTTCTACGATTACCTGCCGCCGCGCGAAGGCACGGCGGGAGCGACAGGCGTGGCAGGCGCCAAGGACAACAAGGATTCCCGCGCATGAAAGCAGTCTGCGTATATTGCGGCTCCTCGATGGGAGCCAGACCGGTCTATCACGAAGCGGCGCAGGCGTTCGGGCGCGCGCTCGTCGACGCGAACCTCGCACTCGTCTACGGCGGCGGCAAGGTGGGCCTGATGGGCGTGATCGCCGACACCGTGATGGCGCACGGCGGCCGCGCGATCGGCGTGATTCCCGAACTTCTGGTGGACAAGGAAGTCGGCCACAACGGCTTGACGGAGCTGCACGTCGTGCCCGACATGCATCAGCGCAAGAAGATGATGGCCGATCTCTCCGATGCGTTCGTCGCGATGCCCGGCGGCGCGGGCACGCTCGAAGAGCTGTTCGAGGTCTACACGTGGGCGCAGCTCGGCTATCACCACAAGCCGGTGGGCGTGCTCAATATCGACCACTTCTACGACCCGCTCATCGCGCTGCTCGATCACACCGTGCGCGAAGGCTTCATGCGCCAGACCTATTTCGATCTGCTGCAGATCGACAGCGACCCCGCTGCGCTGATCGGCAAGCTTCAGCAGTACCACGCGCCCGCCAAGGATAAGTGGGCCGATCAGCGCGAGAAGGTCTGAGCCCTTGAGCCCGCGCTGATCCGCACCGCACGTGCATCCCCATGCTTCGCATGGGCGCCATCGACAGGAGGTGACACCCAGATGGGCAAAGTCGTTCTGATCACAGGCGCGAGCCGCGGCATCGGCCGCGCGTGCGCTCGGCTGCTCGGCGCGCACGGCTGGACCGTGGGCGTGAATTATCTGCACAACGAACCGGCCGCCGAGGAAACCGCGGCCGAAGTGGGCCGCGCGGGCGGCCACGCGCGCGTGCTGCGCGGCGACGTCGCCAGCGAGGCCGATGTGGTCGCGATGTTCGACACGCTCGAATCGGCGTACGGACGCATCGATGCGCTCGTGAACAACGCAGGCATTGTCGCGCCCGGCTCGCAAGTCGCCGACATGGACGCCGCGCGCCTCAAGCGCATGTTCGACGTGAACGTCTACGGCGCCTTCTTGTGCGCGCGCGAAGCGGCCCGGCGCATGTCGAAGGATCGCGGCGGCGACGGCGGCGCGATCGTGAATGTGTCCTCGGCTGCGTCGCGCATCGGCTCGCCCAACGAGTACGTCGACTATGCGTCGTCCAAGGGCGCCATCGACACGATGACGATCGGTCTCGCCAAGGAACTCGGCCCGCAGGGCGTGCGCGTGAATGCGGTGCGCCCGGGCCTCATCGACACGGAAATCCATGCGAGCGGCGGCCGGCCCGAGCGCGCGGCCGTGCTCGGCGCGCAAACGCCGCTCGGGCGTCCTGGCAGCGCCGAAGAAGTGGCGCAAACGATCGTGTGGCTGTTGAGCGATGCGGCGTCGTACGTGACCGGCGCCCTGCTCGACGTGAGTGGCGGGCGCTGAGCGACCCGCCCAGCGCGTCAGAACGACGAGCCCGGCTCGAGCAGAAACGCGGCTTCGGCGCCGGTGGTCGGGCGCCCGAGCTGCGCGTTGCGGTGCGGGAACCGCCCGAAGCGTTCGATGACGGCCGCGTGGCGCAGCGCGTAATCGTAGTAGCCCTTGCATTCCGGATCCTGCGCGAGCTCGCCGAAAAGCCGCAACGATTCGCGCTGCGCCTCGGCGGATTCCGCGTGCTCGAACGGCAGATACGCGAACACGCGATGTTGCGGGCTCGGCAGACGCCGATCGGCCCCGCTCTCCACCATCGCGCGCGCAATGTCGAGCGCCTTGTCGTCCGAGGAAAACGCGCGCGGCGTGCCGCGATGGCAATTACGCGAGAACTGGTCGAGCAGAATCACGAGCGCCAGCGCGCCTTCAGGCGTCGCGCACCACGTATCGAGTTCGCCCGCGCACGCGGCATCGAGCAGCGCGCCGAAGCGTTCGCGCAACCGCGCATCGAACGCCACATCCTTGCGAAACCACATCTTGCGCTCGTGGCCGAATTCCACCGAGCCCGGCAGGCCGAACCAGAAGTCGAGCACCTCACGCGCGCGCGGATCGAGCCCGCCGTGCGTGCGAGCGGCATCGGGCGCGGCGCTCATTCGGCCAGCTCCAGCACGAGCCGGCGTGTGCGCGCGCTCTTCTTTTCGAGCTTCGCCACGCGCAGGCGGCCGATCTCTTCGGTATTGCGCACGTGCGTGCCGCCGCAAGGCTGCAGGTCGACGTTCTCGATGCGCAGCAGACGCGCGCGTCCAAGCCCCATCGGCGGCTTCACGCTCATCGTGCGTACGAGTTCGGGGCGCTGCTGCATTTGCTCGTCGGTGATCCATTCGGTGGCCACGGGATGCGCCCCGGCCACCAGTTCGGCGAGGCGTGCCTCAACCATCTCGCGTTCGATCGGCTCGACGGTCGCGAAGTCAAGGCGCGCGTAGTCGGTCGTGATGCTGCAGCCGTCCACTGCATAGGGCAGCACTGCGCACATCAGATGGCTCGCCGTATGCAGCCGCATATGCCGATGCCGGCGCGCCCAATCGATTTCCGCGCGCACGCGCTCGCCGGCGGCAAGGCGCGCGAGCAGCGCCTCTTGGCCCGGTGCGGGGACGTGCAGTGCGTCGTCGGGTGTCGCGCCTTCGAATTTGGCCTTGCGCGTGTCGGCGATCTCGATGCGCGTGCCGTCGGCAAGCACGAGCGCGCCGGTGTCGCCGGCCTGGCCGCCGCCGAGCGGATAGAACACGGTCTGGTCGAGCCGCACGCCATCGTCGCCGACGGCAATCACGGTGGCGTCGCACTGCGTGAGATACGCGTCTTCGCGAAAGAGCGCGCGGGTGGGAGGTGTTGTCATGGGGATCAATGGCCTCGTTTTGATGCCGAATCCTGCATTATGGCGGCCCGAGCTCCGGGCCGAAATACAGGCTGCACGCGCGGCACAGCCGGACTGTACTGGCGCGCACGCCGGGACGGTCGGCTGTCAGAACCGACTTCAGCCCGGATGATTGCGCATCCAGTCGGCAGTATCGAAAAACGAATGCAGCAGACGCTCGCGCAGCGCCTCGGACAGCCCGACATCCTCCATCGCCCAGGCCATGCAGCGCAGCCACTGGTCGCGCTCGGACGAGGCGATGGCGAACGGCAGATGGCGCGCGCGCAGGCGCGGATGGCCGAAGCGCTCGATGTAGTGGTCCGGGCCGCCGAGCCAGCCGCACAGGAACCAGAACAGTTTGTCGCGCGAGCCGTCCAGCGTCTGCGGGTGCATCGCGCGGATGCCAGCAAACTCGGGCTCGAGGTCCATCAGGTCATAAAAACGGTCGACGAGCTCGCGCACGCGCGCCTCGCCGCCGACGAGTTCGAAGGCCGTGGGTTGCTGCGGCGCTTCGTCGGCTGGATCGGTCATACGGTTCTATTGTTGCGAAAACGGTGGCGGCAAGGCGCATGGAGTCCTGCCGGGGAAACGGCCATTTTCGCATGGCGGCGCAGGCAACGCGCGCGTCGCTTGCGCCCTTACCGCGCCGTGCTAGCGGTGGCCTGCTAACGTTTTCGCGCCCACACCCGCATGTCCGTATCGATGACAAGCGCCACCGCTTCGCCCTCGCGCAGCGCCGTGTCGCTGCGCGCGATCACCACTGGCCCCGCTTCGGCGCGCACGCTGGCGAGGTACACATCGCCTCCGCCCTGCGCCCCCACGCGATGCCGCACAACAGTGCTTTCCTCCACCGCGCCGCCGGCTGCGGCCTCGCTCGCCGAGTCCGCCGCGCCGCAGCGCGGGCAGCGGTAGCGCGCCGGAAACACCGCTTCCCCGCATGCGTTGCAGCGCTGGATCATCAGAACGGTTTCGCTCATGCCGGCCTCCTTTCGAGCACTACGGCATTCGCACACATGCCGTAGCGATACTGCACCATGCCGTAGCCGCTCACGAGCGCGAGCCGCGCCTCGCGCACCTGGCGCGCGCCGGCCAGGCCCTGGAGCTGCCGGATCGCTTCGACGAGCCCATGCATGCCGCCTGCCGCGCCCGCCTGCCCCGCCGATAGCTGCCCGCCCGAGGTGTTCACCGCCAACTCGCGCGACGCGATGCGCGCGATCAGCGCGCGCAAATCGCCGCCGGGTGCGTAGCCGAGATCGGCGAGCTGGATCAGCGTCATCACCGGGTAGTCGTCGTAGACCGAGATCACGTCGATGTCGGCCGACGTAACGGCCGCCTGCGCCCAGAGCGCGCTGGCGAGCGCGGCGAGGCCCGTCTCCAGGCCGTCGCCCGTCTGATGATCGGGGTTGTAGCGGCATTGCAAGGCGCGCACATGAAGCGGCTCAGGCGCGTGTTCGGCCTGCGTTTTCACGAGATCCGCGCGCGCCACCACGACGGCGTTCGCCCCGCACACCACGGGCACGCAGTCGAAGCGCCCGAGCGGGTCGGCCACGCGCGGCGCGGCGAGATACTCGTCGAGCGTGAGCGGTGCGCGGTACACCGCGCCCGGATTGAGCGCGGCCCACTCGCGCTGCGCCACGCACAAGGCGCCGTAATCACGCGCGTCCAGCCCGTAGCGGCGCGCATGGCGCTGCGTGAGCATCGAGAACAGGCTGTTCGGCCCGCCGTTTTCGAGCGGCCGCAGGTAGGTGCGCGTCGTGAGGTTGTAGTGCTCGACCAGTTGCCGGAAATCGGCGGCCTCGAAGCGGTCGCCGGAAAGCAGCACGATCACCGAGGCGTCGCCGTGCTGCACCGCGCGGATCGCGTGCTGCAGCAGGTTGATCGCGCTCGCGCCGCCGTGGCAGTCGTCCATGCACCAGCGTGGGCTGATGCCCAGCCGCCAGGCCATGTCGATCGCATGATCGGGCGCGAGCGTGAACGACGCCACGCCAAGGCCATCCACCTCGCGCGCATCGAACCCCGATTGCTCGAGCGCCAGCGCGAACGCCTGGGCAAGCAAATCGCCGGTCGTGTACTCCGGCGCCTGGCGCCGATACGGCACCTCGACGCCGCAAACAACGGCAGCGCCGCCGAAATCAGATTCCATGTCCCCTCCTCGCACGGCATGCCGCCACGCGTGTCCTGTCCGTGTTCATCTTGCCTCGACTCCTCTCGTACGACGATTCGCACCGCCCCGGCCTCGGCCTCGGGAGCACCCGCCTTGACAGCCGGTTTTTTTCATTATCCAATAAAACACATGAATTTTCATATTTTCGAATCTAAAGGGTTTACGCGCAGATCCCCTTCGCAGCGCGTCAATCCTGCTGATCGACGCCTGATCGCAACAGGCAGCGCCCCCATCGCAGCACAAGGAGCCTCGCAATGAGCACCGCGCCCGTCACCGATGCCTTCGACGTCGTCGTCGAAACCATCGAACCGCTTACGTCGCACGTCACCGCGTTTCGCCTGCGCGCGCCCGATGGCCGGGCGCTGCCCGGCTTCACGGCGGGCGCGCATATCCGCGTGCAAGTGGGTGGCGGCGACTGGCGCGCCTATTCGCTCATCAATCTCGCATCCGAAGCCTGCACCGCAAGCGAACACGCGCCCGATCACTACCTGATCGCCGTGCGCCGCGAAGACTCGGGCGCGGGCGGCTCGCTGTGGATGCACACCCAGGTGCGCGCCGGCGCCACGCTGCGCATCGCAGCGCCCGTCAACGCCTTCGCGCTCGACGCCGCCACCGCCGACGCCGTGCTGATCGCGGGCGGCATCGGCATCACGCCGATCGCCTCGATGGCCGCCACGCTCGCCGCGCGCGACTGCCGCTACACCTTGCACTACACGGGGCGCTCGATCGCGCAACTCGCCTTCGTCGACGCACTGCGCGCGCTCGCGGGCGAGCACCTGCATCTCTATGGCGACGACGAAGCCAGCGAAGCCAAGCGCTTCGACCTCGCGCGCCTGTTCGCCACGCTCACGCCGGGCCAGCCGCTCTATGTGTGCGGCCCGCAAGGCCTGATCGACGCAGTCATCGCGCTCGCTGCCGAGCGCGGCTGGCCGCGCGAGCGCATCCGCTCCGAACTGTTCACAGCAGCCGCGCCCCATGCCGGCGATGCCGCATTCGAAGTCGAACTGCGCCAGAGCGGCATGACGCTAACCGTGGCCCCCGCGCAGACGATCCTCGACGCCATGCTCGACGCCGGGCTCGATCCGCTCTACGACTGCAAGCGCGGCGAATGCGGCGTGTGCCAGGTGGGCGTGATCGAAGGCGCAGTCGATCACCGCGATTACTGCCTGAGCGAAGCGGAAAAGTGCTCGGGCAAGGTGATGCATATCTGCGTGTCGCGCGCCCGCGCGGGCCGCCTCATCATCGACGCCTAAACATCAAGACGCACTACAAAACGCACCACAAAACGCATCACGCCCCAGCCAAGGAGCCCGCCATGCCCCGCTATCGCGAAGACGCCGCAGCGCTCGCCGCGCTCGTCGAACCGGACCAGGTCCACCGCGACGTGTATCTGGATCAGGAAGTGTTCGACCTCGAAATGGAGCGGCTCTTTCACCGCACCTGGGTCTATCTCGGCCACACGAGCCAGGTGCCCAACACCGGCGACTACCTCACCGTCGACATCGCAAAAGAGCCGCTCGTGATGGTGCGCCAGGCCGACGGCAGCGTGCGCGTGCTGAAGAACCGCTGCGCCCACAAGGGCGCGAAGCTCGTGAGCGCGCCCACCGGCAACACCGGCAAGTTCTTCCGCTGTCCTTACCATGCATGGACCTACAAGACCGACGGCAAGCCGCTCGCGATCCCGCTGAAAAACGGCTACGAAGGCACGCGCATGAGCGAATGCCCCTCGGGACAAGGCCTGAGCGCCGCGGCCAACGTAGAGACGTATCGCGGCTTCGTGTTCGTGCGCCTATCCGAAGAAGGCCCGTCGTTCAGCGACTATTTCGGCGACTCGCTCTCGTCCATCGACAACATGGCCGACCGCTCGCCCGAAGGCGAGCTGGAAGTTGCGGGGGGCTGCCTGCGCTACGTGCACAACTGCAACTGGAAGATGTTCGTCGAGAACCTCAACGACACGATGCACCCGATGGTGGCGCACGAGTCATCGGCGGGCACAGCGAAAAAGCTCTGGGACGGCAAGAGCGCCGAGGAGCCCAAGCCCATGGCCATCGAGCAGTTCGTGCCGTTCGTATCCGACTACGCGTTCTTCGACGGCATGGGCGTGCGCGTGTTCGAGAACGGCCACAGCTACACAGGCGTGAACTTCTCGATCCATTCGAGCTACGCGGCTCTGCCCGAGTACGAGCAGCAGCTCGCCGCGGCCTGGGGCGAGGAAAAGGCGAAGCAGGTACTCGGCACCGCGCGCCACAACACGGTCTACTACCCCAGCCTCACGATCAAGGGCGCGATCCAGGCGATCCGCGTGGTGCGCCCGATCGCGCCGGACAAGACGGTGATCGAATCGTGGACCTTCCGCCTCAAGGGCGCGCCCGAGGTGCTGCTGCAACGCACGCTCACGTATTCGCGCCTCATCAACTCGCCGATGTCGGTGGTGGGCCACGACGACCTGCACGCGTACCGCGCGATCCAGGAGGGACTCGCCGCGAACGGCAACGCATGGGTGAGCCTGCATCGCGACTATCGCGCCGACGAAAGCGAAGCGCGCGACCTTACCGTCAACGGCACGAGCGAGATCTCGATGCGCAACCAGTTCCGTGCGTGGGCGCGCTATATGGCGCCGCAGACGTCGAAATAATTCCGGGGGACCTAGCGATGAACGCCACACCTGACACGGCCCTGCGCGAAACGCTCGCCGATTTCGTCTACCGCGAGGCGCGCCTCATCGACGAAAAACAGCTCGACGCGTGGTACGAGCTCTTCGCCGAAGACGGCCTCTACTGGATTCCGCTCGGGCCGGATCAGCGCGACGGCCTCAATCACGCTTCGCTGATGTACGAAGACCGCCTGCTGCTCAAGCTGCGCGTCGAGCGTCTGAAACAGCCGCGCGCCTTCTCGCAGCAGCCCGAGAGCCGCTGCCAGCACGTGCTGCAACGGCCGGAGATCGAGTCCGCGGGCGCCGATGGCTATCGCCTGCGCACGCCGTTTTTCTACGCCGAAGCGCGCGGCGACGAGCAACTGATTTTCACGGGCATCGTGCGCCATCACCTCGTCGAGGAAGACGGCGCGCTGCGCATCCGCGAAAAGCGCATCGACCTGCTCAATTGCGACGCGGCGCTGCCGTCGGTCCAGCTCTTCATGTGAGGCACACGGTGAACCACGAACCACGCCATTCCGATCCATTGCCCTTCCCTTCGGTTTATGCGGCCTTTGCCGCGAGCGCCGCGCGCTATCCCGATCAAGACTTCCTCGTCGTGCTGCCGGAAACCGCGCAGATTTACGGCATCGACGCGCAAACGCTGCGCTATGGCGAGGCGCTCGCCCAGGTCGACGCACTCGCCGCGCGCTACCGCGCCGCCGGCTTCGGCTCCGGTCATCGCGCGGGGCTGATGCTCGAGAACCGGCCCGCGTTCTTCCTGCACTGGCTCGCGCTGAACGCGCTCGGCGTCTCGGTCGTGCCGCTCTCGACCGAGTTGCGTGCCGCCGAGCTCGAATACATCACGGGCCACAGCGAACTCGATCTTGCGGTCGCGCCTTCGGCACGTCACGCCGATTTGCGCGCGGCGGCGCTTGCCGCGCAACGCAGCGTCGCGCTCCACGACGCCGAGGCCGATGCGAACGCGATCCCGCCCGCCGCCGCCGAAGCCCACGCGCACGCGCCCGACGCCAACACCGAATGCGCGCTGCTCTACACCTCGGGCACGACAGGCCGCCCGAAAGCCTGCGTGCTGCCCAACGAGTACTTTCTGCTCGCGGGCCTCTGGTACAACCGCATCGGCGGCTTGTGCGCGTTGCGGCCCGGCGTCGAACGCCTCGTCACGCCGCTGCCGATGACGCACATGAACGCGATGGCGTACTCGACCATGGCGATGATCCTCGCAGGCGGCGCCATCGTCGCGCTCGACCGCTTTCATCCGCGCAGCTGGTGGGCGAGCGTGCGCGACGCGCGCGCGACCGTGATCCACTATCTCGGCGTGATGCCGGCCATGCTGCTCGGCGCGCCGGAAGCCGCGCACGACCGCGACCACGCGGTGCGCTTCGGCTTTGGCGCGGGCGTCGACAAGACCCTGCACGCACCGTTCGAAACCCGCTTCGGCATCCCGTTGCTCGAAGCCTGGGCGATGACCGAAACCGGCGCGGGCGCCGTGGTGATCGCCAACCGCGAGCCGCGCAACATCGGCATGTCGTGCTTCGGCAAGCCTGAGGCAGCGCTGGACGTTCGGATCGTCGGCGACGATGGCCAGCCGGCGCGCGCGGGCGAGCCAGGTGAATTGCTCGTGCGCGCGAGCGGCGAGGCGCCGCGCCGGGGTTTTTTCCGCGAATATCTCAAGGATGCCGAAGCAACGGCGGCAGCGTGGGAAGGCGGCTGGTTCCATACCGGCGACATCGTTAAGCAAGACGCCGACGGCCAGATGTACTTCGTCGACCGAAAGAAGAACGTGATTCGCCGCAGCGGTGAGAACATCTCTGCGGTCGAAGTTGAGAGCGTGCTGCGCAAGCATCCCTGCGTGGCCGACGTAGCCGTCGCGGCCACGCCCGACCCGGTGCGCGGCGACGAAGTGCTCGCCTGCGTCGTCGCGCGCGAGCCGCTGCGCGAAGCCGAACGCGCCGCGCGCGCCGCCGAACTCGTGGCGCTCTGCCTCGCGCAGCTCGCGTATTTCAAGGCGCCCGGCTATGTCGCATTCGTCGACGCGCTGCCGCTCACCGGCACGCAGAAGGTGCAGCGCGCCGCCCTCAAGGACCTCGCGCGCACGCTGCCCGGCACGCCGGGCTGCATCGACACGCGCACCATGAAGAAACGCCAGGACTGACATGACGACGAACACCAGCCCAAACAACGCGATGAAGCGCGCCGCCATCGTGACCGGCGGCAATGCCGGCATCGGCCGAGCGGTCGTCGAGCATCTGCTCGAAGCCGGCTATGAAGTGATCTCGCTCGACCTGCGCGCGAACGCGCCGGGGCACGCGCGCCTTCACACCGTCGAGATCGATCTGTGCGACGCAACGGCCACGCGCGAAGCCGCAGCCGAAATCGCGGCGCGTCATGCGCCCACCACGCTGATCCACAACGCCGGGGCGATCCGCCCGGCGCTTCTGCCCGATGTCGCGCACGAGGACCTGCTCGCGCTCACGAATCTGCATCTCGCTGCGCCCATCGCGCTCGCGCAGGCCATGCTGCCCGCCATGCGCGCGCAGCATTTCGGCCGTCTCGTGCTGGTTTCGTCGCGCGCGGCGCTCGGGCTCGCTACGCGCACGGCCTACTCCGCGACCAAGGCGGGCATGCTCGGGCTCGTGCGCACCTGGGCGCTCGAACTCGGGCCGCTAGGCGTCACCGCGAACGCGATTGCGCCGGGCCCGATCCAGACCGACATGTTCCATGAGATCGTGCCCGCCGACAGCCCGAAGGTCGCGCAAATCGCCGCCGGCATTCCCGTGGGCCGGCTCGGCCAGCCCGACGACATCGCACGCGCCGCGATGTTCTTCGCGGCGCCGGAGAACGGCTTCGTCACGGGGCAGACGCTTTATGTGTGCGGCGGCACGAGCACGGGAAGCCTCGCGCTTTGATGGGCCTCGGCCCGGCTCACTTCGCGTGCTGCTCGATCAGCTTGCGCAGCACGTCGACGAAAATCTTCGCCGTCTCGGGCTCGAACGGCAGCAGCACTGAAGCCTCGTGCTCCAGCGCGAGCACCACCAGTTCTGCGGCGAGCGTGCTGCCATGCGGCGTGAGCGCAACGAGCGTGCGGCGGCGGCTCGCCGGATCCTCCTGACGCACGACCAGCCCCGCCGCCTCCATGCGGTCGATCAGCTTGCTCACCGTGGGCTGCTTCGCGAGAATCACGCGCCCCAGATCGCCCATCGGCAAAGAGCCGTCGGAAAGACACGCGAGCACGCGCCATTGCAGCACCGGAATCTTCTTGCGCGCGAGCGTGGCGTGGAATTCGTCGGAAATCAGGCTGCTCGCGCGCGCGAGCAGCGCGGCGAGATAGGTGTCGAGAAAGCGCATCGGCGCGGCGTCGCCGTGCGTGGCCGGCTGGGTCGTACGCTTTGATGCGCGCTTTGGAGTCGATTCGATATTCATGGCATGGGCGAAAAAAGCCCTGGCATCATATGCCGAAATCCATGCCGATGGCAGGCCCCGCGCGTCACTGAACCGCGGTGCCCGCGCCCTTCACGCATCGCGCAGCGATTGCAGCGCGGGCCGCGCGAGCACATGCCGCAGGCTGATCCATCCGCCCACGCCCGCGCAGACCACGCCCGCCGCGACGCCCCCGGGCAAAAGCCACGGATCGAACGCGAGATGGAAGGCGAACACTTTCGTGGCCAGCACCGAACCCACGGCCAGCGCGCCCACCGCCGCCATCAGCCCCGCGAGCGCACCCACGGCGACGAACTCGGCCACCTGCACGGCGCGCACCTGCGCATGCGAAGCGCCCAGCGCGCGCAGCAGCGCCGACTCGTGCATGCGCTCGTCGCGCGTGCCCGCGAGCGCCGCGTAGAGCACCAGCACGCCCGCCGCGAGCGTGAACAGAAACAGGAACTGCACCGCGTTGATCACCTGCTCCAGCATGCGCTGAACCTGCGCGAGAATCGGGCCGACGTCGATGGCGGTCACGTTCGGATACTGCGCCACGAGCCCGTCCACCACGGCGCGCTGCGTCTCGGGCAGATGAAAACTCGTGATGTACGTGCCGGGAAAATCGCGCAGCAGCGCGGGCGGCATCAGCACGAAGAAGTTCACCTTGAACGAGCCCCAGTCGAGCTTGCGCACGCTCGTCACGGGCGCCGTCACTTCGAGGCCGGTCACGTCGAAGGTGAGCACGTCGCCGGGCTTCACATGAATCAGCTTCGCGAGCCCCTGCTCGATCGAAAGCTGCGGCGCGCTCGACTCGCCGTACCAGGTGCCCGCTTCGATGCGGTTGTCCTCGGGCAATTGCGTCGTGTACGAGAGGTTGAACTCGCGGTCGACGAGACGGCGCGCATCCTCGCTCTTGTACTTCACCGGATCCACGGGCTTGCCATTGATCGTGACGAGACGCCCGCGCACCATCGGTTCGAGATCGGGATTCGCAATTCCGTGCGCCGTGAGCCACGCGGCCACGGCGTTGCGCTGATCGGGCTGGATGTCGATGAGGAATTCATTGGGCGCATCGGGCGGCGTGGACTTGCGCCAGCCGTCGATCAGGTCGTTGCGCGTCATCGCGATGAGCAGCAGGCACATCAGGCCGATCGCGAGCGAGGTGATCTGCAGCGCGCTCGCGCCGGGCCGCCGCTCGAGCGACGCGAGCGCATAGCGCCAGCCCACGCCCGCGCGCGCCTCAAAGCCGTTGCGCTGGCTGCGCGCCATGCGCGCCGCGCCCCACAGCGCGACCCGCGCCACGCCCGCGAACACGACGAGACCCAGCGCAAAGCCGCCGGCAACGATGCCGCCGAGCTTAAGCTCGCCCGCCGCAATCACCAGCAGCCCAGCAAACAGCGCAATGCCGATGGCGTAAGCAACCCATGCTGTGCGGCTCTCATCGCCCCACTCGCGGCGCAGCACGCGCACGGGCGGCACGCGCGTGAGCGGCAGGAGCGGCGGCAGCGCGAAGCCGAGTAGCAGCACGAGGCCTGCCGCGATCCCTTCGAGCGCGGGCAGCGGTCCGGGGTTCGGCAGCACCACGTCGATCAGCGTGCCGAGCCAGGCCAGCAGGGCGAGATGGCCCGCGTAGCCTAGCACCACGCCCAGCACGCCGCCCACCATCCCGAGACCCGTGAATTCGAGCACGAACAGCGCGCGCAGCGTGCGCTGGCTCGCGCCGAGGCAGCGCATCGCGGCACAGCCGTCGAGATGCCGGCGTGTGTAGCGGTGCGCGGCCATCGCGATCGCCACGGCCGCAAGCAGCGCCGTGAGCAGCGAAACGAGCATGAGAAAGTGACGCGCGCGATCGAGCGCCTGGCGCACCTGCGGCTGTCCGTCCTGCAACGACTCAAGGCCAACGCCGCGCAGCTTGCCGCCGTCCACGCGCGCATGCGCCCACTCGGTAAACCGTGCGACGGCGGGATCGGGGCCCACCACGAGTAGCCGGTACGTGACGCGGCTGCCGTAGCCCGTCAGGCCGGTCGAGGGCAGATCGGCGGCGTTGAGCATCAGGCGCGGCGAGAAGTTCACGAACGAAAAGCCGCGATCGAGTTCGCGCGTGATGAGCGCGCCGATCGTGAAAGTGCGCGTGCCGACCTTCACCCGGCTACCCACGTGGACCTTGAGCGCATCGAGCAGTTGCTGATCGACCCAGACCGTGCCGGGTGGCGGAATGCCCCGCACCTCGCGCTCGGGCGCGCCGGGCGCGGACGCGAGGCGCAGCGCCCCGCGCAGCGGATAGCCCGGCGAGACCGACTTGACCGCCGCGAGGCGCGTGGCCGCCCGGGCATCAGACACACCCGGCGCACCCTCGGCGCTCACCATGCTCGGGAAGATCGCCGTGGTCGCGGTGCGCAGGGCCAGCGACTGCGCCTCTTGAGCAAAGGCGGGGTCGACGGGATGGTCGGCGCGCACGATGAAGTCGGCGGCGATCATGGCCCGTGCGTCGCGCTCGAGGCCGCGCTGGAGCCGGTCAGCGAGAAAGCCCACGCTCGCGAGCGCCGCCACCGCGAGGACGAGCGCCAGCAACAGCATGGTCAGCTCGCCGGCGCGCCAGTCGCGCGCGCTCATGCGCGCGGCAAGGCGCACGAGGTCGGGCCAGCCAAGCGTAGTACGAGGTTTGGGAAGTACGGGAGGGGCCACGCCTGCCCCACCGCCGCGCGGCTGCTCACTGCCCGAGCGTGACGGAATGGGTCCGGAACGGCCCGGACTGCCGCCCGACGCGGCGCTGGAAGAAGACGAGGAAGGCCCGGCGCCGCTCAATCGTGGCGGCTCCGCAGCGAGAAGCGCGAGACCATGTGCGTGGCCATACCGCGAAACCCGCCCTGCACGCCGCGCCACAAGCGCGGCAAGGCCCACGTGGCCACCAGCAGGAAGGCCACGAGCATCACCAGAAACAGCAACGGCATGAACAACGCGAGCAGCACGCCAACGAAGGTCATGCCGTCCTCCGCGCCGGACGTGACGACATTCGACACCGGCTCGGGCGAAAGATTGATGAGCGCGCGCGTGCCGGCCTTGGCCAGATGCGCGGTGCCCGCGAGCGTGCCACCGGCGAGCGCTGCGATGGTGAGCAGCGCCGGGTCGGCATGGCCGAGCGCGCCGGCCGCCAGCACCGCGCCGGCGGGAATGCGGATAAAGGTATGCACGGCGTCCCAGAGCGAGTCGAACGCAGGGACCTTATCGGCGAGGAATTCGAGCACCGTGAATGCGGCGGCGACGCCTATCACCCAGGGCGAGGCGAGAATCGCCAGTGTGTCGGGCAAGTGGATGAAGCCGAGGCGCTGCAGCACGCCGGCTATCAGAACCGTGAGGTAGAGGCGCAGACCGCTGCCCCAGGACAGCCCGGCGGCAAGCGAAAGTGATTCCAGCATGACTGCCTCCTCGCGCGAGGCGCGTGCGGCGCCGTCCCCACGAATCAGACGTGGTGCGGAGTGTTGGGTGTTATCGGGCTATGGTCGTTCCATTATAGCCACGCAAACCTCCGCGCCGCTGGTGCGTTGCACGAGCGCACCGGACGTGGCGCGCCCGGCACGGCAACGCAAGGACGCCAGCGCCTCAGGCCGCCGACGAGAGCTTGAGCCCGACGAGCCCGAGCACGATCAGCGCGGCGCTGGCCACGCGCGCGACGCTTGCCGCTTCGCCCATCACGATGATGCCGAGGATGAACGCGCCCACCGCGCCGATGCCGGTCCACACCGCGTAGGCCGTGCCGAGCGGCAGTTGGCGCATGGCGAGCGCGAGCAGCCAGAAGCTGCCGAGCGCCGTCACGATGGTGAACGCCGACCAGCCGAGCTTCGTAAACCCTTCGGACAGTTTGAGACCGGACGCCCATGCGACTTCGAGCACGCCGGCAATAAGGAGGTAAATCCAGGCCATGAGAACGTTCCCCTGAGAATTGGGGCCGTCCCCGTTTGAAGATGAGACGCAAGGTCGTCCTTACGCATCGGTAAGTATACCACGGGGGTCTGTAGCCGGCTCGGGCCGGCCGCCCACTCCGGCACTACCGCGCTACTGCACGCCCACCAGCCGATACCCCACGCCCGTCTCGGTGACGATGTGCTCGGGCTGCGCGGGATCGCGCTCCAATTTCTGCCTTAGATGCGCCATGTAGATGCGCAGATAGTGGCTGCTCTCGACATGCGATGGCCCCCAGACCTCGCGCAGCAATTGCCGGTGGGTCAGCACCCGGCCCGCGTCGCGCACGAGCGTGGCGAGCAGGCGGTACTCGATCGGCGTGAGGTGCACGGGCGCGCCATCGCGCGTCACCTGGCGCAGGCCCAGGTCGACCGTCACCGCGCCGAAGCTCACCTGCGGCGCTTCGTTCGCGCCGCCCCGGTTGCGGCGGCGCAGATGCGCGCGAATGCGCGCGAGCAGCTCGGAGACGCCGAACGGCTTGGTGAGGTAATCGTCGGCGCCGGCGTCGAGCGCGGCAACCTTTTCGCTCTCCTGGGTGCGCGCCGACAGCACGATCACCGGCAGGTCGCTCCAGCCGCGCAGCTCGCGGATCACGTCGAGCCCATCGGTATCGGGCAGGCCCAGATCGACGATCACGAGGTCGGGCTTGCGCGTCGCCGCCTCGACGAGCCCCTGCTTGCCGGTCTCGGCGTCGTAGACAGCAATGCCCTCCCCCTCCAGCGACGCGCGCACGAAGCGGCGAATCTGCTTTTCGTCTTCGATCAGGACAACGGAGAGGCTCGGATCACTCATGGGCGGCAGGATTGGCAGGTTTGGATTCCACTGCGGAGTCGGGGTCCACGGCGTGCGCACCGTGCGCACCGTGCGATTCATGTGCGTCGTGTGCGTCGGCCCCCTCGTGCGCGGATTCATCGGCATCGGCGACGTCGGTGGGCAACGGCGGCGGCGTCTGCACCGGCAGCGCGAACCAGAACGATGCGCCTTCGACGTGGCCATCGGCGTCCGCGCGGTTGGTCGCGCCGATTGTACCGTCGTGCGCCTCCACGATTGCGCGGCAGATCGCGAGCCCGAGGCCGATGCCGGGCTTCGCCGATTCCTTCTCGCCGCGCGTGAACTTCTCGAACACGCGCTCGCCCATGCCGTGCGGCAGGCCTGGGCCCGTGTCGTCGATGCTCACGCGCACGAACGGCTGACCGTCCTGCTCGATGCGGCGCGCCGAGATCGTGAGCGGCGTATCGGGCGGCGTGTACTTCGCGGCGTTTTCCAGCAAGTTCGAGAAGAGCCGCTCCATGAGCACCGCGTCGAGCTGCAGCAAAGGCAAGCCCTCTTCGAGCTGCACGTGCACGGGGTGTCGCGCCAGCACACGGCGGCACGCGGCCAGCGCCGCGCCCACGGTTTCCTCGAGCAGCGTCCATTGCCGGTTGAGCTTGAGGCTGCCCGCCTGCAGGCGCGCCATGTCGAGCAGATTCGTGACGATGCCGGTCATGCGCAGCGCTTCGTCGTGGATCGCCTCGATGAGCTCGCCCGAGCGTGCGTTCTGCACGTCGGCGGGCGCGCCGGTCGCATCGGACCCATGCGTCTGCGCGAGCATCGACGAAAAGCCGACGATGGCCGTAAGCGGCGTGCGCAGGTCGTGCGAGATGGCCGAGAGCAGCGAATTGCGCAATCGTTCGGACTCCATGTTGACGAGCGCGTCGCGCGCGATCTCCACGTAGTGCACGCGTTCGAGCGCGAGCGCGATCTGCGCGGCGAACGCGTCGAGCATGCGCTGCTGCTCGGGCACCTGCATCTCGCGTGCGTCGCGCGTGACCACGGCCAGCACGCCGCGCGTGCGCATCGGCGCCTTGAGCGGCAGGTAGAGCGCCGCAGCCGCCGGAAGCGTGTCGGTGCCGTGGCCCGCAGGCTTTTGCTGGTCGTAGACCCACTGGCCCACGTCGATGTCGAGACTCCCTGGCTCGAGCATGATCTGCGGATCGGGGTCCTCGATCTTCTGCTGAACCTTGTCGGCACTGTCGGGCAGCAGCATCGCCACGCGCGCGCCGAACACCTCGCTCACGTGACGGCTGCCGATCGCGACGATCTGCTCGGTCGCGAGCGCGGCCGCCAGT
This sequence comes from Paraburkholderia caffeinitolerans, assembly GCF_902859945.1. GTDB lineage: Bacteria > Pseudomonadota > Gammaproteobacteria > Burkholderiales > Burkholderiaceae > Paraburkholderia > Paraburkholderia caffeinitolerans. The sequence continues at coordinate 36,912 of NZ_CADIKL010000005.1, read as the reverse complement.
TCGCGCGCCATCGCGTACATCGCGCCCGTGCGCTGCTCGCGCCGCTGCGCAACGCTCGCCTCGCGGCGCAGGCTCGAGGTGAGATGGCTGATGACGAGCGAAGTAAGCAGCATGCCCACGAAGGTCAGCAGGTACTGCGTGTCGCTCACCGAGAACGACAGGCGCGGCGGCACGAAGAAAAAGTCGTAGGCGGCCACGCTCGCGAACGAGAGCAGCACGCCTGGGCCGCGCCCAAGCTTGGTCGCCGTGAAGATCACGCCGAGCAGATAGAGCATCACGAGATTGGCGAGCGCAATGCGGTCGAGCAAGGTGCTTGCGAGCACCGTGATGGCCGCGCAGATCAGCAGCGCCGCCGCATAGGCGCGCGGCGGCGAGCGGTTCGCCGCGCCGCTGGCGATGGCCGCGCGCCACGCGTTGGCGGCGCTCGCGGCCGCCGACGCCTCGCGCAGGTCTCTACCCGCAAAGCCGCCTGCAAGCCGGTCGTTATCGGCGGCGCCCGCGCGCACCAGGGTCAGGTCGACATCCTCGGCCTTAACGGCCAGGCGCTCGCCGAACGGCCGGCGCAGCCAGCGCCACCACGATCCGCTGCTGCGCGTCGACGCGCCCGCGACGAGCTTCGAGACGTTGCGCAGCCGCGCATAGCCCGCGAGCGTGACGGCGGCGTCCTCGCCGGCGAGCGTGACGGTTTCCGCGCCCAACTCGGACGCGAGCTTGAGCGCGCCGAGCGTGCGCTGGCGCACCTCATCGGGCAAGCGCTGAAGCTTGGGCGTCTCCACGTACACGGCGATCCAGTCGGCCTTCAGGCTCGCCGCGAGCCGCGCCGATGCACGCACCAGCGCACTCGCCTCGGGGCCCGGGCCCACGCACACGAGCAGCCGCTCGCGCGCCTGCCACACATGCTGGATCGAGCGGTCGGCGCGGTACTCGTGCATCTGCGCATCGACGCGGTCGGCCGTGCGGCGCAGCGCCAGCTCGCGCAGCGCGATCAGGTTGCCCTTGCGGAAAAAATTGCGCACCGCGCGCTCGGCCTGCGCGGGCATGTACACCTTGCCGTCGCGCATGCGGTCGAGCAGTTCCTCGGCAGGCAAGTCGACGAGCGTGACTTCGTCGGCGCCGTCGAACACGCGGTCGGGCACCGTCTCCCAGACGCGGATGCCGGTGATCTGCCCCACCACGTCATTGAGGCTTTCGAGGTGCTGGACGTTGACGGTCGTGTAGACGTCAATGCCCGCGTCGAGCAGTTCGTAGACGTCCTGCCAGCGCTTCATGTGGCGCGCGCCCTGCACGTTCGAATGCGCAAGCTCGTCGACCAGCACGAGTTGCGGCTTGCGCTCGAGCGCGGCGTCCAGATCGAACTCCTCGAGCGTGCGCCCACGGTACGCGATGCGCTGGCGCGGCAGCTCTTCGAGCCCGCTCGTGAGCGCGGCGGTCTCGCTGCGCCCATGCGTCTCGACGATGCCGACCACCACGTCCACGCCCTCTTCGTTGCGGCGTCGCGCGGCCTGGAGCATCGCATAGGTCTTGCCGACGCCCGCCGACGCGCCGAAGAAAATCTTCAGCTTGCCGCGGCGGCGTTTTTCTTCGTCGCGCTGGAGCCGGTCGAGGAGTTCGTCGGGATCGGGGCGGTTCATGCGGGTTTCGTAGGAAGGTTCATCGAAGATCGTCTCACCGTGGCGGCGAATTGGCAAACCGCGAGCAAACAGCGAGCAAACAGCGTGCAACCAACGAACAAACGCAGGCACCGCATGCTGCCCAGGCGGCATGCGGTGCCCGATTGCCGTCAGCCGTCAGGCTTCGGCGTCACGCAACGGCTCAGCTCGCCGCCTTGCCGTCGAGCGCGAGGTTCAGTTCGAGCACGTTCACGCGCGGCTCGCCGAACACGCCGAACTGGCGGCCCTGGGTATAACGGTCCACGAGCGCCTGCACGTCGTTCGTGCTGAGGTTGCGTGCCTTGGCCACGCGCGCCACCTGGTACGCGGCGGCGGCCGGCGAGATCTCGGGATCGAGCCCGCTGGCCGACGAGGTCACGAGATCGGCGGGGATCGGCTGTGAGCCTGGCTGCGAAGCGTCGGTGCCCGCGGCCTTGAGCGCCGCGATGCGGCCTTTGACTTCATCGGCGAGCGCCGGGTTGGTCGGGCCGAGGTTCGAGCCGCCCGAACTCGTCGCGTTGTACGGATTCGGCGTGGTGGCCGAGAGACGGCCCCAGAAGTACTGGGGCGCGTCGAACTGCTGGCCGATCAGCTTGCTGCCCACCACCTTGCCGTTCACCTCGACGAGACTGCCGTTCACCTGGCGGTGAAACACGGCCTGGCCGAACGCGGTCATCACGGCCGGATACACGAGACCGGTGATCGCCGCGAGCACGGCGAAGATCACGATGAGAGGTCGAAACTGCGCTTTCATTCTGGATTCCTATTCATCAGGTAACACGCGACTATCAAACCCAGCCGAACGCGGTCAGCACCATGTCGATCAGCTTGATGCACGGGAACGGCAGGAGAATGCCGCCGAGGCCGTAGACCAGCAAATTGCGGCGCAGCAGCGTCGCTGCGCCGAGCGGCCGGTACTTCACGCCCTTGAGCGCGAGCGGAATCAGCATCACGATGATGAGTGCGTTGAAGATCACCGCCGAGAGAATCGCCGACGACGGCGAGCTCAGATGCATGACGTCGAGCACCCGCAACTGCGGATAGGTCGTCGCGAACGCCGCCGGAATGATCGCGAAGTACTTGGCGACGTCGTTGGCGATCGAGAAGGTCGTGAGCGAGCCGCGCGTCATGAGCATCTGCTTGCCGATCTCGACGATCTCGATGAGCTTGGTCGGATTCGAGTCGAGATCGACCATGTTGCCCGCTTCCTTCGCGGCCTGGGTGCCGGTGTTCATCGCCACTGCCACGTCGGCCTGGGCGAGCGCCGGTGCGTCGTTGGTGCCGTCGCCGGTCATCGCCACGAGCTTGCCCTGGGCCTGGTGCTCGCGAATGGTCGCGAGCTTGGTCTCGGGCGTGGCCTGCGCAAGGAAATCGTCCACGCCGGCTTCGGCGGCGATCGCGGCGGCGGTCAGGCGGTTGTCGCCCGTCACCATCACGGTCTTGATGCCCATCTTGCGCAGCTCGGCGAAACGCTCCTTGATGCCGCCCTTCACCACGTCCTTCAATTCGATCACGCCGAGCACGCGCGCGACCTTGTCGTGCATCTCCGCCACCACGAGCGGCGTGCTGCCGCGGCGCGCGATGTCGTCCACGGCCGTGTCGACTTCCGCGGGGCAACGGCCGCCGTGGGCTAAGACGTAGTGCTTGACCGCATCGGCGGCGCCCTTGCGGATCTCGCGGGCATGCGTGCCGGGCGCCGTCCCTTCGGGCGACAGGTCCACGCCGCTCATGCGCGTCTGCGCGCTGAAGGCGAGGAACACCGCGTGCAGTGCGCCCATGTCGCGCTGGCGAATGTTGAAGCGCTGCTTCGCGAGCACCACGATGCTGCGACCCTCGGGCGTTTCGTCGGCGAGCGAGGCGAGCTGCGCGGCGTCCGCGAGCGCTTCCTCGCTCACGCCGGGCGCAGGGACGAACGCGGAAGCCTGGCGATTGCCGAGCGTGATCGTGCCGGTCTTGTCGAGCAACAGCACGTCCACGTCGCCGGCGGCTTCCACCGCGCGGCCCGAGGTGGCGATCACATTGGCCTGCATCATGCGGCTCATGCCCGCCACGCCGATCGCCGAAAGCAGCCCGCCGATGGTGGTCGGAATCAGGCACACGAGCAGCGCCACGAGCACTGTGATCGTGACCACGTGGCCCATCTTCGCGGCTTCCACTGAGAACATCGAGAACGGCAGCAGCGTCGCCGTCGCAAGCAGCAGCACGATGGTCAGCGCGACCAGCAAGATCGTGAGCGCGATCTCGTTCGGCGTCTTCTGGCGCTTGGCGCCCTCGACCATCGCGATCATGCGGTCGAGGAACGCCTCGCCGGGGTTGGCCGTCACGCGCACGACGATCCAGTCCGAGAGCACGCGCGTGCCGCCCGTGACAGACGAAAAATCACCGCCCGACTCGCGAATCACCGGCGCCGATTCACCCGTGATCGCCGATTCGTCCACGGAGGCCACACCTTCGATCACCTCGCCGTCCGCCGGAATGGTGTCGCCGGTCTCGACCAGCACCACGTCGCCGCGCCGCAAATCGGACGCGGTCATGATGCGGATCGGCGACTTCGGATGCGGCTCGTTGAGCTTCTTGGCCATCACGTCTTTCTTGGCCTGGCGCAGCGATGCGGCCTGCGCTTTCGAGCGCCCTTCGGCAAGCGCCTCGGCGAAGTTCGCGAACAGCACCGTGAACCACAGCCACAGCGCGATCGCGAGAATGAAGCCGGCGGGCGCCTCGGCCTGGCCCATGAGCGCCGCGACCCAGAGGATCGTCGTGAGCACGCTGCCCACGTAGACGCAGAACATCACCGGGTTGCGCAACTGGGTGCGCGGCTTGAGTTTCCTGAACGAATCCACGATGGCCGGGCGCACGAGCGCCGGATCGAACATGGACCGTGTTGCACTATGTTGTGTCATTTGATGATGTTCCCGTTCAATGCACGCCCATCATGATCAGATGCTCCACACCGGGGCCGAGCGCGAGCGCCGGCACATAGGTGAGCGCGCCCACCAGCAGCACGGTGCCGAGCAGCAGCACGACGAAGAGCGGCCCGTGCGTGGGCAGCGTGCCGCCCGTCACAGCAATGCGCTTCTTGCTCGCGAGCGAGCCGGCAATCGCGAGCACCGGAACGATGGTGCCGAATCGGCCGAACCACATTGCGATGCCGAGCAGCCAGTTGTAGAACGGCGTATTGACCGAAAGCCCCGCGAACGCGCTGCCGTTGTTGTTCGCAGCGGAGCTGAACGCATAGAGGATTTCGGAGAAGCCATGCGCGCCGGGGTTGGCGATGCCCGCCTTGCCCGCATCGGCCAGCACGGCGATCGAGGTGCCGAGCAGCACCAGCATCGGCGTGAGCAGCACGACGATCGCGACCATCTTCATCTCGAACGATTCGATCTTCTTGCCCACGTACTCGGGCGTGCGCCCGATCATCAGGCCCGCCACGAATACGGCTAGCAGCGCGAACACGAGCATGCCGTAGAGGCCCGAACCCACTCCGCCGAAGATCACTTCGCCAAGCTGGATGAAGAGCATCGGCACGAGGCCGCCGAGCGGCGTGAGCGAGTCGTGCATCGCATTCACCGCGCCGCACGAAGCCGCCGTGGTCGCCACGACGAAGATGCCCGTCTGCGCAATGCCGAAACGCGTTTCCTTGCCTTCCATGTTGCCGCCGGCTTGCATCGCGCTGGCGTGCTGATCGACGTTCAGCGACGCTAGCATCGGATTGCCCGCCTGCTCGGCCGAGAGCTCGACGCCCACCGCGACGGCGAACGCGATCGTCATCACCGCGAGCACCGCCACGCCCTGCCTGCGGTCGCCCACGACATTGCCGAACACGAGACATAGCGCAGCCGGAATAATCAGGATCGCCAACATTTCGACGAAGTTCGAGAACGGCGTGGGATTCTCGTACGGATGCGCCGAGTTCGCGTTGAAGAAGCCACCGCCGTTGGTGCCGAGCATCTTGATCGCTTCCTGCGAGGCGACCGGACCCATGGCGAGCGTCTGCGTCGTGGCTTTCGTATCGACGGTGACGGGGTTGCCCTTCGCGTCCTTGACCGGATTGCCCTGCGCGTCGAGCTTGGGCGCCGCGTAGGTGGTGGTCTGGAGCGTCGGCACGTCCTGATACGACTTGAAGTTCTGGATCATGCCCTGGCTCATCAGCAGCGCCGCGACGATCGCCGCCATCGGCACGAGGATGTAGAGCGTCGTGCGCGTGAGATCGACCCAGAAGTTGCCGATGGTTTGCGCCGAATGGCGCGCGAAACCGCGAATCAGCGCGATCACCACGACGATGCCCGTGGCCGCCGAGAGGAAGTTCTGCACGGTGAGGCCAAGCATCTGCGTGAGGTAGCTCACGGTCTGCTCGGGCGTGTAGTCCTGCCAGTTCGTGTTGGTGACGAAGGAGACGGCAGTGTTGAACGCGCCGTCCGGCGTCATCGCGCCGAAGCTCTGCGGATTGGCGGGCAGCCAGCCTTGAATGCGCAGCAGCACGTAAAGAAAGCCCACGCCCAGCACATTGAACGAGATGGCCACCAGCGCGTAGCGCTTCCAGTTCATCTCCGCGCTCGGGTCGACCCCGGCGACGCGGTAAAGCAGATTCTCGAGCGGCGCGAACAAACGCACGACACGCGAGCGCCCATCGAGCACGCGCGTGATATAGCCCGCGACAGGCACTGCGAGCGCCAGCAGGACGACGATGAAAATCCCCGCTTGCAGGAGATTATTGGTGTTCATTCGATATCCTCCGCGCGCAGCAGCGCATGGACGAGATAAACGAACAGCAACAGTGTCGCCGCCCCCGATAGCCAGAAGATCCAGGTCATGAGCGCGCCCCCGTATCGCCCCGATCCGCGCGGCGGTACTGCATGAGCTTCCCGCAGCCGGCGATCAACGCGTAAGTGAGCGCGGCGAAGACCGCCAGCCCCCCGATATACAGCACATCCATTGTCGTGTTCTCCATTTATGGATGACGGATGGCGGTAAGGTAATGTTTATCGCGTTAAATCCGGATCAAAGGTTTTGGTGCGCGTATAAAAATCGCGTAAACGCGACGGGGACGCGCATGGCTGGCACGCGCGCCCCCGTCAGGTGAATACCCCGAAATTACGGCAGCAGAATGGTCGAGCCGGTCGTGCGGCGCGCTTCGAGATCGGCGTGAGCCTGGCCCACGTCCTGCAGCGCATAGCGCTGGTTGATCGAGGTCTTGACCTTGCCCGAGGCGACCACCTCGAACAACTCGGCGGTCATCGCCTCATAATCGGCACGCTTCGCGATGTAGGTGAAGAGCGTCGGACGCGTGAAGAACAGCGAGCCGCGCCCCGCGAACTCCGACGAATCGATGGGCGGCAGCGGCCCCGACGCATTGCCGAAGCTCACGAACATGCCAAGCGGCGCGAGGCAGTCAAGCGACTTCGTATAGGTATCCTTGCCGATCGAGTCGTACACCACGGGCACGCCCGCGCCGTTCGTGATCTCGCGCACGCGCGCGGTGAAGTCCTCGCGCGTATAGACGATCGGGTAATCGCAGCCATGCGCCTTCGCGACTTCGGCCTTCTCGTCCGAGCTCACCGTGCCGATCACGGTCGCGCCCAACGCCTTGGCCCACTGGCACACGATGAGGCCCACGCCGCCCGCGGCGGCCTGGATCAAAATCGTGTCGCCGGCCTTCACGCGGTACGTGCGGCGCAGCAGATATTGCGCGGTCAGGCCCTGCAACATGAGGGAGGCAGCCTGCTCGTCGCTGATCGCATCGGGCAGGCGGATCACCTGATCCGCGCGCAGCACGCGCTCCTGCGCATACGCGCCCGGCGGACGCCCGACATATGCCACGCGGTCGCCCGGCTTCACGAGCGTGACGCCCTGCCCCACGGCCACGACTTCGCCCGCGGCCTCCATGCCGAGACCGGCCGGCAGCGGCTGCGGATAGAGCCCGGTGCGAAAGTACACGTCGATGTAATTGAGTCCGCATGCGCTTTGCTTCACGCGGATCTCGCCCTCGCCCGGCTCGCCCACCGCGACGTCCACCCACTTCATCACTTCGGGGCCGCCGGTCTTCTCGTAACGGATTGCCTTGGTCATCCTGCCTCCTTCGTTCTGTGAGTACTGCGAGTCCCAGGGAGTTGTGCGAGTCGAGCGGCGCTGCGCCCAGAACTCGTCTCGCTCAGATCTCTTCTTTCAGGCGCAGCGTGAGCACGTCGAGGATCATGCGCGCCGTCGAGATATTCGTCGCGCACGGCACGTCGTGCACGTCGCAGGCGCGCACCAGCGCGTTAATGTCGGGCTCGTGCGGCTGCGGGGTCATGGGGTCGCGCAAGAAGATCACCACGTCGACATTGCCCTCGGCCAGCTGTGCGCCGATCTGCAGGTCGCCGCCGTGCGGGCCCGAGAGCATGCGCTCGACGTTCAGGCCGTGCGCCGCCGCAATGCGCCCGCCCGTGGTGCCGGTCGCGAGCAGCTCGCAGCGGCGCAGCGTATCGACGTACTCGCCGGCGAGCCGGATGATGTCGTCCTTCTTATGGTCGTGCGCGATCAGCGCGACGCGGGTGGGCATGGCCTTCTTCCTTGTTTCGATGAGATTGAGTGCTTCCGCGCGCGCGTCGCGCGCGGAACAGAACGTACCGGATCAGAACGTTCCTGGATATGCGCCACCGTCGATCAGCCAGTTTTGTCCCGTGATATAGCCCGCATGGACGCTGCACAGGAACGCACAGGCGCGGCCGAATTCCTCGGAGGTGCCGAAGCGGCCCGCCGGAATCGCCTTCACGCGGCGCGCGCGCACTTCATCGAGCGACAGATTGCTCGCCTTCGACTGCGCCACGATGGTGGCCTGGATGCGGTCGGTGTCGAAGGCGCCCGGCAGCAGGTTGTTGATCGTCACGCCGGTGCCCGCGACCTGACGCGCGACGCCCGCGATGAAACCCGTGAGGCCCGAACGCGCGCCGTTCGAGAGGCCGAGCACGTCGATGGGCGCCTTCACCGAGGAACTCGTGATGTTGACGATGCGCCCGAAGCCGCGCTGGCTCATGGCGTCGATGGTGGCCTGGATCAGCGCGATCGGCGTGAGCATGTTCGCTTCGAGCGCGGCAAGCCAGGCTTCGTGCGTATAGGTGCGAAAGTCGCCCGGCGGCGGGCCGCCGGCATTGTTCACGAGAATGTCGGGCGACGGACAGGCGGCAAGCGCGGCGGCGCGCCCGGCCTCGGTGGTGATGTCGCAGGCCACGGCCTTCACTTCGACGCCGGTATTCGCGCGAATCCGTGCGGCGGTCTCTTCGAGGGTTTGCGCCGTGCGCGCCACGATCGTCACGTTCACGCCCTCGGCCGCGAGCGCCTCGGCGCAGCCGCGCCCCAATCCCTTGCTTGCGGCGCACACCAGCGCGCTGCGTCCTGCGATGCCCATGTCCATCTTTACGGTCCTCGTGGTTGGCGTGACGAATCTGTGACGGCCGGAGGTCGCGACGCAGCGACGAAACTGCGGCGGCCGGCTCTCGCCCGACTTTGCGATTCTAGAAGAATCGGACCACGCGCGTGGGACGCCGCGAGCCGCGCGTGCCGCAAACTGGCCCAGCGCGGCCCCGATCCCGCTCCGTTCTTGCCCGGTTCTCGTATACTTGCGCCTGTAGCGCGGCCCAGCGCTCCCGCGAGCCTCGCCGGACCCATGCAGCCGGCAGCGCCGCCGCCCCCCAACACCCCTTGCAGCCTCGTGCGCCCCGCCATGAAACAGGACAGCCGCTTTCCGAATCTTTTCATCCTCGATCACCCGCTGATCCAGCACAAGCTCAGCCACATGCGCGATCAGAACACGTCCACGCGCACGTTCCGCGAGCTGCTGCGCGAGATCACGCTGCTGATGGGCTACGAAATCACGCGCGAGCTGCCGGTCACGACGCGCCGCGTGCAAACGCCGCTCGTCGAGATCGACGCGCCCGTGATCGCCGGCAAGAAGCTCGCGATCGTGCCGGTGCTGCGCGCAGGCGTGGGCATGTCCGACGGCCTGCTCGAGCTGATCCCGTCAGCGCGCGTCGGCCACATCGGCGTCTATCGCGCCGACGACCACCGCCCGGTCGAGTACCTCGTGCGCCTGCCCGACCTCGAGGACCGCACCTTCATTCTGTGCGACCCGATGGTGGCGACCGGCTACTCGGCGGCGCACGCCATCGACGTGCTCAAGCGCCGCGGCGTGCCCGGCGAGCGCATCAGCTTCCTCGCGCTGGTGGCCGCGCCCGAAGGCGTCGAGGTGTTCCAGCAGGCGCATCCGGACGTGCGGCTCTACGTGGCCTCGCTCGATACGCACCTGAACGAGCACGCCTATATCGTCCCGGGTCTCGGCGACGCCGGCGACCGCCTGTTCGGCACCAAGAACTGATGCCGCCCTGGGGCGGCGCCCCGGCCGCCTCGCTTCGCTGCGGTTCGCGCACCCGAAAAAATCCCCGCCCCGGCGCATCCGGGGCGTCGAGGGGGGAGGCCGAGCGAGCCCGGCGTGATAAAATTCACGTCTGCCTGACCGGGTCGACCGGGTCTGCCTGACTGTCCCCACGAGTCCCCAGGACTTCGCGAAGCGCGCCCCAATGCGCCGACGCGTCCTCGGCGCGCGTCCCGCACGAAGCGCCACCGGCAAGCCCGGCCGCACGCGCGAGCGCCTGCCGGGCGAAAACTGGCCACGGACGACCGGCTGCGGGCGACCGGCTGCGGGCAGACAGACACTCACGGATGGGCACACCGGCACGGAAGCATCGGCCGCGCATACACGAGCGCGCCACGCCGGCCCCGGCATCGTATTGAAAACTGCGGTAACGACAACTGCACCATGCACGCGTGAAGCGTGCGACGGAGAAAGGTATGGCGGGTCATTCGAAATGGGCCAACATCAAGCACAAGAAGGCGGCTGCTGACGCGAAGCGCGGCAAGGTCTGGACGCGGCTCATCAAGGAAATCCAGGTTGCGGCGCGCATGGGTGGCGGCGAGGTCGACACGAACCCGCGCCTGCGCCTGGCCGTGGACAAGGCCTACGACGCCAACATGCCCAAGGACAACATCAACCGCGCGATCCAGCGCGGCGTGGGTGGCGTCGACGGCGCGAACTACGAGGAAATCCGCTACGAAGGCTACGGCATCGGCGGCGCGGCCGTGATCGTCGACACCATGACCGACAACCGCACCCGCACCGTCGCGGAAGTGCGCCACGCGTTCTCGAAGTTCGGCGGCAACATGGGCACGGACGGCTCGGTGTCGTTCATGTTCGATCACGTCGGCCAGTTCCTGTTCGCGCCGGGCACGCCCGAAGACAAGCTGATGGACGCTGCGCTCGAAGCGGGCGCCGACGACGTCGTCACGAACGACGACGGCAGCATCGAGGTGATCTGCCCGCCCAACGACTTCCAGAAGGTGAAGGACGCGCTCGAAGGCGCGGGCTTCAAGGCCGAAATGGCCGAAGTCACGATGAAGCCGCAAACCGAAGTCGAGTTCACGGGCGACGACGCGGTGAAGATGCAAAAGCTGCTCGACGCGCTCGAAAACCTGGACGACGTCCAGGAGGTGTACACCAACGCGTCGATCGACGAGGAATAAGCCGCTTCGGCGCGAGCGGGCGCTGCGGCTGACCGGCCGCGCCACGCTCGGGCGAGCTTGAGTCGCGCCGCGGTTCGCCGCCCTGCGGTTCGCCGCCCACGCTTTCACGGCCGGCGCATTGACGCGCCGGCCGCAACTGTTTCTGGTTCTGGTCTTTCGGGGATTTACATGAAGTTACTCGTCGTCGGTTCTGGCGGCCGCGAACATGCGCTGGCGTGGAAGCTAGCGCAGTCGCCGCGCACCCAACTCGTCTACGTCGCACCGGGCAACGGCGGCACCGCGCAGGACGAGCGGCTCGCCAACGTCGACATCACGGACATCAACGAGCTCGCCGATTTCGCCGAGCGCGAACAGGTCGCCCTCACCGTGGTCGGCCCTGAAGCGCCGCTCGCGGCCGGCATCGTCAACGTGTTCCGCCAGCGCGGCCTGAAGGTGTTCGGCCCCACCAAGGAAGCCGCGCAACTCGAAAGCTCGAAAGACTTCGCCAAGGCGTTCATGAAGCGCCACAACATCCCCACGGCCGCCTATGAAACCTTCTCGGACGCGACGGCCGCGCACGCTTACGTCGAGAAAAACGGCGCGCCCATCGTGATCAAGGCCGACGGCCTTGCCGCGGGCAAGGGCGTGGTGGTGGCGATGTCGCTCGAAGAAGCGCATCAGGCCATCGACATGATGCTCGCCGACAACAAGCTCGGCGACGCCGGCGCGCGCGTGGTGATCGAGGAATTCCTCGCGGGCGAGGAAGCGAGCTTCATCGTCATGGTCGACGGCAAGCACGTGCTCGCGCTCGCGTCGAGCCAGGACCACAAGCGCCTGCAGGACGGCGACCAGGGCCCGAACACGGGCGGCATGGGCGCCTACTCGCCCGCGCCCATCGTCACGCCGCAACTGCACGCGCGCGTGATGCGCGAAATCATCCTGCCGACCGTGGCGGGCATGGAGAAGGAAGGCATCCGCTACACGGGCTTCCTCTACGCCGGCCTGATGATCGACGCGCAGGGCAACCCGAAGACGCTCGAATTCAACTGCCGCATGGGCGACCCGGAAACGCAGCCGATCATGGCGCGCCTGAAGGGCGACTTCTCGAAGGTGGTGGAGCATGCGATCGCCGGCTCGCTCGACCAGGTCGAGCTCGAATGGGACCGTCGCACCGCGCTCGGCGTGGTGCTGGCCGCGCACAACTACCCCGATACGCCGCGCAAGGGCGACCGCATCAACGACATTCCCGCCGAAACCGATGCGTCGGTCACGTTCCACGCGGGCACGCAGTTCGCGGACGGCAAGCTCGTGACCTCGGGCGGCCGCGTGCTGTGCGTGGTGGGCCTCGCCGATTCCGTTCGCAGCGCACAAAAGGTGGCTTACGAAACCGTGAACCGCATCTCGTTCGACGGCATGCAGTATCGCAACGACATCGGCTATCGCGCCGCAGGGCGCAAGCAGTAACGCCTCGCGCGCAGGAAAGGCGCGCGCCACACATGCCCGGCCTGTTGTGGGCCGGCCATCCGTGGCGGGCGCTTCGCCGCCTGGCGGCGCGCTCGCCATGGTGCGCCGCAAAATTGCCAAGCGCACGCCGGCCGGCGACCGCGCGCGGGCCAGTCCTCGTCCGCCGCACAGGCAAGGCGAGCGCGGCCCGAAGCAGCACAATATAAGCAGCGCAACAGGCGGCCGCCGCATGGGCGGCATAACCGCGAAGCCGCGCCGAACGGCGTAAGCTTGCCGCTAGCGGCCGCGCCGCGCGACCCGCACCCCGATTCCGAACCCAATCCTGGCGCAGTGCCGGCCCCGCCGCCTCGCCCGCCCCACCGATGACCGAACCGACTCAAAACGGCCCGACCCCCGTAGCGCCCGCAGGCACAACCGCTGGCGCAACCCATGACAGCGCCGCCGTACGCGCCTGGCTCGCGGGCCTGCAGACGCGGATCGCCGACACGCTCGGCGCGTTCGACGGCACGCCCTTCGCGACCGACGCGTGGCAGCGCGAACCCGGCGAGAAGCTGCGCGGCGGCGGCTGCACACGCATTCTCGAAGGCGGCCAGTTCTTCGAGCGCGGGGGCATCGGCTTTTCCGACGTCTCGGGCGACGCCCTGCCGCCCTCGGCCACGGCCGCCCGCCCCGAACTCAACGGACGCGGCTTCGAGGCGATGGGCGTCTCGCTCGTGCTGCATCCGCGCAATCCGTACTGCCCGACCGTCCACATGAACGTGCGCATGCTGCTCGCCACCAAAGCGGGCGAAGCGCCGGTGTTCTGGTTTGGCGGCGGCATGGACCTCACGCCCTATTACGGCTTCGAGGAAGACGCGCAGCATTTCCACCGCGTCTGCCACGACGCGCTCGCGCCTTACGGCACGGATCTCTACCCGCGCTTCAAGCGCTGGTGCGATGAGTACTTCTTCCTCAAGCACCGCAACGAAGCGCGCGGCATCGGCGGCATCTTCTTCGACGACTACGCCGAAGGCGGCTTCGACCAGGCGTTCGCGATGCTCAAGAGCGTAGGCGACGGCTTCCTGAAGGCGTATCTGCCGATCATCGAAAAGCGCCGCGCCACGCCTTATGGCGAAGCCGAGCGCGAATTCCAGGCATACCGGCGCGGCCGCTACGTCGAGTTCAATCTGGTCTGGGATCGCGGCACGCACTTCGGCCTGCAAAGCGGCGGTCGCAGCGAGTCGATCCTGATGTCGATGCCGCCATCCGCGAACTGGCGCTACGACTGGCAGCCGCAACCAGGCACGCCCGAAGCACGCCTGTACACCGACTTCCTGCCGGTGCGCGACTGGATCTGACGCCGTGACGCAAGACTTGACCGCCACCGCGAGTGCGCCAGCCGGCGCGCCTCCTGCGGCGCTTGCGCGCCGCGTGGGCCTGCTCGGTGGCACCTTCGATCCGATTCACGAGGGCCATCTCGCGCTCGCGCGCCATTTCGCGCGCGTGCTCGGCCTGACCGAGCTGATCCTTTTGCCCGCGGGCCAGCCCTGGCAGAAGCCCGAAGTCAGCGCCGTGGAACATCGCCTTGCGATGACGCGCGCGGCTGCGGCCTCGCTCGTGCTGCCGGGCGTGACGGTGAGCGTCGACACCGACGAAATCGAGCACAACGGCCCCACCTATACGGTGGAAACGCTGCGCCGCTGGCGCGCACGCAGCGAAAGCAACGCGCAGGCGGCGCTCACGCTGCTGATGGGCGCCGATCAGCTGCTGCATCTCGATTCGTGGCACGCCTGGCGCGAGTTGTTCGCGCTCGCGCATCTGGGCGTGGCGAGCCGGCCTGGCTTCGATTTCACGGCGCTGCCAGACGCCGTGTCGGCGGAAGTGGCCGCGCGGCGCGCCAGCGCCGCTACGCTCGCGGCCACGCGCTGCGGGCACCTGCTGATCGACGAAGCGCTTGCGCTCGATATTTCGGCCACCGAAATCCGGCGCGAACTGGGCGCGCGCGTGGCGGCGCAGACAACCCAGGCGGCACGGGCAGCGGCGCCGGCCGCGCACACAACGACTGAACCACACGGCGGCAGCGCCGCCGACAAGGTCCCCACGGCAGTGTGGGACTATATCCTTCAACATCATTTGTACAGGTAACACGGGTAAATATGGACATCCGCAAACTTCAACGCGCCATCGTCGACGGTCTCGAAGACGTCAAGGCACAAGACATTCGCATCTTCAACACGAGCCATCTGACCGAGCTGTTCGATCGCGTAATCGTCGCGAGCGGCACCTCGAACCGCCAGACCAAGGCGCTCGCCAACAGCGTGCGCGAGAAGGTCAAGGAAGCCGGCGGCGACATCATCAGCACTGAAGGCGAGGACATCGGCGAATGGGTGCTGGTGGATTGCGGCGACGCGGTCGTCCATATCCTGCAGCCCGCGCTGCGCCAGTACTACAACCTCGAGGAAATCTGGGGCGACAAGCCGGTGCGCGTGAAGCTCGCGGCCAACACGGGCTTCACCGGCGCGCGTCCGAGCGAGCCGATCGACGGCGAAGACGACGAAGAAATCGACCTGCCCGCCGTGAAGAAGCCCGCACGCAAGGCCGCATCGCGTCGCAGCGCGAAGTAATTCCGCCATCCACGCGAAGTGAACGCGCACGCTGAACTCGTTGACGAGCTCGTTATGAACACGTTGAGCACGCAGCGAACTCACAAGCGCGTCACCCGCATTCGTTTAGCACCATGAAACTGCATATCGTCGCCGTAGGGCACAAGATGCCGGACTGGATAGCAGAAGGCTTCGAGGAATACACGAAGCGCATGCCGCCCGAGTTGCGCATCGAGTTGCGCGAGGTGAAGCCCGAGCAGCGCTCGTCGGGGCGTTCAGCCGAAAGCGTGATGGCCGCCGAGCGCACGCGCATCGAAGCCGCGTTGCCGAAGAACGCGCGCATCGTGGCGCTCGACGAACGCGGCCGCGACTGGACCACCATGCAGCTCGCCCAGGCGCTGCCCGGATGGCAGCAGGACGGGCGCGACGTGGCGTTCCTGATCGGCGGAGCGGACGGGCTCGATCCGCAGATCAAGGCGCGCGCCGACACGCTGCTGCGCCTGTCCTCCCTCACGCTGCCCCACGCGATGGTGCGCGTGCTGCTGGCCGAGCAACTTTACCGCGCGTGGACCATCACGCAGAATCACCCCTATCATCGCGTTTGAAGCGCTCGCGCATAACGCCCGCCGGCGTGTGCGCCACGAGATCCACGCGCCACGGCGGCCCTCTCAGGTGCGAAACCGCGTGAATCCGCGTGAATCCGTGTGAATCCGCCTGAGCCCGATCCCCGCCTCATCAAGACGTAAAAACGCCCCGATGACCACTACCGCGCCCTATCCGTTCGTCTATCTCGCCTCGCAGAGCCCGCGCCGCCAGGAACTGCTGCAGCAACTCGGCGTGCGCTTCGAACTGCTGCTTCCGCGCCCCGACGAAGACGCCGAATCGCTCGAAGCCGTGCTGCCAGGCGAATCCGCCGACGTCTACGTCGAGCGCGTGTGCGCCGCCAAAGCCGATGCCGCGCGCGCCCGGCTCGTTGCAGGCGCCCACGCGCATGCGCCGATCCTCACGGCCGACACCACGGTGAGCATCGACGGCCATATCCTCGGCAAGCCGCACGACGCGGCCGATGCCTACGCGATGCTCGAACGGCTCGCCGGCCGCGAACACGAAGTGCTGACCGCCGTGGCCGTGGTCAACGCGGAAGGCGTGTGCCTGCCGCTCGCACTCTCGCGCTCGCACGTGCGCTTCGCCTCCGCGCTGCCCGCCGGGCTGGCACGCTACGTCGCGAGCGGCGAGCCCTTCGGCAAGGCCGGCGCATACGGCATCCAGGGGCGCGCCGCCGAGTTCATCGAGCGAATCGACGGGTCCTATTCGGGTATCATGGGTTTGCCACTTTTCGAAACGGCCGCCCTCTTGCGCGCCGCCGGCATCGACTTCTAAAAGCAATCATGAACGAAGAAATCCTGATCAACGTCACGCCTCAGGAGACGCGTGTTGCGCTGGTCCAGCAAGGTGCAGTCCAGGAGCTTCACGTCGAACGCACGCTGTCGCGCGGGCGCGTCGGCAACGTCTATCTCGGCAAGGTCGTGCGCGTGCTGCCGGGCATGCAGTCGGCGTTCATCGACATCGGCCTCGAGCGCGCGGCGTTCCTCCACGTTGCCGATATCTGGCATCCGCGCATCGCGGGCGAGGCGCATGCGAGCGTGCATCATCAGCCCATCGAAAAGACCGTGTTCGAAGGGCAAACGCTGATGGTCCAGGTCGTGAAGGATCCGATCGGCACCAAGGGCGCGCGTCTTTCGACGCAGGTGAGCATCGCGGGCCGCACGCTCGTCTATCTGCCGCAAGAGCCGCACATCGGCATCTCGCAGAAGATCGAAAGCGAAGCGGAGCGCGAAGCCGTGCGCGCGCGCCTGACCGCCGTGCTGCCCGCCGACGAGAAAGGCGGCTATATCGTGCGCACCATCGCCGAGGACGCCACGAGCGAAGAGCTTGCCGCCGATGTCGCCTACCTGCGCAAGACGTGGGCGACGATCCTCGCGCTGTCGCAGCGCATGCCGGCCACGAGCCTGCTCTATCAAGACCTCAATCTCGCGCAGCGCGTGCTGCGCGATTTCGTGAACGACGAGACCTCGCGCATTCAGGTCGATTCGCGCGAAACGTTCCAGAAGCTCACCGAATTCGCCGCCGAATTCACGCCCGCCGTGCTGGCGAAGCTGCATCACTACACGGGCGAGCGGCCGCTGTTCGACCTCTACAACATCGAGGCCGAGATCCAGCGCGCGCTCTCGCGGCGCGTCGACCTCAAGTCGGGCGGCTACCTCGTGATCGACCAGACCGAAGCGATGACGACCATCGACGTGAACACGGGCGGCTACGTGGGCGCGCGCAATTTCGACGATACGATCTTCAAGACCAATCTCGAAGCGGCGCACACCATCGCGCGCCAGTTGCGGCTGCGCAATCTGGGCGGTGTGATCATCATCGACTTCATCGACATGGAAAACGTCGAGCACCGCGACCAGGTGCTCGGCGAGCTGAAGAAGGCGCTCTCGCGCGACCGCACGCGCGTGACCGTGAACGGCTTCTCGCAACTCGGGCTCGTGGAGATGACGAGAAAGCGCACGCGCGAATCGCTCGCGCATGTGCTGTGCGAGCCCTGCCCCACGTGTCTTGGCAAGGGGCAGGTGAAGACCTCGCGCACCGTGTGCTACGACGTGCTGCGCGAAATCCTGCGTGAGTCGCGCCAGTTCAATCCGCGCGAGTTTCGCGTGGTGGCTTCGCAGCAGGTGATCGATCTGTTTCTCGAAGAAGAATCGCAGCATCTCGCGATGCTGATCGACTTCATCGGCAAGCCGGTGTCGTTGCAGGTGGAGTCGAATTTGAGCCAGGAGCAGTACGATATTGTGTTGATGTAGGGGGCGGCTGGATCAGCCAGAATCAGTGCGCATGGTCGAACGCGCGCACCCGCAACGCCATCCCCGCAGGCACCGCCCCGCCTGCCCCTACACTGCCGGCGGTCGCCGCACCGTATATCATTCGCTATTAGCCCTGCGCGACACCGGCGCGCGGCCGCCGCCCGCCACATCGGAGCACCGCAGTTGAATCACCAGCGCGCCACCCTTTCCCAACTGGGCGAGTTCGACGAGATCATCGACGTGAGAACGCCGCTCGAATACGCCGAGGACCATGTGCCCGGCGCGATCAACGCTCCCGTGCTCAGCAACGAGGAGCGCGTGATCGTCGGCACCCTGTACAAGAACTCGCCCTTCGACGCCACCCGCGTGGGCGCGGCGATCGCCGCGCGCAATATCGCCATGCATCTGGACACGACTTTCGCCGACCGTCCGCGCAACTGGCGCCCGCTCGTCTATTGCTGGCGCGGCGGCAAACGCTCGGGCTCGATGACGACCATGTTCAACATGATCGGCTGGCGTGCGCGGCAGCTCGAAGGCGGCTACAAGACCTACCGGAACGCCGTGGTCGAGTCGCTCGGCACGCTGCCCGGACAGTTGCGCTACGTCGTGCTCGCCGGCCCCACGGGCAGCGGCAAGACGCGCCTGTTACAGGCGCTCGGCCAGGCCGGCGCGCAAACGCTCGATCTCGAAGCGCTTGCCGCGCATCGCGGCTCGCTGCTCGGCGCGTTGCCCGCGCGCGGGCAACCTGCGCAAAAGTCGTTCGATACGGCGCTGGTGCAACAACTGCGCACACTCGACCCCGCGCAGCCCGTGTTCGTGGAAGCGGAAAGCCGGCGCATCGGCGCGATCACGCTGCCTGTCGCGCTGGTAGAGGGCATCCACGCGGCAACGTGCGTCGTGGTCGAGGTTGCGCTCAAGGAGCGCGTGGCGCTGCTGCTCGAAGAGTATGGCCACCTGCTCAATGACCAGACCTATTTCCGCGAGCAATTGTTGAAGCTCACGCCGCTGCATGGGCGCGAGCGCATCGAGTCGTGGTGCCGTCTGCTGGAAGAAGGCCACCACGCGGCGCTGTCCGAGACGCTCGTGACCGAGCACTACGATCCGGCGTATTCGCGCAGCACGCGCAAGCACTATCCGACGTTGGCGACCTCGCCGCGTTTCGTCTTCCATCCGATGACGGGCGAGCCAGTCGAAGAGGCGCGCACGCTGCTCACGCAACTGCGCGCCGAAAATCTGCTCGGGGAGACGTCGGGGCGATAGGCCGGCCGGCGGGTTGCCCCTTGGGCTGCCGCGGGCGGGTAGTCTTCAGCCGCCCTTCGGCGGCGCGCCCTCCGGCGGCGCCGCGCTCATTCGAGTCCATATTAGAGCGGCACTAGCGCACTCGCGGCTCAGGGGTGCGCGTACATCGCGTTCCAGTCTTCCGCCGACACCTTCGCGCCACGCGCCCCCGATTCCGTCGTGTTCGCGACACCGCCATAAGCGCTGTTGCCATTCATCGCGGCCACCTTGGCCTGGGCGGCCTGAATCGCTTCGGGGTAATGCACCTGATCGCCATCGCCGACGCGATAACCGACCTTCTGCAGTTGCACGAGCTCTTCGCGCACTTGAGCGCGGGTAATAGTCGACTGCGACTGGGCGAACGAAGCAACGGGAGCAACGAGGACAGCGGCAATAGCAACGGCTTGAATCAGGGACTTCATGATTACGACCTCCAGTGGGTTCAGGGCGGCCGATGTGCGACTGTTTGTCTGTGCATGCGGCCGATGTACGCATCGTATGCCTGCCAGACTCCAGGGTTAACACCTAAAACCATGGAGGACCTTTCCAGACTGCGGAAGAATCACTGAAGACGCCGCGTGCCGTACATGGACGGGTGCGAGGCCCAAACTAGTGGGTCGGGGAAATGTCCGCCACGAGTTCGAGCAGCGCGTCCACGTGTGCTTGCACGGTCGCGTCGTACAGGACGGCGGGGTGCGGACCCGATGGGTCACCCGGGTCGGCCGGTTCGACGCGCTGTCCGCGCGCCGCCACGGCGGCCTCGATCGCACGGCGCAGATCGGCCGAGTCACCAGGCTGGAACAGATATTTGGCGCTGTCGCCGATGGCGTCGCAGCAGCCGATATTCGACGAAAAGATTACCGGCGTACCGCACATGACCGATTCGATGCCTACCAGCCCGAACGGCTCGTAGGTCGACGCGAGAATCGAGTAATCGGCCGCGCGATAGGCGTTTTCGAGGTCCTTCACATAGCCGAGGTAGCGCACGCGCGCACTTGCGCGCTCTGGCGGGCGGCCCGCCACGGCCACCACGACCGGCAGGTCCAGCGCGGCGACCACCTGTTCGATGAGCGGCAAGCCCTTGCGCTCGTGACTGCTCGACGCAAACAGCAAGACCGTTTCGTGGTCGCCGAACCCGTATTGGCGGCGCAGTGCGGCGCGCGTGCTGGCGTCCACGGGCGAGAAGCGCTCATCATCCACAGGCGGACAGAGTACGCGGATTTTCGCCTCGTCCACGCCATACAATTCGCGAAGTTCAGAACACATAAGCTCAGAATGCGCGATGATCACGCGCGATCGAGCATATTGCTGGCTTTCGAGCGCGATTTGCCGGCTGTCGGAGCCGCGCAGCGGGCGCCCCATCGCTCGTAGAAAACCGCGGTGCGTGCCGCCGCAAATGGCGATCTCCGATCCGTCGACCCGATTACAACCGATCAGCACGTCCACGCCCGCGCGGCGGCGCAAGGTGGCCAGCCGCCGCGAGAACCACATGTCGCGCAGCTTTCCCGGCAGCAGGGAGACGTTGATGCGGTGCGGCTCCACGAGCGCATATTCCGGCACGGAGGGATCAAACTTGCGTGCGAAGAACACGGGCCGCACGCCGCGCGCGGCGAGACCCCGGATGAGGTCCATCGCGTAGCGTTCCAGGCCGCCGCTGTGCTTGAGCGCGTTGCAGGAGATTCCAACCTTCATGACCCGTCCGACCTATGAATTATTGTGGGCGCAGTTCTCGCGTGGGCCGATTATAAAGCGCCAGTTCCACACAATGCCGCAGCGCCGTGCGCCCGGGCCGCTGCAGACCGTGCCATGCCTCACACGATCCGGAAAGACTCCCGCAATACGGCGGGCCGCAGGTCTGCCAGAGCATCTCGCATACCCAAAACGGGCAGTAGTGCCTGGCTGGCCCCGTCAACACGACAATCGACCGTCCGATGTGCGCTGGCCGACATGAATCACGATTTGGCGCGCGTGTCGCGCAAGCGCGAAGTCGAACACGGCGCGGCAAGCCGCCAAGAACCTGCTGAAAACCTGCTGAGAACCTGCTAACAACGCGCTGACTACCCGCGAGCCAACCAGGCGCCCGGCATCGGGCGCCTCTCTCCTGCGCTTGCCACCGCTTACGCGGCGTTCTGCTGGAACTGGATCTTGTGCAGGTGCGCGTACAGCCCGCGCTGCTCAAGCAGTTGCTGATGCGAGCCGCGCTCGGCAATACGGCCCGCCTCCATCACGAGAATGCGGTCCGCGCGCTCGATGGTCGAAAGCCGATGCGCGATCACGAGCGTCGTACGGCCCTTCATCAGCGTTTCGAGCGCCGCCTGCACGTGGCGCTCCGACTCGGAGTCGAGCGCCGACGTCGCTTCGTCGAGAATCAGGATCGGCGCGTCCTTGTAGATCGCGCGCGCGATCGCAAGACGCTGACGCTGGCCGCCCGAGAGCTTCATGCCGTTGTCGCCAACCCGCGTCTCGATGCCTTCGGGCAATGCCGTGATCGTGTCCCAGAGGTTGGCCGCGCGCAGCGCCTCTTCCACGCGCGCGAGGTCGGCCTGCTCGCCATAGGCCACGTTGTTTGCGACCGTGTCGTTAAAGAGCGTCACGTCCTGGCTCACCATCGCGATCTGGCTGCGCAGCGCATGGATGTCGTACTCGGGCAACGGCACGCCATCGACGAGAACCTCGCCGCCACTCGGATCGAAAAAGCGCGGCAGCAGGTTCACGAGCGTGGTCTTGCCACTGCCCGACGGGCCCGCCAGCGCGATCATCTCGCCCGGTGCCGCGCTGAACGTCACGTTCTCCAGGATCGAGCGCGCACCGGGCCCATAGGAGAACGACACGTTGCGGAATTCGATCTCGCCGCGCGCGCGCTCGAGCGGCTTGCCGCCGCCCGCCGGCTCGACCGGCTCGTCGATGAGGCCGAAGATCAGCTCGGCGGCCGTCATGCCGCGCTGCAACGGCTGGTTCACGTCGATCAGATGCTTGAGCGGCGAGATCACGAGCAGCATCGAGGTCACGAACGCAACGAAGCCGCCCACGGTGGTCTGGTCGTTCGAGGCCTGCACCACGGCGATCGTGATGACGATCGCAAGCGCGATCGACGCGAGGAACTGCGTGATCGGCTGCGCAAGGCCGCCCGAGATCGTCATGCGCATCTGATAGCCGCGCAGCCGCTTGCTCATCTCGCCGAAGCGGTCCATTTCGTACTGCTCGCCGTTGTGAACCTTGACGACCTTGTAGCCGCCCACCGTCTCTTCGACGATGTACGACAGCTCGTTCGTGAGCGCCTGATGCTCGCGGTTCAGGCGGCGCAGGCGCCGGTTGATCTTGCTGACGAGCCAGCCGATGGCCGGCAGCAGCACGGCCACGATCAGCGTGAGGCGCCAGTTCAGAATGAACAGATAGCCCAGCAGGAAGACCACCGTGAGCGAGTCGCGCACCGACGTGACCAGCACGCTCAGCAGCACGCCGAGGATCTGGTTGACCTCGAACACGATCGCGTTGATGACCGTGCTCGCCGTCTCGCGCTGGAAGAACCCGACGCTCGCATGGATCATGCGCTCGAACATCTTCAGGCGCAGTTCCAGCAGGATCTTGTTGGTCATGTACTGGAGCAGATAGCCGGACGCGTATTGCGCGAGGCCGCGCACGAGCGCGAGGCCGATCACGGCGGCGGGCACGATCCATCGTGCGCTCGGGCTGCCCTTGGTGCCGAAGCCGTGGTCGAGCAGCGGCTTGAGAAGCGCCGGGATCCCAGCCTCGGTCGCGGCCACGATCGCAAGCGTGACGATGGCGGCGACCGCCACCCAGAAGAGCGGCTTGATATACGGCCAGAGACGCCGGCCGACCGACGAGGCAGTCGACTTCGGGCCGGTGCCGATCGGCTTGCTGAGAGTGGATTGAGGGGAGGTCTCGCTCAAGGAATCCTCTGGAAAAGCGTGAACTGGAAATGCGGGTGGAAATACCGGCGGGACTGCATGCGTGACTGGGCCACTTGCCCATGCCGCCGGCCGGTTCAAAGCAGATCGTCTGACAGATGGTCCGGCGGCGCGGTACGCATTGTATACGCTTGACGCAGCACGCCGTGCGATCCACCGGG
Organism: Paraburkholderia caffeinitolerans; assembly: GCF_902859945.1. Taxonomy (GTDB): domain Bacteria; phylum Pseudomonadota; class Gammaproteobacteria; order Burkholderiales; family Burkholderiaceae; genus Paraburkholderia; species Paraburkholderia caffeinitolerans. The sequence goes on along the minus strand of NZ_CADIKL010000005.1, from coordinate 13,460 downwards.
AATGCAACAACAGCGATCACGCCCCGAATATTCGCCTGCAGGCGCCCAGCCCGCCCCGGCACATCGTCCACCATCGTCTAGAATACGCACCTCCGCGCCCGGCTGATTCCCAGCGGGCGCGGTGCGGTTCACCGCTTCCGACATCCCTCCAGAACAGGCGTCCTCTCCATGTCCGACGGACTTTCTCCGACCCGCCCGAGCGGCACACCGCAGGCCACCCTTTCGGTCATCGTGGTGGCGATGAACGAGGCGCACGACATTCGCGACTGCCTCGAATCGGTGCGCGGGCTCGCGATGGAAACCATCGTGTTCGATTCCGGCAGCACCGACGGCACGCCCAACATCTGCCGCGAGCTAGGCGCGCGCGTGTTCGAGACCGACTGGCCCGGCGACGGCCCGCAGAAAAACCGCGCGCTGGCCGAGGCGCGCGGCGACTGGGTGATCTGTCTGGACGCCGACGAGCGCCTGAGCCCCGAACTGCGCGCCGAACTGGAGCGCCTGCTCGCCGAAGGCACGACCCACGCCGCGTTCAGCACGCCGCGCCGCTCGAGCTTCTGCGGGCGTTTCATGAAGCACTCGGGCTGGTGGCCCGACCGCATCGAGCGCCTGTTCCGGCGCGGCAGCGCGCGCTTCACCGACGTGCGCACCCACACGCATCTGGAGATTCAGGGCACGATCGGCAGGCTCGACGGCCCGATCATCCATATTTCGATTCCCGACCTGCACGAAGCGCTCGAAAAGACCAACGCCTACTCGACGGCCGGCGCGCTCACGATGGCCGAGGACGGCAAGCGCTCGTCGCTCGCCAAGGCGCTCGGCAAGGGCTTCTGGGCGTTCTTTCGCACCTGGGTGCTCCGCGCGGGCTTTCTCGACGGCGCCGAGGGGCTGATGCTCGCGATCAACAACGCCGAGACCACGTACTACCGCTACGTGAAGCTCGCGCTGCTCACGCGCGACGGCAAGGTCGCGAAGAGACGCTGAATCCGCGGGAAGGACAGGCGGCGCAAGCGGCAGCCATTGCCGCTCGCGCTGCCTGGAAAGACATCGTCAGTAGACGATTTCGATGGAACTGCCGGCAAACTCGCCGCGCAGCGCGGCGATGAGGTCGTCGGTGGGCTTCACGCGCCAGGCGTCGCCCAGACGCACCTCACCTTGCGCGCGTTCGTTGCTATAGACGATCTGTACCGCGAGGCCGTTCGGAATAACCACCTGCTCGCGCTCGCGGCCCCGGCCTCCACCGTAGCCGCCACCATCGCGCCCGCCACGTCCGCGCGTTTCCACCACCGGCGCGGGCAGTGAATCGTCGGGTTTCGCGCGATGCGCTTCGAGCACCGAGCGCAGCGCGAGCGCGTTGGCATTGCCGTTCATCTGCACCTTCACGGCCTGCGCGTAGCGGCTGCGAGCGCGCTCCAAATCCATCACGGTATCCACCGTGAAGCGGATGCCGCCCGTGAACGCGTCGTTGCGCGCCCCGCCCTGCACGACCAGCAGTTCGTCTTCCTTGAAGAGCGCCTTGTGCGCCTCGTATTGCTCGTTGAACACCGTCACTTCGCATTGGCCGGTGCCGTCGTCGAGCAGCGCGATCAGCATCTTGCCGCGCTGGGTCATCTGCGTGCGCAGCGAGGCGATCACGCCCGCGACTAGCTTGTCGCGCCCTTCCTTGAGATCGCCGATCTTCTGGCGCACGAAACGGCGCACTTCGTCCTTGTAGGCGTCGAACAGGTGGCCCGACAGATAGAAGCCGAGCGCGCCCTTCTCTTCCTGCAATCTGCGCTTGTCGCCCCAGGCGGGTTCGTCCACGAGTTCGTGCGCGGCCAGCGGCGCGTCGCCCATGTCGAAGAGGCCAGCCTGCATGGCGTTGGCGCTCGCCTGGTCGGCGGCCTCCATCGCCATCGGCACCGAGGCGAGCAATTGCGCGCGATTCGCGTGCATCGTATCGAACGCGCCCGCGCGGATCATCGCCTCGATCGTGCGGCGGTTCACGAGGCGGCGGTCGATACGCTCGCAAAAGTCGAACAGGTCCTTGAAAAGCCCGCCCTCTTTACGCGCGCGCAAGACTTGTTCGATAGCGTTCTGGCCGCTGCCCTTGATCGCGCCAAGGCCGTAGCGGATCGTGCGCGAGCGCTTGCCTTCGGCCACATGGGCATCGGCCACCGGCTCGAAACGATACGCTGAGGCGTTCACGTCCGGCGGCAGCACCTTCAAACCGTTGGTGGCGCAGTCCTCGAACAGGATCTTCACCTTGTCGGTGTCGTCCATGGCGAGCGACATATTGGCCGCCATGAATTCGGCCGGATGGTGCGCCTTGAGCCACGCCGTGTGATACGCGAGCAGCGCGTAAGCGGCCGCGTGCGACTTGTTGAAGCCGTAGCCCGCGAACTTCTCCATCAAGTCGAAGGTCTCGTCGGCTTTCTCGCGCGTGAGGCCGTTCTTGGCCGCGCCTTCCGCGAAAATCTCGCGGTGCTGGGCCATTTCCTCGGGCTTCTTCTTGCCCATCGCGCGGCGCAACAGGTCAGCGCCGCCGAGCGAGTAGCCGCCGATGATCTGCGCCATCTGCATCACCTGCTCCTGGTAGACCATGATGCCGTAGGTCTCTTTCAGAACAGGTTCGACGCGCGGATCGGGATACTCCACCACCTCGCGGCCGTGCTTACGCGCGCAGAAGCTCGGGATCAGGTCCATCGGGCCCGGACGGTACAAGGCCACCAGCGCGATGATGTCTTCGAAGCGGTCGGGCTGGGCGTCCTTCAGCATGCCCTGCATGCCGCGGCTTTCCAGCTGGAACACGGCGACCGTATTGGCCTTCTTGAGGATCTGGAACGACGGCGCGTCGTCGAGCGGCACCTGGGCGAGCGACCAGTCCTTCTTCGACGGATCGAGCATGCGGATATAGCGCTCGGCCCAGTCGAGAATCGTGAGCGTGGTCAGGCCCAGAAAGTCGAACTTCACGAGGCCGACGGCTTCCACGTCGTCCTTGTCGTACTGGCTCACGACGCCGCTTTCGTCGCCCTGGGTGTAGAGCGGGCAGAAGTCGGTGAGCTTGCCCGGCGCGATCAGCACGCCGCCCGCGTGCATGCCGACGTTACGCGTGAGACCTTCGACGAGCTGCGCGAGGTCGAGCAGCTGGTGCACTTCGTCTTCGTTGTCGTAGCGCTCTTGCAGCAGCGGCTCTTCCTTCATCGCGTCGGCGATGGTGACGTGCTTGCCCGGCTTGAACGGAATGAGCTTGGCCACGCCGTCGGTGAAGTTGTAGCCGAGATCGAGCACGCGGCCGATGTCGCGCACCGCCGCCTTCGCGGCCATGGTGCCGAAGGTGGCGATCTGCGAGACCGCATCGGCGCCGTACTTCTCCTTCACGTACTGAATGACACGGTCGCGCCCGTGCTGGCAGAAGTCGATGTCGAAGTCGGGCATCGAGACGCGTTCCGGATTCAGGAAGCGCTCGAACAGCAGGTTGTAGCGCAGCGGATCGAGATCGGTAATGCCGAGCGCGTACGCGACCAGCGAGCCCGCGCCCGAGCCACGACCCGGCCCCACCGGCACACCGTTGTTCTTGGCCCAGTTGATGAAGTCCGCGACGATCAGGAAGTAGCCCGGAAAGCCCATCTTGATGATGGTTCCGCACTCGAAATCCAGACGCTCGTAATAGCGCGCGCGTTCGTTCTCGCGCTCGGCCTCATCCGGATAAAGCTGCACAAGGCGCTTCTCCAGGCCTTCCTTCGAAAGCTGCACGAGGTAGTCGTCAAGCGACATGCCATCGGGCGTCGGAAAGAGCGGCAGCTTCGGCTTGCCGAGTTCGAGCGTGAGGTTGCAGCGGCGCGCGATTTCGATGGTGTTCGCGACGGCCGAGGGAATGTCCGCGAACAGCGCGGCCATTTCGTCCTGGGTGCGAAACCGCTGGTCGGTCGTGAAGCGCTTCTGGCGGCGCGGATTCGCGAGAATGTCGCCCTCCGAGATGCACACGCGCGCTTCGTGCGCTGTGTATTCCTCATCGGTCATGAACTGCATCGGGTGCGTGGCCACCACCGGCAGCTTCAGTTCCGCCGCAATCGCCACAGCCTGCTCGATGTATTGCTCGGCGCCAGGCTGGCCGCAACGCTGCAACTCGATGTAATAGCCGTTCGGGAACAGCTTCGCCCAGCGCTGCGCATGACGCTTCGCGCTTTCGGCGTTGCCCGCGGCGAGCGCGAGGCCCACGTCGCCCTGCTGTGCTCCCGAGATCGCGAGCAGTCCTTCGCCCAGCCCGTTTTCGAGCCACGCGACATCGACTTCCGCGCGCCCACGATATTGATTCGTGAGCCACGCCTTGGAAAGCAGTTCGCAGAGATTGAGGTAACCGCGTTTGTCCTTCACGAGCAATAGCAGGCGCGAAGGTTTATCGCGGTCGTCCGGATTCATGATCCAGACGTCGCAGCCGGCAATGGGTTTGACCCCTTTGCCACGGGCTTCCGAGTAGAAACGGACGAGGCCGAATGCATTGCCGAGGTCGGTGAGCGCAAGCGCGCCCTGGCCGTCCTTGGCCGCCGCCTTGACGAGGTCGTCGAGGCGCACGATGCCGTCGGCAATCGAGAATTCGGAGTGGACGCGGAGATGGACGAAGCGGGGATCTGACATGGGCGTCATTGTACCTCTACGGTCCGGCGATTTTTGCCGCCATCCACGCGTGGGGCGGCGTGCCGGCCATGCGGATAAGGCCCTGCGCGCCATCAAGTCGCGCTGTCGGCCTGCAACGCGCGGTTGAGGGATAATAGCGGATTACGCCCGCCGCACAGCGGGTCTGTCTGATTCAGGTTCTCAAGTTGGCCATGCGCATTCTCAATCTCTCCGCCTACCAGTTCGCGACACTCGACAAGACCGCCGAATGGCGTCCGCTCGTGCTCGAACGCTGCAAGTCGCTCGATTTGCGGGGCACCATCCTGCTCGCACCGGAAGGCATCAATCTGTTCGTCGCGGGCGATGAAGGCAACGTGCGCGCCTTCATGGACTACATCAACCACGATCCGCTGTTCGAGGGCAAATTCGCGACCCTGCAGTTCAAGGAAAGCTTCTCGGAAGAACGCCCCTTCAACCGCATGCTCGTGCGTCTGAAGCGCGAGATCATCACCATGAAGAAGCCCGCGATCCGCCCCGAGGAAGGCCGCGCGCCGTCGGTCGCGCCGGTCGTGCTCAAGGCGTGGCTGGACCGCGGCTTCGACGACGAAGGCCGCCCGGTCGTCATGCTGGACACACGCAATGCGTTCGAAATCGACGTCGGTACGTTCGAGCAGGCGCTCGACTACCGCATCGACAAGTTCAGCGAATTCCCGGGCGTGATTGAAGCGAATCGCGCCGATCTCGAAGGCAAGACCGTGGTGTCGTTCTGCACGGGCGGCATTCGCTGCGAAAAGGCCGCGATCCACATGAAGGAAGTGGGGATCGAGCACGTTTATCAGCTCGAAGGCGGCATTCTCAAGTATTTCGAGGAAGTGGGCGGCGCGCACTACAACGGCGACTGCTTCGTGTTCGATCAGCGCACCGCGCTCAACCCGCAGCTCGAAGCGACCGACACCGTGCAATGCTTCGCGTGCCGCGCGGTCGTCTCGCCCGCCGGGCAGGCTTCGCCGCTTTACGTCGTGGGCAAGAGCTGCCCGGAATGTCATCCGGAGCGCCCTCAAACTACGGCCGAAGCCACGCCGGCACACGCTGCGTGACATTGCCGCGCGTGAGCGCACCGGCTCGAACCCATCAGGGGTATCGCGGGCGCTTCGCGCCCTCGCCCACCGGGCCGCTGCATTTCGGCTCGCTCGTCTCGGCGCTCGCAAGCTGGCTCGACGCGCGTGCACATGACGGCGCATGGCTCGTGCGCGTGGAGGACATCGACGGCCCGCGCACCGTCCCCGGCGCCGCCGAGGACATTCTCGCGACGCTCGAACGTTTCGGCTTTCACGCCGACGAGCCGCCGCAATGGCAAAGCCAGCGCCTCGACCTTTATCGCGCGGCGCTCGATCAGTTGATCGCCGCGGGCCACGTGTATCCGTGCGGCTGCACGCGCAAGGAAATCGCCGATTCGCAACTGCACGCGCACCGGCGCAACACCACATTGATCTACCCCGGCACCTGCCGCGCGGGCCTGCACGGCAAGCCCGCGCGCGCGTGGCGTCTGCGCGTGCCGGACGATGCGCCCGAGGCTGCGGTCAATCCCGCGCTGATCCGCTTCGACGACCGCTGGCAAGGGCCGCAGGAACAGGATCTGGCGACCGAAGTCGGCGATTTCGTGCTCCTGCGCGCGGACGGCCAGTGGGCGTATCAACTCGCCGTGGTGGTGGACGACGCTGCGCAGAACATCACCCACGTCGTGCGCGGCGCGGACCTGCTCGACTCCACGGCGCGCCAGATCTGGCTCCAGCAGTGCCTCGCCGTGCCCACGCCCGCGTATCTGCACGTGCCCGTCGTCACCAACGAGGAAGGCGAAAAGCTCTCGAAGCAGACCGGCGCGCAGGCGCTCGACGCCGAGCGGCCACTCGAGGCGCTGCTGGCCGCCGCGCGTCATCTCGGGCTCGAACTGCGCAACCCGGCGCCCACGACGCTCGAAGCCTTTCAGGCCGATGCGATCGATGCCTGGAAACGCCGCCTCGCGCAATTAGTGGCCCAGTGAGCGCATAGCCCACGATTGCGGACAGAAATGCAAAAGCGGCGTGCCGGTCGAAACTGGCACGCCGCTTTTTTCATTGCGCGGAAGCCGAAGCCCCGCGCGCCTCAAGCCTCAGGACGACGAAGACGAGGTCGGCTTGTTACGCCACGCCGAACCCAAGCCACCAAGCAGCGCCGCAAGCGGCTGCTTCTGCTTTTGCGACGCGGCGGGCGCGGGCTTTTCTTCGGCTGCGCTGCGCGCGCTCGGCGACGGCTCGTAGGGCTTCAGGAAAAAGTCGTCGACGGGCTGCGACTGGCGATGATGATGCGGCCGCTCGTAAGCACCGGGGCGACGGTGGCCGACGCGCTCGCCACGGCCTTCGCGGCCCTCGTGACCATCGCCGCGCCCGTCGCGCTCGCGGCGGCGGCTGCCGCCTTCGTGATGCGCGACCGGCGTGTCGACCACGAGACGCTCAACGGTCAACGGACGCTTGATCAGCTTTTCGATGTCGGCGAGCTGCTTCCTCTCGCTCGGGCTGCACAGCGAGAGCGCGTCGCCCGAGGCGCCAGCGCGGCCCGTGCGGCCGATACGGTGCACGTAGTCTTCGGCGTTGAACGGCAGGTCGAAGTTGATCACCGCCGGCAACTCGGCGATGTCGAGGCCGCGCGCGGCCACGTCGGTCGCCACCAGCGCCTCGATCTCGCCGCGCTTGAACGCGTCAAGCGCCTGCATGCGTTCGTTTTGCGAGCGGTCGCCGTGAATCGCGGCGGCCACGATGCCCTGCTTTTCGATCTGGCGCGCGAGACGGCTCGCGCCGATCTTGCTGTTGCAGAACACGATCACCTGCTTCAGGCTGCGCTCGCGGATCAGCTGCACGACGGCGCCCGTCTTGTCGCCTTCGGCGACTTCGTAGACGACCTGCGTGACGTTGGTAGCCGTCGAGTTGCTGCGCGCGACCTCAATGGTCTGCGGCGTGCGCAGATAAGTGGCAGCAAGCTTCTTGATCTCGCCCGAAAAGGTGGCCGAGAACAGCAGCGTCTGGCGCTCTTTCGGCAGCAGATTCAAGATGCGCTGGAGATCCGGCAGGAAGCCCATGTCGAGCATGCGGTCGGCTTCGTCGAGCACCAGCATCTGGACCTGGCCCAGATTCGTGGTCTTCTGCTGCACGTGGTCGAGCAGGCGGCCAGGCGTCGCGATCAGGATTTCCACGCCGCGGCGCAGTTCGTCCGATTGCGGATTCATGTCGACGCCGCCGAACACCACCGAGCTACGCAGCGCCGTGTGCTGCGCGTAGGTGCGCACGTTGTTGGCGACCTGGTCGGCCAGCTCGCGCGTGGGCGTGAGGATCAGCGCGCGCACCGGATGGCGCGCGGGCGAGGCGCTCGTGCTCGCCAGCGGCAGCAGGCGCTGAATGATCGGCAGCGAAAAGCTCGCGGTCTTGCCGGTGCCGGTCTGCGCGGCGCCCATCACGTCGCGGCCCGTGAGGACCACGGGAATGGCTTGCGCCTGAATGGGCGTGGGCGTCGTGTAGCCCTGCTCCTGGATCGCCTTGAGGATCTCGGGCGCGAGGCCGAACTGATCGAAGGTCTCGGTGCTGGGCGTGACGGCTGTGTCGGACATGATGGCTTCGCTATAAAGGCGCTGTGCGCACGAGGCGCGATGCGCCTCAAATATTCACTGCAGGGTACTGCCGGATTGCTTCGAAAAGTGCGGGCAAACTGGACGAGCGTACTGGGTTACTGAGCTTGCGGGGCCGCAGCGGCCGCGTTGGCCGTCCAGCGGACGGCTCGCGAAAGATGCCAGGCAGATTCGCGGAAACGCCGTCGAGTCAACCCATCGCGGTATGCAGGGAGCGCCGGCTGCACGGCCGCGCTCGACCCGCTCGTTCCCTTGTTGCCAGCCGGGGCGCCCGGCTGCTTCAGTCGATGTCGCAACGCCTGGGCGTCTGCCGGGTCCCGGTGCTCACGGGCGTGGCAGCTGCCCCGTCGCCGGCCAGAACCCGCCCCGAGGGCAGGCGCAATTCGGCGAAAGGCCGGTATTGTAACACCTTGGCATAAATCCCTATGGCCGGGTGGGCCGGCTTCTGCAACGCCCGACACCGGAATGGCGCGGGTGGAGAGCGCCGGGCGGCCCTAGCGCATGATCGTGGCGCAACCGGAAACGACGGGCTTGGGACTGGCTTCGGACATGTCGTCGTAGAGGTCGGCGCCGGGACCCTTGGTCCACCAGGTATAGCGGTCGGCGACGTATTTCACGCCCGACGCGGCAATCACGCCGACAAAGAGCAACCTGCGGCCCCCGACCGGAACGAGCGCGAAGCTCTGCCCGTTAGAGCCGTTGATATAGGTGACCTTGAAGGTCTTACCGTCCGCGCAGGTATAGCTGTACGTATGGCGAGGCTGAACCTGGATCTCCCGCACGTCGAGCGAGGCAGCCTGCGCGGCAGGCGCCGCGAGGCTCGCACCGGCGCCGAGGACCGCGAGCGCGAACACGCTGGCGGCGAGCCGGCGCAGCGTGCGAAGGCGGGTGGCAAGACGGTGGGCGGCGTTGCGTCCACGGATCATGGCGTGTTCTCCCAATACTCGGTTGGACCAGCGCGCGGTGCCGACGTAGTGAGTTACCGTGTTGCTTCGCTGCGCATGCATCACGGGTCAGGGGTCGATCACGTCGGCGCATGCGTCGGTGGGCGCCGCGGCCACGTGCCCGACCAACGGCACGATCTTCAAGCCCGCCGACACCACGCGGCACGGCGCGGCAGCGAGGCCGCAACCCGAGAGCGCAAAGGCGCACATCATCATCAACAACCCGCGCGGCCACCACAACGCGATCGACTTCATCATTCCGACCTTCCTGCAATTTGCAGACACGATAACCCGGTGGGCGTTGCCACGCCCCGTGCGTGGCCAGCCATCCACGACGGCGGCACACGCCGCACGGCAAAACGGCGATTATCTGGCGGCGCGCCGTCAGCACGAATGCGATAGATCGACACGGCGTCGCCAAGCCAGCGCTTGTTACGACACGCTCCCCGGCACCGGGCGCACCGCCGAGGCCGCGGCGCGTGCGCGCGAGCGGGCTTCGTCGATGTCGGCGCCGGTCGCGAGCGCGACGCCCATGCGGCGCTTCGCGAAGCTCTCGGGCTTGCCGAACAGCCGCAGGTCCGCGCCCGGCACGGCCAGTGCTTCCGCCACGCCTTCGAAGGCGATGCCACGCTCATCCATGCCGCCGTAAATCACCGCCGATGCGCCCGGCCCGCGCGCCGTCGTATCGACGGGCAGCCCGAGAATCGCGCGCGCATGCAGTTCGAACTCGGAGAAGCGCTGCGACGCGAGCGTGACAAGCCCCGTGTCGTGCGGACGCGGGCTCACTTCCGAGAACCAGACGTCATCGCCGCGCACGAACAACTCGACGCCGAACAGGCCACGCCCGCCCAGCGCCTCGGTCACCTTGTGCGCGACCTCGCGCGAGCGCTCGAGCGCCTTCGGGCTCATCGGCTGCGGCTGCCACGACTCCACGTAATCGCCGTCCACCTGGCGGTGGCCGATCGGGTCGCAGAAGTACGTCTGCACAGCGCCGCTCGCCGGGTCGTTCGCACGCACGGTGAGCTGAGTGATTTCGTATTCGAAGTCGATAAAGCCCTCGACGATCACGCGGCCATGATTCACGCGCCCGCCTGCGAGCGCGTACTGCCAGGCACGTTCGACATCGGCGTCGCTCTTGAGCACCGACTGTCCCTTGCCCGAGGACGACATCACCGGCTTCACCACGCACGGGTAGCCAACCTTGGCGATGCCGGCCTTGAGTTCGTCGAGCGAATCGGCAAATGCGTAAGGCGAGGTCGGCAAGCCCAGTTCCTCGGCGGCGAGACGCCGGATGCCTTCGCGGTTCATGGTGAGCTGCGCGGCGCGCGCGGTGGGGATCACCACGGCTGCGCCCTCGGCTTCGACGGCCGCCAGCGCATCGGTGGCGATGGCCTCGATCTCGGGCACGACGAGGTGCGGACGCTCGGCGTCGATCAGCGCGCGCAGCGCCTTGGGATCGGCCATGTCGATGACGTGGGCGCGATGCGCGACCTGATGGCCGGGCGCGTTTTCGTAGCGGTCGACGGCGATCACTTCGACGCCGAGGCGCTGCAGCGCGATGATCACTTCCTTGCCGAGTTCGCCGGCGCCGAGCAGCATGACACGGGTGGCGGAAGCGGAAAGCGGCGTGCCGATGCGAGTGCCGGTCTGCATGATGTCTCCAGGAATGAGCGTGAGGCGGCGTGTGATTCGCGCGCTTCAAGGGATGCGAATGCGAGGGAGCGCCGATGTTAACACCCCGTGCCCGGTCTCGCGCCACCTGTGTGTGAACCAAACGTGAATTGAGCGCGCATTGCGCGAGAAATAGGTTCCACGCAGGTTCCACGCGCGCCTCGACCGGGCGCGCGAACCAGGCTTTTACCAGGCTTTTGTAAATCTTTAGCGAGCCTTTGCGCTCGCATGCGGCCCCTTGGTGCGTTACGCTTACGCCTTCGCCAGTTATAAGGAACGATGCGATGCCCCACCGCTCGAGCACACGCCCCGCCGCACGCAAGATTGCGCGCCTGCTCGCCTCGCGTGTGTCATACACCGCGCCGTTCGCGGCCGCCGCTGCGGCTGCGCTCCTGCTTGCCGCCTGCAAGCTGCCGGTTCACCAGGACACGTCCGTAGCGCCGCCCGACCCGTTCAATCCCGCAACGACGGAATTGCTCGACAACACGCATTGGCAACTCGTCGAATGGAAACGCGCCGACGGCACGCAGCGCGCGGTGCCGGGCGCGAGCACCGACAGCGGCGCCCCTGATGCTCCGCCCGCGCGGCCCATCACGCTCGACCTCTCGACTGCCAGCGGCCAGCGCCATGCAAGCGGCTTCTCGGGCTGCAATCGCTACATGGGCAGCTACTCGCTCAAGAACGGGCTGCTCTCGTTTGGCCGGCTCGCGGGAACGCTGATGGCATGCTCCGGCAAGGGCGGCGAAATCGAAGGCCCGTATCTCGACGCGCTCGCGCACATCCAGCGTTCGGGCGTGCAAATGCGCGAACCGCAGGCACTCCTCGTCGTGCTCGAAAACGGCGATCGCATGACGTTCGCCCAAGCGAGTGCGCCCGCTGCCGCCGGTGCACCTGCAAGCGCGCCGTCGGGGGCGTCCGCCTCCGCCGCCACGCCCGCGAAGCCGAGCAAGTGAGGCGTCGCGCCGTCCAGCAGCCGCGCGCTCGAACGGCGCGGCTCTCTCTGGCGCGCGGTCTCACGCGCCTGGCGCATGGCTTGGCACACTAACTCATGGCCCTCGGTTTTCTCCCCGCTGAGCTCCGCACGGTTTCCGGCGCGGTTTCCTCCTGAAGCCCACCCCGCTCATAGCCCTGCGTGCCGGGCTTGCAGCACACTCGCCCGGCGCCGGCACGGCCGCGCCGGTTGCGGCGCGGCAACGCGCATTGCAGTGCCCAAGGGCTTGGCGGTTACACTCGACACGTTGCACATCTCTTAAGCGTTGATCTCTGGCATGCACACGGTAGTCCCTGGCTGGTTCGGCTTATCCGCCATCTGGTTCGTCCCTCTGATCTGGCGTCTCGTGAAGTCGGTGCTGCCTGGCGGCGCGGGCTTGCGCGGCCCCGGCACGATCCGGCTTTGGCTCGGTTTTGTCTGCGTGCTGCTGGCGAGCTGCACGCTCGAAGCCACGCTTCTGAACATCGACGGCTTCGATGCGCTCGGGCACGCGCTCGCGGGCGGGCTCGGCAAGCTGATCGGGCACACCGCCGCGCCGCTTGCGATGGCGGCGCTGCTGTTCGTGAGCCTGCCCTGGCTCATCGATTTCCGCTGGCGCGACTTCTTCGCGTGGGCCGACGTCTCGCTCGGTCTCGGGCTCAATATCCGCCCGTCCAACCCAGACGACGATGAACGCCGCAGCCGCCGCGCATCCAGACAGGACGCCGCACAGCCGCAAGGCGCGGCGCGCTCGGGTTCGAATGGGCTGAGCGGTTTGGGAAACCTCGGCAAGCTGGCTAGCGGCCTTGGCAACGGCCTGGGGCTTGGGAGCAGGACGTCCTCGGGCACGGCGCCTGGCATGGGCTCAAGCAACGCAAGCGGCACCCCTGGTGCAGGCGGCTTTGCCGAGCCGCTCGACGGCGCACGCCGCAAACGCCCAACTGTATGGCGTCCGCAGATGCCGGGCAAACGCGCGGCGACCACCGCCGGGGCGAGTGCCGCCGGTGTGGCAAGCGCCACCGCGAGCGCGACAGCGCGGAACACCGATGGCGCATTCGCGGCACATGGCGGGACGCGTGGCAGTGCCTCGCCGTGGCGCACCGAACCGGATTTCGCGTCGCCGGAGCCGAGCCCCGCCGCCGCATGGGCGCGCTCCGAACCGACCGCTCCGGCCGGCTGGCTGCGCGACGGCCAACTGGCCGACGCCCGCCGCAGCCCGGCAACGGCTGCGAACGGTGCGACGCTGGCGACCCCGCCAGCCGGTTTCTCCACCGACACGCGCCGCCAGGCATTGGCCGACATCGGCGGCACTCCGTTCGGCGGTGCTCCGTCAGGTGGCGCGGCGCTTGCCGGCGCAGCAGGCAGCCCGCCGATGCGGCGCACCGCTCCGATCCCCGCGGCGGCCCCGGCTGCCACTGCCGCCGCCCCGCTCTCGTCCGCGATTTCGCCGCCGATTTCACCCATGAGCGCGGCGGGCGTGCGTCCGATGGCAGCAGCCGCCACACTCGCATCGACGGCCGCGGTCACGCCGCGCGGCTTCTCCGCGCCGCGCGACCCGCTGGTTTCGCCGTTTGCGCAACCGGCACAGGCACGCCGCAGCGCGCCGCCGCCCGTCGCGGGCAGCACC